>NZ_FPIQ01000014.1 GCF_900119085.1 Nitrosovibrio sp. Nv17 | reverse complement strand
AACCCCCACTTGTTGAGCTGATGCCACAGGGCAGGCACTTTGATCTCAATCCCTTCCTCGGCCAGACGTTCACTCAACTCTGCCAAGGTCATGTCCGGCCTGGCTTCAATCCAGCGACGGATATCCCCCTCCCGATGGGCAATGCGCGAACGCCGATGCCCCCCTACCGGCAGGCTGTGGCGCTGGCCACTGGCTTCAAATCGCTTGCGCACCTGATACACCCACAGCCGGCTGACTTCATAACGCCGAGCAATATCGCTGGGACGTTCTCCACGTTGCAATGCTCCCAGTACACGATCCCGTAAATCTTGCGAATAAGCGTGCATGCCCGGACTCCAGATTGAACCCGGGATAATTTATCATATTGTCTATATTTAAATCAAAAATGCTCTAGATACGCTGGCCGTTGTCGAGCTTTTCCGGCACCAAGCGGTATCCAAGTGCGTTCATGATCAAATTGACATTATCGAAGCGCGGATTCCCCTTGCTGGACAAGGCATGCTGAATGCCTTGCCGTGTCAGTCCGGTCTCCTCGGCAATATTGCTGATGCCTTTTACCTTGGCGATGACACGCAGGGATGCCAGTAGGGAAGCCGAATCGTGATCCTCCGCATAGGTATCGAAAATCTCGTCAAGGTAGAGGTCGATTTCCTCGGGGTGGCTGCGGAAATACTCTTCTTCCACATCCCTGAATTGTCGATATGTCCGTTTAGCCATGATCCTTGTACTCCTTCCAGTATGCTTTCGCGGCTTGTATGTCCCGCTCCTGGCTGGATTTGTCGCCACCGCACAACAATGCAGCCAGCCTCTTCACCAAAATAGACTCGATAGCCCGGCCCAAAAAATATCCGAAGCTCTGAAACACCTTCGCCGACAGACCGGCAATCGCCAAACAGACCTTGTTCCAGCCTGCCCACGTGCAGCAGGATGGAGCGGCGTCCTTTATGGTCACGCAGTCCATGGAGCCACTCCGTGAAAGGCTCTTTGCCTCTCGCATCCTGATAGACAATGACTGTTTTGGGTTTTGTAGGCTGCATTGTTTCTTATCTCTCACCATACCATGTGCCAAATATATTTGGCAATGGATGCTTGATGAGAAGGAAGAAAGATCCCCGAACAAGGCAACACTGAAGTGCCATGCTGGCATTCCATCGCTAGCATCCAGAGTTAGAAATTCGCAGGTAGCATCTCCCGATGCTTGCGAGGATGTCATCTGACATGACCATCTCGCGTGCCATGGTGCGTGTGCTCCAACGGGTGAAGCCTGAGGCACGGATTCCAGTATCCTGGCAATCACGGCATCGACGCGTGCGTCATCGATGCTGCGTGGAGCGCCCGTATCCGCCGCTAACCTTTATTAATATACTAACAACGTATATACTATTTTAGTATTTTTAACGTTGAAAGGTTGCTTCATGCCGAAAGAAGCCGTTTTTACATTGAAACTGGAACCGGAGTTGCGCGCCGAGTTCATGGCCGAGGCCGCCAGTGAAGACCGGCCGGCCTCCCAGGTCATGCGTGAATTGATGCGTGGCTATATCGAGCAACGCCGCCAAGTCCGGGAATATGATGAGTACCTGCGTTGCAAGGTGGAGGCGGCACGCGGCTCGATGCGTGCCGGCCGGGGGCGATCGAATGATGAGGTTGAGGCCGTGTTCGCTGTCAGGCGCAAGCAGGCAGCGGCAAACCGGAAGTGATAGTCATCTGGACGACGGAGGCGGAACAGGATCGAGCTGACATTTGGGATTACATCGCGGCCGACAATCCCGACGCAGCCGTGCTCATGGACGAGCTCTTTGGCAGCGCGGTCGCCAGGCTGGCCGTGCATGCAGAGATGGGCAAGACAGGCAGGATTCCAGGTACTCGCGAACTTGTTCCACACAGGAGCTATCGTCTGATATACGAGATCGATAGGGATACGGTCTGGGTGCTGGCTGAGGTGCATACCGCTCGTCAGTGGCCGCCAGTTCGAGCATAGCCGCAGGGCAACGAGTCTTGCCATGCTGCCAGTACTTTGTCATGCGGAACGATGAATCGAGGGAGACCATGCAAGGCGATGATGAATCGGCGATGCACTGCTGATTTTGCTGATGTGCAATGATCCCACTGAAGCAGAAATCACCCATGCGGCTTGAGGCGGGCCAGCTTGCGCAGTGCGACGTAGAAGACAGGGGTAAGGAACAAGCCGAACAGCGTCACCCCCAGCATGCCGGCAAAAACGGTTATACCGGTTGCATGGCGCACCTCGCTGCCGGCGCCATGGCTGAGCACGAGCGGAATGGAGCCGGCGATGAAGGCGATCGAGGTCATGATGATCGGGCGAAGCCGGAGACGGCAGGCTTCCAGTGCGGCGTCGATGGTACCCTTGCCCTGGATCTCCAGTTCCCGGGCGAATTCCACGATCAGGATGGCATTCTTGCACGCCAGACCCATCAATACGACCAGCCCCACTTGCACGAATATGTTGTTGTCGCCGCCCGCGAGCCAGATGCCGAAGAGCGCTGCGCACATGCATACCGGCACGATCAGGATGACCGCCAGCGGCAGCGTCCAGCTCTCGTAGAGGGCGGCCAGCACCAGAAAGACGAGCAGGATCGACAACGGGAATACGATGACCGCCGCGTTGCCCTGCGTCACCTGCTGGTAGCTGAGATCCGTCCATTCCAGCGTGATGCCGCGGGGCAGCACCTCCGCAGCGATTTCCGACAGCCGGGTGATGACCTGCCCGGAGGAAAACACGCGCGGATCGGCATCGCCGATCAGGTCGGCGGCGGGATAGCCGTTGTAGCGGATGACGGGATCCGGGCCAAAGGCGGGTTGAACCGTCACCATCGACCCCAGCGGCACCATTTCCCCCTGCGCATTGCGCGTGTACAGGTTGCCGATGTCCTCGGGCTTCTGGCGGAAGGCGGAGTCCGCCTGGGCCATTACCCGGTAGACCCGGCCAAACAGGTTGAAGTCGTTGACGTAGATGGAGCCGAGGTAGATCTGCAGGGTATTGAAGAGATCCGTCAGGAACACGCCCTGGGCCATGGCCTTGACCCGGTCCACCTTGACCTCGAGCTGCGGGATGTTGGCCTGGTATGAGCTGACGGGGAAGGTCATGCCCGGCGTCTGCGCGATCGCGCTCTGAAAAGCCGTCAACGCTTCCTGCAACGCGCCGTACCCCAGGCC
The DNA here is from genome assembly GCF_900119085.1 of Nitrosovibrio sp. Nv17. Classification (GTDB taxonomy): domain Bacteria; phylum Pseudomonadota; class Gammaproteobacteria; order Burkholderiales; family Nitrosomonadaceae; genus Nitrosospira. Next base: position 69,820 of record NZ_FPIQ01000014.1, on the reverse strand, counting down.
GGCGCGGTCGACCAGGTAAAGCGAATAGCCCGACCCGTTGCCCAGTCCCTGGATGGGCGGAGGCAGCAGTGCGTAGGCCTGCCCGTCCTTGATCTCCACGAGCCTGGCGTTGAGTTCGGCGATGATGGATTCCGCGGAACGCTGGCGTTGGTCGAAAGGCTTGAGGATGACGTAGGACGTGGCCTGGTTGGGGGTGTTGACCGACTGCAGGGCGTTCATGCCCACGTAGCTTTCGGTGATGTCCACGCCTTCGATGGTCCGGGCAATTCCGTTCAGCTGGCGTGTGACGGCATCGGTACGGGCAAGCGACGCGCCCTCCGGCAATTTGGCGCCTGCGAAAAGATAGAGTTTGTCCTGGTTGGGAATGAAGCCGCTCGGCACGACGTGGAACAGTGTTGCAGTCCCGAGCAGCAACCCTGCATAGACGGTGAACACGATGCCCCGCCGGCCCAGTGTTCGGGCCACGGCGCCCTGATACCTGCCGGAGCTGCGAAGGAACAGCCGGTTGAACGGGCGGAACAGCCACCCCAGCATGCGCTCGAGCAGCCGGGTGAGCGCATCCTTCGGGGCGTCATGTCTCCTGAGCAGTTTCGCCGCCAGTGCCGGTGACAGTGTCAGGGAATTGATCGTGGAAATGATTGTGGAGATGGCGATGGTGACGGCAAACTGCTTGTAGAATTCGCCGGTGACGCCGCTCAGGAACGCCATGGGCACGAACACGGCGCAAAGCACCAGGGCGATCGCGACGATGGGGCCGGAGACTTCCTTCATGGCCTGGTGGGCTGCGGCAAGGGGGTCCAGTCCTGCCTCGATGTTGCGCTCGACATTCTCGACCACGACGATGGCATCATCCACGACGATGCCGACCGCCAGCACCAGTCCGAACAATGTCAGCGTATTGATGGAATATCCGAGCAGGTACAGCCAGGCAAAGGTGCCGACGATGGAGACCGGCACCGCGATCAGCGGAATGATCGACGCGCGCCAGGTCTGCAGGAAGAGGATGACCACCAGCACGACCAGGAAGACCGCCTCGATCAGGGTCTGACCCACGGCGCGGATGGAATCCCGGACAAATACGGTGGGGTCCCACACGATCCGGTAGGTCATGCCCGCGGGGAAGTTCGCCGAAAGTTCCTCGAACTTGGCGTAGACCGCCCTGGCCACCGCCAGGGAGTTCGCGTTGGGCGTGAGAAAAATGCCCGCGCTGGCGCCGTTCTTGTCATTGAGCATGGCATGGAGCGTGTAGTCGCCGGAGCCGAGCTCGACGCGTCCCACGTCGGACAGGCGAACCAGTTGGCCATGGTCCCCGCTTTTCAGCACGATGTCGCCGAACTCCTGTTCGCTGCGAAGCCGCCCGCGCACATTGATCGGAACCAGGAAATCCGTGCTCCTGGGCGACGGTTCCGCGCCCAGCTGGCCCGCGGATACCTGGACATTCTGCTCGCGCACGGCATTGACCACGTCGCCGGCCGTCAGTCCGCGGGTGGCAAGCTTGTTCGGGTTCAGCCACAGGCGCATCGCATAGTCGCCTTCCCCGTACAATCCGACGTTGCCGACGCCCACCAGGCGGGAGAGCTTGTCCTTGACATTCAGGGTCAGGTAGTTGCGCAGGTAGACCCCGTCGTAGCGGTTGTCGGGCGAGGACAGGCTCACGAACATGAGCGGGGTGGGGGACTGCTTCTGGGTGGTCACGCCGTACTGGCGCACGTCGGGGGGCAGACGGGACAGGGCCTGGGCGACGCGGTTCTGGACGCGGACGGCCGCGGTATCGGGGTCGATGCCGGGCGTGAAGGTGACGGTCACCTGCAGGCTGCCGTCGGAACCCGCAACGGACTTCATGTACATGATGCCTTCGACGGCGTTGATCGCCTCTTCCAGCGGAACCGCGATCGAGTCCGCCATTTCCTTGGGGTTGGCGCCGGGGTACATCGCCCGCACGACGACGCTGGGCGGCACCACTTCCGGGTACTCGCCTGCGGGCAGGAGCGGAATGGCGATCAGCCCCAACGCGAAAATAACGATGGAGAGAACGATCGCAAAGATGGGGCGGTCGATGAAGAACTTGGAGAAATCCATGATCGCGCCTTCTTACCCCGACGCCTTCATGGAACCGGATGCGGGGCGGCTGCCCCGGTTTCCATGGCGACGTGCTCGGGCGCTACGATCGCCCCCTCGCGCAGGATCTTCTGCGTGCCGGCGACGATGACCTTGTCGGCCGGATCGAGGCCGGACTGCACCATGTACAGGCCATCGACCTGGCGGCCCAGCGTGACGTTCCTGCGGAGCGCCGTATTGCCCTCACCCAGTACATAGACATATTTGTGATGCTGGTCGGTCATGATGGCCTTGGCGTCTATCAGAAGCGCCGGCACCTCTTCGCCCTGCAGCTGTACCCGGGCGAAAAGGCCGGGCGTCAGCAGACGGCCGGCATTCGCGACGACGGCGCGGACACGGATCGTGCCGGTCGTGGGATCGACCTGGTTGTCGAAGAAATCCACGGTCCCCTGATGTGGAAAGCCTTCCTCGTTCGCCAGGCGGATGCGGACCGGATAGGCATGGTTCCCGCGATCGTTGCGGCGGGCGAATGCCCTGTAGCGCAGGAAGCTGTGCTCATCGCAATCGAAGTACACGTACATCGGATCCTGCGAGACCAGGGTTGTCAGTATCGACTGGTCGGCCTGGGCAAGATTGCCGGCCATCAGGTACGCTCGCCCCGCGCGGCCGGCGATGGGGGCCCGGACCTCGGTAAAGCCGAGGTTGAGCCTGGCGGTGGCCAGGGCGGCTTCCGCTGCGCGAACCTCGGCGTTCGTCTGCGCCGACTCCGCCTGTCTCCGGTCGAACTCCTCGCGCGCCATGGCCTGCGTTTCAAACAGCGCCTGCGCGTGTGCGGTCTTGCTGCGTGCGAGCTTCGCCGCCGCTCGGGCGCGTTCGAGCTGTGCCTGTGCGCTGTGGAGCGCATTGCGGTACGGCCGGGGATCGATGACGAACAGGAGATCGCCCGGTTTGACCTCGCTGTCTTCCTTATATGCGACACGATCGATGTAGCCGCTGACGCGCGGACGCAGTTCCACCGTCGGAATGGCATGGACGCGGCCGTTGAATTCGTCCCATGTCTGCGCCGGACGCACCAGTACGCTCGCAACCGCGACATCGGGCGGCGGTGGTTCGGCCGGCGTACCCGATCCGGCATTGCATCCGGCGAGAAGGGTTGCCGCGAGCGCGGCGACAAGGATGAATGCGCATCGCTGGCGTGTGATCGGGTTGTGCATCCTGGAGCATGAAGAATCTATGGCTTGGAGACTCATGAGACTCGATCCATCCGGATTTCCTTTGATGAACTACAATGAGGCAGGAATCTTACACCAAGATAATATACAAATCTATAAATAGATTTGTATATTGTTTTTAGTATATAATTCGTTGCTCATGGCTTGTATCCTTGGGACGTGCTGACTGGAACGCGGGAGACATCGAATTGAAAAAGGTCGGAGCAGGACCGGAGGCCGGGGAGCATCAGGGGCAACAGGATGAAAACAATAAAAGATTCCTGGTTGCCTTGCGGGAGCTGGACGATGCCTGGGTGAGCATTTTTCAGGAAACCGGGTTCAGCGACATCCATTTTTCACGGCTGTTCACCGAATTATGGTTGAGGGGCGAAAGTGCCGTTCCCAAGACCGACGCCTATGGCCTCGTGAAGGGATTGAGTCCGCAAACGGCAATGAAATACATACGCCGTGCCATAGACGAGGGCTATCTGGAAGAAATCGGGAATCCGGCGGACGGGCGCTCGCGGCTGGTGCGCATGACGCCGCTCTTGAAAAGCCGGATGGTGGCTGTCATCGATCGGGCCAGCCCGGCTTTCCAGGCGCTATTCGGGGCTCCGTGATTCAACGGCATCCATCGTCCTCCATCCGAACGGAGCCCTCATGCACATTCTCTTTTTCTCCATCCTCGTCCAGGCGGCCCTGCTGGCGGGGTGCGCCCATCTGGCGGCGCAGGGCGCAGCGGCGACCGGCGATGGCGTGGAGGCGGCGGCGATGGTGGCCTACCGCTGCGACAGCGGCCGCGCCGTCCGGGCGCGCTATCCCACCTCCACGCTCGCGCTGGTGGAGTACGAGGGCCGGACGCGCGAGATGACGCAGGCGCTTTCGGCCAGCGGCGCGCGCTATACCGACGGCGAGTTGGAGTGGTGGACGAAGGGGACGGGGCCGGGCGCCTGGGCCATGCTGCTCCATCACGGCAGCGACGGACTGCCGGGCGACCGGATCGAACAATGCGCCCAGGCCGGCCCCGGATGAGAGGCGCCCATCAGGCATCGCCTCCGCGGACGGGGCCGGGCTCCTTCGCCGGCGGCCGGCTTTCGAGGGGCTCATGGAATACCTGCCCCGCGGCGGGCCTGCCGGAGGGCGCGGCGCCGGCAGGCTCGGGCCGGTCGGCAGCCAGCAGCGCCTTCAATGCCGTGAGCCTCGTGCGCCACGATGCGGTGGCGGCGGGATCGGCCGTCACGGCTGCGACCAGTTGTTCCAGGCCGTTGGCCTGCGCGGCGTCGCTGGCGGTCAGGAAGCGCCGCAGTTCGCTGCCGCCGGTGATGCCGGTGCGCCGGACGAACTCCGGATAGTCCTCCCGCAGGTGCACCGCGAGCCAGGCCTGATCCTTCCACTGCTCCAGCTGGCCGTAGGTGAAGCAGGTGCGTATCGCCAGATCCACCGTGTCCGCGGTGCTGAGGTTCTCGATGTTGTCGTAGCCTTCCCGCTCGAGCCGCAGCTCGTGGGCATAGCTCATGCCCGCCAGCATGGAGAGCGGCAGCGCGCGGTAGCTGTCGCCGGGCAGGCTCTGCACGATCTTGAGCACGATGCGCTCGATCGCCACCGCCGCGCGCTTGGGGTAGAAGCCGAAGAAGAAGCTGACCACGGGAAGCAGGCCGGGGCTTTGCCCGGCGGTCTCGGGCGAGACGGCGTACACGGCGAACGAGAGGATCAGCGCCAGGATGCTGGCGACGATCATGCGGATGGAGCCGTCGATGAAGGTGTGGGGGGTCAGGTCCACCGTGAAGAACGCGCGCGCGACCGAGCCGATGAAGTAGATGTAGGCGCCGAGGAATCCGAACTGGAAGGCGACCAGGCTGCGGACGAGGTGGGTGTAGTAGGCGCCGGGGTCCCTTCCGAACAGTTCCGCGTAGACGCCCATGATCAGCATGTTGCCTCCCAGGCTGAAATCGACGCCGCCATTCGCCGACGGCAGGGGCTTGAACAGCAGCAGGATGCAGATGCCCAGCAGCACGATGGTGGTGGTCAGGCAGATGCTGCCGCGATAGGTGCCGAAGGAGGCGCGCTGCTTCATTCTTTCGAGAATCTCGGCGTGGCGCGCGGCGGGCGCCTCCCGCAGCAGCTGGCGCTCCTTGCGGTTGGTCATGCTCTGTATGTAGGCGAGCGCGAGGGAGGGCACGACCAGCACCGCCAGCAGCGCCATGACGAGGTTGTACTGGAAGAAGACCGGGTCGAACCAGTGCGCGACGGCGCGGAAATCGCGGTATTCGATCCCCGCCGGGCCCAGGGCGGATTCCACGCCCAGCCCGACGATGAGCAGGGACGGCACCAGGAATACCAGCCAGTCGTACCATGGCATGCGCCATTTGTTCTTACTCATGTTCTCGCTCCTCGGGCCGGGCCGCGGCCATGGCTTCCATGGCGGCCCGGACCCAGAAATCGGCATGCCTGAAAGGCCGCAGGCTGCGCCCGTCCGGCGGCGCGAGGCTCCAGCCCAGCAGTTCCACGTGGTCGGCGCGCAGGATGCCGCGAAACTCTCCCCAGTACGCGGATTCGACCGGTACCATGCCGTCGTTGGCTCCCCCCATGATCCGCCCGAAGGCGCGCAGCCAGGGGGGTTGCTCGGCGACGGGCCGCTGCGCGGCGTAGGAGGCGTAAGACACATCCGGCCGGTCGGGAATGGGCGCGGCCAGACGCGCCTCGGGGGTCAGTTCGTCCAGGCCGGGGCGCCCCACCAGGCGGATCCAGGCGGGCAGCATGCCGCGCGCTTCCAGCGCCCATGCGGCCACGGGAGAGCCGCGGTGGGGCGTGGCCACGGTCACCAGGCTGCGGATGCGCCGGTCGGGATCGAGATGGCCGATCAGGTATCGCGCATCCAGCCCGCCCATGCTGTGCGCCACCAGCGCGAAGGTTTCGGCATTGCCGCGCAGCAGCGTGCGGGCGAGGGCCTCGGCGCGTTCGGCGATGGTGCCGGCGGGGCGGACTTCCGGAGTGAGCGGCGCGATTCCCCTTTCCCGCAGCGCCGACCCGACTCCGCGGAAGTATTCGATCGGGCCGCGGCGTGAGAACCCGAGGAAGCCGTGCAGCAGGGCCAGCGTGGGAGCGGTCATCAGTCACCATTCATGTGGCGGTCGGCATCCAGCCGGGATTCGGGAGCGGAGCATCCGGACGATGAGCGGGCATGTCATTCTATTTTCATATTATAGGGCTTTTGCGGACGTTCGCCGTGTGCGCATCAATTTGTGCCGGATACGGTACGCAGGTGTCGGGTGCGGGCGCATCATGGCATATAATCCGGAATCCGGCATCGACGGCCGCACGCCCGCATCGGAAGGAGGCATGGAAACAGGTTATGACATCGAAGGCAAGACGGCGCTGGTGACAGGCGCCAACCGCGGGATCGGCCGGGCGATCGCCGAGGCGTTCCTGCGCCACGGGGCCGGGCGCGTCTACGCCGCGGTGCGCGAGCCGGAAGCCGCGCGCCCGCTCGTCGAGCGGCATGGTGACCGGGTGGTGCCGCTGCGGCTGGACCTGACCCTGCCCGGAACCATTGCGGAGGCGGCGGAAAGCGCGCGGGATGTGCAGGTGGTGGTGAACAACGCCGGTGTCTTCATCGCCGCCACGGTGCTGGAGGACGGCGCCCTGGATGCGCTGGAGCAGGGCATCGAGGTCAACGTGCGCGGCCTCGTCCGAATGGCGCAGGCCTTCGCCCCGATCCTGGCGGCGAACGGCGGCGGCGCATTCGTGCAGATCAATTCGGTGGCGGCGCTGAAGTGCGCCCCCGGTTTCGCGACGCATTCGGCTTCCAAGGCGGCGGCCTACGCCATCACCCAGGCCCTGCGGGACGCGATGGGGCGGCACGGCACGGCCGTCCTGAGCGTGCATCCGGGCCTGATCGCGACCGGGATGAGCGCGGCGGCCGGCCTGGCCGGCGCGGCCGCGCCTCCTGCGCTCGTCGGCGAGGGCATCGTCGAGGCCCTGCGAAGAGGCGACTTCCATCTCTTTCCCGATGCGATGGCCAGGCGGGTCGGGGAAGCCTATCGGCAGTTCGCGCGGGAGGTGGTCGAGGCAGACATCGAGGAATACCAGCCAGGGCAACTTCGTGGAGGAGCGCCATCGTGACACATGATCCGTTCAACGTGCGCAAAGCGCTGTCCCCTGCCGCCGGCAGGACGGCGCAGTTCTATTCCCTGCCCGCCCTGGAGGCGGCCGGGCTGGGCAGGATCTCGCGCCTGCCGGTGTCCCTGCGCATCGTGCTGGAGTCCGTCCTGCGCAACTGCGACGGCCGGAAGATCACCGAGGCCCACGTGCGGCAGCTGGCGGGCTGGCAGCCGCACGCCGCGCGCACGCACGAGATTCCCTTCGTCGTATCCCGGATCGTGCTGCAGGATTTCACCGGCGTGCCCCTGCTCGTGGATCTGGCGGCCATGCGCAGCGTCGCCCACCGCATGGGCAGGAATCCCAAGCTGATCGAGCCCCTGGTGCCGGTGGATCTGGTGGTCGATCATTCGGTGCAGGTGGATCACTATGGCGACGCCCGTTCCCTGGAGCGCAACATGGAGATCGAGTTCCGCCGCAACCATGAGCGCTACCAGTTCATCAAGTGGGGCATGCAGGCGTTCGATACCTTCAGGGTGGTGCCGCCCGGGATCGGCATCGTGCACCAGGTGAACCTGGAATACCTCGCCCGCGGCATTCACCTGAAGGACGGCGTGGCCTATCCCGACACGCTGGTGGGCACCGATTCGCACACCACCATGATCAACGGCATCGGCGTGGTGGGCTGGGGCGTGGGAGGGATCGAGGCGGAAGCGGGCATGCTGGGGCAGCCGGTCTACTTCCTGACGCCGGACGTGGTGGGCGTCCACCTGACCGGCCGGCTGCGCAGCGGGGTCACCGCCACCGACCTGGTGCTGGCGGTGACGGAGATGCTGCGCAAGGCCAGCGTGGTCGGCAAGTTCGTGGAATTCTTCGGCGAAGGCGCGGCGTCGCTGCGGGTGCCAGACCGCGCCACCATCGCCAACATGGCGCCCGAGTATGGCGCCACCATGGGGTTCTTCCCGGTCGACGACGCAACCCTCGCCTATTTCAGGGAAACGGGGCGCAGCGAGGAGGAAATCGCCCTGCTCGAATCCTACTTCAAGGCGCAGGGGCTGTACGGCATTCCCGTCGAGGGGGACATCGACTATACGCGCGTGCTCGGGCTCGACCTGGACACGGTCGTGCCATCCGTGGCCGGGCCGAGGCGGCCCCAGGATCGCATCGAGATCGGGGACGTCAAGTCCCGGTTCCTGGAGCTTTTCACGGCGCCGGTTGCGGAGGGTGGCTACGGCAGGGATGCGGCGGATCTGGGCCTGCGCCATGCCGTTCGTCGCTGCGCGGATTCTCCGCCGGAAGAGGGATACACGGGCGTGGATGCCGAAGCCGGGGCGGCGGTGAAACCGGGAAGCGCGCGCAACGTCGCCGAGATGGTCACCAACCGGCCGTTGATGGAAGCGGATGCGACGCCGGCGTGCGTGCCCGACGGGGCGATCGATCTCGGTCATGGCGACATCCTCATCGCGGCCATCACGTCGTGCACCAACACCTCCAACCCGAGCGTGCTGATCGCGGCCGGCCTGCTGGCCAGGAAGGCGGTGGAGCGGGGATTGGCGGTGAAGCGGCACATCAAGACCTCGCTCGCGCCCGGTTCGCGCGTCGTGACGGAGTATCTCGCCGCCACCGGGCTGCTGCCCTACCTGGAGCGGCTCGGCTTCAGCCTGGCGGGCTACGGATGCACCACCTGCATCGGCAATTCGGGACCGCTGGCGGAGCCGATCGAAGAGGCCGTGGTGACCCGCAATCTGGTGTGCGCGGCGGTGCTATCCGGCAACCGCAATTTCGAGGCGCGCATCCATCCCAACATCCGCGCCAATTTCCTGGCATCTCCCCCGCTGGTGGTGGCCTACGCCATCGCCGGTACCATGCGGATCGATCTGACGACGGAGCCGCTGGGCCTGGATCCGCAGGGCGCGCCGGTGCGGCTGCGCGACATCTGGCCGGCCGAGGACGAAATCCACGAGCTGATGGGCTTCGCCGCCAACGCCGAAACGTTCCGCAGGCTCTACGGGGATCCGACCCGCAACCACGCCCTGTGGAACGACATTTCTTCGGTATCGGGGCAGGTGTACGACTGGCCGGCATCCACCTACATCGCCGAGCCACCCTTCTTTCAGGGCTTTTCCATGAGCCCGGAACGTCCCGACGGGATACGCGGCGCGCGCGTGCTCGGCATCTTCGGCGACTCCGTCACCACCGACCATATCAGCCCCGCCGGGGCCATCAAGGATACGTCGCCGGCAGGCGCCTACCTGCTGGCGAACGGCGTGCCCAAATCCGATTTCAACAGCTACGGCGCGCGTCGCGGCAATCACGACGTGATGATGCGCGGCACCTTCGCCAACGTGCGCATCAAGAACCTGATGGTTCCGGGCAGCGAAGGGGGCGTCACCCTGCACCAGCCCGACGGCAGGCGCATGAGCATCTACGATGCCGCCATGGCGTACGTGGCGGCCGGTGTGCCCACGGTGGTGTTCGGCGGCGAGGAGTACGGCGCCGGGTCGAGCCGGGACTGGGCCGCGAAGGGAACCCGGCTGCTGGGCGTGAGGGCGGTGATCGCCCGCAGCTTCGAACGCATCCACCGCAGCAACCTGGTCGGAATGGGGGTGCTGCCGCTGCAGTTCGAGGAAGGTACCGGCGCCCAGTCGCTGGGGCTCATGGGCGACGAGCAGATCGACCTGCTGGGCCTGGACGAGATCCGGCCGCAGCAGTCGGTGACGCTGGTCATCCGCGGCAAGGACGGCTCGCGCCGGGAAGCGAGGCTATTGAGCCGGATCGACACTCCCATCGAGGTGGACTACTACCTGCATGGCGGCATCCTGCCGTATGTTCTCAGGGAGCTCATGACCGCCTGACGGCGGAGGATGAAACACCATAGGCCGGGCTAGGCGGCGGGAACCGGAATCGCGGAGGGGAGAGAGAAAGCAGTTCCGATTTCTGCCGGATAGCCCGGGGGTCTCCTCAGCTCACAGCCCGAAGTCTTGCCTGCTGGGTACCGCCTTGGGAATTGCCCCGCGTGATCGCGACGGGCGCCCGATGCGTGGACGCGCGGCAGGGCAGCAGGCGCTCGTATTCATCGTTCACCACCGAGTAGCATTCGCACACCAGATCTTCCAGCTCGTCGCGGTCCAGCACCGCGATGTGGCCGCGGCTGTACCGGATCGCACCGATCGACTGCAGCTTGAGGGCCGCCTGGGTCACGCTCTCGCGCCTGACGCCCAGCATGACGGCGATATGCTCGTGCGTCATCTGCAGGGTATTGCCCGAGAGCCGGTCCAGGCTCATCAGCAGGAAGCGGCTCAGCTGCTGCTCGACATTGTGGTGCCGGTTGCACACCGCGTTCTGCGCCGTCTGCGTGATCAGCGCCTGCGTGTAGCGCAGCACCTGCTGCTGGAATTTCCCGCACGCGTCGAATTCCCGGATCAGGATGTCCGGCCGGATGTGGTACGCGTTTCCTGCGCTCTGCACGACCACTTCCCCGGGCATGCCTCCGCCGCCCAGCAGCACCGAGATGCCGACGAGGCCTTCGTTGCCGATGAGCGCGAGGCGAACCGACGTGCCGCTCTCGGTGCCATAGACGGGGGCCAGGATGCTGGTGGTGGGAAAGTACAGGTGGTGGATGGAGGCACCGGCCTCGTAGACGGACTGCCCTACCGACAGGTACGAGAGTTCGAGATGCGGAAGAAGCCGCTCGTAGTCTTCCGGGGGCAGGGCGGCAAGGATCTGGTTCTGCTTCGGGCTTTGCAGTTGGAACATGGAAGTGCCTCCATATGTCGTTGCTGTTTCGCCGGAGTCGATTGTCAGGCTTGCTGCCTTCATGTTTCCAGGGGTATCGACAGGCTGCCCCAACGTTGCGGGCGGTGGAAGCCGCGCCAACCGGCGCGACGAGTACACCGGTATCCAAGCATCTATCGTGCCAGCCTTGAATATTTATATGAAACAACAGGATATGATTCAGTGACAACAAACGGACAGGATTATTGTTGCCTTGCGACAACGTGCCATGCATGGGACCGCGCAAGTCATTGATATGGCGGGAGTCATGCGTGTCTCCAAATGGAGACGAGGAACGCGCGCGGAGCAGGGCGTAAACCGGGAGCCTGGGATAATTGATTGATTAAATTATATATTCAATCAATGATGGCGCGGACGTTCTGCTGGGGAGGCGTGCCTGCGCGGGTGCGGCAGCCGGATTCAGTAAGATGCCTCCAGATTGTCGATCAGCCGGGTGCTGCCCAGCCATGCCGCCGCCAGTATAATAATGCTTTCGTCATCCACGGCCGCCGGTGCCAGCGTATCTCCTCGACATATCGCGACGTAGTCCGTCTTCCAGCCGTGGGCGTTCAGCTCGTCTTCCGCCCGCCGCTGCAGCGTGTCGAGGTCGCAGCCGCCCGCCTCGATTTCCCGCCTGATCCATAGCAGGGTGCGGTGGAGGCGCGCCGCTTCCATGCGTTCGTCATTATTCAGGTAGCGGTTGCGCGAGCTCAGGGCCAAGCCGTCCGGCGCACGCACGGTCTCGCCGCCGACGATCTCGATGGGCAGGTTGAGCTGCCGCACCAGTTCGCACATGAGATGCAGCTGCTGGTAGTCCTTTTTTCCGAAGACCGCCACCCGGGGCTGCACGATGTTGAACAGCTTCAATACCACGGTTGCGACGCCGCGGAAGAATCCGGGCCGGAAGCGTCCCTCCAGCGCCTCCGCCACGGGAGGGGGCTGCAGCATGAATTCCTGCCTGACGGGGTAGATGCCGGCTTCATCGGGCGTGAACACGACGTCCGCTCCCTGTTCCTGCAGCAACCGGCAGTCTTCTCCCAGGGTGCGCGGGTAGCGGTCGAAATCTTCACCCGGCAGGAACTGGAGGCGGTTCACGAAGACGCTGGCCACCACGCACTCCGCCTGCTGCCGCGCGATCCGCACCAGGGACAGGTGGCCGGCGTGCAGTCCTCCCATGGTGGGCACGAAGGCGACGGAGCGCTCGCGCCCGAGCCGGCGGCGCAGGGAGGGAATGTCGGTGATGACGTCCATGCCCGGTTCGCCGGTCAGAATGCGTGCTCCGGCGCCGGAAATTCCCCGGCCTTGACCGCCTTGACGTAGCGCTCCACGCCGTCGCGCAGGCCGTTGGCATCCACCATGAAATTTTTCATGAACCGGGCCTTCTTTCCCGAATAGATGCCCAGCATGTCGTAGAGCACCAGCACCTGCGCGGAACAGTCCGGGCCGGCGCCGATGCCGACGGTGGGGATGGAGAGCCTCCGGGTGATCCGCGCGGCCAGGGCGGCGGGCACCACTTCCATCAGCAGCATGCCGGCCCCTGCCTTTTCCAGCGCCACCGCGTCGTCCAGCAGCAGCTTCGCCTGCGGCCCGGTCCTGCCCTGTACCGTATAGCCCCCCAGCTGGTTGACCGACTGCGGCGTGAGGCCGATGTGGGCGCACACCGGGATACCGCGCCGGATGAGGAATTCGACGGTCGGCGCCATGAGGCTGCCGCCCTCGATCTTGACCATGTTGGCGCCTGCGGCCATCAGCTCGGCGGCATGCTCGAAGGTGTCCTCGGGGCTCACCTGGGACGTTCCGAACGGCATGTCGGTCATGATGAACGCCTGGCGCGATCCGCGCGCCACGCAGCGGGTGTGGTAGATCATGTCGTCCAGGGTGACCGGGAGCGTGGTTTCCTCGCCCTGGAACACGTTGCCCAGCGAATCGCCCACCAGCAGGACGTCGACGCCGGCGTCTTCCAGCAGGGCGGCGAAGCTTGCGTCGTAGCAGGTGAGGATGGCGATCTTCTCGCCCGCATCGCGCATTTTCTGTAGGTCGCTTTGTGTCGTGCGCATCCTTGGACTCCCTGTGTGGTGCGGTCGGCGCCGGCCGATCAGGCGCCGCGGTTGAAGTATTCCCGCGGACCGCGCATCAGCTCGATCTGCTGCAGCAGCAGGTCGAAGTCGTCCTGGCTGTCCACGAAATTGAGGTTTTCGCTGTTGATCATCATGACCGGCGCGTCCTGGTAGCGATGGAAGAAGCGCGTATAGCTCTCGGCCAGCTTCCACAGGTACTGCAGGGAGATGCCGGCCTCGAAGGCATGTCCCCGCTGCCTGACCCGTTCCGCCAGGACATAGGGGGAGGCCTGCAGGTAGATCACCAGGTCGGGAGGCGCCACCTGGGGCCGCAGATGGTGATAGATCGTCCGGTACAGGTCGAGTTCCGCATCGTTGAGCGTGAGCCCGGCGAACAGCTGATCCTTGTCCAGCAGGAAATCGCCGATGGTGAGATGCGTGAACATGTCGAGCTGCGTGAAGCCGCGCAACTGGTCGGCTCGCTGGAACAGGAAGAACAGCTGCGTGGGCAGCGCGTAGCGCGGGATGTCGCCGTAGAATTTTTCGAGGAACGGGTTCTCGGCGGGTTTCTCCAGCAGCAGCATCCCGTTCAGGTGATCCGCCATGCGCCGCGCCAGGCTGGTCTTCCCCGCACCGATGGGTCCCTCGACCACGATGTAGCGGCATGCTTCCAGTTTCATTCGCTCTGCACCGGTTCCGCCACCTGTCCCACGCAGGCGGCCAGCAATTCTACCGCCATCCCCCGTCCGGGAACGCGGCAGTCCGGCGCGATCTCCGCCAGGGGGCGCAACACGAATGCCCGCTGGTGCATGCGCGGGTGCGGCAGGATCAGTTCGGGTTCGCTGCAGCACAGGTCGTCGTACATCAGGATGTCCAGATCCAGCGTGCGTGGCGCATTGCGGGCGGCGCGCACGCGCCCGTGGGCCTGCTCGATGGCGAGGAGCGCCGCGAGCAGGCCCACGGGCGTCAGGTCCGTCGCCATGCGCGCCACCGCGTTGATGAAGTCGGGCTGGTCCGCTGGCCCCACCGGTGCGCTGCGATACAGCGCCGAGCACGCCAGCAGGCGGCTGGCCGGCAGGGCGGCCAGCTCGCCGAACGCCCTGCGCACGTGGGAGGCCGGGTCGTCCAGGTTGCTGCCCAGTGCGACATAGGCCTGGTGGGCGGGCTGTGCGGCGGTGGATGGCATGGATGCTATTTCGCCATGTCGGTAGCGTGATGCGCCGCACCCTCCGGCCCGGATTTGCGGCGGCGCCGGCTGCGGCTGCGCTTTTTCGGGGTTTCGTCCTTGAGCAGCATGGCCTCGCGCGCTCCTGGATTGGCATGCTGGAAGGTGTCCCACCAGGTGCCGAGCTCCGTCTCCAGTTCGCCGCTCTCGCAGCGCAGCAGCATGAAGTCGTAGGCGGCACGAAAGCGCGGATGCTCCAGCAGGCGGAACGGCCGGCGCCCCGACCGGCCGGCAAAGCGGGGCTGCATGGCCCAGATCTCCTTCATGACGGCGTCGTAGCGATGCGGGATCGCGAGTTGCTTGTTCTGAATCGACAGGACATCCTCCATGGCCTGGTGCAGCGCGGGAATCGTCTTTTCTCCCGCGGCCTGGCGGCGATTCCACGTCGCCAGCACCTCGTGCCACAGCAGGGCGGCGAACAGGAAACCGGGGGACACGGGCTTGTCCTGGCGCACGCGCTCATCCGTGTTCCTGAGCGCGAGGGTGATGAAGCGTTCCCCCAGCGGCTGTTCCAGCAGCACGTCCAGCATCGGCAGCAGCCCGTGATGCAGGCCGCGCGTGCGCAGCTCGACCACGCAGGCCAGGGCATGGCCCGACAGCAGGAGCTTCAGCATCTCGTCGAACAGGCGGGAGGGCGGCACGTTCCGCAGCAGCGGCGCCAGGTCGCCGATGGGCGCGGCGGTATCCGGGTCGATCTGCAAGCCGAGCTTGGCCGCAAGGCGCACCGCCCGCAGCATCCGCACCGGATCTTCCCGGTAGCGCCGGGCGGGGTCGCCGATGATGCGCAGGCGTTTGGCCTGGAGATCCTCGTAGCCGTTCAGGTAGTCCCGGATTTCCTCGCGCTCGGGATCGAAGAACAGCGCGTTGACGGTGAAGTCGCGCCGCCTCGCGTCCTCTTCCTGGCTGCCGAAGGTGTTGTCGCGCAGCAGGCGTCCGTGTTCGTCGGCGTGCACGCCCGCGACAGTTTCTCCATCCGCGTCCGGCGACATATCTCCGCGGAAGGTCGAGACTTCAACCGTTTCCATGCCGCACATGACATGCACCAGGCGGAAGCGCCGGCCGATGATGCGCGAGCGGCGGAAGAGGGCGCGGACTTCCTCGGGCGTCGCGCTGGTCGCCACGTCGAAGTCCTTCGGATCCAGCCCCAACAGGAGGTCGCGCGCCGCGCCGCCGACGACGAAGGCGGCGTACCCGGCCTGTTGCAGCCCCGACGTCACCTTGAGGGCGCAGGCGTGGATCTGGCCGCGGGCGATGCCGTGCCGGCTGCGCGGAATGACCCGCACCCCGTCCGGCGGCCGGGATGCGGGAGCCGCCGAAGGCGGCTTGAGACCAAATACCTGTCTGAGGAATTTACGGATCATGGCGGCGGTCGAGGAACGCGGGCAGGGCGCCGCGAGCCTTCCGTAAGCGCCGGAGGCGGATCATGCGGGACACGCACGGCGTGCTGCCGCGGCGGATCCGGCTCCGTGCGAGGTCGTGCGGCTTCCTCCAGGGGAGCCTGCCGGATGGATGGCGGGGTTGCGGGCGATGTTCGGAATCCGGGATCTTCGTGAAAGGCAATGGATGGCGGTCGGCGGCCTGATTGCCGATTATACACGCCGTACCGCAATTGGTCGCTCTCGACGCGCGGGGCCGGCAGCCGGTTCATGCCCTCAGGTATTCGCTCTTGCGGCCCAGCCAGCGCTGGATGTGACGGTTCGCGGATGCCGGGTGGCTGCCCAGCAGTTCCTCGGCGGCGGCGCGGGCGGCGTCGAGCAGGTCCGCGTCGCGCTCCAGGTCGGCGAACCGCAGCATCGGCACGCCGCTCTGGCGGGCGCCCAGGAACTCGCCGGGGCCGCGCAGCTGCAGATCCCGGCGGGCGATCTCGAAGCCGTCGTGGTGCTCGAAGATGATCCTGAGCCGTTCCCGGGCCGTGGCGGACAAGGGTTTCTGGTAGAGCAGGATGCACACGCTGGTCTCCGACCCCCGTCCCACCCGCCCCCGCAGCTGGTGCAGTTGCGACAGCCCCATGCGTTCCGCATGCTCGATCACCATCAGCGAGGCGTTGGGCACGTCCACTCCCACCTCGATCACCGTGGTGGCGACCAGCAGCTGGATCTCGCCTCGCTGGAACGCCTCCATTACCGCGGACTTCTCCCGCGGCGGGAGCCGGCCGTGCGCCAGGCCGATTTTCAGGTCATGGAACTCCTGCTTCAGCGTCTCGTGGGTTTCAATGGCCGTCTTGAGCTGCAGGGCTTCCGATTCCTCGATCAGGGGACACACCCAGTAGGCCTGCTTCCCCTCGCGGCAGGCTTCCCGGACGCGTTCGATGATTTCGCCGCGGCGCGTATCCGCCACCAGCCGGGTCGCCACGGGGCTTCTGCCGGGGGGGAGCTCGTCGATCACCGATACGTCCAGGTCGGCGTAATAGCTCATGGAGAGCGTGCGCGGGATGGGCGTGGCGCTCATCATCAGCTGGTGCGGCATGGTGCCGCCCGTGGCGCCCTTCATCCTCAGCGTCAGGCGCTGGTGCACCCCGAAACGGTGCTGTTCGTCGATGATGGCCAGCCCCAGCCTGCCGAACCCGACCATTTCCTGGAACAGCGCATGCGTGCCGACGGCCAGCAGGGCGCGCTCCTCGCCGATGGCCGCGAGCGCGGCCTGCCGCTGTTTTTTCTTCTGGCCGCCGGACAGGCGGACGATCGCGGCGTCCAGGGGGGCGAGCAGCGGACCCAGCCAGTCGGTGAGCTTGCGGTGGTGCTGCTCCGCCAGGATCTCGGTGGGGGCCATCAATGCCGCCTGGTAGCCGTTCTCGATCGCCTGCGAGATCGCCAGCGCGGCGACGATGGTCTTGCCGCACCCCACGTCGCCCTGCAGCAGGCGCTGCATGGGATGGTCGGCGGCGAGATCGCGGCCGATCTCGGCGTATGCCCTTTCCTGGGCCCCGGTGAGCGCGAACGGCAGGGAGTCGAGCAGCGCTCCGGTCAGGCTGCCTTTGGCGGGAAGCGGCGGGGCATGATGGGTCCTGCGCTGGCGATGGTGCAGGCGCATCGACAGCTGCTGGGCCAGCAATTCGTCGAATTTTATCCGCCGCCAGGCGGGATGCGTGCGTTCCCGCAGGGAGTCGACCCGTGCATCCGGGGGTGGCTGGTGCAGGAACAGCACGCTTTCCCGGAAACCCTGGAGCTGGTGGCGCTGCAGGACGGCATCGGGCAGCGTCTCGCCGAGATGCCGTTGCGGGTCGCCGTCGTCCTCCCGCCGCTGCAGCATTTGCCGGATCAGCCTGCGCAGCGTTTCCGAGGAAAGGCCCGCCGTCGTCGGGTAGACCGGTGTCAGGGCATCCGCCAGCGGTTCCTGCTCGCCGACGATGCGGCACCTGGGATGCACCATCTCGATGCCGAAAAAGCCGGAGCGCGCTTCCCCCAGCAGCCGGACCCGCCTGCCGGCGACGTATGCCCTGGCCTGGCTGCCGTAGAAATTGAGAAAGCGCATGGTGAGCGCGCCGCTGCCGTCCTCCACCCGGCATACCAGCTGGCGCCGCGGACGATAGGCGATCTCGCTGCGCGTGATGACGCCCTCGACCTGCACCGTGCGGCCCTCGGGCAGATCGTGGATCGGATGGAGGTGCGTTTCGTCCTCGTAGCGCAGCGGCAGGTGCAGGATCAGGCCGGATTCGTCGTCGATGCCCAGCTTGCCGAGCTTTTCCCGCAGGCTCGCGCTGCCGGAATGGGGGGCGGCGTCCGGCATGACGTCGCCGCCATCCTTCACCCCTGCAGTACCAGCACCGCATCCATCTCCACCAGCGCGCCACGCGGCAGCGCCGCCACGCCGATCGCCGCGCGCGCCGGGTAGGGCTGGCTGAAGTAGCCCGCCATCGCTTCGTTGACCTTATGGAAATTTGCCAGATCGATGAGATAGACGTTCAGCTTGACGATATCGCCCAGCCCGCCGCCGCTCGCCGCCGCCACGGCCTGCAGGTTCCGCAGAACCTGCTGGATCTGCCCGTCGATCCCGCTTGCCATCTGCATGGTGGCCGGATCCAGGCCGATCTGGCCGGAGAGATAGACGGTGGCGCCGCCCTCGACGCGTATCGCCTGCGAATAGGTGCCGATGGCCTGGGGAGCTTCGTCGGTATGGATCGTCTGTTTCGTCATGCAATCTCCTCGGGTAGGGTGGGGTTTGAAATGCGAGAATCCGGATTCGTGCGCCTGCGGCATTTTGCGATATGATGAAGGGAACGCACGCATAATTCAATCGCCCCATCGCCCGCATGCTGCGCGGCGACTGCAGCCACACATAGAACAAGACCGCCTGCATGCAAAAACTGATCATACGAGGGGGCGCGCCGCTGTCGGGCGAGGTCCGCATTTCCGGCGCGAAGAATGCCGCCCTGCCCATCCTGTGCGCCTCGCTGCTCACCGAAGAGACGCTGGTGCTCGAGAACGTTCCCCGCCTCAACGACGTGACCACCATGTTGAAGCTGCTGCGGCAGATGGGGGTCGACGTGGTGCAGGGCGCCGTGGAAACCGGCCTGGCCGCCGTCCGCCTGCTCCATCCGGTCGCTCCCTACGAGATGGTGAAGACCATGCGTGCCGCGATCCTGGTGCTGGGCCCCCTGCTGGCGCGCACCGGGGAAGCGCGGGTGTCGCTGCCCGGCGGCTGCGCCATCGGCCTGCGCCCGGTGGACCAGCACATCAAGGGCCTGCAGGCGATGGGCGCGGAGATCGAGATCAGCCATGGCTACATCCATGCGCGGGCGAAGCGTCTCACCGGCGCGCACATCATCATGGACATCGTCACCGTGACCGGTACCGAGAACCTGATGATGGCGGCGGCGCTGGCGGACGGCACGACCGTGCTGGAGAACGCGGCGCACGAACCCGAGGTGCAGGATCTCGCCGATTGCCTGACGGCGATGGGCGCGAAGATCCACGGGGTGGGCAGCGACGTCGTCACCGTCGAGGGCGTGGAGCGGCTGCAGGGCGCCACCCATCGCATCATGGCGGATCGGATCGAGACCGGCACCTTCCTGGTGGCCGCCGCCGCCAGCGGCGGCGAGATTCATCTCGCCGACACCTGTCCCCACACGCTCGACGCGGTGCTGGACAAGCTGCTGGAGGCGGGCGCCGCCATCGAATCCGGAGCGGACTGGATACGGTTGAAGATGAACAATCCGCTGAAGTCCGTGAGCCTGCGCACCGCGCCCTATCCGGCCTTTCCCACCGACATGCAGGCGCAGTTCATGGTGCTGAACAGCGTCGCCGACGGCACCGCCGTCATCACTGAAACCATATTCGAGAACCGCTTCATGCACGTGCAGGAACTCAAGCGCATGAACGCCGACATCCAGGTGGAGGGCAATACCGCGATCGTGCGCGGCGTCCCCGCCCTGGATGGTGCCAATGTCATGGCCACCGACCTGCGCGCTTCCGCCAGCCTGGTGCTGGCGGGGCTGATCGCGCGGGGCGAGACGGTGGTCGACCGCATCTACCACCTCGACCGCGGTTATGAGCGCATCGAGGACAAGCTGGTCACCCTGGGGGCGCAGATCCGGCGGGCGGGCTGACGGCATCCGGGCCGCATCGCCCGGGCCGATGCGTTTTGAACCGCCCTGTCACGACGGCGAAATGCCGTTCGGCAGCGGCCTCCCCGCGGCCGTCGACATTTCATCCCCCGGGTGCGGCGCGCGGATCGGGCCCATCACTCCAGCATTCCGCCTGCCGCCTTCAATTCATATTTTTCCCGATCGATCTCTCCCCGCGTGCGCACACCGAGACGGCGGAACAGGGGCAGGGGAGGACACCATCCCTGTATGCCATGCTGCAGCAGGAATGCCATCACCACTCCCGGCAGCAGCAGCCATTTGCGGTCGACCGTGGTGGCGAGCAGCAGGCCGGTCAGGGCCAGTGCCGAAGCGTTGGTTTCCAGCACCCGCTCGATGTCCCATTCGCGGTCCAGCTCCTCGACGCGCTTCCGCACGAGTTCCGCTCCGCTGCCGCCGTACAGCTCGATGTTGCGGTCGGTCCGGCGGTCTATCTTCCGATTCAGGTGCGCGGCGGTGGAGCGCCGGATGCGATCCGCTTCCTTCGATGTATTCGTCATTATTTCCTATCCTCCATCATTCTTTCTTTCGGTGGAAACGCCATCGCTGCGGCTCTTCGCCTCTCCCTTGTCCACCACGCCCGGGATGGCTCGCGTGGAGCGATCGAACTTGTCCTTCAGGGCATCGACCCCGGATTGGGGCCTGGCACTTTTTTCGAGGCCGGTGCGTTTCCTGCGGAGTTCGTTGCTGTCCACTTTCAGCTTCCGGTCGCGCGCCTCGATCAGTCCGGGCTGGGCCTCCCCCTCCCGGTTGAAGGACCAGCCCAGGCTGGGGTCGCCCAGGGGCAGCCTGTCGCGGGGCGCATGCTCCCCGCCCGTGTTCCAGAAGTGCCAGGTCTTGCCGTAGCTGTTCATCTGCTTCTCCATGAACGACCGCTCCGCCGCTTCCGGAATGCCTGGCGCCACGAGTTGCCCGGACAGGATCTCGCCATTGTGCGGGTGCCAGTATTTCTTTTCCTCCGCCGGCAGGGTTTCGAACAGCTTTTCCGAAATGATGTATTCCACGCCGTTCAGGTTGGCGTCCTTGGTATTGCCATCGAACAGCACGCACTGCGCGAAGTCCTCGTTCACCTGGTGGCAGTAGTGGTGCGCCTCCATCTGGATGTCGGGGCGATCCTTCATTGGATGGAAGCCGACCAGGTAGAGCTCGAAGGGCTTCATGGGGGTGTTGCTCTGCAGGAATCGGGCGCTTGCCTCCTGCAGTTTCCTCTCCAGCGATGGGAGCCTGGCATCCGGCCGGGCCGGCGGGACGGAAGTGTCCCCGGCGCGGGCCGGGGGGACGATCACGGCCATGGCCAGGAAAAGGGAAGCGGAAAGAGTCGTCGATCTGGCACGGTAGATGTTCATTTGGGATTCCCGATGGGTTGAGGGCGCATGCCGTCAGGTGTTCGGAAGAGCGGCGCTCCAATCGACGGCAGGCGCGTCGGGCCCGATATCGGCGTGAGCACCATACGCCGTCGGGCGCGGGGAGGCAGTGTGCCTCACTATGCTCAAATCCCGCGCAATGTTCCGTACGCCATCGTACAAACCGGGGAATCCGGTGCACCCCGCCGGGAAAGGCCTGCAAGGGAAATTTTCAGGGAACCGGCGTGCGCGAACCGGGCGATCGTCCAGGCGGGGAGCGGTCATGCTGCAGCACGCTGATTTCCCCGTCTTCTTCCAGGTAGGCGATCCTGATCTCGTCGAGGTTTTCCACGCCCTGTTCCCGCAGCTTGTATTTCAGCTCTTCCATGGTGATCAGTTCCTGGCGCATGGCCCTGCGCTGAACCTTGCCATTGCGCACCAATGCGAGCGGAGGCGGCTGCAGCAGGCGGCGGGCGACGGAGAAATGGAAACTCATCCAGTTCAGGGCATAGTTCCATCCGGCGATGGTGGCGACCAAAACGCAGCCGTCGGTGACGGAATCATAGTTGCCCGACATGCCGTTGCTGGCGGCATCCGCGATGAGGACCAGCAGCATCACGTCCGTCACGGCGATGGCCCCGATGTCGCGGCGCAGCAGGAAGCGGAAGATCAGGAATATGAACCAGTAGATGGCGGTACCCCGCACGATCATCTCGACGGGGTGGACCGAGAAATGGAAGACGCTTTCCCAGTCGATCGGCGGCATCACATGACAGGAAGCGAGAATGCGCCGTGGCGCCGGACGGGCAGGCCGCAGGGGAGGGGGCGGGCAGGGCGGCGCGTGGGTTTCATGGCTTCAGGAAGGGCTCCTGCAGGGTGGCAATCTGGAAGATAGGCGCCCCCGTGACCGGATTCCGTGCGGCAGCACACGCTTTGCCCTGCTCCCGCGCATCGCGGGCCCGGGAAATGGGAGGGCCGGCCTTGAAATCTAAGGGTTTTTCTTAGCATAAAACCGGGGTTTCCCCAATATACGTGGGGGATGGAGCGGCATAGGATAAGGTCACTCCAACTGTATTCGGATCAATCGCCATCATGAAGACAGGCACGGCAGGAAAGGGAAGACTGATCGCAGTGGCGTTCATGCTTGGGTTCCTCGCATCCTGTGCGCAGACGGGCGGGTTCGAGGCGCACGGCGTCGATCTGGATCGGGCGGCGCAGCATGCCCGGACGGCCGCCGACCACGACCGCCTGGCGAGGCAGTACCGGAGCAGCGCCGAGAAGCTGCAGGCGAAGGTGGAAGAGCAGAGGCAGCTGCTGTCGCAGTACGAGGAGAAGAGCTACATCTACGGCAGGCGTGCGCAGGATCTGCAGTCGCACACCTCGGCGCTGCTGCACAAGTACGAGCGGGCCATGGAAGAGACGATCCAGCAGGCCTCGTACCATGGGAGGATGGCGGAGAAGCTTGCGCAGGACGCCCCTGCCCAGCAGCGGGATGAGCGGCAGGAGAAGGCGCGCAACTCCGGCTCCATGAACTGGAACGACAGCGGCTCGGGCAAGCTCTGAACGGGCGCAGGCCGGGTGGGCCACACCTGGATGAAAGCACACCCACCCCATCGGCAAGGCGGGTACTGTGTGCATGTCAACGATTGCCGGTTGTGAACTCCTTCCCCTGATCCCTGACCTCCGGTTGGATAACCGAACGGCACTGATCCCATGCCCCGGTACATGCCCGGTCTCCTGAACAGGGCCTACGCTGCCGTTCTGACCTCAATTCGTCTGGGCGTCTGGGCAACACCCCTGCAGGTAGGGTCGGCGAACATCCCTGCAATCCTTGTCTGTCGTTGAGTTTCTCCGGCACTACGCCATAGCTACGCGCTTCCCCATAGACAGGCGCTTCCCGTTCCCGCCCCCGTGTGGGCACATCCGCACGATCTCTTCTTGAAGTCATCCTTATATTCCCTATAATGACGATGGGAATGCGTCGCCCGGGGTTTCCCGGCGGTGTGGGAGCGCGCCTGCGCATCCGTGGAGGAAAAGGAGTCGATGCTGGACGTGTTCCGGGGTGGCATCCGTCATGCGCACGCCGGCGTCTGGCCGGGAACAACCGGTCCGATCGCCATCGACAGGAGAGCGGCAATGTCCGACGCATCGAATCTTCAGAGAAAGAAGCTGTTCCTGGCCTCTTCTTCCGAACTGAAGGAGGACAGGGAGCAGTTCGAGATCCTCATCAGTCGCAAAAACGGGGACTGGGTCGGCAAGGGTGTTTTCATCGACCTCATCGTCTGGGAGGATTTTCTGGACGCCATGTCCCGGACCCGGCTGCAGGACGAGTACAACAAGGCGATCCGCGAATGCGACCTTTTCGTCATGCTGTTCGCGACCAAGGTCGGCAGGTACACCGCGGAAGAGTTCGAGACGGCCTTCGGGCAGTTTCAGGCCACCCGCAAGCCGCACATCTTCACCTACTTCAAGGACACAAAAATTAGCACCGGCAGTGCCGAAAGAGCGGATCTGACGAGCCTTTGGGCATTCCAGGACAAACTGAAGGAACTGGGCCATTTCCCGACCCGCTACGAGAACGTCGATGCGCTAAAGTTCCACTTCAACCGGCAACTCGATAAACTGGCGACGGGCGGATTCATCGAGTTCCGGCCCGACCCGCCCGAGCCGGGCGGGGACAGGACGATCAGCGTCAGCCACAGCAAAAATACCGTAGCCGGAAACACCATCAACGCCGGGGGCGATGTCATCCTCGGCGACCATCCCCGCGGCATCGGGAAATAAGCCGGTGGACGGAGTAAGGGTCGAGAACTCCGAGAACACCATTGCCGGCTCCACGGTGACCGCGGGGGGCGACGTCATCGTCGGCGGGCAGAAGATCACCAACTACCACTACTCCATTTCGTATCAGGATCTGAAAGGCCAGCTGGACGGCCTGAACGAGCAGTTTTCCAGGGTCCGGGGGAAAATGGAACGATACCCGGACGACGAGGATTTCAGGATAGACCTGCTGCGGCTGGACGCGCAGCGCAGCGAAGTGCGGAAGAAGCTCGACGACCTGAAGCACGAGGTGATGCGCCTCGCCGAGACCTTCACCCGGATTCCGCTCAACACCGAGCGCCTGCGGGTTGCCCGCCAGCACTTCGAAGCGGGTCGTTATCCAGAGGCGCGGACCATCCTGGACGCGGGGGAGATGGGCAGCGAGCTGGATGCCCTGCTCGACCGGAAGCGAATGCTGCAGGCCCGGCAGGAGGAAAATGAGGCACGCCTGGCCGACAAGGCCAACGAATTCCTGATCCTGGCGCGCCTGACCGCCGTGGATTTCACGCTGTCCGACCGCTACGGCAAGACCCTGGAATACTTCCAGCGCTCCCTGGAAGCAGCCCATACGGCCGACAACACCTTTGCCTATGCGTATTTTCTGCACGAGCACAACCAGTTCGCCGCTGCTCTTCCCCTCTATGGAGAAGCCCTGGAATACTACCGCCGTCTGGCGCGGGCCGACCCGCAGGCCTACGAGCCGTATGTGGCGGCGACGCTGAACAATCTGGCGGGATTGCAGAAGGACAACAACGACTTGGCCGCCGCGGCGGCGGGGTACGAAGAGGCATTGGCGATCTATCGCCGCCTGACAGAGGCCAACCCGCAGGTCTACGCGCCGTATGTGGCGATGACGCTGAACAACCTGGCGGTATTGCAGCAGGCCGGCAACGATCATACTGCCGCCGCGGCAGGGTACGAAGAGGCGCTGGCGATCTACCGCCGCCTGGCGCAGGCCCACCCACAGGCCTACGCGCCGAAGGTGGCGACGACGCTGAACAACCTGGCGAATTTGCAGAAAGCCATGAACGATCTTGCCGGCGCCGCAGCGGGGTACGAAGAGGCGCTGACGATCCGCCGCCGCCTGGCAGAGACCCACCCGCAGGCCTATGAACCGGACGTGGCGGAGACGCTGAACAATCTGGCGCTATTGCAACAGGCCATGAACGACCTTGCCGCCGCCGCGGCGGGGTACGAAGAGGCGCTGGTGATCCGCCGCCGCCTGGCACAGGCCCACCCGCAGGCCTATGCGTGGGACGTGGCGATGACGCTGAACAACCTGGCAATACTGCAGCAGGCCAGCAACGATTTTGCTGCCGCCGCAGCGGGGTACGAAGAGGCGCTGGCGATCTACCGCCGCCTGGCAGAGGCCCACCCGCAGGCCTATGAGCCGGAGGTGGTGAGGACGCTGGTGAATCTGGGCATATTCTATCTGGAGGCCGTGCCGGACCGTGAAAGATCGCTGGCCTGTGCCCGGGAAGCGCTGGCCACCGCCCTGCCGTTCGCCGAATCCTTCCCGGCCGCTCGAAGCTATGCAGACGTGGCGTTGGCGGTTGTCGGGGTGTGGGGGGAGGACAGGGATGCTTTCCTCGGGGAGGCGATCCGGAGGGCTAGCTCCTGATCACGCAGACTGACCCGGCCCGGGGCGTCCCGTGGCGGTCATTCCATTTTTTCCGTCACCCGCATGACATGGCTGGCGCGCGTCGCGATGATTCTCCGGATGATTTTCAGGATGGGATGATGGATACCTTCCGCATCCATTTCTTCCAGGAGCCTGTCGGCCTCCGGCCCTATCGCCTGCGCCATGTGCCGCAGGGTTGCCGACAGCATGCGCCGGGCGGGCGGTGTCGGGAGCACTATCGTGTGCCAGTGCTCGAGCTGGAGGGTGTCGGGAACCGCACGGCCGCCGATTTTCATCGCCAGGTTCCTGGACAGATGCGGATAGGCCGCCGTGCAGACGACATCGTAGAGTGGGGCCAGTTCCGGCGTCGGGCTGCGGTAGAGCAGTGAACAGTTCTTGGCGTGCGCATCCGCGTTGCCAACCAGGTAGTGAAAGATCAGCATCTTCTGGAAGACCAGCCGGTCGGCCGCAGGGCGGGCCGTATGGCGCTGAATGAGGTTCTGGCAACGCGCAATGCCCGGGCCGCCCTCGTCTTCATACTTGAGTTCGGGTGGAATCGCGAGTGCCTGGCAGAAATCTTCCTGATGCAGCTTGCGAATGACGCCGTCTTTCTCCTGCAGACGGTCATATCGCTCCACCAGGATAAAATCGATTCCTCCGGCCGTCGCCTTCGTGACGGCCGGTGCGTCCAGCCTCATACGAGCGGCAAGGCGCATGCAGAACACTTCGTTTTCGACGGTGCCTTCCAGCCCTGCAATGAAGGGTTTGAGAATGTGGGTGGTTGGGTGACCGTTTCTGGGGAGCGCTATCATGCCATCTGCGACGCGTACGGCCAGTTTGTCCTGGGAGCCCGCGAGCGACAGGCGCACGCCTTCCTCGCCTCCCAGCAGGGGGCGCACGCGCAGCGTTGCCAGGAGCCTGGCCAGGCGTCCTTCATCGAGTGGTTCGGGTTCGTCGGATGAGGGATCCGGCAAATCCGCCCCCTCGGGTATGAGCGAGAGCGCCCCTGCGCATTCGCCACCGATGATCTCGAGCAGCCCGAAGGCGTTTCCAGGGGATATGCCAAGCGCTGCCGCCAGGCGGCTGCGGGCACGCTCATCGGGGAGCAGGCCGGAAAAATACGGGCGCACGGTACCGTCGTCATAGATCTCTTGCCGCAATGGCATCGAGACGGAAATCGGCGGCCCCGATTCCGCCACATAGTCGACGTCGTATGTAAACGCCAGCTGTCCATTTTCGGACTGGACAAGCTGGCCGGCCTTGCGGTCGTGCAGATAAGCATCCAGTGTGCGGGTCATGCGTCATCTCCGCGTCCGGCCACGTTGACCGACAGGCCAAGCGTACGCAGCACGGCCAAGGCGAGGCCGATCCGGCAGCTCTCCTTGCCCTGCTCCAGTTCACGGACAAAGCGAATGCCCACGCCCGCCAGTGCCGCCAGTTGTTCCTGCGTGAGTTTCTGGCGTTTGCGCTCGGCGCGGATCACGGCGCCCAAGGCTGTCGAGTCGTTTATGGACTGCATTTTCACCCCTTTCGGGATGATCTTATCATGAAGTCAGCCGGGGTTGCATAAAAAATCCCGATCGGGATTTTCACGGATCGCATGCGGAGCGGAGGCCGCGTTCCTCAATAGACTGCCCAGACTCAAGCACGGCTGCGCTTCCGTCGGCATCCTCCCGACGGCGCTCAGGCAGGCTGCGGCGGTCAATGAAGAGATTCCGGTCAGGTGCGAGGCGCTGGTCTCGCAGCAGGCTTCGCCCTGCACCTGGTGCCTGTTACTGCAATAACGGGCACTAGATTGTTACCGTGGCGGGGTCGATCGCGCTGTCGAGGAATGCGCGGATCAAAGTTGCCACCTCCTGCGCATGCGTCTCCAGCGCGAAGTGCCCGGCGTCGAGCAGATGAACCCTCGCATCCGGAAGATCGCGCTGATAGGCGGCGGCGCCGGCGGGTAGAAACGCCGGATCATGACGCCCCCAGACGGCGAGAAGCGGCGGACGGTGCTCGCGGAAGTAGGACTGGAAGGCCGGATAGAGCGCGACGTTGCTGCGGTAGTCGAGGATCAGATCGAGCTGGATTTCCTCCACGCCCGGCCGCGCCATGTAGGCGATGTCGAGTTCGTAGCCGTCGGGCGACAAGCGGCTGGGATCGGCTCCGGTGCCATATTGCCAGTTCCGGATCGTGTCCGGCGCGAGCGAGGGTCGGCAGGCTTCCCGGTTTGCTGCGCTCGGCTCACGCCAGTAGGCCTTCCACGGCCCCCATGCGTCGCTGAATCCCTCGACGTAGGCGTTGCCGTTCTGCGAGACGATCGCGGACATCCGTTCGGGCTGGCGCATCGCCAGACGCAGGCCCACAGGTGCGCCGTAGTCGAAGATGTAGAGCGCGTATCGATCAAGCGACATGGCGTCGGTGAAACCCTCGATCACGTCGGCAAGGCGGTCGAACGTGTAATCGAACGTCCCGCGCGGCGGCGCCTGGGTCTGTCCGAAACCGGGCAGGTCCGGTGCGATGAGCCGGAAGCGGTCAGCGAGGAGAGGGATCAGGTCGCGGAACATGTGGCTGGCGGTTGGGAAGCCATGCAGCAGCAGGATCAGCGGCGCGTCGCCCGGCCCCGCCTCGCGATAGAACACGTCGACCTCGCCGACTCGTCGAAACCCGTAGCGTGTCGTCATCGTTCATTCCTCGATAGTGTGAAAACGGAGCGTCAATATGTTCAGTCAATCAGAGCGGTCAACTCACCGTGTGCGCGACAGCCTTGACGATGTCATTCCGCCGCCTATGCGCGTCCTTCATGCGGATTGTTGAACGCCAGGAAATGGCGCACCACGGGACGCTGCTCCCCTTGATGAAAGCGCAGTACGTCTTCCTGAATATCGGCATCGGCCCCGGATACCCGCCTGTGCTGGCGCAGATGTTCAGCCCACGACTCGACCTGGAACCATTCGAGCATCAGGCCGGGGTCGGCGGTATCTTCAGCGATGCCCCACGCATAAGCGCCATCGCGTCGTCGTTCGGCGGACAGCCGGGCCAGCACCTTGAGGAAATCAGCGCGATCCGGCGCCGCGATCCGGTATTCGATCTGGATCAGCACCGGGCCACGGTCGTTTTCGACAGGTGTAGCCGTCAGCGGCTCGGGCCAGTGGTTCGAGGGCATCAGGTCGGCTTCGCCCGCCGGCAGCTTGATCCGGTGAGCCGCCAGGCCGACCAGCGCCAGCCCGGCCGCACCGGCCAACAGGGTGAACGGCACCGAGGTCCATTGCGCAACCGCACCCCAGCTCAGGCTGCCCAAAGTCATGGCACCGTTGAACGCGGTCAGGTACACCGCCAGCGAACGCCCGCGCACCCAGTTCGGCAGGATCGCCTGGGCCACGCCATTGAGGGTGGTCAGTGCAGTGATCCAGGCCATGCCCAACACCAGCAGCGCCGCCACCGCCGCCCACTGCGGCGGGGCGACGGACAGGAACGCCATTACCGCCGCCGTCGCCAGCGCGGCCAGCAACAGCACGCCGTCGGCGTCCAGGCGGGCGCGCAGGCGTGGCATGACGACTGCACCGCTGATCGCCCCGAGGCCGACCGCCCCGAGCAGGATGCCATAGAAGCCCGCGCCGCCGCCCAGCAACTGGCGCGCCACCAGCGGCAGCAGCGCCCAGACCGAACTGGCCAGCGCGAAGAACAGGAAGGCGCGCAGCAGCACCACGTGCAGTTCGCGGCTGGCGCGGGCATAGCGCAGCCCGGCACGGAAGGCACCGGCGAAACGCTCGGACAGCGCATCCTGTCCGGTTGTCGGACGCGGCCACCACAACAGGGCGGCCACGACGAATAGATAGCTGACGACATCCACGCCATAAGTGAAGGCCGCGCCCATGCTGGCAAGGATCAGCCCACCCAGCGCCGGACCGATGGCCCGCGCGATGTTGATGCCCAGCGAGTTGAGTGCCACCGCACTCTTGAGATCCTTCTTCTGGACCAATTCAGGTACGATGGCCTGCCAGGTCGGGCCCGCCAGTGCCGCGCCGATGCCGCCGAGAAAGGTCAGTGCGACCAGCGATGCCACCGACTGAAGTCCCGCAGCCGACAGCAGCATCAGGCTGATGCTGGTGCTGGCCAGCAGGAGCTGGATGCCGATCAGGAATTTGCGCCGATCGAGAACATCAGCCAGCACGCCGGCGGGAATTGCCAGCAGGAACACCGGCAATGTCGCTGCGGCCTGCACCAGCGCCACGGCTGCGGGAGACGTGGACAGATCGGTCATCAGCCACGCGCTGGCAACGTCGCGGATGAAGCTGCCGGTATTGCCGATCACGGTTGCTACCCAGAGCACTGCGAACAGGGTTTGCCGCAAGGGTGCGAAGTTGCCCGATGATTCGTTCAATGCAGTGATCCTGTCCGCCATGTCCGTTTCTCCTGCAAATCCAGCCAAGCGACCAGCAGGAAGCCGCCGATCAGTCCAAGATGCTCGAAGAACGAATTGGCGGCCATGAAGCGTTCCTGCCCGGCCGGCAACTCCCAGAAACGCAGAGCAAGGCCGGTGGCCAGTAGGGTAAAGCCCGCCAGTCCCAGTGCCCCGAGCCAACGCAGCCGTCCCGTGAGGATCAGCACGGAAGCTCCCAGTTCAAGCACGATCACCGCAACCGCGAACAGCGGCGCCGGCGACAGGCCGAAATGGGTCATTTCGGCGATCGCACCGGGAAAATCGGTGAGCTTGACCAGTCCGCCTTGCAGGTACGCCGCACACAAGCCCAGATAGGCGATGAAGCGCACGGCGCGGCTGCCGAAAACCGGGTGCACGGCGGTGCCCAGCTTGCAAAGGTCGAGCGTTGCCATGGGGCGGGGTGCCGTTACACGGCCCAGCAGGAGCAGCCCAGGGCGCCAAAGAATCCTTTCAGATCCGACGCCGGCGCGCCGGATGCCCAGGCTCGCGCATGGTCATGGCCGTGCAGGCCGCAGGCGCTGGCGCATCCGCAGGAAGCGACGGCCTGGGCATGCAGCGGTGCCAGCGAGTTCCTGCCTGCGCCCTCCGGCTCGCCCCAGGCACCGTAGCCCCTGAAGGTGCGCGTGGGCGACCAGTCGGGCATGGCCGGCGGCAGCGGATTGTCGTCCAGCGCAGCAAATTCGCCATCGCCGTAGACGATCCTGCCACCTACCACGGTCAAGCGCGAGGTCAGGAAGGAAATCTCGTCCTCGGGGACGCTGAAGAAGTCGTCGCTCGGCACGATCAGATCGGCGAACTGGCCGGCCTCGATGCGGCCGCGCTTGCCTTCCTCGTTGGAGAACCAGGCCACGTTCTCGGTCCACATGCGCAGCGCCGTCTCGCGGTCGAGCAGGTTGCGCCGCGGATACAGGCCGAGACCGCCGACCGTCTTGCCGGTGATCATCCACGACAGCGACACCCAGGGGTTGTACGAGGCCACGCGGGTGGCATCGGTGCCGGCAGAGACCTTGACGCCCTGTTCGAGCATGCGTTTGACAGGCGGCGTGGCTTCGGCGGCGCGGGCACCATAGCGCTCGACGAAGTATTCGCCCTGATAGGCCATGCGGTGCTGCACAGCGATGCCGCCGCCCAGCGCGGCGA
Source organism: Nitrosovibrio sp. Nv17 (assembly GCF_900119085.1). Taxonomy (GTDB): domain Bacteria; phylum Pseudomonadota; class Gammaproteobacteria; order Burkholderiales; family Nitrosomonadaceae; genus Nitrosospira. Next base: position 38,463 of record NZ_FPIQ01000014.1, on the reverse strand, counting down.
TGCGGTCGATGGATCTGTCGGAGATCGTCTCGGCGTGGTCGAAGAACCAGTTGATGCCCTGCAACGGGATGTCCCGGTTGACCTTCTCGAACACGTCCAGCGCGCGCGTAATGGTTTCCTCATAGGTGGCGTGCAGACGCCAGGGCCACTTGTTCTCCGCCAGCACGCGCACCACTTCTTCCAGTTCGCCTTCCATTTCCGGCGGCATATCCGGGCGCTCGACACGGAAGTCCTCGAAGTCGGCGGCCGAGTACACCAGCATTTCACCGGCGCCGTTGTGGCGGAAGTAGTCGTCACCCTGTTTGTATTCCACGCTGGACGTCCATTTCAGGAAATCCTCTTTTTCCTCTTTGGGCTTCTGCGTGAACAGGTTGTAGGCCAGGCGAACGGTGATCTGTCCTTCGTCGGCCATCTTCCGGATGACCTCGTAGTCTTCCGGGTAGTTCTGGAAACCGCCGCCCGCGTCGATCACGCCGGTCACGCCCAGGCGGTTGAGTTCGCGCATGAAGTGCCGAGTCGAGTTGACCTGATAGTCGAACGGCAGCTTCGGCCCCTGGGCCAGCGTGGAATAAAGAATCATCGCGTTGGGCCTGGCCAGCAGCAGGCCGGTGGGATTGCCATTGCCGTCGCGGATGATCTGGCCGCCCGGCGGCTCGGGCGTATCCCTGGTGTAGCCGACGGCGCGCAGGGCAGCGCCATTGAGCAGCGCACGGTCATACAGGTGCAGCAGGAATACGGGCGTGTCAGGGGCGATCGCATTGATTTCTGCAATGGTCGGCAGGCGTTTTTCCACGAACTGGTGTTCGGTGAAGCCGCCCACCACGCGTACCCATTGCGGCGCGGGCGTGATGGCGACCTGGCGCCTGAGCATGTCGAGTGCGTCGGCCAGCGAGCGCACGCCATCCCAGCGCAGTTCGAGGTTGTAGTTCAGGCCGCCGCGCACCAAGTGGATATGGTTGTCGAACAGACCGGGCAGCACGTTGCGGCGCCTGAGATCGACGACCCGGGTGCCTGCGCCGGCCAGGGGCAGGATCGCCGCATCCGTGCCGACCGCGAGGAACCGGCCGTTCTTGATCGCCACGGCGCTGGCGACGGGGTTGCTGCGATCGAGCGTCGTGATCCGGGCGTTGTGGAAGATGATATCGGGGACGGAATCGGACATGGGGGACTCTCCTTCTCTGAATGCTTCAGCGGCTGCACCGTGGTCCAGGACGCCGTTCAGCGCCAATGCGGAGCCAGCGCCGCAGCGTCGTTGCGGTGCCGAGAACCTTGCGCCGGGATGTCATGGGTTTGACTCCAATGGATGATTCAAGTGCATCCATCCAGCCAACCAAACATGCGCCGCCATGCGCAGATTCGATGGGTGGCCGTGGCGGGCTCATGCCTGATCCTTTCCGGAGGCCCTCCCCACCTCATTCCGGCCGGGCAATTGACCGAATACATGGTGGGTCGCCTGGGTCTTCTCGCAGGCGGCAGTGAACGCGGTGCCGTTCCACAATTGCTTGCCGACCGGGATGATCTGTTCGCCGACGAGGATGCCCAGCAGGCCGATCAATGCAGCCAGCGGCGGCGCGGGAGAGCGGACACTCATCAGGCTGTAGATGACGCCGACGAGCAAACCGGCACCCAGGGACAATACATAGAGCCTCATATTCACCTCGAACAAGATAGTGGTGCGCACAACCGCCTGGCGGCCGGCGCAAGGCGCGGCATGACGGCGTAGACGCCAGGCGCCGGGCAGTGCCGCGGCCGCGGCCTCCACCCGGCTGCTTGTGCCTGCCTTACTGGGCCGGGTTGGGGCCGATGCGCTCGCCGTGCCGGACGCGCTCGGGGGCCTTGTGGATCATCGTGTAGGCGTAGTCCACGCCCATGCCATAGGCACCGGAGTGCTCCTTCACCAGGGCCATCACGTCGTCGTAGGTCTCCTTGTGGGCCCAGTCCCGCTGCCACTCCAGCACCACCTGCTGCCAGGTCATCGGCACGACGCCAGCCTGGACCATGCGATCCATCGCGTACTTCTGCGCATCCGACGAGGTGGCGCCGGAAGCATCGGCGACCATGTAGATCTCGTAGTCGGTGTCGTGCAGGCACGACAGCGCGAAGGTGGTGTTGCATACCTCGGTCCACAGGCCCGAGACCACGATCTTCTTGCGGCCCTGGGCGGCACTGGCGGCCAGCGCATCGCGCACGTTCCGGTCGTCCCAGGAGTTCATCGAGGTGCGCTCCAGAATCCTGTTGTCCGGGAACACGGCCAGCAGTTCCGGATAGGTGTAGCCGGAAAAACTTTCGGTCTCGACCGTGGTGATGGTGGCCGGGATGCTGAAGATTTTTGCCGCCTTGGCCAGGCCCACGACGTTGTTCTTCAGCAGCTGGCGGTCGATCGACTGCACGCCGAAGGCCATCTGCGGCTGCTGGTCGATGAAGATGATCTGGCTGTTACGGGGGGTCAGAATTTCAAGGTACGTGCTGGACATGATGTTTCTCCTTCAGATGATGGGAGCGGTTGCAAAGGCGTGGAACGGTATCGGCGGCGGGCGGCGCGATGGCAGGCATGCTCATTGATCCGATGCAGCCCGGCCGGCAAGCAGCTGCATTTCCCAGGCAAACGCAGCGGCGCTGGCGCCACCGTGTTCGAGAATGGCATTTGCGACACCCGCTACGGTCTTCTCCCGCGCCCAGTCGCGCTGCCATTCGCCCAGCACCACCATCCAGGTGACCGGCACGGCACCGGCCTGCACCATGCGGCGCACAGCCATTTCGTGGGCTTCCCGCGAGACACCGCCCGACGCGTCGGTGACGATGAACACGTCGTATCCTTCGTCAAGCGCCTGGATCGCCGGCATGGCGAGGCAGATCTCGGTGTAGAGCGCCGCGAGGATGAGCTGCCTGCGCCCGCTTTTCTTCACCAGACCGGTGACGTTCGGATCCTCCCAGGCGTTGATGAACGTGCGATCGACCGGCTTCTGGTCCGGGAAGACGTCCTGGAGGCCCTTGATGATGTGGCCGCCGCGCTCCTCCAGGACGGTGGTCAGGATCGTCGGCACGTTGAACACCTTGGCCGTCTTGGCCAGACCGACGACGTTGTTGATGATCATCGTCGGCTCATGGCTGTTGAGGTTGGTGAACTGGTACGGCTGGTGGTCGATCAGCACAAGGATGCTGTCGGCGGGGCGAAGCAGGGCGTCGAGGCCGGTCTTGGGTGTCTTGGGCATGGAAAACTCCTTGGGTGGGCGGCATGAATGCCGGCAGGGTCGAGAAAAACGAAGTGAGCATGGATGCGGCCGCCCCCGCCAAGGGCGGTATCCAGGCGGGTGGCAGCGGCCGGGCTGCACGCTGGGCCGGCGTGGCGTGCGTCGCTCTCGAAACGGCTTCCGAGAGATATCTGGCGTGAGCGCTCATCTCATTCCTTCAGGACTTGGTGGTCCGGGAAGGCGAGGGTCTTCAAACGCTCGGTGCCGCTACGCTCGCCTGTCCGGTCGAACAAGTATGCTACGCAGCGGAATGGAAGGCACTGTCTGTTTCTGCGATTGCCAGTCTGAATTTGCTACTGGTTTTCGGTCAATCCTTATGAACTTTCCGCCACACGGCGGGCGTGGCGCCGACGATCCTGCGGAACGTCCTCCCGAAGTGCACGGCGTCGGCAAAGCCCGTCGCTTCGGCGACCTGCTCGAGGGACGCCGCTGTGTCGAGCAGCAAGGATTGTGCCCGCCGCAGCCGCGCCTCCAGTTGCCAGCGGTACGGAGCCAGGCCCGTCGAGGCCTTGAAGGCCCGGCTGAAGTGCCATTGCGACAGTCCCGACAGGGTAGCGAGATCCGCCAGGGCGACGTGGTCGGGGAGGCTGGCGTCCAGGTACTCCAGGACACGCCGCAGCTGCCATGGCGACAGGCCCTTGGCGTCCGTGCCGATCTCCGGAGGAGATGACAGGAGACGCGCCGCAATCGCGGTCGCCAGTCCATCGCCGTATAGCTGCATCGACGGATCGGGATCGTTCACCGCGTCTGCCAGCAGTTTCACCAAAGTCCATATGCGGTCGTCCACGAATCTCAGCCGTGGCGTGGAGATGGCCGAGACATCGAATTTCGTGGAAAGCCGCTCCCCGAGCTCCGGGAGATCGAACGTCAGGCTCGCATCCCTGACGTAGCGCGTATCCGCACTGTAGCCCCACACTTCCATGCCGGCCGGGGCATAGAGCATGTGCCTTGGCATGTAGCCGATGGGACAGGGGCTGCCCTCCCTCAGGCGCGGCTCGCAGCGGCCGCTTCCAATCTCCTCGAGCACGACACTGAGGAGCGCTTCCGAATCGTTGCTCAACCGGTGGATGACGCGGCCATTGCATTGGAATGTGGTGACATCGACGTTCACGCCGCTCCAGGCACGGCGAGACACCGACATGTCAAGCATGTTCTCCGGCAGCGGATCCAGATGGTCGATGCGCGCGTTCAAGAATGCCTCTCCGGTCAGCGGAATGACTATGTGGAAGCAGACATTATAGGTGGCGGAGCTCCATTAATCGATGCTTCAGACGGCCTTTCCGCACGTCGCGCATGCGCGATCAGCCTGGAGTGGCATTCTCCCGGAAGATTGTTGCACGGCTTGTCTCGACGGGATTTTCCATGTTCATGCGGAGGATCGCGATCCTGCATCCCTGCAGGCATCACGGCGAGTCATCGCCAGGGTAAAAGGAAGTCATCGGTATCGCGGCCGCCTGGATCGAAGCGATGGGCGGTCCGGCGAAAAGCGGGTATAGTCCGCCTCGGACCGTCAGGGGAGGAAGGGAAAATGGACACGATGCGCAGGCCCAAGGCACGCGACCGTATCATGCGCCTGCTGGGGCGGCCCGTGCGCATTCCCGCGCGGGCGCAGCACGGCCATGACCTGAGCCTGGAGGTCGATGGCATGCCGCTGCGCGTACGCAGCGAGCGCACCGGGCTCATTCTGTCTCCCGAGGCCGTGGGCACGGCGTTTCTCCTGCCCGCCGCGGCGACGGGCAGGCGCCTCGCCGGCGCCGCGTGCGACCCGGTATGGCTGGAGAATGCGCATCGCATACTGGAGCAGGTCGACGCGTGGTGGGGCTGGGGCGTGGCTGCGCCAGGCCTGGCACCGGGCGAGCCCGGGGTGCCGGCTCCCGGCGTGGGGCTGGCGTTCAGCCTTGGCGTCGACTCGTTCCATTCCTGCTTCTTCGCCGACCCCGCACCCGATCTCCTGATCCTGGCCGCCGGATTCGACGTTCCGCTGGAACGGGAGGACATCCTGGCCCCGATGCGCGCGTCCCTGGCGGACATCGCCCATGCCACGGGGAAGGACTGGACGGTGATCGAGACCGATCTGCGGCGGCATCGCCTGTTCCGCAGGGTGTCGTGGGAGGCGTCCCACGGCAGCGCGATCGCCTTCCTCGGGCACCTGCTGCAGGAGCGGATCGGCACGCTGCTGATCTCGTCCAGCTACGACCGGGACCATCTGGGTCCGTGGGGCTCGCATCCGGATCTCGATCCGCTCTGGTCCTCCACCCGGCTGTCGGTGCGCAGCACGGGGGAAGACGTCTACCGGTCGGAGAAAATCCGGCGGCTGGTAACCCACCCCGTTGCCGCGCCGCTGATGCAGCGCCACCTGCGCGTGTGCTGGGAACGCCCCTCGGCGCAGGGAAACTGCGGCGTCTGCCACAAGTGCGTGCTGCTGCGCCTGACGCTGCACTGGCACGTGCCCGGGTTCAGGCTCGACACCATGCCCGAGGACGTGCCGCTGCTTGATGCGGTGGAGGCGCTGCCGCCGCTGGAGGGTGAATTGTCCCTGCACTTCCGGCGGGAGCTGCTGGGCAGGCTCGAGCCTGCCCTCGACCAGGCGTTGCGCAGGACGATCGAACGGTCGGAGGCGCTCCTGAGAGAGAAGCAGGGCGCCTGATCCCGGCACACCGGTTTTTTCATTTCACGATGGCTCCAGTGCCGCATTTCGTTGGTACGCGCTAGACACGATACAGCAGGTCTATCAATAAGTTAGGCGGGTTCCACATATGCCGGTGCTTTCCGAAACCTGACTTGGTTTTCCCACCGAAGGCTCCTGTGAGGCTCCCGGGAATCGGGCCGTTCCGAGGAGTCATCATGGCAAAACTCAAGCTCACCAAGTCCGCAGTCGGTGCGGCGCAACCTCGGGCGCAGGCCGTCGAACTTCGGGGTATGCCGATGCCCGGCTCTTGTGCAAGATTACCCCAGCGGATGACGTCAATTCCTTGAAATCAAAGTGCCCACGAAAAAAGAGTCAACTTCAACCCCTGCCGGGATGCGCTTCCAGCCATTGCCGTCCGATGGCCGTCAATCGATAGCGTTGCCTGCTGCTGCGGGGCTTATCGGGCAGTGTCATTTCGATCAGATCGGCTTCGAGGGCTGGCAGCAGGTAGACCTTGCGGAAATGATCTTCGCCCTTGAGGCCGAGCGCGGACTGGATTTGCTGGCGAGACATCTCTCCGGCCACGGCACGGAGCAAGCGTTCGACTTCCCCTGTGACTTCCCCTGTGACTTCCCCTGTGACTTCCCCGGTGGGAACCAGAGATAAAGGATGCCTCGGCAGCCGGATCACAAACGCCAGCCGGTCGTCGTCCGTCTCGAACAGCGGCGCGGGCGAGCCGTTGGCGGCCATTTCCTTCAGAATCTTCGGAATGCCGGTGGAGCGCCCCTCGGTCATCTCCAATTCCTTGAAGAACTCGCCGATGCGCCGATTGCGGTAGCGGCGGCTGACGGCACGGCCTGCCTTCAGGTCTTCCATGCGGATAGACCTGTCCGGGCCGGGATAACTCACCACCACGAATTCATTGTGGCTGATACGCACCTCGATGGGCTCGCGCTCCTCGTATCTGGCGCTGCGCCAGTTCGAGACGCCGTTGTTCAATCACTGGCCCCACTTCACTCCCGAGAAGCCATGCTGCCATTGAACATCACGTAGCACCTGCGGTGGATCACTCCCACGCTTGTTTTCGCATTGCACCCATGTGGCCCCTGATTCATCAACTGCCAAGTGCACTCATACACCACAATCAAACCTAATACATTGATATATAGAAATTTTCTCACATATCATAACTGCGGAAAATTCCTTACAACAGACATCTTCGAAGAGTCGCGGCAAGGCAACGGGGGCAGCGTCAGGGCAGCGTCAGCGCGACGCGAAACCCGAGGTAGCGCATGCGCTTGGTCACCGCGAACCAGTTGCGCGTCGAGGTACGCATGTCCTGCGGGCGATGGTTCCAGGAACCGCCGAGGAACAGGCGCTTGGTGCAGTTGCCCTGCCAGCAGGTGTCGGTCCACTGCCAGACGTTGCCCATCATGTCGTACAGTCCGTAGGCGTTCGGCCGGAAACTGCCCACCGGCGCCGTCCTGCGGTTGTCCCACTCGCTGCCGCAGCCGTCGCAGTTGGCATGGTTGCGTCCCACGTCGTTGCCCCAGTAGTAGTCGGTGGTGGTGCCGGCGCGCGCGGCGATCTCCCATTCCTCGACGGTGGGCAGACGATAGGGTTTGCCGGTTTTTTCCGACAGCCACCGGATGTAGGTCTGGGCATCGTTCCAGTGCACGTTGATCACGGGGCGGTTGCCCCGTCCCCAGCCGGCGTCGGAGGGCTGGTAGCCGCCGCAGCCGCCATCCGCCACGCAGGCATCCCACTCCGCGAAGGTCACGGCGTGCCTGCCGATGGCGAACTTGTGGCCGGGGATGGCCACCATCTCCGGGCAGACCGGGCATGCCCGGTCGCTCGCGCCCGGTTGCGGATCCGCCGCGTACGCTTGCGGGGGAGCGAGCAGCATTGCTGCAAGGAGCAGAATGTAGTGGACGGATCTCATGATGTTATTCTTCTGACAGGCATCCCGTCGAGCGGTTCGGCGCGCCGCACCCTAGCGGGTTCTGACCCGCAGCACCATTTTATCATTCGACTGCACGACTTCCACTTTGCGCAGGAAATTCTGGCCCAGCAGCGCCACCTCGCCGTGGAGGCCGACTCCCACGCTGAGTCCCTGCACCACGATGCCGCCGGCCTCGACGGTCTGTCCCGGGACCATCTCGCCCATGACGTCGCCGTTCGCCGTCATGAACCGGGCGGGCGCTCCCCGCGGCAGGCCCGCGCGCCGGGCGATCTCGTGGCTGACGGACACGGCGCCGGCGCCGGTGTCCACCATGAAGTCGACCGGGTGGCCGTTGATCGCGCCGCGCACGTAGTAGTGGCCGTCGCGCGAGCGCGGGATGGTGACGCCGTCGCCGCCGGCCACCGCATCCGCGACCGCGACGGTGGGCTTGTGGTAGGCGTCGAAGTACAGGTACAGCGCACCGGAGAGGGCGATCCAGATCGCCAGGGCGGTGAGATGGCCCCAGGGCGCGGGGCCGCTCATCGCGGCGGGTCCGTCGGTGGCAGGGGAGTCCGCATGCCGGCTGCCGCGCGGCGCTAGCGGTTAATCGGCTTGTAGCGGATGCGCTTCGGTTTCGCGCCCTCCTCGCCCAGCCGCCTGCGCTTGTCGGCCTCGTACTCCTGGTAGTTGCCGTCGAAGAAGGCGACCTGGGAATCGCCCTCGAACGCGAGGATGTGGGTGGCGATGCGATCGAGGAACCAGCGGTCGTGGGAAATGACCAGCACGCTGCCGGCGAATTCCTGCAGGGCGTCCTCCAGGGCGCGCAGGGTCTCCACGTCGAGGTCGTTGGAGGGTTCGTCCAGTAGCAGGACGTTGCCACCCGCGATCAGCGTCTTGGCCAGGTGCAGGCGTCCGCGCTCGCCGCCGGAGAGGGCGCCGACCTGCTTCTGCTGGTCCGTGCCCTTGAAGTTGAAGCGGCCGAGGTAGGCGCGCGCGGGGGTCTCGAAGCGGCCGACGGTGAGGAGGTCGTGGCCGCCCGAGATGGCGTCGAACACGGTTTCGTCGTTTTCCAGGGCGTCGCGCGACTGGTCCACGTGCGCGATCCGGACGGTTGCGCCGAGGGCGATCTCGCCTGCATCCGGCTGCTCCTTGCCTGCGATCATGCGGAACAGGGTGGACTTTCCCGCACCGTTGGGGCCGATGATGCCGACGATGGCGCCCGGCGGCACCTTGAAGCTCAGGCCGTCGATCAGCAGGCGCTCCCCGTACGCCTTGGAGACGTTCCTGAACTCGATGACCTCGCTGCCCAGCCTGTCGGCGACCGGGATGAAGATTTCCTGCGTCTCGTTGCGTTTCTGGTAATCCTGCGAGCTCAGCTCCTCGAAGCGGGCGATGCGCGCCTTGGACTTGGCCTGGCGTCCCTTGGGATTCTGCCGCACCCATTCCAGCTCCTTGCGAATGGCCTTCTGCCGCGCCGACTCTCTTGATTCTTCCTGCTTCAGGCGGGTTTCCTTCTGTTCCAGCCAGGAACTGTAGTTGCCTTTCCAGGGAATGCCGTGGCCGCGATCGAGCTCCAGGATCCACTCCGCGGCGTTGTCGAGGAAGTAGCGGTCGTGCGTCACCGCGACCACCGTGCCGGGGAAGCGGGTGAGGAACTGTTCCAGCCAGTCCACCGACTCGGCGTCGAGGTGGTTGGTGGGCTCGTCCAGCAGCAGCATGTCGGGTTGCGACAGCAGCAGCCGGCACAGGGCGACGCGGCGCTTCTCGCCGCCGGAGAGGTGCCCGACCGTGGCCTCCCAGTCGGGCAGGCGCAGCGCGTCGGCGGCGATCTCCATCTGCTGCGCGGTGTCCCCGCCGCCGGTGGCGACGATGGCTTCCAGCCGCGACTGCTCGGCGGCCAGCGCCTCGAAGTCGGCGTCGGGCTCGGCGTAGGCGGCGTAGACCTCCTCCAGCTTGCGCTGCGCATCGACCACGTCGCCCAGGCCCTCCTGGACGGCCTCGCGCACGGTCTGCCCGGGGTCGAGTTGCGGCTCCTGCGGGAGGTAGCCGATCTTGAGGCCGGGCATCGCCGTGACCTCGCCCTCGATCTCCCGGTCCACACCCGCCATGATCCGCAGCACGGTGGACTTGCCGGAACCGTTGAGGCCCAGCAGCCCTATCTTGGCGCCGGGGAAGAAGCTGAGGGAGATGTCCTTGATGATGGTGCGCCTGGGCGGGACGACCTTGCCCACGCGGTTCATGGTCATGACGTATTGGGCCATGGAGCGGTATCCTGATCGGTTGAGCAAATTCCCCGAGTTTAACCCATCGCGGCGCGATATACGAAGCCCGCGTGCGGGCGCCGTTCAGGATTCCTGCCGCCGTGGTGCGGTGGCGCGCGCGAGGCGCTCGGCGTTGTCCCGTGTGTCATAGATGTCGATGGCGGGACGCCCCTCCGCCGCGCGCGCCATGCGCGCCCGGATTTCCGCGGCCAGGGCGTTGCTGCGCTGCACCGCGGGACGCGCTTCCATGGCCTGGAACCAGCGCGTGAAGCCGGGGTGGGAGGCGGCGTCGATGCCGCGCTCGGCATGCCGGCGGCACCAGGGATAGGTGGCGATGTCCGCGATGGTATACGCCGCGCCGGCGAGCCAGGGGGAGGCCATCAGGCGGTTGTCCAGCACCCGGTACAGCCGCAGGCATTCGTCGTTGTAGCGCTGCCGGGCGTAGGCGTGCGCCTGCGCCTGGCCGTTGAAATGATTGGCCTGGCCGAACATGGGCCCGACGTGGGCGACCTGGAAGAACAGCCACTGCAGCGTGTCGTAGTGCTCGCGCGGCGCGGCGGGCAGGAGCATGCCGGCCTTCTCCGCGAGGTAGCAGAGGATGGCGCCGGACTCCATCATGACGTAGGGTGCGCCTGCGGGGCCGCCGGTATCCACGATGGCGGGAATCTTGTTGTTGGGGCTGCGCGCCAGGTGCTCCGGACTGAACTGGTCGCCAAGGCCGATATCGACGTCGACGTGCCGCCACTCCAATCCGGTTTCCTCGAGCATGATCATGATTTTCTGTCCGTTGGGCGTCGGGCTCGAATACAATTCGATCATCGCTGGCTCCATTCTTTCAACAGGAAACACATTGGCATTGCCCCCGCGCGGGCGGTACACGTGCGGATGCGGCATGGTCGCAGCCTTTCACACTACGCGAAGGAACCTTCTTGTTCAAGCTGCTCGGACTCCTGCTCGGCTACTACTTCCTCGGCTTCTTCGGCGCGATCCTCGGCTACCTGGCCGGCGGCGCCCTGGACCGCTACCGGGCATACGGCGCCGGCGCCGTCAATCCGTTCACCGGCGCCCACCGCCGCGCGGTCTTCATCGAGACCCTCTTCATCCTCATGGGCAAGCTCGCCAAGGCGGACGGGCACATCTCCCGCCAGGAGATCGACCACGTCGAGGATTTCATGCGCAAGCTGGGGATGACGCCGGAGCACCGGCAGCAGGCGATCGCCCTGTTCAGGCAGGGCGCCGCCCAGGATTACGATGTCATGCAGAAGCTCGACGAGTTCATGGCCGTCTGCGGGCATACCGCCAACCTCCGGCAGATGCTGCTCATATATCTCATCGTCATGGCGCTGTCGGACGGGCGCATCGACGCCGCCGAGGAAAATCTCCTGAAGGGTTTCGCCGCCCGGCTGGGCTACGACGAATCCGGATTCAGGCAGCTCCTGGGCATGATCCTGGGGCAGTCGCACTTCTCGGAGGCGCAGCCCGCCTCCGCCAGCACGCTGGACGACGCCTACGAGGCGCTGGGCATCGCCTCCGGCAGCAGCGACCAGGAGGTCAAGCGCGCCTACCGGAAGCTGATGAGCCAGTATCATCCCGACAAGCTGATGGGGCAGGGCATGCCCGAGGACATGATCGCGATGGCGACTGCCCGCACCCAGGAGGTGCAGAAGGCCTACGACCTGATCAAGAAGAGCCGGGGCATGACCTGAGCCCGCCATTCACGGCGGCCCCATCCGGCCAGGGGGCGTACCGCGGCCGCCGAGGGTTCCGGCGTGCGATGAGCTTGTTGCAAAAACCCGAAACGGATTATCATAGACGGGTTTGCCGTTTCGCATCCCCATTCCCGGCAAGAGGCACGCATGTCATCGACCAGCCGTCCACCCGAAGAGCAGATGCAGGTAAAGTCGTTCGATCCGCTGGTGCTCGACCGCTCGATCATCGCCATTCCCCTGCTGCGGGAGATGGAGAGGGAACTGCGGCGGATCGGGGCCTTTCAGGCCGGGCGCGGGATCGATCTGCGCAAGTTCAACAGCGTGATCGAGTACGCCAGATCGAACTTCGACACGGCGGAAGAATTGCACCGGAACGTTCTCGAGATGGCGGCGCAGGCGGCCGAGGCCGCGGTAGCGGCATCGGAGAAGCGCCTGGTCGCCATGGAAGGGAAAGGGAAAGCCCAGGAGGGTTCGGGAAGGCATCGTGACGATGACATGTCTTCAAGGGAGCGTCGCCGCCACGACGCCCTCAAGCGGGCGGTGGCGGCGCAGACGATCGGCCCCCTCCTGGGAGACGCGGAGTCGTATGGATTTGCCCGCCTGCACGCCGCCGTCATCCGCCGCATGCTGGCGGCGAACGACCGGCTTGCGGATGACCGCAGGCCCCTGGTGCGGATCCATCCCGATCGATACGATGTCATCATCGACCTGAATCTCGAATATCCGGGCGGGCGCGAAGCGGCCCGGGCCTGGGTGTTCGAGAACATCGGAAAAGCCAAGCGGAAGGCGCGGGTGCAGGATGCGGGGCAGGACATCCATCTCGAAAAGGATCAGCACGGCAGCGGCTATGTGTTCGCCCGGCTGGAAGCACGCGCCATCCAGGCTCTCGTCGACCTGAATATCCAGGATGCCAAGGCGCAGGCCCGGGAGGCCGAACTCCGGGCACGTGACGGGATGGCGGACGATCCGTCCCCGGCGCCGAGGATCGATCCCGGCAAGTTCCGTGCGATATTCCGCATCTGGCCGGATTTCGAGGTTTCGGCGTACATCAGCAAGTCGATCGCCACGGTGAAGGCCGATGCGGCCCAGAATTCGTTTTCCGCACAGGGCGCGGGGATCACGTGGGCCGTCATGGATTCCGGGATCCGGCGCGATCACGGGCATTTCCGCAAATACAACAACGTCGATGAAGCCCTGACGTGGCACAAGGATTTCACGGTGGACGGGAGCGGGCCGTTCGATGACGAAAACGGCCATGGCACGCATGTGGCCGGGATAATCGCCGGTGAATGGGACGTCCAGGCGGAGGCCGCCCCCGCGGGCGCATCCGCCCTGGCGGAGGCCCGTGTTCCCACCGCGGTTTCCCGCTACCTGAAAAAGGACGCCGAAGACGTCGAATACCAGTCGACGAAGCTGACCGGGGGCATGCGCGGAATGGCCCCGCAGTGCAGGCTCGTGAGCCTGCGTGTTCTCGATGAGAACGGCAAGGGCAGCGTGAGCAACCTGATCGCCGCGATCGCGCATATCCAGGAGATCAACGGCTACGGCCGCAGGCTGCTGATCCATGGGGTGAACATGAGCCTGGGATACAGCTTCGAGCCGGAATGGTTCGCCTGCGGCCAGAGCCCGCTGTGCGTGGAGGTGGATCGCCTGGTGAAGACGGGAGTGGTGGTGGTCGTGGCGGCCGGCAATACGGGCTATGGAACGTTGAAGTCCTCCATCGGCGCCACCGCGGCGGGCATGGCGCTGACCATCAACGATCCGGGCAATGCCGATCTTGCCATCACGGTCGGCTCCACCCATCGCGACATGCCCCACATCTACGGCGTATCGTATTTTTCCTCCAAGGGTCCCACCGGCGACGGGCGTCTCAAGCCCGATCTGGTCGCGCCGGGCGAGAAGATCATCTCGTGCGCCACCGGGCTCCTGAAGAAAAATGGCGCGCACGGCATGGAATGCGACTACGTGGAAACGAGCGGCACCAGCATGGCGGCTCCACACGTCAGCGGCGCGATCGCGGCGTTCCTCTCGGTGCGGATCGAGTTCATCGGCAAGGCCGAGCGCGTCAAGGACATCTTTCTGCAATCCGCGACGGATCTGCGGCGCGACCGGTATTTTCAGGGTGCGGGGCTGGTGGATCTGATGCGGGCGATTCAATCGATATAATCTGAAACGACGGAGAGGAGCCTATCCATGAACGATATTGCGGGAATTCCCTACATCGAGGCTGAGTTCGGCAAGGACGGCCAGGAGATCGGGAAGCAGGCGGATCTCCCGCCGGGGATCGAGAGTGTTTTCGTCATATCCCATGGCTGGAACAACGATAGGCTCGAGGCGGAGGGGCTTTATCGCCGATTCTTTGAAAACTTCCGGGCGATCGATCCCGGCGACGTGTCGGGGCTTGCGGTCGTCGGAGTGATCTGGCCCTCGAAAAAATATGATGAATCGTTATCGGTTTCCGGTGCGCCGGACGCGGGTCACGGCGCTGCAGGCCTCGGGTTCGGGGACGCGGAGTCCGACAGGATCGTCCTGCAGAGGCTGGAGCGGATGAAGGAACTCTTTACCGATCCCGACCAGCGCCGGCTGCTCGACGAAGTCGAGGCCCTGCTCCCGGATCTCGACGAGAAGGCCAGCGCCCGGCGCGCATTCATGGAAAGGATCCGCGCGCTGCTGGATCCCGGTGCGGCGACGAAGGATGACGCCTCGGACAGTTTCTTCAAGGACGACGGCAACGAGCTGATGACGAGCCTCAAGGCGGATGCGGACGATCTGGATGAAGAGATCGCGGGCCGCGGGGGGGCTTCGCTGCCCGGTCAGGCGGCGGATGGCGTCGCCGGGGAGGGCGGCGCGGCGGGAATCGTGGAGGTCCTTTCGGGGTTCAAGGCTGCCGCCATGAACATCCTGAACTACACGACCTACTACGAAATGAAGACCCGCGCCGGGACCGTCGGCAAGAACGGCGTGGCGCCGCTCGTCGACAGGCTTGCCTCCCGGGTACGGGCGGTTCACCTCATCGGCCACAGCTTCGGCGGCCGTGTGGTCGCCGCGGCGGCCGCCCATTCCCATACCGACAGGATAAGGAGCATGACGCTGCTGCAGGCGGCCTTCTCCCACAACGGGTTTTCGAAGGCGGGTTTCTTCCGCGACGTGGTGGACAGGAAGCGGATCGGCGGCCCCATCCTGATCACGCACACCCCCAACGACAAGGCGGTAGGCCTGGCCTACCCCCTGGCGTCGCGGATCAACGGGGACAAGGCCATGGCATTCGGCGACAAGAACGACGTCTTCGGCGCGATCGGCCGGAACGGGGCGCAGAAGATGGAGGCGGGCGAGGCTGTCGATGGCCCGCTGCTCGCAGTGGGCGGGGACTACGCGTTCCAGCCCGGCAGGTTCTTCAATCTGGAGGCGAGCCGCTTCATCAGGGATCACAGCGATGTGACCGGGAAAGAAATCTGCCACGCCGTGCGCAAGGCGTTCCTGCCCTGACCGGATCTCCGGGGAGGCGGCCGGGGCCGCTCACAGCCGCAGCGGCCTGACGTAGCCCGTCAGCTCGTAGTATCCGCGGCCGGCCGGCCGGCCGTCGCGCGTCACCGTGACCGCCCCTTCCCAGTAGACCGCGCCGGTGGACTGCCGCGCGTCGAGTTCCTGGTCGTCCTGCAGCGGCAGGAGCCGCCATTCGGTCGTGCCGGTGCGGATCTGCATCTCCACCGGATAGGCGGCGCCGGTGCGCGGCGAGCGCCAGGTGCGCCGCGGCTGGAAATCCACCTGGCCGGGTTCGTACAGCGTGAAGCGCCCGGCCGCGTCGCGCAGGCCGGCGTAGGCCCAGATCGTGCTGCCGTCCTTTCCCCGTATCCGGAACGCCATCAGGGCGGAGCCGTCGTCCAGGCTGGCGCCGACCCAGTCCCAGCCGTCCGCGTCCGGGTCGAGGTAGGCGGTGGACCATTCGTGGTCGAGCCAGGCGGTTCCCTTGATCGGCATGGTGCTGCCGTCGCGGGTGACGCTGCCGGAGACCCGCAGGTGCGGCTCGCTGTAGTAGTGGCTGGCCTGCTCCGGGCGTGGGCCCTTGCGCGAATAGCCGTCCCGGTCCTGCTTCATCGGCGGCTGGGTCGGCGCCAGGGACAGGCGCAGCGTGAAGCCGTCCGCATGGATGACAGTTTCATAGTGACCGTTCCTGGTGCGCACCAGGTGCCAGTCGTCCAGCCTCACGTCGGTGTCGCCCTCCCGGGCGTAGGCCAGGCCGAAGCCTTCGCGCGCGCTTCTCTGGTCGTGCAGCAGCCTGCCCACGGCCGGATCGGACAGCGCCGCGTGGGCGATGATGAGCTGCTTCGGCGAGAAGTGGCTGGGGTTGGCGCGATCGACCTCGGTGGCGGCGCGGAAAAAGGTGACCTGGAAGCCGAGGGGCCTGCCGTCGGGCATCTCCAGCCAGCCGGTGGCATACCACCATTCGGTGCGGAAGTCCGGATGGGCGCCGAAATCCGCGGGAAAGGCGAGCGGGGTGCCGGGCACGACCGGTGCGAAGCGCGGGGCCGGCTCCGCTTCCGCCGCGGGGTCGACGGCGGCATCCGCCCAGCACAGCGTGGCGAGCAGCATGCCCGCGGCGAGCAGTGCTGGGCCGCGGGGCGGGCGCGGCCGGGCGCGGCCCGTCACCAGTCCTCCCGCACCGCCCGCACGGCATTGTCCGCAAGGGCGCGGCGCCCGGCCGCGAGCGCCGTCAGGGAGGCCGACAGCAGCAATGCCAGGGCAACGGCGGCGAGTTCCTGCCCGGGCAGGTGCCATTGCAGGGTCCAGTGGAAGGACTGCGGGTTGACGATGAAGACGAGGATCAGGCTGATGCATCCCCCGAGCACGAACCCCAGCACGATGCCGAGCGCGGTCAGCAGGCCGCTTTCCGCAGCCAGGAGGGCGAGGATCTGCCGGCGCGTCATGCCGATGTGGCGCAGGACGCCGAATTCCCGGATGCGCGCCAGCGTCTGCGCCGAGAATCCGGCCGCCACGCCCAGCAGCCCGATGATGACGGCGACGGCTTCCAGCAGGTAGGTCACCGCGAAGCTGCGGTCGAAGATGTCGAGGCTCAGCGCACGGATGCGGCTGCGCGCGGAAATGTCGAGCACGCCGCCGAAGGGGAGCCGCTGCAGCGATGCCATGGCATCCTCGGCCGTGGCATCCGCCCGCAGCCACAGCGCGGCGTCGTTCACGAGGGGATCGCGGGTCAGCGAGCGGTAGTCCGACAGGCGCATCTGGATGGCGCCGAACTGCCGCCCGTAGTCGCGCCACACGCCGGCCACCACGAAGTCCCGCGGCGCATCGCCGATGGGCAGCGTGATCCGCTTTCCGGGCGTGTGGCCGTACAGGTCCACCATCGCCTCGGACACCCATACGGGGATGGCGTCCCGCGGCAGCGCGGCGGGAGGCAGGGTCGTACCGGTCATCGGCAGGGTGGCGGCGGGGTCGGCCGCATCGATGGGCCGGGCGATCAGCGTCACGCCCGGACGCGCGGGGTCCAGCGCGAGTTGGGTCGAGCGGAAGAAATCGGCTCGCAGGATGCCTGGCGCGGCGGCGATCATTTCTGCCTCTGCCGGCGTGAGGCCCCGCGTGTCGCCGGCGGCCGCCGTCTGCACGTAGAGGTCGGCCGGCAGGATGTGCCTGAGCCATTCGTCCACCGAGATGCGGAAGCTGCTGACCATGATGCCCATCGCCGCCACCAGGGTGAAGCTCGCCAGCACGCCGCCGAGCGCGACGGCCGCCTGGTTGGGGGCGTTGGCGAGGCGGGAGAGCGCCAGCGCGGGGATCACGCGCAGGGGGCGGCGGGCGGCGAGGGACAGCAGGCCGGAAAAGGCCGACGCGGCCAGGCGCGGCATCAGCGCGATGCCGCCGATCAGCAGCAGCGCGACCGCGAGATAGCCGAAGACCGGCAGGCCCGACACCGGCGGCAGTTGCGTGAACAGGCCGCCTGCCGCCAGGCAGGCGAGGGCCGGCCAGGGGCTGGCGAGGCGGGCGTAGGCGTGGTCTTCGCTCCCCGGCTTGAGGGCCGGCGCGGGGTGGGTGCGGGCCGCCTCCCATGCGGGCGCCATGCTGCCCAGCATGGCGATGCCCGCGCCAAGGAGGAAAAAGACGCCGGCCGCGGCCGGATCGAAGCGGATTTGCGGTTGAATCCCGGAAAAGAACCCCCCGCCCAGGTCGCCGCCGAAGAGGTCGAGCGCCGCCGCGGCTGCGGCATGTCCCAGGGCCAGCCCCAGCAGGGCGCCGGCGGTGCCCAGGATCGCGCCTTCGAGGGCGATCTGCCACAGCAGCTGCGCACGCGTGAAACCCAGGACGCGCAGCAGCGCAAGCTGGTGGCGGCGGCGCACGACCGACAGCATCTGGGTGGAGAATACCAGGAAGGCGCCGGTGAACAGCGCCACCAGCGCCAGCATGTTGAGGTTGACGCGGTAGGCGCGCGACATGTTGGCGACGCGCGCCTCCTGGTCGGAAACCTGCGTCACCAGGTGGCGTTCGTCCAGATCCCGCACCAGCGCCGCCTTGAAGGCGTCGCGGTCGACGCCCGGCAGCAGCTGCAGCTCCACCCGCGACAGCCGGCCGAGCTGCCGGAAGCGCCATTGCAGCGCGCCGATGTCCATGACGCCCAGGCGCTGTCCCGCCCGCGCCCGCGCCAGTCCGCCCGCCACGCGCAGCGTGACCACCTGCGTTCCGCGGCGCAGCGGCAGCGGGTCGCCGCGGCGGACGCCCAGCCACTCCATGGCGGCGGGGGAGAGGAAGATGGCGTCGTCCGCCAGCAGGTCGAACAGATTGTCCTCCTCCGGGATGCCGACCAGGTCCGGCGCGATGGCGGCCGCCCGGAAGATGTCGAGGCCGACGACCTTCAGCATCCCGTGCCTGCGTTCGTTTGCATGCGCGGGAACGATGATGTCGAGCTCCAGGACCGGATTGGCGATCCGGACGCCGTCGCGTTGCGCCAGGAAAGGGTACAGCGTTTCGTCGAGCGTGGCCTGCACGCCGCGCACCTGCAGGTCGGATTCGCCCGACAGGCTTCTGGCGGCCGCGGCGAACTCGTTGTAGGCGGCCGCGTTGATCAGGTGCACCGCGAACCCGAGGGCGACTCCCAGCGCGATGGCGGCGACGACCGCGGCCGCCTGCGGCACGTGCGCCCGCCATTCGCCCCACAGCAGCCAGCGCCGCAGCATCATTGCCTGCATCATGGCCTCATGGGTGCGCGCGGCCTCCCGCTGAGGACGGCTCCATGGAATGCAGGCCCGCCTGCGTCAGCACCAGGATCCGGTCCGCGGTCTCCGCGGCCAGGCGCGAATGGGTGACGATCATGGCGGATGCGCCGTTCTCCCTGATCTCGGCGCGCATGAGCGCGAGGATGTCGCGCGCGGTATCCGGATCCAGGTTGCCGGTCGGTTCGTCGGCCAGGAGCAGGGCGGGTCGGTGCACCAGTGCGCGGGCGATGGCGACCCGCTGCATTTCCCCTCCGGACAGCTGGCGTGGAAACTGCCGTGCCTTGCCGTGCAGTCCGACCGCGTCGAGCATGTCCTGTGTGCGCGCCTCGGCGTGCTTCACGGAAACGCCGTTGAGCAGCAGCGGCAGGGCGACGTTCTGCTGCAGCGTCAGGTGCGGCAGCACGTGGAATGCCTGGAACACGAATCCCAGCCGCCTGCGCCGCAGCCGTGTCGCCGCGTCATCATCCAGGGACGATATGGCGATGCCGTCGATCCGTATCTCGCCCGAGTCGGGGACGTCCAGGCCTGCGATCAGGTTCAGCAGGGTCGACTTGCCGACGCCGGATTCGCCCATGACCGCCACGTACTCCCCCGCGGCCAGCGCGTAGGACAGGCCGGACAGCACCTGCCGGCCGCCTGCGTAGCCCTTGCGGACGTCGCGCAGCTCCAGCATGCCGGTTCAGCGCCCGGGCCGGTACGCGGAAAGCGGGGAGGCGCGGCGCGGGCGGCCTCGCGCGGCGCATGCGGGACGGCGTGCGCCGCGGGCAGCGGCGGTGAATGGGGGGCGCATCGGCGGCTCCGGAAAAAGCCCTATTGTAACCGCTGGCGGCATCGTCCTGCCGTCCCGTCGGGCGGCGCGGCTACTGCAGCGTGGTCTTGCGGGAGAGGAATTCCTCGATCTTTTTCGCGGGCACGCCGGGGCTGAACAGGTAGCCCTGGATTTCGTCGCACGCCAGCTTGCGCAGGAGATCGGCCTGTTCGCGGGTTTCCACGCCTTCCGCGATCACCTTCAGGTTCAGCGAGTGGGCCAGGGAGATGATGGCGGAGACGATGTGCAGGTCGTCCGGATTGCTGGTCATGTTGATGATGAACGCGCGGTCGATCTTCAGGACGTTGACGGGCAGCTTGGCGATGTAGCTGAGCGAGGAATACCCGGTGCCGAAATCGTCGATCGCGACCTCGATGTGCATGTCGCGAATGATCCGCAGCTTCTGGATGTTGGTCTCGATGTCCTGCATGATCACGCTCTCGGTGATCTCCAGCTCCAGTTCGATGTCCGCGCCGCGTGCGCCATGGATGACGCTGGCCACCATGCTGACGAAATCCTTCTGCCGCAGCTGGATGGGCGAGACGTTGACGGCGATCTTGGGGGGATCGAGCGCCAGGGATTTCCATGTCTGGGAATCCTCGATGGCTTTCGACAGCGCCCATCTTCCCGCATCCAGTATCAGCCGCGTTTCCTCCAGCAGGGGAATGAAGTGCAGCGGCGGGACCAGGCCGTTGTGCGGGTCCTGCCAGCGCATCAGGGCCTCGAGCCCGCTGATCTTCCCGCTGCCGAGGTCGATCTTCGGCTGATAGTGGAGCACCAGCTGCCCTTCCTTGATCGCGCGGCGCAGCTTGGTCTCGAGCTTCAGCTTCTCGGTGACGCGGGCGTTGAACTCGGGTGCGTAGAACAGGTATTTGTCGTAGGACAGCTTGGCTTTCTTCAGGGCCGTCTCGGCGTTGCGCAGCAGGGTATCGGTGTTGCGACCGTCGGCGGGGTACGAGGAGGCGCCGGCCCGGGCGGAAATGCGCAGCTCGTGCGTGCCGATCTGGAAAGGCTGATCCTGTATCCCGAGCAGCAGCTTCTCCAGGACATGGACGATGTCCGTGCTGCCTTCGGCATGGCGGATGGCGATGGCGAAGTGATCCGCGGAAAGATGCGCCAGCACGTCGGTTTCGTCGAGCAGCAGTATCAGGCGCTTTCCCAGCTGGCGCAGGAGATCGTCGCCGCTCTGGTGGCCGAGCGATTCGTTGATGCTGCTGAACCGCTCGATGTCGAGCAGGATCACCGACAGGATCTCGCGGCTGTCGCGCAGGGTGCCGATGCGCTGGTCGACCCGGTCCAGGAACAGCGCCCGGTTGGGCAGGTCGGTGATGGCATCGAAGAAGGCCAGGTAATTGATGCGCTCCTCCTTCTTCAGGTGATCCATGGCGAACGAGATGTCGCCTGCCATTTCCGTGAGCAGGGTCATCTCTTCCTCGTCGAAGCATCCCGTTTCCGATGCGTAGAGCGCGAATACGCCTTCGAGGCGGCCGTCGACGACCAGCGGCAGGATGACTTCGGAGCGGTAGCCTCGTTCCAGCGCCGTGGCGTGCCAGGCACGCATGGGGTCGTGGATGACGACCGTCAGGTCGTTGCAGATGGCGGGCTTGGTCCACCTGATCGCTTCCGCGATCAACCAGGAATCCCCCGGCGTGCCGGCATCGGTCAGGTCGATCCGCGACAGGAAGCCGTCGTTGTCGCCCGCCTTGGCCATCGGGTCGATACGCTGCGCGTCGGCATCGAACAGGCCGATCCAGGCGAACAGGAACTTGCCGTCGCTGGTCGCGATGTGGCACGCCTTGTCGAACAGTTCCTGCTGCGAGCGCACGCGCACGATGGTATTGTTGATGCCGCTCAGGACGCTGTAGATGCGGTTGAGCCGGATGATGCGGATTTCATATTCCTTGCGCCGCGATATCTCCGCGGTCAGCGCCGCCGTGCGTGCCTCCACCAGTTGTTCCATGTGCGCGTGCAGGCGGGCGCGTTCCAGGGTGATGCCGATCTGGTGGCCGACGCCCTGGAAGGTTTCCAGCTCATGGTTCCCGAACGGTTCCTGGCGCGCGCCCGCCAGGTTGAGGACGCCACGGTACTGGTTGTTGATCCAGAGCGGGATGCCGGCATGGCAGCCGAAACCCGGCAGCGCGTTCCCGAGCGGCATGGACAGCGCATCCCGGTCGATTCCGGCGGCATGGCTCGTGCCTTCGGCGAGCAGGCCGCGCTGGCGCTCGCCCAGGCGCTCCATCGCTTCCCTGAGCGCCGGCGTGTCCGGAATGCCGCGGGTTGCCGTCGTCCGGGTGCCGTCCTGCTCCCAGAGATAGAGCCATCCGGCGTCGATGCCCGGCAGTTCCACCACATGATCCAGCGCCTTGTCGCATACCTCGTGCTCATTGACTGCCCGGTTCAGGCCCTCGGCGATCCGGTAGAGTCCGGTCAGCAGATGGTTCGAATGCGCCAGTTCGAGTTGCCGCGCATGAAGCTCCTTGTTGATGTGGATCGCCTCTTCGTAGACGGAGATCAGCAGGTCGACGATCTGCTGCCGTTCGGCGGTGATGAAGTGCCGCTGCCCGCCCAGGTAGATTTCCATCCCGATCCGCGTCTTCTGGCCCTTGCGCAGGCTCTGGTTGATCAGCAGGTACTCGACGCGGGTGAGCAGGTAATGGTCCTCGTAGGGCTTGCGGATGAAATGGTCGGCTCCGCATTCCAGCCCCTGCATGATGTCGCCGATGTCCGAGAGCGAGGTGAGCAGGATCACGGGCACGTCCCGCAGGAGCTCGTCCTGCTTGATCTCCCGGCACAGCGTGAACCCGTCCATCTCGGGCATCATCACGTCGCTGATGATCATCGCCGGCTTGCTGCGGCGCGCCTCCTCGAGCGCCAGCCTGCCGTTGGGCATGGATCGCACCCGGTAGCCGCTGCCCTCCAGCAGATAGCGGAGCCTTTCCGCCTGGGTGGGGCTGTCCTCCGCGATCAGGATCTCGGCGCCATGGGGATGAGTCGCCTGCGATGTCATGAGTGTGCCCACGCGCCGTTGTTTTGACGGTTCAGATTCAGGAGCAGGGGGGCGATCCTCCCCAGCGGCATCACGAACCTCGCCGCATTCAGCCGGATAGCCTCCCCGGGCATGCCGTCGACCACCGAGGTTTCCCTGTCCTGCGCGAACGTCAGCGCGCCCGATTCCCGCAGCAGCCGCAGCGCATCGGCACCGTCGCGTCCCATGCCCGTCAGCAGGCCGGCGGCGGCGGTGCGGCCATAGACCGTCGCGATCGAGCGGAACAGATAGGAAACGGAGGGCCGCAGGCCATGCTCGCGCTCGTCCTGCGTCAGGGCGATCCTGCCGCCGTGCTCCACCTTCATCTGGCAATCGTCGGGTGCGATGTAGACGTGGCCCGGCAGGATCGGGTCGCCGTGCAGGGGGACGTGCAGCGGCAGGCTGCACGAGCCGGCCAGCCACTGCACGAAGCCCTGCACGAAGCCCGCCGTCATGTGCTGGACGATGAGAATGGGAAGGGAGAAGTTTCCCGGCAGGGCCCTCAGGATCACTTCGAGGGCGGAAGGGCCGCCGGTGGAGGCGCCCAGGCCGATGACGCGTATCTGCTCCGGCGGGTCGAGCGGATCGGCATCCCTGCGCGGCAGGGGCGCCGTCTCGCGCAGCTGCGGCCAGCGGCGCACCAGCTTGATCTCCGATATCAGCCTGACGGTCCGTATCAGGTCTTCCGCCGTGGATCGGTGCTCCGGATGGCCGAGGCCGGCCGGGCGGCGCAGTACCGCCAGCGCGCCGGCATTCATCGCGTCGAAGGTGGTCGCGACCTCGTGGATGTTCTCGCTGCTACTGACGATGACGATGGGGGTGGGATGGGTTTCCATGATGGCGCGGGTCGCCTCGAGGCCGTTGAGCCTGGGCATGTGGATGTCCATGGTGACGACGTCGGGACGGTGCTGGCGCACCAGGTCGAGTGCTTCCTCGCCGTCGCGCGCCGTCGCGACGACCGCGATGCCGGGATCCGATCCGAGGATGTGGACGAGCAGTTCGCGCACGGTGGGCGAGTCTTCCACCACGAGGACGTTGATCATGGCGCGCGCCTCATGATGGGGCCCCGATCAGGCGCCGGACGACCTCCAGCAGATTGCTCTGGTCGAAGCCGCTCTTGGCGAGATAGGCGCTGGCGCCGACGTCGATGCCGCGTTCGCGATGTTCGCGCGACTCCAGGGCGGTGACCAGAACCACCGGGAGTTCCGCGAAATGCCTGTCCGCGCGGATCGCCGCGGTCAGATCGAATCCATCCATGCGCGGCATCTCGACGTCAGAGACGACCAGGTCGAATTTTTCCGTCTTGAGCGCGGTGTAGCCGTCGACCCCGTCCACGGCGGTGCCGACGCGGTAGCCCGCCGATTCCAGGATGGTCTTGAGCAGTGTCCGCGAAGTGACGGAGTCTTCCACCACCAGGATGGAGGGCCTTTCCGCCGTCTCCGCAGGCGCCGCCGGCGGCGCGGGAACGGCAGCGGGGCGGGCGGCCCCCCGCCCGATCGCTGTTTTCATCAGATCCGGCACGTTGAGCACCGGCACGACCTGGCCCGTGCCCAGCACGCTGACGCCGGCGATATTGCGTATGCGCACCAGGGGGCGCCTGAGCGTCTTGACCAGAACCTCCTGCTCGCCGGCGATCCTTTCCACCGTAAACGCCATGCGGGTCGCGGCGGCGGCGAGGATCAGCACCGTGGAATGGGTTGCGGCAGTCGCCGTCGCCGGCCGGCCCAGTTCGAGGACACTGCCCAGCCAGGCCAGTGCCAGCGGTTTTTCATCCACCAGGATGGTCGCATGGTTCTCCACGGTGTGGACATCCTCGGGGGCGATGCGCATCACTCGCTCCACGTGCGTGCAGGGTATGACGAAAAGCTGCTCGCCGATGTGCACCAGCACCCCGCGGAAATTTGCCCGCATCAGCGGCAGGAGCATGTGGAACGTGGTACCGGTGGCCGAACTCGACTCGAGCGTGATGCTCCCCCCGAGCCGCTCGATTTTCTCGCGCACGATGGCGAGTCCCAGCCCGCGCCCGGAGATGTCGGTGACGGCAGGCGCGGTGGAGACGCCGGACTGGAAGACCAGCGCCATCCGTTCCGCCGGATCCAGCCGTTCCAGTTGTTCGCTGGAGCAGGCCCCCAGCTTGCGGGCGGCGGCGGCCACCCTGTCGGCGGCCACGCCGGCGCCGTCGTCCGCTACCCGTATTTCCACCACCCCGCTGTCCTTCTGCGTGCATGCCAGGCTGATCCGGCCGTGCGGCGGCTTTCCCTTGGCCAGGCGTGCGGCCGGCGGCTCGATGCCGTGATCGATGCAATTGCGCAGCATGTGGATCAGCGGATCCTTGATCTCCTGGAGAATGTGCCGGTCGATCTCGATGCTCCCGCCCTGGATCGACAGCTCGACGGCCTTGTCCTGCTCGCGCGCCAGTTCTCGGGCATACCGGGGAAAAACGTCGAGCAGCGACGAGAACGGCAGCAGCTGCATCTCCTTGACATCCTGATGCAGCGCGTCGGTCATGCCGGCCAGCATGCGCCGGTCCTTCTCGATCGCCCGCAGCAGCTTCGCAAGCCCTTCCTCGGCCGCCTTCATGTGGAACCGTTCTTCGTCCAGGTATTTGAGCAGCCGCGGAATTGCGTGTCCACCCTCCGGATTCGCGCCCTCGCCGCCGGGCCGGAGGAGGGCGCGATCGAGCGTGCGCAATGCCGGCTGGATCTGCAGCAGCCGTTTTTTCCATGCCGACAGTTCCGCGATGGTCGTGCGCAAGTCCCCCGCATGCTGGTCCAGCGCCAGCCGCGGAAGCAGCAGTTCCTCGGCCTGGCGCATCACCGCGTCGACCCGCGCGGGCGAGACCCTGATCGCCGCCTGCGCCAGGGCCGGAGTGGCGAGGGTGTTTGCAGCACCCGTGGCCGCGGACGGCGGAGTTTCGGCCATGGAGGCGGATTCGGCGGTTTTCGCGGAAGCGGAGGCATTGCTTCCGGTCAGCGATTTCCTCAGCATGGCTTCGAGCCGCCCGATGAGGGATCCCGCCGCCGACGGCCTGCCGCCGTCCTCGGCCAGGAAGGCGCCCAGCGTGTCCGCCGCCTGCAGCAGCAGCTCCAGCCAGGCTGGGGAAAGGGCGGCGAGGCCGTTTCTGAGGGCGGCGAAGCTGTCTTCCAGAGACTGGCAGACGGCCTCGATATGCGCCTGGCTGACGGCGCGGGCCGCGCCTTTCAGGCTGTGCACCTCCCGGAACACCGTTTCCAGGATGTCGGCATGCTGCTGCCCCGCTGGGGTTTTTTTCAGGGCCTGCAATCCCGCGCCGATGGCCTGCACGTGGGCATCGGCCTCGACCCGGAATGTCGCCAGAAGCTTCTGCAGGAATACATCGTCACCTGGCATGCTGCCGTCCTATCGGTCCGTTCTGCCGCTGATCATGGCGCTCAGCCGGCTGCCCATCTCGTACAGCCCCTGGGCTGCCGCTTCCGCCTGCCTCGTTCCCGCCACGTTCTGCTCGCTGGCCTGCCGGATGCTGCCCATGGCCTGCACGATCTGATCCATGCCCACCATCTGCTGCTGGCTGGATACCGAGATCTGGGTCGCCGCCTGCGCCGCCTCGCCGATGCTGGTGGACAGGAGATGGATGGCTTCCCCCGTTTCAGTCGACTGTTTCACGCCCGCCGCGACCGCCTTGCTGCCCTGCTCGGTGGCCAATACCGCCGCATGCGTGGCCTTCTGGATGTCGCCCAGAATCCTGCGCACCTGGCTGGTGGCCTGGCGCGATTGCTCCGCCAGGCTCTTGATCTCGTGCGCCACCACGCCGAAGCCCTTGCCCTGCTCGCCGGCGCGCGCGGCTTCGATCGCCGCGTTGACGGACAGGAGATTGGACTGCTCCGCCAGATCGTTGACGGTCGCGATGATTTCCCCGATGGCATGTCCCTGCTCCGACAGCTGCAGGATGCTGCCCGCCACCGCTTCCATCTGCTCCTGGATGTGGTGCATGCCCTGGATGGTCTGGTTGACCGACTCCCGGCCGGCCTGGGAGACGCTCGATGCCTTCTGGGCGCTGTCGGAGACGTGCTTCGCCTTTTGGCTCGCCAGTTGCGCGGTCTGCTTCACCTCTTCCACCGTGGCGGTGGTTTCGCTCACGGCGGCCGCGGTCTCGGCGGCGCCCGAGGCGACCTGGGTGGTGGTGGCGAGGATCTCGGCCGACGACGAGGACAGCTGCGCGACGCTCTCCCGGAGCTGCCGCGTGATGAGGCGGCCGAGGGCGATGCCGATCCACAACCCGAAAACGATGGCCAGCAGGCTGACGGCCGCCGTGAGCAGGGTGGTGTGCCTCACGTTGGCGGTAAGCTCGGCCCTGGCTTTTCCCATCTGTTTCGACTGCTGCTCGTAGAAATCCCTCGCCTGGGCGATGGTGGCGTCGGCGTGGGGACGATATGTCTGGATGGTCAGCAGACGCGCTTCCTCCTGCTTGCCTTCCCTCACCAGCCGGATGATGTCCTGCTGGGCCTTTTCCAGCTGCGCCTGCCGCGCCTCGAAATCGTCGATGAGACTGCTTTCCCCGTCGGTGCTCATCAGGCGCCGCATTTTCTCGATGACCTGCCGGAAATACTCCCCGTTCGACTGCAGCAGCGATTCATGCTCCGCCCTGAGTTCCGGGTACAGCAGGGTGCCGCGCAGGTAGGTCTGCTGGGCATACAGGGAAGCGCGCAGTTCATTGGTGCTTTCCAGCAGGCGCTCATCCACATTGAGGAAGCGATTGTAGCTGTCCTGGGTGTGATTGAGCGCGTACAGGGAAATGCCGGCCGCCAGCGCGAGCAGCGCCAGGATGACGATGAATCCCCCGATGATTTTCCTGCTGATGCTCATGCCCTGACCCTCCTGGCTCGAGTCCGGACGAGCCCCCGGAGCGACGGGCATGCGGCGCGGCTGGGGAAGGTGCGCCACGGCAGCTGTGCCTCATTCATCCACGTGCTCCTCCACCACGATGCGCGGATCGTGCATGAGCCGCGCTGCGTCGAGGATGGCCAGCGGCCCCGGGGCCACGCCCGTGAGATAGTCGCGGTGCATGCCCGTGAGGGTGGGAGGCGGCGCCTGGATCGCCGCCGCCGGGACCCGGCGCAGGCCGACGATGGCGTCCGCCCGGATGCCGAACGTGGTGGTCTTGGACTGCAGCACGATGATCCGGTCGAGATCGGCCAGCCCCTGCTCCGGCATGTCGAAGAATCGGCGCAGGTCGATGACCGGCAGGATTTCTCCCCGCAGGTTGACCACTCCCAGCACGAAGGCCGGAGTGCACGGCAGCGGTGCCAGGTTCTCCAGCACCGCGACTTCGCGCACCAGGCCGGATTCGACGGCAAAACGCTCCTTCGACAGCAGGAATTCGATGACCTGCAGGATCCCTTGGCCTTCCTCCCCTGCGGGCAGGGGTGCCTGCGCCAGCGCCAGCGCCCTTGCCTTCAGGGTGCGCTGCGTTTCCTCCAAGGCGCGCGCCGTATCCGCTTCCGCCGTTTCAGGCGGGGAGAGCCGCTGGTTCATGTGATTCCTTTCCCGTTGTCCGGCGTGGCATCGAGGGGGTCGAGCGTGCGCATGATCTCGATGAGGCCTGCGGCGGTCATGCCTTCCGACTCCGGCAGGGGCATGTCGGCGGGCAGCCGCTGCAGGAGGGACCAGGTATTGCCGAAGCACCGCCTTGCTTCCCGCGTGCGGCCATGCGACAGATGCAGGGCCGCCATGGAAAAGTGCGCGAGCACGAAATCGGGGTCGAGATAGAGCGTGCGCTGCAGGGACTCCATGGCTGCGGCGCCGTTCCCGGTCTCGTTTTTCAGGTTGGCCAGGAAGTAATGGATCGCCGGATTGAGCTTGTCGGCGCTGATGGCTTTTTCGCACCATTCGATCGCCTCGGGAAAATTTCCTGCGTCGGCGCAGGAACGGGCGGCTTGATAGTGCGTTTCCGCGGCGGCAGGGCTTGCGGGGACGGCGGCGTGCGCGTCCGCCCGGGAGGGGAGGCTTGATGCACGCGGCGAAGGTTCGGCCAGTGTGTCCCGCAGCCGGGGGGACGCGCCGCCTGCGCATCCGGCATGGCCGGATGCCGGCGTCGCTGGCGCAGGGATATCCGCGGCGTGCGATGGCGGCGGCACATGAGGCGGTGCGTCCGCTCGTGCCGGGGCCCTTTCCGTCTTGCGATAGAAGATCGAGCCTTCGTAGGAGATCGCCTCGAATTGCGGAAACAGGCTGACGGATACCTCCGCGGGGCTCACGATCAGCCAGCCGTCCCGGTCGAGCGACCGGTGGAGTTTCCGGGCGGTTCTGCGGATCCCTTCCGGATTGAAGTACATCAGCACGTTGCGGCAGAAAATGATGTCCATCGCGTTGAAGCTGCCGTCGGGGGAAGGGTAGGAACCGCCTGCGAGGTTCAGGTGGGAAAATGCCACGCGCCTGCGGATGTGCGGGACGATCTCGAATTCCCCGTTCTTCCTGCGCTTGAAATATCGCTCCCTGATCCAGGCCGGGGTTTCCCGGAAGGACCATTCCCCGTAGATCCCCCGCGCTGCCTTCTCCAGGAAGGCCGGGTTGATGTCGGTGGCGACGATGACCGCCTTCCATTCCTTTCCACGCATGAGCTTGTCGAGGGACATGGCGATGGAATACGGCTCCTCCCCGGTGCAGCATCCCGCGCTCCATATCCGCAACGGCCGGTTATCCCGGGCGCTGCGCTCCAGCAGGGCGGGGAGGATGTGCGCGTCGAGCGCGTCGAAGTATTTCTGCCCGCGGAAGAAGTAGGTTTCCCCGACGGTCAGGTGCCGGGCGAGCACCTCGATCTGGCGGCAGGTCAACGGGGCGGACGACAGCAGCTGGGCGCAGGTGCGCGCGTCGTCCACGCCGAGCTCGGGTGCGGCGGCGCCGATGCCGCGCTCGAGATCGCGCCAGCGCTCGGCCGGATAGTGCAATCCCATCTGCACGGCGAGCAGCCGGCTCAGTTGCGAAAGCAGGGGGGATGGAAGGGCGGCCTGCATGGTCACCTCCCGGCGGCATCCAGCGCCCGGTCCAGAGCGGCGGCCTCTGTCAGGGAGAGGAAGGCGTCCAGGTCGTGGATCAGGATCAGGCCGTCCCGGGTCCGTATGACCCCGTTGCAGTACGGTACGCCGGGAAGGATGCCGGATACCGGAATCCGCTCCTGGTCGGCGCACTCGACGATGCCCAGGGTGTCGTTCACCGCCAAGGCGACGGGCTCCTGTTTCATGCGTGCGACGATGAGCTGGTCGGCCGGCGCGGGGCGGCGCCCGGGCAGTCCGAAGCGTTTCCGGACGTCGACCACGGGCATGAGCCGGCCTCTCATGTCGACGACGCCGAGCACGATGTCCGGCGCGCCCGGCAAGGGGGTGACGTAGACCATGTGCACGACCCTGTCGACCACGGACAAATGCAGTGCGTGGCGCCGATCATCCAGCAGAAAGACGAGGTATGGGTCGACCATTCGAGGGCATGTGAAGAGCGGCGGGGAGCAGGGTGTTTCATGTGGCACCGGTTTCCGTTAGTGAAGATTTGGCTCCCGTGTCATGGGCGGCACCCTCGCCGTCGCGTGCCGGTGGCGGCTATCGGAACCGATCGAGGATCGGAGGGTGGGTGTCGAGGCCGCCCTGTCCACAAGCGGATCTTTCGGATTCATCTGGAAGATGCGGTCCCGCTTCAGGCCGATCCTCCGGAATAGCTGGCGTATACTGATCGGCGGTCCCCGTCGCCTCCTTTGCCGGTGTGGATTGCATTGGAGTGATGAGACTACAGAATGTTGACTTTAGACAGCTGTAAAATCTTACAGGTAACGATGGAACCGGGACGGCGGGGAGGGCGCGGTACCGCGCACGACCGCCCCGGTGCCGGAAAGCCTCGGGAGGAATCAGGAAGCGGCTGCGGCGAGCATTTCCACGCCTCTGCGGAATGTGGGAAGGCCCGACCGTTCCAGCATTGCGCAGGGCTTGCCGAAGCGTGTGCAATAGCGCCTGATGGCGAAGTAAACGGTGTGATTGACGCAGTCCACGGGGCAGATGATCGCGTCGGCGCGGGTGAGCAGGGTGGGAAGATAGCTGATCTTTTCCTGGGGATCGCCCCGATAGATCAGGAAATGCCCGCCTGACGCCTCGATCAGGCGGCGGTACGCGGGGTACAGGGTGGCGCGGCCGCCCACGCACAGGATGCAGAGGCCGCCGAGATCGAAGCGTGTGCTCCCCGCCTCGTCGCCGCCTTCGGCAACGGCAGGGATGGCAGGCGCCTTGATCAGCCGCACCGGGGAATCCGCGTCCGGGGACGGGGCCGGACGCGCCCTCAGGCAGCTCCGGATCAGCACCATGGGCGGAAGCGGGGCGCGCCCCGGCTGTCCGCCGGGCGATCCGGCTTGCGAAACCGCTTCCACGCCCTGTTCCGGGCGGACGCCGGGGAGGCTCGTCATCGTGGCGGCCAGATGCAGGGTCCGGGTGTTTCCGATCAGCCTGCCGATGAGATGCGCCAGGGCTCCCCTGAGCGCCTGCAGACGATATTGCAGCGGGCTGGGCCGCCGGGGCCGGGCAAGCTGGACAGTGTTTCGCGTCGAATGAGGGTGCATGCTATCTCCGTTTTACTTTGCTGGGTGGCAGGGCGATCGTCCGCGACGGCCGGTATGCATGGAGGAAGATGCAGAATGGACGTATCATGGCGGCTGCACGGTTCGGGAAGTGCGGATTGTCCTTCGGTCGTTCCATTTTCAGGGCGCCAGGCGCAGGATGTTTTGAAGTCATGGAATGATAATGAGAACTATTATCATTATAATACAATGAATGCCCCGGCAATTGCAATACCCGATCGGGAAATCTTCCACCGGGCGTCCGCGCGGCTGGAGGCGGCCGCGAATCCTGGCATCGGCGCCGCGGGGAGGGCAGCGATCCACCCGCGGCAGGAAGCCGGCGACCGGGGAAAACGGCTTCCGGGGCCGCGACCGCCGGGGGCGGAGTGAAGCAGGCCTCCGGCGGCTGGCTCAATGGTTTCATCGGCGTCATGATCTTCAGCGGCTCGCTGCCGGCGACCCGCGTGGCGGTGGTCGATTTCGACCCGATCTTCCTGACGGCGATGCGGGCTGCGATTGCAGGGGTGCTGGCCTTGTTCCTGCTGCGCATCCTGAAGGCAGAACGCCCGGGGCATGGCGATATCGCCAGCCTGCTGCTGGTGGCATGCGGCGTGGTGGTCGGGTTTCCATTGTGCAGCGCCCTGGCTTTGCAGCACATCACGGCCGCCCGCTCGCTCGTCTTCGTGGGCCTGCTCCCGCTGGCCACTGCGATCTTTGGCGTGCTGCGGGGCGGTGAACGCCTGCCCCCGGCCTTCTGGCTGTTCGCCACGGCGGGCGGCCTCTGCGTGGCCGGGTTCGCGCTGACGCATAGCCTGCCTACATCCATGCAGGGGGATTTGCTGATGCTGATGGCCGTCATGACCTGCGGCTACGGCTATGCGGAGGGCGGACGCCTGTCGCGTCATCTGGGCGGCTGGCAGGTGATTTCCTGGGCGCTGGTGCTGTCGCTGCCGCTGACAGCGGTGCTGAGCATCATGACCCAGCCGCCGACCTGGCAGCAGATCGGCATGCCCGCCTGGATTTCCCTGGCTTACGTATCCTTGTTCAGCATGCTGATCGGATTCATTTTCTGGTATCGCGGACTGGCGCAGGACGGCATCGCCGCCGTCAGCCAGTTGCAGCTGCTGCAGCCCTTCCTGGGCATGCTGCTGGCAGCCGTCCTGCTGCACGAACCCATCGAGGCGGGCATGCTGGGCACGGCCGTAGCGGTCGTGGCGTGCGTGATCGGCGCACGCCGCCATTCCGGTTCCGGCGCCGCTCCATTGGACTGAGCGTCATCGCGACGACAATAAAAACCCGCCGGGAGGCGGCGGGTGCAGAGAGAGGATAGAGGAGAGAGGAGAAAGAGGAGATGCGTCGGCGTTCGACGCGGATTATTATTTGGAGAAGGCGTTCATCATCAAACGTATTGTGGATATGTATGACAGGACGCCGGCTGCCATGCTGTTTCGCAAGTGGCATGATCATTTTAATCATTTTATGTGATATTGGTAGATCCACCGTCCTGTTCAATCATTCATGCGCTGGCCCTATGACTCCTCACAAGAATCTCAGATCTATGGATCCGCTATGCTCCGTATCCAGGGTGGGTGTGGTACGATGAGCGGCGTTGCCTTTCGGGCGCGCGCAAGGCGAAGTGGGTCGGGAGCATCCGGAAACCAATGTTCACGAACGGAATGGACTACCTGATCCTCGGCCTGCTGCTGGCGATCGGCCTGATCTACCTGTGCATGGGATTCTTCAGGAGGGTGGCGCGTGGCGAAACCGAAGTCGGGGTGCATACGATCCTGCTCGTGCTCGTCGTTGCGATCCTGCTGGTGCCCTTCGTCATGAACGTATCCGCACATCTGCTGGCGCAGCTGCGCCATCCCCACAGCGAGGGCGGTGCCGTCAACGCGGAGGCGCACCGGGACTGAGGGGAAAAACCCCCGCCCGCAGCGGCGGCCAGGCAGGATGGGTGGAATGAAATGCATCCATCGCACTGCGTTCTGCGGGAGATGATGGGTTGCTGCACGCCACCGATCCTGCCCCTGTTGATCCGCTCCACGCCATCCCGCGGCGGACCAGAAATTTTCGCCTGCGGCCCCAGGCGCGGGAAGGGGGCGAGGCCCGGCGAGAACGATACCGGGGCGTGGATGGGACTTCCTTGTTGCGGGATGGAAACAGGTGAAAGAAAGCCGATGCTCCCGAGGGATCACGGAAAGAGCACCGGCTAGGAAAACTGTCAGTCCTGGTTTCGTCGAGTATGCGAAGCCAGAAGATTATCCCTGCTGCTTTTCCTGTGCAGGGTTACAGGCTCGGTTCTATTCATGCCGTCCATCTTTGGACAGAAAGAACCACAGACCCACGGCGACTATGCCTACTACGAGAATTGTCAGTTCCATGATTACCTCCTTTAAGGATCGAGATGCTCAAGAATTTGACCATCCACATGTCGTGCCTCGTTCTCTAAGTCTGGTCAGTACGCCTCCCTAAACATCTCCTTTGCTTTCAGGTATTTATCGTATACGGGCAGGATGCTCGGAAATGACCATACTACAAACATGGGCAACCCAACCGCGAAAATTTGACTGACGTCAATATGGAAAGTTCCGAAATTTTTGAACTTTTTGAAAAATTTTTGTGAGTATGACAGAAAATTTTCATTGACGTGATTCATAGGGACGCAGAAAATCAGCAGCGTCGGGACCTGGGTTCAGGTTAGCGCACCATTTTCGCATCAGCCGGCCATGCCAGAGCAGGGTGACAACGAGTCGTACCGCATCTATTCCGGAACGGGAATTCTCTCCATCCTGAAGTCCGTCATGCGCACGGGGTCGTTGCTGACCTGTCAATGCGGCGACGGCAAGGATCCCGTGCTGACGACGATCATCGATATCGATGCCGAGCAACGTACGCTGGCGCTCGACTGTGGCAGCGACGATGCCCTGGGACGAGTGCTGAAGGCCGAGAAGCTGAATATCACGACGTTTCCCGACGGCGTGAAGATACAGTTCGAGTGCGACGACGTGGAGAAGGCCCGGATCAACGGACGCGACGTGTTTCTCATGCCCGTGCCGGAGACGCTGCTGCGCATCCAGAAGAGGGAATACTTCCGGGCCAGCGTGCCGGAGATCGTCCCGGCAAAGTGTATCATCCCGCTCCCTGTCCGGAAGCGGGATGTCCCGCCGGCCGTGGAGGTCGCCCTGCACGACATCAGCCGTGGCGGCGTGGCGATCATCGACACGCACTCCGCCATCGAGTTCAAGGAAGGCGTCATCTATCGCGATTGCCTGATGGAATTACCCGGCGTGGGCGCGGCCAGGGCCAACCTGCAGGTGTGCGACGCCTCCCGGGATTTCCGCCAGCCGGGTCAGCGCATCCGGTGCGTGTACGTCGACCCGCAGGAGTATATGCTGTCCATGGTCCAGCGCTACATCAACAGGCTGGAACTGGAGCGCAATCGAGTGCGCTAGCCGCGGCCCGTGCCCCCGTGCCCCGCCCGCGGCACGGCGCGCAGTGTTGCCCATCGAACGGAGCATCCGCCCCGTTTTCTTCATCATGGAAGCGATTTTCCGGCAGCGTGGCATGCGGTGTGGAAATGTCGCGCACAGCCGGATGGGCGTGCGCCTCGGGCGCGTGAAACGGCAGGAGGCCGAATGAAGATCGATCAGACCGAATACAAGGGATACAAAGTCATGGTCAGCCTGGAACATGACGACACCGTCAACCTGTGGAACGGGCGATACAGGATTCTCGACCGGGAGAACGTGGTGGTCTACGAAAGCTTTTCCCCGCCGGTCGCGGATGAGGCGGAAGCCCGGAGCGCAGCCCATGCGGAAGCGCGGGCCTGGGTGGACGACGATCCCGACGCGCTGTCCGGCACGCATTGACGGGGCGGCGCGGCCGCTTCCGCACGAATCCGGGCATGCCTCGTGGGATCGGGCCGACCGTCCGGTGCGTCTGTGGGCCATGAGTCGATACCGTGCTCCACGGCTCTCGAAGGGGCAGGAGATCGAGATCAGGCCGGCCGGTGGCCGGGACAACCGGTCTTCTGGCTGTCCCGGCCACCGGGAATCCCATGTCTTCCCTTTCGTTACCGCAAAACCCGGCAGCGGCCATCCTCGCGGGGCAGTGCTACCTGCTGGCCATTGCTTTTCGGGAGCGCTTTCCGCGGCGCGCGACAAAGCCAACCAGACCGAGCCCGGCCAGCAGCATGGCGTAGGTCTCGGGCTCGGGCACGGAAGAAACGGTAAAGCTCAGATTATCTATCGTTACAATGCCAGTAGTCTCGGGAAATCCGAATAAGTTTGTACCATAAAGACCCATTGGAAATCCAAATTCCAAAACACCGCTGGTAAAGCTGGGATGCCGTGTATTATCTATTTGTATAGTGACAAGATTGGTGATGAGCCCAAAATCCGACGCCTTAAGCCCATCAGCGTGTGTAAAGCCAAAGTTGTTGCCTCCGACAACAGGGGAACCTGCACCAAGTAGATTGGTGTAAAGCTGTTCTCCTTGTTTTATTAACATTAAACCACCTCCGTTCCTGCCGCCAACAGGATTGAAGGGAACAGACGCCCCGTTCTGGATGACTACACCTTGCAAATCTGATGATACGCTAATTGAATCTATCTCCCCTTGAACGCTGGGATCATAGCGAAAAGTGGTATTTATTAAGTATTGTGAAGCATTAATTACGCTTTCAAATGTCCTGGGGAAATGTATTTCAATTTGAAGAGCAGGGCCCGGATTTCCTGATGAAGTTTGGCTTACCGTGACGTCTATGATGTTGGAATTTTGATATTTTGAAATTGAATAATCTGAAAGATTAAAAGTACTATCCGTAAAAGTTACATTTGCTGCTACGGCCATGCTTGAAGTCGTATAACCGATTAACGCGGAAGATAAAACTACGAACAATTTAATATTGGTTTTCATCCACAGCCTCCAAATTTTTGCGTCAAGGAACCGGGGATTCACCCGCCGGTGGATTCGTTGCAGGGAGATGCTGATTTCGTGCCCGTGGATCTCGAACGGTTGTGATCGGGGTGTGCGCATCGTCCAACAAAGGAACGTCTTTGGGATGGTGAAGAAAAGAAGAGCCCGATAAGGAATGGGCTCGGATTTTCTTGATCTTTTTAAGCGCTTCAGTATAATCCCTAAAAGGTTCCTTTCTGGAACGTACGGAGGGCGCCAGTCCCGTTCCATGTGCATGTTGGCAGGTGTACGGCATGAGAAGGGATGCGGCCTGGGATGAAGATCCGGTATGCCCGCGTCTCCACCGAAGATCAGAATCTCGATGTTCAGTCAGGTAGGGTGGGTGGAATGAAATGCAACCCACCGCGGCGTTCTGTGGGAGATGATGGGTTGCGCTGCGCTCCATCCATCCTACGGATGTTATCGGGGAGTGAAGTGAAATTGTAGGGTGGGTGAAGCGGAGCGCAACCCACCGAATTCATGGAACCGATGGGTCAAGATGGTTCATCCCGATGATGGGTTGCTACGGGGACTTTCCACAGGTTTTGATGGGTTACGCTGCGCTCCACCCATCCTACGGATGCTACGGATGCGGCGGGTGGTGGTAGGGTGGGTGGAATGAAATGCAACCCACCGCGGCGTTCTGCGGGAGATGATGGGTTGCGCTGCGCTCCACCCATCCTACGGATGCTACGGATGCTGCGCGCGCAGAAGAAGGACTCCGAGGCGGAGGCCGTCAAGGCGCGTTTCAGGAAGGCCTAGGAACAGGCGGACGTCGCATTGCCGATTCCGCGCCGAGAGCGGCAGGCAATCCGGTGCGCGCACCTTGAGATCGATGACGTTCACGTAGACCAGCCGGCGCGCGCGGGACACGCCAGGCCGCCAG
This sequence comes from Nitrosovibrio sp. Nv17, assembly GCF_900119085.1. Taxonomy (GTDB): domain Bacteria; phylum Pseudomonadota; class Gammaproteobacteria; order Burkholderiales; family Nitrosomonadaceae; genus Nitrosospira. Next base: position 1,204 of record NZ_FPIQ01000014.1, on the reverse strand, counting down.
TCATGCCCGCCCCCCGGAAATCTCAGGGAAGATCCACGATCCCCGTCCAACCCTTTTCGCCCAGCTTCTGCGCCACATCCTTGAACGAGATCTCCTTCTTGCCATGGGTAAGTATCTCCAGCGTCTTCTGGCCGTGCAGGAGGTGGGCCTTATCAGGAGGGTATGAGTAGTTGCCCTTATCCTTACCCACAGACCCAGACTTGAAGAGCTGAAAACCGACATAATAACGGGAGGTACTCAGGATGTGCGGGAGCGCCTCCTCGATCAGGTCCTGCACACCTTCGGGCAGCGGGAGGTCCACGCCCGCGTGCGATAACACGCCGGCCTTCCAACCATTGTGGCCGAGATCCATCGAGTCGTACATCTCGGTCTTGCCGAACTTACGCGTTTTCGAGTACCGCCCACGATATGCGTAGATCACAAAGGCGTCGCCGCCCCAGACCTTCAAGTCGGACTTTTCGCGGAAGAAGTTCGCGAGGCCCTCCTTGGTGTGGCTGTAAAAGACGAGCCTCGCGTCAGTCAGGGTGAGCTTCCGGAAATGGGGGCGCCAATCCGGACAGTTCCCGTCTTCGTCCACTTTCAATGGCGACGGCATGATCTCATGTCCTCACTGAATCGATTGGGAATGGTGACATCCTCGGCTCCACGCACTTCATCCTGATTCCACAGGACTGCCGGGAATGATCGTGCAGCGTACGATTGAATACTCCAGGTCATTGGAGGGTTTCCGCAACAAATATGAATAATCGGACGTGTTTCCGGGAATCAAGGCATGCGTTCGGATTTCAGCGCGCTTTTCGGCGCTCCGAGCGTCGCGTTGGTTTGTGTTTCGGTATGTGCGTTAATAAATAGACTTTATTGGGATTATACGGAAGTGTTTCAAAAGATCAAACCAGGCAGGATGGATGGAATGAAATGCAACCCATCGCGGCGTTTTCCGGAAGAAATGATGGGTTGCGCTGTGCTCCACCCATCCTACGGATGCTTTCAGGGAGTGGGTGAAATTGTAGGGTGGGTGAAGCGGAGCGCAACCCACCGAATTCATGGAACCGCTGGGTCAAGGTGGTTCATCCCGATGATGGGTTGCTACGGGGACTTTCCACAGGTTTTGATGGGTTACGCTGCGCTCCACCCATCCTTGTATGATCAGAGATATTCAGATTTTGTTTGTGATGCAAGTAAGATGATGCTTCACTGGGGAAGC
>NZ_FPIQ01000040.1 GCF_900119085.1 Nitrosovibrio sp. Nv17 | reverse complement strand
TTCAAGAAATGGAACAAGAATCTCGTCGCGGCCACGTTGAAAAACGAGGTGTACACCGGGAAGACGATCTTCAATCGAACCAATCACCTGACCGGAAAAATCAGGCCCAGGAAAAACTGGATCATCACGCAGAGCCACCCTGCGATCATCGAGGAGGAGATATTCATGAGAACACAGGAGCTATTCGAGGAGCGGGCACCCTCGGGAAACGGCGGCTCGCCGCACAGCCAGTTCGTCTTCACGGGCCTGCTGCGCTGCGGAAGGTGCGGCCTGGCGCTACGCACGGAGAACGCCACGGGGCGCAACAAGCGGCGCTATTACTACTATAACTGCCAGTCCGCCCAGAAAGGCGCCGGCTGCAAGGACCGCCGCATCGCGGCACACGAGCTCGACGAATGGCTGATCGAGTGCATCCTCGACCGCATCCTCACGCGCGAGCGCCTGGTGGAGGCGATCGCCGAACTCCAGGAGCTCACCAGCGAGTACCTGCGGAACCGCGATCGCCAGCTGGAAGCGTTGGCCAAGAAAAAGCGCGACGTCGACGGCAGGCTGAGAAACGTGTCCGAGATCCTGGAGACCCAGGGGAAGAATGCACCTAACGTGCCCGAACTGCTGGAGAATCTCCACAGCCTGAAGGAGGAGCAGCGGGGCCTGGTTGCAAAGCTGGCCGTCCTGGAGGATGAGGAGATCCCGGATACCCGCTCCCTCATCAGCGATAGCGACGTTCAGGCGATGGCCGAGATGATGAGGGATATCGTGACGACCACGCGCGATGTGAACAAGCTGCGGCGGTTCTTCGGCTCGTTCATCGAGCGCATCGTGGTGCTGGAGGAAGGACTGCGGATCGAATACCAGGCCGACAAATTGGTGAATCCAGATGGATTCGATGTGGTTCGTGGCAAGACCTGGTGGCTCCCCGACCGAATCTCACTACGAACCGCCATGCTCAAGATTCCACTGCCAGAAAAATTCTTTTATAAAGTCGCATAGAGGCACAGTATCGGCAAACATACACGCAGGCTATGGAAACCGAATGAGCCATTGAAATCTTCCAGATTTGGTTTACGGTAGAGGAGGCTCCTTACCTTTGAGGGGTTCCATTCAACCTAAATCATTCTGGAGATCACCATGACTATTCTACGTCACTTGGGTACTACCATTGGTTCACTGATGCTGCTGACTTCCAGCTATGCATATGCTGCCTATACCTTCATAGATCTAAGCGAAAAAGTAGGAGGGCTGCTTGCTAGCACTAGTGTCACGAGTATCAACAACAGTTCAGTCGTCGTGGGCGATTGGAGGCCAGCAGCTGCGGACGTCCCATCTCGCCCTATAGTATGGGGAGATGGCGTTGTCAAAAACCCTTTTCTTCCACCCAACTCCACGTGGGGTTACCTACGCGATATCAGCAATACTGGCTTGATCGTCGGCAATCTTTATACGTATTCTGGCCGCAATACAGCAGCACTCTGGCAAGGCAATAACTTAAGTTTTCTGAAGGATCCAATCGGGACCTACGAAAGTGTTGCAACGGCGGTGAACGATTCGGGACAAATCGCTGGAATTTATAACGGCTCCATCCCAATTTTATGGGCCAATGCTACAGCAGATCCTGTCATTCTTCCGCTGTTAAGTGGCCATAGTGCGGGTATCGTCAATGCCATCAATAATTCTGGTCAGCTAGTTGGGAACAGCAGTACGGGATCTGTAATTCAGGCCGTACTCTGGGAGGACGGTAACGTAGTTAACCTTGCCAGCAGCCTTAGTGGCCGCAGCATCGCTAATGACATCAACGATGCCGGGCAAATCCTGATCCAAGGACAGGGCGGATCCTATATATGGGAGAACGGAGTATTGGACGCCCTGGACAATCTGGGGAGCGGTATAAGCGTAGCTAATGGGATCAACAATTTGGGACAGGTCATCGGAAGGACAGATTTCGGCGATGGCTATTCGTATGCCACGCTTTGGAATGGTTCCACACCTATCGATCTGAATAGTCAATTGGATCCGGAGATCGTGCATGCAGGGTGGGTGCTATATTCCGCTGTGGATATCAATGATTCCGGATGGATCACCGCCCTCGCACATCATCCCGTGTCGGGCACGCAAGTCGCGGTACTGCTCTCTCCTGTCCCGGAACCTGAAGCATACGTCATGCTCCTGGCTGGCCTCGGTCTACTGGGACTCAGGCAACGACGTAAGCAAGGCCAATAAATAGCAAGGGTAATTTTTTCTCGAACGCCCAAACAAGAAACCCCCCATTGGAGGTTTCTTGTTTCGCCGCAATCCTCCCTGTTTCCGGCTTGCCATGACGCGCGATACTGCGCAGTATGGCGAAAGACCGCTCCCAACCGCTCTCCGAAATCACGTTTCACTGCCCGAGCTGCTGCCGCACGTTCAAGGCAGCACCTGTACGGGTGGAGGATGCACCTGAGCAAGAGCACCATCCCTTCAGCTACCACGGCACATGTCCCCGGTGCGAAGTGGAGTGCGATCAGACGGGCTGGGAACGCGGGCTGCTGAAGGCCTGGGCGCGTGCCACCGGCCCCCGTTCGCACGAAGGGAAAACCGCCGCGGCGGCAAACCTGACGGGGCATCCCACCCCCGAGGAAACACAGCGCACCCGCTTCAACGCGATGAAGCACGGCTTGGCTGCTCGCACGGCCACCTATTTTCCCGCAAAACCCGACGGCTACGACTTCTGCAAGACATGTGACGTCGATCGCGTCCATTGCGCGGCGCAACCGGCCTGCGTGAAAAAGACCGAGCTTTTCATGCTGCACCACGCAGCCTTCGACCAGCGCAACCCAAAGCACCTGATGGGCATCTACGCCGATTTGCAAGCCTCGGTGCTCGCTGTGGTACAGCAAATCATTCAGACGATCGTTGGAGACGGTGTCAAGATCGAGGCGCCGCAGTGGTACGTGGATAAAGAAAGCCAGCAGCTGGTAGTGGCGGAATATACCGATGAGGATGGCCGTCGTCACGTCATCAAGGATGTGTCCGCGCATCCATTGTTCCGTCCTCTGGGGGAGCTCCTGACGCGGGCAAACCTGTCTTTACAGGACATGGGCATGACACACAAGGCGATCGAGGCAGAAGATCAGGAGGCCGGACGCCTGGCGCACGAACAGGAAACCCGGGAAGGTGCCGATGCCTTCCGGCAACGCACCGTGCAGCTGCTCGAGTCGATGGCCGAACGGGTGATGCGCGCCAACCGGCAGACAGATGTCGATCCTGTGCTCATCGAATACCAGCAGGACAGTGGGGGCCAGGGTTGACCCGGGTCACCGCCAGCGAGCGCCTGCGCTGCCAGAGCCGTGCCGAGGTCGAGATCCTGCGGTACCGGGACGATCACCTGCTGTGGCACAAGCACATCCACAATGTCGAGCTCGATCCGGTGCAGTTGCTCAAGTGCATCGAGATGGATGCGCATGCGAACACCATCGACGTCTCTTGCCGGCGTACCGGCAAGACGGCGGTGAAGGAACTCTACTGCCTGAAGCATCTAGCCACCACGCCGATGCAGGAGCTGGGGATCGTGACACCCCGGCTGCAGCAGGCCCAGGGCAATCTCAACTACCATCTGGATGCCATTCGGCGTTCTCCGCCCCTGCGAGCCTACATGGCGTACAAGTCCGGCCGGGAGCAGTTGACGGACACACGCTACCAGTTTGCCAACGGCTCGCGTGCGGCCGCCTACGGCATCATGAGCCAGATCGACGGCGACGGCATTTCGGTCGCCAGCATCGACGAAGTGGACGACCTGCCACAGGACAGGCTGATGTCGCGATTCCTCCCCATGCTGGGCGGTGCACGTCGCATGGGCGCATCCGCGGCGGTTTCGTTCAAGCCGCAGATTCGCGTCACCGGCGTCTTCAAGGGAGCGGACGTGCTGCAGCAGATGATCGACTCCGGGCAGTATCACCTGCTGCCCATCGTCAACGTCTACCTGGGCACCGAGATGGGCATCCTCAATCAGGCGTTCGTGATGGAGATGCGCACCCAACTGCCTTCGGGGGAATTCATCCGCCAATTCCTGTGCCGCAATGTTTCCGCGCAGAACCATATCTGGGAAAAATTCATCCGCCAGGCGATGGCTGTCGGCCTCCAGGCGCGGCTGCAGATTGCAGAGCCGCTACCCGGCGCACGCTACCGGAAAAGTGGCCTGATCGCCTTCGGCTACGACCACAGCGGGCATGGAGAGAGCCTGACGGCCTCGCGCTCGGCACTGGTGGTCTCCGAACAGGTCGGCAGCTTCGCGACCTTTCCGTTCGTCAAATCGTGGCCGGCCGGTACCGACGACAAGGTGGTGGAAATGGATCTGCTGGGGCTGTGGAGTTACTTCCGTCCGGACTATGCGATGGGTGACGCCTATGGGCTGGGCATGCTCACCAGCCTGAACGATCGGCTGTACGCCAAGGGGCTGACCGAGATCGACCGGCGCACCGTCGGCGACGGACAGAGCACGGCGAGTACCTGGATGGGATGGCCATTCTCCCCGATCCGCTTCGAGGGCATGGTCAAGCACGGCATGGCCACGGCCCTGCGGGCGGCTTTCCATAACGGACAGGCGGCGATTCCCTGGTTCGACGACAGCCGCGACATCGAGGAGGCGCGCGAAACCGCCAGTACCCGGCGGCTGCCAGCCGGCAGCACCCTCTCAGGCCCGCCGGACTGGGTGGCGTTCGTGCGGCAGCTGGGGAACATCAAGGCGGTGGCCACGAAGGCAAGCTACGCCAGCTACCGGATGGCGAACGAGAAGGTCGGCGACGACCTGTTCGATGCGGCCTGCGCCAGCGTGTGGGCGCTGGTGACGCGCGGAGCGGAGGACATTCCCGCCGCAGCGGGCTTTCGCACGCAGACGCGCGCGCAGCTGCTGGGTGCGCGCGCCGCGATAGGACAAACGCAATGAACGAGTATGCCAGGATGAAAGGGAAGATAGTCCCGGAGGTCGCCTCGACCACTCCGGATGTCCGAACTGACACCACGCCGGCGCGCAGGCCTGCGCCGCTCAGCGAGGCGGAGCGGCTCCGCGTCGCGGAGAACCGTCGCCTGGTGCTCACGCACATGCCGGAACTGGTGGCGCAGATCAGCAACCTGGTGAAGGCCGGGCTGATAGACGGCTGGCGCAACGTGAAATCGGTGCAGTTGCTCAAAAAGGATCTCCCATGAACCTGCTGGCCCGAATCTTCCCCCGGCTGGCCCGGCGCGATCCATCCCTGCCTCAGGAGACCGCGGGCGTCGCCGCGGCCACGAGCGAGAAAGGCCGTCGCCCCACGCCCGAGAGCCAGGTGAAGTACATGCACCGGCTGCTGTGGGTGGATCCGGATCTGCGGCAGGCCATCCTCGACGTGCGCGAAATGGACCGTCTCGATGGCCGGGTGAAGCGAATCCACAGCCGTGTGGCGCGAGATACGAT
>NZ_FPIQ01000023.1 GCF_900119085.1 Nitrosovibrio sp. Nv17 | reverse complement strand
TGAAGGTGGAAAGGTTGCCGCTGCCGTCATAGGCGTAACCAATGCTGCGGCTGCCATCTCCCACGGCGGTGATGCGTCCCGAAACGTAGGTGAACGTCAGGGTGCGGCCCAGGCTGTTCTGCACCTGGGTGAGGTTGTCGCCGGTATATGTATACTTGACCTGCAGGCCGTTCGCATGGTTGTAAGTGGCGATCTTCCCCGCAGAATTGAAGTTGAGCTTGTCGCGGTTGACTGTCTCGTAGGTATAGGTGCCATCGCCGTTCTTGATCAGCCTGACGGAATTGGCGGGAGGGGGATTGTAAGTGCCATCCGGCAGCTTGACGAAAACCTCGCCGTTCAACCCCTGGCGCACGATCACGGTATTGTCGAGCAGCTGGTCGCCGAACCAGCGCTGGCCCAGCGTGGCGATGACCATCTTGTCCAGGGGCTTCGCCGTATCGGAGAGCAGATCGAAAGAGACCATTTGCTCCACCAGGGTCGTCACCGCATCCAGGGCCGAATCCTCGCCCATGCCCTGGAAGCCGTCGCTGCTCACGAAAACACTGGAGGCAAGGTTATGGCTCCAGCCCTTGCCCAGGGGACCCGCCTGGGCACGCGCGCCCGAGCTGTAGGCTCTTTGCAGGATGAGCGCATGCGGAGGGCTTCCCACCCCCACACCGATGTCGTCATTGGCATACAGGTAGTTGCCCTTGACCATGTCGATGGGGTCGCCAAAACTCCTGCCGGTGGAATAGGTCAGCGCCGGCGGACTCCAGGAATTGTTCAGGGTGTTGCCGACGTAGGGTGCCGGCAATTGACGCGACGACGAGAACCCGCCTGCGAGATTGCCTTCTATGATTGCGCTGATGCGCACGCCGCTTGGTGGAAACGTCGAATCAAGGAATAATGGTCAGATCGGAGACACGATTCCCTGCCGCGTCGTAGATATACACGACCGACCCGGACAATGCCGGGGTGCTGAACGAAGCAAAGGTGAGCCCCAGGAACATCAACTTGCACATGCGGGAAATAGCCCCACCTCTGGGTATCCAGCCATAAGTCGCCCCAGTCAGAAATTTCATGTCGTTTCTCTCCGATGAAAATGCGGTTTCAGATGACTTGCAGACTGCCTATCCATACAATTAACTCATGCTGAGCAGTAATTTGAGAGTAAACGCTTATCATTCGCAATTGTCAAGTTTATCTTGATCCTCGTATACGGATCACATCTGGACTTGACGCAAACTTGCGTGGACTTGGCCGGAAACCGACGGCATTGGATAGCGTGGATTATCATGTGCGCAAAAGGCCGCGCTCGCTCCATCCGCGCCTCGTGGCGGCCCATTGCCACCGATATCTGCCTTGCCCGCGGTAGCGTATAATCGGGGTAGCGGCGGGTGTAGCTCAATGGCAGAGCAGAAGCTTCCCAAGCTTACGACGAGGGTTCGATTCCCTTCACCCGCTCCACTTCGACTTTCCAGGGCCTTCCACCGAACGCCAGGGAACGTCGCAAGTCATTGTCAGGATTGAGGATTTTCACCAAGCCTCGATCCACTGACATCCAGCAAAATCCACTGGCAGCCAGCTCAAACTGGTACAAAAAGTGGCCCAAACAATGCGCGAGCTTCCCTTGCCGCATTGTTGCTGGAGGAGCTGGCGTTAGAAGGGAACGATTGCATTCAACTCGCCTTCTGGAGTTGGACATATGCTCTCGGACCTCATGGCTCGGCAAGCCAAGGCCACCGGCAAGCCGTACTCGCTTGCCGATTTCGACGGCCTTTACCTCTACGTCTCCGCCATCGGCAGCAAGGTATGGCACTTCCGCTATTCCTGGCTGGGCAAGCGTGAGCGCATCACGTTTGGCGGCTATCCGGCCCTCTCCTTGAAACAGGCTCGCGACTTGCGTGAAGAGGCGCGGTCGCTGCTGGCCAAGGACATCAACCCGCATTCGGAACGCAAGCGCAAACGCCACGTGATTGTCCTGGCGGGCGAGCACACCTTCCAGGCCATCTACGACAAATGGCTGGCCCACCGCAGCCTCTCTCTGGAAAATGAGGGCCGCCAGAGCACGCCCAAACAGATCGGGCGCGTCTTCGCCAAGGATGTGTTTCCCGTATTGCGCCACCTGACCGTCTACGACGTCACTCGCGCCCACCTGCTGGACATCATCGGCAGAGTGGAAAAACGTGGCTCGCTGTCGGTCGCCGAGAAGCTGCGCACCTGGTTCAGCCAGCTATTCACCTACGCCTCGGTGGTGGTGCCCAACATGGGCGACAACCCGGCCAAGGATTTGGATGTGGTGGCGATGCCGCTGCCGCCGGTGGAGAACAACCCCTTTTTGCGCATGCCCGAACTGCCGGCAATGCTGCAGACGTTGCGCAAGTACAGCGGCCGCCTGAATACGCAACTGGGTCTACGTCTGCTGCTGCTCACGGGCGTGCGCACCGGTGAATTGCGCTACGCCACGCCCGATCAGTTCGATCTGGAGCGCGGTCTGTGGATCATCCCGGTTGTCAGGCTCAAGCAACGCAAGCAGCTCACCAAGAAGAAGCGCCAGCGTTTCGCCGACATCCCGCCGTACATCGTGCCACTGTCGTTGCAGGCACAAGAAGTCGTTCGTCATCTGCTGGGAAATCTGAAGCCAGCGCAGGTCTATCTCATTCCCGGTGATTGGTGCCTGAAAAAACCTCTCAGCGAGAACACGCTCAATGGCGCGCTCAAGCGCATGGGCTATGAAGATCAGCTCACTGGGCACGGCGTTCGCGCCACCATATCGACCGCGCTCAATGAATTGGGCTATCCGCCCAAGTGGGTAGACGCCCAACTCTCGCATGCCGATCCGGATCGGATCAGCGCGACCTACAACCACGCCGAGTACGTCGAGCAGCGCCGCGTCATGATGCAAGACTGGGCCGACCGCCTGGACTTGTTCGAGCAGAATCAGGTCGAAGTTGCCAGCACGCACCTGACCATCACGCTGCAGGGTCTGCCCACGATTGCCGGACAGGCGGCAGCGCAGCCGCCCGCCATGAATCCAAACGCCCCTCAGTTGATCGTTGCGCCTGCACCGGATGCGCCAGCGGTTCCAGCTTCCGTCTATCGACTTTCGGCGGTGCATCTGCCCGAGTACGCGCGACCCACGCTGTCAGAGGTGCAGCGCGAGCGCTTGCAATTGCTGGAGATGTTCGAGGCATCCCACAACCTGTCGGTGGCCGACTACGCCAAGCTGGTTGGCAAGTCCCGCCGCTGGATCACTTACGAGATTCAGGCTGGCAATCTCCTGTCGATCCATCTGGGTCACCGTGGACAGCGCGTCCCGGACTGGCAACTCGACCCCATCAAACGCAAGCTGATTCAGGCTGTCCTGAAGCTGGTGCCGCGCGGCATCGACACCTGGCACATCTATCACGCACTGCTGCGGCCATACGATGCCCTGGGCAAGTGTCCAGTCATCGAGGCAGTCGATCCGACCAACCTGCATCTTGCAGCTCGACTGGTCGCCGCACATGCCATAGAAACCGATGAGCTTGCAGAGCAATCGGAAGTATCTCCGGTGCTGGCCAGGCAGACTGTAGAGCGCCTGGTAAAAACGGCAATGTTGGTTGATACGCCCGAAGATCTGGTCGCCCGTTGAGCTGAGGCCGGACGGCAGCCCGTCCGGTCAAGGTCCAAGCAGGGAACCAATAGGTCGATCGTTGCATGACCACCCGCCAACTCGCGATTTCCAAGTATTGGCAGGCAGTGTTTAGCGTCGAATCTGCGCTTGGCAGTCACCATAGGCGACTTCTCTGTGATGCTATCTCGCTATATCAGTATCCTGATCGGATATGACGCCAGCGGATTTCCGCAGCCAATCCCAAGCCCCGATCAATAGATTCCGACCGCTCGCAGTTTTTTCAACCCGCTGCCGTATCAGACCATACCGATACGGTTTTGCGTGAACCGCCACTTCTCACGATCCTGATAGCGCAAGCGTCACTGTCGAGCCGCGACGGACGCTCGCTTTTCTTGTGCTCAATGGATTTTTGTACATCGAGCACACAACGCCTACTCGTTGCGCGAACTGATCAGAAGTAATCAAAAGCGGGCGTCATCACTCGCGTCTTGCGCGGACAACAGGCCGACCATGGGGACGGCTGCAAAAGCAGTCGGCCCTGTAGTTCTTCTCCTGGAAGGAGACGGAGCATGCACGAGAACAAAAATGATGCACCAACATCAAAGGTGTTCTACCGCCCGCTCGAAGCGTCCATCCGCTGGGCCGGACTGCTGCGATACGAGCAGGTGATTCTGGCTTCGGTCTCGTCGCCGATGAATCTGCCGCAGTCGCTGGACTGCCCACGTTTGGGCGAACTGCGGCTGTACACCGACCGCATCTATGACGGCATCCTCAACGGGGAACTGCCCTTCGGGCAGCACGGCATCACGACGCGCGACACCACGTTGATCGAATCGCCTGATCTGACGGTGCGCCATGTCGATCTGAAGTGCTGGATGCGCCAGCACTACCCCGAGCAGCGGCCCGGCTTTCTCTTCTCCCGCAGCGAGCGCATCACCCATCCCTTCATCTCTCTGGAAACAGGGCAAGCCATGCTGGTCGAACGCCAGGCTTTGAAATCCGTCCTGGAACAGACCAAACGTCAGCTTCGCGAGTTGCAGGACAAGCATGACGCGCTGCTCAAGCAGCCCACGGTGATTCCGGCATGCGCGCAGTGTCCGATCAGTGATCGAGCCGAGGCCACCTACCTGAACATCGTTGGCGGCCTGTTGGAGCTGATGCTCGGCCAGTCGCCATCGGGCACGCCGTACTCCAGCTTCAAGACGCAGGAGGCCGTGGTCAGCGCGCTGGTCGCCCATCACAGCGGCGCCATGGGCATCGCGGAGCGGACATTGAACGGTAAGTTTGCCACCGCCAGGCGCCGGCTGCGTAGCGCCTCCCGCTGAGATTTGCCAGCTTGTATGTGCAGTCGCGGAGATTGCATTTGCAATGTCTTTTCGCAGCCGTGTCTATTGAATAGAGGTCACGCCAACAAACGCCGCTGAGCGTTCAGGAGTGACTGCCATGTCGCAAACATCTGTACTGCAGCCAAACGAGCGCCGCATCCTGCGCTTGGAAGAAGTCGAAGCGAAATCCGGTTTCAAGCGCGCCCACATCTACAACCTGATGAAGAAACGCCAGTTCCCGCAGGCCCTGCGTCTGGGTGTGCGCGCCGTAGGCTGGGACTCCATCGAAATCGATCAGTGGATCGACGAGCGCGTCAACAACCGGGCCTGACCCGTTCTCCCGCGGACTTTTCATCTTGACACGGAGAACGCCATGCAGGTCGTATCCATCATTTCAACCAAAGGTGGGGTCGGCAAGACCACCACCGCTGCGAACCTCGGCGGTCTCGCTGCGGACGCCGGACTGCGCGTGCTGCTGCTCGACCTCGATGTGCAGCCCACCTTGTCCTCATACTATGAGCTGGCTCACCGCGCGCCGGGCGGTATCTATGAATTGCTGGCCTTCAACGAGCGCGACCTCGACCAGCTTGTGTCCCGCACGATCATCGCGGGCCTGGACTTGGTGCTCTCCAACGACCACCGAGGCGAACTGAACACTTTGCTGCTGCACGCGCCGGACGGGCGCTTGCGGCTGCGGCATCTGCTTCCGGCGCTCAATCCCCTCTACGACCTGGTGCTGATCGACACCCAGGGCGCGCGCTCGGTGCTGCTGGAGATGGCGGTGCTGGCCTCCGACCTCGCACTGTCACCCGTGACCCCGGAAATTCTCGCCGCCCGCGAGCTGCGGCGCGGCACCATGCAGTTGCTGGAGGACATTGCACCGTACCGGCAGCTGGGCATCGCGCCGCCGCCGCTGCATCTGCTCATCAACCGCGTCCATCCGGTGTCCGCCAACGCCCGCCTGATCCAGCAGGCGCTGCGCGATCTGTTCCAGGACCATGCTGACATCCGTGTGTTGGCTACCGACGTGCCGGCCATTGAGGCTTATCCGCGTGCTGCTACGCGCGGCCTGCCGGTGCATCGGGTCGAGTACCGCCAGCCAGTGGGCAGAGTCGCTCCCGCCGCGCTCGCCACCATGCGCGATCTTGCCGGCGAATTGCTCCCGCAGTGGCAGGATCGATTTGCCGCAGTGTCCGGCCGTCCGCCACAGCCTCTTGATACCAGGAGGCCCCATGGCCAACGCACATGAACTGGCCCGAGGTCACAGCCGGCTGCGCGCCCTGATCGAGTTCGCCGTGGACGAAGGCTGGCACGTCAAGCGCACGGCGGGCGGTCACCTCAAGTTCACCAAGTCAGGCTGCGCCGCGATCTACACCAGTTCGACGGCCAGCGATCACCGGGCAGCCCTCAACGCCCGTGCGCAGATCCGTCGCGCCGAGCGCGAGACCCGATCCCAAGCGCAGGGGGGCGGCCATGACTGAGATCACTTCCCAGCAGATGGCCGGCAAACTGCTTGCGTCCGGGTTCGAGCGCAGCGGCCCGTCAGCAACGACCTTGAGCGACCCGATCGCCGACACGCCCATGGTCGTGACGCTCGACCAATTGCGCCCCTACGACCACGACCCGCGCAAGAAGCGCAATCCGGTGTACGAGGAAATCAAGGCATCCATCCGCGAACGTGGCCTGGACGCGGCTCCGGCCATCACCCGGCGGCCCGGCGACGATCACTACATCATCCGCAATGGCGGCAACACGCGACTGGCAATCCTGCGCGAACTTTGGTCGGAGACCAGGGACGAACGTTTTTTTCGGATCTCATGCCTGTTCCGCCCATGGCCCGAGCGTGGCGAGATCGTCGCGCTCACCGGGCATCTTGCGGAAAACGAACTGCGCGGTGGCCTCACCTTCATCGAGCGCGCTTTGGGCGTCGAGAAAGCGCGCGAATTCTACGAACTGGAAAGCGGCTCCACCCTGAGCCAGTCCGAGCTGGCCCGCCGCCTGGCCGCCGACGGATACCCCGTGCAACAGTCGCACATCAGCCGGATGGCCGACGCGGTACGCTACCTGTTGCCCTCAATCCCGACCGTGCTCTACGCCGGCCTGGGGCGTCACCAGGTCGAGCGGTTGTCGGTCATGCGCAAGGCCTGCGAGCGCACCTGGGCGCATTACGCCAAAGGCCGCTCACTGGTTCAGGACTTCGACGAGTTCTTTCAGGAAGTGCTGTCGCAATTCGATGTCCAGGCCGACGAGTTCTCTGCGCAGCGCGTACAGGACGAGCTGATCGGCCAGATGACCGAATTTCTGGACGTCGATTACGACGTGCTCGCTCTGGACATGACCGAATCCGAGAGCCGCCAGCGTGCCTTGGTCAGCGAGCCGACGCCGCCCTCGTCACCGCCTGCCTTGCCAGAGCCAGAGGCCATCGCGCGCCCACCTGCCAATACCGCGCCACCTGCCACGAGGCCGACGGCAACGCCCTCGACGGACGAGAGCGACGCGGATGACAGTCATTCGGGCGCGGTCAGTCCGGCAGCAGATGGTGACCTGCTTCAGAAGCACATTGTCTCCCCGGCGCCGACAACCGAACGGCTTGAGTTCATCCAGCGCATGGTCGCCGACCAGTTGGGCGATGCACTGCCGCACGACTTCTCGGCGAATGTCTTGCAGTCCATCCCAGTGCAGGCTGGCGGGCTCTATCCGATCTCGGATGTCTGGTACATCGCCCCCGGCCTGGACACACCCGGGCACCTGCGCATCCACGTCGCGCAGTTTGCCCGCGAGATTGCGGTCGAGGTAGACCTGGGCGAGTGCATCGATGACCGCCCAGACGGCATCGGCTTCGCCTGCCGTGCTCGCACCACCGACCCTGCGCCGCTGGGCCGTGCCGTCCATGCGTTGTTGGCTTGCCTGGCCGGTCAGCAGCCCGCCGACGTCGGTCTGGACAACGGGCAACTCGTCATCGACCTGCCGGCGCTGCTGCACGGCCAGGGTGACGTAACCCGACGATTGAGCGACACCGCGCTGGTCAAGCTGTTCCGCCTGCTGCGACTGGCCCGCCGCCTGCTCGATCTCGAAGCCGGCGCTGCGGACTCTGGAACCTAAGCGAGGGAGGCCAGCATGTCCACAGCACACCCACTCAACCAGGCTGTCATTGCCCAGGCCCTCTATGACCTGCGCAATGGGCAACTGCGCCGCTGCAAACTGATGGGGTTTGGCGAGGCAGAGTTGGACGCCCTCAAGCATCCCGCGCTGATCAGCGTGCTGGCCAACGCCAACGTCTCGTGGTGCTCAGTGACGGTCAACCGCGAAGTGCTGCGGCGGCTGCTCCAGCAGGCACAGGACGTGGAGAAGGAAATCGCCACAGTCGATCGCATGCTCAGACTGGGCGCGAGCACCGAGATGGTCAGCAAGTTCTATGGCTTGACGCATCAGGAAGTAGCGCTTCGCCGTGAAATCCTCGGCCTGCCCAAGCGCAAGGGTCGGCACCCCGTGCTGGACGAGGAGCAGGACACGGAGCTGTGGCGGCAATGGAAGGCCGTGACCAACAGCAGAACCGTCGATCTCGAAGACGAAACCTCCATCCTCGATGCCGCCATGGACTTGGCCGAAGGCATGTCGCTGCCTCTGTCGGTAGTCTGGGCCTCGATCAAGGGCTGGGTCGATCAGGGATTGGCTTGAGTCATGGCCGTGGACGAACCCGCATCACGAGTCCGACGCCAAGGCCCCATCGCACTGGCAGCACTGTTCGATGCTGCGCTGAAAGACCTTGCCCCCAAGCCCGCCCCCAGCGCACCTGCGTCTACACCTGCACAGTCGCCCACGCCCACCTCCGGCGATGCTTTCCTGTTCAGTGGCAACCGGCACGAGACGGTGCCACGCAAGTTGTTCCTTGACCGCCGCTTGACACCGCTGGAACGAAACGCCTGGCAAGTGTTCCGGCTGATGCTCAACGACGATGGCGTGACTGCATTTCCCACCTACGAGCAGTTGCGACCCTGGCTGGCGTCCATGCCCTGCGCGGGCCAAGCCTCGCATGAAACCGTAGCACGGGCGCTGACACTGATGCGCCTGACCCGCTGGCTGAGCCTGGTTCAGCGACGGCGTGACCCCAAAACCGGCCGCATCCTCGGCAATCTGTACGTGCTGCACGACGAGTCCCTGACACCGTTCGAGGCCATGCAGCTCGACCCCGACTACCTGCAACTCGTCAGCCAGGCGCTCGGCCATTCTGCCAAGGCCGTGCAGATCGTGGGCCTGCACACGCTCAAGGAAATCGGTGAAGACCCATTACTGGCCGGACGCACCCTCCCGTCACGGTTGCAGGTGATGGCCGAACGTCTCGCCAACCAGGACTTTACGGCCAGCGATAGTTATCCACAGGAAGACGCCATTCACGATTCCGAAGAAGGGGTTCCGAGCCTTCTTCGGAATGGCGAACGCCCCTCTACGGATTCCGAAGCAGAGCCGAAACCCGCGCCAGACGTCTCTCTTCGGAATCCGAAGCAGGGCCGTACAGTACGTAGTAGTTGTATTAATGAAATACGTACTACTGCGCAGGCGCGCGCGCTGGACGATCTGCAATGGCCCAAGCGCTTTGCGCAACTGAAGGCGGAACAGCAGGCGGGTGCCAAGGTGGCACTGCAGCAGGTTGATGCCTCGCTGAGGCAGGACGTGCTGGACGAATGGGCCGCGCGTTGTAGCAACCACGGCATCCGCAATCCCGCTGGGTATCTATTCGGCATCATCCAGCGAGCCATCCACGGCGAGTTCAATGCCTGGGCCAAGAAAGACTCGCCACCGGCACCCGCTCCGCCAAACGAACGGCCACCACCCACATCGTCGGCCCAAACGCAGGGTAAGCCGGTGCCTCCAGAAGTCGCCAGGCAGCACATCGAGCGGTTGCGAGATCTGCTCGCCAGCAAGTGAGCCGGCTGACAAGGCCGTGAAGTGGACGCCCATGGATGCCAATAGAGCTATCCCCTGGGGATAGTTCCACCGTTGGGGCGGATGCCGTGCAGTCGCAAGCCTGGCCTCGAACATCTGCAGCAGCATCGGCGTTGTCCACCCTGATCCCGACGTGCAGCGTTCGTTGGCGCTCCATGGAGCTATCCCCAGGGGATAGCTCGCGCCGCAGGCGGCCACCACGCGCTGAACCGGGGTCTGGCAGGTTTCGGTTTGTTGACTGACGGCCTTCCGCTTCCTGCCGAAGCTGACCGCTCCTTTCCACACAACGAGCGGACACCATGGCAACCAATGAACCACTGCAACTGAATCTCGGCTCCCTACGCAGCGCGATGTCGCTGACGCTTCACACGCACCACGCTTCGCGCATCTGGCATGGCCGTGCCGCCGCCGAGGGGCGACCGGGCATCGTTGGCCTGAACGGCTACATCGCCCAAATGAACAAGATGCGGCGCGGTTCGGAACAGGACGACCCGTACTCGGATTGGTGGATGCTGCGCATCGAGGTCAAGCTCGACCAGACCAAGACCACGCTGCAATCGCTGTGCGAGCAGGTGGATCAGGCGCTGGCGAGCGTGCCGCCGGCACTCAGCTTAGGCGAAAACCTCAACGTCCAGCCCGTCAAGCTGCCGCTGTTCGTCAATGCGCAGTTGGGCTTTGCCGCGGTGTATCTGCTCGCCGACTACGACGACATCGCCCGCAAGCTGATCCTCGCACACCACACGGCACTGATCGATCGCTCGACGCTCGAACGCTGGCTCAACGAAGGCGCGCATGTACTGCGCAGTCTTTTCAGCCTGGCCCAGCAGTACCGCTATTCGGGCTGCACCCGCGACGACTTTGCCTCCAAGAATGCGGCTGCGCGGGCTGCGCTGGAGAAATTCGGCGAGTTGCCGCAGGACGTGCTGGAAGGCACGCGCCGCTCGAAGTTCGCTCCGCCCATCGTGCGCCGTGGCCTGCAGCAGCGTGGTGACGGTCCTGCCGCAGCCGCATCCCCCAGCGACGAGGCCGCCGCCAGCGAGGCATCCGAAGCGACGGCCGGCGAGGACGAGCAGGCATGAGCGACCCGAACTGCGACACCCGCTACTTCCGTCCTCTGCAACAGACAGCCTTCATGCGGCTGGAACACGCAGGCTCTCAAAAAGGCCTTTTAAAGCCCTTTAAAGGTAAAGGGGACTTGGAGGCCTGGGCCAGCCAGTGCTTCGCCATGCGCGACGAGTTGATTGGCTTGGCACAGCGACAGGTGCTGCAACAGGCAGCCGGGCATCCCTTCCATCTGCTGCCCGTGGAGCTGGCCCAACAGGCAACTGGCGCGGGAACGACGTTCCTTCGCTGGCGCAGGCACGACCGCTCGGCCATGGGCGTGGCCCTGTGGCAGGAACTGATGGCGAGCACCAGCACGCCGGTCAACCTGCTGGCCGACCTGCACGCGATCGAGCTTCAGCGCATCACGCTGAACATGCAGATCAGCTTGTTGCACACCTTGGGCAGGCAGGCCCAGGAGTGCGCCAGCAAGGCCGCCGAGGCGGAAGACGCCTACCTGCGCCGGCTCAAGTCCACCCCACCCGCGCTGCGCGATCGGTGATCGCGCGGGGCAACCCAGCACGCGCCCGTCACCGACCAGGTGCGGGTATTTCAACCACCACGGAGATTGCAACATGAGCACGCATTTTTCTGGCGAGGGCAACATCGGTTCGCCCCCCGAGTACCGGGAGTTCCCCAACGGCAACGACGAGCCGCGGCGCTTGCTGCGGCTGAACGTGTATTTCGACAACCCCGTTCCCACCAAAGGCGGCGACTTCGAGGATCGCGGTGGCTTCTGGGCGCCCGTGGAAATCTGGCACCGCGACACCGCGCACTGGAAAAACCTCTACCAGAAAGGCATGCGCGTGCTGGTCGTTGGCCGCATGGAGCGCGAGCCCTGGACGGACAACGAAGATCAGCCGCGCGAGACCTGGCAGATCAACGCGCGCAGCGTCGGCATCCTGCCGTTCCGCATCGAGTCTGTGACCCTCAGCCCGAAGCTGCAGGATGCGGAGGCAAAGTCCCAGGCCGCCCTGGAACCGGCTGTGCCAAAAGAGCCGCGACGTAGGAAGTGACCCGGCATGGGCCGGCCACTGTTCGCAGCTCCATGCACCCGTGAGCTATCCCCAGGGGATAGCTCCATCTACGTCCACCGGCTTCCACGCGCTCCTGAAAATCGCGGCTCCCGGCCCGCACACCCCGGCTGCACGTTATCTCCGCCCGAGCCCTTCCATCCCGTGAAAGTGGTCGCCACCGCTTGCGACTTGTTTGCTGCTGCCCCTGGTGGTGCTCGGCATCCTCGATTCCAGCAACTCAATGAACCACGGAAATCGGATGGACGGACATGCGGCTGTTCTTGTGCGAGAAGCCCTCCCAGGGCAAAGACATTGGCCGGATTCTCGGCGCGACGCAGCGCGGTGAAGGCTGTCTCAGCGGCTCCGGCGTCACCGTCACCTGGTGCATCGGTCATCTCGTAGAAGCGGCAGCCCCCGAAGTCTATGACGCGGCGCTCAAACGCTGGTCGCTGGAGCAGTTGCCCATCATTCCCCAGCAGTGGCGGGTCGAGGTCAAACCCAAGACCGCCACGCAATTGAAGGTCGTCAAAGCGCTTCTGGCGAAGGCGACCCATCTCGTCATCGCCACCGATGCCGACCGCGAGGGCGAGCTGATTGCCCGTGAGATCATCGACCTGTGCAGCTACCGTGGTCCCATCGAGCGCTTGTGGCTATCGGCACTCAACGATGCGTCGATCCGCACCGCACTCGGCAAGCTGCGGCCGTCGTCCGATACGCTGCCGATGTATTACTCGGCGCTGGCACGTTCGCGGGCAGACTGGCTCGTCGGCATGAACCTCAGCCGTCTTTTCACTGTGCTCGGGCGGCAGGCTGGCTACGACGGCGTGCTGTCAGTCGGACGTGTCCAGACTCCGACCCTGAAGCTGGTCGTGGACCGCGACCGCGAAATCGCGGCTTTCAAGTCGGTGCCGTTCTGGGGCATCGACGTGTCTCTGTCCGCAGAGGGTCAGGCTTTCGCCGCGCTGTGGGTTGCGCCCGATGACTGCACCGACGACGCCGGTCGTTGCCTGCAACAACAGGTCGCCCAGCAGGCGGCGCAGCAGATTCGCGCTGCGGGCAGTGCCCAGGTGGTGTCGGTCGAGACCGAGCGCGTGCGCGAAGGCCCGCCGCTGCTGTTCGACCTGGGCACCCTTCAGGAGGTCTGTTTCAAACAGCTTGGGCTGGACGTACAGGAAACGCTGGAGATCGCCCAGGCGCTGTACGAGACCCACAAAGCCACGACCTACCCACGCTCGGACTCCGGCTACCTGCCCGAAAGCATGTTCGCCGAGGTGCCCGCCGTCCTGGACAGCCTGCTAAAGACCGACCCGTCGCTGCGCCCGATCATGGGTCAGCTCGACCGCTCCCAGCGTTCGCGCGCCTGGAACGACGGCAAGGTTACGGCGCACCACGGCATCATTCCGACGCTCGAACCGGCGAACCTCTCTGCTCTGAGCGAGAAGGAGCTGGCGGTGTACCGGCTGATTCGGGCGCATTACCTGGCGCAGTTCCTCCCGCACCACGCGTTCGACCGTACCGTGGCTGAGTTTTCCTGCGGCCAGCAGATGCTGGTGGCCACCGGTAAACAGGTGGTCGTCAAGGGTTGGCGTCTGGTGCTGGCCGAGCCGCAAGCGGATGAGGACGGCGACGCCGCAACGCGCAGCCAGGTGCTGCCCCCGCTGCGTGAGGGCCTGGCGTGCCAGGTGGCCGAGGTCGAGATCAAGGCGCTCAAGACGATGCCGCCCAAGCCCTATACCCAGGGCGAACTGGTCAAATCGATGAAGGGCGTTGCGCGTTTCGTAACCGACCCGCGTCTGAAACAGAAGCTCAAAGACACAACGGGCATCGGCACCGAGGCGACGCGGGCCAACATCATCAGCGTGCTGATCGCCCGTGGCTACATCGTGAAGAAGGGCCGCTCCATTCGCGCATCGGATGCGGCGTTCACGCTGATCGACGCCGTGCCCGCAGAGATTGCAGACCCCGGCACCACAGCGGTGTGGGAGCAGGCGCTCGACATGATCGAGGCCGGACAGCTCACCCTGGACGTATTCCTCAGCAAGCAGGCCACCTGGATTTCGCAGTTGATCGCGCAGTACGGCAGCATGTCCCTGTCCATCAAGCTTCCCCATGGGCCAGCATGCCCGCAGTGCGGCGCACCGACGCGCCAACGCACCGGCAAGAGCGGTCCATTCTGGTCGTGCAGTCGCTACCCTGACTGCAAAGGCACGCTGCCGGTCGAATCCGGTCCGCCCAAGCGTGGCGCTTCGCGCTCGCGTAGCAGCAGCCGCAAAGGCGCCTGACCGACTCCGTTTCCCGTGGGCCGCACCCTGTTTCAAAGGCGTGGCCCGTGTCCCGCACGCCCCTGCGGGTCGCCCAGCGCGCAACGCCTTCTTGTTCGTGTGCGCGTCCCGTCCAGCCGTCCCCGGCTGCGGGACCTGAAGGTAGCTTTTCCGCGAACCGTCTCCCGCGTGTTCTGCTGGTCTGTGTTTCTCCCGCCAACTGCGAAGGGTCCCCCGATGGCTTGCCTGGCCGCGCGAGCCACCCGGAGACCCTTTGTGGTCAGCGGTATTCAGTGCCGGTGCCCACCGGCGCAAAAACGGGCTCCCTTTGTGCGCGGATGTGCGCCAGACGATGCCGGCCCCAACCACGACATGGGCCGGGTGTGATTGCTGATGAGCAGACGGTTCGAGCGACGACCGGGCCTGCAACAGCCCACGGGTGGTTACTCCCTCCCGAGCCGAAGGTCAGCGAGCCTTCGGCACCTTTATCTCGCCGATCAACGTTCCGACAGGATCACACGCTAAGGTCTTGAAAAATTGACTGTTCCGTGCGAAGTACCTCTTGAAACTGAGTGCAACGCACCCCATATAGCGTAGATCACCACAAACCACAGGGAGCTCATGTGGAGGAGACGAAGCCCTTTAGGGTCCTATGTCTTGACGGTGGCGGCATGCGCGGCGCTTACCAAGCCGCCTACTTGGCCACCTTCGCCGAGCGCATCAGTGAAAAGTTGAAGCTGCAAGGCCCTCTCGACGTCGGATCGGCCTTCGACCTTGTCGTCGGCACGAGCACGGGCGGAATCGTGGCCTGCGGGCTTGCAGCTGGCGTGCCGCTGACGCAGATGCAAGAACTCTACGCCAAGGCGGGAAAAAAGATCTTCCCGCTGCAGTGGGTCCGACCGATGCCCATCTTCGGCAAGCTCGTTCGCGCGTTCGGCATCGGCACCATCTGCGGAGACCGGGCCCTGCGCAAGACACTGACCGGCACGCTGGGGGATAGCACCATTGGGTCGGTCTACGACGACCGCAAGATTGCCTTGGCGGTGCCGACGCTCGATCTGGCCCGTCATGCGGCAGTCGTGTTCAAGTCTCAGCACCTGAAGCGCCTGAATGGGCGAGACAATAAGCGCACCCTCGTCGATGTGTGCATGGCCACCAGCGCGGCGCCCATCCTGCGCTCGATGGCTCGCCTGCAGGAGCCAGGTGGCTCCGGCGCGACCGCAACTTATGTCGACGGCGGCCTCTGGGCGAACAACCCCGGCTTGATTGGCATGATGGAGGCGACCGAAATCCTAAAGGATCGCGGTGAGAACCGCCCCATCCACCTCTTCATGTTGGGCACGTTGCCTTCCCAGGGTGGCGAGGAAATCCACTGGTGGCGGCATCGCGCCGCCTGGGGCTGGGGCTTCGGGCTCAAGGCCATCTCGGCAAGCCTGAATGCGCAAGCCGTCGGATACGACTACCTCACCAGCAAGATGGCCGAGATGCGTGGCGATTGCAGCTTCGCCTATCGACTTCCGGCTCAGTGCCCGTCCAACGAGCTGCGTGACTACCTGACCAACATGGACGACGCTCGGAAAAAGGTGCTCAACGCGCTGGTTCGCCAGGCGATCTCGGATGTCGATTTCGCGTTCGCTTCGACAGCCACCGAGATGCAGGAATTTCGTTCCACCCTGGCCACCGCCAGACCTCACCCATCGGCCACCAACCAGGAGCAGAACACCAATGGCTGAAATTGACTGCCACAGCGAGATGACCAACTTCCATCGGGATAACGTAACGCTCTCGAAGAAACAACAAAGTGAGATGCGCACGCGCCGAGACGCGGGTCGCACGCGCCTGGAGAACGGCCTCAACGAAGCCAAGAGGCCGCAGCCCAAGGAGGTTCGGTCGCAAGGGTCGTACCAGATGCGCACCATGGTGCAAGACGACGACAACGACTACGACATCGACGACGGGGCTTACTTCGCGTCCGACGATCTCAAGGATGACGCGGGCGTTGCGCTAACACCGAAGGCTGCGCGCCAACGGGTGTGTGATGCGCTGGTGTGGGATGGCCGCCTCAAGCAGGAGGCCACCGTCAAGCGCAACTGCGTCCGGCAGGTCTACGCTGCGGGCTATCACATCGACATCCCGGTGTATCGCATCGTCACCACCAGAGACAAGAACGACGATCCGGTGGAGCACTACGAGCTGGCAAGCGGTGATGAGTGGACACGCTCTGACGCTCGGGCGGTGACCCGCTGGTTCAACGGCCTAGTGGGCGAATTGAATGCCGGCGAGTCAGACGGCAGCCAGATGCGACGCGTCACTAAGTTGAGCAAGAAGTTTGCACGCCGAGTGGATTGGAAAAACAAGACCACCAGCGGGATTAGCATCACCAAGCTGGTCGTCGATCACTTCCAGTTCAGCGCCGATCGCGATGACAAAGCGTTGCGCGAAACGTGGAAAGCCATCGACAAGAAGTTGCAGAAATCTGTCGAGATCGACCATCCCGTACTGGCCAACAAGCTGGCGCAAGCGGGTGACGAAGCGGTCACCTTTTTCCGCGACTGCTTGAGCGGTGCGCTTAAGACGCTGGAGGTGCTGGACAAGTCCGATTGTTCCCGCAAGCAGGCGCGGGAAGCCTGGGACGACGTGTTCGACACTGACTTCTTCACGAAGCAACCGGACAACAACGGTGACAGTAGTGACGGTAAAGGCTCAGCCATGGCAATCACGTCGATCGAGACCGCCCGGCGCAACGATGGTGGCGGGAGGTTCGGCTGAGAACCGAGGCAGAACGCGCCCTGACGGCGGGTGAGATCGAAGCTGGCCTTGAGCAGCAACGCCCGGGCCAGTGGCAGCGTCTGACTGCAGCCCAACTGGACAAGCTCCAAAAGGGATTCGCTGCTGGTTGGCAGGTGAAAATCCCCGCTGGTTCGCTGGAACTGAAAACAGTCGACCACCTGGTGCTGGCCGTTGACGCTGCATTTCCCAACTCGCAGCCCCGGATCTTCGCGCCCGCGGCGGGCAGCGACTATAGCTGGCCGCACGTCGAACAGGCCGGGCTGCTGTGCTTGAGGTCCAGCAGGAACTCCGCGCCGATTGCGGACCGGGTGGAGATGCATCTGCGTGATGCGCAGGAACTGCTCAACTTTTCGAAGCCCAAGCGGCGCGAGGAGTTCGAGCGGGAGTTCACGGCCTACTGGTCGCATCGCGCCACGAACAGTGCTGACCGAGCGCGGGTGTGGAGCCTCGTCACCCCGGGTCAGGAGACACGAGAAGTAGCGTACTTCTTCGATGCCAGGTCGAATCGTCATGTGATCGCCGACGACAAGGAGGCACTCAAGCGTTGGCTGCACAACACCGGCGCTAATCCAGGTGACAAGCAGATCTACCCGACCTGGCTGTTCCGTCTGTCGCAGCCCTGGACGCCGCGAGAGTTTCCGGAGACCGGCGACCAGATCACCAAGTTGCTCCCGAAAGACATGGTGCGCAAGTGCCTGGAACCTGGGCTGCTGTCCCCGTTTCTTTTCGAGGTTGTCACCCAAACCGGCACCGCGTTTGCGGCCGTGGTACTGCGAGGTGCCGAGCGTCGCGATGTGATGCGCGGATTCCGGCATATGTCGAAGGTGCCGCCGGCACGAATCATCGACTCCTATGCGAAACGGCCTGTCGAGCGCTGCAAAGTTGCGCGCGTCGACGGCGCATGGATTCACGGCCGAGATCACCCTTCGAGCTATGCCCTGGTCAAGAACCGCAAGGTGGCCATCATCGGCTGCGGCGCCATCGGTGCAGCAGTGGCGCGACTTCTTGCGCAGGCCGGTGTGGGCGAGCAGATCTTCATCGACGGGGACAGTTTGACGACGGCCAATATCTCTCGGCATCCGCTGGGCACGTCCCACGTCGGTTTCAACAAGGCTTCCGCGCTGCAGGATCATCTGCGACGCGAGTTTCCGCACCTGACGTTCGATCACGCCTTTCGACGCCGTTTCGAATCGCTCACCACAAAGGATCTCGAAAATCTAGCCGGCACCGACCTGATCATCTCGGCAGGCATCGACTTCGATGGTGAGGCTGCGCTGGACCGTTGGCGGCGAAGCCTGGCACGTCCCCCAGCCCACCTCAGCACCTGGGTGGAGTCTTATGCCGCTGTGGGGCATGGCGTCTTACTCTACGGCCGGGCGTCGATCCTGACAGGCTTTGACGGCGAGGAACGACCGAATTTCCGTCTAACGGATTGGCCTGATGAATCCGGTGCCCTCATCGTCGAGGCGGGGTGCGGCAACAGTTTCCAACCCCACGGCGTAATCGATTTGCACCCGTCGGTCGGGATGGCGGCCGGGCTGGCACTTGATACGCTGCTGGACAAGGTGCCTGCCTCGTGCCGCCGGGTGTGGATGGGTGATCCTGCAGTGGTCGAAGCCAACGGCGGCATACCAAGAGAAAACTTCACCGACCGGATGACGGTGCGTGAGTTTGCCTGGCAATGATCTGTTCGTTTGCAAAGCCGATGCCCAAGCGCTCAATCATCGGGCATCTCGCCGACACCTCTCAAGCTCTTTCGATTGCCCGACTGGCCTTGCTACACGTCAGCCGACACCGTCAGTCCACCCCTTGGGCGACCGAGGCTGGCGGCCAGCTGTTCGGCACGCTCAATGCCGAACAGGTCTGCGTGATCGAGGCCTCCGGCCCGTATGCTGGTGACGAGCGCTCTAGGTATCGCTACCGCTCCAATCCCGTTGCCGCCCAGCGAGCGATTGAAGACCGACACAAGCGGGGGCTGCTGTACCTGGGCGAGTGGCACACGCACGCCGAAGACTACCCCAGCGCGTCGGGACTCGACGACGACGCCATGCGCCGCCTGATCGCCAGTTCGCAGCTGAACAGCAACGCGCTGCTGATGATGATCGTGGGTCGGGCACGAAGCACAACAGGTCTCGCGGTGTGGAGCGTCTCCAGTGAAGCCGCTCATCAATGGATTCTCAGCGCGAGCCCAGAGGAAACCTGACATGGGCATCGGCGTCACGCTTGTTCTTGCCATGATCGCCACCTCCCGACGTATGTGCTGCTCAGACTGGGTTGTCCTGGCATAGTCGCCCGGGTATTCGTCAGACCGGGAGCGACTACTTTTGCGCGCTGCCGGCACTCACCAGTCAAGCTCAAACGGCAGCAATCAGCCTCCGCCAGACAGCTTCCAATTTCAACTGATCCCTATAGCCGGACCCTGCCAGCTATGACCAGCAGGCTGAGCGATCAATCCGGGCTGGGTCGAATGCCGTTTTCCAACTGACGCAGCGCGGCCCCCGCACGAAGCTGCCCGCATGTTCGCTGATTCGTCAGCACATGCCCGCAGCCATGGGTTTCAGGCTGCCGCGGGTTCTCCCCGCGTAACCCGCCAGTCCGTATCGCATCAAGTCTGCGGACGTGCGTCCCCGTGACGCCGATGCTTTTTATCCACCGCGTGCGGGAGCTGCCATTCCGTGAGGGACAAGGCCTCGCTTTTTCAAGGAGCCTACCCATGTCCCACAAAGCCTCTTTCGGCCAGTTGGCCTTGACCTATTGCGGCAAGTTCCTGCCGCTCGAAGTCCTGCAAAGCGCCGCCGGCCACTACATCGGCACGCGCGATACCGAAGGTCCCGTTTCGCGGGAATCGCACGAATACTTCCGCAGCCATGCGGCGGCTCAACGTGCCCTCGAAAGAGGCGGCTGGTCCCAGCTCGCCATTCCCTGATCCAACTGGAGGAATCACGCCATGAATCAACTGCTGCCGCAGGACGTCGTCGATCAGATCATGCGGGAAGAGCAGCATTTCGCTGCCGCGCCCCAAGCCTTCTTCGAGGCCTGGAAGCGTGGTGCCGAGATTGCTGGTCCCGAGTGGTTCGGCGACGGCACCCGTGAAGGTCTGAACCAGGCCAAGAGCAAGTGGGATCTGCGTCCCAACATGCTGCTGCTCAATGATGCCCTCAGCGTCCTGAGCAGCGGCGAACGCATGTTCCTGTCCGCCATGGTCAGCTTCTACAACGCGCGCGAGGGCGGTGCCATGCTCAAGCGCTGCCACTTCGACGGGCTGTCGGACTTCGACGGTCTCGACCTGCAACGCCGCAAGGTCATCGCCGACTTGATGGTGAACTACAGCGGCTGGTGAGCCCGTTTCCGGCACACCCCCGTCTTTTCGTTCCCCACGAGGGACATGCGCCCACACGGCCATGTCCCTCGATTTCCTTTCCGTAGCCCAGCGTAAAGCGGCTGAATCAAAGCCAACGATCAGCGCCGACTGACGCATTTTCCCTTTTCAACCCACCGGGTCCAATTCCCGGTGGCGGGAATTGGCTCCATTATTCAATCTGGAGCGTTCCCATGTCTCAGAATCCCAATCCCTTTGTTCGCGGCTACTGGAACTTGAAAATCGTCCGCATGCTGTGCATCAGCTACGAGGACGGAAGCCCGCATGTCTGGCGAAATATCCACCCGAGCCAGCAACATCTTTCCGACCAGGAACTGATTTCATCTTCCTGCATCGTCACCAGCGATTTCGCGGTGGTCACGAACGGCTCTGAACCTATAAGCGCCGAGGTGCTGGCCGAATGCGATGCCGATGAGGGCGTTAACGGCGATGGCGTGATCGGTGCCGTGGTCTATGCCATTCATGGCGAGGACTTCGACGGTCGCCTGATCCACGTCGGTGACAGCTATTCGGTCGAGGCCGCGCGGGAAATCGTGCAGCGCCTGAGTTTCGAGACCGGCTACTACAGCCGCTGCTGGGAAATCAGCAGCGCGCACATCAGCCAGGAAACCGGCCAGTACCTCGCCAATCTGGCGGACCTCGCCACGCCGGAGGCCTTTTTGTTCATCGCCTTTCGGGTTCCGTACAGCCCGGCGATCGGCGTCAAGCTGATCTCAACGCCCTGGACGGACCAGAACCTGGAGCACGCCGATGGCATCACCGCCGAGCAGCTTCGGCAGGAGCACCGCAGCAAGGGCATGCCAGACGACCTCGCGAAAATCCTGGAACTGGCTGGCCAGGCCGAAGTGCGCATCCTCATCCTCGACGCCGACGCGCCCGTGTTGCCGGGCTTGCCGCTGGCCGAGTCCTAGCAAACACACCACGAGCCCACCTTCCTCTTTGCCCTCCATGCCAGCCCGTCTCCTTTCTAGGAGCCGGGCTGGTCCAATTTCATAGGAGCACTTTATGTTCCCCGACCTCATCTCGCCCGCACGCGACTTCGAGCATCAGCTTGGAGCCTGCGTCAACGCCATGGGCCAGGACGACGCCATCGGCCAGATCTTGGTATTCGAGCGCTTGAGTGGCACGCTGCACATGCGCCATATCGCCAGCGCCGATCTGGCCGACACCGACATTGACGACTACGAAATGGTCGTTTTCGACGGTGGCAACACCGGCGGCGACACGTGGAAGCACGTGTTCTTTCCACGTCAGCGCGAACACTACTTCGTGTACCAAGCCTGACCACCCAGCCCCTTTCGAGGGGCCTTTTCTTGTCCCGGCGCAGGAAAGCGGGTGCGGCGCGGTGCGGTTTGCTGAGCGCAGGCCGCTCACTCAAGGGCCATCCTTACCCTATGTTCGTCGGCGTTGCCGACTCATGCCCAGGCAGCCATGACCTTCAAGGCTGCAAGCGCGGGAAACCGTGCTGGTTGTTTCTTCCTACGGACGCATCGCGCCCATTCACCCACAAGGGACCTCTCCCTTGCGGGCGGGAGTCCCTTGTTCTTCCTCAAGGAGATTCACATGGATCGCTCTCTCATCAAGACCCTGATGCCTTCGCTGGTCGCAGGCCATGTGCCGCGCAACGTGCGGTCGTTCAAGTACCGCGTGTTCGATGATCAACCACAGTCCTCGACACTGGGCTTCGTCATTGATCCCCAGCCCTTCGACGGCAAGGTGGTAGCAGCCAGCGAAGACGCCATTGTCGTCAAGCTCAAGCCCAGCGAGTTCGCGGTACTCGATCCCAACCTGGTGACCACCGTTCCCAGCGAGGGCACCAAGGTGCATGTCCAACCCTATGTCCGTCGCCGTTTCGACGGCCTGCGTGCGGACACGCCAGAAGAGCGCACCGAGATGATGTCCGACGGCACTCCCTACACCGTCAAGACACACGTCCTCGGCTCCGCGCCGGCCAAGCTGCCCATTCCCGAGCCGCAGTGCTTGGAACTGGGTCAGCTCATCGAGCAGTTGGAGGAAATGCCGGCGCCCGACGGGTTCCGGCGCATCACCCACATGCTGGTCGATGCGGGCGCCCACGACTTCACCTGGGTCGATCCGAAGCCGTCCAGGATCATCGAAACGCCCCCGGCGATCAGTTTCACGGTTTCGACCGCGAAGTTCGCCGGCCAGGTGACGATCCTCTACCAGCGCGGCAGCGATACCTATGCGGTGGAGCTGCGCCGCGACGGCGAGTTGGTCGATCGGCACGACGAGGTGTACTTCGACATGCTCGGCGAAGTGCTGGAGCGGCTCATCGACGACGGACGCTGGCGTCTGATCGATGTGAGCGTGATCGGCGCGGAGACGTCCCGACGGCGCCGCGCTGTACCTGCGTGACACCACGAAAAAAACCAGGCGACATGCCCCCACAGGCTCTCCCTCCATTCGGAAGGAGGGCCTTTTTTCTGCCTGGGAGATTCATCAAAGGGAATCGCCCGGATGCCGATTGATGGCTGCCTCGCGCGCGAGGCGAGGCCATGCTGAGCCCATGCCTGCTGACGTTGTCAGCGACATGCCAGGCAACCATCGGTCTTCGAGGTTGCGGCGCAGCTCCCACTGCGTGACCGAGCCTGCTCGCACCGCATCCATCCGCGAGCGGCCACCAGTCTCTGGTGGTGGATGCTTTCGCCTTATCAACCCATCGCGGGGTTACGCACCTTTCCCCGCAGCGTGGGACTGGCGTGTCTCCGCTTCATCCCTATGGAGATTCACCATGAGCACCACGTCCAACGAGAAATCGTATTTCGACCTCCACACCTCGGGCATCGGTTACATCCAGCGTGTCCGTGAAGTGCCTGTTCGGGGCGGCCGCCGTGCGCAGCCTTTTCTGGCATGCACCATCGCCGCGCTGGTCGGTTCCGCAAAGGACCCCAACTATCGCTATTTCGACGTCAAGGTCTCGGGTGCCGAGGCCAAGAAGCTGGTCGAGCGCTGCATCGGCGTTGACGATCCCAAGCAGCGCCCGCTGGTGCGCTTTCGCCTCGGCGACCTGTGGGGCGATGCGTACATCCGCGACAAGGGCGAGCAGAAAGGCCAAGCCGCCGCGTCCCTCAAGGCGCGACTGCTCAAGGCCGAGCCACTTGACCGAGCCGAACTGGCTTCGATCAGGCATCACGAGCTGATCACCCGCGGCATCGGCTACCTCAGCCGTCCGAAGGACGTCACGCCCAAAGATGGCGACCCGTTCCTCTCTTGCACCGTCGCCGCGCTGGCCGGGCCTGTCGATGAACCGGAGTATCGGTACTTCGACACCATCGTTACCACCCCTGAAGCCGAGCATCTGGTTCGCCGGTGCGTGCAGGCCATCGAAGGGGACTGCAAGGTGCTGATCGCCTTTCGTCTCAACGACATGAAGATCGATCCGTACATCCGCACCAAGGGTGAACGCGCTGGGGAACCGGCCGCAAGCCTGGAATCGACGCTGATCCACATCGGCCTGATCAAGATCGACGGCACCAAGGTCTATCCGACGAGCCCCGCGCAAGCCGAGACGCCGCCAGCCCAGGACGCATCCGCGTCCGAAGCCGAGGACGCCGGCCCCGCTGCCGATCAGCCTGCCGAGCCCGCCGAGCGCGAGTCCGAAGGTGAAGTCGAGAAGCAGGAGCCGGCATTGGCTGCTTCGTTCTGATCGGCAAGGCCCTCGCGGGCCTTGTCGTCTTCCCAATCGCTAAGGAGAACCATCATGGCAGCCACATCGGCATCCGATAAATCGGCTTCGCCCATTGTCGTCCCCGGCCAACTCACGCTGCGCACCATTCGCGGCAAGAACGGCCCCTTCACCGTCGGTCGCCTCGCCACGCACCTCGGTACGTTCGAGGTCAAGGACCCGGAGCTGGAGCAATACCCCGAAGGCAAGTACGACGGGGAATTCATCATCAGATACATCTTCCCGAAGTCCTACCCGGTCGGTGGTGGCATGCGTTTCGAAATCCGCGCCAGTCTGGACGGAATGACGCTCTACGACATCGACAAACTGAGCCGTGACGAGGCACGCAGCTTCGCCACTCAGGACCTCGATCCACTTGATGAAGAGCTGGGCGCACAGCCTGCGGTAACGCCAGCAATGCCGGCAAAACCAGCCAAAACGTCCAGGCCCGCCAAGCCCGCACCTGTGCAGGCATCCGCAGACCCGCTGGTCGATACCACCCCCTTTGGTGTGGATGCGCCGACGCCCGTTACGGCGACTGCCTCCGGCAGTACCGAAGAGGGCGATGCCGCGCTGTTCGGCCTGCTGTGGCCGCTGGATGAGTCCGTGAAACTGGATTCGACCATCGACCGCCGCACCCTGCGCGCGCAGATCGCTCGCTTGAGCGAACTGGGTTATGCGCTGGACTTCAAGACGCAAGAGTGGAGCCGCCAGGCCGAACTGCAACCCGCGTAGTACGGAACGCTGCATCTGCGGTGTTCCTCACCCACCCGCCGGGGGCCTTCCCCTTGGGGGAAGCCTCCGGCTTCATTTTTCCCGGAGGCCTCTCATGGGCTGGTATTTCTCCCCTCAATCGCGGTCTGAACTGATCGCGGAACTGATCACACCGCAAGAGACCGAGCGCACCAGCGTGAAGGTCATCGCCCACGCACTGCGTGGCAACGTCCTCTGGTCCGTTACGCAAGTAACGGCCAAGGCCGACGGCGTACATCGTGATCTCGCGCCAGGTCAGTCCCTGCGCTATATCCGCTGCGATCTGCTGCAACGCAGCGGCGGCCAGTGGGGCTACAAGCCGCTGGACGAATCCATGCACCCGTACTACTACTCGTGCCCGCTGTCCTATCTGGATCTCGCACCGGAGCAATCCGCCGACTGGCGTGCAGGCGTTCGCGCCTACCACGCGCAGCGGCGCATACCCAAAGCAGCCCCGGCTACGACGCTGATGGCCTGAACCAGGGCGTTTGCCCTACCACCCCAAGGGGCAGCACTTGCCCCAGCGGCGCTGCTGTTCCCGCTTATCCGAGGACACCACCATGCCCGCAAACCCTTCTTCCACCACGCTGTATCGCATCGACGAATGCCCGGACGTGATGGCCGACGCTTGCGTCGGCGATGACCAGGGCAATCTGATCTTCCTGTCGATCTGGGCGCGGGACACCGCCGTCCAGCAGTTCCTGGCTCGCCTGACCCTCGGGCGCGACGAGCAAGGTCTGGAGCAGTTCCACGTCATCACTGACCAGGGCGGTAGCGTCCCGGTGTTCGTCGGCAACGTCGATCGCCTGGAAAAGCGCATGACCCGCGCCTACCGGCGAACGCTGTTCGGTTCGCTGTCCAACGTGTGGCTGTTCGACCGACGCTGCATCAAGCCCGACAAGGCCAACGCCAGCGCACTGGCATTGCTGCCCCGCGATAGCGACCACCGGCTTGACCGCCTGTGGACGTTGGTGCAGGACACCTGCCCACTGCCGTTGCTCGACCACTGGCGCGAAACCGTGCTGGAACTGCTGCAAAGCCGCGAGATGCTGACCCGTCTGCCATTCGCCCTCGGGCCTTTGGTGGGCCATCGGCTCGCCATCGACGTGCCGGCGCTGACCCAGGCGCTCGGCTCGCTGATCCGCAGTGACGTGCTCACTGCCTATCCCTATCCGGCCAAGATTTGGACACCGGAAACGGTAGCGGCTTGACCCACCTGCGAAGGCACGCCAAGGCGTGCCTTCGCCAATCATCCCCGCCAACCAGGAGACTTCCATGGCTCTCATGTTCCCGCGGCTCGCCCGCAATTTCGTGAAAAACGGGTACTTCCCGACCGACGAACCCACGCTCGAAAGAGCCCTCAATGCACTGATGCCCAGTGCGCCTGAATCCAATGGGCCGATGTGCATCCTCGATCCCTGCGCCGGCGAAGGCGTGGCAATCGCCGAAGCGGCTCATGCCCTGGGGCGCGAGCAGGCCAAGGCGTTCGCCGTCGAGTTCGACGCAGAGCGGGCGCGCCATGCCCGTGGTCTGGTCGATCACTGTCTGCACGCGGACCTGATGGACACGATGATCTCCAAACAGTCCTTTGGTCTGCTCTGGCTCAATCCGCCGTATGGCGACCTGTCCAAGGACGTCAACGGCAACATTGGCTATCAAGGTCAGGGCCGAGCCCGCCTCGAAAAGCTGTTCTACCAGCGCACGCTGCCCCTGTTGCAGTACGGCGGCGTGCTGGTCTTCATCGTCCCCGGCTACGTGCTCGATGCCGAGCTGGTCGGCTGGCTGACACGCCACTACACCGACCTGCGGATCTATCGAGCGGTGGAAACGCAGTTCAAGCAGGTGGTGATCTTCGGGCGACGGGTACGTCAGCGTGAGCAGACACCCGATGCCGTCAAGGCCGTGCGCAGTCTTTTGCTGCAGATTGGGCTTGGCGAAGTCGAAGCCGAGGAGCTGCCGAGCGAATGGCCGTTCCTGCCGTACATCGTCCCCGCCAGCCCGGCGGAGCCGGGGCATTTCTTCCGCGTGACGATGGAGCCGGAGCAGTTCGCCGATGAGGTTGGCAGACTGCAAGGCCTCTGGCCGTCGCGGGATACGCAGTTGGGGGCCGCACAGCAGACGCTGCGTCCACCGGCGCGGGCCTTGTCCCACTGGCATCTCGCCCTGGCTCTGGCCGCAGGCGCGATCTCGGGAGTCGTGCAATCCAAGACGGGGCGCGTGCTCGTCGTCAAAGGTGACACCCACAAGGACAAGACGCTCCAGCGGGAATTCACCGAGCGCGAAGACGGCTCGATCGCCGAAACCCGCATCCTCACCGACAAGTTCGTCCCCGTGATCCGCGCCTGGGACATGACGCCTGACTCCCCGACACGGGGCGAGGTGTTGACCATTCGCTGATTGTTTTTCACCGCCGACGGTTCGCCGTCGATTTTTCCACCCACCGGGGTCCAGTCGCCCGTGGCCCTCCATATCCAGGAGCCTTCCATGGCAGCCCAAGCACTTTCCATCAGCCAGACACCGAGCCTGCGCTTCTCGCCAGGCCAGGTGGTCATGACCTGCGGCGTCGATGACCTGGTCCAACAGGGCCGGCTCAACCCGACTCCCTACCTGCGTCGCCACCTCGGCGGCGATTGGGGCGACCTCGACGACAGCGACAGGCGGCAGAACGATGCCGCGCTGAAGTCCGGCGAGGATCGTCTGTTTTCTTCTTACGAGGTCACACCCGGCCTGAAGATTTGGATCATCACCGAATGGGATCGCAGCGTCACCACGCTGTTGCTGCCCAACGAGTACTGACCGCGAGTTGTCACCGCAGGCCAAGGAACGCCTGTACTGTCCAACCACCGACGGTTTGCCGTCTCTCTTCCCACCACGGGGCATGTCAGCGCCCCGCTGGGGTGGTGCATGCCCCATTCTTTTTATGGAGCATCACCATGCCCGTTGATCTCGACACCACCGCCAGCAATGCAGCGCCCGTACCGGGCGAGCTGCTCGAAGCGAAATCATCCCCTCTGACCCTGAGCCTTCAGGATTTTGTCGGCGAGTTCGGCGACGAACTACTCGACGCCCTCAACAGCGCTAATCCGCCGGTCTATACCGGCCAACCGCAGGCGCACCGGCAACTGGTGGTCGCCAGCCTCAAGCGCAAGCTGTTCCCAGCCCAGGCCGAAGTCGTCCACGCCGCCGCCGAGCTGCTGATCGACCGTGGCGAACGTGCTGCGATCGTCAATGGCGAGATGGGCTGCGGCAAGACGACCGTCGGCATTGCCACGGCCGCCGTGCTCAACGCCGAAGGCTATCGCCGCACTCTGGTGCTGTCGCCGCCCCACCTGGTTTACAAGTGGCGGCGCGAGATCCAGGAGACGGTGGCCGGTGCCAAGGTGTGGGTACTCAACGGGCCGGATACGCTCGTCAAGCTCATCAAGCTGCGCGAGCAGTTGGGCGTGCAGCCCACGGGCCAGGAGTTCTTCGTCCTGGGGCGCGTCAGGATGCGGATGGGCTTTCACTGGAAGCCTGTCTTCACCACGCGGCGCACCCGCCACGGCGACGTGGCGGCCTGCCCGGACTGCGGCACGGTCATCACCGACCTCGACGGCGAGCCGGTCAACCCGATCGCGCTCCAAGCCGAGGAGTGCCGCAGGAAGTGCGGCCACTGCGCCGCGCCCCTGTGGACACTGATCCGCCCGCGCAGTCTGTCCGGCAGCGACCAGTCCTCGGCCGTGCTCAAAGCCTTAAAGCGCATACCGACCATCGGAGAGGTCACCGCGCAGAAGCTGATGCAAAAGTTCGGTGACGGGTTCCTGGCGTCGATGCTCGGCGACAACATCCATGAGTTCATCAACCTCATGGATGGCAACGGCGAGCTGGTGTTTTCCGACCGTCAGGCCACGCGCATGGAACGTGCGATGGCCAACATGGAGTTTGGCTTTGGCGAAGGCGGCTACCAACCGTCCGAGTTCATCAAACGCTACCTACCGCAAGGCACGTTCGACCTGCTCATCGCCGACGAGGCGCACGAGTACAAGAACGGTGGCAGTGCCCAGGGCCAGGCCATGGGCGTGCTGGCGGCGAAGGCTCGCAAGACCTTGCTGCTGACCGGCACGCTGATGGGCGGCTACGGCGATGATCTGTTCTACCTGCTGTTCCGGGCACTGCCCGGACGGATGATCGAAGACGGCTACCGCCCGACCACGAGCGGCAGCATGACCTCGGCTGCGATGGCATTCATGCGCGATCACGGCGTCCTCAAGGACATCTACTCCGAGAGCGCCGGCACGGCGCACAAGACAGCCAAGGGCACCAAGGTATCGGTGCGCACGGTCAAGGCTCCCGGCTTCGGCCCGAAAGGCGTCTTGCGCTGCATCCTGCCGTTTACGATTTTCCTCAAGCTCAAGGACATCGGTGGCAACGTCCTGCCGCCGTATGACGAGGAGTTTCGTGAAGTCCAGATGGACGTGGCGCAAGCTGCGGCCTACCGCGATCTGGCGGGTCGGCTGACCGCAGAACTGAAACAGGCTCTGGCGCGACGCGATACGACCTTGCTGGGGGTGGTGCTCAACGTGCTATTGGCCTGGCCGGATTGCTGCTTCCGGTCGGAGACCGTGGTGCATCCGCGCACGCGCAACACCTTGGCGTTTGTCCCGGCTCAGTTCAATGAGTTCGAGATCAGCCCCAAGGAGCGCGAGCTGATCGACATCTGCAAAGCGGAGAAGGAACAGGGGCGCAAGGTTCTGGCCTACACGGTCTATACCGGAACGCGCGACACCACGTCACGCCTGAAGGGGCTGCTGGAGCAGGAAGGATTCAAGGTGGCGGTACTGCGCGCAAGCGTGGATGCCAGCCGCCGCGAGGACTGGATCGCCGAGCAACTGGACCGGGGCATCGACGTGCTCGTCACCAATCCCGAGCTGGTCAAGACGGGGCTGGACCTGCTGGAGTTCCCGACGATTGTGTTCATGCAAAGTGGCTACAACGTGTACTCGCTCCAACAGGCAGCACGCCGCTCCTGGCGCATCGGGCAGAAGCAACCCGTGCGCGTGATCTACCTCGGCTATGCCGGTTCCTCGCAGATGACCTGCCTGGAACTGATGGCCAAGAAGATCATGGTCTCGCAGTCCACCTCGGGCGATGTGCCCGAATCGGGGCTGGATGTCCTGAACCAGGACGGTGATTCCGTCGAAGTGGCGCTGGCCCGGCAATTGGTCACCGCCTGATTTCCACGCCACAAGCCGGCCTAGCGCCGCCGGCTTTCTGTTCTTCCCACCTTGCAGCCCCGTCCGCGTTCTTCGTGGGCGGGGCTGCGTTTTTCTCTCATTCCAAAGTGTTCCCGTGAAGGCCGAGCGCTTGCCCAAGGCAGCAAACCGGGCACCACCCAGTTCGCATTCCTGGCTGACCGCACGGCATCGCGCCGCCAATGTATCGGCATCGCAACAGAAGAGCCGATGCCATGCCCGCCATCCATGTATCCCGGCGTCTGGTCGGCGCTGGTCTCCTGGCCGCTGCCCTGGCCAGCGGCTGCGCCACCACGACCGCGCCACTGGCACCAGACGCCATAGAGGAAATCGCCTCCGTTCCCCAACCCGAGGCACCCGAGTTCATTCCCGTCGTGCGCTATGGCCGCTACACGCTGGTCGAGCTGGCACCCTCGGCAGCGCAGCGTGACTTGCTGTTGCAGACCATCGATGTGTCCATGCCGGAGGATGCCCGTGCCACGGTGGGCGATGGCCTGCGGCATGTGCTCAAACGCAGTGGCTACCAGCTTTGCGAGACGGCCCACGCCGTGACTGAGTTGTATGCGCTGCCGCTGCCGGCGGCGCACCTGCATCTTGGCCCCATGACCTTGCGCGATGCGCTGCTTACCCTGGCTGGCCCGGCCTGGGAACTGCACGCGAATGACCGGGCACGGCAGATTTGCTTTGAGCAGGCTGGAGGCAGTGCGACCGCCGAGCACGCACACGAACCGTCTGCTGCCGAGGCGGTGCAGACGTTTCCGCTGATGCCTTCGGTTTCGGGAGGCCAGCCATGAATGCCGCGCAGTCTCCCCGTCACCCGATCACCGCCATGATGTTGCAGAGCCTGATGTGGCTCTGGCTGATCGGCCTCAGCGTTTTCGTCGCTCTCGGCTACCAGGCGGTGAACGAGCAGGCCGACCAGGAGCGGCTTAATTCCCGCCTGCAAGGTCTCGAAGCGCAGGCGGTGGGTCTGGCCGAGGCCATTGAGGCCATCCAGCAGCGTCCAACCGTCGCAACGGCGGCAGACCTTAAAGACACCCGCGAACTCCTGGAAGCACGCGCTGCGCAGGTCGAGACAACGCTGAGCGGCTATGCCGCTACTGACGACCTTCAGGCGCTGCGCACGGAGGTCGAGCAAATCAAGACGCGCCAGACCGTTGCGCACACCGCAGCACCCGCTCAGCCGCGCACACCGCGCAGGCCCACCGCCAAGCCGGAACCGCTGCCGCTGCCGTTCCGCATCGTCGGCGCCGAACTTCGCGCCGGCCAGCGCAGCCTGTCCGTCGCGCCGAGCAGCGGGGACTTCACGCCCGATCAGCTTGAGGTACTGCTGCCCGGCGATTCGCTCGGCCCATGGCGCTTTCAGGCGGTCGAGGGCAACTCCGCCGTGTTTCAGGCCGGCGACCAGACCCGTCGCGTGGCGATCCCTTGAGCTGAGGACATGACATGAAGCCTGCCATTATCCT
This sequence comes from Nitrosovibrio sp. Nv17, assembly GCF_900119085.1. Taxonomy (GTDB): domain Bacteria; phylum Pseudomonadota; class Gammaproteobacteria; order Burkholderiales; family Nitrosomonadaceae; genus Nitrosospira. The sequence continues at coordinate 14,221 of NZ_FPIQ01000023.1, read as the reverse complement.
TTCCGCGCTTCTGCTGGTGTCTGCCCAGTTGTCCGCTTGGGCGCAGCAACCGACCACGGCCCCCGCCGGCAATGACCAGAGCCAGGAGCGTCCGCTGGTCACTCGCGCCTTGGACGACCGGGTGGCAAGCGACTGGGGCTTGCAACCGCAGGAGTGGGCGCGCTATCGCGAACTGATGGATGGGCCGCTGGGTATCTACTCACCCAACCTGGACCCGCTGTCCGCCCTGGGCATCGAGGCGCGCACCGACGAGGAACGGCTCCGCTACGCAGAGCTGCAGGTACAGATCGAGGCACGCCGTGTCGAGAAGCTGCTCGCCTACCAGCATGCCTACGACGAGGCCTGGCAGCGCCTGAATCCCGGCATGCAGCGGGTGAACCTGCCTGACGACAAGCCCGACACCGGCACAAGCGCCAATCCCTTGCGCGGTTCAGGCCGCACGGCAGTGTTCATCAAGGACGGCTGCGCGGCCTGCGGGCAGCTCGTGCAGCGCCTGCAATCCTCTGGTACCGAGTTCGACCTGTACATGGTCGGCAGCCGCCAGGACGACACACGTATCCGCGACTGGGCCAAGCGGGCGAACGTCGATCCGGCGCGCGTGCGCAGCGGTGGCATCACGCTCAACCATGATGGCGGGCGGTGGCTGTCGCTGAGCTTGCCCGGAGACCTTCCTGCGGTCGTGCGCGAGGTGAACGGTCAATGGCAGCGCCAGCCATAGTGGCCACCTCCGTTTCGCAGTGCTTGCGCGCACTGGTGATCGCGGCGGGCCTGTGCGCCTGCGCCGCCCATGCCCAGGAGCTTCCGCCACCGGCTTACCAGCTTGCCGCACAGCGCGCAGGCATCCCCTCGACGGTGCTCTACGCCGTAGCCTTGCAAGAGAGCGGCATCCGACGCAATGGACGCATCGTCCCGTGGCCGTGGTCGCTCAACGTCGCTGGCCAGTCGCGTCGTTACGCAACACGCGCCGACGCCTGCGCCGGTTTGCAGCAGGCGATGCGCGCCACGCCGCACACGCGCATCGACGCGGGCCTGGGGCAGATCAACCTCGGCTACCACCAACAGCGCTACGCCAGCGCGTGCGACCTGCTCGACCCGTACCGCAATCTTTCCATCGCCGCTGAAATCCTGAAAGAGCAGCACACCACTGGCGAGGACTGGTTGCTGGCAATCGGTCGCTACCACCGTCCTGCGGGCGGAGAACCTGCCGCCCGTTACCGGCGGAGCGTGTCGCGCCACCTTGCCCGTGTGCAGGGCACGCACCCAACCACCGCGGCCCTCGCTGCGCGCCAGGAGGCATCCCCATGACGAACCTCCCTCTGAGCAACTTCACGCTGAAGGGTCTGCTCGTGCTGCTGGCGGCTCTGCCGCTGTCCTCGCGTGCCGGCGAGCCGCTGATCGTGGTCGAAGACCGTGGCGGCGCGTCGGCGCTGCCGTACTACGAGGCTCTGAACCTTCAGCCGCGCGCCGATGCGCCGGCCCGACCGCCCATCCCAATGCTCCCGGTGCCCGCCACGCCCATGGACGAGGCCGCGATGTTGCCGGTGCGCAGTGCCAAGCTCACGCCTGGCACCGTCGCGCGGCGGGTGATAGAGGCACCGGGCCTGCGGCCCTTTGTGGTCATCGGCGACGACGAGGCGTCCCGCGCCTGGCTTCGTCGTCAGGCGGCCTCGCTGCGCCAGCGCGGCGCGGTGGGCCTGGTGGTTAACGTCGAGACCGTGCAGGGCCTGGCACGGCTGCGCGCCCTGGTGCCGGGCGTAGCCCTCGCGCCTGTGGCCGGTGACGACCTGGCCGAGCGCCTGGCTCTGCGACATTACCCGGCGCTGATCACAGCCACCGGCATCGAGCAATGAAGCCATGTCGGGGAAACAGCCGGTCGAGGTTTTGCTGCGCCCAGCGGTGGAGTTCTATACCGTCGCGGCGTGTGCAGGCGCCGCGTTTCTGTCCCTGGTGGCCCCGTGGTCGCTCGCGCTGAGTCCGGCCATGGGCGTCGGCAGTGCGCTGGCGTTCTGCGCCTACGGTGCCATCCGCTACCGCGATGCCCGCGTCATCCTGCGCTACCGGCGCAACATTCGCCGCTTGCCGCGCTACGTGATGACCAGCAAGGACGTACCGGTCAGCCAGCAGCGTCTGTTCGTGGGGCGCGGGTTTCTGTGGGAGCAGAAACACACCCATCGGCTGATGCAGACGTACCGACCGGAATTTCGCCGCTACGTCGAGCTGACGCCGGCCTACCGGCTGGCGCGCAGGCTGGAGGAACGGCTGGAGTTCGCGCCGTTCCCGCTGTCCCGGCTGCCCGCGCTCACGGGCTGGGATGTGCCTTTCAACCCGGTGCGCCCGCTGCCGCCTGTGGGCGGCCTGCCGCGCCTGCACGGCATCGAACCCGATGAGGTGGACGTCAGCCTGCCGCTGGGTGAGCGCGTCGGGCATTCGCTGGTGCTGGGCACCACGCGCGTGGGCAAGACGCGGTTGGCCGAGTTGTTCGTGACCCAGGACATTCGACGCAAGAACGCCGACGGCGAGCACGAGGTCGTCATCGTCATAGACCCCAAGGGCGATGCCGACCTTTTGAAGCGGGTGTACGTCGAGGCCAAACGCGCGGGCCGTGCGGGTGAGTTCTATGTCTTCCACTTGGGCTGGCCCGACATTTCCGCGCGCTACAACGCTGTGGGCCGCTTTGGGCGCATCAGTGAGGTGGCCACCCGTGTTGCAGGGCAGCTCTCCGGGGAAGGCAACAGCGCGGCATTTCGCGAGTTTGCGTGGCGCTTCGTCAACATCATCGCCCGCGCCCTGGTGGAACTGGGCCAGCGCCCGGACTACATGCTGATCCAGCGCCACGTCATCAACATCGACGCGCTGTTCATCGAGTACGCCCAGCACTACTTCGCCAAGACCGAGCCCAAGGCCTGGGAGGTGATCGTCCAGATCGAGGCCAAGCTCAACGAGAAGAACATTCCGCGCAACATGATCGGGCGCGAGAAGCGCGTGGTGGCGCTGGAGCAGTACCTCTCGCAGGCGCGCAACTACGACCCGGTGCTCGATGGCCTGCGCTCGGCAGTGCGCTACGACAAGACCTACTTCGACAAGATCGTCGCATCGCTGCTGCCGCTGCTGGAGAAGCTCACCAGCGGCAAGATCGCCCAGCTTCTGGCCCCAAACTACTCCGACCTGGCCGACCCGCGTCCGATCTTCGATTGGATGCAGGTAATCCGAAAGCGCGCCGTGGTCTATGTCGGCCTGGATGCGCTGTCCGACGCCGAGGTCGCCGCAGCGGTCGGCAATTCCATGTTCTCCGACCTGGTTTCGGTCGCAGGCCACATCTACAAGCACGGGATCGACGACGGCCTGCCGGGCGCATCGGCCGGCTCGCGCGTGCCGATCAACGTCCACGCCGACGAGTTCAACGAATTGATGGGCGACGAGTTCGTGCCGCTGATCAACAAGGGCGGCGGCGCTGGCCTGCAAGTCACCGCGTACACGCAGACCCTCTCGGACATCGAAGCCCGCATCGGCAATCGGGCAAAGGCCGGTCAGGTGATCGGCAACTTCAACAACCTGTTCATGCTGCGCGTGCGCGAGACGGCTACCGCTGAATTACTGACCCGGCAATTGCCGAGGGTCGAGGTCTATACGACCACCATCGTCAGCGGCGCGACCGACAGCTCCGACATTCGGGGCGCGACAGACTTTACGTCGAACACCCAAGACCGCATCAGCATGTCCAGCGTGCCGATGATCGAGCCATCGCACGTCGTCGGCCTGCCCAAAGGCCAGTGCTTCGCGCTGCTGCAGGGTGGCCAGCTTTGGAAGGTGCGCATGCCGTTGCCGGCGCCCGACCCGGATGAAGTGATGCCGGAGGACTTGCAGCAACTGGCTGGGCGCATGCGTCAGAGCTACAGCGAGGCCACACAGTGGTGGGAGTTCACCAGCTCCCCGGTCTTGCAGGACGCGGCCTTGCCGGACGACTTGCTCGATGAGGCGGCCAACGCCACACCCATCACCGACACGGGCGACACGACCAACGAAGAGGCCGCGCCATGAGCGATGCCGCCGCCACTGCGCAGCGCGAGCAGAACCGCCGCCAGGGCCTGATCGGCGGCACCATCACCTTGCCGTTCCGGCTGCTTGGGGTACTGGTTGGCTCGCTGCTGTTCTCGATCCTGATGGAGTGCATCGGCATGCACCTGTTCTGGAAAGACCAGGGCTGGCAGCACTCCCAGCAGATGTTGCAGTACGAGTTGGGGCACCTGTCCGAGCACTTCACGCGCAGCGTGGTCGTGCAGGAGCCGGGGCGCACGGCGCATGCGCTGGTGGATACCGGTTATGAATGGGTATTCGTGCGATCAGGGCTGCTGGAGCGCATGAGCCAGACCGCAGAGCGCGCCCGTGCGCCCAGCCAAGGACAGGCGCGGAACTTCCGTTACTTCATCAGCCAGGTCTATGTCTGGACCGAGAGCTACCTGATCGCCGCCGCCTTCACCACACTCACTTTTTTGGTGCGCTTGTTGGTCCTGGCGCTCACGCTGCCGCTGATTTTCACGGCGGCATTTGTCGGTTTGATCGACGGTTTGGTACGCCGCGATGTACGCCGGTTCGGGGCGGGCCGCGAATCCGGTTTTATCTACCACCGAGCAAAAGCCAGTCTGATGCCGCTGGCCCTGCTGCCCTGGGTCACGTACCTGGCCTTGCCGATCTCGGTACATCCGCTGCTGATCCTGCTGCCGAGCGCGGCCTTGCTGGGACTGGCCGTGAGCCTGACTGCAGGGAGCTTCAAGAAGTATCTCTAGGCGATCAATCCGGTCATCCGCAGGTTCTTATTGTTTGCGGTCTGAAACGCCTCTGATCGCCACGATCAAACCATTGCTGATCACACAGGAATGGCGCGATGTTGGCTCCGATCTGGCTGCGCGCCGCGCATCGCGGCGTGCCCACTTTTCTCGTGACGGCCCTACTGATGGGGCAGTCTTCGATGGCGTTGGCCGAATCCCCGATGCAGCGTCAGGAGCTGGTTGCCGCGCTGCGCCAGCTCGACGCGCTGGAGCGCACCGTCGCAGATAGCGCGACGCATACCCCCATCACACCGGGCGAGCGCTACCACTTCGATTACCCGCGACTACTGGCTGACCTTGAGCGTGTGCGCGCTGGCATCCTGACCCATCTCACACCGTCGCGCGCCCAGCCGCGCGACCTCTCCGAACTGGCTGGCGATTACCGCACTGAGCGGGCCGCCCCGCCATCGCTGCCGACGACTGCGCAGGGCAGACCATGAACGGCGCCCAGGTCTCGGCATTTCAAGTCAACAGCGGCATCGCACCATCCGCGATGGCGACCGTCCTGGTCGGCGTCGTGTTCGCGGTTCTGCTCGTCTGGGGCGTCTGGGCCATCCGAACGGCCTACGTGGGGTGGGCCGAGAACCGCCTCAACCAGCGTCAGTTCCTCGGCGTCTGCATCCGCTTCGTCGCAATGTACCTCGTGCTGACATTCTTCCTCCTCTCCTGACCTGAAGGGTTTGACCATGCAAAACCGCATCCTCACTACTCGCTTTGTCCAACGCGCCGCCGTCGCCCTGGGTGCCGCCGCGCTGCCCGCGCTGACGTTCGCGCAAGGCCTGCCGCAGTTGGAAAACCCGACTCGTGGCGCCGGCAGCGGCATCATGGACACGATCAGGAACTACGGCTACGACATCATCATGCTCGTGGCCCTGCTGGTGGTGGCGTCAATGTTTATCGGCGTGTGCTATCACGCCTACGGCACCTACGCGGAAATCCACACTGGCCGCAAGACGTGGGGCCAGTTCGGCCTCACGGTCGCCATCGGTGCCGTGCTGCTCGTGATCGGCATCTGGCTGCTCACCGAAGCAACCGGCATCCTGTAAGCGAGGACGGGCCATGTCCGAGCAACAGCATGTCCGTGCCGATGGGACAGTCACGTTCCTTCCACACCGGCTCAACAGGCACCCGGTGGTCGTGCGCGGCCTCACCGCCGACGAGTTGTGGATTTGCTGCGGCCTGTCAGGCGCCGCCGGCCTGGTGGTCGGCGCTCCGTTGTCCTGGGTGTTCCGCACGATTGCCATCGCGCCGACCTTCGTTGTCTTGGGCGTGGCGCTGGGCGTGTTCATCGGCGGCGGCATTCTGCGCCGCCTCAAGCGTGGGCGTCCCGACACTTGGCTGTACCGGCAGTTGCAATGGCGGATTGCCACGCGCCATCCGCTGATGGCCGGTTGGGTGGGCGGCCATGTGCTGATCTCGCGCTCTGGCTTCTGGACTACCCGCAGGGGCATGCACAGGGGCGCACGATGAGCCGTTTCAAGAACGAGATCACCCACCTGCAGGCGCACATCAGGACGCTGCGCCTCGGCGCGGGTGCGCTGGTCGTCGTCGCCCTGGTCATGGGCGGAGGTTGGTGGAGCGCACCGCGCGACCTGACCATCCACGTCCCGCCTGACCTGCGCTCCGGCAGTACCCGCAAGTGGTGGGAAGTACCGCCTGAATCGGTCTATGCGTTCACGTTCTACGTGTTCCAGACCCTCAACCGCTGGCCGACGAATGGCGAAGAGGACTACGCACGCAACCTCCACACGCTCTCGCCGTACCTCACCCCGTCCTGCCAGGCCTTCCTCAAGGCGGACTACGACTATCGCCGCAGCACCGGCGAGCTGCGCCAGCGTGTGCGTGGCATCTACGAAATCCCCGGCCGCAGTTATGGCGACAACCCCACGGCGCGCGTGCGTGTGATTTCCGACCGCGACTGGGTGGTGACATTGGACATCAGCGCCGACGAGTACTACGGCGCCGAGCAGGTCAAACGCGCCTTGGTGCGCTACCCCGTAAAGGTCGCGCGGGTGGACGTCGATCCAGCACGCAACCCATTCGGCCTGGTGCTCGACTGCTACGAAGGCACGCCCCAGCGCATCAGCGCACTGGAGCCGACGCGCCCAGTGCCTGGTGGAATGACGCCGCAAGCGCCTCAAGGAGGTAATTCCCCATGAAGCATCCTGTACTCGCGCTGCTGGGGCTGCTGGCCGTGGCTGCCACAGTGGTCGCGTCCCCCGCCGTCCAGGCGGTGGAAATCCTACGTTGGGAGCGCATGCCGCTGGCGGTGCCGTTGAAGGTCGGCCAGGAGCGCATCGTGTTCATCGACCGAAACGTGCGCGTGGGCGTGCCTGCGGGCGTCGGTGAGCGGCTGCGCGTGCAGAGCGCGGGCGGCGCGGTGTACCTGCGTGCCAGCGAGCCAATTGAGCCAACACGGCTGCAATTGCAGGACGCCGACACGGGCGCGCTGATCCTGCTCGACATTGCGGCGGAACTGCCCAAGGACAGCGAAACTGAGCTGGAGCCGGTGCGCATCGTCGAAGGCGACAGCAACCCGGCGCGCTATGGCAGTCAGCCTGACGGACCCGATACACCCCAGACGCGCGTCCAGAATCAGGCGGACACCCGGACGACGCGGCGCGAGACGCCAATCCCCGTCGTGTTGACACGCTTTGCGGCACAGAACCTCTACGCGCCGCTGCGCACCGTGGAACCCTTGCCAGGCGTTATTCGGGTCAACCTGCGCCGCGACCTCGACCTCGGCACGCTGATGCCGACCTTGCCGGCACGCGCGGTCGCGGTCGCCTCGTGGCGACTGGAAGACCAGTGGGTCACTGCCGTGCGCTTGACCAACAGCAGCAACGACTGGATCAACCTCGATCCGCGCATGCTGCACGGTGATTTCCTCACCGCCACCTTCCAGCATGAGGCGCTCGGCCCACGCGGAACATCTGAGGACACGACCGTCCTGTACCTGGTGACGCGCGGGCACGGCCTCGCGCAGTCGCTGCTGCCGGCGATCCATCGCTTCGACCCTGCGGTGCATCTCCCGCAGCCCAAAGCAGCCGCCAGCGACGACAGGGAGGCCCGCCATGCGCAGTAACGGACTCCTGAAGTGGCTACTGATCCCCGTGGCCCTGCTGGTGCTGTTTGTCGCCATCCGGCTGTTCTCTGGAGGCGGTGCGTCGGCGCCGCCCACAGCAGATGGCGGCGGCAGGCTCACGCCGGAGGAAATGAAGGCGCTGGGCATCGAGGGCGATACCCCGCGCGACACCGTGGCGACGCTGGTTGCCCAGGTGAAGCAGTTGCGCACCGAGCTTCAGACCGCGCTGTCCGACAACAGGTCGCAGCGCGAGGAGAATCAGCGACTGCGCCAGCGCGAGAGCGCCATCGACCAGCGCATCAGTTCGGCCCTCGAATCCGAGCGCTCCGACCTGCGCCGTGACCAGCAGCAGGCGGCCAGCACGCGCCAGCGGACCGAGGGGCTGCTCGCCGACCTGCAGCAGCGCCTGGACAGCATCGGCGGACGTGGCGGTGGCCATGCCGATTTGCCGGTGGGGCTGGGACTGCGTGACGGCGACGAGGCTGGCATGGAAGGCGGTATGCGCTGGGTGGAGCCTGATGACGCGAAACAAAGCGACAGGCGCGGCAGGTCGAATGGCGGCATAAGCTTCCCCACCAGCTTCGGTTCCGCACAGAGCACGCTGGAAACCACAGCGCACACCGTGGCGAACGCGGGCGCACGCGCCGCTGGCGTCAAGACCGCGACGCCCGTCTACACCGTGCCGACCAACTCAACGCTGATGGGGTCGGTGACAATGACGGCGCTGATTGGCCGCGTGCCGATCGACGGTACGGTGAACGATCCGTACCCCTTCAAGGTCTTGGTCGGGCCGGACAATTTGACCGCGAACGGCATCGACATTCCCGATGTGGCCGGAGCCGTGTTCTCCGGCACCGCATCGGGCGACTGGACGCTTTCGTGTGTGCGCGGCCAGGTGCGCAGCATCACCTTCGTGTTCCATGACGGGACCATCCGCACCATTCCCGAGGATCGCGAGGGCAACCAGCAAAACAACCAACAACGCGACGGTCTGGGCTGGATCAGCGACCCGCACGGCATTCCCTGTGTCAGCGGCGAGCGGCGCAGCAATGCGCAACAGTACCTCGGCACCCAGGCGCTGATCACGGCGGCTGGCGCCGGCGTGGCCTCACTGATCGAATCCGACAGCGGCAGGGCGTCCTATGTCGGCGCCGACGGCTCCATCGGTAGCGTGGGCATCAGCGGCCAGGAAGCCGTGGGCCGGATTCTCGCCAGTGGCGTTCAGGACATGTCGAGCTGGGTCAACAAGCTCTACGGCCAGGCCTTCGCTGCCGTTTATGTGCAGCCCGGTGCCAAGGTCGCCGTCCACCTAGAAAAGCCGCTTGCCATCGACTTCGACCCAGAAGGCCGGAAGGTCGATCACCGCGCAGGAGAAAGCCATGCTCTCGAACTTGAATAGCTGGGCTCAAGGCCTGGCGCTGGCCTTGGCCGTCGCGCTGCTCGGCGGCTGCGCCACCAGCAAGGAAAAGCTGCTGACCCACGGCGACAGCACGATGATGGACATCTGGAAACAGAACGCCGGTGATGGCGGCGGTGGCGCCGGCCAGGTGGCGCGCAGACAGTTGCTTGATGCGCGCCAGAGCCTTCGCCGTCCGCTGACCGAGGCCGACGTGCAAGCCGTACCTGCCGAGCAGATGCGCTACACGCGCACCGCGCGCAATGAGGTCTATCGCCAGTTCCAGCGCCTGCCCAACCCCGACCTCGTGATGTACGTGTATCCCCATTTGGCGGGCACCGACCCGGTGCCGATTCCGGGCTATACGACCGTGTTCCCGCTGTACCAGCGCGTGCAGTACGCCATGCCAGGCGAGCGCGTGGAGGACTACTGATGCGTTGGAAACTCCCCTGGCCGAAGCTGGCCGCACCGAAGCTGGACGCGTCCGGCGCTGGCGATGACGAGCAGCCGGATGGCTGGCAGCGCCACGTCGAGGCACTGCACCAGGCCGGCATCCCCGAACCCGGCACGGCGGTGCAAGGTCACAGGCCGGCGACCATGGCAGACGAGCAGGCACTGTACGAGGTCGCGCCGTCGTTCGTGGAACTGCTGCCTTGGGTGGAGTTCCTGCCGCAGTCGAAGGCCATGTTGCTGGAGGACGGGCAATCGGTGGCGGCCTTTTACGAGCTGGTGCCGCTGGGCACCGAAGGCCGGGAACCCGGCTGGCTCGCGCAGGCCCGCGATGCCTTGGAGAACGCGCTACAGGACAGTTTCGATGAACTGGACGAAACCCCCTGGGTGTTGCAGCTCTACGCCCAGGACGAGTCCAGCTTTGATCAGTACATGCAGACCCTGCGCGACTATGTGCAGCCGCGCGCCCGTGATACAGCGTTCAGCGAGTTCTACCTGCGCTTCTTCGGGCACCATCTGCGCGCGGTGGCCAAGCCGGGCGGCCTGTTCGAGGACACGGTGGTCACACGGCTGCGCTGGCGCGGCCAGACCCGGCGCGTGCGCATGGTGGTATACCGCCGCGTGACCGGGCAAGGGCAAAACAGCCGCCGCGGGCAGACGCCCGAGCAGATGCTCAATATCGTCTGCGACCGCCTGTGCGGCGGACTGGCGAACGCCGGCATTCAGGCCCGGCGCATGGTCGCGGCAGATGTTCATGACTGGTTGCTGCGCTGGTTCAACCCGCGCCCCACGTTGCTCGGGCCTGGGGCCGAAGACCGGGAGCGCTTCTATACATTGGCGCGCTACCCCGACAGTGCGGAGGAAGGCGAGGACGGCGAGATCGAGCTGGCGAGCGGACGGGATTTCAGCCAACGGCTGTTCTTCGGCCAGCCGCGTTCCGACGTGGCGCACGGCACCTGGCATTTCGACGGCATGCCGCACCGCGTGCTGATCACCGACCGCCTGCGCATGCCGCCAGGCACGGGACACCTGACCGGCGAGACGCGCAAGGGCGATGCGATCAACACGCTGTTCGACCAGATGCCCGAGGACACCACCCTTTGCCTGACGCTGGTCGCGACGCCGCAGGATGTTCTCGAAGCGGATCTCAATCATCTGGCGAAGAAGGCTGTGGGCGAGACGCTGGCGTCGGAGCAGACGCTCAAGGACGTGCATGAAGCCCGCTCCTTGATCGGCAGCGCGCACAAGCTCTATCGTGGCACGCTGGCGTTCTACCTGCGCGGGCGCGACGAGGCGGAACTGGATCGGCGTGGCCTCGACCTGGCGAACGTCATGCTCAACGCCGGTTTGCAGCCGGTGCGCGAAGACGACGAGGTGGCACCGCTGAACAGCTACTTACGCTGGCTGCCGTGCTGCTACAACCCCGGCCAGGATCGGCGCAAGTGGTACACCCAACTGATGTTCGCCCAGCACGCGGCGAACCTCTCGCCCGTGTGGGGCCGCGCCCAAGGTACGGGGCACCCCGGCATCACGATGTTCAACCGCGGCGGCGGGCCGATCACCTTTGATCCGCTCAACCGCCTGGATCGACAGATGAATGCCCACCTGTTTCTGTTCGGCCCGACAGGTTCAGGCAAGTCGGCGACCCTCAATAACCTCTTGAATCAGGTCACGGCGATCTACCGTCCCCGCCTGTTCATTGTCGAGGCCGGCAACAGCTTCGGCTTGTTCAGCGACTTTGCCCGGCGCCTGGGTCTGACCGTGAACCGGGTCAAACTGGCCCCCGGCTCGGGGGTGACGCTCGCGCCGTTCGCGGATGCGCGCCGGCTGATCGAGACGCCCAGCGACGTGCAGACGCTTGACGCCGATGCCCTGGACGAAGACCTGCGACCCGATGCTGTGGCCATGGAGGCAGATGAGCAGCGCGACGTACTGGGCGAATTGGAGATCACCGCGAGGCTGATGATCACCGGCGGCGAAGATAAAGAAGAAGCCCGGATGACGCGAGCCGACCGCTCACTGATCCGTCAGTGCATCCTCGATGCCGCCGAGCACTGCCACAGCAAGGATGGCGAGAAGCGAACCGTTCTCACGCGCGATGTGCGCAACGCGCTGCGCACGCGCAGCCAGGACCCGACGCTGCCGGAAATGCGGCGTGTGCGATTGCTGGAGATGGCCGACGCCATGGACATGTTCTGCCAAGGCACAGACGGCGAAATGTTCGACCGCGACGGTTCGCCGTGGCCCGAAGCCGACATCACCCTGGTGGATCTGGCGACCTATGCCCGCGAAGGTTACAACGCGCAGCTCTCTATTGCCTACATCAGCCTGATCAGCACGGTGAACAACATTGCCGAGCGCGATCAGTACCTGGGCCGCCCGATCATCAACGTCACCGACGAAGGACACATCATCACTAAGAACCCGCTGCTCGCACCCTACGTGGTGAAGATCACCAAGATGTGGCGCAAGCTGGGGGCCTGGTTCTGGCTCGCCACACAAAACATCGACGACTTGCCGCGCGCTGCAGAGCCCATGCTCAACATGATCGAGTGGTGGATCTGCCTGTCGATGCCGCCCGATGAGGTGGAGAAGATCGCGCGGTTCCGCGAACTCTCGCCTGCGCAGAAGGCGCTGATGCTTTCCGCGCGCAAGGAAGCAGGGAAGTTCACCGAGGGCGTCATCCTCTCCAAGAGCCTTGAAGTGCTGTTTCGGGCCGTGCCACCGAGCCTCTATCTCGCGCTCGCGCAGACCGAACCCGAGGAAAAAGCCGAGCGTTACCAGCTCATGCAGCAACACGGCATCAGCGAACTCGATGCGGCCTTCAAAGTGGCCGAGAGAATCGACCAGGCGCGCGGCATCAAGTCGCCAGCCGTGGGTCTGCCGCAATAGCCGCCGGAGCCTGCCGTGAAGCCAAAACGTCCTTCCATTCCTATGCCGGTACAGGCGTTCCGCCGTCGGCGCTCGCGCAAGCGCTGGCCCTGGTTCTTGACCGCTGGATTGATCACGCTGCTGTTGATCTGGCTCGTGGCACCCGCACCCAGCGAATCAGAATCGCAAGCTCCCGTGCCGATCAGCACGGCGCAGATGGCCGGGCCTCCCTGGCAGATGGGCAACCCCAAGGGCCGGTTCACGCTGACGCTCTATGCCGACCTCGAATGTCCGTTCTGCCGAGCGTACTTCCCGCAGCTCAAGCGCTGGGTGTGTGCCAACGCGGACGTAGCGCTGCAATGGCAGCACCTGCCGCTGGCTGCGCACGAACCAGCCGCCTCCGTCGAAGCGCGCCTGGCCGAGTGCGCCGCCGAAAGTGGCGGGCATGCTGCGTTCTGGCAGGCCATTGAATGGATCTATGCGCACACACGTAGCGACGGCCTGGGCTTGCCCGAGGGTCTGCGCTATCCCGGCCTCAACCCAGCCGTCGAGCAGTGTTTGGCCAGCGAGCGACCGGATAGGGTGATTCGCGCTCAGGCCAAGGAAGCCACCAAGGGCGGCGTGACCGCGACGCCTTCGATTCGTCTGCAGGATCGCCAAACCGGTCAGACAATCGTGCTGCCGGGGCCGATCGAAGGCGATGCACTGCTGTCGGCCATGGATATGCTGGTGGCTGAGGATGCCGCCGCTCCACCGACCACCGAAATGCCTGCCGACGTTGTCGGCGACATGCCCAGGTAGCCTGCGGTCATTGAGGCTACGACGCAGCACGCTGCGCTGACCGCGACCCGTTCGCCTCGCATCCTGGCCGCGAACGATCACCGCAGCAGCGGTGATGGATGCACCTTGTTCCGTTGTTCCATTCCCTGGAGGGCCTGCCCTCCAGGGACATGTGCGCCCTCCGATTTCCCTGCCTGGAGGTTCGCCATGTCTGTCGTCATCAATGACTCCTGTCTGGAGTCACTTTCCGATATTGCCGCTCAGCACGAAGACTGGATCGTTCAGCAAGCCATCGTGCTGCTGGAGCGACGGGTTTTCAAAGCCGGGCCACGTCTTGAACGGCCCGCTGCGGTCAGGGACTACCTTCGCTTGAAGCTGGTCGCCGAGTCCAACGAGATCTTCGTCGTTGTATTCATGAACAGTATGCACGACGTGCTGGCCGTGGAGCCGATGTTCCATGGAACGATCAATGCGACCTCGGTTTATCCGCGCGTCGTGTTGCAGCGCGCTTTGCAACTGAACGCCGCTGCGGTCATCTTCGCCCATCAGCACCCCTCGGGCTCCACCGAGCCATCCAATGCGGATCGCGTGCTGACCGAGCAGTTGAAAACCGCCTTGGCGCTTATCGACGTGCGGGTGCTCGACCATTTCGTGATTGGTCAGGGCACGCCGTACTCGTTCGCCGAGTCGGGTCTTTTGTAGGAAAGCACGTGGTTCACTGATCACAGCGGGGGCTTCGGCCTCTGCTTTTTTCCATGCGGCAGCACCGAACAGGTATGTGGGGTGCCCGCGATGCGCATTGTTTGTTGGGGC
>NZ_FPIQ01000011.1 GCF_900119085.1 Nitrosovibrio sp. Nv17 | reverse complement strand
GGCGGCTTGTAAAATGACGCAGGATCCATGTACATGCTGTACGGTATCGGCTCCCAGTACTGCGCCAGCGCCCCCGGCCCCGACCCCGTCGCCGGATCCTTGTAGCGCTTCTTCACCGCTTCATACAGCTCCTTCGGACTCGCATCATCCTCCAAACTCAGCGCCTTGTACAACTCCCGCGGTACGCTCGGAAAATCCGCCCACGACGATGCCGGCAACAACAAACACAGCACCACCCCCAATAGCCTGCACAATCCCACAGACATCTCTTCTCTCCTTTCCGTTCGTTGTTGTTCTGTCGTCACGATCTCGACGGGTCGCGCCGCAGGCACAACTATTCTTTTGCCGGACCTCCGTATTCAACGATCCGGCCTGTATCCCCACCCTGAAACACGGGGTAGCCTAGCGTGGCACTTCCCAAGTGTCAAGAAAATTACCCATGGGCCGGCTCCGGATATCCGAGGGCGCGGCCGACCGGCATCGTCTCAGGGTGCGATCCTCGTGCCTTGGACGGACGATTGTTCCGCCGGAGCCTGGGAGGGCCCCTTGTTGCAATAATGCAGCGCCAGGCCTGTCAGGACGGCGCCTCCGACGATGTTGCCCAACGTGACGGGGATCTGGTTCCAGAACAGCCATTGCCCCACGGTGATGTCGGCGCCGAGCAGGATGGCGGTGGGCATGACGAACATGTTCACGATGGAGTGCTCGTAGGCCAGGGCGAAGAAGGTTGATACCGGCAGCCAGATGGACGAGATTTTCCCCCAGGCCGAGGTGGACACCATGCCCAGCACCGTGCCCATCGCCACCATCCAGTTGCAAAGGATGCCCTTGACGAATGCGGTCAGCCAGCCGTTGGCGCCTGCATGTTCATAGACGAGGGTCTTGGAAATGGCGACCGCGATGATCTTGTCGCCCAATGCGCCATGGCCCTCGACGAAGGCTTCCGTCAGCGCGATCGCGATCAGAAAGCCGACGAACACGCAGCCAAAGAAGTTGCCAAGATATACCCAGCCCCAGTTCCTGAACATCTGCGCGGTGGTGACCTTCCCCCGTACCACGCCTACCGGCAGTACCGCGAAATTGCCGGTGGCGAGTTCCATCCCCAGCAGTATGATCATGGCGAATCCCACGGGGAAGACGGCCCCGGCGACGAGTGCGGCAGCCCCTTCGGTAAACCCGATGGAGGTCTTGAAGGCGAGCGCGGTGGCGTAGGCAAGCAGGGCACCGGACATGAATCCCTTGACCAGCATTTTCCCCACGTCCAGGCCGGCCTTTTTCTTGCTGGCCGCCTCGACTTCCTCCATGAGTTTCAATGGCGGATGATAATCCATGGTCTTCAGTTCTCCTTAGTGAAATGTTGTCTCGATCCTATTCAGGCGTGCGATCCGTGTCTATGGATGGTTTGCGAGGGCCGCCGCCGTCGCCGACCAGCAGCGTGCCGAGCCACCACAAAAAAAGCAGCGTCGCAAGTATAACCATATACCAGCCGGCGTGCTGCTGATCGTTTACCAGGTAGCTGTTGCAGATGCGTACCGGCGCCACGATGTAGAGCCAGCCGAGAACGGCCAGCATACTGAAGAAATTGGTCCAGACGAACCCGCGGCCGATCAGGGTGAGCCGTCGCCAGGACAGGGCAAGCAGGAAGCCGACAAGCAATGGCAGCGTGATGAACTTTGAGATCTCGGCAAGCGGTTCGGTCAGTGCCGCATCCAGCGCACGAGGCAGCATCCAGTAGCTGGAAACGAACATGGCCACGACCACACAGGGTATCGCACCTCCCAGGCCGTCAAGGAGACGCTGCCGCCAGCAATCCGGCAGCAGGCGGCAGGCGGTGATCCCGACAATGACGAGCAATGGCATCTGCACCAGCATGTGCAGCGTCATCGAGGCTTCCAGTTGGTGCCGTGCCCAGGGCGTGCCCAGCAACAGATACAGCATCGCGAGGCTCGCTGCCGTTTTCCCGTCGCCCCGGGATGCGGTATGGATCACAACAGCGCCGTCACCTGTTCGGCAAAAGGCACCGCCTTGTCGATGTCGCTGATGAGTCGTAATCTCCCATCGCGACCGATCAGGTGCAGGGCGGCATTGTGTTCGTATTCGCCTAGCTCGTCGGGAATGACGACGATTCCGAAGGCGTCGAGCAGCGACTCGAGCTGCGCCTTGTCGGGAACCCGCGCAATTCGCCAGACGCGGCCATCGGCGTCGTATGCCTTGCCGTATCTCTTCAGGCCTGCGGAATCGTCGTGATCCGGGTCGAAGCTGATACTGAGCAGCATGAAATCCCGTCCCAGCGATTCCTCGGGAATCAGGTCGCGAATCTGCTTGAAGATCATGCCCATGCTCTGGCAGAGGGTAGTGCAGCGGGTATAGATGAAGTCTACCGCCAGCAGCTTGCCTTCATAGTCCCGGAGACTGAAGGAGTGTCCATCCTGGTCCACGAGCTGGACAGGAGGAAGGGGGCGGGGGGATTTCAGGATTTCCACCCGTCGTGCCGTTTCGGCAGTGAAAGCGGTGAAACCGTCCGTTCCCAACCAAAACCCCCATGTGCCCAGCAAGGTTACCAGCCCCGTCATGATGATGCTGCGTGAAACCGGGCTCATGGGAGTTTCAGGTGGAGTATGACATCAGGTCGCCAGACTTCGCGCCAGGGATGCCCGCTGGTAATCCCGACCGGCAAGGCCCAGTCCCGCGAGGAAGCGGAAGATGAACACCAGCACGGAGGCGATCAGCAGTGCCGCGAAGAACGAGGCGATCCGGTCATAGGGAATCCACTCCGGAAGGTGCCCGGCGTAGCGGCGCGCCACGCTCATCTTGCCCGAGTACAGGAAGCTCAGCGTGAATCCCATGGTGCCCACTACGAATCCCCAGAATGCGGCCACGTCGATGGCGCTGTCCGTGGCATGCTCGCTGGGCTTCACGAGATAGTACATGAAGCCGAATACCATTGCGACCATGCCCAGCAGGAGATAGGTATGGAAGTGACCCGGCACCCATAGCGTGTTGTGCATGACGTAGTTGACCGTGATGGTGCCGTCGATGAAGGCCGGCATCGCACCGATCGCCCAGCCGGCGAGCGAGACGAACAGCAGCCTGGAGCACATGTCCCAGCGTATTCCCGAGCGGTATACGATCATCATCGCGCCGTAGCCCGTCACGATCAGGATCGGGAAGGTATTGAGGTAGCCGATGATGTGGCCGACGATCAGGAACCACTTGGGATAGGCATAATCCATCAGCAGGTGGTGCGGGAAGATGAACATGACCATGAACGTGGAGGCGGTCCAGGAGGCCAGGAACACCTTGTTGGCCTTCCACGGGCGCTGCGTGTAACGCGGCAGGATCTCGTAGACCGCGATGACCGCCATGTAGATGACCGCGTTGATGAAGACGTGGCCGAAGAAGTAGATCATGCCCTTGGCCAGCAGCGGATCGACTTCGAAACTCGGCACGTAGAGGTTGATCAGCATCATGATGAGGATGCTGGCACCCACCACCAGGCCGACCAGGTTGACAATGGTGACCATGGTGCTGGCGACGACCGCCGGCGGCGGCGCGTTGCCGTCGTCGGGACCGAAGAGCTGTGGCCAGCCGAGTCCGCGGCCGAGCCCGCCGTAGCGGGTGATGATCGCACGGGCGATGTCCAGGTGGAGCAGCACGAAACCCACGCCGATCACCAGCAGGCCGCCCATGAACGCCGCCGCCGCCCATTCGCTCCACAGCCCCATCGATGTGCTGGGCAGGGGGTGCAGGAAGGTCCAGGCGGCGTGGAAGTCTCCCAGGAGCACGCTTGCGAGGATCATGACGACGCCGGTCAGGAACAATATCAGGTTGGCGATGAAGATACCGGTGGAAAGTTCCACGTACTGGCGCAGGAAGTGCCACATGATCGCCGCGCCCGCTAGGGCCACGATGCCGACCATGCCCGCACCGTGCAGCGTCATCAGCTTGTAGAACCAGAGTCCACCGATCTCGGTATATTGCGAATGCTCCAGTCTCATGATCAGGCCGAAGACCATCATCAGCAGCAGGACCACGGCTGAGACGACAAGATAGGCCAGCACGCCGGCCTTCGCCCCATAGTCGGGCGTTGGGGTATAGGTATAGCTTGCCATGCTCTTATTCCTCTCTAGATATTGCCGACCTTGAACTCGGTCATCATGTTGTGGTGCGCGATGCCGCAGTACTCCATGCAGAGTACCCGGTACGTGCCCGCCTTGTCGAACGTATGCCGGATCACATTGGTATAGCCCGGCATTGCCTGCGTTTGGGCGATCAGGCGAAGACTGGGGTCATAGATGCCATAGCCGTGATTCACGTCTCCGCTCGTGACCCGGATCTCCACCGGTCCAAGGTCGACCTGGTCTCGATCCATCTCCCAGTACCACATGTGGCCGGTCACGTTGATCACTTGGGGTGTTCCCGTGCTGGAAGCGGCTCGACTGGTGTCGTACGGCAGGTCCGTCAGGTTGTAGATCATGGCCGGGAAGAATACCAGCGCCACCGCCCAGAACAGTTTGGTGCGGAATCCGTAAGCGCGCTTCACCAGCGGGCCATAGTCCTCCTCGCGCTTGCCCGAATTGATGGCAACGTACACCACCCCGAATGCGATCAACAGCATCAATACAAGGGATACCTGCCATGCGGTCTCTTGCATTATGTTCTCCTTCTTTCCGTATATTTCATCAGTATTGCCCCCATTAAATCATCGTGTATCGTGCGATGCCATTCGTGGCGGATGGGTGCGCCGGTTCCGGAGGATGGCCCAACGCCTGTGCATCGGCTTGAGAAGGGAGTCGGGAGCATTTCGGACATCGACCCCGGGGATTCAATGCGCCAAATCTGCTTTCGCAGTGCATCACGTGCTTGCAGTGCGGGATCAAATTCGGCAGGACACTGATGGCGTGTTGCCGGGCATGCCTGAAGGGGCTGCAAGGTAAAGGCATGGAAGCCACCATATCCGTCGCACTGCGCAGTGATCTTTTTTATGTCGACTTCACCGCACCATGAATGCCGGTTGCGGAGGATGTCGGTCAGACAGGACTTCCTCCAGCTACGCTCCCACCGGGTGCTTCAATCGCTCCCCCCTCGCGTCCCGTCCCGAAACACGTGTTCCGACTCCAGCTAATATCCCCACTTGCCACGCTGGTATGCATATTGATTACAATGTGAGGGGAAGAGTATGCTGTAAGGCGGCTTTCATGTCAAGCATCAATTTGGTTCGACTGCTCCCTGATACGTGGGTGATACTTCAATAATTTCAACCACATTGAGAGTAGGGGCACAGTGGCGCGCCACGCCGGGAAGCCTTCGGGATACGACTGCCGGCCGTGTCGTTTCCGGTGGCGCAGTGCGAGGCGGGCGTCTGCAGTTGCCGCGGACAGAAAGACTGGTGTGCGAACCTGCCGAGGGCTTTTACCGGGAAGTATGCTGCCGGTACCACTGTTCCAGCATCATGAGAATCCAGACCATGGTGCCGTGATAGCTCGCGTGCTCGTCCAGATGCTGCCCCAACAGCCTGTCGATGAACTCCGGTTGCACGATGGCGCGCGCCTTCAGACCGTTGAGGCTTTCGCGGGCCAGGGCTTGCAGCGGCGGGTGATGCCGCAGCCATACGCCGAACGGCAGGCCGAAGCCATGCTTCTGCTTGGCGATGATTTCGTCCGGGAGGAATCCGCGCAATGCTTCCTTGAAGAAGTATCGCAACTGCGTACCCTTCAGTTTGAGACGGGGTTCGAGCCGAAGGGAAAAGGCGGTGATTTCGTCGCTGATGAGAGGAAAGGCGACGTCCACGCCGGCCAGTTCGCATGCCTTGACCACCTTGGGCAGGTCGTTGTCGGCAAGCGTGAATTTGCGGTCGAACGCGAGCATGCGATTGATCAGGCTAGCTGCTTCGTTTTGATGGTAGATTCGATTCAGAAGGTCGGCGGGATCGCCGGGATCGACACGCGACAGGAATTCCGGCGTGAATACTGTCTGATGGCCGTAGCGTTCCAGCAAGTTGTAGGTCTCGGTGCGGGCGGGCATCGTGATCGATGCCTGCTCGATATAGCTGCGGGCCTTGCGCACCAGCGGCAGGGCCGCGCCCCCGGGCATGCCGAACAATAGAGGTTCGACCATCCCTTTGCGGATGACCGAGGGTACCTGTTCGTACAGGGAGAAAAGATGCTGCTTGGCATAGCGCACGTTGCCGCCGAAGAGTTCGTCCCCGCCGTCTCCGCCGAGCATCCTGGTGACACCGTCATCAACGGCCATGCGCGCGCAGTAGAATGCCGGAACGGCAGAGGAGTTGCCGAAAGGCTGGTCGAAAATCCCGGCGACCTGCGGAATGGCCGCGACGATGTCGTCGGGTGTGACGTAGTATTCCTTGTGCCGGGTGGAAAAATGCCGTGCGGCAATGCGCGCGTATTCCATCTCGTCATAGCCGGACGCGTCGAAGCCGATGGAGTACGTACGGGCAGGCTGCTCTCCGACTTTTCCGAGTATGCCGGCTATGGTGGAGCTGTCGGTGCCGCCACTGAGGAAGGCGCCCACCTCGTGGCCGTCCATCGCGTGCCGGACGCTCGAGTGCAGCACGTCCAGGAATTCCTGCCTGAGTGTCTCGAAGGGACGCCTTTCCTCCTCGACGAACGTCATCTCCCAGTATCGGCCGATATTCGCGTGTTTATTCCGGTACACGAGATATTCCCCGGGCAGGAGGCGTCTTTGCTCCCGGTAGATGGTGGCGGGGCCGGGTATCATGTGGAAGTACACGTAGTTGTATATGCCCTGGGGGCAGATTTCAGGCTTGACCAGCGGATGCAGGTTGATCGCATCCGCTGATGAGCCGAACACCAGGCACTCGCCGACAATCTGAAAGGCGAGCGGATGGATGCCCATGCGGTCGATGGCGAGAACGGCGGTATCTGCATCTCCATCCAGGATGCATAGGGAGAACGCCCCTGTCAGGCATTCGAGGGATCTTTCCCCTTTCTCGCGCCAGTCATCGGCCAAGGTTTTTGCCATACCCTGGACACGGGCCAGTTCGGTCAGGCGCACATCGTTGAAACCGGCGTGACCCCAAATCGCCACGAGCAACTCACCATGCTGCCACAGGTGGGTGCTGTCTTTCCCTGCGGCCACCGCCAGTGCAGCATTCCTTCCGGCCAGCAGGGAAGGAATGCCTTCGGAACGTACCAGCGTCCCCGCCATGTTCCTGACATGCCCGTGATTTTCATCGATAGTGCCCCGATGGCCCATCCAGCCACATAGCCCGCTCAAGACAGTTCTCCGGTTTTCATGCTCATGATCCTTCCAGTTTGGATAGTGCGCGCCAGCCTGGCAGTGTGCCGGAGGCGCGTGCGATACGACTCGTCCCGTCGCCGAGCCGGTTTCCCTATACCAGTACTTCTGCGGGAGCGGGATGACTGAGGAACGCAGTCGGACTGGCTGTCAGGCCGTAGGCTCCGGACTGGAAGACGACGATCAGGTCGCCGGCATCCGCCCCCGCCATCTCCATACGGTCCGCCAGCAAATCCAGCGGCGTGCACAGCGGGCCCACCACTGAGACGACCTCGCGTTCGCTGCCCTGCATCCTGTTGCCGACGGTGACCGGATAATTCTTGCGAATGACCTGTCCGAAGTTGCCCGAGGCGGCGAGATGGTGGTGCAGCCCGCCGTCCGTCACCAGGAAGACCTGGCCACGCGATTCCTTTCGTTCCAGCACGCTACATACATAGATGCCGGCTTCGGCTACCAGATACCGTCCCAGTTCGAGCACGATCTGAGTGTCGGGGAGATGGTGTCTGACGCCTGGCAGCAGTTGCCCGAGATTCTTCCCCACTGTCTCCACATCCAGGGCTTGGTCGCCTGGAAAGTAAGGAACACCGAAGCCGCCGCCGATATTCAAGGTGTGGATGGGTCCGGGGGCATGTCGGGCAAGGGAGATGGCCAGCTGAAATGTTTTTTCGTGGGATTCCTGGAGGGCTGCCGCCTTCAGGTTCTGTGAGCCGCTGAAGATGTGGAACCCTTCGAAGTCGAGTGCCAGGGTGTTCAGCCGGGCGAGCATGGCGGGAACGCGTTCCGCATCCACACCGAACTGCTTGGGCCCGCCACCCATCTTCATGCTGGAAGATTTGAGTTCAAAATCCGGATTGACGCGAACCGCCACTTTGGGGCGGATGCCGAGACGGACACCCAGGTCGGCGATACGCTCCATCTCTGCTTCGGATTCCATATTCAGGACGATGCCGGCGGCAATCGCGCAGGCAAGTTCCTCGCCGGTCTTTCCCGGGCCGGCGAAGCTGATCAGGTGTGGCGGCATCGGCGTATCGAGCGCGACCTGCATTTCGCCCGCCGAGGCCACGTCGAGACCCTCCACGAGGCCGGCCATGTGTTGAACCACGGCAGGCATGGGATTGGCCTTCATGGCATAGTGCAAATGAATCTCGGGAGGCAGATGCTGGCGCAGAAACGCCACCCGCTCGGTGATCCGTTGCCGGTCGTACGCATAAAACGGGGTACGCCCGACACGCCGGGCGAGGCGGGTCAGCGGCATGCCGCCTATCTGGAGGCAGTCGTCGCGTACCTCGAACTGGGTCGGAGCGGCATGCTTCGGCCGAGTATCGCTCATGTCTCATTATCCATGAAGAGATTCTGAAACGCCTGTCCTAGCGACCTGCGATCTATCTTGCCATTGGGATTGCGTGGCAGGCTCTCCTTCCGGGGTTCGATCCGGCTGGGCAGCATGAAGGCTGGCAGGTCACGCTTGCAGGCCGCCAGCAGTCCGTCGTGATCCAGTCCTGCGCCGTCTCGCGGCGTCACCACCAGGACGATGGCCTGGCCTAGAACAGGGTGGGGGATGCCGAGAGCGGCGGCTTCTCCCACGAGTCCGGTGGCGTAGACCACTTCCTCTATTTCGGTCGGGCTGACGCGGTAGCCGGAGGTCTTGATCATGTCGTCGCGGCGGCCGATGAAATAGAGAAAGCCTTCCTCATCCCTGCGTACCGTATCACCGGACCACACCGCCAGTTCCGGGATGGTCAGACCGGTATGGAGGGGGCCCACGGGCTTGAAGCGCTCGGCGGTCTTCTCCGGATCGTTCCAGTATCCCATGGAAACGAGGGCACCGCGGTGTACCAGTTCCCCCGGCTCGCCCGTTGCGCAAGGCGAGCCATCCTCACGCAGCACCAGCACCTCGGCATTGGGGATTGCCTTGCCGATGGAGTCCGGCCGTTTTTCCACTTCGTCCGGTGGAAGATAGGTGGAGCGGAATGCTTCCGTGAGACCGTACATGAGGAAAACCCGGGCATGGGGTGCCCTGTGGCGGAGCAGGTCTAGGGTGGCGCGCGGCATCGCTCCACCGGAATTGGTGAGGTAGCGCAGCGCCAGATTTTCAGGCCAGACCAATTGGGCCAGTTGTATCCACAGAGGCGGGACCGCCGCTAGGCCCGTGATGCGCTCCTTTTCCAGAATCCCGATGATGTCCCGGGGCAGCAGATAATTCATCAGGACGCTCGTGGCGCCGGTGAGGAAGGCCGTGGTGAGTTGGCTCAATCCATAGTCGAAACTCAGCGGCAATACGGCCAGGATGCGGTCGTCCAGCGTATTTTCGAGGTATTCCGAGACACTCGCCGCACCGGCGACCAGGTTTCGATGGGAGAGTACCACTCCCTTCGGCTTTCCGGTGCTGCCGGATGTGTAGAGGATGGCCGCCATGTCGCCGTCGATCGCCCGGTGCGGCGCAGCAGGTATCCCGATGGCGGGTGTGGCGTTCCAGGGGAGGACGGTGAAATGGGCGGCGGGGGGAGCGGACGTTCCCGGGTCGATCACCATCACGGTATGCAGGTCGTGGCACTGGAGCAGGTTCTCAGCCAGCAATCTCAGGCGGTCGGCCGACGTCACCAGGATTCTGACGTTGCAGTCGCGTAAAATGTAGGCGACCTGTTCCGGTTTCAGAAGCGGGTTGACGGGTACGAATACCCCCCCTGCGGCTGCAGCACCGAACAGGGCAGCGACCGTTTCCGGACGCTTCTCGAGATAGACCGCAACGCGTTCGCCGCGGTCCAATCCTGCCGCGAGCAGGGCTTGGCTTGCCGCTTCCACCGCATCAGCCAGGGCGGTGTAGTCCATTCGCCGACCCTGGTAGAGCAGCGCCTCCCTGTCGGCGAATCGGTCCGCCGACCTGAAGATGAGTGTATGAACGAGGTCTGTCATCGAGAGGAAAACCTGTTTGCCGGATTCAAGGAATTGATCACTGCTTCAACCCGCAGCGGCTCATCAGATCATATATGGTGGGGCGGCTGACGCCCAGCAGTTCGGCAGCCTTGACAATGTTGCCATCCGCCCGCGCAAGCACCTTCATCAGCGCATCGCACTCCGCCTTTTCGCGAACCTGGCGAAGATTGATGGGTTCCACCGGCGCGGCGGCAGCCGGCAATCCCAGATCCTCGGCGTTGATCAACGGGCCATCGGCCATGATCACTGCGCGTTTGATGCAATTCTCCATTTCCCGGACATTGCCGGGCCAGGGATGGTTTTCGATCACGGTGAGCGCCTCCCGGCTGAAATTCAGGGAGGAACGCTTTTCCTGGGCGGAGAACTTGTTCCTGAAATGGTGTGCCAGCAGCGCGGCGTCGCCGGCACGCTCGCGCAACGGAGGAATTGTAATGACGATTTCGCTCAAGCGATAGTAGAGATCCTCGCGGAATCGTCCCTCTTCTATCAATTTCTTGAGATTCTGGTGCGTCGCGCAGACGACGCGCACATCAATGGGGATCTCCTTGCGCCCGCCCACCCTCTCTATCACCCTTTCCTGCAGAAAACGGAGGAGTTTTGCCTGGAGTGGCATCGGAAGGTCGCCGATTTCATCAAGAAAGAACGTTCCGCCGTTGGCGAGTTCGATCTTGCCCAGCGTCTGCTTGGCCGCTCCCGTATACGCCCCCTTCTCGTACCCGAACAGTTCGCTCTCCAGCAGCGTTTCGGGAATTGCCGCGCAATTGATCGCCATGAAGCATTTCGACTGCCTCGGACTGGACTGGTGCAGCGCCCGTGCCAGGATCTCCTTGCCGGTTCCGCTTTCTCCCAGCAGGATGGCCGTTGCATCCGATGAAGCGACCTTCTCGACGTTGCGGCACACCTTGATCATGGCGGGATCCCGGGTAATGATGCCGCTGATCGGTGCGGCCGCCTGGGTTTGCAGCAGCCTGCGATTTTCCTGTTGCAGGGCGTACAGATAGAAGGCCCGCTTGACGACCAGACCCAGAATCTCGGGATCGAACGGCTTCTGGTGGAAATCATAGGCGCCCAGGGCAATCGCCTTCAAGGCGTTGCCGTGGTCCTGATTGCCGGTCAGGACGATCACCTTGGTGTCCGGCGCAAGTTCGAGTATCTGTTCGAGCGTCGCCAGCCCTTCCGAGGCACCGTCCGGATCGGGAGGAAGCCCGAGATCCATGGTGACGACCGCGGGTTCATGCCTCCGAACCAGTGCGAGTGCGCTCTCGCGATCTCCCGCGACCAGCACGTTATAGGTATCAAAGCTCCAGCGGAGCTGTTTCTGCAAGCCTGGATCGTCTTCGATCACCAGCAGGTTATTTTTATCTTGACTCATGTGTATGCCTCATTTGTCCATGTTCTAATTGCATATGCATGTTTCGCTCCATCTCGCTTCGTGAACATCTGGCCACCGGAAAGGCGCGGAATGGTGGTGTCTTCCGGTTCCGCGGGCGCTATGTCATGAACGCGGCATGATCATCGCCAGAATGCAGTGGCAGGATGATGCGAAAGGTCGTGCCATCCGACTCCCTGCTGTCGACCTCGAGCTTGCCCCCGATCTCCGAAACATATTCCCGGCTTTCGAATACTCCGATGCCCATGCCGGCCGACTTGGTGGTTTCGAACGGCTTGAAAAGCTTTTCCCGGATGAATTCCTCGCTCATGCCGCGCCCCGTGTCTTCGATCTCCACGACCGCGGAATTCATTTCCTCCTTCAGCCGGATCTGGACCTTGCCATCCCTGGGCGTGGCCTCGATGGCGTTCTGTATGAGATGGCCGATGACACGCTCGAGCCGGGCCGGATTTGCGTACACTGCCAGATTCGGAGTGAGAATCTCGACGGTGGGTTTCGGTTCGGTGACGGACTTCGATTTCGCCGCTTCCTCGAGCAGTCCCGCAATCAGCAGCGGGATCGCTTTTTCCGACGAATCGCCGCTGCTCAGTTTTTCCAGAAGACGTCTCATCTTGAGTACGGACAGGCGCACCGTTTCGATCATGTCCTTCTGGAATTCCGGGTTTCCCCGGTGCTTTTCCACGTTGGAAAGCAGGAGCGACAGCTGTGCAACCAGATTCTTCAGGTCATGCACCACGAAGGTGGACATGCGGTTGAAGGATTCGAACTGACGTGCGACCAGCAATGCATGGGCCGCCTCATCTTGAGCTAGGTAGCTTGCTGCCTGATTACCGGCGACCTTGAGCAGATCGCTGACTTCCCAGTTCAGTTTTACGCGACTTCGAGGTTCTGCCAGCACGACAAAGCCAAACAGCTTTCGATGCTGGATCAGAGGCACCACCAGCCAGGCCTTGGGAATCGCCAGCAGCCATTGCGGAAGGGCGATGCCTGAATATTTGTTGGGGTTTGCCGCATATTCGTGCAGCTCGATCACCCATTCCTTCTGTTCCAGAAATCTGCAGAAGGCGCTATCCGAAGGTTCAGGCTCATCCGTTCCCGTCATGTTCCAGCGGGTCGCGGGTTCATGGTTCCCGGTTTCCCGGCGGATCCACAGGCCACCCCCAGGACTTTCCACCAGCTGGGCCAGGGCCTGTATCACACGCTCGCCCAGGACGTGTTCACCGGTTGAGAGAGTGCGCGTGAACTGCAGCCATTCCTCGCGGTAATCATAGTTGTAGCTGAAGAAGTGCTTGCTGATCGAAACGCGCAGCCAGGAGCGCAGGGTACCGGAGAACAGCACCAGCAGCAGCAGGATGATGGCGCCGAACAGGAAGATGACCTGCATGATGGTGCCCCAGCTTCCTCCGAAGAAACGCAGGTAGTACCCGGCAGCGGCCATTGTCAGCAGGTAGGCGGCGGCGCCGAACAGCGCCGCCGAGTAGAACAGGATGCGGCGTGATACCGTGATGCCCAGCGCCCACTGCGGATTGCGTGCCGCGGATACGGCCACCAGTGGAATGACCAGTGCGTTTACGATGCCGCGAGCCGTCCAGATCTCTGGATTGATGTGCTGGAGCAGCAGCGCATCGCTGTACATGTAGAAATCGTAGGCGAAGATGCCGCCGATGCCGAGGCAGGCAAACTTTATGCTCCAGCGTTGCTTGACAGGCGTGTTCCGGTATAGCTGCTCGACCAGTATCATGCCGAGGATAGCCATGGCGATGCTGCCGATGACGTTGTAGCCGGTGTCGTCGACCGCGTACGGCGATGCCTCGAAACTTCCGTGGGTGTGCAATGCGGCGGCGAGGCACGCCAGGTACAGCACGGCGATGATCGTTATCGCCGACCTGATTCTCAATGCCGTCTGCCGGTAGAGTCCCAGCAGCGCGATCACGAAGACCGACCACCCCGCATTTCTGAGTATCTCCATGACGTCCGTCATCAGAGAAAGCGCGGAAGCCTGATTGACCTGATAGGCGAGCATCGATGCCCACAAGGCGGAAAGCAGGCAGGCGGTGGAAAGCGCCACGCCATGCAGACGGCCCCGCCAGCGTGTCAGCAGCAGTGCCGCCAGCAGCAGGCTGGCCACTGCCGACACGGTGTAGCTGATGGTCGCGATGCTGGTCAGCATGGCTGGACGGGGGGCTGGAGCATCATCTTCCTCCCTTCCCGAGCACCACGACCTCTATGGTGTCGATCAATATGATGACGTCAAGAAAGAGGCTGTGGTTCTTCACATAGTACAGATCATATTGAAGTTTCTCGATGGCGTCGTTCAGCGACGCGCCGTAGCCATAGCGGACCTGTGCCCATCCGGTGATTCCAGGCTTGATGCTGTGCCTGACGTTGTAGTAGGGAACCTCCTGGCAGAGCTGATTCACGAAATAGGGTCTTTCCGGGCGCGGACCGACGATGCTCATCTCGCCGTTCAGGACATTAAATATCTGTGGCAATTCATCGATCCGCAGCTTGCGGATGATCCTGCCCACGCGGGTCGTGCGTGGATCGTCCGCTATCGCCCACTGCGGTGTTCCGCCCTTTTCCGCATCATTTTTCATGCTGCGGAACTTGAGCACCATGAAGGTCTTGCCGCTTTTCCCGACCCGTTCCTGGCGATAGAAGACAGGAGCGCCGTCCTCGATCACGATGCACAATGCCGTCACCAGCATCACGGGCAGTGTGACGATCAACAGCAGCGTGCTGGCAACCAGATCGAACCCCCGCTTGATACCCGATCTGAGCGGGCTCTGGTCGAATCCTCCGCCAAAGACCAGCCAGCTCGAATACAGGGAGTTTACCCGGATCTGGCCTTGTTCCCGCTCGAAGAAGGCGACCGAATCGGTCACCTTGATCCCGCTGAGCTTGCATTCCAGCAGATCCTGGATGGGAAGGTAGCCGCCGCGCCGCTCCTGGATCGCGATGATGATTTCTCCTGCACCATGCTGCCTGGCCAGCGATACCAGGGGATCCATTCTGGGCAGCACGGCGGAGGCGGGTACCTGCCGTTCCTCGTCCTGCAAGGGGACGAAGCCGATGATCCGCAATCCATGACGATGGGGATCCCTGGCGGTCTGGTCGATGAATTCCCGAGCCTTGCTTCCGATACCGAGGACGATGGCGCGTGATTCGAGTATGCCGAGGCGGGACCACTTCAGAAAGGCCGCGCGCGTCAGGAGAATGCCTGACAAGGCCAGCAGCATCACCAGGCCAAGTATGCCGCGCCCCGAGTACAGGTCGGGCAGCAGATAGAAGATGAGGGTCATGATACCGAATCCCAGCAGCATCGACGGCATGAGGCGGAACAGGGTATCCTTGAGATCCGGGCGAAAATCCAGCTGATACATTCCCATGGCCGCCATGCTCGTCACCATGACAACGGTAAACGTGGCGGCGACCGGCAACAGGGAGGTGAAGGTGAAGGGGAGCAATTCCATCTGATTGAGGAAGCGCAGGCCCGTCCCCAGGTAAAAGGCGATCATCAGCACGAAGATTTCGG
This sequence comes from Nitrosovibrio sp. Nv17, assembly GCF_900119085.1. GTDB lineage: Bacteria > Pseudomonadota > Gammaproteobacteria > Burkholderiales > Nitrosomonadaceae > Nitrosospira. Next base: position 80,437 of record NZ_FPIQ01000011.1, on the reverse strand, counting down.
TGCCGATGAGGAAGACCGTGGTTCTGGAAATATAGTGATTGTAGATACGGAACAATTCCGACTCCTTCTGTCACATGACGGACTGCTGACGAACCGTCAGCAGTCAGAGAATGTCATTGACATACTGGTGTTCATGCCGCTCAGGATGATTTTCAGGCAGATCCGGCGGGAGCCCCGGAATGGCCTGGATGTCGGGTACCCAGTTTCAGCCCGGTATCGGTCATCGCATCCGCCGCATTTCGGCGGGCCCGTTCCGGTTCAGGAGGCATTCGTTCAGGAGCGGCTTCCTGCAGGCGGTGGATTCTCGCATCAGACACGCATGCATCATATCAACTCCATCGATGAGAACAATTGGACTTTGGTACGTCACCTGGTGTTTGAAGGAATTGGAAAGTTCCGGTATTCCAGGCGCCGGCCTCTCAGCCTGGATTGGGGATTTTTCCGCTGCCCGATGCTCCGGGCCGGTCACAGCGTGATTCCCGATCCAGCCGGGGTATTCCCGCCCGCTTCGTAGTCCAAAGAATACCATGGCTATCCTGCGATCCCCACGGAGCAAGAGATACCAATCGGGACCGAGGGGGCATGCCGTCGCGTCCCCGCCATGCTTTCTTGATGGATGATCGCGTGTTCGGCGAACGGGGGCTGGAAGGGAGGGGCGATTCAGGGAAGCTTCCGAGGAACGGGGATCCCTGATACTGATCAGGTCATGATCAGATGCGATCGAATGTCAATGTCCTAAATTGGTCGAGCTTCTGGGCGGCATGGAGCCCTTCACGATCAATGCCAGTTTGAGCCGATCCGCCACATCCAGTTTGCGGAAAACCTCGGTCAGATGCGCCTTTACGGTGCGTTCGGTGATATCCAGTCGCCGGGCGATCTGCTTGTTGGACTCGCCGTCTCCGACCAGAGTCGCGATTTCATACTCGCGCCGGGTGAGGTTGGCGAGGAGATCGCTGACAGCCTGCTTGATCTTGTTCTTTTCCTGCGTGATCGTCACCAACTCGTTCAGGAGGTGCCAGCTGAGCGTGCGCCGGATCCACAATTCGCCCTGCTGTACCGCTTCCACGACGCTTCTCAGCTGTGTCGGATCGATATCGTGCCTGCAGCAACCCCTTATTCCGGTTCTGAACAATCCCCATTCGGTCTCGTCGGAGATGGCGCGGCTCAGAACGATGACCTTGGTTTCCGGACTCAGCCGCATCAGGTCGGTAATCCCATTCGGCTTTTCCAGCTCGGGTAGGTCATGGTCGAGCAGGAGAACCTGCGGCTTGGAGCGCGTCAGTTCGTGCCTGACCGCGTCGAGTCGGGTTGCGCTGCGGATCGGAGCAAGGTCGTCCACGGCTTGCTCCCAGCGCAGCAGATCATCTTGGGATGGACTGGCCAGCAGGATCAAATACGTCTTCCTCCAGGAATGTTGCTCATAGATCAGTGGACCACCTTGTCCATGATCTTGCCGAGCATTTTGCGTGTTACCCAGATTTCCCCTCGATCCACCATGCGCACCGCTTTCAGGAAGTACAGCGGATCCGTCTCATGATTCAGGTAGCCGCGCGCGCCGCTGGCCAGTGCCTGCAGAATCTGTTCTTCCTCGGCTGATGGATCCGTCAGCAATACCACCAGCGTCTTCGGACATTTGCGCTGCAGGGCATCCAGCAGGCCGTAATTCCACTCGGGGGACTTGTCGAAGCTGATAAACAGGATACGAGGACTGATCTGAGCGATTCTGGAGACGACCGCATCGATCGAATCATCGCCATGAAGGAGTGCGTGATCCTCGGGCGTGGTGCGGGACGAGTCGGCTCCGACGTTGGCCAGCAGCTCGATACCTTGCCCGCCTTGCAGTGAGCGTTCCAGTTTTTCGCGTCTGCTGGCGTCCATGTCGGCTATGGCCACTGTGACAGTTTGCATGGTATCCCCGCTCAGTTTGCTCATCCTTGGGATTATAGAATTACTTTGGAGCAGAGGTTCAAATTTTTTGGATCAAAGCCTGCTTTGCAGAAGCTCATGGATATAGTTCACGGGAATCGCATAGGTGATTCCACTCGGATTGCTGAGCGCCGCTTCCTTTTTCCCCTTTACAAACACCATATTGATGACACCGTATACGATTCCCGTCGTGGGATCGTAGAGGGGGCTGCCGCTGCTGCCTGGGTAGGCGGTGCCATCCAACTGAAACACGGTGTAGGCGGATTTCTGAAGCTGCCCGATCAGTTTTGCATTGAGCTGTCTCGAATTGTGCGCGGGCAGCACGATTGGCGTGATCGAGGAAACCATGGCACGGTGCGTGACGGGATAGAATCCCAGGATCATGCCGATCGGGAACCCGGTGAAGGCCAGGCTTTGTCCTTCTTTCACCTTGCTCGCCTCGCCGATTCGCATGGCGGGCAGGGCGGAGCCCTCGATCTTCAGCAGACTCAGGTCGTGCTCCCTGTCGACGGCGACGATGGTCGCCGCCCGCAACTGCGGTTCGCCTCCTTTACCGACAATCACCGTATAGGCTTCCTTGTTGACAACATCCAGTACATCGGGGAGGACATGGGCACTGGTGACGACGTGCAGCCCATCGTCCAGGACGAAACCCGTACCCATGATGCTGACCGGTGGAGAGCGCGTTTTCTGGACGGTTCCCACTCCGACAATCGAAGGTTTGATGGATTCGATGGTCCTGATGAGATCCACCTCGTTTGCCCAGAGCGGGGAGAGCGGCATCAGGCCGAGGATGGCGAAGCCCTTGATGCAGTCGAGGAAGCAGGACAGGAGGGTGTCCCGGATACGGGTCATGATTGCCCGGTATCGGGATACTTTCGCAGGTGTACGTTCAATTGCAACCTTCCATCTTGTAGATGAAGTACCCATTCTGATTGATCGCATCGGCGACGTGGTCAGGTGCGCCCTGGCTGTGACAGAATCTGCATTCCCTGCTGGTGACGGTTGCATCGCCTTCCCCGATCGAATTCAGCCATTCCTTGGCGTACTCGACCGCCTTCTGGTCATCCCTTTCCGCGGTAAATACATCGAAGTGCATCGTGTGGCCGTCCTTGGCCCTGACGTAGGTATCGTATACATGGATTTCCATCGCGTGATTCCCTCATGGGTTGAACATTCTGAAAGTGAAAGGTGCAGCTCTTCTTGCGATTCGAACGACGCAGGCCACATAGCCTATCATGACGGCAGAAAAAGTGGAATGTGACATGCGTCCGGAGCAGGACTGTGATCCGCAGGGGCAGTGATTCCAAATCTTTACATATGTTACATATGTCATCGAATTGTTACAAAAATGAAATAAAAACGACACCCCCCTGCTCTACCCTCGGTTCGATCTTCCATCGACCACGAGGAGCACCATCGGATGAGATCGTCCAGATTGGCTGTGGCTGTGCTCGCCATTTCAGGCGCGGGCATGATCCCGTACGGGTATGCCCTGGATTTATATGTGGATACCAAGACCGAGCAGGTGTATACCCGACCCGGACCCGGTCGGGTCCATCTCGGTTCCTTCGTGCGCGAGGATGCATCCGTGACGGCACGCAACGAGCCTCGGGACGGCGCCGGGGGCCGAACCGGCACATCCGAATCGGCGTCGGCGTCGGCAGGCGGTGGCGGGATATCCGCGGTGAAGTCCGGAGAGTCCAGCCTTGCGGGAAATCCTGTCTCGCTGAAAGAACGGGCAAAGGAAAGCGAGGACGCGCACATCGAGTTTGATGGCGGAGCCCCCCACTTTGCCAGTCAGGACGGCAATTTCACCTTCGCGATCAACGGTCGCATGCAGGTGGGCTCACAGTACAACTTCATCAACGATGTACTCCCCCCGGCGGGCAGCAGCCTGCCCAACGAACTGAACAGCGGAGTGACCCTGCGCCGTGCCCGCCTGGGTGTCGAGGGCACGTTCTACAAGATATGGGACTACAAGTTCGAGTACGATTTCAGCCGCGGCAACGGTACTGTGGAGTCCGGCATCACCGATGCGTTTGTGCGTCTCAACGTCAATAAGCCTTTTTCGGTCAAGGTCGGCTCCTTCAAGGAACCGTTCAGTCTGGAAGAAGCTACCAGCAACCGTTTCCTGACGTTCATCGAGAGGCACATGTCGGTGAATTCGTTTGTCGATAATCCCAACACGTACAAGGTGGGAATCGGTGCCAACTACGCCCTGCCACGCTTCCAGATCGGGGTCGCCTTCCAGACCGAGCCGATAGGGGCCTGGTCGTCCGCCTCCACGACGGTCAACGTGGCGGGCAACAACAGTCGCAATAACGGTGCCGGCGACACCGGCTGGGAGGGCATCGGCCGGATCACGGGTCGGCCCTGGATGGAGGACGAGACCCGCTTCCTGCATGTGGGTGTTTCCGTCGGACATACCGTCGTCAATACCCGTTATCGTGCCGATGGCACCATCAACGTCGGTCCGAATCAGACCGGCGGTGGGGGTGGGATGGCGTTTGCCGCCACACCGGGTACGAATGTGGACAGAACCGCCATGCTCGATACCGGCAACCTGAGCATCGGAAACCGGGGTGCCCCGGGTGCGCGGCGTATCGACAGCTATGACCGCTATGGGGCGGAAGGCTGGTTCGTGTATGGACCGCTTTCGATCCAGGGCGAGTATCTGCGCACCAACATCAACGGGGAAGGGTATGACGGAGAACATCTGGTCGGCTACTACGGTTTTGCCAGCTACTTCCTGACCGGCGAATCCAAGGCCTACCACGTACGGAACGGTGCCGCCAATCGCATCAAGCCGATGCAGCGGTTCCAGTGGGGTGGGCCGGGCTGGGGTGCATGGGAGATCGCCTTCGGTTACGACTACCTCAATCTGAGCAATGGAGTCATCCGTGGCGGGAAAGCCGACATGCTGCGGTTCGCCCTGAACTGGTATCCCTATTCGCACGTCAAGATCCAGAACAACATCACCTACGTTCTGAACGTGGATACTACGGGGTCTCCGTCCCCCCGTGCCGCGGCCTTCAATAATGCCGATCTGAGTTCCTTCCTGACACAGATCCAGGTCGATTTCTAGTACCCCGGCAGTCCATGCCCCCATGGTCGCGCGGCATGGCTGCTATCGGAGCGAGAATTCCGCGCGGCTGCCCGACTTCCTGTCGCCCTGCTCCGTCTCGGTGTCGTCACGGGTTTTGCCCGCAAGCACGAAAACGCGATCCCCCGAGATACCGCCCTGTTCCACCAGCCAATCGCGTGCCGCCACGGCGCGCCGCTCGGCAAGATCGCGCATCTCGCTGTCCCCGGCGTCGATATTGGCCAGTATCAATTGCTCCATTTCCGGTACCGGCAGGCTCTTGGTCAATCCCACCATGTTTTTCGGCTTGGCGAATTTTTCTTCCTTGTAGGCGAGCGTCAGATACTTCTCATACTCCTCCGGCTTGACTTCGACTTCATCCAGAGTGCCGCCCGCCTTGCCTTTCTTCACCTCTTCCGAAAGCTTCTGTGCCTTGACCTTGCGCGCCAGCATTGCGCGCTTGAGCGCTTCGGGATCGTGCTCCGGATCGATTCTTCCAGTGATCTCCAGCTTGAGTGCGGGTCGGTCCGTCAGCGCCTTGGACAATGCGTCAAGGCGTTTCTCAGCTTCCGGCGTGACTTGCGCCAGGCCTGCGGAATACTCGATCGCGGACAGCTCCTCGTCGTCACCGAGCAGCGAACCCAGCAGAGCGAAAGGTGCCGTGGCTGCCTTGGTCAGCAGATTGACGATCACCTTCAGGATCAATCCGCCGATGCTGAACTGGGGATCGTTGATGGAGCCGCTGATCGGCAGGTGCACGTCGATCTCGCCGTGCCTGTTCTTCAGCAGGGCCAGCGCCAGATTGATCGGCACCGACAGCGCGTCCGGGCTTTCCACCTTTTCTCCCAGGGTCAGTTGATCCAGAAAGACATTGTTTTCGGCCTTGAGCTCCCCTTTTTCGATATGGTAGTGAATATCGACCGATAGCTTGCCCTTCTCGATGGCATAACCGACGTACTTCCCGGAATAGGGACTGAAGGTTGGCATGTCGATGCCTTTTGCCGTCGCCGCGATGTCCAGGTAGAGCTCACTGCCCAGTGGGTCGATCTTGCCTGCGATTTTAAGCGGCGCGGTCCTGTCCACGGTTCCGCGGATATCGATCTCTCCCCGTTTCTTCGGATCCAGCGGTCCCACGCGACCGGCAAGCCCTGTCAGATTCGCCCGGTAATTCGGCCTGATGAACTGGTCGTGAAAGATGACGTTGCCTCCCTGCATCACGATGCGGCCGATACGGACCGGCAGCGGCTTGGCAGGGTCCGGTGGCGCGGCGGGAGGTACCGGTTTCTCCCCCCGCCCCGGCTCGTCATCGGTGGCAACGATATTCTGGAGGCTCAGCTTGCCCTCTGGCGACAGGATGGCGTAGGCGAAAAAATCGGCGATCGAGACCGAACTCACGTCCACCCGCAACGGTGCGTTGATGAACTTGAGGCCGTCGATGTCGAGACTGCGCCAACGCACCAGATCCGTCGCGGTCGTCTTGTCGAGCACATTAAAATTGGCGAAGCGGCCCGTGCCATCCACCGCCACCTGCAGCGGTGTTCCGTTTGCCTTGACCTGACCCTTGAAGGAAGCTGAGCCGCGCGTGAGCAGCGCATTCAGCTGTTTTCCGGCCCAGCCCTGCAGGGCGACCAGATCGATGTCCCGGGCGTCGATCGCGAGGTCCGTCGCAAGCGGCGCCCAGGCCAGGGAACCGCTGGTTTCCAGGCTGCCTTTCTGGTTGACCGAGGCCTTCAGCGCCAGTTCCAGGGGTGTGGCGCCGGTCGCATCGATATTGCTCACGGTCAAGTCCAGGGGCTCGACTACCAGCGGCGCGACTCTGGTCAAGGTGCTGTCTTCGTAACGCAGTGCCGCGGCGACCAGCTTGGCCGTTTCCACACGTATCGTCCACGGCTTTTCCGCCACCGCCTTCTCGGGTACGGGGAGGGGCTGTTCCGGTGTCGCGGTGCTGCCGGGCAACGGCGAAAAAAGCCGGACGAGGTCAATGCTGCCATCGGCTTCACGCCGCATCGATGCCCTGAACCCGTCCAGCGTGATCATGCCGATCACTACCCCCTGTTCCGCTGGGTCGACCGTGGTATTCTCTATGCCCAGACGTTGCAGGGAGAGTACCGGTTCCGCATCGTCATCGTTCTTGCGCGTCATCGACGCGTCCGTCAGGCTGAGTCCGGCGCGCGAGGGTGTCTGGCCGTTCAGGTTGAGTTCCACCAGGTTGACGTCGAGGCGATCGAGCTTCCCGACATATGGCGTCTGCACCGCCTGGTTTTCGATCCCTATGCCCCGCAGCGTAGCGGTGCCCGTCAGCACCATGCTGGGGGATTCGCCCTCCGCCTGGGAAAAGATGAGCGCCAGGTCGCTGTCGAAATAGCCGGAAAGCAGATGGATGTCCACCGGGATGGGTGAATATTCGTCGATCCGGGTCAGGTCGATTCCCGAGAGCTTCAATTCCAGGGACGCTTCGCGTTTCGTCGTGAAAGGACGCACTTTGCCATTGAGGGCCAGCGGCGAGCCGTTGATCCTGGCGCTGAAGTGCGGTTCCACCCAGGTCGTTTCGTAGTTCTCGAAGTTGGCGACGAACGGGACGCCGATACGGATATCCGAGATTTCCTGGCGGCTGTTCTTGACCCGGTCCACGAATTCGAAATGTCCGCCTTCGATAGTGATATTGCTCACGGAGAACAGGGATTTTCCGCCGTCATCAGGGCGATTCATGAAATCTTCCAGCAGATCCGTGATGTTGAAGCGTTGCTCGCCTTCACGCACGATGCGTATCGCCGGTCCTTTCACCGACAGGGCGCTGATGACCGGTGCGCGGTGGGTGAGAGAGGCGCTGCTGAGGTCGGTATACAATTCGTCGATGGACAGCAAGAACTTGTCGGCGTCCTCATCCGAGGCTTTCTCGGCTATGCGGAATCCGCGCACCGTCAGTTCCAGCGTATAGGGCTGGATCTCGATGGACTGCACCGTCACCGGACGGCGCACGGCATCCGACAGCAGCGTCTCGAGTTGCGTCTTGAGATAGCCTGGAAGCCAGAAATAGCCAAGCAGCCCAAAGAGGGCGACGAGCGCGATCAGACTGCCCAAGACGATTTTCAGGCGCCTGCTGCGGATGAAATTCTGGAAAGAGGATGCAGAAGCCATGTTCGTGGAAGTTCCCGCGGATGATGTCGGATACCGCCAGGGAGTGAGATACGTACCGATTTTGCCTAGCCCATCGGGACTTTACGCCCAGCATGGGCATGGGGTCAATGATCTCGCGGCAATCAGGATGCGGGAGGCGGCGGGCGGGAGGGGCGGACACAGGGTGGAAACAGCAGGAAAGTTGCCATGACCAAGCCTGCGAAGATCACGTATAGCATGGTCAGCATCCCTTCCGGCACGTCATGGAACAGAATGCGATGCAGCCACCGCCGGATGAAGCTGCCGGCGTTTCTTTCCGTCTGGCGCAGCGCGTCCTCCAGCAGGGTGAGGGGGCATACCACGCCCGCGAGCGATTCGGCGGCGACAACAAAGATCGCTCCCAAATGAGCCAACCGGAACGAACGATTGTGGACGAATCCCCATTTCATCCATGCGCCTGTCCAGATCAACGGGAGGCTCCCCACCACGAATGCGGCGAATGCAAAATGCACGACCAGTACAATGTCGGCCAGCATCGTGTCAGTCCGGGTGCTCGTTCATCCAGCCAGCCTTGTCAAGTGGTTGTGCGAACAGAGTGCATTGCCGGATCGTCAGCCTGTGCGGCGCCCCTGCGCCTCCTGCCCCTACAGCAGCGGCCGGATCATGGCTTCGAGCTTGCTGTGGCTGAGCCGTCCAAGCTTGGTTCCGATAAGGCTGCCGTTGCGGTCGATGATGGCCGTGAAAGGAAGCGCGCCCTGGCGATTGCCGGCGGTGCCCGCCAGTTTCATCGCCTGCAGGTCGCCGACCAGCACCGGATAGTTGATGCCGATTTCCCGGCTGAAGGCAGCCACTCTTTCGCGATCGTCCACGGCTATGCCGACGAACACCAGCCCCTGGTCGCCGAATTGCCGCTGCAGTTTGATGAACTCGGGAATTTCCTCGCGGCAGGGCTCGCACCACGTTGCCCAGAAGTTCACCACCACGACTTTGCCGCGCCACTGCGAGATGGGCTGGGCCACACCTTGCAGGTCGGGCAGGCTGGCCGCGAATATCGCGTCGGCCCCCGTGTTCCTTGCGGCGCCTTCCACCGTCTCCGGGGAGGGGGCATTGGTGGCGAGCTGCGCACGCAGCAGCAGGCCGGCGGTCACCGCCACAGCGGCGATACCGAGATACGTCAGCACTTGTTGGAGTTTGGTCATGAATCGGATGGGATGAAGGCCAGTAGGATGAAATAGGATTTTTCGACCACCGGCGGGCAGACCCGCCAGCGAGGCCGTTATCAGATCAATATCGCGTCGAGCACCGAGAGAAAGCTGTCTGCGTTCTGATATCCGATGAGCCGTACGCGCGAGATTTCGCGTCCCTGGCGATCGAGGAACAGGATGCCGGGTGGGCCGAACAGCTTGAAACGCTTGAGCAGCTCCGTGTCCTGGGGAGTGCCGGCAGTGACATCCGCCTGCAGCAGCACGACCTCCTTCAGGCGCGCTTTCACCCGCTCATCGGTGAACGTGAATCGTTCCATTTCCTTGCACGAGATGCACCAGTCGGCATAAAAATCGACCATGACATACTTGTCGCGCGATTCGAGGATGCGCTGATCGAGTTCCGACACCGATTTCACGCGCTGGAATGCGAGGTGTCCGGACTGAGCCACACCCGGTTGCGCCGCACCGCCTCCCGCATTGGAAATGTTCAGGCCCGACAGCGGCTGAAGGATGTCGCGGCTGCCCGACAACGCCCCGATCAGCAGGGCAACGCCGATCAGCAGCGAAATGATGCCCAGTCCCTTCATGAATCTGCGGAATCCCGAAGCCTCGGGTCGCAGCGGATCAATGGCGTGCAGGTAGACGGCGGAGACGATCAGCAGGGCTGCCCACAGCAGCATGTGCGCCACTGCCGGAATCACGGGCGATATCAGCCATATGGCAACGCCCAGGAGCAGAACGCCGAAGAATTGCTTGACCGACTCCATCCACGGACCTACCCTGGGCAGCAACGCACCGGCGGAAGCGCCCAGCAGCAGTAGCGGCACGCCCATCCCCAACGCCATGACGAAGAGTGCCGAACCGCCCAGCACCACATCACGGGTCTGGCTGATGTAGAGCAATGCGCCGGCCAGCGGAGCGGCCACGCAGGGGCCGACGATGAGCGCGGAGAGCGCCCCCATGCCGAAGACCCCCGTCAATTGCCCACCCCTGATATGTCCCGCCTCTTCGGAGAGCCTGCTCTGGATCGAAGTGGGCAGTTGCAGCTCGTAGAAGCCGAACATGGAGAAGGCCAGCGTGACGAAGACCAGCGCGAACCCACCCAGCACCCAGGCATTCTGCAGCGCGGCGGACAGCATCGCGCCGGAGAGTCCGGCCGCAACGCCCGCTGCGGCGTAGGTGATCGCCATGCCCATGACGTAAGCCAGCGACAGGATGAAGCCGCGGGTCTTGGTGATGTGCTCGCCACGCCGGGCGATGATGCCTGACAGGATCGGAAACATCGGGAAGACGCAGGGCGTGAACGACAGCAGCAGGCCAATGCCGAAAAAGCCGGTCAGGATCAGCCAGAAGCTGCCGCTTTCGAACATGCGTTCGATCCTGAGGGATTCGGTTTCGATCGCCGGACTCTGAACCGAAGATCCGAACAGGTCTTCCACTGCGGAGCCAGGCTTGGGATTCGACGGCGGAATGGCCGCCACGGCACTGCCGCTCACCGTATCGGCCATGGCACCGACCGCCGCCCTCGCGGCTGGCAGCGTCAGTTCGATGACCTTGCTGATCGGCGCATAGCAGACGCCTACCGGCTCATTGCAGCCCTGGTAGGTCGCGACGAGGGTCAACCTGTCGGTCGACGCATCCTTGCGGTGCAACGAGATCACGGCGTCGAACGGCCGATGATAGACCTCCACCTGACCGAACGTCAGGTCGCTTTTCATCGTGCCTGTGGGCAGTGCGATGTTTTCGATGGAAGTACCGGCATCCTGGGGCTTGAAGGCGACCTTGTCGCGGTATAGATAGTAGTCCTTCGCCGGCTCGAATTGAGCCACCAGCGTTTTTTCGTCACGCACCTTGATCGTCAGCTTGAAAGCCTGGTCCGGCGGCAGCAGTTCCGGCTCTTCCGGCTCCAGGCGCGTGCCAAGCTGCTTCAGTCCTTCGAAAAGGCCGAGCGAAGCTTCTCCGGCCTGGGCATGCGGCCCGAGCAGGCAGGCCCATATCAGCAGGCAGCGAAGCAGGTGTAGAAGCAGTATGGAAGGATTCATTCCTCGTCCGACAGCGGGGTTTCATCCGCTATCCATTTCAAATAGGCGGGCAGGCCGCCTTTTATTGGGACAGCAATGATTTCAGGTAGTTCGTAGGGATGTGCCGACACGATCAGCCGTTCCAGACGGCTGTAATGCCGTGCCGTGGTCTTGATGAACAACGGCACTTCCCCAGCGGTTTCGCATTTTTCCTGCCAATGATATACGGAGGTGCACTCCGCCATCACGTTCACGCAGGCCGTCAGGCGCGCCTCCACCAGTTTGCGGGCAAGCGCCAGGGCCTTTTCCCTGTCGGGAAGAGTGGTGATGACCAGTATGGATTCCATGGTAGTTGGCTGTATGGCCTCCTGCGCGAGCATGTCCCCGCGGCCCGGCTTACCGAGACACGGATTCTACCCGCTTTCAGCGGACGTCGAGCGTGTCGCCGGCGAGATATGCGGCGACTGTGGGATGACGCAGCCTGACGCGCAGTTCCCGCTTCATGCGGATATTCGTCAGCCGGCGCGATTCCTGCATGAACGACAGCATGCCTGGCGAGATATGATTTCCCGCCTGGGCACGGGCGATGCGCGGGGGTCTCGGGAGATCGAAGCGATCTGCCACCAGATCGAAGTAATCACCCATCTTCAGTTGCGAGTCGTCGCATGCATGGTAGAGTCTTCCGGGCCGGGCACGACGGAGGGCGGCCGCGATGATGCGGGCGAGGTCGTCCGCATGGATATGGTTGGTGTAGCCGTCCTCCTCGGGCAGCAGCGCGGGGGTGGAGGCGCGCAGGCGGGCCAGCGGCAGGCGATCCGATGCGTAGATGCCGGGCACCCGCAGGATCGATACGCTGACCTGGTTGCGTCGCCCCCAGCGGCGTATCTGCCGCTCCGCATCAAGGCGGCGCAGTGCGCGCCCCGTCTGGGGATTGACCGGACAAGTCTCGTCTATCCGCTGTCCTTTGCAGTCGCCGTATACCCCGCTGGTGCTGATGTAGATTAGCTGTTGTGGTAACATGGCCGCTTTTTTCCGGGGCCGCCTCGCCAATGCCGCCAGAAGATTCGCCGTGCGGAGGTCGCGTGCGCCGTGATCGGGCGGAGGAGCCAGATGCAGCACGGCGTGCGCCATTCCCGCGAGCCGTTGGAGGGTTTCCGGGATGTCGAGATCTCCGGCGACCGGGGTTACGCCCTGAAGGCGCAGCACGGCACGCTGTTCCGTCCTGCGGGAGAGGCCCAGCAGACGGTAGCGTGCCCGCAACAAGGGTGTTGCGCGCAAGGCGACATCGCCGTAGCCCACGATCAGGAGGGTGTGCTTCATTTCATGTGTTTCCATACTTCTTGCCGACGCTTTCGTAGCCGATGCCGCATCAGATAACCATCCAGCCGAGCGGGCACGTGGTATCTGCCCAACCGGGAGAAACGATTCTGGAGGCGGCGCTGCGCGAGGGGTACTCCCTGCCGTACGGGTGTCGCAACGGCGCCTGCGGCACGTGCAAGGGCAGGATCATACAGGGAACGGTCGATTTCGGCAGCCATAACGAGGATACGCTGACGGAAGACGAAAAGCAGGCGGGCATGGCCTTGTTCTGCCGTGCGACACCTTTGTCGGACGTGGTCATCGAGTGCCGCGAGATCGGTGCGATCAAGGATATCAGGATCAGGACCCTGCCCTGCCGCGTGCACCGGATGGAACGCGTCGCCCCGGATGTGATGGTGATCTTCCTCAGGCTTCCTGCCAGCGAGCGCCTGCAGTTCCTGGCGGGGCAGTATATCGACATCCTCATGAAGGATGGCAGGCGCCGCAGCTTCTCGCTGGCCAATGCCCCCCACGATGACGAGCTGCTGCAACTGCACGTGCGCAACTACCCTGGCGGCACATTCGCCGAGCATGTATTCGGGCGCATGAAGGAACGGGATATCCTGCGTTTCGAAGGGCCGCTCGGCACCTTCTTCCTGCGCGAGGAGTCGGACAAACCCATCATATTCGTCGCCAGCGGTACCGGCTTCGCTCCGGTCAAAAGCATTCTGGAGCACGCCTTCCACGTTCGCCATCTGCAGAGCGGCGAACGGCAGATGGTGCTGTACTGGGGCAATCGCACTCCGGCGGACCTCTACATGGCGAACCTGGCCGGAAGCTGGCAGCAGGCCCATGACAACTTCACCTTCATTCCGGTATTGTCGGATGTGTCTCCTGCGGATGGCTGGACCGGGAGAACCGGCCTGGTGCACCAGGCCGTGCTGGAGGACTTCGACAGCCTGGCAGGCTACCAGGTGTATGCCTGCGGCACACCGGCGATGGTCGCGGCGGCGCATCGCGACTTTACCCGGTTGCGTAGTCTGCCGGAAGACGAGTTTTTTTCAGACGCATTCATTCCCTCCACGGTTCCATCGGATTCATCGCTATCCTGAGCGTGCCTTCCCTGCCTCGTCCGGGGTCGGCGGGCCGGCATCCGGCGCCCGCCGCCGCAATGCCCATTCGAGGGCCTGTCGATAATGATGCTGTGCCAGTTCCGGATGACCGCTCCTTTCGTCGAGGCTGGCCAGAGCAAGATGGGCGGAATGGCCGGGCTCCACGGACAGGCTCGCCTCCAGGTAGCTGCGTGCCTTGCCCCACAATTCGCAATGGGTGCATAGCCTGCCGAGCGCCAGCAACAGGCCGGCATCACCGGGATGGGAGGGAAGCCATGCCTCGGCACGCTCGATCTGGCCGAGGACATCGGTGTCCGGGCATGTTCCATACAGTCCGGCCAGTTCGGAATTCCAGTTCTTGTCCAGACTTTGCTCGATGATCCGGCGGGCGGTGGTACAGTCGCTCAGCGCCACGCATGTGCGGACCGCCGCGGTGGCCACGGTGCCGTCAGCCCTGTCGGCCGGCGACAGGGCTTGCCAGTATTCCCGGAATGCCTGAATGCTCGGCCTGTTTTTCAGATTCTGGGCGTGGGCATGGCAACGTTGCCTGCGTATCGACGTCTCGTCGAGGACATCGTGCCGTTGCAGCAGCGACAGCAAATCAAGTACGGCATCCCAGTTTTCCAGGCGCTGCTGGGCCTTCAACTCCAGGCGCAGCAGGGCGGGATCCGCTGGATTGCCCCGAAGGCGCAAGGTCCGTGCTGCCTCCAGTGCCGCTTCCGGCCGATCCTGATCCAGCAGCAGTTCGGCCTGGGTCACGAGGCGCAGGAATACTTCTTCCGGCGCGGCGGTTTCCATATGTTCACATGAAAGAAGTGTCGATTGACTACCATCGGCGCAGGAATACTTCTTCCGGCGCGGCGGTTTCCATGGCGGCAAGGAATTCATCTCGCCCGGAGAACTTCCCGAGCGCATGCGCGCAACGCGCAGCGACCACGGTGCTGATCGCCTGGGCGATGGCCGGTTCCTGCAGCGCCAGTGCCGTGGTGGCAGACTGTTCCGCCTTGTCGTAGCGGCCTTCGAAGAAGGTGCGGAGGCTTTCCAGCAGGGCATCATTGGCTTTTTCACGTCGCCGCCGCCTGCGGAATTCCCCGATCTCGGAGGGCAGTCGCAGCGCCACCAGTGTCAGCCACACGACAAAGTAGAGGATGAGGACCAGCCCCAGCAGCAGAACTATGGCCAGGCTGAGCGACAGTTCGATACGGTAGGGCGGCGCCGTCACTCGTACGTGTCCCTCTCCGTACTGTAAAAGGAAGGCGGCTGCAGCGGTCGTGCCGAGCAGGGCCAGCAGCCAGAGGACCCACTTCATGCCGGATCCGGCAGCCGCTGCAGCAGGCCTTGCATCAAGGAACCCATGAATTGCCGCTGGTTCACCGGTTTTTCCGTTCTTGCGCCAGACGATGGCTGCGTATCGCGTCCAGGCTTGCGGAAATGCGGGGCAACTCGACGTCGGACGAATTGTCCCGCAACCGGTTCAATGCATCCAGCATAACGATGACCCCCTGAGCCTCGCTGTCGTAGTAGCGCCTGATCATGTCGATGGCGTCGTCGATGTCGATCCTGAAGCTCGCCATGTCGCGGGCAAGCATGGCAAGTCGCGCGGACAGCAGCCGCAGTTTCAGGTTCTCGCGCAGGAAATACGCCTCGGATGGCGACAGCAGGATGGCATCCGGTTGATCGGTGCGCTGGATGTGAACCAGCTGCCTGATGTTCTTCCATATTTCATGCAGGAATCCAAGCCAGGTGCTTTCCGCCGCGTGGGCTTCGGTTGAAGGTGCAGCGGGGGCCGGCGGACGCGAGTCCATCGCCAGCGGCAGCTCCATGGCGGCAGCGGCGAGCCGGGCGAGGTGCAGGCTGATCTCGGTGCTATCCGTGTGGGGCACCGCTTTCAGCGCGTCCATGTCCTGTGCCAGCACTCCGCGCAGGGACGACAGTTGGGGACGGTCGAGGCGTTGCAGGCGGGTATCGGCTTCCTGCATCGCGATCAGCGCCGCCTTGACGTTGCCGGCCAGCTGCAGCTGGCGGTCGGCGATCAGCAGCAGTTGCTCGATTTCCTCCAGCGCGACTTCGTCGCGGTTGCGCGTCAATTCCTGGTAAAGCGCTTCCAGGGCCAATTGCTGGCTCTGGGATTCGGCCACCCGAGCCTCGAGCTGGTCGAGCCGCCCTGCCAGGCGATGCCCTCCCGCTGCGGCTTCGGAGGCAAGCTCGTGCGACATCTTGCCTGATGCATCCGCCTGGGCGAGGCGCCTGCCCAGTTCGAGCCGCAGATCCGCGACGTGGCTGCGGGTATCGTACCACTGCCACGCCATGGCCGTGAAAAACACCAGGGCAAGGACCACGAGGGCAGCCATCTGCCGAGGTTCGCTGGCCGGGTCTTTCCGGCCAGGTTCCTGCGGCGGATCGGAGGGGGATTTCACGGGCGCTGCGCCCGGGGAGACCCGGGCGGGATCGGGTGAGTCGGTGGACCGAATTTCCTCGTTCATGGCGTCATGCCCTGCCGTTAGCCCGCTTTCGGCTTGAAATGATCCAGCAGACCCTGCAGCAGCCCGGCGTCGCCCATCGAGGTCGGCACGATGCGCTCGAACCCGAGCTGCCGGGCGGTGTGGACGATGCGCGCGTGGGGCACGAACAGAGGTATCCGCATGAGCCATGCCTTGTCGCTGCCGGCCATGTCGCACAGGTTGCGCAATCCCTCGCTGCTGGTGACGACGATGGCCCCGATCTCTTCTCGCGCCGACCCGTGCAGCGGCGAGTTCGCGTCGGAGGCGGGCCGGGCGCGGCGATAGCATTCGGCGTATTCCAGCAGGGCGCCGCGTGCGCGCAAGGCTGTTCCCAGTAGTTCACGTCCGCCGTTTCCCCGGAAAACGATCACGCGTCTGCCTCGGACTGCCTGCAGCAGCGGCAGATCGAGCAATGCTTCGCTGTCGAAGCCTGCAGCGGGAACGACCGGATCATGGATACCCGCTTCCCGCAGCGCCCGGGCGGTGCCTTGTCCGACCGCCACGAACCCGGGGCGCGAGGGAGGCCATTTCTTTCCCATCAGGCGCCGTGCCCCGGCGACGGCATTGGGGCTGACGAATATGGCGATGTCGAATTCCTCCACACGGCCGATCAGGCTCGACAGCAGGGGTGTATCCTCCACGGCGAGTATCTCCAGCACGGGAAGCAGGAAGGGCTTGCCGCCTACGGAACGTATGGCGGCAGCAAGATCCTCTGCCTGGCGCACGGGACGCGTGACCAGGATGCCGATCCCGGCCAGAGCTCCGTTCACGAAGGGCTTGCGGGTGCCGTCGCGGCTGGATCCAGCGCCGCCAGAATCTCCGCTGCGCCACGTTCCTTGAGGGCGTCCGCCAGCCGCGCACCAATGTCCGCACCCGCCCCGGGCTCACCTTTCACTTCATCTCTGACCATGTGGATGCCGTCCGGGCTGGCGACGAATCCGCGCAGCCGCAATATACCCTCGCGGATTTCAGCGTATCCTCCCAGCGGCACCTGGCAGTTGCCGCCCAGCGCCCGGCCCATGGCCCGCTCTGCTTCCACGCACCGAGCCGTGTCGGGGTGGTGCAGCGGCTGCATGAGTTCGAGCAGGTCCGGCCGATCGGCCCGGCATTCGATTCCCAGCGCGCCCTGCCCCACCGCCGGCAGGCTCGACTCAGGGCTCAGCACTGCAGTGATGCGCTCGCCCAATCCCAGACGCTTGAGTCCCGCCGCGGCCAGAATGATCGCCGCGAACTGTCCCTCGTCCAGCTTGCGCAGGCGCGTCAGCACGTTGCCGCGCAGGGGTTCCACCCGCAGATGCGGGAAGCGCGCGCGCAGTTGGCTCTCGCGCCTCAGGCTGGACGTTCCCACCACCGCTCCCTCAGGCAGCTCCTGAAGATCGCGGTACCGGTTGGATACCAAGGCATCCCGCGGATCCTCACGTTCCACGATGGCAGCCAGCACGAACCCCTGCGGCATCTCCATGGGCACGTCCTTCATGGAGTGTACCGCGATGTCTGCGTGACCGGATTCCAGGGCCTGTTCCAGTTCCTTGATGAACAGTCCCTTGCCGCCGATCTTGGAGAGGGATTTGTCGAGTATCCGGTCGCCCTGCGTAGTCATGCCGGATATGCTGAACTCGGTTTGTGGGTATAATTCGGACAGCCGTCCACGGATGAAGTGTGCCTGCCATAACGCCAGCGCGCTTTCCCGTGTGGCGATCACGATTTTATCGAGGCCAGATGTATGGGGCATTATCAGTTGGTACAATCAGTTACGAAATCATCTCCAATCTCCATTCTAGCACGCCGCCCGCAAACCCGGACCCCGACGTCCGGAGCGGGTTCCGTGTCCGGACGCTACTGAAGCATGGAGTCCCTTCCTGCCCGGTACGACATTGATGGCAATCACGCGCACGATCCGGACGATTCGGGAAAGGATAATCCTCTGAGGGAAGATATTCGTCTGCTGGGACGAATCCTCGGCGATACCCTGCGTGAGCAGGAGGGCGAGGCCACATTCGATCTGGTCGAGAATATCCGTCAGACGGCGGTGCGTTTCCGGCGTGACCAGGATCCCAGTGCGCGGCAGAAGCTGGACGAGATACTCAATCAGCTCAGCAGCAAGGCCACGGTGGCAGTCGTGCGTGCGTTCAGCCATTTTTCCCAGCTTTCCAACATTGCCGAGGACATGCATCACAACCGCCGGCGCCGTACCCATCTTCGCGCGAGATCCTCCCCTCAGGCGGGCAGCCTGGCGCAGGCGCTGGATCGGGTGCTGGATGGCGAAGACGGTGCCGCCGCACTCGCCGGCTTCTTCGCCAAGGCGGTCGTTTCCCCGGTCCTGACCGCTCACCCCACGGAAGTGCAACGCAGGAGCATATTGGATTGCCAGCTGTCCATCGCGCACCTGCTGGATCAGCGGGACCGCGTACTGCTGACGCCGGAAGAGTTGCGCCACAACGAGGAAGAATTGCGCTGCGCCATCCAGATACTATGGCAGACCCGCATGTTGCGGCCGGAGCGTTTGTCGGTGTACGACGAGATCAAGAATGGCCTGGCCTATTATCGCTATACCTTCTTTACCGAGGTGTCGCGCCTGTATGCGGAAATCGAGGATCTCCTGGAACGCCGGATGGGCCCCGGCGTACCCCATATTCCGCCGTTCCTGCGCGTCGGCAGCTGGATCGGAGGGGATCGCGACGGCAATCCCTATGTCACTCACGAAGTCATGCTGCATGCGGCCGAACGCCAATCGGCGCTGGCGCTGGATCATTATATGGGTGAGGTGCACCGCATCGGCCGCCGCCTCAGCCTGACGCAGCACCTTGTCGATGTCGGCGAAGAACTGGCGGAGTTGTCCAGGATTTCCCCGGATCGTGCGTCCAGCCGGCTCGATGAACCGTACCGGCGCGCGCTGATCGGCGTCTACGCGCGTCTCGCCGCGACCAGTCAGGAACTTGGTCATGCGGTTCGTCAAAGACGCTCGGTCGGCCCGGCCGAGCCTTACGCAGACAGTGGAGATTTCATCCGGGATCTGGACATC
The DNA here is from genome assembly GCF_900119085.1 of Nitrosovibrio sp. Nv17. Lineage (GTDB taxonomy): Bacteria > Pseudomonadota > Gammaproteobacteria > Burkholderiales > Nitrosomonadaceae > Nitrosospira. The sequence continues at coordinate 61,149 of NZ_FPIQ01000011.1, read as the reverse complement.
GTCATCAATTCCCTGAAGCGGCACAAATCGGATCTGCTGGCACGTGGGGAACTGCGCCACCTCAGGCGTGCAGCCGAAGTATTCGGGTTCCATCTGGCTCCGCTCGACATGCGCCAGCACAGCAATGTTCACGAGCGGGTCGTGGCTGAACTGTTCGAGTCCGGAGCCCGGCGGGCAGGGTATTCCAGCCTGGCCGAGCAGGAGCGTATTCGATGGTTGCAGGATGAGATCGAGAGTCCCCGGTTGCTGCGCTCGCCGTATCTGGAGTATTCGACCCTGGTGCAGGGCGAACTGCACATCCTGCAGATGGCAGCCGAAGTGCAGCGGCGCTTCGGGCGCGCTGCGCTGCCGAACTACATCATTTCGAAGACCGACGGCGTTTCCGACATGCTTGAAGCGGCCCTGCTCCTGAAGGAAGTGGGGTTGCTGCAGGCCGGGCACACGCCCCGCCTGCACGTCAACATCATCCCGCTGTTCGAGACCATTTCGGATCTGCGTCACTGCGGCGGCATCATGGATGCGTTGTTCTCCCTGCCTGGCTATCGCCGGCTCCTGGATTCGCGTGGCAACGTGCAGGAGGTGATGCTGGGCTATTCCGACAGCAACAAGGATGGCGGTTTCCTGGCCGCCAACTGGGAGCTCTACAAGGCTGAAACCGAGTTGACCAAGGTGTTCGCCAAGCATGAGGTGGAACTGCGCTTGTTCCATGGGCGCGGCGGCACCGTCGGGCGCGGCGGCGGGCCGAGCTACCAGGCGATACTGGCGCAACCGCCGGGGAGCGTCAATGGCCAGATCCGCATTACCGAACAGGGCGAGGTCATCGGCAGCAAGTATGCCGATCCCGAGATCGGCCGGCGCAATCTCGAAACCCTGGTCGCCGCCACGATGGAAGCCACGCTGCTGAGCCACGATGCCTTGGGCGCGCGCGCCGCCGAATACTATCCGGTGATGGAGGCGCTGGCGCTCGACGCCTACACCGCGTACCGCGATCTGGTCTATGAGACCCCGGGATTCAAGCGCTACTTTCAGGAATCCACCCCCATCCGCGAGATCGCCGGCCTCAATATCGGCAGCCGCCCGCCGTCGCGCGTGCAGTCCGACAGGATAGAGGATCTGCGAGCCATTCCCTGGGTATTCAGCTGGAGCGTCAATCGTGCCGCGATTCCAGGCTGGTACGGGTTCGGTACGGCGATCGAGGCGTACCTGCGGCGGGAAGGCGGAGCCGACAAAGGACTGGAATTCCTGCAGGAGATGCACCGGGCCTGGCCGTTCATGCAGACACTGCTTTCCAACATGGACATGGTCCTGGCGAAGACGGACATGGGCATCGCTTCGCGCTATGCCGAACTGGTGGGTGACGCGGCGCTGCGCGAGTCGATTTTCGGGCGTATCCAGTCGGAATGGAATCGCAGCGTGAAGTGGCTGTTCGCGGTGACGGGACATACGGAGCTGCTGCAGGACAACCCGACCCTGGCGCGCAGCATTCGCAACCGCACGCCCTACATCGATCCCCTCAACCACCTGCAGGTGGAACTGCTGCGCAGATATCGCTCGGGGGACACCGACGATGCGGTCAAGCGCGCCATCCAGCTGACCATCAACGGCGTGGCTGCCGGCCTGAGAAACAGTGGTTGATTCATGATGCCCGCATTCGGTTGCATGGCGATGGTTCCGACGCACTCGCGGGGGAGCCGTTCCCCGGCGGATTCGGGGGCGTGGCGGGAATGGCGAATGCGCACATGGTGAAAAAGCTCTACATCAAGACCTTTGGCTGCCAGATGAACGAGTACGACTCGGACAAGATGGCGGATGTGCTGCACGCTGCGCACGGCACCGAGAAGACCGACGAGCCAGGTGATGCGGATATCATATTGTTCAACACCTGTTCGGTTCGAGAAAAGGCCCAGGAGAAGGTATTCCACGATCTGGGACGGGTGCGGCACCTGAAGCGGACCAATCCTGCATTGCTCATCGGTGTGGCCGGATGCGTGGCCAGCCAGGAGGGCGCCGAGATCGTGAGGCGGGCACCGTACGTGGATCTGGTCTTCGGCCCGCAAACCCTGCATCGCCTGCCGCAGCTGATTTCGGCGCGCCATGCCACCGGCCTGCCGCAGGTGGACATCTCGTTTCCCGAAATAGAGAAATTCGATCACCTGCCGCTGCCACGTTCGGAAGGCGCCACTGCGTTTCTTTCGATCATGGAGGGCTGCAGCAAGTACTGCAGCTTCTGTGTGGTGCCGTATACACGGGGGGAGGAAATGTCGCGGCCGCTGGAGGACGTGTTGGTGGAGGTGGTGAGGTTGGCGGACCGTGGCATCAGGGAAGTGACGCTGCTGGGGCAGAACGTGAACGCATACCGCGGGACCATGGAACATGCGGGGCAGCGCGGGATCGCGGACCTGGCGCTGCTGTTGGAATGCATCAGCGATATTCCCGGGATCGAGCGTATACGCTACACCACATCTCATCCGCGGGAAGTCACCCAGCGGCTGATCGAAGCCTACCGGTTGCTGCCCAAGCTGGTGAGCCACCTGCATCTGCCGGTGCAGTCGGGATCGGATCGGGTGCTGCTGGCGATGAAACGCGGCTATACTGCGCTGGAGTATAAGTCCATGGTCCGGAGGCTGCGTGCCGCACGTCCTGACATCTGTCTCACTTCCGACTTCATCGTGGGTTTTCCCGGCGAGACCGAGGCCGACTTCGAGGCGACCATGAGACTGGTCGAAAGCATCGGCTTCGATGATTCCTTCAGTTTCATCTACAGTCCGCGGCCCGGCACGCCCGCCGCGGACCTGCCCGACGACACCCCCCACGACGTCAAGCTGGAACGTCTGCGACGGTTGCAGGAAGGAATCGCGCGGCAGGCGCAGGCCATCAGTCAGGGCATGGTCGGATCGCTGCAGCGGGTGCTGGTGGAAGGCTCTTCAAGGAAGAACAAGGATGAGTTTTGCGGTCGCACCGACAACAACCGCATGGTCAATTTTCCCGGCAATCCCGCAGATGTCGGAAATTTCGTCCGGGTACGCATCACCGCGGCGTTGTCCCATTCGCTGCGTGGAGAGATCGCGAGGGATCGCGGCGATGCTTGATCGCGGGAACGGCGATGTGGCGCCGGCCGGAATGCCTCCTTGCAATGCGTTCCCGTCATTGCGAGAATTGCATACCCGTATTCGTCGGATTGAATCTTGAAGCTCCAGCCCGTCGAAATTTCGTTTTCTCCGGCCGACAATCAGCGCCTCGCCAATCTGTGCGGTGTCCTCGACGAGAATCTCAAACAGATCGAGACGGCCCTAGACGTCGTCATCGCGCGCCGGGGAGAACGGTTCGCCGTGCGAGGCCAGCCCGCGAGGAGCCGGCTGGCAGCGGAGATGCTGCAGAATTTCTACGACCAGGCGCAGCAGCACCTCGATATCGAGCAGATCCAGCTGGGCCTGATCGAGGCGCTGAACGCCCATGCGGTGAAGCCGGCAGCCGATACCGATGAAAAGGCGCCGGTCATGCCGGCACTGCTGACCCGACGCGGCGACCTGCGCGGCCGCACGCCCCGGCAGGTGGAATACCTGCAGCACATCCAGCAGCACGACATCACGTTCGCCATCGGCCCGGCGGGCACCGGCAAGACCTATCTCGCCGTGGCGAGCGCAGTCGATGCGCTCGAGCGCGACATGGTGGCGCGCATCATCCTGGTGCGTCCAGCAGTGGAAGCGGGCGAGCGCCTGGGCTTCCTCCCGGGGGACCTGGTGCAGAAGGTGGACCCCTATCTGCGTCCACTTTATGACGCACTTTACGATCTGATGGGACTGGACAGAACCAGCAAGCAGTTCGAGCGCAGCACGATCGAGATTGCGCCGCTCGCCTTCATGCGCGGGCGCACGCTGAACAAGTCGTTCATCATTCTCGACGAGGCCCAGAATACGACGCCGGAACAGATGAAGATGTTCCTCACCCGGATCGGATTTGGTTCCAAGGCGGTGGTGACGGGCGACGTCACCCAGATCGACCTGGCCCGGCATCAGAAAAGCGGGCTGGTGGACGCCGAGCGGATCCTCGGCAAGGTGCGCGGTATCGCCTTCTCCCACTTCGGAGCCGATGATGTGGTGCGCCACCCCCTGGTGCAGAGCATCGTCAATGCATACGCGCAACATGAAAAACAGTTGTAGCGCCGAACCCGACCGCAAGCCGGATGCCCGCCAGGTGCGCCTGAAGCTTGCGACGCAGTACGCCACCTTGGCGGACGACGTCCCCACTCGTGCGCAGTTCCGCGCATGGGTGGAGGCGGCACTGCTGCGGGATGCCGAGGTCGCGCTGCGTGTCGTGGATCGCCCCGAGGGGTACGCGCTCAATCGCGATTTCCGGGGGGGGGATCACGCAACCAACGTGCTGACCTTCATCTATGACGACACGCATCCCCTGTGCGGGGACATCGTCCTGTGCGCACCGGTGATAGCGGAGGAGGCCCGTCGCCAGGGCAAGGATCCGATGGCGCACTACGCCCATCTCACCGTGCACGGCATCCTCCATCTGCAGGGCTACGATCACGAAGAGGATGCCGAGGCGCGGATCATGGAACGGCTGGAAGTCGAGATCGTCACCGGGCTGGGGTACGGGCACCCTTATGAAGAAGTACGCTGAATCCGGTTCATCGGCCTCCCGGCATGGATGATCCTCCCAAACCCTCGTGGCTGGAGCGTCTCCGTGCCGTGGCGCTGGGGGAACCGAGGGACAGGGAACGGCTTGCGGCGCTCCTGCAGGCCGCCTACCGGCGCAACCTGCTGGATGCCGATGCCCTGGGGATGATCGAGGGGACGATCCAGCTTTCGGAAATGCAGGCCCGGGACATCATGGTGCCGCGTTCGCAGATGGACACGATCGACATCAACGATCCCCCGGGGAAATTCATTCCCTCGATCATCGAGATCGCCCATTCCCGCTTTCCCGTCGTCGAGGGCGATAAGAACAACGTGATCGGGATCCTGCTGGCGAAGGACCTGCTGCGCTACTATGCGGGAGAGGAGCCGCTGAACATGCGCGAGATTCTGCGGCCCGTGGTGTTCATACCCGAATCCAAACGGCTCAACGTGCTGTTGCGGGATTTCCGCAGCAGCCGCAATCATGTTGCCATCGTGGTCGACGAGTACGGCGGGGTGGCGGGACTGATCACCATCGAGGACGTGCTGGAGCAGATCGTCGGCGATATCGAGGACGAGCACGATTTCGACGAAGCCGAGGACAGCATCGTGCCGAATTCCAGCGGCCGCTACCGCGTCAAGGCGGTGACCGAGATCCCCGATTTCAACGAAAGGCTGGGAGCGGCGTTGAGCGACGCGGACTACGACACCATCGGGGGCCTGATACTGCATCAATTCGGGCGTCTTCCCAAGCGGGGAGAATCGGTCGTGATCGGCGGCTTCCGGTTCGTCGTGCTACGCGCCGATAGCCGCCGACTGCACACGTTGCTGGTGGAGAGATATCAGGAGGATGAGAATCAGGCGGATTGAGATCGAGGCTGGGGCAGAAGTCCGGCGACATGCCCGCGCGTGCCTGGAAACGGAGGGCGGGGTGAATGGCACCCGGGCCTCCACTGAGTTTCCCATGGTGGAGGTGGTGATCGAAGTGCCGCGGGGCAGCTTCCTGAAGCGTGGCCCCGCCGGCAAGCTGGACTTCGTCTCGCCGCTTCCCTGTCCCTACAATTACGGTTCGGTTCCGAGCCATGTGGGCCGCGAGGGAGATCTCCTGGATGCGCTGGTGCTGGGCCCGCGGCTGTCCTACGGGATGCGGATCAGGGTCCGGGCGTGGGGAGCCGTCATCCTGACGGATCGGGGCATGTCGGATGATAAGCTGATCTGCGGTGTCCGCCGTCCGGATGCGGCGCAGCGGCGGCGCATTCTCCGGTTTTTCGGTTTTTACGCGTGGTGCAAGGGATGGTTGAATACCTGGCGGCATCAGCCCGGACGCAATGCGTGCGAAGGATGGTGTGACGCGCTGCAGGCGATTCAGCGGGCACGACCGCGGGATGACACCTGGCAGAGCTCCCTGCCCGATTCTTGATTGCCCCTGCTTTGCCACGGCAGGCCGAACGTGGCAGAATTGCGCCCCATCCCTGCCTTCCGCCGACGTCGTATCGTGCGCCATGCCCCTCCTCGTTCTTGACCAGGTAAGCCTTGCCTTCGGCCATCACGCGCTGCTCGACCGGGTGGATTTGCAGCTCGAGGCGGGCGAGCGCATCGGGTTGATCGGCAGGAACGGCAGCGGCAAGTCCAGCCTGCTGCATTTGCTGGCCGGAGACGCCCAGCCCGACGATGGAAGAATCTGGCAGGCTCCCGGGGTGAAGGTGGCCAGCGTGGCGCAGGAACCGGAACTGGACGCCGACTTCAGTGTGTTTCAGGAGGTGTCCAAGGGGTTGGGTGCAATCAGTCGCACGCTGCTCGACTATCACCGGGTGTCCCATGCGCTGAGCGATGGGGAAGGCGATGCAGAGGTGCTGCTGGTGCGCCTGCAGGATTTGCAGGCCGAATTGGAGATCGAGGATGGATGGCGCATCCACGGCCGGGTGGAGGCCGTGATCGACAGGCTGGCTCTGCCCGCCGATGCCCGGGTCGGACAGCTTTCCGGAGGACAGCGCAAGCGGGTGGCGCTGGCGCGCGCACTCGTCGCTTCTCCCGACGTGCTGCTGCTGGATGAGCCTACGAATCATCTGGACGTCGTATCGATCGAATGGCTGGAAGGCCTGCTGCGGGAGTTCGTGGGAAGCATTCTGTTCATTTCCCATGATCGGCGTTTCCTGAACAACGTCGCTACCCGTATCGTAGAGCTTGATCGGGGCAATCTGATCTCTTTTTCAGAAAATTTTGCGGGATATCAGCGCAGGAAGGCGGAGCTGCTGGAAATCGAGGCCTCCCATCATCGGAAATCCGACAAGGTGCTGGCGCAGGAAGAGATCTGGATCCGTACCGGGATTCAGGCACGACGCACGCGCAACGAAGGGCGGCTGCGACGGCTGGAAACGTTGCGCCTGGCGCGTGCCGCGCGCCGTGAACGGGCGGGAACCCTCCGTCTGGCCGTCGAAGAGGGGGAGAAGTCCGGGCGCATGGTGCTCGAGCTGGAGCATGTCAGCGCGGGCTATGGCGGCAGCCCCGTCATCGAAGACTTCTCCTGCCGTATCCTGCGCGGCGACCGTGTAGGATTGCTGGGTCCGAATGGTTCGGGAAAATCCACCCTGCTCAGGCTGATCCTGGGCGAATTGCAGCCCGATCGCGGCAGCGTGCGCCAAGGCGCCCGGCTGACGGTTGCCTACTTCGACCAGCTGCGCCAGCAGCTGGACGAGGAAGCCACACTGATCGAGACAATCAGCCAGGGGTCGGATTTCGTCGAGATCAACGGGACGAAGAAACACGTCGTCAGCTATCTTGAGGACTTCCTGTTCGCACCGGCACGGGCGCGCTCTCCGGTCAAATCATTGTCCGGCGGGGAGCGCAACCGCTTGTTGCTGGCACGCCTCTTCACCCGTCCGGCGAATCTGCTGATCCTGGACGAACCCACCAACGATCTGGATATCGAAACGCTGGAATTGCTCGAGGCCTTGCTGCAGAGTTATGCGGGCACATTGTTCTTGGTGAGCCATGATCGGGAGTTCCTCGACAACGTGGTGACCCAGGTAATCGTCTTCGAGGGCGGCGGATTGCTGCGGGAGTATGTCGGCGGTTACGAGGACTGGTTTCGGGCAAGAGAGCTCACGAAAGCGGCACCCTCGGCGCGCCCATCCCGGAAACCGCCCCCGCTCCCGGCTGGAGAGACACAAAAATCAGCCGTTCACGTCAAATTGGGGTACAATGAGCGCCGTGAACTTGATGAGTTACCCTCGAAAATAGAGGGATTGGAGCGCGAGCAGGCCGGTATCGCAAGCAGGCTGTGTTCTTCGGCCATCTACCGCGATTGTCCGGATGAGGTTCGGGCCCTGCAAGGACGCTTGGCGATCATCGAGGCAGAGCTGTTGAGCCACTACACCCGATGGGAGGAGCTGGAAGCCAGGCACCCGATTCCAACTCGAGAGCATCAATAATCGATTTCCATACACCTGCTGCTTGAAGCGTTGACCAGAAATGGTACATCGTTTAGAGTGGCATTTATATTTGAAGAGGGCGCTCTATGAGATTACCAGCAATAGTGAACATATTTGCATGGGGCTTGGTTCTGGCACTGGCTGGCACCGCGCATGCGGCCGGCGACCCGGTCGCGGGCAAGCAGAAAAACGCCATGTGCATCGGCTGTCATGGCATCGAAGGCTATAGAACCTCCTATCCCTCGGTATACAATGTTCCCCGCATCGGCGGCCAGCACGCCGAGTACCTGGTCAAGGCGCTGCAGGCGTACAAGACTGATGCCCGCAGCCACCCCAGCATGAAGGGTATCGCGGCCACGCTATCCGATCAGGATATCGAGGATCTTGCGGCATACTATGCCGGTACAGGGAAATAACCGATTCGTCACGCAAGGAAGAGCCCCATGAAAAATTATGTGATCGCTGCAATGAGCGGCGCGGTGCTCCTGGCTTCCGGTCAGGGAATGGCTGGCGACATCGAGGCCGGCAAGAAGAAGGCGGCCGAGATCTGTGCCGCCTGTCATGGTGCCGACGGGAACAGTCCGGCCCCGACCTTTCCCAGAATTGCCGGGCAGCATGCAAGCTACATCCAGAAATCCCTGAGCGAATACAAGTCTGGACTGCGCAAGGACCCCATCATGGCCGGCATGGCCGCGACGCTGAGCCAGGAGGATATCGAGAACCTGGCAGCCTACTACGCCACCCAGTCGGGCCTGCAAACCAAGTACTGAGCAAACGCTGCGCCGGGTGCCTTGCCCTTGTCGCCGGGCACCCGTCAGCGGCGGCGTGCCAGGTCGCGCCGTCGCTACTCCTCCCCTCCCCGGTCCAGGCACGCGAAGTAGATCCCGGCGTCGAACGACGACTGGCTGCGTTGCGCCTGCCAGATCATCTCGGCCAGACATTCCATGACGCGATGCGTGGCGGCGTGCGCATCTCCAGTGCGGGCCAGTTGGCGCTCGAAGCGCTGATGTATGCCCGCGGGCTGGTCGATCGACAGCTGTTCCCTGATGGCGAGATGCATACTCATGTGCAGGAAGGGGTTGGTGTCGCCCATTTCGGGCAGATAGTCCTTGTCCTGATAGCGCTCCATGTCGTCCAGCAGGGCATGGTATTCGGGGTGCAGCAGGATGACGTCCAAGGCCATGCCTTCCATCGCGGACAGTACTTCCCGCTGCTGGTACTTGCGCCAGGTGTCGAAGAAAAAACGGCGTGCCTGGGCTCTCGTGGGATCGAACATCTATACCTCGTCCAGGTCTCCGGCCATCCATTCGCGCGATGAGCCGGCCGGCGGATCCGCCATCGGCCCCTTGTGCGGATACTCGCACAGGTCGTGGATGAGGCACAGCGAACACCTCGGTTTCCTCGCCACGCACACGTAGCGGCCGTGCAGGATCAGCCAGTGGTGGGCATCGTGGCGGAATGCCTCCGGCACGCGTTCCAGCAGCTTCAGTTCGACTTCCAGCACGGTTTTTCCGGGCGCAATGCCGGTACGGTTGGAAACGCGAAAGATATGGGTATCCACTGCGATGGTGGGTTGGCCGAATGCAGTGTTCAATACCACGTTTGCGGTCTTGCGTCCCACACCGGGCAGTGCTTCCAGCTGCTCCCGCGTCTGCGGCACCCTGCCGCCGTGGCGTTCGATGAGCAGGGTACAGGTCAGCAGGATATTCTTTGCCTTGGTCTTGTACAGCCCGATACGCTTGATGGCTTCCCGCAGGCTCGCCTCGCCCAGGAAGAGGATCTTTTCCGGGGTATTGGCTAGGGGAAACAATTCCCGGGTGGCCTGATTCACGCTCCTGTCGGTAGCTTGGGCGGAGAGCATCACCGCGACCAGCAGCTCGAAGGGCGAGCCGTACTCCAGCTCGGTGGCGGGCTTGGGATTGGCAGCCTTGAGACGGCTGAAGATCTCATATAGAGCGGCTGGGCTCATGGCTTTGCGAAGACGTTTGCGACGCGCAGGTGTCCGGTTTGCCCGATCTTGCTTTCTCCAGCGCAGCCTGCAGGATGGCTCGCTTGAGGGCGCGTGTATCGCCGATGGTGGCATCGGCTGCCGCGGTTCCCTGGGTGGCGCTCGTCGCCGGGCTTTTCCCCTGTGCCGACCTGTCGCCTTCGAGCCGGCGCAGCCTGGCGTGATGGCGTGCACGTGCGTGATCCGCGGCGTGCCGCTCGTCATGCGGGATCACAGGTTCCAGCGGCAGCATGGCGATGCAGTCCATCGGACACGGCGGAATGCACAGTTCGCAGCCGGTGCACTCGGCAGCGAGCACGGTGTGCATCTGCCGGGCCGCACCCACGATGGCATCCACCGGGCAGGCCAGCGTGCAGAGGGTGCAGCCGATGCAGGCCGACTCGTCGATGAGCGCCACCATACGGGGTTTCGTGATGCCGTAGCGGGTGTCCAGCGGAGGCGGAGAGATGCCCAGAAGCGCCGCCAGCCTGCGTACTCCCTGTTCTCCGCCGGGCGGGCAGCGGTCGATGCCGGCCCGGCCCTCCGCTATGGCCACGGCATAGGGCTCGCAGCCGGGGAAGCCGCACTGCCGGCACTGCGTCTGCGGCAGGATATCGTCGATCCGTGAAACGAGCGTGCTGCGATCCATCATCGATTCGGGTCGGCGACACCCGCTGCGCGCGGAGTGCACACGGCGCGTGCCACTTCCTTCACCAGGCCGGGGCCGCGGAAGACCAGGCCGCTGTACAGCTGCACCAGGCTTGCCCCCGCCTCGATCTTGTCGTGTGCATCGGCTGCGCACATGATGCCGCCAGCGGCGATGACGGGAATGTCGCCCTGGAGCGCCTGATGCAAGGCGCGCACGACCGCGGTGGCGCGAGTCGTCAGCGGCGCGCCGCTGAGGCCGCCCCGTTCGTCCGCATGCGGCAGCGTCTCCACTCCCGTGCGTGAAAGAGTGGTATTGGTGGCGGTGATACCGTCGATCTGGTGCTTCATCAGCAGTGCCGCGATGGCGGTGATGTGCATCGGCTCGAGGTCTGGTGCGATTTTCACCACCAGGGGCGTGTAGCGGCCGTGTGCGTCCGCAAGCCGCGCCTGCCTCGACTTCAGCAGTCCCAGCAGGTGGTCCAGCGCCGCGGCATCCTGCAGCTGGCGCAGCCCGGGTGTATTCGGGGAAGAGACGTTGATGGCGACATAGCTGGCGCAGCGGTAGACCTTCTCCAGGCAGGCCAGATAGTCGGCGGCGGCATGTTCCACCGGCGTGTCGAAATTCTTGCCGATATTGATCCCGAGGACGCCGCGGTAGGCAGAACGTGCGACGTTTTCCACGAGGCGGTCGACGCCATGGTTGTTGAATCCCATGCGATTGATGATGGCTCGTGCCGCTGGCAGCCGGAACAGGCGGGGCCGCGGGTTCCCCGGCTGGGCCCGCGGAGTGACGGTGCCGATCTCGATGAAGCCGAAGCCCAGCGAGGCCAGGGCATCCAGATATTCGCCGTTCTTGTCCAGGCCGGCAGCCAGGCCTACGGGGTTGGGAAAATCCAGGCCCATCACGCTGAGTCGCGGGCAGGAGATCGGTGCGCCCGCAGTCAAGCCCAGCCGGCGAAGGCTATCGAGCGCGCCAAGGGTGAGACGGTGGGCCACTTCGGGGTCGAGCTGGAACAGCAAGGGACGAAGGAGCGTATAGAGCATGGGCCCATTTTAACCCGGAACCGGGAGAAGGCTTGCGGTTGACTGCGATGCGCGGGACTTGCGGGTCGATGCATGTCCGGCGCCATGATTGCATCGGCCCGCATTCCACCTTCCGGGTGGTATCATGATTTCACTGGCTTTATTTTCCGGGTTGGCATGCGTTCGATGATTTTTCTCGTCCTTGGTTTCGTGGCGTGCGGTAGTTACGCTGCCGATGCCGTGGAATGGGAGGCGCTTCATGCCGAGGTGGAGCGGCTGCATCGGGAGGGGGAGTATGTGCAGGCCGTTTCAGCAGCGAGGAAGGCGCTGCAGGCGGCCGAACAATCCCGGACCTCCGATCATCCTGATGTTGCCACCAGCCTGAACAGCCTGGCCATGCTGTACAGCCTTCAGGGCCGGTATGCGCAGGCGGAGCCGCTACTGGAGCGCGCACTGGCGATTTTCGAGAAATCGGTCGGACCGGAAAGTTCCGAAACCGCTGCCAGCCTGAACAATCTCGCCGCCCTGCACCGGGAGCAAGGCCGGTATGCGCAGGCGGAGCCGCTGCTGGAGCGCGCGCTGGCGATCGACGAGAAGCTCCTGGGACCCGAGCACCCCAGTGTTGCCGTCAGCCTGAGCAATCTGGGTCAACTGCACTTTGCCCAGGGGCGGTACATCCTGGCCGAGCCGCTGTTCGAGCGCGCGCTGGCGATTCTGGAGCACGCTCTGGGGCCGCGCCACCCCGACGTCGCCGTCGGTTTGAACAATCTGGCGCGCCTCCATCAGGCCGAGGCGCGCTACGCGCAGGCCGAGCCGCTCTACAAGCGCGCATTTTCCATTGCGCGGAAAGCCTTCGGGGTGGATCATCCGCGCGTGGCCATGAGCCTGAACAATCTTGGGGGACTATACCGGGATCAGGGCAAGTTTGAACATGCGGAGCCTCTCTTCAGGCGGGCGCTGGCCATTGCCGAGAAATCGTGGGGATCGGATCACCCAAACGTCGCCACCGGCCTGGAGAATCTGGCGCAACTGTACCGGGATATCGGCCATGCCGATCGCGCGGCGGTATTGGAGAAGCGGGCTGAGGGGATACGGCGGATTCAGCGGTAGGCCCGCAGGGCAGAGGTCTTTCCTATTGGATCCAGTTGCTACTTGCAGCCGCTGCAGCCCTGCAGCGCGGACAGGGGTTCCCAGCGCCCGCCCACCAGGCCCTGCAGGGCTCCGAAATTGGCCTTGTACGCCATTTTACGGCTTTGCTTGATCCAGTAGCCGAGGTAGAGATAAGGAAGTCCCAGCGTAAGGCACAGCTTCGCCTGCCACAGGATATTGTAGGTGCCGAAACTGGCCCCCGGCAGATCCGGATCGAAGAAGGTGTAGACCGAAGAAATACCATCCGGCAGCCGGTCGATGATGCTGACCATGCGTAGCTGCTGCGCTTCGTGAAACTCGATCAGGCTGGAGTTGACGTTGCTGGGCAGCAGGAAGTGGCGGTATTGCTCGCGGCTGTCCCGATCCATGCCACCACCGTAGTGGCGCCGCATCTGGTAGCGCAGGTAGAGCGCATAGTGGTCGGGATGGTAGTGCAGGTCATGCTGCGTTGCGACCAGTGTCTGGTGTCGTTTCCACGAGCGACGGTGGGCGCGCTTGGGAACCAGTTCGTCCACGACGATGCGCACCGGAATGCAGGCGCGGCAGCTGTCGCAGTAGGGTCGGTAGGTGAAGGCGCCACTGCGGCGAAATCCGGCCTTCACCAGTTCGCCGTAGACATCCGTGTCGATCAGGTGGCTGGGTGTGGCGACCTGGGATCGTGCCAGTCTTTCCGGCAGGTAGCTGCACGGGTATGACGCAGTGGTATAGAACTGCAACACCGACAGAGGCAGGTCATTCAGCTGGCTCATGATCGAGGCACCATTTTTCAACTCGCCCAGGATAGTGTACCAATTCTTCCAGCTTCTGGCCAAATGCCTTCCGGGGAATTTCGCGGCCGCCGAGGGAAGCGAGGTGCGGCGTGGCCATCTGACAGTCGATCATGCGCACGTGCCGGTGCTCCAGGTGGCGCACCAGATGCACCAAGGCGATCTTGGAGGCGTTCGCAGTCCGGGAAAACATCGATTCACCGAAGAATACACTGCCCTGGACAACGCCGTACAGCCCTCCCACCAGTTCGCCGCCCATCCAGACTTCGACGCTATGCGCGATGCCCATCGCGTGCAGGGTGCCGTAGGCTGCGATCATGGTATCATGGATCCACGTGCCGGTCTGGCCCTTGCGTGGCGCGGCGCAGGCGCGCATGACTTCCTCAAACGCCCCATCCATGCGGATTTCGTAGTCCTGCCGCTTCAGCGCCTTTCGCAGGGAGCGGGAGATCCTGAGCTCGTCCGGGAACAGCACCATGCGGGGGTCGGGGCTCCACCACAGGATCGGCTCGCCTTCGCTGAACCAGGGAAAGATTCCCAGGCGATAGGCGGCGAGCAGCCGTTGCGGAGAGAGGTCGCCTCCCGCTGCCAGGAGTCCGTTGGGCTCCGCCAGCGCGGTATCCGGTGAGGGAAACGCCGAACCCGGGAACAGCCAGGGAATCATGTCGCCGTTCCTGCCCGGTAGCGCGTGGGATCCGATACCTGCGCCGCCGCGAAGCCGGCCCGGCGGAGGCGGCAGGCATCGCATGCGCCGCAGGCCGCGCCTGTCTCGTCCGCCTGGTAGCAGGAAATCGTCAGGGCGTAGTCCACTCCCAGCGCCAAGCCACGCCGGATGATTTCAGCCTTCGAGAGATGCATGAGCGGTGCATGAATGCTGAGTCTGCGACCCTCGATCCCCGACCGCGTGGCCAGATTCGCGAGGTGCTGGTAAGCCGCCACATACTCGGGGCGGCAGTCCGGATATCCCGAGTAGTCCACGACATTGACGCCCAGGAGAATGTCCCGGCTTCCCAGCACCTCCGCCCAGGCCAGGGCCAGCGACAGCATGATGGTGTTGCGCGCCGGAACGTAAGTGGCGGGAATCCCGTTCCGAAGCCCCGCAAGCGGGAGCGGGATCGACGCGTCGGTGAGCGCGGAGCCGCCGAAGGCTCCCAGGTCGACTTTGACGGTCCGGTGCTCGCATGCACCCAGGAGCCGCGCCACCGAAGCCGCCGCCCGCAACTCCGCTGCGTGGCGCTGTCCGTAGTCCACGCTCAGTGCATGGCACCGGTAACCGAGATCGCGAGCGATGGCGAGGGTAGTGGCTGAATCCAGGCCCCCCGACAGCAGCACCACGGCAGGGTTCATGCACCAGGCTTCCCGAATTTCTTGCGGTGCACCCGGCTCATCGTCCGGGGCCCTCTCCCCACAGCAGCTTGTGGAGTTGGATTTGGACCCGTACCGGGAGGCGGTCGCGCAGCACCCAGGCGGCCAGGGTGGCGGGATCGAGCGCGCCGTGCACAGGGGAGAGCAGGAGCGGGCAGATCAGGTCCAGCCGGTACTTCCGCAAGATCCGCATGGCCCATCGATAATCCGTCTCGTCGCTTAGCACGAACTTGATCTCGTCGTGTGCGGTGAGGTGGTCGAGGTTGCTCCAGCGGTTTTTTTCGACTTCGCCCGATCCGGGCGTCTTGATGTCCATGATCCTGGACACGCGTGCATCCACGCCGGAAATGTCGAGTGCGCCGCTGGTTTCAAGTGAAACCGAGTATCCCGCATCGCACAGCCGGCCGAGCAGCATCGGGCACGCGGATTGCGCCAGCGGCTCGCCGCCGGTGACCGTCACGTAGCGCGGCGCATAGCCTGCGACGGCGGCCAGGATGGCGGAGAGCGTCAGGTTGCGCCCCTCGTGGAACGCATAGCCGGTATCGCAGTAGTCGCATCGCAGCGGGCAACCGGTCAGGCGCACGAAGACCGTCGGCAATCCGGCTCGGCTGGTTTCTCCCTGCAGCGAATGGAAAATTTCGTTGACGCGCAGCGTGGCATCGCCGTCACGGCACATGACCCGATGAGGAGTGGGCGCCATTGTCCCCAAGCGGTTGTGGCTACTTGCGATCGGCCAGCCGCTGCTTGGCTTTCTGCGCCGCTTCGCTGCCCGGATATGCGGCGATCAGCTTCTCCAGGGTTTTCTTGGCAGCGGTCTTGTGGTTGATCTCCTGCTGGCTGCTGGCGATGTTGAGCATCGCGTCGGGCGCCTTGGGGCTGGCTGGAAAGGCCGCGATCAGCTTCTCCTGGGTGTTGATGGCGTTCCTGAAGTCGCGCTTGGCATAGTAGGCATTGCCGATCCAGTAATGCGCGCCCGGCACGAGGCCGGATTCCGGATGAACCTTGATGAATTCCCTGAACCGGACGATGGCGTCGTCGTACCGGCCGCTCCTGAACAGATCGTAGGCGGCTTCATAGTCGCGGTTTTCCGCTGTCGCGCCATCGGTGGACGAGGTATTGGCCGCAGTGGGATCGGCTGGCGCATCGGTTCCCGCCCCGGTCTCCGGTGTGCCGGAGGCGTCCGGCCCCACCGGGCCGTCAGGCTGTTCCAGCCGTCGAAGGCGGCTGTCCAGGTCGACGTAGAAATCCCTTTGCCGCTTCTGCGTCAGCTGGCTCTCATTGACCAGCACCTCGATCTGTCCCTGCAGCCGGTTCATGTCGAGCCTCAGGGATTCGATCTGGTTGTGCAGGCTCAGCAGGGATTGACCGCTGAGCGCTTCCTCGAGTTTGGCGGCGCGGACCTCCAACGCCCGCCCCTCGCTGCGGAGCGCCTCGATCGAGGCCTGCTGCGCCGTGATCTGTCTGCGCGCTTCCTCGTCGTCGAACAGCCCGGCGTGGAGAGTGCCGCAGCCGAGCAGCCACGACAGCCAGAAAGCGCGCAGCCGCACCCTCATTCGCCTTGGTAGCGGATGTCCGTACGGCGGTTCTCGGCCCATGACGATTCGTCATGGCCTGTTGCCCGGGGCTTTTCCTCTCCCAGGCTGACAGACTCGATCTGCGGTTCGCGTGCACCCAGGAGCGTCAGCGCCTTTCTGACGGCGTCGGCACGGCGCTGGCCCAGCGCCAGATTGTATTCGCGGCTGCCGCGTTCGTCGGTGTTGCCCTGCAGCAGCACCCTGGCGCCGGTGTTGTCCCGGAGGTACTGGGCGTGCGCCTGCACCAGAGATCTGTACTCATCCTTGACGACGTAGCTGTCGAAATCGAAATAGATGCTGCGGGTCGACAGAATGTTGCTGGGATCGGTGAGCGGGTTCAGGGTGGGCGCGGCTTCCCCCGTGGAAGAACGGCCGTCCGTTGCGGACGGGGTGGCCGGGGACCTGTCTTCCACTTCTGCGGTGGGTTGCGTGGTCTGGCTGGCGCATGCCGCCAGCAGGCTGATCAACATGAAACCGAGTACGTTCTTCATTTTCATTCCTTTGTCATTGGACGTGTGAAAGTTCTAAGATTACCGCGCCCCGGGCAGAGGTCCCCATGCCGGTTCCCTGACATCGCCAGCCTGGGTCGAGAGTTGCTGCTTGACCCTGCCGTCGCTCGATACCGCGGATAATATACCACGGCCTCTTATCTCGGTCGCGTAGAGGATGATCTTACCATTGGGCGCGAAGCTCGGGGACTCGTCGAACCTGGAGTCCGTCAGGAGCCTCACCTGGCCGGTCGCCAGATCCTGGATCGCGACGTTGAACCGGTCGCCGTTGCGATGGATGTACGTGAAGCTGCGACCGTCCGGGCTGAATTCCGGGCTGACGTTGTAGGTACCCTCGAAGGTGAGCCGTTCTGCCGTCGCCGAAGCCTGTCCCCCGATGCGGACGCGGTAGATCTGGGGACTGCCGCCGCGGTCGGAGGTGAAGATGAGCGACTGGCCGTCGGGAGAGAAGCTGGGCTCGGTATCGATGCCCGAACTCTGTGTCAGTCGTTGCAGGCCTGTGCCGTCAGCATTGATCAGAAAAATCTGGGAGCCGCCCATCAGGGAAAGCACCACCGCCAGCCGCCGGCCGTCCGGGGACCAGGCCGGGGCACTGTTGCTGCCCCGGAAATTCGCTACTGCCTTGCGCGTACGCGTGGCGAGCGTCTGCACGTACACCACCGGTTTCTTGTTTTCGAAGGATACGTAGGCGAGCTGCCTGCCGTCCGGCGACCATGTGGGCGAAATGATCGGCTCGGTATACTCGATGACCGGCTGGGCATTGAACCCGTCGGCATCCGCCACCTGCAGCGAGTACTTTTTTCCTTCCTTCACGACGTAGGCGATACGGGTGCTGAACACCCCGGCATCGCCGGTCAGCTTCTCGTAGACCAGATCCGCGATGCGGTGCGAGGCAGCTCGAATCTGACCGATGGAGACGGTTTCGGCGTAGCTGGCGAGCTGCGTCTGCCTCGCGACGTCCAGCAGCGTCATGCGCACGGCGACCTGGCCGCCTGGAACAAGCGTCGTGCTGCCGATGACCAGTGCGCTGGTGCCGCGTGCCGACCAATCCGGATAGACCACTTCGACGGGTTCATGAGGCGCGTGCCCGGCCGGGTCGACCAGCTTGAACAGGCCGCTGCGCTGCAGGTCGGCCGCCACGATCGGCGTGACGCCCTGCTCCAGGCGCTCCTCCGCAGCGAAGGGGACGATGGCAACGGGGATCTGGGTTGCGCCCCCGCCGAAGATCTCGATGTCGAGCGCCGCGTGAGCGGAAGTTCCGGTCAACCACAGAAAGCACGCAAGGATACCGATGCGGAGGGAAAGTCCAGGCGACGACATCTGCATGAAAAACCCCTGGGAAGCTTGCGACGACATCGTGAATTATACCTTAGTGGACAGGATGTTTCATCCGGCGTCCCGGCGGCGGAAGGCAGCGGAGCCGGCTACTCCTGGTAGTGCACTTTCAGGTTCAGGTTGCGGAATCTCGGGAACAGTCCCGGATCGGGCGGCAGGGGGAGCGGCTTGGCCAGGAAGATGGCGCGCTCCACCGCTTCATCGAACTGGGCAAAGCCGCTGCTCCTGCGCAGCCTGACATCCAGGATGTCGCCCCCGGGCAGCAGGGTGACGTCGAATTCCGCCACCGGATTGCCAGGCAGATCCGCAGGGGTGATGATGTGTCCCTTGATCTTGGCCAGGATTCGCGCCTTGTATTCGGCGACCTCGTTTTCCAGGCGTGATTGCATCGCCGCCTGTTCCCGGAGCGGCCTGCTGTTCTCATGTTCGCGCTGGAGTCGCGCTATTTCGGCATCCAGCCTGGCCTGCTGTGCCTTCAGCTCTCTTTCCTTCTCCTTCTGCGCCTTCGATTCCTTTTCCTTCCGGTTGTCCAGTATCGGCGGTTTCTTCTCCACGGGCTTCGGTTTCTCGGTCTTCTCCTTGAGCGCGATATCCGGCACGGAAGGGGCGGGCGTTTGCGGCTGTGGCGGAAGGGGTTTCACCCGGGCCGGCGGGGGAGCGGGTGGCTGGGCCTGCGGCGGGGCTGCAGGTCGCTCCAGCGGGGGCAGCTGGCTCCACAAGTCCACCATCACGGCTTCGGGCTCGTGGGTTTTCCATTGGAGGCCAAACACCAGGAGCGCAAGAAAGGCGATGTGTACCCCTAATGCCAGCAATCCCGCCGGGAGTCGGCCCGGCTCCCCGCTTCGGGACGTTTCCAGCACTATCGTGGCCTCCCTCAAGATTTCGGTCGGGCCAGCAGTCCCACTTTTTTTACCTGTTGCCGCTGCAGGATGTCCATCACGGTCGTCACTTCCTCGTAGCGCACGTTCCTGTCGGCCGCGATCACCACCGCCTGCTCAGCATTTTCTGCCTGCTTGCGCTTGACGGCCTCGGCCAGTTCCTCGCGCCCGATGACGCGTGCGTCGCCCGAGGCGCTACGGTCGCGCAGCTTCAGGCTGCCGTCCGCCCCGACGATCACCTCCAGCGGAGCGACCGGGGGGGCCAGCGACTTGCCGATCTGCGGCAGTTCGATCTGGCCGGGGCTGATGAGAGGCGCCGTGATCATGAAGATCACCAGCAGAACCAGCATCACGTCGATGTAGGGCACGACGTTGATCTCGTTCATCAGGCGACGTCTGGCGCGGTGCTGGGTCATCGCATTTCTCTCCGGCCCGTCGCTAGCCGTTAGCCTGGCGCTGCAGCACGTTGGATAGCTCTTCCATGAAACTTTCGAAGCGGGTGGCCAGCCGATCCATGTCATTTGCATATCTATTGTAGGCAATGACAGCGGGAATCGCGGCGAACAGCCCCATCGCGGTCGCGATCAATGCCTCCGCGATACCGGGAGCGACATGGGCGATGGTCGCCTGGGTCACGTTGGACAGGCCCCTGAAGGAATTCATGATGCCCCACACGGTACCGAACAGGCCGACGTAGGGGCTCACCGAGCCCACCGTCGCCAGAAAGGACAGGTGCGACTCGAGGTGGTCCATCTCCCGCTGGTAGGTGGCACGCATGGCCCGGCGAGTGCCGTCCATGACGGTGCCGATGTCCATGCCCGTCTGACGCTTGTGCTTGATGAATTCACGAAACCCCGCCTCGAAGATTCGCTCCATGCTCCCTGCGGTATGGCGCGACGCTGCGGCGCTCTGGAAGAGCGCATTGAGGTCGGGGCCTTTCCAGAACACGCTTTCGAATTCGTCGCTCTGCCGGATGGCCTGCCGGATGACGAACAGCTTGCGGAAGATGACCCACCAGGACAGAAACGACACTATCAGCAGCAGCGCCATCACCAGCTGGACCGGCAGGCTGGCACTGCCGACGAGGTGCAGGAACGACATGTCCTGCGTAACCTGGGCGCTCACGGGAGGCCTCCCAGTTTCTGGCGCAATGGCAGGGGTACGCTCATCGGCTTGAGCGTGTCGGCACCCACGCATACTGCGTGGACTGTGCCCTGCGCCAGTATGACTCCATCGCGCAGGACTCGCTGCGACAGCGTGATGCGGCTTCTGCCGAGTTCCTCGGGCTGCACCGTGACCTGCAGCAGATCGTCCAGCAGGGCCGGTTTGAAGTACTCGATACTGAGCGCGCGTATCATGAAAATCGCCTTGTATGTCCGGATCAGCACATGCACGTCGAATCCAAGTTCTCGCAGCCACTCATAGCGGGCGCGTTCCAAGAAGTCGAGGTAGGTTGCATGATATACCACTCCGCCGGCATCGGTATCCTGGTAATAGGCTCGTACGGGCAGAGCGAAGGTTGCGCTGGAGGATCGCTGAGTCATTGGCTGCATCGGTTTTTCTTTCGCTCCTGGGCTGGGATCGTGCAAAGGGTGGGGCATGCGGGACCGCTGTCGCGGCCAGAATGCCTGCAATCAGGGCGTTCTTACGCGTGCATGCCCCTTTGGGTACGTGCCGCACTCAAAGTTCCTGCCTCCCATGCCGGCGCGACCCCCTCACCGGCCGGTGAGGCTCTCCGCATGGATGTCGGGTGGGAAGGCTGGTTTGGAATGGAATTGTACTGCGGATGGCGGGAAGGGTTCGAGCGCTCGAATGCCGGGTTGCCGGGGGCGCGTCCGCGACACAGCGCGGATGACCGCCCTGGGCATCGAGCAGTGGTGCTCCGGCCGGCCTGGCAGAGTGAAGCGGATTAGGGAGGGGAGAGAGGGTGCTCGCCGGAAGCGGAGCCTACACTTGCTTGCGGGCCCCGCTGCGGTGCTTCCATCCCAGCAGTCCCAAGCCGGCGAGAAGCATGGCGTAGGTTTCCGGTTCCGGTATCGCGGCGACATAGGAGTCCCCGCTGGCGGCATGGGCAACGTTCAGGATGTCGATCGCCCAGTGCGGGCTGCGACCATCGAAGCCGACGGTGCCGGTCGTGGTGAAGCCATCCGAGAGATAGAAGCCGCCGATGTAGTTGTCGTACTGGGTCAACGTGACGACATAATCGCCTTCCCACAGCTGGATACGGAGTTCCGAATCGCCGGTATGGGGGTTGCCGTCGTCATTTTCCCACAGCGCTTGTCCGTCCAGCGCATCGAATACCGTGATGATGGGATCGAAACCGCCGGCTGAGACGACGCTTCCGCCGGCGCTTGTGCCGCCCCCCCAGGACAACGTTCTCAGGATGATGACGGCACTCGCGTCGTCGACCGTGAACGTGAATGGCTGTACTTCATTGTCGTCAGCGAAGTTGCCCGTGAATGAAAAATCACCGGCGGAGGCGTCCACCGCCCCCAAGGCGAGGCCCAGCATGCAGATTCCCGTGCGCAGCGCTTTCATGTCGTACCCTCCCGATCAAGGTTCGTTTTTGTATCGTGCGGATGCACAGAGTGTACTCTATCCCCCCTTTCGACGGCTTGGCAAGCCCGGCATTTTATAAGTATAGCCTTGATTATCCTAATGAAACCCGAGGGAGAAAGGTGGGCTATACCGATGAGCAGAATCCCGTTGTCTGAACCCAATCCGAACGTTGCGCCGGTCATTCTCCCCGCTCTTCCGGGGGCGCCATTTTCATGGCGGCCTGCACCCGGCTGGCCACGCCGAGAGTCTTGAAGATACGGCGCATGTGGTTCTTGACGGTGAAGGCGCTGATGCCGAGTATGCTGGCGATCTCGAGATTGGTCTTGCCCAGCCTTACCCACTTCATGATCTCCTGTTCGCGTCGGCTGAGTCCCCACTCCCCTGAAGTGGAATCGTGAACATGCGATGGGACCGGAGATGCCACCCGGCGCAGGGTCGTGTCCAGGTAAGGAAGAAGCACCTGCATGGCATTCAACGCCGGCCGGGAATATCTTTTCGAACCGAGCATCACGTACAGACTGTCTCGATTCGACCGCCTGTCGGTGATGCCATGTATCAGCAGGCAGCGCCCGCCGTGCAGTATCCGCGCCGCTGAATCGGGGGCGTCTGCAGGGGATCGAGAATCGGGGACCCCGCTTTCCAGGATGTCCAGCGTAAGCGGCAGCCTTTTGCCTTCGATCCAACGATGGAGCAGGGTTTGCAGAAATGTGGAGAGGGGACGTGGGTCGGCGGGCCGGGAAGGAGCGCCCGGCAAGGCTGGAATGACCTCCAGGTCTATCCGGTGCGAGGCGAAGTCGCCCGATGCCACGATCAGTCTTTGGTGCGGAAGGTAGTACTGCAACTCGCCCTGCAGCCATGACAGCAATTCGGGAAAACCGTGTACGCCGATCGCCGCTGAGATGATGCGGTAGTAGCGGCTGAGATGTTCCGCTGACAAGGCGGAAAGCGGACCCGCGTCCCGGGTGTTCACGCCGCGTCCCGGCAGCCTGCCGGAGTGGCGGTTCCGGCAGAGGAGATGTCCGGTCGGCTCGGCCGCCGCCGCTCTTCCGCTACCCGACGGCACTTTCCGTACGATCGGGGATTGTCGGAATCCGCTGCCGCCTGATCGTGTCTCTTCGTCATGTCCAGGGAGCGACAGGCCGATCGGCGTCGGCCTTGTCTTTATTTATGGTTATGGTGTGGATACGTGGAGCGTTGGCGTCTGTTCCAAGGTGCCCCTGGATTCAAGCAGATTCCGTGCCTGCCTAGATATTTATTTTTAAACAATTGGTTATCGTCGCTCACCACCCCGCATCGGAGCTGCATGTAAACAATCGTGACGGCGTCGCGCGAGAAGAGTCGTGGACAGCATGCCGGACACCGGAAGGAAAAGGGTGGCGGGAAGGGAAGCTGTCCCGGGTGCCCATATATCGGGTTCGTTGCGAAATAGTGGGGAGCAAATCAATAGAAACAGATGGGTGGAGCACAGGGTAACCCATCATTTTTCGGAGAACGCCGTGATGGGTTGCATCTCATTTCACCCATCCTGCCCGACATATGGATATCGCGGCCACTTCTTCGCTCAAATCCGTGCCGCCCCCCACGGGAATCTTCGATGAACCCCATATTTTTTCAGTGGACCGGAAACTCTTCCTTGTCAAAACCCTTCTAAGGAATGGTGTTCGGGAACCTGGAATATTATAATCAACGAATTTTCGCTTGACTGGTTGCCCACGTCATTCTCGCCATGCAGCTATTTGCTTTCGGCATCAACCATCAGACCGCGCCGCTGGATGTGCGCGAGCAGGTCTCGTTTCCGGAAGAGGCGATGGAAGGCGCGCTGCGTGATTTCGTGGGCCAGCGTCCGGTGCGGGAGGCGGCCATCGTCTCGACCTGCAACCGTACCGAGATCTATTGCAACACCGAGAAACCCGACGAGGCCACCCGCTGGCTGGCGGACTTCCATCACCTGCAGGCACGCGAGCTTGAGCCCTATCTCTATAAGCTGCCCCGGGAAAAGGCGGTCAAGCATGCTTTCCGTGTGGCCAGCGGACTGGATTCCATGGTGCTGGGCGAGCCGCAAATCCTGGGCCAGCTGAAGAGCGCAGTGCGATTCGCCGAGCATGCCGGCACGCTGGGGATGCTGCTGCACAAGCTGTTCCAGCGTACCTTCTTCGTTGCCAAGGAAGTTCGCAGTTCCACCGAGATTGGCGCCAGCTCCGTCTCCATGGCAGCGGCGGCCACGCGGCTGGCGGAACGGATTTTCGGTGATATCGGCGAGCAGCGGGTACTGTTCATCGGTGCCGGGGAGATGATCGAGCTGTGTGCCAGTCATTTTGCCGCACGTCACCCCAACCGCATCACGGTAGCGAATCGCACGACCGAGCGCGCGCAGAGCCTGGCGCATCGCTATAACGCACAGACCATCACTCTCAACGAGCTCCCGGAACAGCTGGCGCTGCATGACATCGTCGTTACCTGTACTGCGAGCACGCTGCCGATATTGGGCAAGGGTATGGTGGAGCGGGCCATCAAGGCGCGCAAGCATCGTCCGATTTTCATGGTGGACCTGGCGGTGCCGCGGGATGTCGAGCCGGAAGTGGCGGAACTGGACGACGTGTTTCTATATTCCGTGGATGACTTGGGCGACATCATCAAGGAAGGATTGGATTCGCGGCAGGGTGCAGTTGCCCAGGCCGAGGCGATCATCGACTCCAACGTCATCAATTTCATGCACTGGCTGGAATCGCGCGAACTGGTTCCCACCATCCGCGCGCTGCGTGACCAGGCCGAACGGTACCGGCGCCATGAACTGGAGCGCGCTCGAAAGCTGCTCGCCAGGGGGGAGGATCCCCAGAAGATCCTCGAATCCCTGAGCAACGGGCTGACCAACAAGTTTCTGCACCTCCCCTCCTATGCGCTCAACCACGCCGTGGCCGAAGAGCGCGACGATCTCGTCGACCTGATCAATCGCCTGTACCACCTCCATCGTCCGGAATGAACAAGAGCATCGCCGCCAAGCTCACGCATCTGAGCGTGCGCCTGGAAGAACTGAATCGTCTCCTGAGCAGCGAGACCGTGACTGCCGACCTCGACAGCTATCGCAGGCTCGCGCGCGAACGCTCGGAGATCGCGCCGGTGGTCGAGCTCTATGGCGCCTACCTGCAGAGCGAGCGCGACATCCGCACGGCACAGGAGATGGGGGGCGATGCGGAAATGCGCGAGTTTGCCGATGCGGAGATCCGCGAAGGCAAGGAACGGCTGGGCCAGATCGGGGCGGAACTCCAGAAGCTCCTGCTGCCACGAGATCCCAACGATGAGCGCAACATCTTTCTGGAGATTCGTGCCGGCACCGGCGGGGACGAATCCGCGCTGTTCGCGGGCGACCTGTTCCGCATGTACGCACGCTTTGCCGAACTGCAGCACTGGCAGGTCGAGATCATTTCACAGAGCCCCTCCGAGGCGGGCGGCTACAAGGAGATCATCGCCAAGGTCATCGGGCAGGGTGCCTATTCCCGGCTCAAGTTCGAATCCGGCGGTCATCGTGTGCAGCGGGTACCCGTCACCGAGACGCAGGGCCGCATCCATACCTCGGCGTGCACGGTGGCAATCATGCCCGAGGCGGATGAGGTCATGGATGTGGTTCTCAATCCGACGGAACTCAGGATCGACACCTTCCGGGCTTCGGGAGCGGGCGGGCAGCACATCAACAAAACCGACTCGGCAGTGCGCGTGATCCATCTGCCCACCGGTATCGTGGTCGAATGCCAGGATGGACGCTCGCAGCACAAGAACAAGGCACAGGCGATGAGCGTCCTGGCCGCGCGCATACGCGACAAGCAGATGCAGGAACAGCGGAACAAGCAGGCCGCTACCCGCAAGTCGCTGATCGGGAGCGGCGACCGCGCGGAACGCATCCGCACCTACAACTTTCCTCAGGGCCGCGTCACCGATCACCGCATCAACCTGACGCTCTACAAGATCGAGCAGATCATGGACGGCGATCTGAACGAGTTGTGCGCCGCGCTGATGGCGGAGCATCAGGCGGAGCAGCTCGCGGCCCTGGGCGAGTAGAGGCCGGTACTGCGTGCCCGAGGATCGCCCGTCCGTGGCATCCCTCACACTGGGGGAGGCGCTGCGTGCGGCCTGCAGGGACATCGAAGGGATCGATGCGCGTCTGCTGCTGCAAAATGTGCTGGGGGTTGCACCGGCCTGGCTTGCGGCCCATCCCGAGCATGAGCTGACCGCAAGCCAGGCGCAGCGGCTGCGCCGGCTGGTTCGGCGCCGTGCCCGAGGCGAGCCGGTGGCCTACCTGGTGGGGGAGCGTGAGTTCTATGGCCTGCGCTTCCAGGTCACGCCTGCGGTGCTCATTCCACGACCCGAAACCGAGTTGCTCGTGGATCTTGCCCTGGAACGGATTCCCCCCGGGCGTGCCTGCAAGGTGCTCGACCTGGGATCAGGCAGCGGCGCGATCGCACTTACCCTGGCCAGGCATCGCCCGCTCGCCGAGGTGACGGCGGTAGATATTTCGAGCGACGCCCTGGTCGTTGCCAGACTGAATGCTGCCCGGCTTGCCGTCGCCAACGTGCGCATTCTCCAGGGCGACTGGTTCGAGGGAGTGGCGGGAGAGAGCTTCCATCTCATCGTTTCCAACCCTCCATACGTTGCCGACGGCGACCCCCATCTGGCCCGGGGCGATCTGCGTTTCGAGCCGCGCGCGGCGCTCACCCAGGGCGCCGGTGCGGATGGCCTGGGCTGTCTGCGCCGGATCTCCCGGCTCTCGGCCCGCCATTTGGTGGAAGGCGGAACGCTGTTGCTGGAGCACGGCTACGACCAGGCAGGAGCCTGCAGGGAACTGCTGCATGGCGCAAGTTTTGGCGACGTATGCTCCTGGCCGGACCTGGCCGGCATCCCGCGGGTCAGCGGTGGGCGGCTTGGAAGGTTTGCCTGAGAAGCTGCTAGAATGGTGTCTCGGAATAGGTACACCGCATGAGAGATCGATTGGAGTGAGGCCGTTTTTGAAAAACATCCTCTCATCCATCCGATCTCAGATCGACCAACCGGACAAGGAGCAGACATGAATACACAGGAAACCATCAGGCAGCAAGTGACCACCCATCCCATCGTGCTGTACATGAAGGGGACGCCTCAGGCCCCGCAATGCGGCTTCTCCGCTCACGCGGTCAAGGTGCTCAGCGCATGCGGGGTGAATGATCTGTTAGCGGTGGATGTGCTCGCCGAGCCCGAAATACGGCAGGGCATCAAGGAGTACTCGAGCTGGCCGACCATTCCCCAACTCTACATCAACGGTGAGTTCATCGGTGGTGCCGATATTCTGACCGAGCTCTATCAGAGCGGCGAACTGCAGAAGCTGTTGCAGGAATAGCGGCGGGAGCGGACCGTCATGGGCTGGCGACGGCCGCGATCGCCCAGTAGCGTGCGAGTTTTCCGGCGGCCATGAACACTGCGGCCTTCATCCAGTGGATTCGCAGCCACCCCGCGGCGATACACAGCAGATCGCCCACGAGCGGCGCCCACGACAGCAGGAGTATCGGGCTGCCATGGCGGCGCACCCAATCCAGACCCCGCGGTCTGCCCCCGGATTTTTTGAGCAGCGCCTGTTCATCGGGCAGCAGACGCCCGATCACGTATGAACTCATGCCGCCCAGGGTATTGCCCACCGATGCGATTCCCAGGGCGGGCCAGTGCAGTTCCGGATAGGCGTGCAGCACTCCCAGCAGTACCGCTTCCGAACCGCCCGGCAGCAGCGTGGCGGCGAGAAAACTGCTGATGAACAGTGCCATCAGGCTGAATCGCTCATCCATGCGCGTGATCGGGGAATGGAAAAAGCACAAGTTTAGCTTCTAATCCTGCGGTTTCCCCAGATACTCCCGCTGCGGGCGCACCTGCAGGAATTTGACTTGGCGGCATCATTTCGCGATGATATGATGCCTGATTACCCATCCCTGTCCGAGAGAGGAGACCATGACAACCAACGATACATCGCTCAAGCAAAGGATAGACGCCATCATCTCTGCCCGCCATCTTCTGAAGCATCCTTTTTACGTGGCATGGACGGAGGGGAGGCTGACCCGGGATCATCTGCGCCATTATGCGGAGCAATATTTCCATAATGTCCTGGCGGAACCGACCTATCTGAGCGCGGTGCACTACAACACGCCGCACCACCACAGCGCAGCGCGCAGCGGGGACATCAGCGTGCGGCAGGAGGTTCTCAAGAACCTGATCAGCGAGGAGCACGGCGAGAAGAATCATCCCGCGCTGTGGCGGACGTTTGCATTGTCCCTGGGATCGAGCGACCGAAGCCTGGCGGAGGCTGCGGTGCTCCCGGGAACGGCGCGGCTGGTGTCGACGTATCGTGACATCTGCCTGAACGAGCCGTTCTACGCTGGCCTGGCGGCGATGTACGCCTTCGAATCCCAGGTGCCGTCGATTGCTGCGGTGAAGATAGAAGGATTGTCACGATTCTATGGAATGGACGATCCCGCCGGCTACGAATTTTTCACGGTGCACCAGGAGGCGGACGTGCACCACTCCGCGGCAGAGTGGGCGCTGATCGAGCGATTCGTGGATACACCCGAGAAAGAGGCACAGGTGCTCTCGGCGACCGAGCGCGCATGTGCCGCGCTGTGGGGGTTTCTGGATGGCATCTACGAGACCCATTGCGCAGAACTGGCCTGCGAGGAAGACGTACCCGTCACCCTGCACTGAGGTGCGCGCCGGGGAGGCCTTTTCGCTTCCCGGGCCCGGCCCGGCAGCACCTGTCGCCCCGTCACCCTGGCCGTGCCGGGGCGTCGCCTCATTTCAACGGGACGATGCCCTCCAGCGTGGCAAAGCAGGTACTTCGCGCGGTACTGAGAAAGTCGCGCATGTAGGGACAGGTCGACGTCTTGCTCGGAGTCGACGCGTACAGGTCGCTCCACAGTCCGCTTGTGCCGATACGCCGCGCAATCACGTAGTCGTGCTCCACGTAGTTCTTGAGGCCCCAGCTGGGCAGTGCGGCGATGCCGCGACGGCTTGCCACCAGCTGCAGAATTGCAACCGTCAGTTCCGCCGTGCGTCGTGGCAGCCGGATTCCTGCGGGTTTCAGCACCTTCGAGATCAGGTCGATGCGATCTTCCGGCACCGGATAGGTGATCAGGGTCGTGTCGGCGAAGTCTGCGGCATGCAGGCTGCGTTTCGCGCCCAGGGGATGCTCGGGCGCCAATACCGCCAGGATTTCGAAACGGAACAGCGGGTGATGCACGATATCGCGCCTGCTCCCGTGTTCCGAGCCGATCACCACATCCGCGGAGCCATCCTCCAGCAGCTTGAGGGGGTCGGCATGGAACCCGGACACCAGATCCAATTCCACCTCCGGCCAGTTCCGCCGAAAGGCGTCCATGAGCGGCATCAGCCAGTCGAAACAGGTATGGCACTCCAGCACGATGCGCAGGCTTCCGCATGCCTGCTGCGAGAGGCGGGCGATATCCCGCTCGGTTTCCTGGATTTCTTCCAGTACCTTTCCGGCCAGCGCCGCCAGCTGCCTGCCCGCATCCGTCAACTCGATGGACTGGCCCCGGCGCTGGATCATGGGCAGGCCGTAGTACGCCTGCAGTACCCTGATTTGGTGCGACAGAGCGGATTGGGTCAGGTGCACGCGCCTGGCGGCGCGCGATACGCTGCCGGTTTCGTGCAAGGCCGAGATCGTGCGCAGGTGGCGCAGCTCAAGCATGGCTATGAATGATATTCATAGTTTTTTCAGAACGTTTCACTTGATTCATAGTCTAGTCTGCCACACAATGTGCGCCGGCGGCAACCCGACGACCGCTGGGCCGCTTTCCACAACGCCGCACCCGCATGGAAACGAGGAGCAATCATGGCATTGACACATAATCTGGGTTTTCCCCGCATCGGCGCACGCCGCGAGTTGAAACAGGCGCTTGAAGCGCACTGGCGCGGTGATATCGACGAGCAGGAACTGAAGGACAGGGCGGCCACGTTGCGCCAGCGCCACTGGAGCGTGCAGCGCGAAGCTGGAATCGACCTGATTCCCGTCGGCGATTTTGCCTTCTATGACCAGATGCTGAACATGACGGCGCTGCTGGGTGCCGTGCCGGCGCGCTACGGCGCAGGAGGGGAGGAGGTCGGACTGGGCCTGTACTTCGCCATGGCGCGCGGCACCGCCGCCCAGCCGGCGATGGAGATGACCAAGTGGTTCGACACCAACTACCACTACATCGTCCCCGAGTTCGATGCGAATACCCGGTTCCGCATCGCATCCCAGCAGCTTTTCGAAGAGGTGGCGGAAGCCAGGGCGCTGGGTATCGTGCCGAAGGTGGTGCTTATCGGCCCACTGACCTACCTGTACCTCGGCAAGGAGACCGAGCCCGGTTTCGACAGGCTAGGACTGCTCGATTCCGTGCTGCCCGTCTACCGCGACATCCTGGCCCGGCTCGCCGCCCTGGGTGTGGAATGGGTACAGATCGACGAGCCCTGCCTGGTGCTCGATCTGGAAGACGACTGGCTGGAGGGCCTGGAGCGGGCCTATGCCGTGCTTTCCGAAACGGGGAGCGTCCGGCCGAAGCTGCTGCTTGCAACCTACTTCGAGGGCGTCGGTGCCCATGCCGGGCGCCTGAAGGAACTCGCGGTGGAAGGGCTGCACATCGACCTGTGCAGGGCGCCAGATCAACTAGACGCCTTCCTGGAGGGCTATCCGGCCGACAAGGTGCTGTCGCTGGGGGTCATCGACGGGCGCAACGTATGGCGTGCCGATCTTTCGCAGGTGCTGGCGACGCTGGTGCGCGCGCAGGTGTCGCTGGCCGGGCGGGTCTGGGTCGCGCCCAGCTGCTCGCTGCTGCATTGTCCCGTGGACCTCGACCTGGAGACGCGCCTGGAGCCGGAGATCAGGGACTGGCTTGCCTTCTCGGTGCAGAAGCTGCGGGAAGTCTCGATACTCGGGCGTGGCCTGAATCAGGGCGAGGATGCCATCCGGGCGGAGCTGGACGCCGCCGACGGGGCCAGGCGGGAGCGTCGCGAGTCTCCCCGTATCCACAATCCCGCCACCCAGGCGCGCCTGCAGCGCCTCACTCCGGACGATGCCCGGCGCGCGAGCCCTTTTGCCATCCGGCGGGAGAAGCAGCAGCAGCGCTTCCGGCTGCCTGACCTGCCCACCACCACCATCGGCTCATTTCCGCAGACGCCGGAGATTCGCCAGGCACGTGCCGCGTTCAGGAAAGGCGAGATCGGGAACCTGGAATATCTGGAAGCGATGCGCTCGGAGATTCGCCTGGCGATCGGCAAGCAGGAAGAGATCGGGCTGGACGTGTTCGTCCATGGAGAGGCCGAGCGCAATGACATGGTGGAGTATTTCGGCGAGCAGCTCTATGGTTATGTCTTTACCGAGAACGGCTGGGTGCAGAGTTACGGTTCCCGCTGCGTCAAGCCCCCCATTCTGTATGGTGACGTCTATCGTCCCGAACCCATGACGGTGGAATGGATTCGATATGCGCAGAGCCTGACCGAAAAGCCGGTGAAGGGCATGCTGACCGGACCCATCACCATGCTGATGTGGTCGTTCGTGCGCGACGATCAGCCGCGCTCCGCCACGGCGCTGCAACTCGCGCTGGCCATACGCGACGAGGTCGTGGATCTCGAGCGTGCCGGTATTGGCATCATCCAGATCGACGAGCCGGCGTTCCGCGAGGGCCTGCCGCTTAAAAGAACCGACTGGAGCACGTACCTGGAGTGGGCGGTGAGAGCCTTCCGCGTCTCCAGTTCCGGTGTGCGCGACGATACGCAGATACATACCCACATGTGCTATTCCGAATTCAACGACATCCTTCCCGCGATCGCCGACATGGAGGCCGACGTCATCACCATCGAGACCTCGCGCTCCCGCATGGAACTGCTGGATGGATTCGGGCAGTTCAAGTATCCCAACGAGATCGGGCCCGGCGTATACGACATCCACTCGCCGCGCATCCCCGAGACCGGCGAGATGCTGGAACTGCTCGACAGGGCCTGCCAGGTGATCGATCCCCGGCAGTTGTGGGTCAATCCCGACTGCGGCCTGAAGACCCGCAACTGGCCGGAGGTGGTCACGGCGCTGGAGCGCATGGTGGATGCCGCGCGTGCGCTTCGGGCCCGCCTCGGTACCTCCGATTCCGGAACGGGGGCTTCGCCGGCATGACGGGCGTACCGCGCCTGCACGCCTGACCGCCTTTCGCCGGGTAAAGCAAAGCCCCGTGCTGGTCAGCGGGATACGGGCAGGCTCGTGTGGGTGGCGCCCTGGGGCGTCTGCAGTACCGCCAGCAGCGCGGTCTCGAGGCGCAGCAGGGCTGGTGTATCGTGGAGCGCGTCTCCGGTGATCAGGAACACGTCCTCGGCACGCTCTCCCAGCGTATTGATCCGTGCGCCATGCACATCGATGCCGCAGTCGGCCAGGACGAGGGCGATGCGCGTCAGCAATCCCGGCTGATCTCCTGCCACGATCGACAGGATATGATACGAGCCGTTTTCATCGGGCTCGATATCGACCTCCGGCATGATCGGAAAATGCTTGAGGTGTCGGCTCAGGCGTGCCTGCGGGGGAGGCTTGAGCGGCGACTGCCGTACCAGACGCAGCGCCAGTTCGCATGCCAGAACATGAGTTGCGTCGGGCTGGCGTTCCATGGCATCGAAGGGATCCAGCACCAGGAAGCTGTCGAGCGCGTGGCCGTCGCGGGTCGTATGGATGCGCGCCTGGACGATGTTGTAGTCCTGGCTGTCGAAAAAGCTGCAGATACGGGCGAACAGGTCTTTCTGGTCCGGAGCGTAGACCAGTACCCCGATCCCCGTGTCCCTGGGGACAATGCGTGCCCTGACCACGATAGCTCCAGGCTCGGCCCGGATCAGATGGGGTTTCAGGTGTGCCATGTGCCAGACGATTTCCTCGGCATCGTGCAGCAACCAGTAGGTGCGATCGAAGGTGGACCAGATGCGCTCGCGTGTGTCGGCGGGAATGCCGCATCGACCCAGCAGTTCGTGTACCCTGCCCTTGTGGCCCGACATGTCGGACTCATGATCGGGTGCGCCGCTCAGGTGCCGGTGCGTCGCCCATAGCAGATCCTCCAGCAACTTGCCTTTCCAGCTGTTCCACACCTTGGGGCTGGTGCCTCGGATGTCCGCGACCGTAAGCAGATACAATGCCACGAGGCGGCGCTTGCTGTCGACATGTCTAGCGAAATCCGCGATCACTCCGGGATCCGAGATGTCCTTCTTCTGGGCCGTGATGGACATGGCCAGATGATGTTCCACCAGCCAGGCCACCAGCCCGGTATCCGCTGCCGACAGGCCATGCCGGCTGCAGAAGCGCCCGGCGTCGACGCTGCCCAGCCGGGAATGGTCGCCGTTACGTCCCTTGGCGATGTCGTGAAACAGTCCGGCGAGGAACAGCACCTCGGGGCGCTCGAATTCGCCGATGAGCTGACTGCACAGCGGGAACTCGTGCGCGAATTCCGGCTCCATGAAGCGGCGCAGGTTCCTGATCACCATCAGAATATGTTCGTCCACCGTATAGACGTGGAACAGGTCGTGCTGCATCTGGCCGACGATGCGCCCGAAGGCCGGGATGTAGCGGCCAAGGATGCCGTAGCGGTTCAACAGCCGCAATTCGCGTGTCAGCCCGCGCGGTTGGCGCAGGATATCCATGAACAGGGCACGATGGCGCGGATCGCGCCGGAATGAAGCGTCGATGAGCGGGGCTGCGCGCCACATCGCCCTCAGCATTGCCGGACTGCGCGCCCGCAGCCGGGGGTGCCGCTGCAGCAGCAGGACGCTTTCCAGCATGGCACCCGGATCCCGCCGGAATACGCCTTCGTCGCGGATCTCCAGCAACTCGCCGCGCTGCTGGAAGCGTGCATCGAGGATGACTGGTGGAATGTCCGTGATGGGGAAGATGCGCGTGCGCAAGGCCGGCAGCAGCAGGGTGTTGATCTGTGTCACCATCCGGGCGGCACGGTAGTAGCGCTGCATCAGCAGTTCGCTGGCGCGGCGCGGCAGCGCATCGGCGATGTCGAGTTCGGTGGCGAGCGTGGCCTGGTAGTCGAACAGCAGCCGGTCCTCGCGCCTTCCCGCAAGGTAGTGCAGCCGGATCCGCAGGTCCTGCAGGATCGACTGGTGCCGCCGGGCGAGGCGTGCCTCTCGCTGCGTGACGAAGCCACCCCTGGCGAGCTCCTGCCAGGAGGCGCCAAGCCTTGCCGCGCGCGCGATCCACAGGATGTTCTGCAGATCCCGCAGGCCCCCAGGCGCTTCCTTCAGGTTGGGTTCGAGATTCTGCGTGGCATCGTGATATCTGCCGTGACGCTGCTGCTGCTCCAGTTGCTTGGCGATGAAGAATGCGCGCGGTTCGAGCATCCCCTGCATGAGGGATGTGAATTCCGCGTACAGGGACCGGGCCCCCGCGAGCTGACGTGCTTCCAGCAGACTTGTCTGCACGGTGATGTCTCCCCCCGCGTCTTCGCGGCACTCGGCCAGTGTGCGTACGCCGTGCCCGATGTCCAGGCCCATGTCCCACAGTATCCTGACCCAGTGCTCCAGGCGCGATCGGAGTGCGTCATCCGCGTCGGCACGCTGCCGGGTGGGAAGCAGCACCAGCAGATCGATATCGGAGCAGGGGTAGAGCTGGCGGCGCCCATAGCCGCCTACTGCCAGCAGTGCGATGGATGCCGGCATGGACAGGTCCTGCCATGCCTGGCGCAGAATGCCGTCCACCAGCCGGCAGTGGTCGCGCAGCAGGGCTGCGCCGTTTCCGCTGCGACGGTAGCGCTGGCGCAGCGACTCCCGCCCCTCCATCAGGGCCTGCCTGCCCGCCTCGACGTCGAGAGGGCGTCGCAAGGAGCCGGCTCGGGCAGGCTTCATGGAGTTCAGGAGCGGAATATCGGCTTTGGCGGGGCTCCATCGGATAGCGTCAATACCTCGTATCCGTCTTCGGTGACCAGGACGGTATGTTCCCACTGCGCCGAGAGGCTGTGATCCTTGGTCACGATGGTCCAGCCATCGGCCATCTGGCGCACCGGCGCCTTTCCCGCATTGATCATCGGCTCTATCGTGAAGATCATTCCCGCTTCTAGCCTCAGTCCGGTGCGCGCGCGTCCGTAGTGGAGCACCTGCGGATCTTCGTGGAACGCCGTGCCGATGCCGTGGCCGCAGAATTCCCTGACCACGCTGCATCCCTGCCCTTCGGCAAAGCGCTGGATGGCATGGCCGATATCTCCCAGGTGCTTGCCCGCTCTGACCTCCTCGATCCCGCGCCACATCGATTCATAGGTGATCTCGCACAGCCGTCTGGCCTGGATGCCCGGCTCCCCCACGCAGTACATCCGGCTGGTGTCGCCGTGGTAGCCATCCTTGATGACGGTGACGTCGATATTGACGATATCTCCTGCCTTCAGCCGCTTTTCCCCCGGTATCCCGTGGCATACCTGATGGTTGACAGACGTGCAGATGGATTTCGGGTAAGGCGTGTATCCGGGTGGAGCGTAGTTGAGCGGAGCCGGGATGGTACGCTGCACGTTGACCATGTAGTCGTGGCACAGCGCATCGAGCTCGTTGGTCGTGATCCCCGGCTTCACGAAAGGGGTGATGTAGTCCAGCACCTCGGAGGCAAGCCTGCCGGCAATGCGCATCCTGTCGATATCCTGCGGCGATTTTACGAACACGGTCATGGCAGCGTTATCGTTGGCATTCTACGGCGCGACGGAGGGAAGAGGCCATATGATGGCGATTGCGGCGAGGCATTGCAAGATCGCCGATGTCTTCCCCCGTCGGCATGCCGTACCGGCTTGCACGATAGCGGCCGGCCTCGGGGCCGGCCGCTACGGTGTGCGGCATGCGATCCGCTGCAGTTTGCTGTCCGGAAATTCCTGTTCCAGCCGCGTAAGCCTGCGGATGGTCTCTTCCGATGCGGCCTGTGCGACGAATGCCGTGCGTGCAATGCTGCGCGTGGCGATGATGGCTGACCTGACGCCTCTTTGCCGGTATGCCGCCATCGCATCCTGGGCCTCTTCCGCGGTGTGAAAATATCCCATGGAAATAGCATGGGTCCATATGCTTTCATCATCTATGTGCGTGTATCCGGTGACACCCAGCCGGTCGAGTTCACCCATCTTCTTTTTCGCACGTGCGCGGCTTCCCAGCGGCGGGATGTGGATCCAATGGACGGTGATCTCATCCACGGTTTTCGCGACGATTGCCTCCCGCAGCGATTGCTGGGAGATCGCAGCTCTGACAGGCCCCAGGTCCGGTTCGATGAATACGCCCCATTCCAGGCACACTGGCCGCACGGGAGGCTCCCCGGATTCCACGGCTGCAGGGGTGGATGCGGACGACCGGATGTAGAATGCAAGAGCGAGATTGGAGAACAGCAACAGAAAAAATAATGGTTTCATCAGCCGGCGACTTATTGTTAACTCGCGCTCGCCTTGTTAAAATACAATGTTATATACATGGTTATAACCAATTAGACAGCGGAGCGGCTCGAGATGCGTGGCATGAAATCGGTTTCGAATCTGATGTTATCATTCGTCGCACTGGTATTGTCCAGTTCCATTTCTGCCGATACCGCGCCCTCTGCCTCCAAGACCAGGGGTGATGCGGCCAAGGGCAGGGAGATCGCCACCCAGGTGTGCGCAGCCTGCCACAGTCCCGATGGGAACAGTGTCATCCCGATGAATCCCAGCCTGGCTGGCCAGCATGCCGAGTATATCACCCGGCAGCTGGAGAGCTTCAAGCAGCAGGACGACAAGCCTGCGATTCGTCAGAGCCCGGTCATGAGCGTCATGGTGGAGCCTCTCTCCGCGGAGGACATGAGGAATCTGGGGGCCTACTATGCCCAGCAGGCGGCGCGGCCTGCCGGAGTCAAGGACAAATCGCTGGCGTTGCAGGGAGAGAAGGTCTATCGGGGCGGAAATCTGGAATCTGGCCTTCCCGCCTGTGCCGGGTGCCACTCTCCCAACGGTGCCGGCATTCCGCCTCACTATCCGCGCCTGGCCGGGCAGCATGCCGAATATGTGGCGACACAGTTGCGATCCTTCCGGGCCTCCGAGCGTGCCAAGGATCCCAATAACGAGATGCACATGATTGCTTCCCGCATGAGCGAGATTGAGATCGAAAGCGTATCGGAATTCATCTCAGGGCTGCGCTGATCCTCGTTCCTGCGTCACTTTTTGTCCCAGTTCGCTGAATACCCGTTCGGCCGCCGCCAGCGTGCCGTCGATCTCGGCCTCGCCGTGCGTGCTCGAGACGAATCCTGCCTCGTAGGCGGAGGGCGCGAAGTAGACACCCTCCTGCAGCATGGCGTGGAAAAAGCGATTGAACGCATCCCGGTCACATTCCATGATTTCAGCATAACTGGTCGGTAAATCGCTCCGGAAGTAGAGGCCGAACATGCCTCCCAGCGACTGTGCGCAGAAGGCCGTGCCATGCCTGGCAGCGGCCGTCGCCAGGCCTTCCACGAGCTGCAGGGTGCGGGCAGCGAGCTTATCGTAGAATCCGGGCGCCTGCACCAGCTTCAGCGTCGCCAATCCTGCGGCCACTGCCACGGGGTTGCCGGAAAGGGTGCCTGCCTGATAGACCGGCCCGAGCGGGGCCAGGCATTGCATGATGTCGCGTCTGCCCCCGAACGCAGCCATGGGCATGCCTCCTCCGATGACCTTGCCGAGGGTCGTGATATCCGGCCGGATGCCGTACCGGCCCTGGGCGCATGTCAGACCGACCCGGAACCCGGTCATGACCTCATCGAGAATGAGCACGCTGCCGTGCAGCGTGCAAAGTTCGCGCAGGGTGGGCAGGAAATCGGAGGTGGGCATCACCAGATTCATGTTGCCTGCCACGGGCTCGACGATGACGGCAGCGATCTCATCGCCGAATCGATCGAATGCGCACCGTACGCCTGCAAGGTCGTTGTAGTCCAGCACCACCGTGCCCGAGGTAGTCGCCTCCGGCACGCCAGCGGAGCTGGGGTGGCCGAAGGTCAGCGCGCCGGATCCCGCCTTGACCAGCAGGGCATCGTCGTGGCCGTGATAGCACCCTTCGAACTTGACGATGCGACTCCTGCCGGTATATCCACGCGCCAGGCGGATCGCGCTCATGGTGGCTTCGGTTCCCGAGCTTACCAGCCTCACCTGCTCCATGGATGGCACCAGGGCGCACAGCAGTTCCGCGAGCTCCAGTTCGGCCTGCGTGGGGGCGCCAAAGGTCAGTCCGTCCTGGGCCGCGGTCTGGACGGCCCGCACGACGTCGGGATGGGCATGTCCCAGGATCAGCGGTCCCCAGGAGCCGACGTAGTCGATGTAGCGCTTGCCGTCGGCATCCCACACATGGGCACCTTCTCCTCTCCGGAAGAAGACCGGGGTACCGCCCACCGACTTGAATGCGCGCACCGGCGAGTTCACCCCGCCCGGAATGTAGCGTTGGGAGCGTTCGAATAGTTGCTGATTACGTGAGGTCATCGGATGGATATTCCATGGTGGCGGGAAAGGGGTGCGAATGGTGCACGTGTCTGCATAACTGGAGCAGGTGCTTGCAAGCGACCGGTGACGGGTCTAATTCACGCGGGTTGCGGAGGGCTCAGCGATCGTGCCATGCGTTCCGCCGCCTGGCGGCAGCCATCGCTGCCGAACAGGGCATCGCAGGCCGCCACGGCGTCGACCCCCAGGCCCAGCAGAGACGCGGCATTGTCCGGTGTGACGCCTCCTATGGCGACGATGGCGATCCGCAATTCCCGCCGCGCCCGCGTCAGCAAGTCCAGGGGGGCGTTCGTCGCATCCGGCTTGGTGGACGAGGCGAAGATCGCCCCGAAGGCGATATAGTCGGCGCCAGCGCGCTCAGCCTGGATGGCCAGCGTCAGCTGGTCGTAGCAGGAGGCGCCGACGATCCTGCCGCTGCCCAGCCTGTACCGCGCTTCAGCCACGGATACGTCATGACGTCCAAGGTGGACGCCGTCGGCACCGGTTTCCATCGCGAGATCGAGATGGTCGTTGACGATGAAGGGAACTCCCGCCTCGCGGCACAGTTGCGCCAGCGCGTGCGCCTGTTCCTGCCGCAAGGCCTTGCCCGCCGTCTTGTTGCGATACTGCAGCAGCCGTGCGCCGCCGGCCAGCACTTCCCGCGCCATTCCGGCCAGCCTGGAGGTGTCCGTCGTATCCGGTGTGACGGCATACAACCCGGCTACTCTTGCCGCCTGATTCACTTGGTTCCGGTCCGCTGCACAGCGCCGGCTTCACTACGTGCCCAGAACATACGGTCAGGCAGGTACTGCCCCATGCCGGGACGGAAGCCCGCCTTCAGCGACTGCCATGTATACGCCTGCGCTTCATAGACGCTTTCGACGATCGGCAGCCCGCTTGCCAGCGTGGCAGCGATGGCCGAGGCAAGCGTACAGCCCGATCCATGGTAGGCATCCGCCAGCCGGTACCATGAATCCGAACGAATGACTCCTTCACAGCCATAGAGATGATTGGTCACCTGCAGCGTATTCTCATGGGTTCCGGTGATGAGCACGTACTTGCAGCCCATCTGGAGAAGACGGGCCGCGCACTGGGCGAGATGCTGCAGGTCGTGCTCGTCGTCTCCCTGTGTCAGCTGCCGCGCCTCCAGGCTGTTGGGCGTGATGATGGTCGCCTGCGGCAACAGCAGTTCGCACATCGCGGCCCGCATGCTTCCGCTGGCGAGTTCGTCGCCGCGGCCCGAGGCGAGTACCGGGTCCAGCACCAGCGGGATGTCGGGGTAGTCCGAGATCACCTCGGCGATGGCGGCGATGGTTTCGACGCTGCCCAGCATGCCGATCTTGAAGGCATGCACCGGCATGTCTTCAAGCACCGCGCGCGCCTGGTCGACAACCCATTCGGCATCCAGGGCCATGACATGATCAACCCCGGCGGTATCCTGGATGGTGATGGCGGTGATGACCGACAGCGGATGGCAGCCCATGCTGGCAAGCGTGAGGATGTCCGCCTGTGCGCCTGCGCCGCCGCTGGAATCGCTGGCAGCGAAGGAAAGTACGATGGGGGGTGGCTGAGACATGGGCGAATACCGTAAAATGGCATTTTAACCCAAATCGCCGCGATCATGACCACCACAGAAACCCGCGCCTTTCGTTGCTATATGTGCCTCATCTGCGGGTTCATATACGACGAGGCACAGGGCTATCCGCAGGAAGGCATCGCTCCTGGGACGCGCTGGGAGGACGTGCCCATGAACTGGACCTGCCCGGAGTGCGCCGCCCGCAAGGACGATTTCGAACTGGTGCAGATCTAGACTAGATGCGCATCCTGCACACAATGCTGCGCGTCGGCGACTTGGAGAAATCCCTCGCCTTCTACGAGGAGGTTCTGGGCATGCGGGTGTTGCGCCGCAAGGACTATCCGGAGGGAAGGTTTACCCTGGCGTTCGTCGGCTACCAGGACGAGGCCGAGGGCAGCGTGCTCGAACTGACCTATAACTGGGATGTGGAAAAATACGACATGGGCGATGGATACGGCCATGTCGCCATAGGCGTGGAGGATGCTTATGGCATGTGTGAGGAGGTGAAGCGGCGCGGTGGGAAGGTGACCCGCGAGGCCGGGCCGATGAAGCATGGTGCCACGGTGATTGCATTTGTCGAGGATCCCGATGGGTACAAGATCGAGTTCATCCAGAAAAAGACAGGATGAAAGCCCGGCAATGCGGCGCGCATGCCAGGAACGCCACGTCAGACTTCCCCATCATCGGGGCGGACGAGGCGCACCTCCTGCTGCGGAAAAGGAATCTCGATGCCATGCTTCCTGAATTCCGACAGGAGTTCAAGACTCAGGTCGTTGCGTAGCGCGAGGATCCCGCCCTCCGGGTCCTCCACCCATACGATCAATTCCAGATTGATGCCGCTCTCGGCGAATTCCTTGAGAGCCACCTCCGGTGCCGGGCGAGCCAGGATCTGGCTTCGTTTCCGTGCTGCCTCCAGCATGAGGTCCATGGCCGTTTCGACCGGACTCGAATAGCTGATCTGCACCGGGAAGAGCAACCGCAGGCGGTGATCCGAATAGGTCTGGTTGACGACGGTCGAGGTGACGAAAGTATCGTTGGGGATCAGGGCCTCCGTCCCGTCGTCCATCCTGAGCACGACGTAGCGCGTCGTCAGCGTGGTGACCTGGCCCTTGCGGCCGTCTACCGCCACCACGT
The DNA here is from genome assembly GCF_900119085.1 of Nitrosovibrio sp. Nv17. GTDB lineage: Bacteria > Pseudomonadota > Gammaproteobacteria > Burkholderiales > Nitrosomonadaceae > Nitrosospira. Next base: position 20,120 of record NZ_FPIQ01000011.1, on the reverse strand, counting down.
CGCCGATGTTCAAGGAGCGGTCCAGAAGGATGATGAAGCCGCTGATGTAGTTGCTGGCGATCTTCTGTAGGCCGAATCCCAGACCGACACCGAGCGCGCCGCCGAATACCGACAGCACCGTGACATCCACCCCGATCATGGGCAACGCGACCAGTATTCCCAGGAAGACCAGCAGGGTACGGATCATCTTCGACACGATCACCCGATGATGCATGTTCAGGGCGGTGGCGAGCATGATGCGCGTCTCGAACGTGCTGGCCAGCCACAGGGCCAGCAGCATGCTGGCCGTGAATGCCAGGATGCCCTGCGCGATCATCAGCACCGAGAGGCGCTGCGTGCCGACGTGGAAGGAGATGTCGTCGAGAAAGGCGAGGATGCCCGGGAGCAGGCCGACGACGTGCAGTACCAGCGCGATCCATACCGTCCAGCCGATGAAATGCTCCCAGGGACGCAGCCAGCCCTGTCCCGAGAATACGCGGCGCAGCACGTAGACGGCGGCGCGCACCAGCACCAGCGCGAACAGCAACGGGATGGCGATGTTGAGCAGGTGGGTGGAGTACCAGTGATTGAGGGCACCCTTGCCCGTCATCACGAGCGCGAGCAGCAAAAGGGGAAACAGCAGCTGGCCCAGGCTGCCCGCGCCAATGGCGAGCCCGGTGTCGGGATGCGTCTGCGGGACCAGGTGCCGCTTGAACTGGTTGTGCAGCAGCCACGTCAGTCCCAGGCTCGCCAGGAGGACGGCAAGCTGCCACAGGACGCTGACCTCCTGCGCGTCGTCGATCAGGTTGTACAGCAGGCTGTGGATCTGGATGTCTGGGCGTGGTGGCGTCATCGGCGGTTCGGGTAGGCCGGGCACGTGGGGCCGGGTACTGGGCGGAACCGGTGCCACAAAGCCGTGGTGGCCGCTAGGATGCGGGCACGCGCTCCATCGCGGCGGCGAAGAAGCCGTCGGTGCCGTGGGAACCGGGCGACAATTGCAAGTATACGCCGGTATCGAGCGGGATTTTTTGCCGCAGCAGGATCTCTGCGCAGTTCAGGCGTCTGAATCCGGGATGATCGGCCAGGAAGCGTTCCACGATCTCCTGGTTTTCCTCCGGCAGGAAGCTGCAGGTGGCGTAGACCAGCCGGCCGCCCGGCTTGAGCAGGATTGCGGCGGAACGCAGGATGGCCGCCTGTTTGCACTTCAGTTCGTCGATGTCTGGCGGCAGCTGGCGCCATTTCAGGTCCGGATTGCGACGCAGCGTTCCCAGCCCGCTGCAGGGAGCGTCCACCAGTACCCGATCGATCTTGCTGGCGAGGCGCTTTACCTTGATATCGTTTTCGTTGGCGATGCGCTGGGGGTGCAGATTCGACAATCCCGAGCGCCTGAGACGCGGTTTCAGGTTGTCCAGTCGCCTAGCGGAGACATCAAAGGCATAGATCCGCCCATGAGAGCGCATCAGCGCGCCCAGCATCAGGGCCTTTCCGCCCGCTCCGGCGCAGAAGTCCACCACCATGTCGTGGCGCCCGGGTGCGAGCAGGTACCCCAGCAGCTGGCTGCCCTCGTCCTGCACCTCGACACTGCCCTCCAGGAACAGCGCGTGGCGGTTGAGTGCGGGCTTGCCGGCCAAACGGATGCCGACGGGCGAATACGGAGTGGTTGTACCTGCGATGCCCTCTTCGGCGAATCGCGCGAGCACCGCATTCCGCTCCGCAAGCAGCGTGTTGACACGCAGGTCGAGTGGTGCTGGCTGTTGCAGCGAGCGTCCCAGATCGAGGATGTCGTCATCCGTCATGAAACCGCGCAGCCGGTCGACCAGCCAGTCTGGAAACTCCGCCTGCACCGCCAGTGGCTGCGCCGCCGGATCGGCCTTCTTGACCTGGGCCAGCCATTTGGCCTCGGCCTCGCTGACGAGCGGCAGCAGTTCACGCAGATTCATGCGCCCGAATCGGGCGAGATAGGCGAGCAGCAGCGACCGCGGAGTGGGTATGCCGCACAGGCTGTCGAGGAACCTGCGGTGACGCAGGATGCCGAATACGCTTTCTGCGGCAAACTCCCGGTCATTCCCTCCCAGCATCCGATGTTCGCGAAAAAAGCGCCGCAACGTGGAGTCGGCAGGGTATTCCAGCGGCAGCACGGCACGCAGCGCGGTGGTGGCCATCTCCAGATGGACCGGGGTCAGGCGCATGGACACGGCATGGCAGGGCTGCCATGCACGGCGTGGACTGAGGGGTTCAAGGCGCCGCCTGGAGGCGCCCCTGTCTCAGATCGGCGGCGGGTTCCCCATAGCTGATCCGGGTCACCATCTGGTCGGTAACAATACCCATTTTTTCCTCAGTGACGATGCGCACCGGAAGCATGTGATGGTCAATGGCAAGCCAGATCTTGCGGTCGCGTTCGCCCTCGGCCGCGGTGAGCCGGGTAAGCGTGAAGGTCTCCAGCCTGCCCATCGGCGTGTCGATGGTTTCCCGGCCCACCGCATAGCGCATCGATTCCAGCCGCCGTCCGTCGGTGACATGCAGTTCCAGCATCTTGCCGGGCGGTGGGGAAAAGATGAAGCTGTAAGGCAGGCTCAGCTTATCCTGGATGTCGGTGGGGAGGGTTTTCTTCTCTTCTCCACGCTTGTGCTGCAAGGTCAGCAGCGTCCTGTCCCAGTCGAAAATGGCCACCTTCGGAATATTCCTGCCGTGGCGATCGGAGAACCGGCCGGGACGCAGGATTCCCGCTTCCGTGATGCGCCCGGTGCTGTCCAGCAGGATGGGATCGGGCTGCGTCAGGACCAGCAAGCCCTTGGCGCGCGCCTCGCTGCTGATGGCGTAGCTGCGTATCCCGTTTTCATGCCGGATTCTCAGCGTATTGTTCACCTCTCCTTCCAGGCTGCCGGAGGAGATCGAGTAGCGGATATCGACCCGCTCCGGAAATTCCGCGGTCGAGGCGAGCGGCGCGAAACAGGAGAGTCCCAGCAACAGGGCGAGGGTGGCGGTTTTCATGTAGCGGATTCCGGTGAATTCAAAGTGTCGTCCGTGGCCATGGCGCCCGCCAGCCGCACGCGGCCGTCGACGATGCTCAGACGGCCCTGCAGGAACCAGCGTACCGCTTCCGGGTATATCCGGTGTTCCTGGCGCAATACCCGTGCTGCCAGCGTGTCCGGCGTGTCCTCCGGCCACACCGGCACCGCGGCCTGAGCGATGATGGGTCCGTGATCCACCTCGGGTGTCACGAAATGCACCGTGCAGCCATGTATCCTCACGCCTTCCCTGAGGGCTCTGGCGTGCGTGTCCAGACCGGGAAAGGCGGGCAGCAGAGAAGGGTGGACGTTCATCAGTTTCCCCTGGTAGCGCTCGACAAAGGCGGTTCCCAGGATGCGCATGAATCCCGCGAGCACGATCAGATCGGGAACACAGGCATCGATCGCTTCCGCCAGCGCGGCGTCGTAGGCCGCCCTGTCCAGATATGACCGCGGATCCACCACTTTTGTTTCCAGTTCGTGCCTGCGGGCGATTTCCAGCCCCGCTGCATCCGGCCTGCTGCCGATGACGGCGGCGATTCGTGCCGGCAGCCGGGCCTCGAGCAGCGCCTGCATGTTGCTGCCGCGTCCGGAAATGAGAATCACGAGGGACGGCATGGCAACTTCAGCGTTCTATGCTCACCCGGGCCTCTTCCGGATGGCGGCGGCGGATCGTGCCGACCTGCCGGACGTCCTCTCCCTGCGCTCGCAGTATTCCTATGGCGATGTCGGCCAGATCCGGAGCGACGACCAGTATCATGCCGATACCGCAGTTGAACACCCGGTGCATTTCTTCATCCGCCACGTTGCCCTGCGCCTGCAGCCAGCGGAAGAGCTGAGGGACTTCCCAGGCCTGCCGCCACAGCACGGCACGTGCGTGTTCGGGCAGGATGCGTGGAATGTTTCCCGTCAGGCCGCCACCGGTGATGTGCGCCAGCCCCTTGATGGGCAGGTGCCGCATCAATTCCAGGACGGGCTTCGCGTAGATGCGGGTCGGCGCCATGATGGCGTCCAGGAACGGGACGCCATCGAGATCGGCGGGTGGATTCGCGGTACTCTTTTCCATGATCCGGCGGATCAGCGAATAGCCGTTGGAGTGCGCGCCGCTGGAGGCGAGCCCGAGCACCGCGTCGCCTTCCTGGATCGCCGTGCCGTCGATGATGCGTTCCTTTTCCACCACACCCACGGCAAAGCCCGCCAGATCGTACTCGCCTTCCGGGTACATATCCGGCATTTCGGCGGTTTCGCCACCGATCAGGGCGCAGCCGGCTTGCTCGCATCCGGCCGCGATGCCGGTGACGACCCGGGTGGCGATATCCACATCCAGCCTGCCGCAGGCAAAATAGTCCAGGAAAAACAGGGGTTCGGCGCCCTGCACCAGGATGTCGTTGACACTCATCGCCACCAGGTCCATGCCGATGTGGTCGTGTCGATCCAACTGGAACGCCAGCTTCAGCTTGGTGCCGACGCCATCCGTGCCGGATACCAGCACTGGATTGCGGTAGTGGCGGGAGATTTCGAAGAGGGCTCCGAAGCCGCCGATGCCGGCCAGCACACCGGGACGCAGCGTGCGCTTGGCCAGCGGCTTGATATTTTCCACCAGACGATCGCCCGCTTCGATGTCCACGCCGGCATCGCGGTAGGAGAGCCGAGTGGTGCCGGGATTTCCGGGAGGGAATGCGGTCAAGTTGAGTTCTCGCTCGGTTGCGGATAAAGTGAAAAGGCGGGGTCGATTCAACGTTATGGGGTTGCGAACGCATTCCGGTTCGTACGGTCTTTATTATATAGGTTTGCCGATGAAACAAATGGCTCTGGACATCGTGCCTTCGCCACCGCCCACATTGGAGAATTTCGTGGTGGGACGCAATGCCGAGGTGATGCAGACCCTGAAAGGCGTCCTGGCGGGGCGGGAGCAGGAGCATTTCATCTACCTGTGGGGCATGGCGGGATGCGGGAAGAGCCATCTGTTGCAGGGGGCGGCCGCATCCTGCGCGGGCCGGGGCATGAGCCTGGAATACTTTGCATGCGATACGGATACCCGGTTCCTCGCGGATTCGGTTCCCGACTGCATTCTGGTGGATGATGTCGAACGTCTGCCCCCTGCTGCACAGATCGATCTGTTCGGTCTCTATAATTGCATTCGTGACGAAGGCCGTACGCTGCTCGTGGTGAGCGGCGCCGCTGCGCCTGCGCAGCTGCGGCTGGTCATGCGCGAGGATCTGGTGACGCGCCTGGGATGGGGCCTGGTATACCAGGTGCATGAACTTACCGATGAAGAAAAGGCACAGGCCATGAAGAATCACTCCGCCAGCCGCGGGTTCGATGTGCCGCAGGAAGTATGCGACTATCTGCTGCGCCATGGCCGGCGCGATCTGCCGGCCCTGGTGGCGACGCTGGACGCGCTCGATCGCTACTCGCTGGCGAGCAGGCGCCGAATCACTCTTCCGCTGCTGCGGGAGTGGCTGCAGGCGGCCTCATGAAGCTCGCCCTGTTCGATCTAGACAATACGCTGCTGGCCGGAGACAGTGATTTCGAGTGGGCGCAGTTCCTGATCGAGCAAGGGGTGCTCGACCAGGAGGTATACGAGGCCCGCAACGTGGAATTCTACGAGCAGTACAAGGCCGGCACCCTCGACATCCACGAATTCCTGGATTTTCAACTGAAGCCCCTGTCGCGCCATCCTCGTGCGCAACTGGAGGACTGGCGCCGCACGTTCATGGAAGAGCGGGCCCTGCCCCTGATCGCGCCTGGTGCGCGCGAACTGATCGAAGGGCACGCCCTGGGCGGCGATCTGTGCATCGTCATCACCGCCACCAACAGTTTCGTGACCGCGCCCATCGTCCAGGCGCTGGGCATTCCCCACCTGATCGCCACCGAGCCGGAGCAGGATGCGGAGGGGTTCACCGGTCGGGTATCCGGTGTGCCCTGCTTCCGGGAAGGGAAGATCGCACGATTGGAAGCCTGGCTGGATCGCCACAATCTGACCTGGCTCTCGTTCCTGGAGAGCTGGTTCTACAGCGATTCGCTGAACGACCTGCCGCTGATGGGGAAGGTGACCCATCCCGTCGCCGTGGATCCGGACGCCACGCTCAGGCGCCATGCGGAGCAGCGCGGCTGGCCGATCATCAGCCTGAGACGATCCTGACGCCGCACGGACGCCCGGGGTGCCTTCAAGGGATGTGTTGCCCGGCCGATCAGGGGAGGGAGGATTCAGTCGTGCCGGATTATGCGGCATAATTCATCTTTTTCGACTTGATGAATGCTGCCTTCCCGTACAGCTGGCATCCTGATCCCCTGCCGCGCTCTGCCGCCGCTCGCGGCTGGTTGCAGAACCGCGGCTCGCTCACGCGGCTCATCCAGCAGCGCTGCCGCGGGGATTTTCACGTCAGGCCCGTGTTCCAGTCGCTGGGCGTGGCGTGCGAGGACGAACGTGACGTCATGCGCCTGCGCCGCAACGAGTTGGCGCTGATCCGGGAAGTCTACCTCTACTGCGGCGAGACGCCGGTGGTGTTCGCGCACTCGGTAGTGGCGAGGCGCGATCTTCGCGGCGCATGGTGCAGGCTGCACGGGCTCGGCAGCCGTTCGCTCGGCACGGTGCTGTTCTCCAATCCCGTGATCGAGCGTACGCCGCTGCGGTTCAGGAAGCTGACCGCAGCCCACCCGCTTTTCCACCGCGCCTGCCGGGAGCTGGTGGTACGCCCTTCGGGCCTGTGGGCGCGTCGCTCCCTGTTCGCTCTGCGGGGACAGTCCATACTCGTCACCGAAGTATTTCTCCCCGCCATACTGGGCCTGACATCATGACGCTGGCGCAGCGCCTGGGACACTACGAGAAGCTGATGCGGCTGGACAAGCCCATCGGCATACTGCTGCTGCTGTGGCCGACGTTGTGGGGACTGTGGCTTGCAGCCGACGGCGTGCCCGACATGAGTGTACTGGCGATATTCCTGGCGGGCACGGTGCTGATGCGCTCTGCCGGATGCATCATCAACGACTATGCCGATCGGGACTTCGACGGGCACGTCGAGCGCACCCGCGCCCGGCCGCTGGCGGTGGGCGCGGTCGGCACCACCGAGGCGCTGTTGCTGGCGGCGGGACTGAGCCTGTGCGCGTTCATCCTGATCCTGCCGCTGAACCGATTGACACTCGAGCTTTCGGCATGTGCCCTGTTCCTGGCCGCAAGCTACCCCTACACCAAGCGCTTCTTCGCCATGCCGCAGGCTTACCTGGGCGTTGCCTTCGGTTTCGGCATTCCCATGGCTTTTGCGGCGCTGACGGGATCGGTGCCGTTTCTCGCCTGGATGCTGATGGCGGCCAATCTGCTGTGGGTGATCGCCTACGATACCGAGTACGCCATGGTGGACAAGGCGGACGATCTCAGGATCGGCATCCGGACGTCCGCCATCACCCTCGGACGCTTCGACGTGGCGGGGGTGATGGCGTGCCATGCCGTTTTCCTGGGAATCATGGTGGCCGTGGGCTCGATCCGGGGGCTGGGGGTCGCGTACTACGCGGGGCTGGCGCTCGCGGCGGGATTGGCAGCCTACCAGTACCGTCTGATCCGCAATCGCGAGCGGGAGCGCTGCTTCCGGGCCTTTCTGCACAACAACTGGGTGGGCGCGGCGGTATTCGCCGGCATCGCGCTGGACTATCTGACGGGTACGATACCGTGAAGTACAGGGATCTGCGCGACTTTGTCGCCCAACTTGAAAGCCAGGGGGAGTTGAAGCGGGTCGCTGCGGAGGTCGATCCCCATCTGGAGATGACCGAGATCTGCGACCGGGTGCTGAAGACGGGCGGCCCCGCGATCCTGTTCGAGCACCCCAGGCACCACGCCATTCCGGTGCTCGGCAACCTGTTCGGCACGCCGCGGCGCGTGGCTATGGGGATGGGGCAGGCGTCGGTGGCAGCGCTGCGCGAGGTGGGCAAGTTGCTCGCCTACCTGAAGGAACCCGATCCGCTCAAGGGCCTGAGGGACGCGTGGGATAAGCTGCCCGTGCTGAAGCAGGTGCTCAACATGGCGCCCAGGGTGCTGACGCAGGCACCCTGCCAGGAGGTCGTGTGGGAGGGGGGCGACGTGGACCTGGGCAGGCTGCCGATCCAGACCTGCTGGCCCGGAGACGTGGGACCGCTGATCACCTGGGGGCTGACCGTCACCCGCGGACCGCACAAGACGCGGCAGAATCTCGGGATTTATCGGCAACAGGTCATCGGTCGCGACAAGCTCATCATGCGCTGGCTGGCCCATCGCGGTGGCGCGTTGGATTATCACGACTTCTGCGGCGCTCATCCGGGGCAGCCCTATCCCGTGGCGGTGGCGCTGGGAGCAGATCCGGCCACCATGCTCGGCGCAGTGACGCCGGTGCCGGACAGCCTGAGCGAATACCAGTTTGCCGGCCTGTTGCGCGGGGCGAAGACGGAGATCGTCAGGTGCCTGAGCCACGACCTGCAGGTTCCGGCCAGCGCCGAGATCGTTCTCGAAGGCCACATCCATCCCGGCGAGACCGCGCTGGAAGGCCCTTTCGGCGACCATACCGGGTACTACAACGAACAGGAGGTCTTCCCGGTGTTCACCGTCGAGCGCATCACCATGCGGCGCGACCCGATCTATCACTCCACCTATACGGGCAAGCCTCCGGACGAACCCGCCGTCCTGGGTGTGGCGCTCAACGAGGTGTTCGTGCCTCTGCTGCAGAAGCAGTTCACGGAGATCGTCGACTTCTACCTGCCCCCGGAAGGCTGCTCCTACCGCATGGCGGTGGTCAGCATGAAGAAGCAGTATGCGGGCCATGCCAAGCGGGTCATGTTCGGCGTGTGGAGTTTCCTGCGGCAGTTCATGTACACCAAGTTCATCGTTGTCACCGACGACGACGTCGACATCCGCGACTGGAAAGAGGTCATCTGGGCCATTACCACCCGTGTCGACCCCGTGCGCGACACCCTGATCGTGGAGAACACACCCATCGACTATCTCGATTTCGCCAGCCCGGTGTCCGGGCTGGGGGGAAAGATGGGCCTGGATGCGACCAACAAGTGGCCCGGCGAGACGAACCGGGAGTGGGGAAGGCCGATCGCGATGGACGCGGCGGTCAAGGCAAAGGTGGACGCAATCTGGGGGGAACTCGGGCTGTAAAGCGAAGGGAGCGCTTCCCCGCTTCTATCTCTTCTGCTGACCCTTCGCGCTTTCCTTCATCTTCTGCTCCAGCTTCTTCATCTGCTCGGGTGTCAGAACCTTCTCGAGACCTGCCCGGGTTTCCTCCTGCACGCGCTGCAGCTTCTGCTTCTCTTCCTCGAAGATGGCCTCCACCTTCTTCCTTTCCGCCTCGAACAGCGCCTCGACCTTCGATCTCTGGTCGGCGCTGAGTCCGAGTTCCTTGCTCATGCGCTCCAGTCCCTTCTTGCTGTCCGCCGCATCCTTGGGAGGGTGTTGCGCGTAGCCGCCACTGGTAAACAGGCAGAGGGCCAGGGCCGCAATCACACTGGAGAGGGGTGCGTTCATCATATGCTCCGATCGGTTGCATGGGAATATGCGTCGTCCCCACCTGCGGACCCGGATCGGCGGCCTGCTGCGGGGAGGATGCCAAGGGCCGGCATGCTGGAGACGTGTATAGAGAACATGGCTCTGATCGCGAGGCAACGGATCAAGGCCATCGTCCCTGGAAACGGCGAAGGATCAGAACAGCCCGGAGATCGAGCGTGTCAACCCGGCGGTCAGATCCGGCGCGGCCTCTTCGTACTGAAGGTTGACCTTGTTGGCCGTGCTGACCACTCGGGTGCGGTACTTGTTCATGTCGCTGACCTTGGTGGAGGTCTGCCTTCTCGACCCGCCCACCCCCTGCTTGGCGTCCTGCTGGTTGTCCTGGCGGATGATGACCCCATCCTCGGCGCGCTCCGCGATTTCGACATCGGTGATGGCCATGAACAGCACGTCCTTCACCGCCGCGCCCGCGATCGTATCCGCGATGCCGAAGGCCGCTGCGCCCGCCAGTCCGCCGATCCCCGCGCCGCCCCAGCCGCCTAGCGCGGCGCCGGTCGCAGCGCCCACCGCCGCACCCGCGAGGGTGGCACCGCCGTAGCCCGCCCTGAGGGCACTCTCGGCCGCCGTCGGGCTCGCCTTGTCCACGCTCAGGACGTTTACCTGCAACCAGTAGTGGGCTTTCTTCGGATCCTGCAGGATTTTGTAGCCCTTGCCTTCCAGCACCCGCGCAACGGGGCCCGCGATGTCGAAATTGGTCTTGTCGGACGTATTCCGGATGTTGAGGTAAATGGTTTTCTTGCTGGGCTCGACCGGGTCGAGGAAGATGGTATCGCTCATCTTGGTCTGGACGTCCAGATCCTTCTTGGCGATCGAGGTGTGCACTGCGGCACACCCGCTCAATACCATGGCGAACACCATGGCCCCCGCCAGCGCCAGGGTGCGCTTGCTGTATGGGTGAATCATTTTTTTCTCCCTTTTATTGATGGCTGATGTTCGGCGACGTCTTCAGGAATACCGGCATTCCCGGCCGCCGCAAGTTCCGGCCGGAACTTGCGGCGGCCGGCGGGATTACCACCAGCCGCGGTAGTACGGATTGTAGTAACCGCCGTAGTATCCACCATAATACGGCCGGGCATAATGTCCATAGTAGCCGAATCCGCCGAGGATCGGTATGTTCGATCCGGGATAGCCGGGCGACTTGGTCGGCGTCGCCCTTTTCGTGGCGGCGTCGAGCGCTGAATTGAGCGTGGCTTCGTCGGCAACGCTGAAGGGCCGGGAAATCGTTTCCTGGTTGAATTGCCTCTGGATATCCGCCTTGCTTTGAGCCCATGCCGGCGCGCCGAGCATCGATGCCGATGCAACAAACAGAAGGCCGTAAGAAATATTGTTTTTAAAGATTGTTTTCACTTGACACCTCCATTCACATGCATGCTGGATTCCAGCAAATCGATTATATAGAATTTTCGATGGATCGTAAATTTTTTGATGGGCTTGCTCCTCCTGTTGATAAGACCCGGCAAGGGCGAAAGCGTTCTCGCCGAATCCCGGCGGAGCGCATGGGAATTCCTAGATGGGGCGCGGGATTCCGCGTCACGCCATCACGGGGGGGAGTTGTGCGCTCAACTGGTTCTTTTCGCCGGTGGCTGCACCCAGCAGCGCATATCCCAGCAGCCTGTCCTCCAGGTCGCGAAACAGGGCCTTGACGCCGTCTCCGCCTTCCTCCACCGACCATTCTCCGGGGATGTGCGCGTCTGCAGGCGAAACGACCGCCGCGCAGGCGGGCGTCTTGACCACCACGGGCATGGCGGGATACCGCACCGGCGTCGGGGTGTGCGCGAGCGTTGCCGCCAGTCCGCGTGCGGCGTGCATGATGGGCATGACGAAGGGCAGCACCCTGCCTTCCACCTCGGCGCAGTCGCCAAGCGCGTAGACGTCCGGGTATCGGGTCCGCAGGAAGCGGTCCACCACGATGCCGCGGTTCACCTCGATCCCTGCCGTTCGGGCCAGGGCGGTACGGGGCCGCAGGCCGATCGCGGAGAGGACGACATCCGCGTGAATCGCGGTGCCGTTGTCGAGTGTCAGGAGCAGGCATTCGGCCGCACGCTCCATGCGCCGCACCGTCGTCTCCAGATGGAAGGTGATGCCGATCGCCTCCAGCCGGTTTCTCAGGTAGGCTCCGCCGAGCGGGGGCAGGAGTCGCCCCAGCGGCTGGGCTGCGAGATCGATCAGGTGCACTCGATAGCCCGCCGCCGCGAGGTCGTTGGCAAATTCGCATCCGATCAGTCCCGCGCCCAGGATGGCGACCTCCCGTTTTCCTTGCAAGGCGTTGTGCAGACGCCGGTAGTCGTCAAGATCGTTGACCGACAGGATTGCGTCGGCGCCGTCTCCTTCCAGCGGCAGGCGGATCGGATCGGCGCCCAGCGCCAGCACGAGCCGGCCGTAGCGGAGCGTGTCGCCGCTCTGCAGGACGATGCGGTGCGCGTCCGGCTGCAGGGCGACGACACGGGTGTGCGGGCGAATGTCCATCTTCAGTTGTCCGGCCATCTTCTCGGCGTCGGCATTGAGAATGACCTGAGGCGTTCTGCCCGATGCCAGGGCATTCGACAGCATGGGTTTGGAATAGAAGCCGGCATGATCCGCGGAAATCATCTGCATCGGGATGCCGGTGTCGAGCCTGCGCAACTCCCGGGCCGCGGTATACCCGGCAAGCCCGCTGCCGATGATGACGATGGGGTGCGGATTCAATGCCCTGCCTTGCTGGAACGGAAAAACAGCGGGACCTGGATCGGGTCGCCGCGCAGGTCATGGAATATGACGTCGCCGGGAAATGGCATGTCGGTATGACCGGCATCCGCCATGGACGCCTGATCGCCTGAAAAAGTCGAATGATAAGACATTTCCGGTGCGCCACTGGCGTTTTCGAAGTCCGATACGGCATACTTCGGGTCATGCCGCCGTATCGCAGGCGAAATTTGCCGGCGTGGCGGAGATGCGTGAGAAAATCTGCTGACGGGATCGAAACGGGATGGATATCGGCTTCATCGGGCTGGGCACCATGGGCAGGCCCATGGCGGAACACCTCATCGCGGGCGGGCACACGTTGTTCCTGCATAGCCGCAGCGGCGTGCCGGAGACGCTGCTGTTGCATGGCGGCCGGGCCTGCGCCTCGCCTGTAGAGGTGGCGCGTCGCGCCGATCTGATCGTGACCATGCTGCCCGACACTGCGGATGTGGAGCGCGTGCTGTTCGGCGAGGAGGGCGTGGCGCATGGCCTGAGTCCCGGCAAGACGGTGGTGGACATGAGCACCGTTTCGCCCGGTGCGACCCGGGAATTCGCGGCGAGAATCGGCCGGTACGGCTGCAGTTACGCCGATGCACCGGTATCGGGGGGTGACATCGGCGCACGGAACGCCACCCTGACCATCATGGTAGGTGCCCCACCGGAAGTGTTCGAGCGGATGAGGCCGATTCTGGCGTTGCTGGGCAGCCGCATCACCCGGATCGGCGACTGCGGTGCCGGTCAGACCTGCAAGCTTGCCAACCAGATCGTGGTCGTGCTCACCATCGAGGCGGTCGGCGAGGCGCTCCTGTTTGCCTCCCGGGCAGGCGTCGATCCTGCCCGCGTGCGCGAGGCCCTGCTCGGGGGATTTGCCGCATCGCGCGTCCTCGAGGTGCACGGTGAGCGCATGCTCCGGCGTGCGTTCGATCCCGGTTTCCGGATCGAACTGCATCGCAAGGATCTCGCGCTCGCGCTTTCGGACGCGCGCGCACTGGGTCTCAATCTTCCCAACACGGCCGCCACCCAGGCGCTGCTCGACGCCTGCATGGCCTGTGGCGGCGGAGGGTGGGACAGCTCGGCGCTGGTGAAGGCGCTGGAGAGGGAGGCAGGCCATGAAATCGGCACGCCGTCCCCGATGCCATGAGCCTTGCCGAGCTGGTTGCCAGCCTGCGAGCGGTGTTGCCCTGCGACGCGGTGCTGCATGAGATCGAGGATCTGAGGCCCTACGAGTGCGATGGACTGTCGGCGTACCGGCAGCTGCCCATGGCCGTGGCATTGCCGCAGGATGAGGCGGAGGTGGCGGCGGTACTCCGGATCTGTCATGCACGGAAGATTCCGGTCGTGGCGCGCGGCGCGGGTACCGGCCTGTCGGGAGGGGCGCTGCCCCATGAGCAGGGGGTACTGCTGTCGCTTGCCCGGCTGAAGCGCATTCTCGAAGTGGATCCGATAGCGCGCACCGCCCGCGTGCAGCCAGGGGTGCGCAATCTCGCCATCAGCGAGGCGGTCGCGCCATACGGCCTCCACTATGCTCCGGATCCCTCCTCGCAGATCGCCTGCTCCATCGGCGGCAACGTGGCGGAGAATTCCGGGGGCGTACACTGCCTGAAGTATGGGCTCACGGTGCACAACATCCTCGGGTTGCGGGTGCTGACCATGACGGGCGCGATTCTGGAGGTCGGCGGAGCGTGTCTTGATTCTCCCGGCTACGATCTGCTGGCCCTCATGACGGGCAGCGAAGGCATGCTGGGAGTGGTCACCGAGGTGACGGTGAAGCTCATTCCCCGGCCGGAATGCGCGCGGGTGGCGATGGCTGCGTTCGACGACATCCGCAAGGCGGCGGATGCGGTGGCAAGCGTGATCGGCGCGGGCATCATCCCGGCCGGGATGGAAATGATGGACGGCGTCGCTGCGCGCGCCGTGGAAGCCTATGCGCACGCCGGCTACGACCTCACCGCCGCCGCGATCCTGCTGTGCGAGGCGGACGGCGCGGCGGAGGAGGTCGAGGACGAGATGCACCGGGTCGAGCGGATCATGCAGATGAGCGGCGCGGTCGATGTCAGGCTGTCCGGCAGCGAGGCGGAGCGGCTCAGGTTCTGGGCCGGCCGCAAGGCGGCATTTCCGGCGGCGGGACGCATTTCTCCCGATTACTACTGCATGGATGGCACCATTCCCCGCAACCGGCTGGCGGAGGTACTGGGCGGAATCGAGGCGCTTTCCGCCGAATACGGCCTGCGCTGCATGAATGTCTTTCACGCCGGTGACGGCAACCTGCATCCGCTCATCCTCTATGACGCCAGCCGGCCCGGCGAACTGGAGCGGACCGAGCGCTTCGGCGCGAGGATCCTGGAGATGTGCGTGCGCGTCGGGGGTACCATCACCGGGGAGCACGGCGTGGGCATTGAAAAGATCGACCAGATGTGCGCCCAGTTCGGGCCGGGGGAGCTGGAAGCGTTCCACGCGGTCAAGGCAGCTTTCGACCCGGATGCACTGCTGAATCCCGGCAAGGCCGTCCCCACTCTGCGCCGCTGCGCCGAGCACGGCGCGATGCACGTACACGGGGGCACGGACAGGTTTCCGGGGCTGCCGAGGTTCTGAGGGTCGTTCATTTTCAATTTTTTGCGTGGTCTGGCATGGGGCAGGTGCAGCATCTCATCGACGAGTTCAGGGACGTCCTCCGCACTGCGGCAAATGGCGGAGCGCCGCTGCGTATCCGCGGGGGAGGCAGCAAGGACTTCTACGGCAACCGTATTCCAGGGGTTGATGCCCACATGCTGGAGGCGGGAGGGCATGCGGGGATCGTGGAGTATGAGCCCACCGAACTGGTGGTCACCGCGCGCGCAGGGACCCGTCTGGCGGATCTCTCGGTCGAGCTGCGTGCCTGTGGGCAGATGATGGCGTTCGAGCCGCCCCACTTCGGGCCTTCCGCGACGCTGGGCGGTTGTGTCGCAACGGGATTGTCGGGTCCGCGCCGGGCGTCCGCCGGTGCGGTGCGAGACTTCGTGCTGGGGGTGCGCATGCTCGATGGCCGGGGAAACGACCTCCGTTTCGGCGGGCGGGTCATGAAGAACGTAGCGGGATACGATATTTCGCGCCTGATGGTGGGATCGATGGGTACGCTGGGACTGTTGCTGGAGGTTTCCCTCAAGGTGCTGCCGCTCCCGCCAGCGGAAACCACCTTGTGCTGGGAGATGCAGGAGGCCGAGGCGATCGGTCGGATGAACCAGTGGGCGGGCAGGCCCCTGCCTGTCTCGGCGACCTGCTTCTGGGATGGAGTGTTGACGCTGAGGCTGTCGGGCGCCGAGTCGGCCGTACGTGCCGCGCGAACGAAGCTGGGCGGTGACGAAATCGCTGCTGGCGCGGCATTCTGGGAGTCGATACGCGAGCAGAAGCACGCTTTTTTTCGAGGCGGCGGTACCCTCTGGCGCCTTTCGGTGAAGCCGACGCTACCGCCGCTGTCACTGCCGGGGCCACAGCTGCTGGAATGGGGCGGTGCGCTGCGGTGGTGGCGAGATGGGGGGGGCAAGACCGGGAGCGACGCGCTCGGTGTACGTGCCATCGCAGCTGCTGCGGGCGGGCATGCGACCCGGTTCCGCGGTACCGGAGCGCATGCGGACGCGTTTCATCCGCTAGAACCGGCCATGATGGACATCCACAGGCGCCTGAAGCAGAGATTCGATCCGGCGGGAATACTCAATCCGGGCAGGCTGTACCCTCAATTTTAGACCAGTAGACGGCACATTCAGGCACGACATGCAAACCAGGCTCGCCGATTTCATCAAGGATACGCCGGAAGGACGGGAGGCGGACGAGATTCTGCGCAGCTGCGTGCACTGCGGTTTCTGCCTTGCCACCTGCCCCACCTACCAGTTGCTGGGCGACGAACTCGACAGTCCGCGGGGACGCATCTACCTGATGAAGCAAATGTTCGAGGGCGAGCCGGTGACGCACAGGACGCAACTGCACCTGGATCGATGCCTGACCTGCCGCGCATGTGAAACGGCCTGCCCCTCCGGCGTGCGCTACGGGCGCCTTGTGGACATCGGCCGGGGCATCGTGGAACAGCAGGTCGGGCGTGGCGCGCCGGCGCGGGCGATACGTTATGCGTTGCGCCGCACCCTGCCCGAAGCGGGTGTGTTCGCATCCCTGTTCAAGCTGGGGCAGACCCTGCGCCCCTTGCTGCCGGGCAGGCTCAAGGACGCGGTACCCGCCCCACCGCCGGGGGCCGCCGGGGACTGGCCGCCCGCCCGCCACGCCCGCCGGATGCTGGTGCTGGAAGGCTGCGTGCAGCCGACGCTGGCACCAGGCATCAACGCGGCGGCGGCACGGGTGCTGGACCGGCTGGGCATCTCGCTGATCACGGTGCCGGACGCGGGATGCTGCGGCGCGGTGTCGTACCATCTCAACGCCCAGCACGAAGGGCTGGATCACATGCGCCGCAATGTGGACGCCTGGTGGCCCTACGTCAGCGGCGAGGAGCGGAAGGGCGGCGAAGGGATGGGGCGGGGTGCCGAAGCCATCGTCATGACGGCCAGCGGATGCGGCGTGACGGTGAAGGAGTACGGCCATCTTCTGCGCCATGATCCGGCATATGCCGCCCGGGCGGCGCGTATTTCCGAGCTGTCCCGGGACATCAGCGAAGTGCTCGCCATGGAAGCGGGGCCTCTTGCGGCGCGACTCGCACGCCGCAGGGACGGGGTGCGCGCATCGAAGCTCGCCTTCCATTCCCCCTGCACGCTGCAGCATGGCTTGCGGATTCGGGGCATGGTGGAGAGAATTCTGGACGAGGCAGGATTCGAGTTGACGCACGTGCCGGATGCTCATCTGTGCTGCGGATCGGCAGGTACCTATTCCATCCTGCAACCCGAATTGTCGCAGCGATTGCTGAGAAACAAGGTGGAGGCATTGGAATCCGGCGCTCCCGTGCGTATCGCCACTGCCAACATAGGATGCATGATGCACCTGCGCAGCGGCGCATCGCGGCCGGTCGACCACTGGATCGAATTGCTGGACGAAAGGCTGGCCGATGCTTCTGCCGGATAGCGGTATTCAGGGAGAGGATTGCCGCGGGATTTGCCTGCATGGTCGATATTGCCTATATAATCAATCCATTCGTCGCCCATGCCCGCTTCCCGGCATCTGCCAACCATGAGTTTCGTCAATAAGCCGATGGCAAAAAAACCCGGCGCAAATCCGTTGCCTTCGAGGATCGTCAGGCTGTTGCGCGAGTCCTGGGGGCTCGTTCTGCTGGGGGTGGTGCTCTATCTCGTCCTGATATTGTCCGGATATGACCGCGCCGATCCTGGCTGGTCTCACAGCAGCGACGGTTTTCCACGCAATCCCGGCGGCACCGCCGGTGCCTGGCTGGCGGATCTGTTGCTGTACCTGTTCGGCGTTACCGCCTGGTGGTGGGTGCTGTTCTTTCTATGCCTGACCGTGTGGAGCTATCATCGCATCGACGCCACGGGGGTGTTCGATCGCCGTCCGTTGCTCATCTCGGTGATAGGCTTCATGCTGCTGCTGGCCGCCAGCAGCGGTTTCGAAGCGTTGCGCCTCTATACCCTGAAGGCTGAGCTACCGCAGGCCCCGGGCGGCCTGCTGGGACAGACCCTCAGTGAGGGTCTGTCCCAGACGCTGGGGTTCACCGGTGCGACGCTGGCGTTGCTGGTGCTCATGGCGATCGGCTTCAGCCTGTTCACCGGCCTGTCATGGATACGTTTCACCGAAAAACTGGGTGCGGCGATCGAGGATGGCTGGTTGCTGGCGGGACGCTGCTGGGAAAACTGGCAGGATCGGCGCGCGGGCCTGGTCTCCGCAAGCCGGCGCGATGAACGGGTGGAGGTCGACAAGAAGCGCTTTCACGAACACCCGCCCCTGCACATCGAACCGCCGACTACCGTCATACCTCGGTCCTCGCGGGTGATCAAGGAGAAGCAGGTGCCCCTGTTCGTCGATCTGCCGGATTCGGCGCTGCCGCCGCTGCGCCTGCTGGACGAGCCGCCCGGTGACATGGAGGTGCTGCCGGCGGATACGCTGGAATTCACGTCCCGTTTGATCGAGCGCAAGCTGATCGACTTCGGCGTCGAGGTAAAGGTCATGGCGGCATACCCCGGCCCGGTCATCACCCGCTATGAGATCGAGCCTGCAGTGGGGGTGAAGGGCAGCCAGATTCTCAATCTGGTCAAGGATTTGGCCCGTTCCCTGTCGGTGGTGAGCATACGCGTGGTCGAGACCATTCCCGGCAAGACCAGCATGGGATTGGAGATTCCCAATTCCCGTCGCCAGGTGGTGCGCTTGTCGGAGATACTGGGTTCGCAGGCATACTCAGGCATGGGCTCGCCGTTGACCATTGCGCTGGGCAAGGATATCGGCGGCCATCCCGTGGTGGCGGATCTGGCAAGGATGCCGCACGTGCTGGTGGCCGGGACCACGGGATCGGGCAAGTCGGTCGCGATCAACGCCATGATTCTGAGCCTCCTCTATAAGGCAACGCCCGAGCAGGTACGGCTGATCCTGGTGGACCCGAAGATGTTGGAACTGTCGGTGTACGAGGGCATCCCGCACCTGCTGGCACCCGTGGTGACCGACATGCGGCAGGCTGCAGGCGCGTTGCGCTGGTGCGTGGCGGAGATGGAGCGCCGCTACCGGCTGATGTCGTCCCTGGGTGTGCGCAATCTGGGAGGATACAACCAGAAGGTGCGCGAAGCGGCCCGGGGAGGCAAGCCGCTGGAGAATCCCTTCAGCCTGACGCCGGACGCCCCTGATTTGCTGGAGGAGATGCCTTTGATCGTCGTGGTCATAGACGAGTTGGCGGATTTGATGATGGTGGTGGGCAAGAAGGTCGAGGAACTCATCGCGCGACTGGCGCAGAAGGCGCGCGCCGCGGGCGTGCACCTGCTGCTCGCCACGCAACGCCCCTCGGTGGACGTGATCACCGGGCTGATCAAGGCCAATATCCCGACGCGGGTGGCATTCCAGGTGTCGAGCAAGGTGGATTCCCGCACCATTCTGGACCAGATGGGAGCGGAGGCGCTGCTGGGACAGGGGGATATGCTTTATTTGCCGCCCGGGAGCGGCTATCCGCAGCGGGTGCACGGCGCCTTCGTTGCCGACCAGGAGGTGCATCGCGTGGTCGAGTATCTAAAGGAGCATGGTGAGCCGCGCTATGTGGAGGGTGTGCTCGATTCCATCGATGAAGAGAATGGTGGCGGGTACGGCGAGGGGGGCGGGGCCTCCGAAGGCGAAGCCGATCCGCTGTACGACGAAGCGGTCACGATGGTGCTCAAGACCCGTCGGGCCTCGATCTCGCTGGTACAGCGGCATCTTCGGATCGGCTACAACCGTGCCGCGCGGCTCATCGAGGAAATGGAGCGGGCGGGTCTCGTCTCGTCCATGCAATCCAACGGCAATCGCGAAGTGCTGGTGCCTGCGCGCGGCGACTGAACGGTGCGATGCGTTTTTCTGCTTCTTGAAGGGGAAGGAAACCGCCCTGTCTTCAAGGAAGGCAGAGCGGTTCCGGCAGTGCGATCGTATGGGGTTACGGTACGATCTGGTTGTTGAGGATGACCTTGCTCTGGCCGTTCCAGACGACGTCGGTCAGGTTGGAGTAGCGCGTGATGATCTGCGCTGCGATCCCGCCTGCAAACAGCCCCGACCAGCCCAGGATCACGAAGCCCCAGTGCAGCGGCGCGCTGAACAGTTCTTCCATGAACCAGAAGGCGTGGCCCCATTCGTTCAGGCCTACGTTCGGCAGGATCATGAGCGGGCCCGCGATCGCCATCACCAGCGGGAACGAGGTGCCCCGCGAGTACAGCGGCAGCCGTGTCATGGCGTACAGGTAGCTCGCCACTCCGCAGACGATGTACATCGGGAACGAGCCGTAG
>NZ_FPIQ01000035.1 GCF_900119085.1 Nitrosovibrio sp. Nv17 | reverse complement strand
CCCCGTCACTTCAAGTCGGGAACCAGCGTGGACAAGCGCGCCTGCATCTCCAAAGCCGGCAACTGCCATATCCGCCGTGCCCTCTATCTGCCAGCCCTGTCCGCCAAGAAACATGATCCATACGTGAAGGGCTTCTTCGAGCATCTGATCTGCAACGGCAAGACTCCTTTGCAAGGAGTATGCGCTGTCATGCGTAAATTGCTGCATGCCATCCACGGCATGCTCACTCATGACCAGCCCTTCGATAATCAACGCTTCTATGCCCTTCCCGCATGAGCAAAAACATGAATTAGTGTTGACTCTGAACAGAGTATCTACCTTTCTTCCGCCCCGCCCGTAGTAACCCATCAAAACCCGCTATGTGCCGCGCCCCGCGTTGCCGTGCCAGCGCCGCAGCACGCGCTGGAAGAAAAGGCTGTTGGGCAGCTGCAGCGTGGTGCCGCCGTCCTCGTCACCCGTTTCATGGAGGGTGGTATAGACCAGGTTGATGTCTATCACCCGACCCTTGACACCGGGCTTGTCCCCCCCTTCGAGCAACTCGACCAGATCTCCCATCCGAAAGGCCCGGGTGGTAAAGATCAGGAGTGCGCAGAACAGATTGGACAGCACGCTCCATGCCGCAAAGAAAGCGATCGCTCCCACGGTTGCAAATCCCGTGAAGGCGGTCCACAGCACCCCGCCCGAGACACCCATGCGCTCCAGCGACCACAGCAGGGCACCACCGTAGATGATGAAGGCAACGACACGCAGCGACAGCGATGTCACCTTGCCCGGCAGGGAGTAGGTGTTGGCCAGCTTGCCTATGAGGTGATGCGCAACGCGCATGACCACCCAGGTGCCCAGTACGATCAAGGCGACCTGCGCGGCGGGAACCAGCACGTCGAACCAATCTGCCACCCATTGGGGCAAACGATCGTGTACCGACTGAAGAAACTTGTTCATAGATCAATGCATCCGGAAAGGTGCGCCGTCACGGCTTCATTCGACCGCAAGGACCCTGGGCCGGGTTCCCTTCAGGCCGGCTCGCATCCCGGGAGCCATTCTGCCAGAGGCGACATGAAGCTGCTTCACGCGCGGCGCAATCGATCAAAGGGGTTTGCCATGGATGTTTTCGGGCGGTGGACATCACGGGGCGGTAGCCGCGGCACGGACCCGCCGTTGACGCGCAACGCGTCCGAACTGCGGTGCCGTGACCGCCGCGGACCTCTCGTCCGTCAACAGCGCGGGCGCCCCGGATACCGGCCGCCTGCAGTCAGTGTAGCGCAACCCCGCCAGCCGGGGCCAGGTTTTGTGGCCGCGCACGGAAAAACCAGTGCCTGAACGGACAGGAATTCGCCATGAGGGCGAGGATCGATGCCCCCTTTCCGGAGGCATTCGCGCGGAACCGGACGGAGGTGGCGGAATTGGTCGTCGAGACCGCCGCGGGCAGCGGAAACAAGTGCATTGCTGCGCGAAAAGGCGCGAGGATGAGACCCGAAGCGCAGGGCATGGCCGGCCTGCGACCAAGCCTTGCAACGCCACACGCGCGTTTTTTCGTCGCAGCCCGGCGGGATGGGGCGAGTGTCGGCAGGGCCTAGTTGGCGGAACGCTCCAGGTGCTGGCCGTCCAACTGATCGCGATAGGCCTCGAGCAGATTCTCCATCTGCACGCGCTTGATCCGGGTGAAGGGCTCCGCCTCCAGCATGGCGCTCACGGCACCCTTGCCGGTGTACCAGTCGGTCAGTTCGCGGCCGATCCGGTACAGCTCCTCGTTATGCCGCTCGCACAATTTCGTCTGTTCATCCTGTTTCTCGAGGGCAGTAGTGGTGCGCTTCAGGTCCTGCTGCAGTTCCTCATGCCGTGCGGAGAGTTCCTTGTTGCGCTTCTCCGCCGCCTCCAGCAGGCCGCGCAGCTCGGCCGCTTCCTTGGCTGCGGTGCCGGCGTCGCGTTCCATCCGGGTTATCCTGGCGGCGGCGCTCGCCGCAGCCTGCCTGTGCGCGTCCGCCTCGCCGCCAGCCTTGTTCAGGGCCGCCTCCAGGGTCGCCTTCTCCTGATCCAGGACCGACTTCTGCTGCTGCACCTCGTTCAACTGCTGCTGCATGCGCCGCAACATCTGGCGCTCCCTCTTCTGGGCGTCGTCCGGGGCAGCGTACGCCCCCGGAAAAGCCAGTGCCAGGGCAGCCGCCATGCACAGTACGGCAGCGGCCCTGGCCGGCAGGCACGGTGCTCTTTTCGGGGATCGGTTCATGAAGGCTCAGGATCAGAAGCGGGCGTTGAGATCGAGATTGACCGAATCGATGGACAGGGGCAGGCCGCTGATCTGATCGTAGGAATTGTAGCGCAGGCCCAGCCAGGTATTGTGGGCCACGCCGTACAGGGCATGAAGCGTGAAGCCCTTGTGGTTGGTGCCGCCCAGCAGATAGTTGGAATCGGTGAACGCGTCCAGCATCGAATCGCGCTCGGAGCGCCGATAGAATCCG
This sequence comes from Nitrosovibrio sp. Nv17, assembly GCF_900119085.1. GTDB lineage: Bacteria > Pseudomonadota > Gammaproteobacteria > Burkholderiales > Nitrosomonadaceae > Nitrosospira. The sequence continues at coordinate 9,604 of NZ_FPIQ01000035.1, read as the reverse complement.
AATACCTGCCACTGGTGCCGCTCCCGGATCACCGGATAGCCCACGGTGAGCCGGAACTGGTAGGCATCCGTCTCCGGCCTGATGCGCTGCCCGCTGCGCGCGAAAATCCTGCCCTGGTCGTAACCCACGTTGCGCGCGTAGTCCACGGTACCGATCACGTGTATGGGGGCGAATTTCGAATAGTCGGCCACCAGGGTGACGTTGGCGATGCGATAGTCTGCCGCCAGCGCCCACAGGTTGGTGGTGGGGTCGCCGTCATTGTCGATGTTGAACAGGCTGTTGCCCTTTTGCCGGAACAGGGTGCTCGTCTGGTTGTACAGCGTGTCGCCGAAGTTCGGATTGCGCACGCCGCTGATATTGCGGTAGTCGTAGTACGCGGCGCCCAGGCGGAACTGGGTATGGGTATGCTCGGGAGACCACTCCACGCCCGCCTGGGCGCCGAAGAACCACTTGTCCCTGGCCTTGACGGTCTCGCTCCGGTTGACCTGCTGCAGCGGGAAAATCCCGGCGTTGAGGAACGGCTTGAAGGTTTTCCTGTCGTCCTCCAGCCACGGATGGATGTTGACCGCCAGGCCCTCGAAATTCAGGTCGACGTCCCACAGCAGGTCGGTATGCACCACGCCGGCGTCGGGGACGGTATACCCGACCCTGCGAAGAGGCCCGGTGTGGATGCTGCCGACCGTGCCCACGAAGAAGGGATTGGGGAACCGCCCGCCGCTGACGGTGAGCCAGTCGAAGGGGGTCAGCCTGAGGTAGGCCTGGTCCAGGACGAAACCGAACTTGCTGTTGAAGGTTCCCAGCGTCTGCAGCGTCGATACCGGGGACCCTATGGATACCGGCCCCCCCATCAGCTCCCCGGTGCTCGGCTGGCTGGTGATGTTGCCCGTGGCGATCCGCACCCCCAGATCCACGCCGTCGGCGATGTGGGCGTTGATGCCGAGGCGCAGGCGGATGCGTTCGCGATGGTAGGTATCCTCGGTGGTGTTGTTGATATTCTGGCCGATCGCCTGGAAATTCGCCGCGGGCGCATTGCCCCGGGAATAGAAGTCGGCCTGCTCGCGCAGACGGATGTCGCCTTGCAGGGTGAAGCGGCTGGCCCATTCCGGCACGGCGTTCACGTCGCCCCAACGCTCCTGCTTGGCCTGGCCCACCACTTCTTCCCGCAACTGGTCGCGGATTTCCTTCTTGATGTGTTCCGGCACGTAGGTGACGCGCACCTCATCCCCTTGCCGGCCTCCTGCCGGCGGCGGGGCGGCGCGTGCCGGCTCCTGCGGCCGGGCGGCCAACGCTTGCTGCTCCGCCTTCCTGATCATCGCGTCGGCGGCCTCCTGCTTGATCACCCCCTGTTCCACCAAAAGCTGGATCAGGTTGATCGTGGTCTGGTACAGGACCTCGACCTTCTCGCGCTCGCCGTCCTGGGCATGCGCCCCCTGCATGAAGGCGGTCGCCGCGGCGAGGACAAGGACGGGGATGCTCGGCAGACGGATATTCATGATCTTGTCCGGACCCTTCAGGCGCGCGAGGTCACGCGTATCTTCAGTGGCTGCGGCATGTCCGCCGGCGGTTGTTCCCGCAAGGTCTTGAGATTCCGCAGCACATCCTTGATCAGCGCGTCGACCTTCTCGTCACCGGTCTTGTCGACTGCCGCGATCCGCGAGATTTTTCCGTCCGCATCGATCCACACTTTCACCACCACCCTGTAGTTCTTGTCCTTGAGCGCGTCTTCGCGCGCCAGTGCATCCTGAAAGGCGGAATTGACCGCATCGTTGACGATGGCGTCATACCAGGCCCATGGATTCCCTCGGGAGCCTCCGATGAGGTCGGCTCCTCCTTTTTTTCCCACCAGCCCGAACCCGTCGCCGCTGCCCGTGCCTTCGGCATCGACGCCCAGGTCCGGTCCCGGCGGCGGCTCGTCCGCCTGATCCATCGGTTCGGGCTCAGGCTCGTCCAGCTTGATCTCCTCCTTCACCACCGGCTCGGGAGGCTTTTCCGGCGGCGGTGGCGGGGGCGGCGGCTTCACCAGGGTGATCTGCTGCAGCGACGGCTTCTTCTGCGGCGTATCGTCCCCGATAAAATCCTTCAGCCACAGCCCGGCGGCGACCAGCACCGCGACGCTCGCCGCAATGCCCGCCCAGCGCTTCCAGACGGCCGGCTTGGGCGCCTCCACTGCGCTACTTCACCAGGCGCTGGGTCACCAGTCCAAGCTGCGTGATATCCAGTTGGCCCAGCAACTCGAGCACGTCCATCACCTTTCCGTACTGCACCACCGTATCCCCCTTGATAACGACCGGCAGCTCAGGATTGGCGGCCTTCAATTGCCCCAGGCGGGTGCGCAGTTCCTCCATGGTCACCGGATACGCGTCCAGGAATATCTGCCCGCTTTCGTTGATCGTGATCGCCTTCGTCTGGGGCTTGGCCAGGCTCGGGGTATTGCTGGCCTTGGGCAGATTGACCCTGATCCCCTGCACCGATGCCGTCGTCATGATGATGAAGATGACCAGCAGCACGTATGCGAGATCGAGCATGGGGACGACGTTGATTTCGTCATACAGCTCGTTTTCCTCCTGGAGTTTCATCCCGTCTCCCTCAGCGGCTGTAGTTCTCGGCCAGCTTGGTGATGAACTCGTCGACGAAGATCTGCATCCGCGAGACGATGGCCTTGATGCGCGACGCCAGGTAGTTGTAGCCGAACAGGGAGGGAATCGCGACCCCCATGCCCGCGACGGTCGCCGCCAGCGCCGCCGCGATGCCGGGCGCAATGGCGTTGACGTTGACGTCGCCCGCGGCCGCGATCGCGGCGAACGTGATCATCACGCCCATCACGGTCCCCAGCAGTCCGATGAAGGGCCCCCCGGAAATCGCGATGGTGAGCAGCACCATGAACTTGTTCATGCGCTGGATTTCCTCCACCAGCCCCGCGTCCAGGCTGGCCCGGATCGCATCCAGCGCCTGTGGCGACAGCGACTTGCCGCCCGTATGGGTGGCGTCGGTATCCTCGAAGCGGTGCGCCAGCTCGACGGCGCCGATGTGATAGATGCGGTAGATGGAAGAGTGCTTGAAGTCCTCCCCGAGCCCCTTCGCCTTGTCGATCATCGCCAGGTCGGTGGACAGCTCGCGGAACCGGGCCATGAAGCGATGGTTGGACTTGTCCACCTGGCTGATGTACACCGCCTTGCTGTACATCACCCATATCGCGATCATCAGCATGATCGCCAGCAGGCCGATCGCGACCCATCCGTCCACCGTCAGCGATTTCAGGATGATGCCCATGTGCGAGGCCTCGCCTCCGCCTTCCCCGGCCTCGTCCTCGCCCAGCACCACGAGTCCGCCGTCCTGCGCCAGCGCCGCCTGCACCGCCATCCAGCCGGCGGGGCGCGCCACGCCCGCGAGCTGCACCTCGTCCATCTCCCCCTGGAACCCGTTCCCGAGGACGATGCCGCCCGCCGGGGAGCCCCCGCCCGGCGCCTCGCCCGCCGGCCTGCCGTCCACGTACAGGCGCATGGCGTCGGAGAGCGTCAGCCCCACGTGGTGCCAGCCGCCCGTACCCAGCGCCGCGCTCGACACCTGTCCGGCGCCGGAGCGCGCCACGACCGCGCCGCCTTCCAGGGCGACGTGCAAGTCGCCGGACTGCAGGATGACGCCATCCGGTGCGGCCGGCCTGATCCAGACCGAAAAACTGAAGCCCTCGGCGCTGCTCACGGCCGGCAGGGTGACGCTTTGCGAACCGTCGAAGCCGGCGCCGCCGTTCGAAAACGAGGCAGCGACGGAGCGGGCGGAGGACTGCAGCGCGTGCAGGCCGTTCGCGGCGCTGTCCTGCGGCGGGGCCCCATCGGGATCCGCGAAGTGGTACACGGCGCTGGCGGCGTCGTAGGTCGCCTTGGGATTTGCCGCGGACTTCGCCTGGGCATTTCCGAAATACAGGAACAGCTCGGTCCGCGACGACAGCTCCGGCACGTTCACCCATACCAGCGCCAGCTCGTTCACGACGTCCCACTTCTCGAAGTGGAACTTCAATTCGGTCCTGTCATCCCCCGCTATCAGGCGCAGATCGCTGCCGTCGTCGTTGACGGAAAAGAAGTCGAAGTTCCCCGTATGCAGGCGGATCAGCACCGGTGCACCGGCCACCGCATCCGCCGGACTGGCGAGCGTCACCTTCTTGCGGCCGGACCACTCCTGATTCCACCAGGCATGGCTGGACAGCGAGAACACGCAGAACACGAGTGCGAGCAGGGAGGTAGCAACGACGCGCATGAGCCGGATGATCCATGGATAAATGAGCGAGGGATTATGCGCGTTCCAGATGACAGCCATTCGCAGCCACCGTAATCCGAACGCATCATGATCATGCTCCCCATCGCTGCTTCGCTCATGGAACGCCACGCGCCCCCGCCCCGCGCGGCCGGTCTGGTCTGTCCGGATCAGCGGCACCACCATCAAAATGCAAAGGAAAACGCGTAGCGTCTGGAGTCTGGCATCCTGGAAATCCAGGCGCCAGGAAAAGGGCGGATGCCGACCCGTCCTTTTCCGGTTCACGGGCAGTTGTGGTTTCGCGCCCTGCCCTTCCCGGGATATGAAAAATACATGAACCGGATGGGCTGCCCGGCGCAGCCGCAGGCACCCCGGAAACATCGGCCACGAAAACAACTTCACAGCACTGCATCCCATCCCAGTGCATTCAACGGATACAACGGAAATCTTAAACAGGAGGCATGATGAGCAGCACCCTACATCCCGATGGCAAGACATATCCCTATCGCACCGGCACGAACGAATCCGGCAATCCTTCGCTGCATGACCTGATCGAAGCCCGCAAAATCTCCCGCAGGGGCTTCCTCCAAGGCTCCCTGGGTGTCGCCGCCACCGCCACCTTCGCCGGCACCCTGTTCGAGGGCCTGGTCAAGTACGCCTACGCGGCCCCCGCGCCGCTGAACGGGATCGGCTTCGGTTCCGTGCCCGCCAACCTGTACGCTTCGGCGGCGGACGACCGGATCACCGTCCCCTCCGGCTACACCGCCCGCGTACTGGCCGCCTGGGGAGACTCCCTCACCGCCGCGCCGCAGTGGAACCCCGCGGGAGCGATGACGGAAGCGGTGCAGCTGCAGTCGTTCGGCGCCCACATCGACGGCATGCACCTGTTCCCCTTCCCCTCCACCGGTGCCGCCGGCGTCAGCAATGCCCGCGGCCTGCTGGTCACCAACCACGAATACGTCGATCCGCCCCTCGTGCATGACATCGAGCCCGCGTCCGACTATGCCACCGCCGCCATCACCCTGGACATGGTGCGTACCCAGCAGGCAGCCCACGGCGTCGGCGTGGCCGAAGTCTGGAAGAACGGCGACGCCTGGGAAATCAGGCGGCCGTCGGCCTTCAACCGGCGCATCACCGCCAACACCCCCTGCAAGCTGAGCGGGCCGGCAGCCGGCCACGAACTGCTGAAGACCGCCGCCGACCCGGAAGGCAGGAACGTTCTCGGCACGATCAACAACTGCGCCAACGGCTACACCCCCTGGGACACCTACCTCACCTGCGAGGAAAACTGGAACGGCTACTTCTCCAACGAAACCGGGGACGCCGTCGGCGTCACGCCGCAACGCAAGCAGGGCATCCTCGCGGACCAGAAGCGCTACGGCGTGACCAAGGGCGGCTCGGGCTACCGCTGGCACGAAGTCGACGAACGCTTCCGCGCCGACCTCCATCCCAATGAACCGCACCGCTTCGGCTGGGTGGTGGAGATCGATCCCTGGAACCCGCGCAGCACACCCGTCAAGCGCACCGCCCTGGGGCGCTTCAAGCACGAAAATGCCTGGAGCGTGGTAGACACGGACAATACGCTCGCGGTGTACATGGGTGACGACGAGCGCAACGAGTACCTCTACAAGTTCGTCTCCACGGCCAAGTACGACCCCCGCAACCGCGCCGCCAACCGGGACCTGCTGGACGCCGGCACGCTCTACGTCGCACGCTTCGAGGCGGACGGCAGCGGCGTGTGGCTCCCCCTCGCATGGGGCCAGAACGGCCTCGTGCCGGAAAACGGCTTCGCCGACCAGGCGGAAGTGCTGATCAAGGCACGCCAGGCCGCCGACCGGCTGGGCGCCACCATGATGGACCGGCCGGAGTGGATCGCCGCTCATCCCGTCACGCGCGAAGTCTACATGACGCTCACCAACAACAACCGCCGCGGCAGCACGCCCCCTTCCAGCAACAATCCCGACGGCAGCACCGCCGCGGGCGGCGCGCGTCCGCCCGTGGACGCCGCCAATCCGAGGCCGGACAACCGCTACGGCCACATCATCCGCTGGCGTGAAAACATGGGCAGGGCCGACGCCCTGAACTTCGAGTGGGACATCTTCGTCGAGTGCGGTGACAAGCTCGCCTCTCAGCCCCACCACCGCGGCAACATCGACGGCGACGACTACGGCGCGCCGGACGGCCTCTGGTTCGACCGGGACGGCCGCCTCTGGATCCAGACGGACCAAGTGGGCAATGCCACCGGCGACTGGGCCAACATCGGCGGAAACGTCATGCTGTGCGCCGATCCCTCCACCGGAGAAACCCGGCGCTTCCTCACCGCGCCGAAGAACTGCGAGGTCACCGGCGTCACCGGCACTCCCGATGGCAAGACCCTGTTCATCGGCATCCAGCACCCCGGGGAAGACTGGCAGACGCACCACACGCAGAACTCGACCTGGCCCGACAGCGGCGTCAACGGACCCACCAGCGCCGGCGGCTCGGTGTCCAAGCCCCGTTCCGCGGTGGTCGTCATCACCAAGGACGACGGCGGCATCATCGGTACCTGATGCGGACGCCGTCGAATCGTTTACAACCCGCGACGGCACCAGCCGTCGCACCAATCCTGTGCGGCGCCGGCCGCCGCACCAACCCCGCGGCGCCTGGCGCCGCATACAACTACTAAAAGGAAAACGCCATGAACCTCAAAACCCTGTTCATTCTCGGCAGCATGAGCCTTCTGTCGAACCTGCCGGCTCACGCCGCGCTGACCACCAGCATCGGCGACATCGCGGATCCCAACGTCATCGATTTCGAGAACTATGACGGCCTGATCACCGAAGGGCCCGAGACGGTCGCCCCCGGCGTCCACTTCACCGGCACCCCGAACTCCATCCTGGGCGCCTACATCGCCGACCTGGGAAGCAACGGCCTGTGGGGCGCGGGCGCTCTGTTCGCGGCCACGGACGTCACCGGCACACTGAGCTTCACCTTCATCGACGGCCCCACCCGCGGAGTCGGCGCCATCCTCAACAGCTTCAACGGCGGCGACATCGTCATCAGCGCCTTCGGCGAAGGGCAGCAACTGCTCGAATCCCATACCATCAACGTCTTCACGCCGGACGGATTCAACGAAGGCGGTTTCTTCGGCATCACCCGGCTGGACGCGGACATTCGCTCGATCTCCTTCAGCGGCACGGGGCTGGTTGCCGATAACGTGACCTTCACCACCCCCGTACCGGAACCGGAAACGTATGCCATGCTGCTGGCGGGACTCGGCCTGACGGGATGGATGGCCCGCCGCCGCAGGCAGTCGTAAGTCAAGCCACAATGCATCGGGCCTGACCAGATCCCCCCTTGCCGCGAACTGCGGCTATGAGCCATCCCATCCATGGGGATGGCTCATTTTTTTTACAGAGTATTTGATGGGTTACTACCTCTACCACGAATACGGCGGAAGACAGCATCCGTAGCATCCGTAGGATGGGTGGAGCGCAGCGTAACCCATCACCACCTCCAGCTACTCCAGTAGGATGGGTGGAGCGCAGCGCAACCCATCACTTCGAGCCTTGAGAAAAGAGAAAAGGCGCCGATCGGCGCCTCAGAGTCCCCCCCGCGCCGTCCCCCCGTTCGCGGGAGGACGGCCAATGACACGTGGGCCTACGCCGCCGTGCGGCGGCGGCTGGCGACCCTGCCGACCAGCGCCAGACCGGCCAGCATCATCGCTATGCTGCCGGGCTCGGGCACTGCCGACACGTTGCCGCTGAACGGGAAGAGGTGCAACTGGCCCTTCAGGTTGGCCTGGCTGACGTACACGCTGCCTTCGATATCCGCATTGTTCTGGAAAAAGGCGTCGACGGCCAGGATGCTGCCGCCGAACTGGCGATCCAGGTTCACGTTGCTCGCCTCGTAGAAATTCCAGATCGTATTGGCGCCGATGGCCTGGGCGCTGCCGCCCAGGAAATTGGCGGCGATGTTGATATTGGCATCGTCGCTGTTGAGCACGACCGTCGTCGCGCTGTCGAAGCCGACGAAGGCGAATTCGTTCAGGCCGAAGATCTGGGTGTCGATCGCGGTCAGGTCGAATACCGCCAGGCCGTTGGCGTCGGCAACGGCAGTGAAGGTGGCCTTGCCGCCGCTGATGCTGACGCTGCTGCCGGTGCTGCTCAGCTGGCTCAGCTGCGTCGACAGGCCGGTCAGCACGGTGCCGAAATTGGTCGAGTTGGCCGCGGTGGCCGCCGTCCCGGTGGTCAGCGACGAATCCTGGCCGCCGTTGAAGTTGACGTTGCTCTTCGCGCCGGCGACCCAGGCTGCGCCGGGGCCGTTGAAGTTGACGTTGACGGCGCTGCCGAACACGACGCCGCCATCATTGATGTTGGAGTTGCCGCTGCCGATGCTGCCGCCGATCACGACGCCGCCCAGGCCGTTCACGTTGATGCCGCCGCCGACGCTGCCGAGCACGGTGAGTCCGGCGTAGTCCGACGCGGGCAGGGGGCGCTGCACGAAGTTGGCATTGACGCTCGACAGCGCGCCGCCAATGAAGCTGCGGCCGTGGACGCTCGACTGCGAGGTCGCGCTTCCGAGCACGACCAGGTTGAATTGCTCAAGCGTCTGCTGCGCCGTCAGGGGCGCAGCGACGGCCGCGCCCGCGGTGAAGGTCAGGGCGCCATGGAGCAGCACCACGGAAATGCGGCGCGCGGTGATGGGGTACACAGTGATGGGGTTCGTCATGGGATCCTCTTGTTCAGTTCAAAAGTGAATGGAATGCCGGCAGGGTGGAGCCGGAGCCTTCACGCGAAGGCATGGCGGCAAGTAAATGGTAAGCGGCCGGTGTTACAAGCCAACCTGCGCTGATGAGGCGGCCCATAGGCTGGGAAGATCAAGAGTTTTGATGAGTTACGTGTTGCGTAACTCATGAGGCAGAAAGGGTAAAGCGGAACGCAACCCATCACTTCCCCGGGGCAGCAATTTTGATGGGTTACGCGTTGCTCCACCCATCCTACGAATGTGGCGGGCAGCGGGTAGCAGGTAGATACTCTGTTCAGAGTCAACACTAATTCATGTTTTTGCTCATGCGGGAAGGGCATAGAAGCGTTGATTATCGAAGGGCTGGTCATGAGTGAGCATGCCGTGGATGGCATGCAGCAATTTACGCATGACAGCGCATACTCCTTGCAAAGGAGTCTTGCCGTTGCAGATCAGATGCTCGAAGAAGCCCTTCACGTATGGATCATGTTTCTTGGCGGACAGAGCTGGCAGATAGAGGGCACGGCGGATATGGCAGTTGCCGGCTTTGGAGATGCAGGCGCGCTTGTCCACGCTGGTTCCCGACTTGAAGTGACGGGGGTCCAGTCCTGCCGCCTTGACCCATTGCTTG
>NZ_FPIQ01000020.1 GCF_900119085.1 Nitrosovibrio sp. Nv17 | reverse complement strand
TCTCACTCGATGATTTTGGCGACGACGCCGGCGCCGACGGTCCTGCCGCCCTCGCGGATGGCAAAGCGCAGCCCCTCCGCCATCGCGATCGGCGCAATCAGGTTCACCGTCACCGAAACGTTGTCCCCAGGCATCACCATCTCCGTCCCCGACGGCAACTCGATCGCCCCCGTCACGTCCGTCGTCCTGAAATAGAACTGCGGACGGTATCCCTGGAAGAACGGCGTGTGACGCCCACCCTCCTCCTTGCTCAGCACGTAGATCTCCGCCGTGAACTTGGTGTGCGGCGTGATGCTCCCAGGCTTGGCCAGCACCTGCCCACGCTCCACTTCCTCGCGCTTGGTCCCCCGCAGCAGCACGCCCACGTTGTCCCCCGCCTGCCCCTGATCCAGAAGCTTGCGAAACATCTCCACACCCGTGCACACCGTCTTCAGCGTCGGCCTCAGACCCACGATCTCGATCTCCTCGCCCACCTTGACCACGCCGCGCTCCACCCGCCCCGTCACCACCGTCCCTCGCCCGGAAATCGAAAAAACATCCTCCACCGGCATCAGAAACGCTCCGTCCACCGCCCGTACCGGCTCCGGTATGTAACTGTCCAGCGCATCCGCCAGCTTGTGAATCGACGGCTCCCCGATCTCGCTCTGATCCCCTTCCAGCGCCTTCAACGCCGAACCAATCACGATCGGCGTGTCGTCCCCAGGAAAACTGTACTTCGACAGCAACTCCCGCACTTCCATCTCCACCAGCTCCAGAAGCTCCGCATCGTCCACCATGTCCGCCTTGTTCATGTATACGACAATGTAGGGCACCCCAACCTGACGCGCCAGCAATATGTGCTCCCGCGTCTGCGGCATCGGCCCGTCCGCCGCCGATACCACCAAAATCGCTCCATCCATCTGCGCCGCACCCGTGATCATGTTCTTCACATAGTCCGCGTGACCAGGACAGTCAACGTGCGCATAGTGCCGCGTCTGCGTCTCGTATTCCACGTGCGATGTGTTGATCGTGATCCCCCGCGCCTTCTCCTCCGGCGCCGAATCAATCTGCGCGTAACTCTTCGCCTCACCACCAAACTTCTTCGACAACACCATCGTCACCGCCGCCGTCAATGTCGTCTTCCCATGATCCACGTGCCCGATCGTCCCAACATTGATGTGCGGCTTCGTCCGCTCAAATTTGCTCTTTGCCATGTTGTGCCCTTTTCAAAGCGTCCCTTGTACAGATGTCTTCAAAATTCATACCATGGAGCCCATGGCCAGGATTGAACTGGCGACCTCTCCCTTACCAAGGGAGTGCTCTGCCACTGAGCTACATGGGCAGCACCGCTTCTGCCTGCAACAACGACTTCCAACTCGATCGGAGGAAAACGGAACATGCGTCTACCGGACACGGGATGATGCAGCCCCTCCCGTGAAGCCGGGAGCGGGGATAGACAGCCCGGCGCGACATATCCTTGCTTCGCATCACCCCGTCTGACGAGACGGTAAAAAATATTCTATGAACACCCCCTCGCGCGCATCCCGGCTCTCGTGAAGCACGAAGCGGCAATCAAGGCCCTCTTTACGTCCATGCTATGGACACCATCCGACACCGGCACCAAAAACGCAGCAAAACACCCTGAAGCTGGAGCGGGTGAAGGGAATCGAACCCTCGTCGTAAGCTTGGAAGGCTTCTGCTCTACCATTGAGCTACACCCGCGATGCCCGACAATCAACCCCAGCAGAAGCAGCCGAATCCCTCACCCCTGCGCCGGTGCGCTCCCGGCCCCCACACCCGCAGGAATCACCCCGGCATCTACTTCAAGACCCTGATACGCATCCCGTTTTCCTGGCCCCCACCCGGCCTCTTCGTCCTTCACTGCCAGGACGAAGAGGCCGCACCGGCACCGTCAGCCTCCGATCCGGTGGAGGGGGAAGGATTCGAACCTTCGAAGGCAGAGCCGTCAGATTTACAGTCTGATCCCTTTGACCGCTCGGGAACCCCTCCAAACTAAACCGTTAATTGTGTATGTTTTACGCGGGCAAGTCAATGCGCATTTCTGAAATTCGAGACGCTCCCCGAAAATAATCTCCAACAGGAACCCGAAATCCCGGACCGCAAAAACATGCGGTCAGGCCACAGCGATCACTTCCATCAGGACCTCGCGAATTGCCGCAAGACTCAATGAGTGGACCCTTCGCTCAAACCCAGCAGTTCCACATCGAAGATCAGTGTTGCATCGGGCGGGATCACCTTGCCCGCGCCTTGCGCGCCATAGGCCATCCCCGGGGGCACGACCAGGATGCGTCGCCCTCCCACCTTCATGCCGGTCACTCCCCGATCCCATCCCTTTATCACCCGCCCTGCACCCAGCAGAAACGAGAAAGGCACGCCACGGCTGCGGGAACTGTCGAATTGCTTTCCCTTGTGTTCGGGCGCACTGGCGTCATAGAGCCATCCTGTATAATGAACCTCAGCCACCTTGCCGATGACCGCCTCCTCGCCGGTTCCCATCGCCACATCCTTCTTGATCAGCTCAGGCCCTCTGGTCACGCCCCCCTGATGGGTTTCGGCATACGCCACCGACGCCACGGAAAGAGCCGCCAGCCACACGCCCAAGCCCATCAGCGCACCCATCCGGGCTGCGATCTTCCCGGAGACCCGGGAGAGCATCGATATTTTCAACATGACATCCTTCCAGATAAGACCATTCATCACGGATACCCCATGTGCCGACATAGGCTATTATATTCCTTGGCAGGCTGTTGTACCCGAGGAAAATCACCCGTCGACCCGTCGGTTGCCTCGACTTGGACATGCGTTCATCCATCACCCGCCGGTTCGGCCACGATATCGACGGTCGAAAATGACCCACACGGGAAAACACATGAGCGAGGAAAGGCAGGAAGCAGGGGCCGGCGACCTGCGGCTTCACGATTCGCGTCTGATACGCGCCCTGTACCTAGCGACAGGATTGGCTGCCGTAGCACTGGGCATCGTGGGGATCGTACTGCCGATACTGCCCACCACGCCCTTCCTGCTGCTCGCCGCGGCCTGCTTCGCGCGCAGCTCGCCGCGCTTTCATGAGCGCCTCGTGGCCAATCGTGTTGCCGGCCCCATCATCCGCGAATGGATCGAGCACCGCAGCATCCGACGCCCCGTCAAGCGCTGGGTCTACCTGCTGCTGGCGCTGTCGTTCAGCAGTTCCATCCTGGTCATGTCATCCACCTGGCACCAGGTCATGCTGGCAATCCTGGGTGTCGTTCTTGCGATATTCGTCTGGCGCATACCGGTACGCGACCCCGATCCCGGGGGATGAACGCGCACCTCGCATCTGCATCTTTTAGCGGACCGGGCACGGATCTGGTCCGGCGCATGCGCTTCTATCCGCGCGGATGATGCTGGGCGTGCAGCCGCTTGAGTCGTTCGCGCGCCACATGGGTGTATATCTGCGTGGTGGAGATGTCGGCGTGTCCCAACAGCAGTTGCACGACGCGCAGGTCGGCACCATGGTTGAGCAGATGAGTGGCAAACGCATGACGTAAAGTGTGAGGCGACAACGCTGCATCGATGCCGGCCCGGCATGCATGACGTTTGACCACATACCAGAACCCCTGGCGCGTCATGGCCCCCCCCCGGGCAGTAACGAACAGCGCATCGGCGCGCCTTCCGTTCAGCAATCCTGGACGCGCTTCACCGACATAACGTGCGACCCATTCCAGCGCCTCCTCGCCCAGTGGCACCAGACGCTCTTTCGCCCCCTTGCCCATCACGCGCACGACGCCCATGTCGAGACTGACCTGGGCAACGGCGAGATCCACCAGTTCGGATACCCGCAATCCACTGGCGTACAGAACCTCGAGCATGGCACGGTCGCGCAGCCCGAGCGGTTGCTTCACGTCTGGCGCGTGCAGGAGCGTCTCCACCGCCGCTTCAGTCAGGCCGGCCGGCAAACTGCGTGGCAGCCTCGGCGCCTCGATGTCGAGGCTCGGGTCATTACCGATCACGCCCTGGCGCAGCAGGAAGCGGTAAAATCGCTTCAAGCTGGAAAGCTCACGACGAGTGGTGCTCGCCCTGACCTTGGCCGCAACCCCATGGGCAAGGAACGCCAGCAGATCGGCTCGAGTGGCTGCCGTCAACGACGCAGGCTCCCCGTCCTTTTCTTTTCTTTCTCCAAGCCATCGCCCGAACTGCATCAGATCGCTGCGATAGCTCTCCAGCGTGCGGCGCGACAGACCATCTTCCAGCCACAGGGCATCGGAAAATTCATCGAGCAGTCTTGCATTCGGCTCAGACGCCCTCATGACGCAACAACCAGCGCTTGATGGCCAGCGGCACCCCATCGCTCGCGTTCATGAAGCCTCCCAGTCCGCCATTCTTGGCGATGACGCGATGGCACGGAATGATGATGGGAAGCCGGTTTGCGCCGCACGCTTGCCCGACCGCGCGCGGAGCGGAATGCAGCTGTGCGGCGAGATCGGCATAGCTGCGGGTGGCGCCGGCAGGGATGTCCTGGATGGCGCCCCATACCCGACGCTGATGGACAGTGCCGCCGATGTGCAGCAACAGGTCGAATGCGAATTCCGGATCGGCCAAATACGCCAGCAACTGGTCGCACACTTCCCGGGCCAGCGGAGTTTGTGGCGCAAGCGGGGGGGTGTCCAGGGGAAGATAATCGACATCGGTCAGCCAGTCTTCCTCGGTACGGATGCCGATGACGGCGAACGCTGTCGCAAGCTTCGCCTGGTAAATCCTCACCGCTCCCGCCGGGGCGATCCTTCTGTGCTGACTCATGGCGCGATCGCCTGCTCCCATCCTGAAATCGGGTACACTAAACCATTCCAAGTGCTCCATCAAGTTCACACACTCCCCGCTGCAACCCGATCCATCCGTGTGATCCGGGCCCTTCGTGCATCGTCTACCGCCCGTGGACCGCTTTGACTTTTTCCGCGCAGACCGGCGATAATTGCCCCGTCGTCGCCTGCATTCATCCATCACCCAGGGGGATGGACCCGACTTGAGGAGTACAGATTGAAATTCAGCATAAAGCACATGGATCCGGTAAAACGACGTGATGCCTGCGTGGTGGCGGGGGTCTTCGAGGCGGGAGGATTGACCGAAGCCGCGCGTGCGCTGGACGAGGCATCCGGTGGCTACCTGAGCGCCATCCTGCGCAGCGGGGATATGAGCGGAAAGACGGGTTCGACCGTGGTGCTGCATGATGTGCCCGGCACCTCGTGCAAGCGCGTGCTGCTGGCGGGGCTCGGCAAGGAAGAACGTGCTGTGGAAGGCAAGGTCTATCGCGACGCGGTGGGCGCCGTCTTCAAGGCATTGCAGGAAACGGGAACGACCGAGGCCGCCCTTTTCCTGACGACGGTACCGATCGGAAATCGCGACGCTGCCTGGAAGGTATCGCAGGCAGCCATCATCGCAGCAGAAAGCACCTATCGCTTCGATCGTCTCAAGACTCAGCAGGATGCCACTCCGACGCGTCTGCGCGAGGTCGTGCTGGCCGCCGCCAGCCGCGCCGAGGTTGCCGAAAGCAGGCAAGCCCTGCAACAGGGATTGGCCACGGCCGAGGGCATCAGCCTGGCGCGCGATCTCGGCAATCTGGCGCCCAACATCTGCACTCCGACCTACCTGGCCGAACAGGCAAAGGCCATCGCCCGGAACCATCGGCTCAAGGCTGCGGTCGTGGATGAGAAGGCCATGGAAAAGCTCGGCATGGGAGCGTTGCTGGCCGTGGCACGCGGCAGCCGGCAACCGGCCAAGCTGATCGTGCTCGAATACTGGGGCGGGACAAAAAAACAGAAACCGGTCGTGCTGGTGGGCAAGGGCGTCACCTTCGATACCGGGGGCATTTCCCTGAAGCCCGCAGCAGAAATGGATGAGATGAAATACGACATGTGCGGAGCAGCCAGTGTGCTGGGAACCCTTGCAGCCATTGCACGCATTAAGCTCCCTCTCAATGTCGTGTGCATCATTCCCACCACCGAGAACATGCCCGGCGGCAACGCTACCAAACCGGGTGACGTCGTCACCAGCCTGTCGGGGCAGACCATCGAAATTCTGAACACCGACGCCGAGGGACGCCTCATCCTGTGTGATGCGCTGACGTATGCCGAGCGCTACGACCCCGCCGTCGTCATCGACGTCGCCACCCTCACGGGTGCCTGTGTGATCGCGCTGGGGCACGTGGCCTCGGGTCTGCTCAGCAACGACGAGGAACTGGCAACGGAACTGCTGCAGGCTTCCACACAGGCTGCCGACCCCGCTTGGCGCCTGCCGCTATGGGATGATTACCAGGAACAACTGAAAAGCAATTTTGCCGATGTCGCCAACATTGGCGGCCGGGCAGGGGGAACCATCACCGCGGCTTGCTTTCTGTCGCGTTTCACCAGGAAGTACCGCTGGGCTCACCTGGATATCGCAGGCACCGCCTGGAAATCAGGCAAGGAAAAGGGCGCAACGGGACGCCCGGTACCACTGCTCACCCGATTCCTGATCGACCGGGCGGGTGAAGACCGACCCTGATCCGCCGTGACCGAAATCGATTTCTACTCCGGCGGCGGTGACAGGCTGCTGGTCACCTGCCGCTTGGCCGCCAAGGGGATACGGCAGGGGCTCCGTCTGATGGTCTACAGTTCCGACAACGCCACCCTCGATCAGATCGACAAGCTGCTGTGGACCTTTTCCCCTACCGACTTCGTCCCGCACTGCCGCATAGGCAGCAAGCTTGCCGCGGTCACGCCGCTCATACTCGGCAGCCATTGCGACGACGACTTGCCGCATGGTGATGCGCTCGTCAACCTGGACGGCGAACATCCGCCCTTCTTCAGCCGTTTCCAACGGCTCGTCGAAATTGCCGGGGCCGCCCCGGAAGACCTGCAGGCGGCAAGAAAACGCTATCGCTTCTACAAGGACCGGGGATATGAGATCCGTCATCACCAACTCGGTACCGAGTGACGCGTCCGTCCTCGCCATGCTTCTTCGCATATAGTTTCCTGATCCATGACAGACGACCGGCAGACTCCGCCACAGATCGGCTACGACGAAATTCTGGAAAGACTCGATGCGCTGCTGCGCAGCCATCGGCATGGATCCTGCCCGACGCCGGATCCAGCCGCTTCGGCCGTCCCGGCAGACGTGCCACCCCCGGCCGAGGATGGCGTGCCGATCCTCTCGGAGCAGTTGTCACCCGCTCCCGCGACGCTGTCCCCGCAGGCCGACATCACCGCCCTGCTGGAAGAAATCGTGGATGCCGCGCTCGGGGATGCAAACGCCGATCTTGACGCCGGCAGCCGCCAAGCGCTGGTCCACGCGCTGGAGTCCCATCTTTTCGGCCTTTGATTCTCCGCCACGCCCCTTCCTCGATTGCAAGGATCGGGGTCCGTACCCGGCCGGCAACCCTCTCGAAAAGCCCCCAATCCATGGAACTCGAAAAAAGCTTCGAACCCCGATCCATAGAGGAACGCTGGTATTCCCGCTGGGAATCCTCCGGTTACTTCGAACCCCCGCCTCCCGGGACATCCGGCACCGCCGCTCCGGCCTACTGCATCATGCTGCCGCCTCCCAACGTGACCGGCACCCTGCACATGGGACATGCCTTCCAGCACACCCTGATGGATGCGCTGATACGCTACCATCGCATGCGGGGGAACAATACCTTGTGGCAACCGGGGACGGATCATGCCGGCATCGCCACCCAGATCGTGGTGGAGCGGCAACTCGACCAGGAAAACGTCAGCCGGCACGATCTGGGACGGGACGGGTTTCTCGATCGCGTATGGCAGTGGAAGGCCGAGTCCGGCTCCACCATCACCCGCCAGATGCGGCGGCTGGGGACCTCGTGCGACTGGTCGCGCGAGCGTTTCACCATGGACCCCGCCCTGTCCCACGCCGTGACCAGCGTTTTCGTCCAACTCCACCGCGAAGGCCTCATCTACCGCGGCAAACGTCTGGTCAACTGGGATCCCGTACTGCAGACCGCCGTCTCCGACCTGGAGGTCATCTCGACCGAGGAAGCCGGCCATCTCTGGCATATCCTCTATCCCTTTGACGGCACCGAGGGGCGGTCCGGCACGGCGGAGTCCGATGGACTGGTGGTCGCCACCACGCGCCCCGAAACCCTGCTGGGCGACATGGCGGTCGCCGTGCATCCGGACGATCCCCGCTACCGGGAGCTCGTCGGCCGGCGCGTCCACCTGCCGCTGTGCGGGCGCAGCATCCCCATCATCGCCGACCCTCACGTCGATCCCGACTTCGGCACGGGCTGTGTGAAGATCACCCCCGCCCACGACTTCAACGACTATCACGTGGGCCAGCGCCACGGCCTGGCCCCGCTGTGCATCCTGACGCTGGATGGCAGGATAGGGGATGCCGCTCCCGCCGAGTACCGCGGGCTCGACCGCTTCGACGCACGCAGGAAGATCGTCGCCGCCCTGGAGCAACAGGGCCTGCTGCTTCGGACACAGCCACACACGCTCATGGTGCCCAGGGGCGATCGTACGCATGCCGTCATCGAACCGATGCTGACCGACCAGTGGTACGTGGCGATGGCGGGGCTGGCGCGGCGCGGCCTGGACGCGGTGGCGCGCGGCGAGGTCCGGTTCACGCCCGGAAATTGGACGCACGTCTACAACCAGTGGCTCGAGAATATCCAGGACTGGTGCATTTCGCGGCAGCTCTGGTGGGGCCATCGGATTCCCGCATGGTACGACGAGGATGGCAACGTATTCGTCGCACATGACCTGGAAGAAGCGCGGCGGCTGGCTGACGGACGCGCCCTCACGCAGGACGAGGACGTGCTCGATACCTGGTTCTCGTCCGCGCTGTGGCCCTTCTCCACGCTGGGATGGCCTGAAAGGACGCCGGAGCTGGATACCTTCCTGCCCACCTCGGTGCTCGTCACCGGTTTCGACATCATCTTTTTCTGGGTGGCGCGCATGGTGATGATGTCGCTGCACTTCACCGGCAAGGTTCCCTTCCGCGAAGTCTACGTGACCGGCCTGATCCGCGATGCCGAAGGCCAGAAGATGAGCAAATCCAAGGGAAACGTGCTGGATCCGCTGGATCTGATCGACGGCATCGCGCTGCCGGATCTGCTCGCCAAGCGCACCATCGGACTGATGAATCCTGCCCAGGCGGCCTCCATCGAACGGACCACCCGCAGGCAATTCCCGGACGGCATCCCTGCATTCGGAACCGACGCACTGCGTTTCACCTTCGCCAGCCTCGCCTCGCACGGCCGCGACATCAAGTTCGACATGCAGCGCTGCGAAGGCTACCGGAATTTCTGCAACAAGCTGTGGAACGCCGCCCGGTATGTGCTGATGAACTGTACCGATGCAAACGCGGAACCGACCGACGTCCACGCGGCAGGGCACTCCGATGCGGACAAATGGATCGTCAGCCGCCTGCAACAGGCGGAGCGGACAGTGGAACGAGCCTTTGGGGACTATCGCTTCGATATCGCCGCACGCGAGATCTATGAATTCATATGGGACGAGTACTGCGACTGGTACCTGGAGTTCGCCAAGGTACAACTGGGCACCGGCAGCGTCGCGGCGCGCCGAGCGACCCGGCTGACTCTGGCCCGCGTGCTGGAAGCGGCCCTGCGGCTTGCCCACCCCATCATTCCCTTCATTACCGAGGAGCTATGGCAGTATGTCTCGCCCTTGGCGGGCAGGCAGGGGGCAAGCATCATGCTGCAGCCCTATCCGAGGATCGATCCTGCCCGCATCGACGATGGTGCCACCCGGCGCATCGGCGAACTCAAGGAACTGGTGCGCGCATGCCGCACTCTGCGCGGGGAGATGAACCTCTCCCCCGCGCTCAAGGTGCCGCTGCTGGCGACCGGTGAACGCCAGGTGCTGGCCGCCCACTCTCCCTACCTGACGGCGCTGGCGAGGCTTTCGCACGTGGATTTGCCTGAAAACGGGCTGCCGCACGCCGATGCCCCGGTGGCGATCGTCGGCGAATTCAGACTGATGCTGAAGATCGATGTGGATGTCGATGCCGAACGCATGCGCCTCACCCGGGAAATCCGCCGCATTGAGGGTGAGGCCGAAAAGGCATCCCGCAAGCTTGCCAATCCCGATTTCGTGGCGCGCGCACCGGCGAGCGTGGTGGAACAGGAAAGAGAACGGCTTGCCACCTTCAGCACCATGCTGGAAAAGCTCGGCGAACAGTTGCGCAAGCTGGGCTGACCGATCCGTCCTGGCGGACGGCGATCACGCATCCGGTAGCGGCCGAGGATCGAGGCAAATGCTTCTCGTTTTGCGCTTTACTGCGTATAATCGCCGGAGTTGGAAAGGTGTTCTCCATCTTTTCGCATACCGGCGCAGTCTTCACATATGGAAAAGGGGTGACGATCATCATCGTTCTGCTGGGTGGTCCCGGGGCGGGAAAAGGCACGCAGGCCAATTACATCCGGGAGCGGTTCGGCATCCCGCAGATTTCGACCGGCGACATGCTGCGCACTGCGGTGCGCGCGGGCACCGCCCTGGGCACGATGGCCAAGCGCGTCATGGATTCGGGCAGCCTGGTTCCCGACGACATCATCATCGACCTCGTCAGGGAGCGTATCGCCCAACCCGATTGCCGGGAAGGCGTGCTGTTCGACGGATTTCCGCGCACCCTTCCCCAGGCCGACGCGCTGAAGGCCGCGGGCGTGACGGTGACGCACGTCGTCGAGATCGATGTTCCCGACGAGGAGATCATCAGACGCCTGTCGGGACGCCGCGTGCACCAGCCTTCCGGTCGGGTCTATCATGTGGCGTTCAATCCGCCCAAGGTCGAGGGCCAGGATGACGTGACGGGCGAGGCGCTGATTCAGCGCGACGACGACAGGGAAGAAACCGTGAGGAAGCGGCTCGAAATCTATCACCAACAGACCAAACCATTGATAGAATATTATTCGGGATGGTCGGCCGGCGGTGAAGCGGGCGCCCCCAAGTATGCAAGAATAGCAGGAGTTGGATCGGTTGAAAGTATCCGCGATGCCATTTTCGCGGCACTCACTCACTGAAGCGGAATCACCGAAGCAGCATCAATCCCGATTCCCGGCGGACTGCGCCGCACCGATGCCCGCCGCTCCAATTCGCAAGTGAAGCCTGTAGCCATCGGCAAGGCGTGGACCGCCCTGCCGAGGTGGCATGTTGTGCGCCTCGACAAACAGGGGATCGCCAGACGCGAACCCGTCGTGGAGCGCAGCCCGCCGGTAACCCCGGCCGAATCCGGTAAACGACCGTGCCCAATGAAACCGGCAGCATGACTGTCAACGAAAACGATTCGCATCCCTGCGTACCTGTCCGGCAGGCGGGCACGCATGAGAAACCGATTGCACGATCCGCGCCTGGCATGGCCGTGCAATATCCGTTCCATGGGGGTGGCGGACCATTCCGGAAGAACGAGGCCGGCTTCCTATTCCATTCGTGACGGACCGTACGTACGGTCCTATCCAGGCATCGGATTCAAGCTCAACAATCAGGAGAGAACCATGGCAGCAAAAAACGCTTTCTACGCTCAATCGGGCGGCGTCACCGCGGTAATCAACGCATCCGCAGCGGGCGTCATCGAGACGGCCCGGCAGCACAGGGACAGGATAGGCAGAATCTATGCGGGCCGTAATGGCATCATCGGCGCCTTGACCGAAGATCTGATCGACACCGGAAAGGATCCCATCGCAGCGATCCGGGCACTGCGCCACACCCCTTCGGGCGCATTCGGTTCATGCCGCTACAAGCTGAAGAGTCTGGATCAGAACCGGCGCGAGTATGAACGCCTGATCGAGGTATTCCGTACGCATAATATTGGCTATTTCTTCTACAATGGTGGTGGCGACTCCGCCGATACCTGCCTCAAGGTATCCAAACTGGCAGGTACGCTCGGCTACCCGGTGCAGGCCATCCACGTTCCCAAGACTGTGGACAACGATCTCCCCATCACCGACTGCTGCCCGGGCTTTGGTTCCGTAGCGAAGTACATCGCGGTCTCCGCGCTGGAGGCGAGCTTCGATGTCGCCAGCATGTCGAAAACGTCGACCAAGGTATTCGTGCTGGAGGTCATGGGGCGTCATGCGGGATGGATAGCGGCGGCAGGTGGCCTGGCATCGAGCAAGGACCGGGAGATTCCCATCGTCATCCTGTTTCCGGAAGTCGCGTTCGACAGGGAGAAATTTCTCGCCAAGGTTGATGGATATGTCAAGCAGTTCGGCTATTGCTCGGTCGTGGTGTCCGAAGGTGTGAAGGGGGCGGACGGCAAGTTCCTCTCCGACCAGGGCATACGCGATGCCTTCGGCCACGCGCAGCTCGGCGGCGTCGCGCCTGTGGTGGCAGGCATCATCAGGGACGGCCTGGGACTCAAGTACCACTGGGGTGTGGCCGACTACCTGCAGCGCGCCGCACGTCACATTGCCTCGAAGACAGACGTGGAACAGGCCTATGCAATGGGCAAGGCAGCGGTGGAGTTCGCCGTCAAGGGCCATAATTCCGTCATGCCCACGATCGTGCGCGTTTCCAGCAAACCCTACCGGTGGAAGGTGGGCATGGCGCAGCTCAGCAAGGTCGCCAACGTCGAGAAGATGATGCCCAAGGGATTCATCAGCAAGGATGGATTCGGCATCACGGAAAAATGCCGGGAATACCTCGCCCCCCTCATCAAGGGAGAGGACTATCCTCCCTACAGGGATGGCCTGCCCCAGTACGTGCGCCTGAAGAACGTCGCCGTTCCCAGGAAGCTGGAGGACTTCACGATCTGAGTCCGTGCTGGCGGCAGACGCGCCGGGGATGGCACGACGATCGGCCGTGCCGGTTCCATGAGCAGGCGTCAATCGAGCCCATGGAATTTTTTGTACGCAATCTGTTTCAATTCGGTCTGACTTTATTAACTGGAGAGTGCAATGGCTAATGGTTTAATCATCGCAATAGGTTGCGCGATGGCGGCACTGGTGTATGGAATCGTCTCGATCAGATGGATCGTGAGCCTGCCCGCTGGCAACGAGCGCATGCGCGATATTGCCACGGCGATCCAACAGGGTGCTTCCGCGTATCTGAATCGACAATACACCACGATCGGCATCGTGGGCGCCATCCTGCTGATGGCCATCTTCGTGGCACTGGGCTGGCAGACCGCAGTCGGCTTCGCACTGGGCGCTTTCCTGTCGGGATTGACCGGATACATCGGCATGAACGTCTCCGTGCGCGCCAACGTACGCACCGCGCAAGCGGCTACACAGGGCCTGAACGCGGCGCTGGACGTTGCCTTCAAGGGCGGCGCGATCACGGGCATGCTGGTGGTGGGTCTGGGACTGCTAGGCGTGGCGGGCTATTTTGCCGTCCTGCTCGGCATGGGCGCGACCGAATCGGAGGCGACCCATGCACTGGTGGGCGTCGCCTTCGGCAGTTCGCTGATTTCCATCTTCGCCCGACTGGGCGGCGGCATCTTCACCAAGGGCGCCGACGTCGGCGCCGATCTGGTGGGCAAGGTCGAGGCCGGCATCCCGGAGGATGATCCCCGCAATCCCGCGGTCATCGCCGACAACGTGGGAGACAACGTCGGCGACTGCGCCGGCATGGCAGCGGATCTGTTCGAGACCTATGCCGTCACCATCATTGCGACCATGCTGCTGGGCGGACTGCTGATCACCGGGGCAGGCCCCACCGCGGTGCTCTACCCGCTGGTGCTGGGAGGCGTCTCCATCGTCGCCTCCATCATCGGCTGCTACTTCGTCAAGGCGCGCGAAGGCGGAAAGATCATGAACGCACTCTACCGCGGTCTGGCCGTGGCCGGTATCCTGGCGGCGGTGTCCTACTATCCCATCACGACCATCATGCTGGGCGACGGTGTCACCATCGAGGGCAAGCTGGTAACCTCCACGAACATCTATCTGGCGGGCCTCGTAGGTCTGTTCCTGACCGCGGCCATGGTGTGGATCACCGAGTACTACACCTCCACCGAGTACACACCGGTCCGGCACATCGCCGAGGCCTCCAGCACCGGCCACGGCACCAACGTCATCGCGGGCCTGGGCGTCTCCATGAAATCCACTGCCGCGCCGGTGATCGTGGTCTGCTTGTCGATCTGGGGAACCCATGAGCTTGCCGGACTCTACGGAGTCGCCATCGCTGCCACCTCGATGCTGTCGATGGCAGGCATCATCGTGGCGCTGGACGCCTACGGCCCCATCACCGACAATGCTGGCGGCATTGCGGAAATGTCCGGCCTGCCTTCCGAGGTGCGCAACATCACCGATCCGCTGGATGCAGTGGGCAACACCACCAAGGCGGTCACCAAAGGCTACGCCATCGGCTCCGCCGGACTGGCGGCGCTGGTGCTGTTCGCCGACTACACCCATGCGCTCGCCAGCGGCGGCAAGAGCGTCGATTTCGATCTGTCCGACCACATGGTGATCATCGGCCTGTTTCTGGGCGGCATGGTACCCTACCTGTTCGGCGCCATGGCGATGGAGGCGGTCGGCCGCGCCGCCGGCTCGGTTGTGGTGGAGGTACGCCGCCAGTTCAAGGAAATCCCCGGCATCATGGAGGGCACGGCCAAGCCGGACTACTCCCGGGCCGTGGACATGGTGACCCGGGCCGCGATCAAGGAAATGATCCTGCCTTCGCTGCTGCCGGTGGCGGTACCCCTGCTGGTGGGCCTGCTGCTGGGACCGGTGGCGCTGGGCGGCGTGCTGATCGGCGCCATCATCACCGGCATCTTCGTGGCAATCTCCATGACCGCGGGCGGTGGCGCCTGGGACAACGCCAAGAAGCACATCGAGGACGGACACTTCGGCGGCAAGGGATCGGAAGCACACAAGGCCGCCGTCACCGGCGACACCGTAGGCGATCCCTACAAGGATACCGCCGGTCCGGCGATCAACCCGCTCATCAAGATCATGAACATCGTGGCACTGCTGATCGTGCCGCTGATATAGCGCACGCATCCCTGCGCCCGCCCACGGTCCCGACCGGCGGGCGCCGCAGGTCCCTGATCCATATCCGCCACCCCCGGTGCCGCGCGCCGGCGGTCGTTTGCCGGAGACACCATGGAAACCCGACTCGCCCTGACCCTTGAGGATGCCAGGAGGATCGCCGACGCCGCCGAGGCGGAGGCGCTGAACAACGGCTGGCCGGTGGTGATCGCCATCGTCGATGACGGAGGTCACCTGATGCATCTCTCACGCCTCGACCACGCCCAGTTCGGCAGCGTCGAGGTGGCGATACACAAGGCCCGCGCCGCCATCGCCTTCCGCCGCCCCACCCGCGTATGGGAGGAGCACGTCGCTGCGGGACGCCTGCGTTACCTCGGCCTGCCCGGCACCCTGCCGATCGAGGGTGGCCTGCCCATCGAGGTGCAGGGACAGTACCTCGGCGCGGTGGGCGTCAGCGGCGTCAGATCGCACGAGGATGCGCGCGTCGCGCAGGCGGGACTGGACGCGCTGCGGCCCCCCGCTCGGGATGCCTGACGGTCGTCGTCCGCCACTTTCCCCGGGCGGGGGTTGACGGCAGCGGCGTCCCGGCAAACAATGGCATGGCGGCGTCGTTCGCACCACGTGCGGGGGCCGCGCGTCCGTACCCGTGCCCCGACCGAGACCTCGACGCCACATGAACTCCCCGGAGCTTCAGAAAAAAATCTTCCTGCTGCTGCTGGCGGCCGTCTCCGCCGCATTCGTGTGGATACTGCTGCCCTTTTACGGCGCCGTATTCTGGGGGTCGGTCCTGGCGATCCTGTTCACTCCCCTCTATCGGCGGCTGGTGACCCTGCTGCGCAACCGCCGTACGCTGGCTGCACTCACCACGCTGCTGCTGTGCCTGATCATGGTGATTCTGCCGACCGTGCTGATCGTGGCATCCCTGTTGCGGGAAGGATTGCTCATCTACCAGCGCATTCAATCGGGAGAACTGAACTTCGATGCCTATCTCCAGCAGGTCACGGGCGCACTGCCGTCATGGACGGTCGAACTCCTCGACGGCGCCGGGCTCGCCGATCTGCCCGGCATCAAGGATGCATTGTCGAGCGGAGCCTTGCAGGGCAGCCAGATCATCGCCACCCAGGCACTCAACATGGGACAGAATACGTTCGAGTTTCTGATCAGCTTCGGGATCATGCTGTATCTGCTGTTCTTCCTGCTGAGGGATGGCGCCATCCTGTCCGAAAAGATCAGGCGGGCGATCCCGCTGAGTGCGGAGCACAAGCGGCACCTTCTCAACAAATTCACCACCGTGGTCCGCGCGACGGTCAAGGGCAATATCGCCGTGGCTGCGGTACAGGGCACCCTGGGTGGCGCGATATTTTCCTTTCTCGGCATACAGGGAGCGCTGCTGTGGGGTTTCGTGATGGCTTTCCTGTCCCTGCTGCCGGCGGTGGGAGCGGGTCTGATCTGGGCGCCCGTGGCGATCTATTTCCTGCTGACCGGGGCACTGTGGCAGGGTATCACGCTCATCGTCTTCGGCGTGCTGGTGATCGGCATGGTGGACAATGTCCTGCGACCCATCCTGGTCGGCAAGGATACCCAGCTTCCCGACTACGTGGTGCTGATTTCGACACTCGGGGGCATGGTCATATTCGGCCTGAACGGTTTCGTCATCGGTCCCGTCATCGCGGCACTGTTCATCTCCGGATGGGACCTGTTCGTATCCACCCGGGAACCTTCGGAGGACTGATGCGACGGCGGCGTGTCCCGCGGAATGGGGCGCCCACTCAGAACTTCATCTGTCGCCGGATCGCCCAGGAGAATATCCGTGGCCCCATGAGCCACCTCGCCACCACCGCCGCCTTGGAGTCCAGCGGCAATGCATGCCGTACCGGCGGATTCGGACTGGTCACAGCGTCGAGCACCGCCCGGGCGATGATTGCAGGTCCTGGCGCACGGGATTCTCCAGCCAGCAGACGGCGCAGGCCCATTATGACCTTGCGATAGGCGGACGGATGCTCGACGGTTTCAAGCAGCGCCTGCTGCTTGGACATGAACTCGGTCCGGATCAACCCCGGAGCGATGAGCACCACCTTGATCCCGAATTCCATCACCTCCCCGCGCACGGCCTCGGTCAATGCCTCGATGGCGTGCTTGGAAGCCGCATACCAGCCGAAGCCGGGGATGGAGATCTTTCCCAGGATCGACGTGATATTCACGATGCATCCCGATTTCTGCGTCCGCATATGCGGCAGTACCGCCTGCATGAAACGGGCGTAGCCGAAGACGTTGACCTCGAATTGACGATGCGCCGCATCCATCGGCACGCACTCCAGCGTCCCCATCAGGCCGTACCCGGCGTTGTTCACCAGCACGTCGATCCGTCCCCGGGACGACACGATGTGCTGCACTACACCGCGTATGGCATCCTCATCGAGAACGTCCAGCTCCACCGGTTCGATATACTCGGAACGTATCTGCTCCAGCCTGTCGATACGCCGTGCCGCCGCGAACACATGGTATCCGCTTTCCGCCAGCAGCATCGCGGTGGCTTTCCCGATGCCGCTGGACGCCCCCGTGACCAGCGCGATCCGCCGGCTCATGGCAGCGGCACTCCCTGCGATCCTGGGAACGAGTGGCCTGTCACACGATGCAGCGACTTGCGATGTCGCCCGATTTCCATGGTACGGCGCAAGGATCCTCCATTCCTCATGACGGCAGTTCGGGTGGATGGAAAACCGGCCACCGAATCCGACACTGCATTCGATCATATCCGCGAAAATCTCGACTCTTCCGCAGACTGGAACTCCGCATTATACAGACGGATACCCTTGTTCTCATCCATTTTCTTTTGGGCGGCACCCCGTTCAGGCGGATGACGGCAGGAACCCGATGCCGCCACCCGACAGACGTCGGGCGGCCGCCTATTCATTCTTTACGCTGTGTGCCCTGGCGGAATTATAATAAAATAGCACGGTATCGCGGCTTGTTCCACGGGAAAGCCTCATCTTTATACCGGATCATATGAAGAAACTCGTTCTCCTGCGTCATGGGGAAAGCACCTGGAATCAGGAGAATCGTTTTACCGGCTGGACCGATGTGGATCTGACACCCCGCGGCCTCGAGGAGGCAAGAACTGCCGGCCGCATGCTGAGGGACGAGGGATTCACATTCGATGTCGCCTATACGTCGGTTTTGAAACGCGCCATCCGGACGCTGTGGATCGCACTGGACGGCATGGACCTGATGTGGATCCCGGTCAACCTCTCGTGGCGCCTGAACGAACGGCACTATGGTGCACTGCAGGGGCTGAACAAGACGGAAACGGCACTCAGGTACGGCGAGGAGCAGGTGCGCATCTGGCGCCGCAGCTACGGCATCCGTCCCCCCGCCCTGATGCCGGGAGATGATCGCGATCCCGGGCTCGACCGCCGCTACGCGGCGCTGGACACGTGCGACATTCCCCTGACCGAGTGCCTCGAAGACACCGTGGCGCGGCTTCTTCCCTACTGGAAGGATACCATCGCGCCGCAGGTTCGCAGCGACCGGCGCGTTCTCATCACGGCACACGGCAATTCGCTGCGCGCACTCGTCAAGTATCTCGACGGACTCTCCGAGCAAGCCGTTCTGGAACTTAACATCCCGACGGGAGTCCCTCTGGTGTACGAACTGGACGACGACCTGAAACCGATCCGCCACTACTATCTCGGGGATCGGACCCAAATCGAGCAGGCCATGCAAGCCGTGGCGAACCAGGGGAAGATCTCCTCCCTGCCGTAAGACTCGGGGCGGATACCGCATCCGATGGACAGGGCATCCCAGGGCCTTACCGGTTCCGCACGGCACGGCGGAATTCCCTTGCGATGGAGCTTCCATACCTGTCCAGACAACAATTCGTGTCCCTCTCTTGACAAGCCTCCACACATGGCTGCACGGATCCGGTACGCTGATCTCCGCCTGCCTGCTGATCCTGTCCGCCCCGCTCGACGCCGCACCCAAGCCTGACAAGGATTTGAAGCAGGTGCGCGGCCGTATCGAAACGCTGCAGAAGGAACTGGCCACCACGGAGACCTCCAAGTCGGAAACGGCGACGGCGTTGCACACTTCGGAGCAGGCCATCGATGCGATCAACCGGAAACTCGCCACCCTCGCTCAGGCCCGAAGCGAGGCCGACGGCAGGCTCGGCCAGCTGCAAGCCCAATTTGCGCAGGTCACCGGCGAGATCGGAATACAGCGATCCCGGCTGACGGCATCGCTGCACCGGCAATACGTCAGCGGGGGGGGTGAAAGGGAATATCTGAGCCTGTTGCTCAATCACCAGGATCCCAACCGGATCGCGCGCCATCTGCACTACCATGGCTACCTCGTACGCGCCCGACTGGAGGACATCGATACCTTGCAGGCGAATTCCCGGCGCCTCGACGCGCTTGCCCGCGAAAGCCAGGAGAAAAGCCGGGAGATCGCCACGATCGAGGCCAGACAAGCCATTCACCGCAAGGAACTGGAACTGAAGAAAACTGAGCACAAGATTCTGTTGACCCAGATATCGGCGAAGATCGAGAAGCAGAAACGCGAAATCGGCGCCCTCAAACGCGACGAGGAACGTCTTTCGCGCCTGGTTCAGGAGATCGCAAAAAAACTTGCCGCCAAGAATCGTGCCGCCCCGCGTTCCGGATCCCGCACCGAACCCTTGAGCAACGACAGGCTGCCGGACGCCTCCACCGATGGCAACCCCTTTGCAGCGCTGAAAGGCCGCCTGAGCCTGCCGGTACGCGGCGAGGTCACCAATCGGTTCGGCGGTTCCCGAGCGGATGGAGGACTCACCTGGAAGGGCCTCTTCATTCGCTCCGCCGCAGGAACGGAAGTCAGGTCCGTCGCCAGCGGGCGGGTCGTCTTCGCCGACTGGCTCAGGGGATTCGGCAACCTCATGATCGTGGATCACGGCGGCAGCTACATGAGTCTGTACGGCAACAACGACGCCATCCGCAAGCAGGTGGGCGACAACGTGCGCAGTGGCGACACCATCGCAACGGTAGGAAACAGCGGCGACAACGCGGATTCCGGTTTATACTTTGAATTGCGCCATCAGGGCAAGCCGTTTGACCCGCTGAATTGGGTCAGAATAAAATGAACGGCTCTGGAAATCGACACGTGTGGAGATAGCTTAATGGGCAATACGATGCGGCAATTGGGCCTGCTGGTGCTCGGGGCCACGGCGGGCATAATGCTGGGTCTCAATTTCTCGGCAGTCGCCGAGAAGGAGGCGACGGAGGTATTGCGTCCGCTGCCCATCGAGGAGCTGCGTGCCTTCAGTGAGGTATTCGGCCGCATCAAGAGCGACTACGTGGAACCGGTGGAGGATAAAAAACTCATCACCGAAGCCATCAACGGCATGCTGACCGGT
Source organism: Nitrosovibrio sp. Nv17 (assembly GCF_900119085.1). Classification (GTDB taxonomy): domain Bacteria; phylum Pseudomonadota; class Gammaproteobacteria; order Burkholderiales; family Nitrosomonadaceae; genus Nitrosospira. The sequence goes on along the minus strand of NZ_FPIQ01000020.1, from coordinate 33,453 downwards.
CTCGACCCGCACTCCGCCTACCTCGATTCGGATGCGTTCAAGGAACTGCAGATCGGGACCCAGGGCGAGTTCGGCGGACTGGGAATCGAGGTCAGCATGGAAGACGGATTTGTCAAGGTCATCTCGCCGATCGAGGACACGCCCGCGTTTCGCGCGGGCATCAAGCCCGGCGACCTCATCATCAAGCTGGACGACACCGCAGTCAAGGGCCTCTCGCTCACCGATGCAATCAAGCGCATGCGCGGCAAGCCCGATACCCCCATCACCCTAAGCGTCATGCGCAAGGGGGAGCCCAAGCCGCTGATATTCCCGCTGATACGCGCCATCATCAAGATCCAGAGCGTCAAGTCGAAGATGATCGAACCGGGATACGCTTACGTGCGCATCACGCAATTTCAGGAACAGACCGGCGAGAACCTCGCCAAGGCGCTGGAAAAGCTCTTCAAGGAGAGTCCCGTGCCAATGAAAGGACTGGTGCTGGACCTGCGCAACGACCCGGGCGGCCTGCTCAATGGCGCGGTGGCGGTCTCGGCCGCCTTCCTTCCGCCCGAGTCGCTGGTGGTCTACACCGACGGCCGCACGGATGACGCCAAGATGGAACTGAAGGCCAGCCCCGAATTCTATCTGCGCAATACGCGCAACGACTACCTGAAGCGCCTGCCGCCGGAAATCAAGACGATACCGATGGTGACCCTGGTGAACGGAGGTTCGGCCTCCGCCTCGGAAATCGTGGCGGGTGCCTTGCAGGATCACAAGCGGTCTGTCGTCATGGGAACGCAGACGTTCGGCAAGGGCTCGGTGCAGACCATTCTGCCACTGGGCAACAATACCGCGATCAAGCTCACCACTGCGCGCTACTATACCCCCCATGGGCAATCCATCCAGGCCAAGGGCATCACGCCGGACATTCTGGACGAATCCGCCAGGGACGAGGTAGAGCGCCTGCGCGAAGCAGATCTGGATCGGCACCTCTCCAATGGCAAGGGGGAACCGGAAAAGACCGAGAAACCCAAGCTCGAGCCCAAGCCCGCCGCCAAGGCTCCCAAGCCTGAGGGTGACGACAAGGAAAAGAAGGTCGCGCCCCCGGCGGAATTCGGCTCCAGCGAGGATACGCTGCTGATCCAGGCGATGAACTACTTCAAGCACGACACCCCGGCAGCGGATACGGCCCCGCGCGCCGCCAAGGCGGCCAACTGAGCCACCTCCCCGGCATGCCATGGCCGGCCTGACCGACAGCCAGCTGCTGCGCTACAGCCGCCACATCCTGCTGCCCCAGATCGGAATCGAGGGGCAGGAAACCCTGGCTCGGTCGCACGTGCTCATCGTCGGTGCCGGGGGGCTGGGTTCCCCCGCCGCCCTCTACCTTGCCGCCAGCGGCGTCGGCAGGCTGACCATCTGCGACGGCGACACGGTCGACCTGACCAACCTGCAGCGCCAGATCGGACACGCGACCAGTCGCATCGGCCAGCCCAAGCCGGATTCCATCAGGTTCGCCCTGGCGGACCTCAATCCGGAAGTGGGCGTCATCGCGGTGGATGGGCGCATGGATGAAAACCGGCTGCTCCCATACGTCACCGATGCGGACGTGGTGGTGGACGCGAGCGACAACTTCTCTACCCGGCATGCGATCAACCGGGTCTGCATCGCCCGGAGAAAGCCGCTGGTCTCGGGCGCGGTGGTGCGATTCGATGGGCAGGTCGCGGTATTCGACCTGCGTCGCGCAGACAGCCCCTGCTACCACTGCCTGTTTCCCGCCGAAGGAGAGGATCACGACACGCGCTGCGCGGTAATGGGCGTGTTCGCCCCGCTGGCGGGAATCATCGGTTGCACCCAGGCTGCCGAGACCCTGAAAATCCTGCTTGATATGGGACAGAGCCTCAACCACCGCCTGCTGCTGCTCGACGGCCTGGCGATGACCTGGCGCACCATCCGGCTGAACAAGGATACATCCTGCGGGGCCTGCTCCGCCACCCCGCAGCCGGCGGCCTACGCCTGAACCCGCAGCTCCCTGCGCTGCGCTTCCCAGTATTCCAGCGGCTTGCGCCTGAAGCCGCTCCTGACGAACTGATGCCAGCGTCCCACCACATAACACATCATTATGTTGGCGTTCGCAGCGACATCGATGTCCTCCGGCCCGTGCTCCTCGCCGACGGCAAAGCGCAATGCCTGCTTCAGGGTCGTTTCGATACGGTCGTGCAACTGGTCGATTCGCCGCTGCAGGCGGGGGTCCTCGTTGATCAGTGCCTCACCGGTCAATACCCGCGTCATGCCGGGGTTCTTCTGCGCAAACCCGAGCAGCAGCGACAGCATTTTCTCGACGCGTAAGGCAGCGCTCGGCTCCTCCATCTCCAGCCTGTTGATCAAGCCGAACAGCGTAAGCTCGATGAACTCGATCAGGCCCTCGAACATCTGCGCCTTGCTGGCGAAGTGCCGATAGAGCGCCGCCTCGGAAACGCCCAGCTCGAGCGCCAGCATGGCAGTGGTGATCCTGACCGGCCGGGATTCCTCCAGGAGTCGGGCCAGCACCCTCAGAATCTCCTCCCTGCGCTCACCGCGTCGGGTCGACATGCATCATCCAGCCGGTCGCCGCCACGCATCCATCGCCCGCATCAATCCGCCCTGATGAGCGTACCGACGCCGGCATCGGTCAGCACCTCCAGCAGCAACCCGTGCTCCACCCGCCCGTCGATGATGTGACAGGCCTTGGCGCCATTCCTGACCGCCTCCAGCGCCGAATCGATCTTGGGCAGCATGCCGCCCGAGATGGTGCCATCCGCGAACAGCTCGTCCACGCGCTGCGCAGTCAGCCCGGTCAGCAGATTTCCTTCCCGATCCAGCACGCCTGGCGTATTGGTGAGCAGCACCAGCTTCTCGGCACCCAGCACGCTGGCGAGCCTGCCCGCCACCAGATCGGCGTTGATGTTGTAGGACTCGCCCTGCCCGCCGACGCCGATGGGCGCGATGACAGGAATGAAATCATGCGTCTCGAGCAGCCTGATAAGCGCGGGATCGATGTGCTCGATCTCACCGACCTGGCCGATGTCGATCCATTCGCCCGCCCTCTCGCGATCCTGCATGAACATTTTTTTTGCACGGATGAATCCCCCGTCCTTCCCGCTCAGCCCCACCGCTCGGCCGCCGTGATGGTTGATGAGGTTGACGATTTCCTTGTTGACCAGGCCGCCGAGCACCATCTCCACCATGTCCATGGTTTCCGGATCGGTGACACGCATACCCTGGATGAACTGCCCCTGCTTGCCGACCCGCGCCAGCATGTCGTTGATCTGCGGGCCGCCGCCATGGATGATCACCGGATTCATGCCGACCAGCTTCAACAGCACGACATCGCGCGCGAACCCCTGCTTCAGTCTTTCGTCCACCATCGCATTACCGCCGTATTTGATGACGATGGTCTTGCCGTGGAACCGCTGGATGTAGGGCAGCGCCTCGGCCAGGATCCTGGCTTTTTCGCTGGCGGAGGATGATGAGATGGACATGTCGTCTAGATGATGTATTCCTGCAATGGCCCGGCTCCGGACATCGCACCCCAGGATGTCACGGCGGCTACAGCTCGACCCTCGCCGGCTCCGTATCGAACCAGCGATACAAGGTGGGCAGCACCACCAGCGTCAGCAGCGTGGAGGTGATCAGGCCGCCGATCACCACGATGGCGAGCGGACGCTGCACCTCCGATCCCGGCCCGGTCGCGAACAGAAACGGCACCAGCCCCAGCATGGCCACCGTCGCGGTCATCAGGACCGGCCGGAAGCGCTGTTCGCAGCCCTTGACCACTGCATCGGCGACGCTGGCTCCTTCCTCGCGCAGCTTGCGGACGTACGAAATCAGCACCACGCCGTTGAGCACCGCGATTCCCCACAGGGCGATGAAACCCACCGAGGCCGGCACCGACAGATACTCTCCCGTCATGAACAGGCCGATGACGCCGCCGATGGATGCGAACGGCAGTACCAGAATGATGAGCCCCGCAAGCTTGACTGAATTGAACAAAAGAAACAACAGAAAAAATATCGCCAGTATGGTGATGGGCACGATGATGGACAGGGTCTCCATGGCACGCTCCATATTCTCGAACTGCCCGCCCCACACGAAGTAGTACCCCGCGGGAAGCTTCACTTCTTTGGCGGTACGCGCCTGCAACTCGGCGACGAACCCGCCCAGATCGCGGTCGTGCACGTTGGCACCCACGACCACGCGGCGCTTGGCGTATTCGCGGGAGACGATCGCGGGCCCGTCCACGACCCTGATATCGGCCACGGCGCTCAGGGGCACCAGTACGCCTCCACGTGCCGTCATGCCGTCGGGTGTCACGCTCCCCGGGGGACGCAGCAGCAGATCGCGAATCGCCTCCACGTCGTGCCGGAAGTGCTCGGGCAGGCGCAGCAGCAGGGTGAAGCGGCGCTCGCCCTCGAACACCTGGGTCACCGCCTTGCCGCCGATGGCCGTCGAGACCAATTCGTTCACGTCGGAAACGTTGAGACCATGGCGCGCGATGGCGCGCCGGTCGATGTCGATCGTCAGCTCCTGCTGGCCCGACAGACGCTCGATACGGATGTCCCGCGCACCGCGTACCGACTTGATGATGCGCGCCACCTGCTCCGACAGCCGGCGCAGTTCCTCCAGGTCATCGCCGAAGATCTTGACCGCGACCTGTGACCGGACGCCGGTCACCATCTCGTCCACCCGCTGCGCGATCGGCTGCGACAGCACGATGTTGACGCCGGGCAGCACGGTCAGCGCCTTGCGGATATCCTCCTCGATCTCCTGCTGGGTACGCCCGGATCCCTCGAGATCAAGTGTCGCGATGGGATCGGATTCGTTCTGGGAGGCCGGATCCGCAGGTGAATCCCCTCGCCCCATCTTCGACACCACCGACTCCACTCCCGGTATCCTGGCGATCAGCTTCATTGCCTCCGTCTCCAGATTGATCGCCTCATCCAGAGAAATCGAAGGCACCCAGATGATCACCGGCGTCACCGCACCTTCCTGCATGGTCGGAATGAACGACTTGCCCAGGAGGGGGAACAGGGCGAAGGACAGGATCAGCAACAGCATGGCGACCAGCACGGTCATTTTCTCCCGCGCCAACGCGATATCCAACAGGCCGCGGTAACGCCTCTTGAGAAAGGCGATGATTCTCGTGTCGTGGTCCGCCCCGCCCTTGAGGATGTAGGCGCACAACACCGGGGACAGCGTCAGGGAGACCACCAGCGATACTGCCAGCGCGATGGCGATGGTGAATGCGAGCGGACTGAAGGTCTTGCCCTCCATGCCCTGCAGCGTCATCAGCGGCAGAAACACGAGTATGATGATGGAAATGCCGAAGATCACGGGCGTGCCCACCTCGGCTACTGCATCCAGCACGATCTGCAGCTTCGATCCCGCGGCATCTTTTGGATGCCCGAGGCGGTGGTAGACGTTTTCCACCACGACCACGGTGGAGTCGACCATCAGGCCGATCGCGATCGCAAGCCCGCCCAGCGACATCAGGTTGGCGGAAATTCCCTGATGGTTCATTACCATGAAGGTGATCAGCGGGGTAATGACGAGGGTCGCCACGACGATCAGGCTGGAGCGGACGTCGCCGAGAAAGATGAACAGCACCACCACCACCAGGATGATGCCTTCGATCAGCACCTTGCTGACGGTCCACATCGCCGCATCCACCAGGTCGGTACGATCGTAGAACGGCACGATCTGGAGCCCGCCGGGCAGCAGGCCGCGTTCGTTGATGTCGGCCACCTTCTCCTTGACCCGCCCCACGATTTCCTTGGCATTGCCGCCGCGCAGCATCATCACGATGCCGGTCACCGATTCGGTATGGCCGTTCTTGATGCTGGCCCCCTGCCTCACCTCGCCACCGAACCTCACCTCGGCGACGTCGCGGACGAACACCGGGATGCCGTCCCACTCCTTGAGCACGATGTCGCGGATGTCATCCAGCGTCCGGATCAGGCCGACACCGCGGATCAGATATTGCTCGGAATGCAGCGGCAGAATATTGCCGCTGGCATTTGCGTTGTTGCTCGCCAGCGCCCGATCGACCGCCGCGAGGGTCAGGTCGTAGTGACGCAGGCGGTTGGGATCGACCAGCACATGGTATTCCTTGACGTGGCCGCCGATGGAATTGACCTCCGCCACGCCCTGGATCGAACGCAGCATCGGACGCACCACCCAATCCTGTATCGTGCGCCGCATGGTCAATTCATCCACGCTCAGCGCGCGTTCGCCGTCATCGGGGTGATCGAGCGTGTATTGGTAGACCTCTCCCAGGCCGGTCGACACCGGGCCGAGGACCGGGGTGATGCCGGGTATCAGCCGGGAAGAGACCTCGATCAGGCGCTCCATCACCAGTTGACGGGCAAAATAGACATCGGTCTCGTCGGTGAACACCAGCGTGATGAGTGACAGGCCGCTCTTGTTGAGCGAGCGCATCTCCACCAGCCCCGGCAGGCCGGTCATGGCGATCTCCACCGGCACCGTGACCAGCCGTTCGATCTCCTCCGGACTGCGCCCTATCGCGACCGTCGCGACCTGCACCTGTATGTTGGTGACATCCGGAAAGGCGTCGATCGACAGGTTGCGCGCAGCGAACAGGCCTGCGACGCACAGGCTCAGCGCCACCACTACGACTAGCAGGCGCTGCTTGAGCATGACGCGCACGATCGCAGCCAGCACGCCCTACTCCAGTTCGGCGAGCTTGCGCTCGTTGTCGAGGTGGAAGGCGCCGTCCACCACGATCTTCTGCTCCTGGGTGATACCCTTGTGCACCGGCCGCATATCGGCCACCTCGGGCCCCAGTTCGACCGGCACCCGCTGGAACCGGTTGTTTCCCTGAGCCAGGAAGACGTAGTCGAGATTGGCTTCGCGCACTACCGCGGTTTCCGGCACCACCAGGCTCTGGTGGGCGGTATCGGTGACGTGCATGGTTGCCAGCATGTCGGGTTTGAGGCTGCGCTCCGGATTCTCCACCATGCTGCGCACCATCACGGTCCGGGTCAGCGGATTGACGGTGTCGGCCACGAATACGATCAAACCGTCGAAGCTCACGTTCCCCAGCGCCGGAACGTGAATCTGCACGTGCTGGTTCACCTGCACATTGCGCGCGATCTGCTCCGGTACGTCCCCCACCACCCAAACGGAAGAAAGATCGGCGACACCGAACAGCGTATCCGCCGGTTGCACCACCTGGCCGATGATCACGTTGCGCGAGATCACGGTGCCGCTCCTGGATGCCTTGATGGTGACCGACGGCAGGATGTTGCCGTTGTCCGTGAGCTCCCTCAGCGCGGTGCTGTCCACCCCCAGCAGGCGCAGCTGATCCTTGGCCGCCTCAAGTTCGGCACGGGCAACCTCCAGTTCGGATTCGCGCCGTTCCACTTCGGCGAGCGCGATCACGTCCGCCTCCAGCAGATGGTGCGCGCGATCGGCCGCTTTCTGGGTCAGCGCGGTACGGGAATGGGCGCGCAGGTAGGCGAGCTGCGCCTGCGTCAGCTCCGGGCTGGTGAGCCGCGCCAGCGGCTGGCCCGCACTGACGCTGTCCCCCAGCATGACGTACAGCTCCACGATCCGTCCGGTGACATAGGATCCGATGCGCACCAGGCGCTCCTCGTCCACTTCCACCTGGCTGGGCACCTGCAGCTTGTCCGCCAGGGCGACCATCATGGGCTGGCCGATCTTGATGCGCGGCACCACTTCCGGACGAAGGGTGATGCTGTTCACGTCCTCCTGCTCCTGATGGGCCTCGTTCGGAGGCGCCGCGGTTTCCTTGTTCCCGCAACCCGCGGCTACGCATGTGGACAGGATGACCATGCCGATGACTAACATTTTTTTTCTCATTCCGAACTCCCCTGCTCCCTGGGATAGTATGCACGCAAGCGGTCGATCTCGGCCGCAGCCGTCTGCAGATCGAAGCGTGCCTGCAGGGAATCCATCAGGATACCCCGCAGGATGCGCTGGGTATCGAGTACGTCGATCAGGGGACGCTCGCCGAACCGGTACGCCGACTGGGCGATCTGCAGCGCATTTTCGGCTTCCTTGATGATGCCGCCCTCGAACATCTCCACCCGGCGCCTCGCAATCTGCAGGGACTGCCAGGCGGACTCGAGGAGTTGCCCGATCTCGTAGCGGCGAAATTCCAGCGTCTCCCACGCCCGGGCGGTATCCGCCACGGCCGCGTCGATCTCGCCACGGCGGCGGTAGAACAGGGGAATCCTGACGTTGAAGCCGGCCCGGTTGTCGGTATATTGGGCATCCTGATAATTGCTGTACGCGATGTCCAGCGACGGCAGGATGGAAGCCCGTTCCTGATCGATCCGCAGGCGCGCCCGATCCCACTCCGCCTGCAGCCGCAGCACGTCGGGGTTGACGGCGGGCACCTGCGCCCGCAGTTCCTCCAGTGGCGGCAGATCGACCGGATCGAACAAAGAAGCACGGATGACGAACCCTTGCCTCAGGGCACCCGCGGTCAACTGCATCAGGGCCACGCGCGCACGCTGCGCGCTCAGCTCCGCCGCTTCCTTGCGGCTGGCTGCGTTCAGCACCTCGGCCTCGGCCCGCACCAGCTCGAAACGCGCGGTCTCCCCTACGCCCACCGCCACACCGATGCGCCGCCGCACCTCCTCCATCAGTTCGAAAATCCCGGCCTCCATGCGAGCGATTTCCTGGTGCAGCAGCAATTCGTAGGCGCGCACCCGCAATTGTGCCGCCAAGTCCGCCCTCACCTGGTGATGGTTGGCCTCGCTTGCCTTCACCCCCGCCTCGGCCGAGCCGATCCGGGCACTGCGCATGAATGGATTCTCGATGGTCTGGGTGACCGTGACCTGCCGCGTATTCGTCGCCGGATTCGCGGCCGGGATGCGTGGATGCTGAGGGCCGCCGATCACGCTCACCTGCGGGTTGGGATAGGCGGCCGCCCCTACCACACCGGATTCCGCCATGTCCACTTGGGATTGGGCCGCACGCACCAGGCCGTTCGCCTCCAGCCCCAGCCGCTGCAGATCCTCGATGGACAGCCCATCGGCGGGTATGGCGCTGCCGAGGTTGATCGAAGGCATGTTCAGTGCCGGCATCGTACCGATCCCACCCCTGCGGGCTGCAGGCACCCCGATGTCACCGACGCCGGATTCCGGCGAGGCAAGGCGCCCCTCGGGCGCCGGAACCAGGGGCTCCTCCCCGGCCACCGGCAGCTCGGGCGGCGGCAGTTCGCCGGATCCGGATTCCATCGAGCCGGGCCCGAAGACGGGTAAATCCTGGGCTGGAAAGGCAGTGAAGGGAGCGGCAAGAATCAATATGATGCAGGAGCGGAGTGATGGATGCATCGACTGCCCTATGGCTTGATTAGACCGTGCCACTCGGCATCGCACGGTTCCGTCGACGACCTTGCAGGTGGCGCAATCGCGAATGGCCTTCCGATCCGGATGGATCTCCGGATGCTCCGCATGAGCAAAGATGGCTGTTGGTTCCGTTCACAAGGGCTCATATTCTCGGAATATTATGACACATTGCATCGGCAAGGTATGTCCGATGCCTGTCGCTGAACGTCGAGCCGGCCCCGCTTGCGGAAACGCCACCGGGGCCGGATTTCCCGAGAAGAATCCGGCCCCGGCCCCTTCATTCGTCTGGACAGCGAACGGGGGCTCAGCCTTCCTGGAATGCGCCCGACGAAAGCAGGTCGTTCACGCGCCTGACGAAACTTGCCGGGTCCTCGAGCTGCCCTCCCTCGGCCAGCAACGCCTGGTCGAACAGGATATGGCTCCAGTCGGCGAAACGGGCATCCTCCAGCTTCAGGCGCCGTATCATGGGGTGATGGGGATTGATCTCCAGGATGGGCTTGGTGGGCGCCACCTTCTGCCCGGCGGACTTGAGCAGGCGCTCCAGGTTGCCGCTCATGTCATGGCTGTCGACCACCAGACAGGCAGGCGATTCCGTCAGGCGCAGCGTGACTCGCACTTCCCTCACCTGCTCACCGAGCGCCTCCTTGATCTTCTCGGTCAGCTCCTTGTGGTCGTCCGCCTCCTTTTCCTGCTCCTTCTTTTCCGTCTCATCCTCCAGCTTGCCGAGGTCGAGGCTGCCCTTGGCCACGGACTGCAGCGGCTTGCCGTCGAATTCGGTCAGATTCGCCACCAGCCACTCGTCCACCCGTTCGGACAGCAGCAGCACCTCGATGCCCTTCTTGCGGAATATCTCCAGATGCGGACTGCTCCGGGCCGCCTTGAGGCTGTCGGCGGTCACATAGTAGATCTTTTCCTGTCCTTCCTTCATGCGCTCCACATAGTCGGCCAGCGACACGGTCTGCTCGTCCGTATCGACATGGGTGGAGACGAAGCGCAGCAGCCTGGCGATGCGTTCCCGGTTGGCATAGTCTTCCGCAACGCCTTCCTTCAGTACCTGCCCGAACTCCTTCCAGAACGTCTTGAACTTGGCCTGATCCTCTTGCTGCTCGCTTCCGCTCAGGTCATCGAGCAGGCCGAGGATCTTCTTCACCGCACCCGCGCGTATCGCTTCGACATCCCGGGATTCCTGCAGGATCTCACGGGAGATGTTCAACGGCAGATCGTTGGAATCGATCACCCCGCGCACGAAGCGCAGATAGTTCGGCAGCAGCTGCCTGGCATCGTCCATGATGAACACTCGCCTCACGTAAAGCTTGATGCCGTGGCGCGGCTCCCGGTCGTACAGATCGAACGGCGCGCGTGCGGGAATATAAAGCAGCTGCGTATATTCCTGCTTGCCCTCCACCCGTGCATGCACGTGGGCCAGCGGCGGCCCGAAGTCGTGAGCGACATGCTTGTAGAATTCCTCGTACTGCTCCGGTGTGATCTCGTTCTTGGGCCGCACCCAGAGCGCGCTGGCCTGATTGACGGTCTCGCCCTCGTCGGTGATCGTGTTCTCGTTCTTCTCCTGCGACCACTCTTCCTTCTTCATCACGATGGGCAGCGTGATGTGATCGGAGTACTTGCGGATGATGGACCGCAGACGCCAGCCGCTGAGCAGTTCGTCCTCACCCTCCCGAAGATGCAGGACGATCTCGGTGCCGCGGCCCGGCTTCTCCACCGTCTCGAGGGTATAGTCCCCCTCGCCCTCCGATTCCCAGCGCACACCATGCTCGGGCGTCAGCCCCGCCCGGCGCGTGGTGAGCGTGACCCGGTCGGCGACGATGAAGGCCGAATAGAAGCCCACGCCAAACTGGCCGATCAGGTGGGCATCCTTGGCCTGATCGCCGGTCAGGGAACCGAAGAACTCGCGTGTGCCAGACTTGGCAATGGTGCCGATATGATCGATCACCTCCTGGCGCGACATGCCGATGCCATTATCGGCGATCGTGATGGTACGCGCCGCGGCGTCGTAGCCGACGCGTATCTTCAGATCCGAATCGGATTCGTACAGCGCGCCGTCGGTCAATCCCTCGAAGCGCAGCTTGTCGGCCGCATCCGATGCATTGGAGATCAGTTCCCGCAGGAAAATTTCCTTGTTACTATACAAGGAATGAATCATCAGGTTGAGCAGTTGCTTGACTTCTGTCTGGAAGCTGAGATGCTCCTTGGTTTCAGGGGTGGATGTCGCGTGCATGGGGTTTCTCCTTGATGAAATCACGAGGATTAATGGGGATGGATCGTCGTTTTTCAAGCCATCCGGTCTTGCTGTCTCCCGAAACGTTTCCTGTCCGAATGAATGCTGAAGTGCCACAACCGCCTGGAGTTCCACTCATGTCCCACCTGAAAACCCTCCTCTTCGCCATCCTTTGCGCCGTATTCTGCCATGCCTCGCTGTCCGCCGCACAGCAATCGGACCCGGCCCTGCCGCTGGAAAAGATTAGGCTGCCCGCCGGCTTCTCCATTGAAATATGGGCTCAGGTTCCCAATGCGCGCGGGCTTGCGCTGGGCAGCAACGGTACGGTATTCGCCGGGTCGATGGCGGCGGGCAACGTCTACGCCATCACCGATCATGGCGAAACACGCCAGGTACGGACCCTGGCGAAGGGGCTCAACACGCCCTTGGGGGTGGCGTTCCGCGACGGTGCACTCTACGTCTCCGCGATCGAACGCATCCTGCGCTACGACCGTATCGAGGAAAGGCTCGACCAGCCGGGCAAGCCGGTGGTCGTGGCCAGTGACTATCCCAACGAGAAGCACCACGGCGGAAAATTCATCGCCTTCGGCCCCGACGGCCTGCTCTACGCGCCGGTGGGAGCGCCCTGCAACATCTGCGAACCCGACCCCGACCGCTACGCGCTGATCTCGCGCATCCGCCCGGACGGCAGCGGCCATGAGATCTACGCCCGGGGCGTGAGGAATACGGTGGGTTTCGACTGGCACCCCGAAACCGGAGAGCTCTGGTTCACGGACAACGGACGCGACTGGATGGGAGACAACCTTCCGCCCGACGAACTCAACCACGCCCCCAGGCAGGGACTGCACTTCGGCTACCCCTACTGCCATGGCGTCGATATCCTCGACCCCAAGTACGGCGCCAAGCGCGACTGCGGCAAGCTCGCGCCTCCCGCCGCCCTGTTCGAGGCACACGTCGCACCCCTGGGGATGCGCTTCTACACCGGCGCCATGTTCCCGCCCGAGTACCGCCACAACATCATCGTCGCCGAGCATGGCTCCTGGAATCGCCGCAAGAAAACCGGCTATCGCCTGCAGCGGATACAGCTCAGGAACAGCAAGGTCGTCAAGCAGGAAATCTTCGCCGAGGGCTGGCTGGAGGAAGAGAAAGTCTGGGGCCGGCCCGTGGACGTGCTGGTCATGCCCGACGGCGCGCTGCTGGTCTCGGACGACCACGCGGGGGTGATCTATCGGATCAGCTATAGAAAATCGTAGACAGCGGGAAAGGCTCCATCTTGGATAATGCGGGGAGCGCGACAAGCCATCCCTCTTCGCTGCATTTTTCCGCTCTTCCTCCCGACAGCGTGCTGGGCGCGCTCGAGAGCGTCGGCTTCCGCAGCGATGGCCGGCTGCTGGCCCTCAACAGCTACGAGAACCGCGTCTATCAGGTCGGCATGGAAGAGGGTGCGCCGCTGGTGGTGAAATTCTATCGGCCGGGGCGCTGGTCGGACGATGCCATCCTCGAAGAGCACGCCTTCGTGCGGGAACTGGCCGAGCGCGAAATTCCCGTCGTCGCGCCACTGGCGCCGGGGAACATCACACTGCATCGCTTCGCGGGCTTCCGCTTCGCCGTTTTTCCAAGGCATGGCGGTCGTGCGCCCGAGCTGGAAGACCCCGGCACGCTGGAATGGATGGGCCGGTTTCTCGGGCGCATCCACGCCATCGGCGCGCTCGGGCCGTTTCGTGCACGTCCCTCGCTGGACATCGCCGGCTTCGGCGAACAGCCGCGCGACTACCTGCTGGCGCACGGCTTCATTCCGGCGGATCTGGATGCAGCATATCGCAGCGTGGCGGACCAGGCGCTGGACGGCGTGCGCCGCTGCTTCATGCGCGCGGGCGAAGTGCGCCCCCTGCGCCTGCACGGCGACTGCCACGTGGGCAACGTGCTGTGGACGGACGACGGCCCGCATTTTGTCGATTTCGACGACAGCCGCATGGGACCGGCGGTACAGGACCTGTGGATGCTGCTGTCGGGAGAACGCGCGGACCGGACGCGGCAGCTGGCCGAGATACTGGCGGGATACGAGGACTTCTGCGATTTCGACGACCGCGAGCTGCACCTAGTGGAAGCGCTGCGCACCCTGCGCCTGATCCACTACGCGGCGTGGCTCGCGCAGCGCTGGGACGATCCCGCCTTCCCGCAGGCATTTCCCTGGTTCAATACCCAGCGCTACTGGCAGGACCGCATCCTGGAGCTGCGCGAGCAGGTCGCCCTGATAGACGAACCGCCTCTGTAAGCAAGAACGCCACGGCGTAGATGGGTAGTCGCCACGGCGCCCGTTCCGCTACACCGACTGCCGGATGGCATAGGCGCACAGCGCCATCAGCGTCTGGGGAAAGAAGCCGAATGCAAGGATCGCCAGGCCGTTCGCGCTGATCAGGAGCTTGACGTCGCCCTCCGGCAGGATGGGCGTATCGGTTTCAGGCTCGTCGAAGTACATCAGCTTGACGATGCGCAGGTAGTAGAACGCTCCCACCAGCGAGAACAGCACCGCCACCACCGCCAGCCAGATGTAGCCCGCACCGAGCACCGCCTGCAGTACCGAGAGCTTGGCATAGATGCCCACGGTGGGGGGAATGCCCGCCATGGAAAACATCAGCAACAGCATGATGAACGCATACCATGGGCTGCGCCGGTTGAGCCCCCTGTAGTCATCGAGCCTGTCGGCCTCGAACCCTTGGCGCGACAACAGCATGACGATGCCGAAGGTCCCCAGCGTCATCAGCACGTAGACCACCACGTAGAACATGGATGCACTGTAGCCGTCGCCGTCGGCCGCGATGAAGCCCAGAAGCACGAACCCCATGTGCGAGATGGTGGAGTACGCCAGCATGCGTTTGATGTTGCTCTGGACGATGGCGGCAAGGTTGCCGATCATCATGGACATCACCGACAGGATCACGAGCATGCCCTGCCAGTCGGCCGACATGGCTCCCATGCCTTCCACCAGCAGGCGCATGACGAAGCCGAATGCGGCAAGCTTCGGGGCTGCGCCGATGAACAGCACCACGGCGGTGGGCGCCCCCTGGTAGACGTCCGGCACCCACATGTGGAACGGCGCAGCGCTCAGCTTGAAACTGATGCCGGCGACGAGGAAGACCAGTCCCACCACCAGTACCGCGTGGCTTGGTACGCCGGCCTGGATCGCTTCGGTGATGCGCCCGACCTCGAGCGACCCGGTCGCGCCGTACACCATGGACATGCCGTAGAGCAGGAAGCCGGAAGCCAATGCGCCCAGCACGAAGAACTTGATGGCCGCCTCGGTGGCTGCCGGTGCGTCGCGGCGCAGCGCCACCATGGCGTAGAGGGACAGCGACAGGAGCTCCAGCCCCAGGTAGAGCGTCAGGAAATGACTGGCAGAGATCATGACCATCATGCCCAGGGTCGCGAACAGCGCCAGGCCGAAGAATTCGCCACTGAGCATGCCGCGCATGGCGATGTAGCCGCGCGAATACACCAGGGTGGTGGAAACCGTGATGTACACCAGCATCTTGAGGATGTCCGCCATGGTATCGTCCACGAACATGCCGGAGAACGTGTGCGCGATCCCGGGCACGGAAGTGCCGAAGGTGATCAGCGCGCAGCCGAAGAGCGTGATCTGCGACAGCAGGTAGGCGACGTAGGGCTTCTTCTCGCCCCAGGCGAGGTCCGCCAGCAACACCACGCATACCATCGCCAGGAGGAAGATCTCCGGGTAGGCGGGAGCGAAATCAGGAGAGACGAAATTCATTTGGGCAGGTTCCGTTTCATTCGCGCTACAGTTTGCTGCGGGCGACGTGCGCCAGCAGTTCATCCACCGTGGCGTGCATCACCTCCGTGAAGGGCGCCGGGCAGAGGCCCATCCCCAGCACCGCCGCCGCGAGGATCGCCAGGATCGCGATCTCGCGTCCGTTGACGTCGTCCAGCGCCTCCACGGCCGGGCTCGCCACCTCCCCGAACACTACCCGCTTGTACATCCACAACGTATAGGCCGCGCCCGTGATCAGCGACGTGGCAGCCAGGAACCCGTACCAGAAGTCGACCTGGATGGCCGCCATGATGATGATGAACTCCCCTACGAAGCCGCTGGTCCCCGGCAGCCCGGAATTCGCCATGCCGAACAGCATGAAGAATGCCGCGAATACCGGCATTCTGTTGGCCACACCGCCGTAATCGGCGATCTGGCGGGAGTGCAGACGGTCGTAGAGTACCCCCACGCACAGGAACATCGCGCCGGATATGAAGCCGTGCGAAATCATCTGCACGATCGCGCCCTCCAGCCCGAGGGCGTTGAAGAGGAAGAAGCCGAGCGTGACGAAGCCCATGTGTGCCACCGACGAATAGGCGATGAGTTTCTTCATGTCCGCCTGCACCAGCGCGACCAGGCCGATGTAAACCACGGCCACCAGCGACAGCGCGATCATCAGGGTGGCGAGCTGGTGGCTGGCGTCGGGCACGATCGGCAGCGAGAAGCGCAGGAAGCCGTACCCCCCCATCTTCAGCAGGATCGCCGCCAGCACCACCGAACCGCCGGTGGGCGCCTCCACGTGGGCGTCCGGCAGCCAGGTGTGCACCGGCCACATCGGCACCTTCACCGCGAAGGCCAGCAGGAAGGCGACAAAGATAAGGATCTGCGGCGTCAGCGGCAGCGGCAGGTGATGGTAGTCCTGGATGGAAAAGCTGCCACCGGACATCTGGTAGAGGTAGATGAACGCCACCAGCATCAGCAGCGATCCCAGCAGCGTGTACAGGAAGAACTTGATCGCGGCGTACACGCGGTTGGGACCGCCCCACACCCCGATGATGAGGAACATGGGGATCAGCGAAGCTTCCCAGAACACGTAGAACAGGATCGCGTCCAGCGACGAGAACACCCCGTTGACGATGCCCGACATGATCAGGAACGCGCCCATGTACTGCGATACCCGCTGGGTGATCACCTGCCATCCCGCGATTACCACCAGCGGCGTGGTGAAACAGTTGAGCAGGATCAACGGCATGGCGATGCCATCCACACCGAGGTGGTAGTGGATGTTGAAATATTCGATCCAGGCGCTGCGCTCCTCGAACTGCATGGCGCTCGACAGCGGATCGAACCGGGTATAGAGCGGGATGGCCACCAACAGGCCCGCTATCGAGCCAGCCAACGCGCACCAGCGCGCGACCTGGGCGTTGCGGTCGCCGCCGGTGGCGAGCACGCCGATGCCGGCGAGGATCGGCAGCCAGATGACGAGACTGAGCAGGGGAAGGCCAAACAGCATGTCTATTCCATTCTATCCGTTGAGCAGCGTGCGATACGCGGGCCGATGCCCGATCGTGCCGGTTTCCCTTTCTCGCGCATCATGAGCCGTACAGCCACAGGCTCATCAGCACGAATACGCCCACGATCATGGTGAATGCATAGTGGTAGATGAAGCCGGACTGGAGGCGGCGCACCAGCGCCGCGACCCTGGCCACCGATCGCGCGGCGCCATTGACGATGAGTCCGTCGATAAGCTTGACATCGCCGATCTTCCACAGCCCGCCGCCGAGCGCCCGCGCGCCGCCCGCGAACAGCCACGAGTAGAACTCGTCGATGAAGTACTTGCGATCCAGCAGCGTGTAGAGCGGTCCGGCGGCCCGGCTGATCCTGCCGGGCAGCTCGGTGTTCACCCGGTACAGGTACCAGGCGGCGAAGATGCCGGCCATCGACAGCCAGAACGGCAGGGTGGACAGCGCATGCGCCATCATTCCCGCGACGCCGTGGAATTCCGCCGCCATGCTGGCGATGGCCTCGTGCTCGGGCAGGATCCGGATGGCCTCGCCGAAATAGCCGCCGAACAGCATCGGGCCGATCAGCCAGCCCGCGGCGATGGAGGGAATCGCCAGCACGACGAGCGGCAGCGTCACCACCCAGGGCGACTCGTGCAGGTGCTCCTGCGTGTGGTGGTCCATGCGCGGCTCGCCGTGGAATGTCATGAACACCAGGCGGAAGGTGTAGAAGGCGGTGACGAACACGGTGGTCACCGCGCAGAAATAGGCGAAGCCGGCGCCCGGGATGGCGGCGAAATGCAGGGCCTCGATGATGGCGTCCTTGGAAAAGAAGCCGGCGAAGCCAGGCACGCCCGCGCTTGCCAGCGCGGCGATGAACATGGTCCAGTAGGTGACGGGCATGTAGCGCTTGAGCCCGCCCATCTTGCGCATGTCCTGTTCGTGGTGCATGGCGATGATCACGGAGCCCGCACCGAGGAACAACACCGCCTTGAAGAAGGCATGGGTCATGAGATGGAAAACACCCGCCGAGTAGGCCGACGCCCCCAGGGCCACGGTCATGTAGCCCAGCTGCGACAGGGTCGAGTAGGCCACCACGCGCTTGATGTCGTTCTGCACGATCGCCACCAGCGCCATGAAGAGCGTGGTGATGCCGCCGATCACCAGGATGAACGAGAGCGCGGTCTCGCTCAGCTCGAACAGTGGCGACATGCGGGCTACCATGAATATCCCGGCCGTCACCATGGTGGCGGCGTGGATCAGGGCGGAGATGGGTGTGGGGCCCTCCATCGAGTCCGGCAGCCAGACGTGCAGCGGGAACTGGGCGGACTTGCCCATCGCACCCACGAACAGCAGGATGCACGTCACCGACAGCAGCGCCCAGGGCGCGCCGGGGATGATGTCGATGGTCTCGGTCGCAAGCCGCGGCGCCTGCGTGAAGACTTCGGCGTAATCCAGCGTGCCGGCATGGAGCAGCACCAGCCCGATGCCCAGCAGGAAGCCGAAGTCGCCGACGCGGTTGACCAGGAACGCCTTCAGGTTGGCGTACACCGCCGTGGGGCGGGTATACCAGAAGCCGATCAGAAGATAGGAAACCAGCCCGACCGCTTCCCAGCCGAAGAACAGCTGAAGGAAGTTGTTCGACATCACCAGCATCAGCATCGAGAAAGTGAACAGCGAGATGTAGCTGAAGAAGCGCTGGTATCCGGGATCTCCATGCATGTAGCCGATGGTGTACACGTGCACCATCAGCGATACGCCGCTCACGACCACCATCATCATGGCCGAGAGCCGGTCGATCAGGAATCCGACCTCGAAGTGCATGCCGCCTGAGACGGCCCAGGTATAGACGCTGCCGTTGTAGACGTTGCCCTCCAGCACGTCCATGAAGACGGTGATGGAGGCAGCCACGCACGCCATCATCAGCGCGATGGTGGCACGGTGGCTCCAGGTGGTGCCGATCACGCGGCCGAGCAGCCCCGCGATCAGCGCTCCCGCCAGCGGCGCGAGCGGGATCAGGAGATAGAGCGTCTGCATGTCGGTCATTGGCACCCGCTCCCCTTCCTGGCGCCCATTGCCGGTTCAAGACGTGAAAATGGCATGAATTACCCCTTGAGCTTGTCCAGATCGTCCACGTTGATCGTGTGCAGGCTGCGGAACAGCACCACGAGTATCGCCAGCCCTATGGCGGATTCGGCCGCGGCCACGGTCAGGATGAAGAAGACGAAGATCTGCCCCGCCGTATCTTGCAGATAGTGCGAGAATGCGACGAAGTTCATGTTCACCGCCAGGAGCATCAGCTCTATCGCCATCAGCAGGATGATCACGTTCTTCCTGTTGAGGAAAATTCCGACGATGCTGATGGCGAACAGGATCGCGCCAATGACGAGGTAATGGGAAAGTGAAACCAAGCTTCATGCCCCTTTTTTCAAGACAACGTCAGGAACGGCCCGTGGCCGCTTCTTGTTTTTTTCTTCTTCCGGTTTATTCTTTCTTCTCGGACGGCATCGAAACCATCCTCACGCGATCCCCGCGTCTGACCGCCACCTGCCGGGAAACATCCGGGCTGCGGATGCCGCTGCGCCGCCGCAGGGTCAGCGCGATGGCCGCAACGATGGCCACCAACAGCAATACTGCCGCGAGTTCGAAGGCATAGACGTACTCGGTATAGATCAATCGACCCAGTTCCTTGGTGTTGCTGTAATCGGCCGGGCGTGGTGCCGGGGGCGCCGCGCCGCCGGCACCTTCGCGATCCCCCATCATCACGAACGCCATCTGGGCCGCCATCACGATCCCGAGGAAGGCCCCCACCGGAAACCACTTCCAGAATCCTTCCCGCAGACGGGCGAGATTGATGTCGAGCATCATGACGACGAACAGGAACAACACCATCACCGCTCCGACGTACACCAGCACCAGCGTGATCGCGAGGAACTCCGCCTCCAGCAGCAGCCACAGCCCGGCGGAGGCGAAGAACGCCAGCACCAGCAGCAATGCCGAATGCACCGGGTTGCGGGCCGTGATGACGCCGAGCCCGGACAGCACCAGTATCGCGGAGAAGAAATAGAATGTGGCGTCCTGGAAACTCATGCGTGGTCGTCGGCCGGGTTCATCGGTAGCGCGCGTCCGCCGCCCGGTCTGCCGCGATCTGCTCCTCGTAGCGGTCCCCCACCGCCAGCAGCATCTGCTTGGTGTAGACCAGGTCGCCGCGCTTCTCGCCGTGATACTCGAGGATACGTGTCTCGACGATGGAGTCGACCGGGCACGATTCCTCGCAAAAGCCGCAGAATATGCATTTCGTCAGATCGATGTCGTAGCGCGTGGTGCGGCGGGTGCCATCCTCGCGCTGCTCGGATTCGATGGTGATCGCGAGCGCGGGGCACACCGCCTCGCACAGCTTGCACGCGATGCAGCGTTCCTCCCCGTTGGGATAGCGCCGCAACGCATGGAGCCCGCGGAAGCGGGGGGACTGGGGAGTCTTCTCCTCGGGAAAATACACCGTGATCTTGCGCGCGAACATGTATCGTCCGGTCAGCATCATTCCCTTGACGAGTTCGAACAACAGGAAGGTGCGAAAAAAATCCTTGATCCGATTCATGATTCTCTCCTGTCTCAGTGAAACCACAGGTTGAGCGGGAACGCCTCCCGCAGCGACGGCGGAAGCTGCATGACCAGGCCCACCACCAGGATCCAGACGAGAGTGATGGGAATGAAGACCTTCCACCCCAGACGCATGATCTGGTCATAGCGGTAGCGGGGAAAGGTGGCGCGGAACCAGAGGAAACAGAACAGCAGGAATGCGATCTTCGTCACCAGCCAGATGAACCCCGGAATCATGTTGAAGGGCGCCATGTCGATGGGTGGCAGCCATCCGCCGAGAAAGATGATGCTGGCGAGCGTTGCCACCAGGATCATGTTCGAGTATTCCGCGAGAAAAAACACGGTGAACGCCATGCCCGAATACTCGACGTGGAATCCCGCCACGATCTCGGACTCGCCCTCCGCCACGTCGAACGGAGCGCGGTTGGTCTCGGCCACGCCGGAAATGAAATACACCAGGAACATGGGAAAGAGTGGAATGAGGTACCAGTTGATGAAGCTTCCGCCCTGCTGGCCCCTGACGATATCGCTCAGATTGAGGCTGTGCGACATCATCAACACGCACACCAGCGCAAACCCCATCGCCAGCTCGTAGGATACCACCTGAGCAGCGGAGCGCATGGCACCGAGGAAGGCGTATTTGGAGTTGGAGGCCCAGCCCGCGATGATGACCCCATAGACGCCCATCGAGGTCATGGCCAGTATGTAGAGCAGCCCCGCGTTGATGTCGGCCAGCACCACCTCGGGCGAGAACGGCACCACTGCCCAGGCCGCGAGCGCAGGGGCGAAGGTCAGCACCGGCGCAAGCACGAACAGGAGCTTGTTCGCTCCGCTGGGAATGATGATTTCCTTCATCAGGGCCTTGACCGCGTCCGCGATCGGCTGGCCCCAGCCGCCCAGCCAGGGGATGCCGAAGAAGGTTACGCGATTCGGACCGACGCGCAATTGCATGTAGGCGATGATCTTCCTTTCGGCAAAGGTGAGGTAGGCCACCGCCAGCATCAGCGGCAGCACGATGGCGATGATCAGCAGCGTGTTCTTGGTCAGGACGAAGAGGGCGGGACCCCACTCCGGGCCGAATGCACCCTCGAACAATTGTTGCGCGTATTCCATCAGACTGTCCCGGTTCGCCGCATCACCGCCGCTCCACCGTGATCTCGCCGAACATGCCGCCCAGCCCCGCGGTCGAGGAATGCGCGCAGGCCACCCGCACGCACCCGGCCGGCAACCCGTCGTCGCGGGCGGCCGGCAGCACCACCTCGCCGCTCCCCTGCCGTACCCGCACATGCTCACCCGCCTCGATGCCCAGCGAGACCATCAGCGGCCCCGACATCCAGGCCACCGGCGCGGCGGCGTCATGGGTACGCTGCAGCGATTCGGCCCGGCGCACGATGGGGTCGGCCTGGTAGATCGGCACTTCGCCGATGCGCCGCAGACCGGTGCCGGCCCCGCCGGATTCCACGGCCCCTTCCACGGCGAAACCGGTCAGATCGTTGTTCAGACAGGCGCTCACGTCGCCATCGACCGGCAGGATGTCGGCACGCACCTGCTCCGGCGTATCGTAGCCGAACCCTTCCAGGCCCAGCATGCTGCCCAGCACGCGCAACACCTTCCATGCCGGACGCGCATCACCCAGAGGAGCGACCACGCCATTGAAACTCTGCACCCGCCCTTCGGTGCTGACGAAGGTGCCGGAGGTTTCCGTGAAGGGGGCAATCGGCAGCAGCACGTCGGCATACCCGCCCTCGAGGAGGGTAGGGCTCCGATACGCGCTCATGACGACGACGAGTTCCGCCCCGGCGAGAACTTGCATCGCTCGCTGTGGATTGTGGCTGTCGAGCTCGGGCTCCAGGTTCAGCAGCAGATAGCCCTGACACGGCTGACCGGTGCCCGTGGCAGCATCCAGGCCCAGCATCCGGGCGGCATTCATGCCGCCCGCCTCCGCCTCTCGCGACTGCGTACCGACCATGCCGATGGCATTTGGAGTGGCTCCCGCCAGATAGGCGCCGACGCTGTTGGCGGCTTCTCCCAGCACGCCGAGCCGCGCCTCGACGATACCCGCCAGATGCCGCGCCAGCGCAAGCATGTCCGTATAGTGCGGATGGTGCTGCGCCATGTTGCCGAGCAGGATCGCGGCAGGCCGATGCGCGACGAGGCTCTCGGCCATGGCCCGTGCCGTGTCTGTGACCTCGGTAGCGTCCACCACCGGACGTACGCCGTCGGCGACTTCCACGCCCTTCAGCGCGGCGGCCGCTTTCAGGACCTGCGCCAGGACGCCCGCCATGGCATCGGGTGCGACAATGGCCCGATGGGCGATCTTCGTCAGGAGATCATCGTCCACCGGATTGATGATGCTCAGCCGCGCACCCTGCTTGACCGTCTGGCGCAGGCGCTGGGCGATGAGAGGATGGTCCTTGCGCAGCGTGCTGCCGACCACCAGCGCGGATTTCAGGCTGGAAATATCGGCAACCGCCATGCCCAGCCATGGCGCCCCCTGCAGGTGGCGATCAATGCGGAAATCGGACTGGCGCAGGCGATGATCCACGTTCCCGCTGCCCAGTCCGCGCGCAAGCTTCTGCAGCAGGTAGAGTTCCTCGAGCGTACTGTAGGGCGAGGCCAGTGCTCCGATCCCGGCGGCGCCGTGCCGTGCCTTCACCGACTGCAGGCCGTTGGCGACGAACTCCAGTGCGGACTGCCAGTCGCACGTCTGCCACTCGCCGTCACGCCGGATCATCGGCGTCCGGAGCCGCTCCTCGGAGTTGAGCCCCTCGTAGGAAAAGCGGTCCTTGTCCGCCAACCAGCATTCATTGATCTCTTCCCGCTCCCGCGGCAGCACGCGCATGACGCGATTCTGCTTCACCTGCACCACCAGGTTGGAGCCCAACCCGCAGTGCGGGCTCACCGATTTTCTGCGGGACAGCTCCCAGGTGCGGGCCGAGTAGCGGAAAGGCTTGCTGACCAGGGCACCGACCGGGCACAGGTCGATCATGTTGCCGGAGAGTTCCGAATCCACGGTGCTGCCGACGAACGACAGGATTTCCGAATGTTCGCCCCGCCCGGCCATGCCCAGCTCCATGATGCCGGCGATCTCCTGGCCGAAACGCACGCAGCGGGTGCAGTGGATGCAGCGCGTCATGTCGGTGGAGATCAGCGGCCCCAGGTTCTTGTTCGTCACCACCCGCTTGGCTTCCTGGTAGCGTGATGCGCTCGCACCGTAGCCCACCGCCAAATCCTGGAGCTGGCACTCACCGCCCTGGTCGCAGATTGGGCAGTCGAGCGGATGGTTGATCAGCAGGAATTCCATGACGCCCTTCTGCGCCGTCACCGCCTGCCCGGAATGGGTGGAGACCTTCATCCCCTCCATGGCCGGTGTGGCGCACGCGGGCAAGGGTTTGGGAGCCTTCTCCACCTGCACCAGGCACATGCGGCAATTGGCGGCGATGGACAGCTTCTTGTGATAGCAGAAATGCGGAATGTATATCCCCAGCTTGTTGGCGCCGTCCATGACGGTGCCATTCTTGGCCACGGATACCGGTTTTCCGTCGATTTCGAAATTGATCATCGAATCCTAGCTCCCGGCTGTTGGCCAGCCAGTCTCGTTCCCGCCCTGTCCGCTATACCATGCATCGCTTGTGCTCGATATGGTAGGCGAACTCATCCCGGAAATGCTGGATCATGGCGCGCACCGGCATGGCGGCGGCGTCGCCCAGCGCGCAGATGGTGCGCCCCTGGATGTTGTCGGCGACGTTGTTGAGAAGATCCAGATCCTCCATGCGCCCCTTGCCGGTCTCGATCCGGTGTACCACGCGATAGAGCCAGCCGGTTCCCTCGCGGCAGGGGGTGCACTGGCCGCAGGATTCCTCGAAATAGAAGTACGACAGGCGCTCCAGCGCCCGCACCATGCAGGTGGTCTCATCCATGACGATGACCGCGCCGGAACCCAGCATGGAGCCGGCCTTGGCGATGGAGTCGTAGTCCATGTCGGTCTGCATCATGACGTCCCCGGGCAATACCGGCATCGACGACCCGCCCGGGATGCATCCTTTCAGCCTGCGTCCGCCGCGCATGCCGCCCGCCATCTCCAGCAGGGTGGCGAACGGCGTGCCCAGGGGAATCTCGTAGTTGCCGGGCCGATTGACGTGGCCGGACACCGAGAACAGCTTGGTGCCGCCGTTGTTGGGCCTGCCCAGCTGTAGAAATTTCTCGCCGCCGTTGCGTATGATCCAGGGTACCGAGGAAAACGTCTCGGTGTTGTTGATGGTGGTGGGCTTTCCATAGAGTCCGAAGCTCGCCGGAAACGGGGGCTTGAAGCGCGGTTGGCCCTTCTTTCCCTCGATGGACTCCAGCAGCGCGGTCTCCTCGCCGCATATGTAGGCGCCGTAGCCGTGATGGTTGTACAGCTGGAAGCCGAAGCCGGAACCGAGGATGTCATCGCCCAGGTACCCCGCCGCCCGGGCCTCGTCCACCGCCTCCTCCATGCGTTCGTAGACGTCCCAGATCTCGCCGTGGATGTAGTTGTAGCCCGTCTTGATGCCCATGGCATAGGCGCCGATCAGCATGCCCTCTATCAGGATGTGCGGGTTGTGGCGCATGATGTCCCGATCCTTGAAGGTCCCGGGCTCGCCTTCGTCGGAATTGCACACCAGGTACTTGTCGCCCTCGTATTGCTTGGGCATGAAGCTCCACTTCAGGCCGGTAGGGAAGCCGGCGCCCCCACGTCCGCGCAGGGCGGATTTCTTGACCTCCTCGATGATCTGTTCCGGCGGGATGCGTTCGGAAAGGATCTTCCTCAAGGCGGCGTATCCCTCCCGCTGCTCGTAGCTTCTGAGCCGCCAGTTGTCCGGATCGGAGGGATCCACCCCCGCCGTCAACACCAGTGGGAACCCGGTCATTCAAGATCCTCCAGCAACCGGTCTATCCTGTCGTTGGACATGAAGCTGCACATGCGCTTGTTGTTCACCAGGAGAACGGGGGCGTCGCCGCACGCGCCCATGCATTCGCCCTCCTTCAGGGTGAACCGCCCGTCGGGAGTGGTCTCGTTGAAGCCGATGCCCAGCTTCTGCTTGATGTACGCGGCCGCGTCGTTCCCCCCGGACAACGCACAGGGCAGGTTGGTGCAGACGGTGATCTTGTATCTGCCCAGCGGCTTGAGGTTGTACATGTTGTAGAACGTCGCCACCTCGTACACCGCGATCGGCGGCATGCCCAGATAATGGGCAATGAAGTCCATGGTCTCGTTGGCCAGCCATCCCTTCTCATCCTGGGCAATGGCCAGCGCCGACATCACCGCCGACTGCTTCTGGCTGGCCGGATACTTGGTAAGTTCATGGTCTATCTTCTTCATGGATTCCGGACTCAGCACGCCTGCCTCCGTGCTCTCCTGCCTGTCGATATCGATCATCATCGATCTATCTCGCCGAACACGATGTCCTGGGTACCGATGATGGCCACCACGTCGGCGATCATGTGCCCCCGCGACATCTCGTCCAGTGCGGCCAGGTGCGCGAAGCCCGGCGCCCGGATCTTGAGCCGGTAGGGCATGTTGGCGCCGTCCGATATCAGGTAGATGCCGAACTCCCCCTTCGGGTGCTCGACCGCAACGTAGGTCTCGCCCGGCGGGACATGTATCCCTTCCGTGAACAGCTTGAAGTGGTGGATCAACTCCTCCATGTTCTGCTTCATGTTCACCCGGGGCGGCGGGGCGACCTTGAAGTTGTCGACGATGACCGGCCCCGGGTTCTGCCGCAGCCAGTCGACACACTGCCGGATGATCCGGGTCGACTGGCGGAACTCCTCTATCCGCACAAGGTAACGGTCGTAGCAATCGCCGTTGACGCCGACCGGTATGTCGAAATCCACCCGGTCGTACACCTCGTAGGGCTGCTTCTTGCGCAGGTCCCACTCGACGCCGGAACCGCGCAGCATCGGACCGGTGAAACCCAGCGCCTTGGCGCGCTCGGGCGAGACCACGCCGATCCCCACCAGCCGCTGCTTCCAGATGCGGTTATCGGTCAGCAGGGTCTCGTACTCGTCCACGTAGCCGGGAAAACGATTCGTGAAATCCTCGATGAAATCCAGCAGCGAGCCGCTGCGGTTCTCATTGAGAATTTCCACGCTCTTCTCGTTGCGTACCTTCGACGCCTGATACTGCGGCATCGAGTCGGGCAGGTCGCGATAGACGCCTCCCGGCCGGTAGTAGGCGGCATGCATCCTGGCGCCCGAGACCGCTTCGTAGCAATCCATCAGATCTTCACGATCGCGAAAGGCGTAGAGGAACACGGTCATCGCGCCCACGTCCAGCGCGTGCGCGCCCAGCCATAGCAGGTGGTTGAGGATGCGCGTGATCTCGTCGAACATCACGCGGATGTACTGCGCACGCACGGGCACTTCGATCTGCAGCAGCTTTTCGATGGCCATCACGTACGCATGCTCGTTGACCATCATGGAAACGTAGTCCAGGCGATCCATGTACGGCACCGACTGGATGTAGGTCTTGTTCTCCGCCAATTTCTCGGTGGCGCGATGCAGCAGGCCGATGTGCGGATCGGCACGCTGCACCACTTCGCCGTCGAGTTCCAGCACCAGGCGCAGCACTCCGTGCGCCGCCGGGTGCTGCGGACCGAAATTCATGGTGTAGTTGCGTATCTCGGCCATATCAGACGAATGCCTGTCGCGAAACTGTCATTCGCTGTCCCCATAATGCTCTTCACGAATCACGCGCGGCGTGATCTGGCGCGGTTCGATGGTGACAGGCTGGTAGATCACTCGCTGCTGGTCTGGATCGTAGCGCATTTCGACGTTGCCGCTGAGCGGAAAATCCTTGCGGAACGGATTGCCGATGAAACCATAGTCCGTGAGAATGCGCCGCAGATCGGGATGGCCGGTAAAGACGATGCCGAAGAGATCGAACGCCTCGCGCTCGAACCAGTTGACGGCAGGCCATACGCCGATCACCGACTCCAGCACCGGGAATTCGTCATCCGGCGCGAACACCCGGACCCGCAGGCGATGATTGTGCACGATGGAAAGCAGGTGATACACCACGGCAAAGCGCTTGCCCGCCGCGTTTGCTGGAAAATCGTCGACGTCGTATCTGCCGTATGTCAGATAGTCCACGCCACAGAGATCGACGAGCATGTCCAGGGCCAGGTCGGGATGGTCCCTCAGCACTCGCAACGATTCCAGCGCGTGTGCCGAATCCAGGGTCAGCGTCAGTTCGGCCAGCCGCTCGTCCAGGCTGACGATCCGTTCGTCCAGCACGTTTTTCAGGCAAAGAGAGAGCGTTTCCAGACGGGAGGAAGACATGGCGGAACTAGCGGGCAATGGTATTGGTGCGGTGGATCTTGTTCTGGAGCTGGATGATGCCGTAGAGCAGCGCTTCCGCCGTGGGGGGACAGCCGGGCACGTAGATGTCGACGGGCACGATGCGATCGCAGCCGCGAACGACGGAGTAGGAATAATGGTAGTAGCCGCCGCCATTGGCGCAGGAACCCATGGAAATGACCCAGCGCGGCTCGGCCATCTGATCATAGACCTTGCGCAATGCCGGAGCCATCTTGTTGCACAGTGTGCCGGCGACGATCATCACGTCCGATTGTCGCGGGCTTGGACGGAAAACGATACCGAAGCGGTCGAGATCATAGCGCGAGGCACCCGCCTGCATCATCTCCACCGCGCAACACGCCAGACCGAAGGTCATCGGCCACATGGATCCGGTGCGACCCCAGTTGATCACGTTGTCCAGGCCCGTGGTGACGAAGCCCTTTTCCATCACGCCGCCTGTGCTCATCGCATCAATCCCATTCCAGGGCACCCTTGTTCCATTCGTAGATGAAACCGACGACCAGTATGCCCAGAAACACCATCATCGCCACGAACCCGAAGGTCCCGATTTCGTTCAGCACCACCGCCCACGGAAACAGAAAGGCGATTTCCAGGTCGAACAAAATGAACAGGATGGCGACCAGGTAGTAGCGCACATCGAATTTCATGCGCGCATCCTCGAACGCCTCGAAGCCACATTCGTAGGGAGAAAGCTTCTCGTTGTCGGGACGATTGGGGGCGCACAGCCAGCCCAGCGCCATGGGAACCACTCCTATGGCGAGGCCAAGCAGAATGAACAGCAGAATGGGGAAATAGTTTTCGAGCATCGGTATGATCAAATAATATAGGACGAAGAACCTGCCTACCGTTTATGCCCTGCGTATCCATCGTCACGCAGACCCCAACCTTGTTCCATCACTGGTGCCGACGGCGAGACTCGAACTCGCACAGCTTGCGCCACCGCCCCCTCAAGACGGCGTGTCTACCAATTCCACCACGTCGGCGGCTTAAACTGAGTCTCGGTCCGGCGCAATCATATTAGAACGCGGGGCCGGTCGATTGTTCAACCGGGCGTGCTACTCCGGTATTTCCGCTGCCTTGGACCCTCCTGCTGCGTCCGGTACCGGTGGTACCGGCTCTACCGGTTTGACGGATTGGGCAGGTGCCACCTTGTCCATGACACCCCCCCCATCCGTCTTCTGGTTGGAAAGATAGGTCAGGCCGAGGCTGGTGATGAAGAACACCGTCGCCAGGATGCCCGTGGCCCTGCTCAGGAAGTTCGCCGAGCCACTGGCACCGAACAGGCTGCCCGAAGAGCCGCTGCCGAACGCGGCGCCCATGTCGGCACCCTTGCCATGCTGGAGCAACACCAGGACGATCACGGCGATCGCCGACAGCACGTGCACGATCCAGATGAATGTCTCCAACGCACCTACTCCAATGTCAGCGTGAGCCCGCGCCTGCCGCACGGCAGATCGCGATGAACTCGTCGGCGACGAGTGAGGCGCCGCCGACCAGCCCGCCATCGATATCCGGCATGGCGAACAGTTCCGCCGCATTGTCCGCCTTGACGCTGCCGCCATACAGAATCTTCACCGGCGCCGCCACTCCCGCATCATGGGCGGCGATCCTGCCGCGCAGGAAGGCATGCACCTCCTGGGCCTGGCCTGGCGTGGCGGTCCTTCCGGTACCGATGGCCCATACCGGTTCGTAGGCCAATACCGCCCTGGACAAGGCGGCGATGCCGACCGATTCGATGACCGCATCCAGCTGCCGCGCCACGACCTGTTCGGTCACGTTGGCTTCGCGCTGATCCAGGGTTTCCCCTAGACAGAGGATGGGCGTCAACCCCGCCTGCAGGGCCGCAGCGAACTTGAGCGCCACCGTATCATCATTTTCACCGTACAGCGCACGCCGTTCAGAGTGGCCGATGATGGCGTAGCGGCAACCGAAGTCCAGCAGCATCGCTGTGGACACTTCACCGGTGTATGCACCCTTCTCATGCTGGCTGACGTTCTGGGCGCCCCACTGGATAGACGTGTCGCGCAACAGGGACTGCGCCTGGAACAGGTAGGGGTAGGGTACGCACACCGCGAAATCGGCATCTTGTACCGTTTTCGTCCCGGCAACGATCGCAGCCAGCAATTCCCGGTTCTGCGCAATGCCGCCGTGCATTTTCCAGTTGCCTGCAACCAGTTTCCGACGCACAGTCATCGCTACTGCCTTTATCATGGAAAGCAGCGAATGTTACCTGTGAATGGGTAGCCGGTCAATCCAAAAGGCGGGCAGTACGCGCCTGGATGAAGACCTGCAAGATCGGCCCGGCCAACGCCGGGAATAACCGTTATGCATACGCTGGAAGCGCGCACTGGATACCGGGACCGACGATGCGGGCCGGAGGCTCCGCGAGGAGTGACGGGTGACAGGAGGCCGGCACTCCCGGCCGCGGTCCCTCCAGGCGTGGAATCGGGATTCCCTCAACCGAAACGGCCGGTGATATAGTCTTCCGTCTGCTTGTTCTTGGGTTTGATGAAGATCGTATCGGTCACGTCGAACTCGATGATTTCACCCAGGTACATGTAGGCGGTATAGTCGGATACGCGCGCCGCCTGCTGCATGTTGTGGGTGACGATAAGGATGGTGACCCTGTCTTTAAGATCTGCAATGAGTTCTTCGATGCTCGCGGTGGCGATGGGATCGAGCGCCGAGGTCGGTTCGTCGAACAGGAGTATCTCGGGATCGGTGGCCAGCGCCCGCGCGATGCACAGGCGCTGCTGCTGACCACCCGACAGATTGTAAGCGAGGTGATTCAGGCGATCCTTCACCTCATCCCACAGGGCGGCGTCGCGCAGCGCCTCCTCCACCTTCTCGTCGAGCACTGCGCGCTGCCGCACCCCTCGCACCCGCAGGCCGTACGCCACGTTCTCATAGATGGATTTCGGAAAGGGATTGGGTTTCTGGAACACCATGCTGACGCGCATGCGTACCTCGATCGGGTCCACGGTACGCGACAGGATGTTGACATTGTCCGGATAGAGAATGATCTCGCCCACATAGCGATTTCCCGGATAAAGGTCGTGCATGCGGTTGAAGCAGCGCAGATAGGTGGACTTCCCACAGCCGGAAGGTCCGATCAGCGCAGTGACCTGCTTCTCGTGCAGCACCATGTTGATGTTCTTGAGCGCGCTGAATGCCCCGTAATAGAAGCTCAGATCCCTGACTTCGGACTTGCGTGGAATCGGCGCAACGTCGGGAGTCGTGTGGTTTCGTACCAGCCCCTCTACCATTTGATGTTCTTGCGCATGCGGTAACGCAGATAGATGGCCAGGGCATTCATGGTGAGCGTCATCATCACCAGCACCAGTCCTGCCGCCGCCGCGTTGACCTGGAACGCCTCCTCCGGTCGGGAAACCCAGTTGAACATCTGGATCGGCATCACCGTGAACGGCGCCATCAGCCACTCCATCGACAGATAGGGAAACTCTGCCTTGATCGGGGATGGTGGCAGGAACGCGATGAACGTCAGCGCCCCGATGGTGATGATGGGCGCCGTTTCTCCGATCGCGCGCGCCAGACCGATGATGACCCCCGTCAGGATGCCCGCTGCAGAATAGGGAAGAATGTGGTCGGACACGGTCTGCCATCGGGTTGCTCCCAGGGCATACGCGCCCTCGCGGATGGTGACGGGAATCGCGCGGATGGCCTCCCGTGTCGCAACGATCACGATCGGGAGTATCAGCAATGCCAGCGCAAGGCCCGCCGAGAGAATGCTCTGCCCGAATTCCAGTTGGTGCACGAACAGGCTGAGCGCCAGCAATCCGTAGATGATGGACGGCACGCCGGCAAGATTGGTCACATTGACTTCGATGATCTCGGTCAGGAGATTCTTGGCCGCATATTCCTCCAGGTAGATGCCGGCCCCGATTCCCATGGGTACAGCGGCAAACGCCGTCACCACCATGACAAGCGTGGTTCCCACCCATGCCGACAGGATGCCCGCCGACTCGGGCCGGCGCGACGGAAAAGAACTGAAGAAATCCCAGGAGAGGCGTGGCATTCCCTCGACCAGCATGTGCGAGAACAGCGCCATGAATGTCAGTATCGCGACCATCAGAACGAACACCCCGACGGTCATGAACACCACGTCCAGCATCTTGTGGCGCGCGATGATGGCACGGATGACGCTCAGATCCTTTTCATTCTGCATCGATCGCATCCATGGAGCGAATCGCATGACAACAAGATCGCGGTTCAGGCAGCGGGATCGGGCAACACAAGCATGGCGGCTTCATCGCGGTCCGTTCAGTAGATTTCACGGTAGCGTTTGCGCAGCAGATGGCCGATCACGTTGAACGCGAGTGTCAGCAGGAGCAGCGTCAGCCCGGCCGCGAAGATGGTCTGATAGCCAATGCTGCCATGCGGCAGGTCGCCCAGGCTCACCTGTACGATGTAGGCGGTGATGGTGGCCGCGGGCTCCATCGGATTCCAGGTCAGGTTGGGCTGCATGCCCGCCGCCACCGCCACGACCATGGTCTCCCCCACCGCGCGCGAGATACCGAGGATGTAGGCTGCGGCGATGCCCGAGATGGCGGCCGGCATGACCACTCGCAGCGCGGTCTGCAACCGGGTGGCACCCATCGCATAGGACCCCTCGCGCAGGTGCATCGGTACCGCACGCATCGCGTCCTCGGCCATCGAGCTGACGTAGGGAATGATCATGACACCCATCACCAGCCCTGCGGAAAGCAGATTGAAGCCGGGCAGTTCGGGGAAAATGACCTGCAACAGGGGCGTGACGAACAGCAGCGCGAAATAGCCGTAGACCACGGTCGGCACGCCACCCAGCAGCTCCAGGAACGGCTTGGCGACCTCACGCACCGTGAAGGGCGCGAACTCCGAGAGATAGATGGCGGTGATGGTGCCCATCGGGATCGCCACCAGCAGCGCCACAGCCGAACTGACTGCGGTGCCGGAGATCAGGGGAAGTATCCCGTAGTGCGCATCGTCGAACAGTGGCGTCCACTGGGTATCCGTCAGGAAGTCCCAGAGGGGAACATGCTCGAAGAAAACGACCGACTCCTTCACCAGCATCATCACGATGGCCAGGGTGATCATCACCGACACAAAGGCCATCAGGAACAGTATCGCCTCGATGAGGCGCTCGCCCAGGTGGCGGCGATAGCTGTACCCAAGCTTCCCGGGATGAGAGGTATCTGCAGGAGAGTGTGCGGTCAAAAAAATGCCTTCCGGGAAGAGTACCTTTCTTGGAGGCTCGATACTACGATGACCATATTACATTTTCGTGACATGCAGGAACAGGTCCAGGTAGAAACGAGGGCCTCGCACGCATGCAGATGGGGCTCTGGAGGAGCGGAATCGCTTCTGCCCAAACGGCGATGGCCCCGGATTCCGTTCAGAACCGGGGCCATCGCTAGGCCGCATGGAATTCATGATCAATACTTCGGAAAAGCTGTCCTCCACTCATTCCTGCTCATCGTCTGCGGGCTCGTCGGATTCTTCCTGGGAGGGGCTGCTGGAGGAATCCTCGTCGTCGTCGTCCTCATCGTCGTCGTCGTCCTCCTCCTTGGAGGACTTGAGCACCATCTTGCCCTCCTTGAGGCTGGCATTGAGGTCGGTCTCGGCGACCTCCTTGTGCACCAGGTTCTGGTGGCA
>NZ_FPIQ01000031.1 GCF_900119085.1 Nitrosovibrio sp. Nv17 | reverse complement strand
TAGCTCTGTGGCTCCCACATCGATACCAGCAGCAACGGGAACAGCAATCTGTGCAGGTGTTCCGGGTTCAGTCGTTTGAAGTGTCATGATGAATCCTCGAATGAAGTCGCGATACAATGTCACGGGTTCTCCGACCCTGCACACGCGCCTACCATCCTTGTGTATACAGGCTCAAAGCCTCGGATACTCCACGGTATTGGCGAATAGGGCGGGGAGCCAATCTACATCACAAGCTCAGACCTTAAAAAACCTGTCTTCAGGATGGGACGGCTTCCCCAGTGAAGCATCATCTTACTTGCATCACAAACAAAATCTGAATATCTCTGATCATACAAGGATGGGTGGAGCGCAGCGTAACCCATCATTTCGAGCAGCAACCCACCTGCTCATCGTTTCACAGGCGCGGCACATGACGCTTTCCCTCCCAATCTTCTACGCCCGTACGGCGCCAGATAGTCAAAAAAGTAAAGATGCAATACCGATCCGGACAAGTCTCATGTCGATGGAACATGCGGTAACTTGGGATACAAAAATTCAACCATCCATTTTATCGGAGCCTGAACGAGCCGACAGGTACTGGAGCTGGTCACTCTTCCGCTCGATATTTCCCCTCGCCCTTTATGCCAGGCGACGGCAAAGATGCATTGCTCTGACAACCCTGGCTAAGAATGAATCGGGAAAGGCGGTGCCTGCCGCGATGAGCCTATTCATTGAAAAGTATCCTCATCTACCGTCGAGCAGACAAGAAGCAGTGTTCATATGGTTCATCAGTTCAGCTCCAAAAGGCGTGCTGGCGAATCTCGGAGTAAAGACAACCCCCTCACTGGGAAGAATACTGATAGATAACGCCCTGGTCGCAAGCATGAATATGGGTCTGGAAGGCCGTATCGGACTCCATTGCGCCAAAACGGGTGGAGACAGACTACAAAAGTTTTATCTGAATCATTGCAAACTAAACCATCTACCTAAAGGCACGCCCACCTCTTTAGGGTATGCAAGCGATGGAAGATTCTTCTATACTGACGAAAATCTCGCTGATCTTCTGTTGCAAGAGTTGGCTCCGTTCCGTTAATCCTGGCTTTAAGGTGATGCAAGAAATGACGACCAGGTTCACTTCCGAATTTCTGGCAGTCGGTGTCGAAGCCAAAAACACCTCGTCAGTGGAATCCTTTGATACATCGGTGGAATTCTTTGATGAAGTAACCGAGGCAATCCTTGATCTTGCCGAAAAGAACGAAGTCGATATTCTGAAGCTTGCATCGGAAGGCCGATTGAAAGAGGTATTTCCATACAAAATGCGAGTAAGCCACACCCCAGAATTGGAATCATGGGATGAGGTTGTCGAGGCGCCCAATCGCCCGCTTACAGACGACGAATACAAACGATTCTTGCGAAGACGACCCGTCAAGTTTTGATGGGTTACGCGTTGCTCCACCCATCCTACGGATGTGGCATGGGTTTGATGGGTTACGCTTACGCTCCACCCATCCTACACGCCTACGCGCCTACTCTCCCCGCCCGATCACCTCGGCCGAGATGAAGGTGGGCTTCAGCTTCTTCATCGCGTCGGCGGTGCGCGCGGCGTCCGACAGGTTCTGCGACAGGGCCGCGGTCGCCTTGGACACGTCATCCCCCTGCGAGGTCGCACCCGAGGTGACGGCGCTCACCGCGCTGGCGTCGGCGACCGGGGTACCAGTGGAGGTTCCGCTCACGCTGATGTTGTCGGCCCCCAGCACCACTTGGGCGGCAATGTTGAGATTGCGGGCGCGGATGCCGGCGTCCCCGGCGTCCACCGTGCCCTTGGGCGCGACCAGGTCGATGTCGCCCGCCTCCAAGCCCCCGGTGGAAAGCGCGCCGATGCCGCTGCCGGAGGCAGCGCCCTGCAATTCCTGGGTCACATTGCCCTGCGCATCCACCTTGACAAGCGGCGGCGGCACCGCGACCGCGGTCTTCTTGCCCTTGCCGGCGTCGATGTCGCCCTCGCTGGACCACAACAGCACGTCGCCGCCCCCCAGCGTCAGGATACGCGACTGGTTGACGAGGATGTCGCCGCGGGAAAACCCACGCACGCTGCCGTCCGCCACCGCCACCATGCCCAGGACGTCGTTGCCGGTGTCCACCAGCACCGCCGGCGTATTGGCGAGGCCGACGATCACGTCACCCCCCGGCGCCATGAACTCGATATGGCCGCCCCGTTCCGTCTTGATGCGGCTGGCGAACAGGTTGATGTCCCCCTGGTAGTGCTTGAAACCGCCCGTCTCGTCCTGTTCGCCGATGCCGGGGAACAACAGTTCCAGCGCCGCGTAACCGCGCCCGAAGTCCCCCGCGTAGGGGCTGTCCGGCACGTTGGAGTCGCGCCCGCTGACCAGCAGCGCGGTGTATGCCCACTCCCGCACCTTGCCGCGCAGGGCGTCGGCCTCCAGCGCGCGCACCGCCCGGGCCGCCGCCAGCGCGTCGCCGCCCGCCAGGTCGTCCTTCCCTGTCAGCCAGCGCGCCTGCCACAGCAGGGCGTCGTCGACGTCATCCCCCGCCTGCTCCAGCGCGGCGATCAGCCGGTCCACCGCGCCGGCATAGTCGAGCCCCTGCGGCCCCACTCCTGCCGCCACGTCGATATCGACTCCGCCCGTGGGCAGCTGTGCATTGTCGAGGTCGCCGCGGCTGACGATGCCCGCCGAGGTGCCCAGGTCCAGATTGCGCCCCGCCGTCACCTCCAACCGTCCCAGGCCGCCCACCCAGATCCGGGCGGGATCGGATCGGCCGCCTCCGGTGGTGAACACCACGTCCCGGCCCGCCACCACCTGGCTGAGATCGCCGGCATTGGCGTGCTGCGCCAGTATGCCCAGGTCGCTCACGTCTCGGCCGGCACGCACCCGCACCGCCTTGGACAGATCCAGGGAAAGCTGGTTGAAATTGCCCCGGACGTCTCCGGCGATGGCATAGACGCGCGCCGGCCAAGGGTCGCCTGTGTGCACGGGAACCGGCGCATGAAGAAATGGCCTCGACGCGACCGTTGCCGCAGGACGTGGAAGGTCGTCGGTATTGAAGCCGGGGTGCACCGCATCAGCCATTCGGGCCGGGTCCCTGTCGCTCATCACCAGACGGGCGAGCACGTTGACGGAGCCCGCCGCCAGCAGCGCGAGATCTCCGCGGGTGGCCGGGCTCATGGCCAGCGGATTACCGGTGAGCATGACATCCCCCTGGAACGCCGTCATCGCCAGGCTGGGCGGCAGTATGGACAACAGTTCCCTAAAATTATAGACACTTGTCGCCAAACCGAAGTTCAGCGGCGCCCTGCTGTAAGCAGTGGATAATATGTCAACGGCATTAGAGAGGGCCGCCGTCCCATTCAAGCTCTGCATTTGCACGCCGCTGTCCGGGCTGTAGGTGGAAAATAGACTCCAGCGGAGATCCCTGATCCCTCCATTGGCACCGGTACCAAGATTGAAGGAATTTCCCGAACCGGTGGATTGAATCACCAAGTGCGGGTTCAGCACGCTCTGGATATTGACGTCACCGTGCGCCTGCACCCTGGCCTGCGCGTCGCCCAGCGCCAGGATGGTGTACAGCGGGCGGCCCCCCACCGTCTGCCCGCTATCCACCTTGCCGCCCGCCTGCAGCACCAGTTCGCCATGGCCGACGTAGTACTGCCCCCCGAGCAGGTCGCCACCGGTCCGCACGCGCACGTCGCCGCCACCGGTCTGTACCAACTGGCCAGCATCGGGAGCCGCAGCCGCCATGCGCGCCTGGGTGGGTACGCTGGCGGAAACGTTTTCCACCTTGCCGCCGGCGGTCAGCGTGACGTCGCCACCGCCGAGCGCACCGATGCCCTGCTGGAACTGGTCGAAGCGCACCCACCAGGCGGGCTGAGTGGTGTACGCGCCGGTGGAAGCATCCAATTTACCCTGTCGGAACAGCCAGTTGGAATAGAGCTGCGTTGAGGGCGACCCGACGATGTCGCCCGCCGCCTTGAGGCTGACGTCGCCGCCGCCCTGGCTGAACTGGGCGTTGGCCGGCACAGTAAAGCCGGCCACGACGTCGGCCGCCCGCCCGGCGGTGTAGATGACCGCCTGGTTGTTTGCCAAGCGGATGTCGCCCCCCGCCACGATGCGGATGTCGCCAGTGCCGGTGCGCACCAGCTTGCCCGCC
This sequence comes from Nitrosovibrio sp. Nv17, assembly GCF_900119085.1. Lineage (GTDB taxonomy): Bacteria > Pseudomonadota > Gammaproteobacteria > Burkholderiales > Nitrosomonadaceae > Nitrosospira. The sequence continues at coordinate 13,644 of NZ_FPIQ01000031.1, read as the reverse complement.
GCCAGCGTGACATCGCCCGCGCCCGGCCTCACCGCTAGCGGGTCGGCCGCGTCCACGTCGGCCCCGGCCACCAGCCGGTAGCCCCAGGAGTCCCCCGCCAGCAGCGTGGCCGGCGTAATGGTGCCGCTGCTGCACGACGCACTGCTGCACGGCGTGGCGACATTGAAGCCGTCCGACAGGTTGCCGTTCAGGTTCAGGTTGCCCGCCACCCGCAGGGTTAGCATGCCCGGTTCCCCGCTGGCGCGGCTGGCGCCCAGGTTCCAGTCGCTACCAAGCGTCAGATCCCCCGACGCGCGCACCTCAATCCCAGGACGCACGTGAAAGGCCGCGTCTCCCACCCGACCCAGGCGCGACGCGATCGCCGCAGTGTGAGCGACGAAGTCATCGTTGTCGGCGTTCACTGTGCCCAGGCTCAGCGTCGTGCCGCTGCTCGCGCCGGCGGCGGTCAGCAGCGCGATGCCGTCGTAGACCCTGACCGCCTCGATCACCGTCGAATCGGCGCCATGGATGGCGCTGCCGAGGGCCTCCACCGCCACGTCGCTGCCAGCCCCGGCGCCGATGCGGGGCGCGCGCAACAACACCTCGCCCCCTTCCCCGACACTGCCGCCGCTCACGTCGATGCTGCTGCCCGCGGCGAGATTCAGCCGGCCCAACGTGGTGCCAAGCTCCACCTCGCCGCCTTTTTTGCCGTTGCCGGTGGCATAGGCGTCGAGCCGCGCACCCGGCAGCAGCGCGACGTCGTCGCGGGCGTCGAGGCGGATGCTGCCCCCCTGCTCGCCCGAAGCGTCGATATGCCCGGCCACGTCGAGCCGGCCGCCGTCCACCGCGATGCGCACCTGTTCGGCCTTGACCGTATCGCCGGCAGCCACGCTGACGTCTCCGCCGCGCACTCGCAGCGCCCGCGCCCCGTCGAACCCACCCTGGTTGAGCGCCGTGTTCAGGGCGGAAAAGTCCGCCAGCGTGTCCACGTCCAGGTCGAAGCGTCCACCCTCGCCACGTACGCCGTCCGCATCCGCGGCGGCCATCCCCCACAGGCTGCCGGCGGCGATGGCCACGCTGCCATGGGGCGTGCTTATCGTCACTTTGCCCGCATCGCCGCCCGCCGCCGCGGACACATCCACGCGCGCGCCGGATTGCAGCACTACGTCGCCATTGTCGCTCGCCAGTTCGACGGCACCGCCCGGCGAAGGCCGGCTCACGTCGAAGAAGGCCACCCCGCGCCCGGCCGCGTCCACTCGTGCGTTGGATCCCAGTACCAGATCGCCGACCGTCGCCGCGAGTGTGAGCTGACCCGAAGGCAGGACCGCCACGGTATCGAAGACCAGGTCCGCACCCGACAGCGCCCACTTCGCCCCCAGCGCCATCACAGGCATGAGCGTGCGCGTCGGCGCACGGCCCGTAACGGCGAACCCTCCGGCCGCTGTCAGGGTCTGGTCGGCAGCCTTCTCGCCGCTGATGCGCGCCACCTCCAAGGCCGCCGCGGCGGCGTCGATCGCGGTGTTGCCGCTACCGCGTCCCACCAGTTCATTGGCGGCCACTTCGACCCGGGAGAACCCGCCGATGGACTTGTCACCCTCGCCCAATACCAGCGTGTCCGCCTGCAGCGCCAGGGTACCGTCGCCCGCCGCTCCGCCGGGCACGAAGCCCGCCCCCGCGGGATTGGCGAGCGTCACGGTCTGCGCCCGCAGGGTCGCGGTGGCGCCGCTGTTGTCCAGCCCCGCCAGGCCCGCGCCCTGGAGAGTCAGGGCCTGGAGCGTGGGCCTGCCGTTCGCGTCGACGCCGCCCACGCGCACGTCGCCATACAGGTCGAAGGTGGAGTAGCTGGTCAGCGTCAGGCCGCCCAGGCTGTCCAATCCGTCCAGCTCGCTCTGGCTGAACGTCAGGCCTTCTGCCCCCGCCGGCGCGGCGCCGAAATTGACGCGGGTGGCGCCGATGGCCAGGTTTCCGGCGACCGGGCCACCCTGGTCGTCGGCAAACAGAGGTGTCCCCGCAAAGGCATTCTGCCGGGTGGCGTCCAGAATGATCGTGTTCCCCGAACGGATGGTGCTGCCGGCTTCGCTCACCAGGGTTCCCAGGCTGCGGTCCGGACTGCCGCTACGCGCAAAACTGGCGGGAGCGGATCCGGCCAGCAGCAGCGCGCCATTGCCGGCGGTTTCATAGCGATTGACGCCCGCATCTTCACCGCCCATGCCGCCCTGGGTCTCGATGGCGCTGCCGGCCGCGAGCGTCAGGATATCCTTCGCCGCCAGGATGATTTCCCCGCTCTTAAGGACGTGCGCGGCGTCGTTGGCCAAGGTCACCTCATCCGCCGTCACTGTCAACCGGGACGGATCGCCGCGGTTGCTGCCGGGGTTGCGGGTACCGCCCAGGAACAGGCTCTCTGCACCCATGGCGTCGAGCGTGTCGGCCGAGATGTAGGTGGTCGACGGATCGCCGCCGGGCGCGGGAGAAGCGCCGCCGGTGACCACGATGCGGGGCGCGCTGAGGTCCACCGCCGCGCCGCGGCCGCCTTCGGCCGCGGCCAACCGGAACAGCGCATCCAGCTTCAGCCCCTGCGCGGTATCGATGGAAAGCAGGCCCGCATCCTGCGGGCGGCTCTGGCTCGCGGCAAAGAAGTCCGAGGCGCGGGTGAGCGTGATTTCGGAACGCTGCAGCACTTGGTCGCGGGTGAGCACCTCGAAGCCGCTCCACAGGGCATCGCGCGGACCGCCGGCTGAGTGGCGGCTGTCGGTGAGGTAGCCCGGTACCACCTGGATGCCGTCCTGCCTGCCGTAGGCCTGGCCCGGCAGCAGGTTGGAGACGCCCGCGTTCAGCCGTACCGCGTAGGCGCCCGGCAGCAGCGCATAGTGCGCCGGCAGCAGGGTGTAGGTGCCCGCCGGCAGGCCGGGCAGGCCGGAAAGGTAGACGGCGTCCCCCGGCGCACGGACGAAGCCGGCGCTCTCCTGCCTGTCCCCTGGCGCGAATGCGCTGGCGTAGCCGGGCAGGACGGCGTAGATGTCCGGCTCGTCCAGGATGTCGTGCGATCCACCCGGCCCCACGCTGAACTCGTAAGCCTGGAGGTCGCCGCCACCGGCGAGATCGAAGGTCGCGCCCGCCTGCATGTCGATGTTGGGCGCCTGGGTGCGGATGGATTTTCCGGGCAGTGCCGGCAATGGGGGGAGAATGGATGAGTCGGGCTCGTAGGTCCAGCTGCGGCCGTTCACCGTGATACCGAACGGGATCAGGCTGCCGGACGCGGCGGCGATGGAGGTCAGGCTGCCGGGCGCGAACGTCAGGGTATCGTCGGCGTTGAAGGCCAGTTGGCCGAACGGCGCCCATATGTGCCCGCCCTGCACGATGTTCGCGGCATTCACGGCGAGGCTGCCGAGGGCGGACAGCGGCTGCAGAGGCGGACGGACGGCATCGCCAAAGAAGGCCACCGTGCGCCCCGGCGCCTGGATGGTGAACTGGCTGTAGGTGGTGGGGGCGATCACCGCGCCGCCGATCTCGAGGTCGGCGGCGCTCGTGAGCGTGCCCACCGGACGCGGCGAACTGACGCCTCTCATCCCCGCCAGCCGCACCTCCTCGGCCCCCTTCAGTTCGGCGCGCGCCAAGCCGCCCAGTGTGAGGTTGCCCGCCAGTTCCAGCAGCCGCGCCTCCACCTCGAGCGTGCCGCTGCCCGCGGCCGGAGTAATGACTACCCCCGCACGATCGAAGTCATAATTGCCCAGACGCACGGTTTCCGCCCGCAAGGCGGCGGCGCCCCCGGCCATTTCGATGCGCGGCGCGTCCAGCGTCACTTCCTGCAGGGGCAGCGCCCGGCCGGCGCCCAGATTCAGGCCGTCTGCCAGCTCGATGACATCCCAACTCTTGAGCGCGATACGGTCAAAGCCCGCCGCTTCCAGCGAAGCGGCACCCAGCCGGGCCTGGCCGTTCAGCCTGGCGGGGATGGCGGCGCCTGGCACCAAGCCGCCGGCCTGCGGTGCCGCGGTGGACGCCAGACTCAATATGCGTTCTCCGGTGGGGTATCCTAAAAATGGACTCGGAATGAGGTTACCCAGCGCCAGATCGAATACCCCACCGCGATTCGAGGCCCCGCCCGCCTGCGCCCATAAAACCCCATCCAGCATGACCCCTTCGCGCGCGCTGATCTCGAGCGAGCCAGCGTCACTGCCCACCCACTGCCCCAGGCCGCCGGCTTGGTTGAGGATGTCCAGGCGTACCGGCGCGGCGCCCGACACATCGACGCGGGAGCCTTCCTCGGCGATGACGTAGCCGTAGCGCGCATCCAGCGTGACGCTGCCGCCGTCCAGTACCTCGCCCTGGGTCAGGCGCTGGCTGTCGAGGTAGGTAAGCGCCACGCCGGAGACGTCGAGCACCGCCTTCTTGCCCAGCCATATGCTGTTGCCAGCATTGAAATTTATATTCTCGTCATGATCCAGCGTGGCGGTGACGCGCCCGCCGGGCGCGTGGATGCTGCCCTGTATCTCCAGCAGGTGCTTCGCCGCCAGGGTCACGCGGGCGCGGGGATCGGCCTCGATGCTCGCCCCAGCGCCGATCAGCAGGTCGCCGGTGCCGTCGCTATCTGCGATGCTCTCCGCAGCCAAATGCAGATTCACCGGCGCACGCACCAGGTCGTCCAGCCTGACTTGGCGGGTGAAGTCCTCCACCCGGCTGCCGCTGGGGCGCAGGGTGTAGCCGGGCTGCAATTCCAGGCTGAGGAGGGTGGGCCGGACCTGCACGCCCTCGGACAGGATAAGGCGCTCGCGCCCGGTCAGAAGGATGTCGGCGAATCCGCCCTGCTGGAAGAATTCCGCCGCCAGATTCACCGAGCCGGGGGTGACGTCCGGCGCGCCGCCGATCTGGATGCGGCGGCTGGAAACCGCCAGCGTGCCACCACCGCCGATGCCGTAGCCGCGCAAATTGCCGTCGATACCTGTCACCGCATTGCCCGAGAGGCTGATCTCGCCGCCATCCCCGGCGATAACCTTGCCGCGGCCGTCGGCCCTGAGCCGGCCGCCGCCAGTGACGTCCAGCAGGGTGTCCGACCCCAGGGCAAGCCCATCCTGCGCCGATAGCGCGATCCGACCACCGTCCACCCGCGCGACGTCGGCCGAGTCCGCCGCCACGCCGGGCAGTTCGTTCACCCAGGCTCCCCTCGCGGACAATGTCACGCCATCGGCCACCATCAGGTTCAGCGGATCGGACGTGAGATTGATATCGTTTCGCTGCGCGGCGAGCACGATCGAGCCGGCGGGCGCGTCGATATCGGCGCCCACAAACAGGCCCTGCGCCGTGATGCGCACGCTGCCGCCCTGCGGCGCGCGCAGCGCCTCGCGCACCGCGGCCGCCTGATTGCTGAAGACGCCCAGGTGAGCGACCTTGTCCTTGCCCAGCAGCGCCGGGTCCAGCGTCAGGGTCTCGTGCAGATCCTGGGACAGTGCATCGCCGAACTTGAAGCCCGCCGGCAGGATGGGACCGCCGCTGCTCAGCTCAACCGCCTGGTTCAGCTTGAAATCGATACTGGTACCACTCAGGGCATTCACCGCAGGATCGTTGCCCACCGTCAGGCGGGCGCCGTCAGGCATGATCCCCAAGTCGCGCTGCACTTCGCCTACCGTGGTACGGCCCTGCACGTCGCCCTGCATCACCGCCGCGCGCAGCGCGATGACCTCCAGTGCGCCCGCGTCCTTGCCTTCGGTATAGCCAGGGTCATGATTGTAGCTCTGGCCCAGGTCGATCACCTCCTTCACGTTCCAGCGGCCGTAGTCCTGCACGTAGCGGGTCGCGACGCCGTCGTAACGCACATCGGCGCGCGCATTGGCGATGTCGGTCACCACACCGCGGGACATGACCAGGGTGATGGGAACGATAGCCGGGGTGTAGCGGAGGCTGCCGCCGGACAGATCGATGACCGCCCCAGATTCGATGATGGCCTCGCCCTGGGAGCTCACATGCACCGTGCCGCCCTGGGTGGAGCGCTCGGCCACGGTGCGCTCCAGGCGCGCCTGGTAGGATTGCAGGCTGTCCTTGGCGATGAGGGTGGGCTTGCCGGCGTCGGCGTTAGCCAGGGCGCGATTGACGTCGACGAAGACCTTCTGGCTACGCAGCGGCCCGTCGCGGTTGACCGGCGAATCCTTCAGCTCGTCCCCGCGCAACTCGACCTCCATGCTGTTGCGCGCGGCGGATACCGCCACGTGCTCCAATCCCGCCACGCTGATGCGCGCGCCGCTGGCGATATGGATGCGGGCAGCGTTGGAGACGGCCGCGCCAGCGGCCTTCATGACCGGATCCGCGATCGAGTCCTGGTTGAACAATACGCTGGGGTTGTCCCGGGCGAAAAAACTCACCTCACCCGCGGGCGCGTCGATCACCGCCCCACCCTCCATGCGCACGTCCTGCCCCACCACCCTCACCTGGGAGGGCAGCACCAGGCCGGGGCCAGTCAGCCCGTCGAGCACGCCGGCGGGGTCGGCCACGTCCGGCAGCACCTGCGTGAGGCTGCCGGCGCCGAGCACCACGCGACCACCACGCGTCGAGTGGTCCTGCGCGTCGGCGCGGTCCTTCGCCAGCAGGTAGACCGAACCGTTGGCGATCACCGAGGTGGTGGCGCGCGCGATGCCCTGCTGGTTGACCGCGTAGCCCACCATGGTGATGTTGCCGCGCGGCGTGCTCAGCTCACCCAGGTTGGTGACGTGGCCCAGCTTGTCCAGGGCGGCATCCTTCAACGCCACCGTCTGGCCGTCCAGCTTGCCGTCCCTGACATCGGCATTGGCGGTGTCGAAATCGGCGAGGCCGGCGGGGCTATCCACTTCCACCAGCAGGCCGCGCACGTTGGCATCAGCCGTCGAGGCCGCCGCCGAGCGCAGGAACACCTTGGCACCCGCCGCCGCAATCACTTGCCCGTCGGGCGCCGTCACCGTGCCCTGGTTGACCACCGTGGGCGCGATCAGCATCACCCGGCCCTGGCTGCTCGCCGTGATGCGCGCGCCCTCCAGCACCTTGACGAAGCCGCCCGAACCCGCGAACTGGGGAACCGTCTTCTGGGAAGTGAGGAATGCATCGAGGATGAAGCTGTCGGCAATATTCAGACTGCTGGCGGTGAAACTGCCGAGATCGACCTGGGCGGAGCCCGTGAAGGCGATGCCGTTGGTGTTCACCAGAATGATGTTGGCATTCTGGCCGGTGGCCTGGCCGATGATGCCGGCGATCACGCTGGGATCCTGGTCCCAGACGCGGTTGAGCGTGGTGAAGTTCGCCCCCTGCACCAGGTTTTCGGTGGCGAGGTTTTCCACCTGCCGAAACTGCACCGAGTGGCCGGGGCTAACGTTGAAACTCTCCCAGTTGAGGATGGCCTTATCGCCCACCTGGTTGACGACGGCCTGGTGGCCCTGGGCGTGGTAGTTCGCCTCGCCGGCGCCGACGAAGCCGGACACGCCTGCGCCACAGCCGTCCGCGCAGGGCACCGGCAGCTCCGCCCGCGCGGGCATGGCCAGCAATGCCGCCATTAACAGCAGCGCCGTTCCACCCGTCGCCTTGCCACGACTGCGCGCGACCTCGCCCGCGGGGATGCGCATGCTCAAAGGGATGCTGAAAACCAGTCGATAGCGTTTGCGATTCATCTTACCTTCGGCTCCTCTGATACCAATAATTACCACACCTCCCCTACCTGTAAGCATAGCCGACAAGTCCTTCACACGTTCATGGCTACGCTCATGCCACTTCAGCCATGGCTACCACACGAGAACCGACCCACCGCGGCCCGCTCGATCCTCGCTCACGAACAACGCGAATGGGACAGCCCCCGAAAGGGCTGTCCCACGCTATTGCGAGTATTACGATATCGGTATCGGCGGCATTGCACCGCCGTCAAGCAGAATAATTACTCGCCCTGGAACTGGCAGGAATTGCCGAAGCGCCCACCCCTGGAAGTGGGGCCGCTGGCGCCAGCTGCCGGGGTAGCAAAGATACCTTTCAGATCGGTCTCACCCAGGGTAGTCGTGACAGCCGCGATCAGCTCAGCGCCTTCAGGACTTGCTGAGCTCACACCGGCGGCGGTGAACGCCACCAACTCGTACCAGAAGTCGTAGCTGCCATCCAACGCCTCGGCGCGCTGCTGCGCATCGGGATTGGGTGAAACCCGATTCAGCTTGACGAAGGCCCAGCGGTCGTTCGCGCCCGCGCCTGCTGGGGTGTTCTCCGCGGACACCACACCCACGGCAAATTCCCCTGCCTGCGACGCCGCATCCAGCTTGGTTTTCACGCCACCGGTGCTGGGCCACTCGGTGATCTTTACGACTGCCGTGCTGTTATCCCCCTCCGACGACGGAGTAGTACCCGAAATCAGACCACGGGCGGGATCCTGCGCACCTTGGGACACCCCGGTGGCGCAAGGCTTGCCAAGGAAACGGGCATTGGAGGCCGACTGGGTGCCGGACGTGGGAACGCGGCGCACCAAGTGGAGCTTGCTGTTCGGCATGCCTGTATCGGTGTTGTTATCAAAGAAGTTGACGGTCACACCGTTGATCGAATCCCGACCGACAATCGCGGTATAGCGCTGTGCCGGCAGGTTAGGCTGGCAGGCCAGGGTGAGATTGGGGGCCGACGCTGACCCACTGTCGCAACTCCCGGAGAGGTACCCGGCTTTGATGTCGTTCCTCTGCAACCGGTAGTACAGCGGATAGCTCACCGCCACACCGAAGGCTTGGCCGATGTTGGTCGCCAACTCGGTTCCGATCGCGCTCAAATCCGTGTTGATTGCCAGATTCTGCTTGTTGATCAGGTATTCGGTGTCGGAAAAACCGCCATCGGGATAGTCCTGCCCGGGAGTACCCACATTGCCGGAGCTGAAGTTCTTAGTGACCACGCTGCAGTTATTGTAGCGCCCGACAGTATCTAGAGGAGCGGGGAGATCGAAGACGGCCGCGCCGTTGGCGCACTTGCCGCCCGCACCCAGATCCTTCAGGTCCTCAACGCGCTGGAGGCTGGGCAACAGTTCGGGATTGGTATCACCAGCCATCTTCAGATGCGGAGAATAAGAATTGAAGGAGCCGTTTTCAACCGTGTGGTACACCACCACCTTCTTGTCTTCGAGCGAGCCCGCGTTGGCGCCCATGGTACAGGCGTAGGCGACGCGGTCACCACTGCTCTTGCCGGGTTCTTTGCCTGTGCCTTGCATGTACACGTGCGCGTCGTCGGGCTTCCCGTCGCTGTTGGCATCTTTGCACAGCGCCATCACGCTGCGGAATACGGCGTTACTGGGGGCGGATGCGCCCGACAGCCACACGTAGGTGGTGGGACCGGCGGCGATCTGCGCGGGGGTCAGGGCAAAGGCGGCCGGGGTGGTGCCCAATACGGCTACGGCCAAGGCGATTTTGCTCAGTTTCAGTTTCATCTCGATATCCTCTGGGTTGATAGAGAGTGGTACATGGAACCCTATTCCTGCCTCCCTTCCTTCAAACGAAGAAAGAAGGAAAAGGCGGCAGGCAACAACGGGGGAAAGCGGGTGGAACGGCTCAGGCGCCGGTGCGGCGGCGCACGATCGCGCCCAGCATGCCAAGCCCGGCCAGCAGCATGGCCCAGGTATCCGCCTCCGGGACGGGACTGGTGAAGGTCAGGACGCCGTCGGCGTTCAGGACGAACTTGCTGAACTCGTTACCGTTGATGCTACCGTTGCCATCCAGGTCGACCCCGAAAGGCGTCTTCCGGACTTGGGCGGCGTTGACCTGGTTGATTGTATCCAATAGCCAAAAATTCTGTTCGACGCCCAACGCCTTGGTGGTATCGGCAGTGGTCTTGGCTATCCAGTTGTCACCCTGCCCAAAACCATTTAGCGCACCGAAGTAGGTTTCGGTCGGGTCTGTCGGCAGAGAGGTGCTGGCGCCGTTTTCCGCGGTGCCGTGCGTGCCACGCTCGGCATTGGCCTCGAGATACAGATGGCCTATATTCTGAAACCCTCTCAGATTCTGATTCACCAGGCCCGGAAAAGTGGCCCCGGAAAACGTGGTCAGGTAGGTAGGCGTGGGCGCGGTCAGGTAGTCCAGCGCGATCACGTTGAATTCGATCTTGTTGATGTCGCCGCCAACGCCGGCGACGAAGCTCGTGACGGTGTTCCAGGCATCGGCATAGGCCCCTTGCGTCAGGTCCCAGCTCCGGTTGACGCCCGCCTGGCCATTCAGCGCGATGAAGTCGTTCATCCTGACGCCGAGATCGAACAAGCCGGAAATGTCATCGTCGCCATTGGTGGCGGAAGTGCCCCCGTAGTAGCGCACGTTGAGCAGCAGTTCGCCATTACCGGCATTACCGATTTCAATGGCGGCCAGGGCAGGCGCCGACGCCGCCATGATGGCGGCCACGGCCACTGCCTTGAGCTTGAGATTCATTTTCATGCTGGTATTCCCCTCTAGAAAAGAAAGATTTGAAATGTGCTGCGCCTGGTATTGATACATCCGATACGGCTTGCTCCGACCAGTCCAACAATCTCCGTTTCGATCGGACATTTGCCACTATAGACACCCATGGTTAAGCGGCCGTGAAACGCCGCTGCCTCCCCCGTAATCCTTCTTATCCATTTTTTGGATCGGCAGCGAGATTGAATCGATATGCGGTCTAACAGCGTAGTGCCCTTATGTGACTGGAAATCGACAGGATGAAACCGATTGTGTAGGCTATTTGAGCTATGCCTGCGAGGAGGGGTGATGGAGTGCCGTGGAAGACAAGGTGGTGGAGTGCACTGCGGGAGGGGACAGTGGGGAGATGATGGGTTGCGCGTTGCTCCACCCATCCTACGGGAGGGGTAGAGCATTCAACCGATGAATTCGTATGGTGGGTGAAGCAGAGCGCAACCCACCAAATTCATGAAATCAACGGGCCAAGGACGAAACGAAAAAAGATGATGGGTTGCGCGTTGCTCCATCCATCCTACGGAAGAAGCAGAGCATTCAACCGATGAATTCGTAGGGTGGGTGGAGCGAAGCGCAACCCACCAAATTCATAGTTTGATCGGCGTCACCACACCTGCCTCACCACGAAATGCACGCGCTTGTCGCCGGCGCGGGTGCGCCCGGCGTCCTCCAGCGCGACCGCCCAGCTGAACTCGGCCGACGTGCCGTGCCGGCCCTTCAGGCGCAGCCCGGCGCCGGTGCCCAGCAGGGTGTAGTGGTCGATCTGCCCCGGCAGCGGCTCCAGCACCCGCGCATGGCCCGCGTCGACGAAGGCGAGCAGGTGGAATTCGGTCAGCAGCGAGGTGAGATGCTTGGCATAGTTGGGCGTGAACACCTCCAGCCCGCCCGCGATGCTGTCGTCGGCCAGCGCGGCCACTTCGTAGTAGCCGCGCACGGTGCTGACGCCGCCCAGGATGGACTGCTCGTTGTTGATTAGCGGCTGCGCCGCCACCTGCCAGCTGGCGCGCCCATGCACTCCCCACCCCTGGGGGAAGGTCTCGGTGTGCGCCAGGTTGCCGCGCAGGTAGATGTAGTTGGAATGCCCCTTAAAGCGCTTGTTGGCGAACTCGGTCTCGCTCCCCACCAACCCGCGCACGTGGAAGTTGACGGACAGGCCGAGCTTGGTGGTTCGCCCCTCGCCGAGCCAGGTGCCATCCCAGCCGACGGTGAACGGCAGGTAGGTGATGGGCGTGTTGAAGCGCCCGCCTCCCTGGAGGTTGACCGTCTGGCCGAAGTCCTTGTAGTCCACGCCCAGGGTCGCGGTATGGAAGAAGCCCTGCCCCCCCGGCAACGGCAGGATGTAGCGGCCGCCCACGATCAGGCCGTTGCCCAGCACGTTGAGCGTGCCCACCGAGGCCACGTCGGAGGCGGAATAGACGCTGTAGAGGGCGAGGAACCCGCCCAGGATGCCGGGCATGGTGTAGTTGCCCGAGATGACCTTGCTCTCGTCCGGGTTCTCGGGCGTGATGAGGCCGGTCACGCCCAGGCTGTGCTGGCGGTGCCACAGGTTGTCCCAGCTCAGGCTGGCGCTGAGCCGCGTCAGGGTGGTGTTCGGAATCTGGCGGCTGTTCAGCTCGATGCTGCCGTGCAGGGGCAGTTGGTCCTTCACCTTGAGGTCGACCTCGACCGTGCCGGGCGTCTTGCCCGCGCGCAGGACCGGGGTGACGCCGCGGTCCGCGGTGCGGTTGAGGGTCGAGAGCTGCTGCTGCATGGTGGAAAAGTTGGGCACCTTGCCTTCCGCGAGCTCGGGCACCGCGGCCTTGATGTCGGCCGGGCTGAAGTAGCGCGCATCCACCACGCGCAGACGCTTCACCGCCGCCTCTGTCACGGCCAGGCGCACCACGCCGGCCTCGACCTTCTGCTGCGGGATGCTCACCAGCACCGTCAGGTAGCCCGCGTCGTGGTAGGCGCGCTCCAGCGCGTCGCGCGCCTGCTCCACCACCTGCAGCGACTTGTCCTCACCCAGGTAGGGGTACACCGCCTGCTCCACCGCGCCCGTGGGCAGCAGGGTCGTGCCCTGGACGCGGTACTCGAACACGTCGAAGCGCGCTTCTTCCGCTTCCTGGGGCTGGGACGCTTCCGCCTCCTGGGGTGCCACGTCCTGAGGCCCTGCTTCCGTTTCCTCGGACACCGTTTCCGCTTCCTGCGCATGGACCAAAGGCAGCCACAGGGCGGCGAGGCACATGAAACCACCTATCTGCCACCACCGGGCGACTCGATTCGTCATTGTTGTTGTTCGCGGCAATTGTCCATTCCAACGAAAATGGGACGGCTCCTGAAGAGCCGTCCCGGGGGGGCAGGTGGGTGACGTTGCATCACCCGGGGCGACGTTGCGTCACCCGACATCCAGCAGGTCTACTGGATATGGTGGCTAGCCATGACTGCTCCAAGCGGAGCGCAGGCTGAACGGAGTTACCGGCGCGATGGCCCTTGCCGATGCTGGGACCGGAGACTCCGGCCAGGGGAGTAACAAACAGGCCCGCAGATTGTCCATTTGGGGATTGCTCAGGTCTATCCCCATCCAGGTCCGCACGCCATATCGGGTTGCGCCATCGAACACTCGCCACTCTACGCAGCCATGGTTAAGTGCCGATGAAATCTCCCCACCATTTCGTAGTGCTTCCGCTCTAGGCTATAGAGTCAATGTGACGTGATATCGGTAAAAATCCGGCGGTTTCATAGCGCGTTCGGACTACGAAAAGGGAGGTGATGGGTTGCGCTACGGGAAAAGGTGGAAGCTATGATGACAGGTTGCTACGGGAACTGAAGAAAATGTAGGGTGGGTGAAGCGGAGCGCAACCCACCGAATCCATGGAATCGAGGGGTCAATAGGGGTTATTCCGATGACGGGTTGCTACGGGGATTTTTTACCGGTTTTGATGGGTTGCGCGTTGCTCCACCCATCCTTGTATGATCAGAGATATTCAGATTTTGTTTGTGATGCAAGTAAGATGATGCTTCACTGGGGAAGCCGTCCCATCCTGAAGACAGGTTTTTTAAGGTCTGAGCTTGTGATGTAGATTGGCTCCCCGCCCTATTCGCCAATACCGTGGAGTATCCGAGGCTTTGAGCCTGTATACACAAGGATGGTAGGCGCGTGTGCAGGGTCGGGGAACCCGTGACATTGTATCGCGACTTCATTCGAGGATTCATCATGACACTTCAAACGACTGAACCCGGAACACCTGCACAGATTGCTGTTCCCGTTGCTGCTGGTATCGAT
>NZ_FPIQ01000053.1 GCF_900119085.1 Nitrosovibrio sp. Nv17 | reverse complement strand
CCCACGCCAGCAGCTGGCTCCGCTCCGCCTCGTCCAGCAGTCCCACTTCGCCCAGCAGGGCCTGCGGCTGGCGCACCAGGGCCTCCAGCAGGCGCAGGTAGTGCCGCCCCAGCCGCTCGATGGTGGCCGCATCGAACAGTTGCGCCGCGTAGGTGAGGCAGGCGCTCACGCCGCCGTCGTCGTGCTCGACGGTGTCCAGGGTCAGTTCGAACTGGGCACCCTGTTCGCCCAGGTCGTACGGAATGATCGTCAGCCCCGGCAGCCGATCCAGGCCTCCTGTCTGGGTGCGCTGGTGGTTGTGCATGACCTGGAACAGGGGCGGGTGGCTCAGGCTGCGCTGCGGCTGCAGGGCTTCGACCAGTTGGTCGAACGGCAGGTCCTGGTGGCTCTGCGCCCCCAGGACCGCTTCGATCGCCTGGCTCAGCAGGGCTTCGAGGCGCAGGCGCCCGTGCACTCTGGCCCGCACTACCTGGGTGTTGACGAAGAAGCCGACGATGCCTTCGGTCTCTATCCGGTTGCGGTTGGCCACCGGTACGCCGATGCGGATGTCTTGCTGTCCGCTGTATCGGTACAGGATGCCCTGGAATCCCGCCAGCAGCAGCATGAAGACGGTGCCGTTGTGCCGCTGCGCCAGTTGCCGCAGCGCCGCGCTCAGTGCCTCCGGAAGGTCGAAGGTGCACCGGGCGGTGCGGTAGCGCCCCAGCGCCGTGCGCGGCCGATCCGTCGGCAGTTCCAGGATGGGGTGTTCGTCTCCAAGGTGGGTGCGCCACCACGCCAGCTGCCGCTCTTTCTCGCCCGCTTCCAGCCAACTGCGCTGCCACGCAGCGTAGTCGCCGTAGTCGATCGGCAGTTCGGAAAGACGCGCCGCCTCTCCCGTTACCCGTTCCCGGTACAGGGCGACGAATTCGTCCACGATGATGCGCATCGACCAGCCGTCGGCAATGATGTGGTGCAGCACTACCACCAGAAGGTGCCGCCGCGCCTCCAGCCGCCACAGCCCTATCCGGATCAGGGGGCCACGCTCCAGATCGAACGGCTCCGCGTTCAGCGCATGCGCCTGTATCCGTGCCTCTTCCCATGCCGCCTGCGCAGCCTCCGCGCTCCGGACACCCTGAACACCCTGAGCATCCTGAACACCCGGGCCGCTCAGATCTACCAGATCGATCGCCAGCGCCTGATGCCCCCGCACTATCTGCTCGCCCTGCCCTTCCGCACCCGCCCGAAACACGCTGCGCAGGCTCCCGTGCCGCTCCACGATCCGCTCAAAGCTCCATCTCAACGCCTCTAC
>NZ_FPIQ01000017.1 GCF_900119085.1 Nitrosovibrio sp. Nv17 | reverse complement strand
CATGACCAGCCCTTCGATAATCAACGCTTCTATGCCCTTCCCGCATGAGCAAAAAACATGAATTAGTGTTGACTCTGAACAGAGTATCTACCCCTGCTTTCCGCCTCATCCGTAGGATGGGTGGAGCGTAGCGCAACCCATCAAAATCCTTGAAGAAACGATGGGCTGCCGCCCTTTTTCCGTGATGGGTTGCCACCCGATGGGTTGCGTTTCATTCCACCCATCCTACTGGCGCCGGAGGGGTTGCGTCATTTCTTGAATGAGTTGATTTCCATATTGAACAATTCATTGGAGAAATGTCTGAAACCATTTTCTTGTAAATGATTGCTATGGAGCAGGGCCTCTCCACTTCCACCGCAGCAGCACGCGCAGCTGCCTGAACGCTTCCGTGTCGATGCCGTCAGGCAGGATGGTCACGCTGCGGCCGGAGAACAGGGTCGCCGGCAGCGCCTGGAGCGCGGAGAATCTGCCCGGCCGGCCGGACTCGGGGGCGATCGGCTGCAGTTCCAGCACCGTCAGGTAGGAGGCCACGAAGGTGCTGCCGAGCACGCTGCAGGCGACGCGCCGGCCGTCGCGTTGCTCGAGCGTGCATGTCATTTCGTGCGAGAAGGCCAGTCCCGTCACCGATACGGGCGAGCGCAGCAGGGCGTGGCGCCTCAGGTGGAAGCCCAGGCCGGCCAGCAGGAGGAGGCTGCCCGCAAGCCGGGCCGCCACGGGCAGCGCCAGCGGCCACAGCAATCCGATTGCGGCGAGATGGGCCAGGGTCAGCATGGCCGAAAGGCGCAGGGAGGGCCGCAGACGGATGGCCAGCAGCGGCGGGGAAGGCGTGTCGGGTGCGGCAGTGCTCCGGTTCATGGGCGAATGGTCCTGTTTTCTTGGCATTGGCGGTTTATCCGGGTGCTGCTTGGCCGTATAATCGCGCAATCGATTTTGCCGGCTCCTTGTTGCGGATTTCATGAATGCTGCGTGGCTGTCCTTCCTGCAGGATCAGGGTGCGATCATCCGGGAGGATCGCGTCGCCGAATATGGCGATGCTTCCGCAGAGGGTGCGGCCGCCGGTTCGAATGCGGTGGTGCTGGCCGATCTGTCGCACCATGGATTGATCCGTTTCGCAGGCGACGATGCGAAGTCCTTCCTGCAGGGTCAGGTCAGCTGCGACATCGACGCCATCCAGCCCTCCGCCGGGCATGCCCGCGCCCTGCACGGAGGCTATTGCACCCCAAAAGGGAGGATGCTGGCAAGCTTTCTGGCATGGCATGACGGCAGCGGCTACCTCATGCAGCTGCCCTCCGCGCTCGTTGCGGCCATGCTCGGCCGTTTGTCCAGGTATGTCATGCGCGCCCGGGTCGGGCTGACCGACCACAGCGACGCCTGCGTGCGCATCGGCGTGGCGGGCGCGAGCGCCGCGGATCTGCTGCAGCAGGCGCTGGGGGGGATACCCGAGTCTCCCATGGAGGTGATCCATGTCTCCGGGGGCAGCATCCTCCGCCTCGCGCAGCAGCGCTTCGAGGCGGTCCTGGCCGGCGACCGGGCCCCGGCCGCATGGGAGCGCCTGGCCGGTCTGGGAGGCCGGCCGGTGGGCGCCGCCTGCTGGGACTGGCTGGAAATCCGGGCGGGCATACCGGTCATCGTTCCCGCCACGCAGGAGCAGTTCGTGCCGCAGATGGTGAACCTGGATGCCATAGGCGGTATCAGCTTCCGCAAGGGCTGCTATCCAGGGCAGGAGATCGTCGCCCGCACGCACTACCTGGGCCGGGTCAAGCGCCGCATGGCGCTTGCCCACATCGATGTGCCGCCGGGTGCCGTCGTCGCTGCGGCGGACACCTTGTTCAGTGCCGATACCGGCAGCCAGCCGGGCGGCATGATCGTCAACGCGGCGCCGGCCCCTGGCGGCGGGTTCGATGCGTTAGGCGTCGTACAGACAACCAGCCTGGAATCCGGTACCGTACGCTGGGGGGCGCCGGACGGCCCCCCGCTGGAATTCATCCCGCTTCCTTATCCGGTGAGCTCGCCTGCCGACGGATCATAGGGATCGCCCCCGACCGCCGGTGCCGGAGCAGGCCCGCTCCGGAACCGGCGGTCCCCGGAAACGATGCTGCCAAGAAAACTGCTCTCATCGCTGCTCATGCTGATTGCTCCCCTCGCACTGGCGGATACCCTGGCGCAGCGGGACATCGTTTTCTACTACGGCAGCCGTCCGCCCGTGGAGGACTTGCGGCACTTCGACCAGATCGTGATCCAGCCGAGCCAGATTCTCCCGCACGAAAAGACGGCCCTGCTGAATCTCGACGCTTCCGTGGTGTTCGCCTACATATCCTACGGCGAGGTCGCACGCAACAGCGAAGACATGCCGCGCATCAAGACGAAGTGGTCCATCGGCGTCAACCCCGCGTGGGACAGCCTGGTGATGGACATGACCGATCCCGCCTGGCACGAATACCTGCTCGAGCACCACTTCGGCCGCCTGTGGCGCGATGGCTACCGGGCATTCTTCCTGGATACGGTGGACAGCTACCTGATCGTGACGAGCGAGGGCAAGGAGCGCGAAAAGCAGGAGAAGGGGCTGGTCGCGCTGCTGGAAGAGGTGAAGGTTCGTTTCCCCGGCTGCAAGCTCATACTCAACCGCGGCTTCGAGGTCCTGGACCGGGCCGCGCCGCTGATCGACGGCATGGTGGCGGAGTCCCTGTTCCACGGCTTCGATCCGGTGACCGGCAAGCATGCCCCCACCCGGGAGGAAAATCGCGGATGGCTGCTGACGCAACTGCGGCGCGCGCAGGATGAATTCGGGGTGCCCATCACGGTACTGGACTACGTCGAGCCCGGGGACTGGGACGAAGCCGAGAGGACCGCGCGCCGGATCGTCGAGCTGGGGTTCATGCCATGGGTCGCCAACGGCGATCTCACCTGGCTGGGGCAGGGGCGCATCCGCCTGGCGCCGCGCCGGCTGCTGGCCCTCGTCAACGGCACGCCTTCCGGCCAGATGGAGCAGGCGCTGTTCAGGCATGCGGCCATGCCGCTGGAGTATCATGGCCTGGCCCTCGACTACTGGTACGTCGACCAGCTTCCCCTGCCGATCGAGCCCCTGGTCGGGCGTTATGCCGGCGTCGTCGCCTGGCTGCCCGAGGACGAGCACGGTCGCTATGGCAGCCTGTGCGCGCGCCTAAAGCCCGAGGTGGAGGCGGGGCTCCCCGTCGTCTTCCTGGGACACCTGCCTCCGGGCGCCGCCTGCCAGGATCTGATCGGGTATCGCGGGGAGCTGCAGTCCGTGGCCGGGGCGCTCGACCTGGTCTCCGCCGACACGCGCCTGGGCAGGCCGTCCAGCATCCCGGTGGTGGGCAGCGGCACCCCCGCGATACGGGTGGACGGCGAGCGGGATGCCTGGCTGGCGCTGGGGAACGGCGAGCAGACGTTTCATCCCGTCGCCGTCGGCGCATGGGGGGGCTACGCCCTGCATCCCCACGTCATGAGGGAAACGGCGTCGGGGCGGCACCGGTGGCTGCTCGATCCCTTTGCCTTTTTCGCCGCCGCGCTGCGCCTGCCCGCGCACCAGCCCGTGTTCGACATGACGACGGAGAACGGCCGCCGGCTGGGCATCGTCGAGGTGCGGGGAGACCGCCTGTTTCCCGTGGACGGGCAGGAAACGGAGGTTGCCGGGCGGCTCGCGGCGTGGATGGAAAGAAACCGGGCGCCGGTCACGCTGGGCGTGATCGAGGCCGAGGCCGGCAGCGACGCGCAGCGGGAGGCCGTCCGGCAGCTGGCAGCCCTGCCCCATGTCCGGCTGGCGAGCCATACCTACAGCCACCCCTTCTACTGGGGAATATTCGAGGGAAAACCGGATGCCGAGCGCCAGCCCTACCGCTATGGCGTGTTCATCGACGGCTATGCCGCGGAAATGGCGCGCGAGACCACCGGGACCATGGGCTTCATCCGCGCGCTGGCCGCCGGCTCTCCGCCGCTGCTCATCTGGCCGGGGGACGGCAATCCCGGCGCGGCGGTACTGGCGACGATCGGCAAGGAGGCGCTGCCCCACTATGGTGGCGGCGGCCTGCACTGGCAGAGCGGACCGCTGTCGCTGGCCGACCTGTCCCCGGCGCTGCGGCCTACCCCCTGGGGCACGCAGGTGCTGACACCGCTTGTCGGCGAGCCATTGTTCGCGCAGCTGTGGTATGGCGAGGCATTGAATTTCGGGATCGTCCGGGAGTGGAATCGGGAGCTCGATGCGCCGCGCCGCCTGCGTGCCGCCTCGCTTTCGTTTCACGCCGATGCGCTGATGCATCCGGGCGGCCCCGCGCTCCTGGACGAACTGGCGCGCGTGCAGCGCGAGGAAGGGGTGCTCGGCGTCTGGCTCGACGAGTACGTGGCGCGCGCGCGCGCCTTCCAGACGGCGAGCCTGGCGCGCGAGCTCGGCGGCCGCTGGCTGGTGGCGGGGGATGCGCTGCGCACGCTGCGGCTGCCGGCGTCGGAGCCGCCGCCACGGGTTTCGGCCGACGTCGTCGGCCACGTCGAGCGGGGCGAGGTGCGCTACGTCCACCTGGCGCGCAATCGCGCCGTCCTCGAGCCCGCCGCCGAAGGCCGGTCGGCCCCGCGCCTGATCGATGCCGATGCGCCGTTGAAGTCGTGGCACCTCAACAGCGACGGTTCCGCCACGTTCCTGTTCGACTCCCGCGGCGAGCTGGCGCTGACCGTGCCCGCCTCCTGCACGCTGAAGGTGAACGGGGAGGCGCATCCCGCCCGGGTGCGGGATGCCGAGGCCACCCATGTGATACCCGAGAACGACGCGCGCGGGGAATTCAACCTTGCATGCTGACGCCCAGCGCGAGTCCCTGCTCAATGCGCCCGCGCTGATGTTCATGGGGGGCGTGTTCCTGGTGGTGTTCTGGGTGCTGTTTCCCCGCCAGCCGGCATTCCGCGATCCCTCCAACCTGTCGGCGAAGGATGCGCTCTCGGTGGCCTACCTGCGGGTGCTGGTGCAGTCCGATCCTGGCAACGCGCCGTTGCGCCTGTCGCTGGTGCAGGTACTGACGGAGGCGGGATTGACGGACGAAGCGGCGCAGGCCATCGACCCCCTGGCGCGCCGCGACCTGCCCGCGTTGAACTACGAGATCCGCCTTGCCGAGCTCAGGCTGGCGCTGCAGCAGCTGTATGCGCGGCCCGAGGAGAAGGAGGAAAAAGTGCTGCGCCAGCGTATCGCCGCGCTGATTCCGGCGGCGTTCCGCCTTGCGCGTCACGAAGGCGAGCTGCGCGCGGTGGTCGCGCTGGCGGAGCAGTTCGCCGAGCCCGAGGTGCTGGCCGGCACCTTCGAGCGGATGGCCGCCGTGCCGGAGCAGGGCGGCGAACAAAAGTCCGCCTGGCTGGTCGCCGCCGCGCGGCAGCGCATGGCGGCGAACCAGCCGCGGCTGGCCGCCCGCGATCTGTTCCGGGCGCTGCCGCTGGCGCCGGCGGGGCACGACCGGATGCAGGTCGCGAAATCCGGCCTGCGCGCCTATCTCCAGGCCGGCATCGACGACGAGGCGCTGCGGGCCGCGCGCTCCGCGCTGGAGACGCTCGGCGGCCGAAGGGACGCCGAGCTGCTGCGCCTGGCCGCCGACATCGCGGAACCGCTGGCGCAGGACCGGCAGGCGCTGGTGTGGCTGGAAGAGGCGGATCGCCTTTCCCCCGGCGATGATGCGCTCGTCGAGCGCATCGCGCGGCTGCAGGTGTCCATGGGGCTGCTGCGGGAGAGCCTCGCGCGCGCCGACCAGCTGCAGCCATCCCTGGCTGCGGGCAGCGAGCGCCAGCGGCTGGTGGCCCGCATTCGCGACTGGAATGCCGAGCCGGACGCCGCCCTGGCGCTGTGGCTCGCGTTCGCGCGCGTACGCGCCGATGCGGAAGCCGAGACGCGCGCCTTCGAGCTCGCCCGGGCGAAGCCGGATCCGGCCGCGCTGGTGCAGCTGTTCGAGGCGGTCATGACGCGCCGCCGCCTGACCGAAGCCGAGACCGACGCCTACGTCGCGGCCGGGCTCGCCACCACGCAACCCGGGCACGTCGAGGGGATTCTGCGCCGCCATGCGGAGCGCTTCGGCCATCCGACGGAAGCGCTGAAGGCGCTGGTGCACGTCCTGCGGCTGCAGGGGAAGAACCGGGATGCGCTGGCGGTCTACCAGGAGATGCCGGCCGCCCAGGTCGGGCGGCAGCGGCTGGAACTGGCCCGGCTGCACGAGGAGGCGGGGGATATCCGCAAGAGTTTCGAGCTGCTGCGCGACTTCCATTCGCCGGATCCCGCGTATGCGGAGGCGTACTGGCTGCTGCTGGCGCGCGTGGCCATGCAGCTGGGAGAGGATGCCCGCGCGGAGAAGGCGTACGGGGAGGCGCTGGCCCTCCGTCCCGAGGACGCGGACGTGCTCGAGCAGCTGCAGCGCCTGGCGTTGCGTCGCCATGACGAGGCGCAGAGCGAGCGCCTCGCGCACTACGGGTGGGAGCGCCTGCGGCGGATCGAGGATCTGCAGCGCCTGATGCGCTTTTCATGGAAGCGGGGCGACTGGGATGCGCTGGGACGCTGGCTGTCTCTGGCGGACGCATTCCCTGCCGCGGCCCTGGCGCAGGCGCCCGACTACTGGTATTTCCGCTCGATGCACCGGATGAGAAGCGGGGACCGGGAAGCGGCGCGGCAGGCGCTGCGGGAACTCTCCCGCCTGCGGGGCGCGGATCCGGAGGTGACGGAGGCGACGATCTGGCTGCTGCTGTCCGACGCGGACGTGGATCGCGCCGCCCTGGATGCGCTTGCCCAGCCCTATCGCAATCCTGCGATGAGCCAGTCGGCCATCGGCGCTTCCCTGGTGGAGGCGCTCGCCGCGGCGGAGCACGTGCTCGGCAAGGCTGCCCAGGGTGCGCACTGGTACCTGCGCTCGCTGTCGGCCCGGCCCCGGGACTTCATGTGGACCCTGACGCTGGCCGACAACCTGGAGTGGGCGGGATGCTCCGCGAGCGCCAACCATGTCCGCTTCCTCGCGCTGAAGATGCGGGCGGCGCCGGGCTTCCGCCCGCCCGCCACCCGCCATCCGCCGCGGCTCGCCGACTATTTCGCCGGGGTGCGGGACCAGGGCGCCGGCGGTGCCGGCGAGCCGGAAAAACGGCAGGTTCTCGCGGATCGCTGGCGGATGGCGCGCCCCCTGGAAAACGCCGACCGTTTCGCACTGGGGCGCCAGCGCGAGCGCCTGCAGTTGCCGCTCTGGGTGGCCCTGGCCGATGCGCTGGCGCGCGGCGACCCGAAGCCGGTGGAGGCGCAGTGGGCGATGATCTCCGCCCACCTGCACGACCAGCCCGGCGGGCCCGTGCCTGCCGGCGTGCTGCCGCTGTCGCTGGACGACGTCGACCGGGCCGGCCGGTGGTTTGCGGAAGACGCGGCGCCCAACCGGATCACGCCCGGGGAAGAGGCGGATGTCTGCCGCCGGACGCTGGCGAAGGTATCGGAGCTGCAGGCCGTCTCCGTGCCGGGCACGGCGCCGTCGAGGCCATGAAGAAGCCCTGGCTGGAAGGCATCGAGATCGTCAATGCGGACGATCCGCCGCCCGTGTGGGGCGGATGGTTCGAGACCGTCGCCCTGACCGCGATCGTGCTGGCGGCATCGTTCCTCACCCACCCGCCGGATCCGTTCCGCCTGGGCGGCGGCTTTCCCTGGCCGCTGCTGGCCCCGCTGCTGGCGGGGTTGCGCTATGGATTCGCGTACGGCTTCGTGAGCGCGCTGCTGGTGCTGCTGGTGCTGGGTGTGTCCATCAATCAGCAGTGGCAGGCTGCACCCGAGTTCCCGTTGGCGTGGGCCGTCGGCATCGTCGTCGTGGCGATGGCGGCGGGAGAGTTCAGGGACGGGTGGGGCCGCCGCCTGCACCGGCTCGAAGGCGCCTATCAGTACCGCGCCGAGCGCCTGGAGGAATTCACCCGCAACTACCAGTTGCTGCGGCTGTCGCACGACCGGCTGGAGCAGGCGCTGGCCGGCGGCGGGCTCTCGCTGCGCGAAGGCATCCTGCAGCTGCAGTCCGCGCTCGACGCCGTGGACGGCCTCACGCCCGCATCGCTGCAGAAGCTGATCGAATTGGTGGCGGAGCATGGTGCCCTGACCCAGGCCAGCATCGTCGGTCTGGCAGGGGATCGGGTCGATCCCGGGCGGGTACTGGCGCGTATCGGGGAGCCCTTCGACGTCGACGCCGGCGACGCGGTGCTGCGTGCCGCCCTCGACAGCGGCGAACCGGCGGCGGTGAACCGCGTCACGGAAAGCGGGGCGGAGCACGGCGACCTGCTGGCGGCGGTGCCGGTGGCCGACTCCACCGGAGAGATTCATGCCCTGCTGCTGATCCGATCCCTGCCGTTCTTCGCCCTGCACGAGGATAACCTGAAGCTCATCGCGGTGCTCGTGGCCCACGGGGCGGATCATCTGCGCTTCGGCGTGGCCGCCACCTCGATCGCCCGCTTCGTCGCCGCCTACGAGCGGGCATGCCGGGATCATGCCGCCTTCAGGCTCGACGCGGTCCTGCTGAGATTGTCGGGCGAGCCGGTACGGGTGCGGCAGACGTATGAGCGGCTCAGGCTTTCGATCCGCGCGGTCGACACGATCTGCCTGGCCGGGGGAGCGGAAGAGGAAGAGATCTGGATCCTGCTGCCGCTGACCGACATGGCGGGTGCGCGGACATGGCTGCAGCGCACGGGCGACGTGCTGGCGGCGGTGACCAGCGAACTGCTGCCGGTCGATGCGGCGGATCCGCGGCGCATCCGCGCCCTGCGCGCCGCACCATGAAGCGCGCGCTGATCGCGGCCGGGTTGGCGCTGGAGGGGCTTGCGCTCGTGGCGCTGGGACAGGGGGAGGGGGGCGCCTTCGTGGCGGCGGCCGTCCTGCTGCACACGGCGTCTTCCTACACGCTGGCGCGGGGTTACTGGCTGCTGCTGCCGCGCCGCTACCGGCTGCCGGTGCGAGGCGCCATGGGCCTGTTGTTCGCGCTGCTGTGGATGCTCCCGGTGCTGGGCGCGCTGGGACTCCTGTGGAGCGTGCTCGATGCCCTGAGGCGCCCCCTGGACCGGGATGCCCGCAGCGCGAAAATCATCATCCGGCCGGAGCTGCCGTTCTCGCCTCCGGCCGTCCTGCCGATCCCCCCCTACAGCCAGGGCGCGCTGCGGCAGATCGTGCACTTCGCGGGGCGTCCTCTGAAGCGGCTCAAGGCGGTCATGGCGACGCGCCACATGCTGCCGCGCGAGGCCATGCCGATATGGTCGAAGGCGATGCGCGACCCCGTGGACGACGTGCGCCTGCTGGCCTACGCCATGCGGGACGGCAACGAGAAAAGGCTGACGCAGCAGATTCTGGATCTGGCCGACACCCTGCCCGGTGTGCCGCTCCGCAGGCAGCGCGGCTGCCACGAGACGATCGCGGCGCTGTGCTGGGAACTGGTGTACCAGCGCCTCGCTCAGGGCGCACTCAGGGCACACTGGCTGCGGACCGCGCGCCGCCACCTGGAGCGGGTACTGGAGCAGCCCGCCCCGGTTTCCGCTCCGTCCTCCGCCGTCGCGGCGGGATCACCCGGGGGCGGCCGTTCCCTGGGGGACGACTGGCTGCTGTACGCGCGCATCCTCCTGGATTCGGATGACCGCGCGGCGGCCCGCGCAGCGCTCGCGCATGCCCGGTCGGCCGGCATCGACGAACAGAAGATTCTTCCCTGGCTGGCGGAGATCGCCTTCCGCGAGCGCGACTTCGCGCAAACGCGGCGCCACCTGGCGGCGCTCGCGCGGCCGGGCGCAAGGGGCGGCGCCCTGGCCCGGGTGCAGCGCTGGTGGACACATGCCTGACGGCGCGGCCCCGCGGGAGCGGATGTCCCGCCCGGCAGCGGCGGGCGACGCCGTGGCCGACGTCGCCCTGCTGCTGGAAGGCACCTATCCCTATGTCCGCGGGGGCGTGTCGGCATGGGTGCACCAGATCATCGGCGGCCTGCCGGACATCCGCTTCGCCGTCGTCTTCATCGGTGGCGAGCGCGGCATGTACGGCCCTCCGCAATACCCGTTTCCGCCCAACGTGACGCACGCCGAGACCCACTACCTGCTGCGCGCCGACAGGCCCCTCCGGCCCGCCGGTCACAAGGGAAATCGACCAGCCTTCAGCGACATGGCGGAGCTGCACGCGCACATGCGGCAATCCGCTGCGCTGTCCGACGCGCAGATGAGCGACGCCTTCGCACGGCTGGGTCCCGCAATGGGCATCGACGAACGGGATTTTCTCTACAGCGAGGCATCGTGGGACTACATCACCCAGCAATACCGCGAGCACTGCACCGAGCCCTCGTTCATCGACTATTTCTGGACGGTGCGCGCCATGCACGCGCCGCTGTTCACGCTCGCGGACATCGCCGCCGGCCTGCCGCGCGTGCGCACGCTCCACGCCATCTCGACGGGATACGCGGGACTGCTGGGGGCGATGCTGCACCTGCGACGGGACATTCCCTTCCTGCTGACGGAGCACGGCATCTACACCAAGGAACGCAAGATCGACCTCGCCCAGGCGACCTGGATCCGGGATCACAACGACGACGTCTGCAATACCCTGCACGACGAGATGGGATACATCCGTGGGCTCTGGATCAGATTCTACGAGCAGATCGGCCGCATGGCCTATTCGCAGGCGTCCCCCATCGTCAGCCTGTACGAAGGCAACCGCCTGCGGCAGATCGCGGACGGCGCGCCGCCCGACAGAACCCGCGTCGTTCCCAACGGCATCGACCTGCGGCGCTACGCGGCCGTGCTGGAGGCGCGTCCGGCGGGCATCCCGCCGGTACTGGGGCTGATCGGGCGCGTGGTGCCCATCAAGGATATCAAGACGTTCATCCGCGCCATGCAGATACTGGCGAACGAGCGGCCCGACGCCCAGGGCTGGATCGTCGGCCCGGAGGACGAGGACCCCGCGTACGTGGAGGAATGCAGGGAGCTGGTCGCGAGTCTCCGTCTGGAGCGCTGCGTGAGCTTCCTGGGTTTTCGCAACGTGGCGGACATCCTGCCGCAGCTCGGCCTGATGGTGCTGACCTCGATCAGCGAGGCGCTGCCCCTGGTGGTGCTGGAGGCGTTCGCCAGCGGCGTGCCGTGCCTGGCGACGGACGTGGGTTCGTGCCGCGAGCTGATCGAGGGCAGCGGCGCCGAGGACCGGGCCCTGGGAGCAGCGGGGAGCGTGGTCCACATCGCGGATCCGGAGGGAACGGCGCACGCCGCGCTCGCGCTGCTCAACGACGCGGATCGCTGGCGTGCGGCGCAACGCGCCGGTCTGGAGCGGGTGAGGCGCTACTATGACGATCGGCTGATGTTCGCCGCCTACCGGGATCTCTACGGGCAGGCACTCGATCCGGCCACGGATTCGGCCTCCTGAGCATGGCGCCCATCGGCCACGACATCCGCCGGCTGCTGGAGCGCAACAGCTACTGGTCGGTGCTGCGCGCCTACGGCTATGCGGGCCTCGTCAGCGGCGGCCCGTGGGTGCTGTCCATCCTCAGCATCGTGGTCATCGGCGCCCTGGCCGTTGCCCTGGGCGTGGGGCGCACCGAGGTCAGCGCCTTCCAGGTATGCGTGACCTACCTCATGGCCGGGTCGCTGATCTGGACCGGCGGGATGCAGCTCATGTTCACGCGCTTCGCCGCGGACCGGGCGTACGCGGGCAGCCAGGCCGAGGTGCTGCCCAACCTGTTCGGGGCGCTGCTGGTCACGATGGCCGGCGGCGCCGCCTGGGCCGCGCCGCTGATATTCTGGTCCTTCGGCGGCACGCTGCTTCAGGAGTTGCTGCTGCTGGGCAACTTCATCATGCTGAGCGGCCTGTGGATCACGCTGATCTTCCTCTCGGGGATGAAGGCCTACCTGCGCATCGTGCGCACGCTGGCCCAGGGCTACCTGCTGGGCATCGCCGTCGCGATCGCGGCATCGTCGTGGGGATTGAGCGGATTGCTGCTCGGGGTGCTGGCCGGGCACGGCTGCCTGTTCTTCTCGTTCCTGCGCCATGCCGTGCGCCGGTATCCGGGACGCACCCTGCTCAGGTTCGATTTTCTCCGCGACCGCGGCGGCTTTCACATCCTGTTCGCGGTCGGTACCCTGTACTATCTGGGGATCTGGATCGACAAGTTCGTGTTCTGGTTCGTGCCGGTCACGTCGGAGGCCATCATCGGGCCCTTGCGGGCGTCGATCATCTACGACCTGCCGATTTTCCTGGCCTACCTGTTCATCCTGCCGGGCATGGCGGTCTTCCTGGTCGCGATGGAGGCCGACTTCGCCGAGCAGCACGAGCGCTTCTACCGCGCCGTGCGCGAGGGCGACACCCTGATGCACATCGAATACCGGCGCGATCGCATGGTGTATGCCGCGCGGCAGGGCATCTACGAGATCTTCAAGGTGCAGGGGCTGACCGTGGCGCTGTGCCTGCTGTGGGGCAGGGAATTGCTGCACGCGGCGGGCATCTCGCCGCTCTACATCCATCTGTTCTACATCGACGTCGTCGCGGTCAGCGTGCAGGTGCTGCTGATGGCAACGCTCAACGTGCTGTTCTACCTGGACGCGCGCAAGGAGGTGCTGCTGATCACGGCCTGCTTCTTCGCCACCAACCTGGTATTCACCCTCGTCACGCTGCAGCTGGGCGCCGAGGCCTTCGGTTACGGCTTCGCCGCGTCGGTGACCCTGTCCGTGCTGCTCGGGCTGCTGGTCCTTTCGCGCAAGTTCAACCGCCTCGAGTACGAGACCTTCATGCTGCAGAACTGAGGCAAGTGATGCGCATGCTCCCGCATGCGCATCATCGCCTTCCACCTATCTACTACTCACCTACTACTCACCTACTACTCACCTACTACCCATCCACTTGCTACCTACCCACCTTCACCCTCACCCTCTTGCTTTTTTCTACCTCAATCTTGCCCAGAGCGTGCCCCAGGCACCGCCGCCACCGCCCCAGTTCTCCACGTCCACCGAGCGCACCAGGAGCTTCCGGTAAAGAGGGAAGAGGCGCCGCGAGTGTGTCCGGCTCATGACCCGGTCGACGCAGTCGGCCAGGAGATAGAGCAGGTGCGAACCGGTAAAGCCAATCAGCTTGCGCATGTCGGGTGTCCCGCGGTGCCCATCCTAATCCTGTAAAAAGGCTCATTCCGGAATAGCGTGGAGCGCCGCGAAACCATCCTCCCCCGCTGAAAATCCGTGCCGTTTTCCCGGCAATCTTCGATGATCCTGCAAAAAGCCCGGTGCGGGATCGCCGTCACCGGGCCGCCCTCTTGATCAGGGGAGTACTGTCCCCTGGTCAGAAGGCATGCACAACCCGTGCCAGTTTTCTTTTCTGGAATATAATATCCATATGCAACATATATTTATATGGTATTCGCGTTACTCCGGGGCAGGCTCTTCCTCGGCCTGGACGGGCGGTGTGTAAAATTTATCGTCACCCGTGAAGCATCCCTCCATGGGTGCGGGGGATTTCGGCAAGGGCCCGAGACGGCGCCAGGCGCGGGTACGGGATTCATGCCGGCGAGGCCACTCCATGATCATGAATCAACATCAAATATCGTATATAAATGATTGTTTTTACTATTTTATTATATAAAGTAAGGGAGTGCCTGCACCGGGATGCGGCCCGCTGCCGCCTGGGCGCCGGCCTGCTGTCGTGCCTGTTCTGCATGCCGTCCGGCGCAGCGCCGGCTGCGCCCGTGGCCGACACGATGGAAGAGCGGGTGAAGGCGTGCACCATCTGCCACGGCCCTGGCAGCGGCAGCGGGACGTACTATCCCCGCATCGCGGGCAAGCCGCAGGGCTACCTGTTCAACCAGCTGCGCAGCTTCAGGGATGGCGGACGCTATTACCGGCCGATGGCCCTGCTGCTGGCCAACGTGTCGGACGACTATCTGCGCGAGATGGCTGCCTACTTCTCGGCGCTCAGCCAGCCGTACCCCCCGCCCGAACGCGCCGCCGCCTCGCCCGCCGAAATCCGGATCGCCCTCGAACTGGTGAACCGGGGCGATCCCGCGCGCGACCTGCCCGCGTGCGTGGCATGCCACGGCGGAGCGCTGATGGGCGCGCAACCCCACGTGCCTGGCCTGCTCGGCCTGCCTCGCGCCTACCTGGCTGCCCAGCTCGGGGCCTGGCAGCGCGGCGGCCTGCTGCGCGGGCAGGCTGGGCACTGCATGTCCACCATCGCCCGCGGGCTTACTCCGCAGGAAACGAATGCCGTGGCGGCATGGCTGGCAGCCCAGCCGGTGCCTGAGGGCGCCGTGCCCGACGCGGCGCTTGCGCCGGATATGGCCCGGCGCTGCGGCAGCGTGTCGCCGCTGGGCCGCGAACGGGCCGCCGCCCCCGCCAAGGCGGCGGGGCCGCGCCAGCGGAGAGGCAGCTATCTTGCGCGCATCGGCAACTGCATGGGATGCCACACCGCCCAGGGAGGGCGCCCCTATGCGGGAGGGCGCCAGCTGTCGACGCCCTTCGGCACCTTCGTCTCCTCCAACCTCACCCCTGACGACGCTACCGGGATCGGACGCTGGAGCGAGGAGGATTTCTGGCAGGCCCTGCACGAGGGCCGGTCGCGCGACGGCCGCCTGCTGTACCCGGCCTTCCCCTATACGGAGTACACGCGGATCACGCGCGCGGATTCGGACGCGCTGTTCGCGCACCTCAGGTCGCTGGCGCCGGTGCCGCAGCGGAATCCGCCGAATCGCGTCGATTTTCCCTACAATCTCCAGCCGTTGCTCGCCCTGTGGCGTCTGGTCTATTTCACACCCGGTGTTTTCCGGCCGGACCCGGCTCGCAGCGGGGAGTGGAACCGGGGCGCCTACCTGGTACAGGGGCCGGGGCACTGCAACGCCTGCCATGCGCAGCGCAATCCGCTGGGCGCGACCGCGGGGGAGGAGGCCCTGGGCGGGGGGCAGATCATGGGGTCGAACTGGTATGCGCCTTCCCTGACGGCGTCAGGGGAAGCCGGCTCCGCAGGCTGGCCGGTGGAGGAGATCGCGCGCCTGCTGACGACGGGCGTGTCGCGGGATGCCACCACCTCCGGGCCCATGGCCGACGTGGTCAGGCACGGCCTGCAGCATTTGACCGATGCCGATGCGCGCGCCATGGCGGTCTACCTGCAGTCGCTGCCGGAAACCGCGCCGCAGGCGCGGCCGGTGGCGCCGGGAGCGGGCGAGCAGGCGCGCCCATGGCTGGCCCAGGGCGCGCGCCTGTACGAGAAGCATTGCAGGGAATGCCACGGGGCGCAGGGGGAGGGAGCACCCGGCGTCTATCCGCCCCTGGCGGGCAGCCGCGGGGCGAGCATGACGCCCCCCGTCAACGCGATACGCAGCATCCTGAACGGGGGCTACCCCCCGTCCACGGCAGGCAATCCGCGTCCCTACGGCATGCCGCCGTTCGCCCAGCTGCTGAACGATGAGGAGGTTGCGATGGTGCTGTCCTACGTGCGCAACGCCTGGGGCAACCGGGCCGCGCTGGTTACCCGGGCACAGGTCGACAGGAGCCGCGAAGGCATGCACTGAGCCAGGGAATTCCGGGGAGGCCGGCCTCTGACCGTCAGCGCTTCAACTGGCCGCGGATTTCGCCACCCTTATGGGCGTCGCTGTGGATGTTGATGTAGAGCCCGCCCGCCTTGAAGGCGTCGTACTGCGCGTCGGTCAGGGTCGCCCCGCCGGGAATGGACCATTCGTCGTCGCCGGTCTTCTTGAGCGTGATGATGTCCGGGCCGTTCTTGCCCACGGGAGCTTCATGGACGTGCCCGCCGCTGCCCTGGATGCCGGAGGTCTTGACGCTGCCGCGGATGGACTTGTCATCCTCGACCTTGATGACGCCGTGCCCGCTCGCGGCAGTCTCGACGGGCGGCACCTCCTGCTTGCCGCTCAGGTGCACCTCGATTTCCCCCGCCGTGGCGATTCCCATGCCGCCCGCGAGCACGCCGGCGAGCAGCGCCGCGGCGATCGTGGCGATCCGGGGCTGATGATTGGTTCCACGCATGTCCGTTCTCCAGTAGATTGATGTGAATGAGCCTGGCTCAGAGTCTGCCGCTTTCCGGCGACCGGGAGGATGCTACGCCATTTTCACGGAAAGGTCCGTACGCTAGCGTACGCAAGCGGCCGGAAGCATGCCATCAGGATAGGGCGGATTCTCTCGCGCCTACTTCACCGGGATGGGCGTCGCGGAAGGGATGGGCACGGCGCTCACGCTATTCTGCGGGCTGCCGTCTATCAGCTTGTCGGAGTAGGCCAGGTAGACGAGCGTGTTGCGCCGCGGATCGACCAGGCGAACGACGTGCAGCCGCTTGAACAGGATCGACATGCGCTCGGTGAACACGTCTTCCTGGCGGGGGAGCTTTTCGGCAAAGCCCACCGTCTCCGCCACCTGGCGGCAGGCGATGGACGCTTCCGCCCGGTCCTCCGCCAGGCCCACCGTGCCCTTCACGCCGCCGGTGCGCGCGCGGGACACGTAGCAGGTGACGCCGCGGACCTTGGGATCGTCGTACGCCTCGACCACCACCCGGTCGTCCCGGCCGAGCCAGCGAAAGGCGGTATCCACCTCGCCGACCGGCTCCGCTCGCACCGGCGCATGCAGCAGGCACAGCGTCATCATGACGATCGCCCTGAACGGAGTCGTGCTATGCGGCATTCGGAGCCTCCCTGCGGATCGCCCGGCCCGGGCGGAGGATGCATCGAAAGTATAGCGTGACCCGGGCCGCGATGCCCATGTCTTTCCGGCTTTCCCCGCGGGATGTCCGATGCCCGATGGACCGAAGCGATCCGGTGCCGGCCAAGGGAACATCTCAATCCGGGGGGCCGTCGCCACGCGTTCGGCCTGCCGGCGCGCGCGGCTTGCGGCGGGGCTTGCGGAGAACGACGGGCGGGGGATCCGCGAGCGCGTCCTCGGACGGCTCCTCGCGCGACAGGAAGGGTTCGATGCGGCTGCCCGGGTGGTCGGATGCCGCTCCGGCATGGGTGCCGCGATGCAGGGTGTAGGCCTGGATCAGCAGGGAGACGCCGATCCAGCCGGCGAACAGCGCGAACGGCGCCACCAGCAGCAACGGCTCGAACAGGGCCAGCAGCGCCATGCCCAGCAGGATGGCGCCGCCCGACGCCATGATCTTGGCTTCGGCCGCGCCGAGGACGAGGCGGTTGGTGAGCGCCGCGCCCACCGTGTTGCTGACGCGGATGGCGCCGGCGGTCAGTTGTCCCGCGCTGCCGCTCCTGCGCCGTTCCCGGCTGCGCCTCACCGGCGGGAGGGCGGGCGGCGCGCCCACCGCCTGCACCCGGTTCTTGCGGCCGAGCACGATCTCCGTCGCATTGTCCAGGTCCTCCAGGTACATGCGCTCCATTTCCTGGGCGAATCCGGCATCTTCAACCGCCACGTCCAGCTCCCAGTTTCCCAGCCAGCTGGCGATGTTGAGATTGCTCGATCCCACGCGCGCCCAGCGGCCGTCGGCCACGGCCGTCTTGGCGTGCAGCATCGATCCGTTCCATTCGAACACGCGCACGCCCGCCTCCAGCAACGGACGGTAGCCCGCACGCGACACCGGGCGCAGGAACTGCAGATCCCCGCTCGAACCAGGTACCAGCAGCCGTACGTCCACACCGTCCTTGGCGGCGCCCCGCAGCGCCTGCACGTAGCTGGCGGTGCCGACGAAGTAGGCGTCCGTCAGCCACAGCGTCTTCTGCGCCAGCACCGTGATCAACTGCTCCAGGCGGTACAGGCCGGCGGTTGCCGTGGCGCTGGCGAGCACCCTCAGGTCGACGTTGCCTGCGGCGGGGATCGAGTCGCGTTGCGGCAGCCCGTCGGGAAAGGCTTCGGCGCCGGCTTCCGCCCAGGCATGGAAGAACGCCCGCACCACATCGGCCACCACCGGCCCCCTGACCTCGACCCCCGTGTCGCGCCAGGGCGGTATCCCGCGCTCGGGGTATCCCTCCCACATCTGGCCGACGCACAATCCGCTGATGAAGGCGACCCGATCGTCCACGCACAGGGATTTCCGATGCAGCCGGCTGATCCATCCCAGCGGGCTGTCCAGGCGCGGCGGGTTGAAGCAGCGCACCGCGACGCCGCCGTCGCTCAGCCGCCGCCAGAAATCGCGCGAAGCCTCGGGCAGGGAACCCAGCCAGTCATAGAGCACCCTGACCTGCACGCCTGCCTTCGCCTTGGCGATGAAGGCCTCGGCGAAACGCCGGCCGACCGGATCGTCATGGATGATGTAGTTCTCGAAATGAATGCTGCGCTCGGCTGCCTGGATCGCGTCCAGCCAAGCGGCGTAGTTCTCGTTTCCATCCCTGAGAAGGCGAATGCCGTTGCCGTGCACCAGCGGTGCGCCGGCCGCGCGCGAGAATGCCTGCGCCGCCAGGATGCGGGCGGCGGGCAGCGCGTCCCGGGAATAGGCCCCGTGTCCCGTCCGGTTCATGGGGCCTCCCCGCCGGTAACGAAATCGTGAAGCGGCTTCGCGCCGCGGATGCCTGGCATGCGGGATCCTGTCATGGGTTGGTTGCCTGCTCCCTTCGGCAGCCGTGCCGGCACGGTGCACGGGAAGATGCCGGCAGGGCATGGACGGCAGGAGGCTGCGCGCAGTCCCGCCCGTTTCCCGGCCAGAATACCCATAGCGCTGCGGCGGCGCAAGCCGCGGAGGGTGGAGGGCGCGATCCCGATTTACCCCGTATCGCGATACGCATATACTTCCATCTGCCCGGGTGCGGTGATCGGTGCCCGTATCCGCGGCCGTTCGGCGCATTGCGCGCCGGCGCCGTGTTGTTCAATCTTCTGGAGACATGATGGACATGATGAGGCTGATTCGGATAGGGGTGCTCGTTCTGGTGCTGCCGTCGCTGTCGGGGTGTTGGCTGCTCGCCGCCGGCGGGGCGGGGGCGTATGGCGGCTACAAGGCCAAGGAGGAAGGCTACACGGTGCAGAGCCCGGTCAAGAAGGAAGGCGCCGGGAAGAAGGACTGACGGCGGTCAGCCGGGAGGCGGGGGGCGGTCGGCAATGTGCCGCTTCCACGCCACCACCCATTCCTCGAACTGCGCCACCCGCATGGGGCGGGCGTAGAGGTAGCCCTGCCCCTCCCTGCACAGTACGCCTTGCAGGAAATCGGCCTGGGCTTCGGTCTCCACGCCTTCGGCGATGATGCGCAGGCCGAGGCTGATCCCCATGGCGACGATGGCCGTCGCGATCGCCTCGGCGTCCAGGTTGCCGGGCACGTCGCGCACCAGGGATTGATCGATCTTGAGGCGGTTGACCGTGAACTGCCGCAGGTAGGAGAGGCTCGAATAGCCGGTGCCGAAGTCGTCGATGGCGACCTTGACGCCCATGGTCTCCAGCTCCCGCAGCTTCTGCACGTTCGAGTCGATGTCCTGCATCACCGTGCTCTCGGTGAGCTCCAGTTCCAGGCTGTCCGGCGGCAGCCTCGACGCCTCGACAGCCCGTTTCACGATGTCCACGAAGTCGCTCTGGCGTATCTGCACGGCGGAGATGTTGACGGAGATGCGGCCGTGCAGCACACCGCGCTCGTGCCATGCCCGCGCCTGCCGGCAGGCCTGCCCCAGCACCCATTCGCCGATCGCCAGCACCAGCCCGCTGTCTTCCGCGATGGGGATGAACTGCGCCGGTGGAATCAGCCCCAGCGTGGCATGCTGCCAGCGCACCAGCACCTCCACGCCGATGATGCGATGGGTGGCGAGGTCGATCTGCGGCTGGTACTCGAGGAAGAACTCGCCGCGCTGCAGGGCGCCGCGCAGATCGTGCTCCAGGCTGAGCCGCGCCATGGCCTGCTCCGTCATGGCATCGGAATAGAACTGGTAGCGGTTGCGGCCGCTTTGCTTGGCGCTGTACATCGAGGCGTCGGCGTTGCGCAGCAGCACGCTGGACTGCGTGCCGCTGTCCGGACAGATACAGATCCCCACGCTCGCCGTCACCTCCAGCTCATGCCCCGCGACGCTGTAGGGCTGCGACAGCGCGCGTATCAGTTTCTCGGCGACGCGCCCGGCGTTTTCCGCACTGCCGATCTCGCTCAGGAGAATGACGAACTCGTCGCCGCCCACCCGGCTCACCGTGTCGATGCCGCGCACGCAGTCCTGCATGCGCTGCGCCGCGACCTTCAGCAGCTGATCGCCCACGTCGTGGCCCAGGGAGTCGTTGATCGACTTGAACCGGTCCAGGTCGACGTACAGTACCGCGAGGCGGGTCGCCTGGCGCTGGGCGCGGCGGATGGCGAGGCGCATGCGGTCGGCGAGCAGCGCGCGGTTGGGCAGCCCGGTCAGGGAATCGTAGTGGGCGAGATTCAGGATGTGCTGCTCCGCGGCCTTGCGCTCGGTGATGTCGCGCGCGAGCACGATGAAGCGTGCGTCCTGGGCGGGATCGACCTGCTTGCGCGAGACCGAGAGCTCGAGCCAGAGCCTGCTCTGGGGCGGGCCGAGTTCCAGCTGCCGGCCCGCCGACAGCCCTTTCTCCTGGGCTTCCGCCAGGGCGGACAGGATGACCTTGACCGCCTCCGGGGGGAGGGTGTCCGCGATCCTGCTGCCGAGCAGAATCTCGACGGGTACCGCGGGCAGGCTGGTGCGCGCGGAGTGGTAACTGTGGCAGCATCCGTCCAGGTCGAGTTCGAGCAGCAGATCCGGGATGGCATCCAGCGTCGCGCGCAGCTGGTTCTGCGCCGCCAGCGCTTCCAGCTTCCGGTTCTCCTGCTCGGTGATGTCGCCGATCATGGCGACGAAATAGTCGACCTTGCCCTCGTCCGTGCGCACGCACTTGACGCTCACGTTGGCGAGCACGATCGAACCGTCCTTGCGGATGTAACGCTTGTTCCTCACGTAGCTGTCCGATTCCCCCCGCATGATCCGCTCGAACGCCGCGATGTCCTTCCCGACGTCGTCCGGATGGGTCATCTCCACCCAGTTCCGGGCCGACAGCTCGTCGTGCGAATAGCCGAGGATCTCGCACAGCCGGTCGTTGTAGCGCAGCCAGCGCTTGTTGTCCGGCGAGGTGATCGCCATGCCGATGAACGGCAGTTCATAGAAATACTTCAGCAGCTTGTCCTGTTCCGCGGTGCGCACCAGCAGCTCGAGCCGGTGGGCGTGCCGCTGCTGGCGCCAGATCTGCCATACGGCGGCGCCCACCGCGATCACGGACAGCAGCATGACGGCGCCGACCCAGAACACCAGGATCCACAGGTTGGCCAGGACCTCCTCGCGGTCGATCTTCGATATCAGGTGCCAGCCGGTGCCCGTCACGGGGCGGAATGCCGCCAGCACCGGTTCGCCGCGGTAGTCGATGCCCTGGGTGATGCCGCCGTGCCCATCCCGCGTCGCCAGGGCGGCCAGCGTATTCTGGGGTGACCCGCTCGCCGGCGGGAGGGTGTGCGCGGTATGGCGCCAGGGGGTGAGGTGCACGATGACGCCATCCTCCTGGCGCACCAGCAGGGTTTCCGCGCTGCGGCTGTTGACTGGCCACTTGCTGACCAGCGGCAACAGGAATTGCCGCAGATCCGCGCGCAGGACGACGAAGGCGGCCACCTGCCGCGTCGTTTGCGAGACGAGCGGGACGACGATGTCCAGCCTCGGGATTCCCTGCTCGTCCAGGAACAGATCGCTGTTCCGGATTTGCCGCACCTGCAGCGCCGCCGGCAGCAGCGCCCGGGTCGCGGGCGGCAGATCGGGCTGCCCCTCGCCGGCAAGGAATGCCCGGCCTTCCGTGTTCAGCAGCTGCACGGATTCATAGCCGTAGGCGTTCTGGACGGCCTCCAGCCGATTGTGGATGAGCTGTTGCAGATACGGGTCGCGGCTTGCCGGCGTGTCCGCCACGCGCCCGATGAACGCCTGGGTCGCTGCGATCGTCTCCGCGTCGCGCTGCCGCTCCGTCAGCCAGAGCTCGACCTGCTCCGCCTTGAGATCGGCGATGACCTGCAGGTCGGCGTAGGCCTGGCGTTCCATTTCCGGGCCATACAGCATGATGATGCCCACGGCCACCACGGGTACGACCAGCGCCAGGACCGCCAGCATGGCGAACAGCCGATTCGACCAGAAGCGACCGGTGTCGCCGCGGCTAGCGCCGGCATTCGCCGAAACGCCATCGCCTGCCGGTGCGCTGTTCCGATCCAGATCCGTCAATGGCGGCCGCCTCCGGTTCGGCCGGGAGTCAGTTGCGGCAAGGTGTCGAGGACCGGGTCATCGGCCTGGAGCCGGGCAGGGCACGCGGCGGGCAGGGATTCTGGCATTGCATGCGGAGAACGGAGGTGGATCCCGTACGGGAGCCGAAACGCCAGGCACAGATCCCGCTTACCCGAAAGGGTGTGAGTGGAAGCGGGCGGTTTGGATTTCCGCATGCGCTCATTCTATACTGTGTGCTCTGTCGAGGGTAGCGCAAGGGAGGAAAAATGCGAATCAAGAAGATCTCGATCGTTGCTCCGATCATGGCCGCTGCATGCGTCCTGCATGCCGCGCCCGCCAGTGCGGCTGCCACGGACGATTGCCGCGGCATCCTGTCGGAGGGATTCTACAGGAATTACGCCAAAAATGACGACCGGGTGCGAGAGCAGGCGATGTACGCGCAGCTGTGCGCCTCGCCGTTCGCGCAGGCCGGGGCGGCCATCGAGCGTGCCCGGCATCCTGCCGACAGCACCTTCGGATTCTCCTACGGGCTGTTCCTGCCGGGCGAGCAGCCTTCCTCCCGCCTGCTGGACGACAGCCGCTTCAGCCAGTGGAAGACGGCGTACTGCTCCAAGAATTCGGCGTCCAACACGTCGCGGGCCGCCGAGTTCCTGATGCAGAAGGCCGCTTCGCCGGCGGTGGCGGAGGCCTGGTCGGCGTGCATGCGCCAGCGCAAGGGCCTGGCCTGCTGGGTCAGCCCGGGCCTGGAACGGGCGGCCGTGCTGCACGTGAACTGGGTCTCCGCCGACGCCTCGCGGCCGACGGTGCAGCACTCCTTCCTGAGCCGGGGCGCCATCTCCGGATTTCAGGGCGCGGAGAGCCGCCGCATCCTGCCCGCGGGCCATGCGCTGGCGGCGGGCATCACGCGCATCCCCGTCAGCCGGGAAGAGGACAGCGCCACCGTCGTCACCCTCAAGGTGCGGCACGAAGGCACCGAGCACGAGTGCAGCACCTTCATCCCGGGCGAGCGCGACTTCGTCCTGAGGAAGCCCTTCGGGATGTAACGCCGGGCAACCGATCCCCACGCTCCCTTCCTTCCCCTCTCCCGCTGCCGCCATGGGGATGCGGATGCGCCCGCGGCGCTTCCGGCACGCCTGTCAAATATGCCACTGGAGTGAGTTTCCCCACAGCCCGGAATCCGCCCGGCGGCTATCCTGTGCCTGTCTGATGGAGGGATTCAATCCAAACGCATACAGGAGGAATCATCGTGCACGACACCAGGATCGATCGTACGGAGCGGCACTGCATCATCGGCGCCGGTCCTTCGGGATTGGCGCAGGCGCGCGCGCTGGGCGCGCTCGGGCTGCCGTTCGACGTGTTCGAGCGCCACCGCGACGTCGGCGGCCTGTGGGACATCGACAACCCGGGTACCCCGGTCTACGAGCATGCGCACTTCGTCTCGTCGCGCACGCAGTCCGGCTTCACGGATTTCCCGTTTCCACCCGGTGCGGACTATCCCCGCCGCGACGAGGTGCACGCCTACCTGCGCGCCTTCGCGGACGCATACGATCTCAGGCGGCATATCCACTTCTCCAGCGAGGTCACGCGGGTCGAACCGGCGGAGGGCATGTGGGCGGTCACCGCGCAGGGCCGCACCCGCATCTACCGCAGCGTGATCTGCGCCTCCGGCATGCACTGGTCGCCCAATCTGCCCGAGATCCCCGGCCGGTTCATCGGCTGGCAGCGCCATGCCATCGGCTACCGCAGTCCCGAGGAGTTCCGGGGGCAGCGGGTGCTGGTGGTAGGGGCCGGGAACTCGGGCTGCGACATCGCCACGGAGGCGGCCAGGAACGCGAGGGCGGCGTACCACAGCCTGCGCCGCGGCTACCACTTCCTCCCCAAGCACATGTTCGGCAAACCCGCCGACGTCTACGAGCGCGAGAACGAGTGGATTCCCCTGCGTATCCGCCAATGGGTGCTGGCGCGCATGCTGGCGGCGATGCAGGGCGATCTCACGCGCTACGGGCTGCAGCGGCCGCGGCACCGCATCCTCGAGTCGCAGCCGATCATGAACTCGGACATCCTGTCCTGCATCGCCCACGGCGACCTGATCCCCAAGCCCGACGTCCTGCGCTTCGACGGCTCCACCGTCCACTTCGCCGACGGTTCCACGATCGAGGTGGATCAGGTGGTGTTCGCCACCGGCTACCGCGCCGCGCTGCCCTACCTCGACGCCGGCCACGTCGAGTGGGCCGGGCATGGCCTGGGGCACTTCCTGACGTGCTTTTCGCGGCTGCATCCGAATCTGTTCACGCCCGGATTCTACGAGGGGAATGCGGCGGTGTTTCCGCACCTGGAACTGTTCGCGTCTCTGGTGGCGCGCTACCTTCAGGCCCAGGCGCACGGGACCGGGCGCGACGCGCTGCTGCGCAGCATCGCGCAGCGGGAGCGCGGCGACTTGCGAGGGAGCCTGCGCCTGATCGATACGCCCAGGCACGCCGCCTACTGCGACTGGCTCACCTTCCGCAAGCGCGTGCGCGCGCTGCACCGGGAGCTGGGCTGGCCCATGCCAGCCGCGGCGGATTTCGCCGCGCTCAGGGCCGCGCCCGCGCGGGAGGAAGAGAAGGGCGCGCTGCCGGCGCCGCTGCGCGACGAAATCCTGCACGGCACCTGATTTTCACGAGACCTGTCCGCCGCGGCCACGGCACGCGATGCGAACCGACGATCCTTCAAGGGGAGAACGAGACATGACGACCGATACACTGAACGACGACGCCGGCGCGGGGCCCGAGCCCATTGCCCTGGTGGGGATCGGCTGCCGCTTTCCCGGCGGCGCCCACGATCCCGGAACCTTCTGGGATCTGCTGGTGAGCGGGAACGACGCCATCGTCGACGTGCCCGCGGAGCGCTGGAGCCTGCAGCGCTTCTATGACGCGGACGCGGCCAGGCCCGGCAAGATGTACGTCCGCCAGGGCGGATTCCTGCAGCAGCGCATCGACGCGTTCGACGCGCTGTTCTTCGGCATCGCGCCGCGCGAGGCGGCATGCATCGATCCGCAGCAGCGCCTGCTGCTGGAGACCAGCTGGGAGGCGCTGGAGGATGCGGGCATCCCGCACGAATCCCTGGCGGGATCGAACACGGGCGTCTTCATCGGCGCCTTCACGCTCGACCACAAGCTGACGCAGATGGGAAAGATGAACCGGGACCTGATCGGCGCGCACACCGCCATCGGCTCCACCATGACCATCCTCTCCAACCGCATCTCCTACACGCTGGATCTGCGCGGCCCCAGCGTCAGCCTGGATACCGCCTGCTCCTCCTCCCTGGTGGCGCTGCACCTGGCGTGCCAGGCCATCTGGCACGGCGAGTGCGACCTCGCCCTGGCGGGGGGCGTGAACGTCATG
Organism: Nitrosovibrio sp. Nv17; assembly: GCF_900119085.1. Lineage (GTDB taxonomy): Bacteria > Pseudomonadota > Gammaproteobacteria > Burkholderiales > Nitrosomonadaceae > Nitrosospira. Next base: position 38,240 of record NZ_FPIQ01000017.1, on the reverse strand, counting down.
CTGCGCCCGGAATATCCCGTCGCCATGTGCAAGGGCGGGTTCCTCGCGCCCGACGGGCGCAGCAAGAGCTTCGACGCGCGCGCCAACGGCTACGGCCGCGGCGAGGGCGCCGGCGTGGTGGTGCTCAAGCCCCTGTCGGCGGCCCTGGCCGACCGCGATGACATCTACGCGCTGGTGCGGGGCACGGGCGCCAACCAGGACGGCCGCACCCAGGGCATCACGGTGCCCAACCCCGAATCCCAGGCGACGCTGATCCGGGGCGTGTGCGACCGGTACGGGATCGACGCGCGCGACATCCGCTACTTCGAGGCGCACGGCACCGGCACGCCGGTGGGCGACCCGCTGGAGGCGCGCGCCCTGGGCTCGGTGGTGGGTGGAGCGCGGGCGGCGGACGATCCCTGCCTGGTGGGCTCGGTCAAGGCCGCGATCGGCCACCTCGAAGCCGCCGCGGGGGTCGCGGGCGTGATCAAGGCGTCGCTGTGCCTGGCGCACCGCCAGGTGCCGCCGCAGGCCAACCTCGCCACGCCCAATCCGGACATTCCCTTCGACGCGCTCGGCCTGCGCCTGCCGCGACGGCTGGAGCCGCTGCCGTCCGACGCCCGCCCCCTGTATGCCGGCGTCAATTCGTTCGGCTACGGCGGCACCAATGCCCACGCCGTGCTGGAGCGCGCACCGGCACCGTCCGCGGAAGACGCCGGCGATGCTCGCGCGGAAGATGCCGGCGATGCGCTTCATTTGCTGCCGCTGTCGGCCCGCAGCGATACGGCATTGAAAGATCTGGCGCGCGCCTGGCTGGCGCGCTTTCCTGCCCATACCGAAGCCGACGCCGACACCGACGCGGTGCGGGATCTGTGCTACTCCGCGTCCTGCCGCCGCGGGCACCACGACCATCGCCTGGCGGTCGCCGGCGCTTCGTGGGAGGAGATGCGCGGGCAATTGGCCGCCTTCGTGGAAGAGGGGAACGGGCCGTGGCTGGCGACGGGCAGGGCGGACGGCGGGACGGTGCCGGGCCCGGTGTTCGTCTACACCGGGATGGGGCCGCAATGGTGGGCCATGGGGCGCGAACTGTACCGGCACGAGCCCGTCTACCGCCGTACGGTCGAGGCGTGCGACGCCGTGTTCCAGGGCCTGGCGGGATGGTCCATCCTGGCGGAAATGCTGGCGGACGAGGCGCATTCCAGGATGGCCGACACCATCGTCGCCCAGCCCGCCAATTTCCTGATCCAGGCCGGGCTGACCGCGCTGTGGCGCGCTCGCGGCGTCGAGCCCGCGGCCGTCGTCGGCCACAGCGTGGGCGAGGTGAGCGCCGCCTATGCGGCGGGCGTCCTGAGCCTGGAGGATTCGGTGCGGGTGAGCTACGAGCGCAGCCGCATCCAGAAGCAGGCGGCGGGGCAGGGCCGGATGCTCGCGGTCGGCCTCGGCCGGCAGCGCTGCACCGAACTGCTGGCGGCGCTGCCGGCCGCGGGGGTATCCGTCGCGGCAGTCAACGGCCCCGCCACGGTGACGCTCGCAGGAGCCGCGGACGCGCTGGAGGCGATCAGCGCGCACCTGACCGGGCTGGGTGAGTTCAACCGCTTCCTGCAGGTCGAGGTGGCATACCACAGCCCGTTCATGGATCCGCTCAAGCCGGAGATCCGGCGCGTGCTGGCGGACCTGCGGCCGGCGCTGCCGGGGCTTCCCCTCTATTCCACCGTTACGGGAGACAGGGTCGAGGCCATCGCCTACGATGCCGAGTACTGGTGCGACAACGTGCGCGAGCCGGTGCACTTCGCCCGGGCCATGGCCAGCCTGCTGCGCGACGGCCACCGCGTCTTCCTGGAGATCGGTCCGCATCCGGTGCTGTCGTCGGCGATCGGGGAATGCTGCCGCGAACGGGGCGTGGAGCCGCGCGCCTTCGCCTCCCTGCGCCGCGGGCAGCCGGAGCGCCACACCTTCGGCCTGGCCCTGGGGGGCCTCTACACGGCCGGCTGCCGCATCGCCTGGCAGCGCCTGTACGCGGCGCGGGCGGCCTACCGCAAGCTTCCCACCTACCCCTGGCAGCGCGAGACCTACTGGCAGGAGGACGACGACTCCGTCGCCGACCGCACCGGCGCGCCCCTGCACCCCCTGCTGGATCGCCGCCTGCCGGATCCGCGTCCGTCCTGGCAGGGCTCGATCAACCGGCAGTTCCTGCCCTACCTCGCGGATCACCAGGTCGACGGCCTGGTGGTCATGCCCGCCGCCGCCTACGTCGAGGCCGCGCTGTCCGCCCACCGGCAATCGACCGGGGAGGCAGGTTGCGTGCTGGAGCGGCTGGCGTTCCACCAGGCGCTGATACTGGACGCCAGCGGCGGCGAGCCGGCGGTGCACGTGAGCCTCGATCCGCACAGCGGCCACTATGCCTTCTGCAGCCGCGAGCATGTGGAGGGCGGCGCCTCTGCCTCCTGGCGCACCCACGCCTCCGGCACGGTCGCGGCCCTCGCCGGGCAGGCACCCGCCCGCCTGGATCGCGGCGGGATCGAGGCGCGCTGCCGCGAGGCGGTGGACGTGGCCGGCCTGTACGACGAGCTGGACGAGCGCGGCCTGTTCTACGGGCCCTTCTTCCGCACCATCCGCCAGCTGTGGCGTGGGCCGGGAGAGGTCCTGGCGCGCATCGAGCTGCATCCCGGCCTGGCCGTGGACAATGCCGCCTATCTCCTGCATCCCAGCCTGCTGGACGGATGCTTCCAGTCGCTGATCGCGGCGATCGCGGGCCGCGACGAATTCTTCATGCCGGTCGTCATCCGGCGCGCCGCCTACCACGCGGCGCCGAGCCATGCGTTCTGGTGCCACGGCACGCTGGAGCGCATGGACGACCACGTCATCGAGGGCAGCCTGAGGCTGTTCGACGACGACGGGCGGCTGCAGGTCGAGATCGAGGGGCTGCGCTGCCGCGCCCTGGCGGCGGAAAGGGAAAATCCGGCGCAGCAGGCGGCGCAATGGCGCTACGCCTGGCAATGGCAGCCGCAGGCCCTGGTGCCGCAGACCCAGCGCAGCGGCTGCTGGGCGGTATTCTGCGCCGACGATGACGGCGGCATTGGAGCATCCCTGTGCCGGGCGCTGGAGGCGGGGCATGACCACCCGGTGATCCGCATCCCGCTGCCATCTTCCACGACGGCGCGGCCGCTGGACGCGGGCGAGGTGGATCATGTGGAAACCCTGCTGCGGAAGGCGCAAGCCCTGGGTTGCGCAGGGGTGGCCCATGCGTGGGGCCTGGCCGCCGATGGCCGGACGGATCCCGTCGGCGCCGGCATGGCCGGCGCCACGCTCCAGGCGCTCCAGGCGCTGGGCCGGGTGTTCGCCGCCGGCGCTGACGTGCCGCGCCTGTACGTGATCACCCGGGGCGTGCAGCCGGTCGTCGCGGGCGATGTCCTGGAAGGCCTCGCGCAATCGCCGCTGGTCGGCCTGGCCCGGGTCGCCTTCAACGAATATCCCTCCCTGCGCTGCACCCTGGTCGACCTGGATGCCGTCCCGGACACGGCCCAGATCGGCCTGCTGAGGCAGGAGCTATTGGCCAATGACGGCGAGGACGATGTCGCCCTGCGCGGGATGCAGCGTTTCGTGCACCGCCTGGAGCGCCTGGCCGTCGTATCCGCATCCGCATCCGCATCCGCATCTGGAGCCGGAGTCGGAGTCGAAGCCGCGGCCTCGAATCAGCGCGAGTGCGCGCAGGTGGAAGCCTTCCGGCTGGGGCAGGGCGCACAGGGCCGCCGCGAGTGGCGCGCCATGCCGCGCCCGGTTCCCGAGGCGGACGGCATCGTCCTGGCCCTGGAGTACGCCGAGATGAGGCGGACGGAGCCGCTGGGAGCGGGCGGTCCGGACGGGTATTTCGCGGTCGGCACCGTGTGTGCGCGCGGGGCCGGCGTCACGCGCTGGCGCGAGGGCGAGCGCGTTATCGCCGCGCTCGAGGGTGTGCCGGCATCCCATGCCGCCTGCCCGGCCAGCCGGGCATTCTCCCTGGAGGATCTGGACGACCTGCCGCATACGGATTTGCTGGTCCTGGCGGCGACGCTGCTGCCCGCCTGGCATGCGCTGAAGCACGTCGCGCGCGTGGCCGCGGGCGAGACGGTACGGATCGATACCGCACCGGATCTCGATGTACCGGCCATCATGCACGTCGTGCGCTGGCTGGGTGCGCGTCCGCGCATTGATTCCACCGGCGACGCACCGGCGTTTCAGGGTAATAAAGATAACAAAGGCAATCAAGGCGATGGAAGCGACGCGACCCTGGCGCGTGCCCGGCTGCGTGGCGCACGCATCAGCGGGGAGGCAACCGGCACGCGGGCGCCGGCCCTGCACGAAATCGTGCTCGTACGCGGCGGATCGGACGAAGCCCCGCCGCGCGATGCCGTTGCGGACGCTGCGGGTGCCAAGGATACCGGAGGCAGCCTCGCGCGGGTGGATGCCTGGAGGCTGGCGCTGGCCGCCCCGGCGCTGTTCGCGCAATCGCTGCGCGAGATCGGGCGGTTGATGAAGACGGATCCGGCGCCGGCGCGCATCGAGATGCTGTCCCTGTCGGAGGCGCTGGCCTTTCCGGCGGCCGACGAGGACGAGGCATCCGCGGACGTGCCGCACATCCTGTCCCTGCGCGATGCGGCCGGCGCCACGGTGCGGGTCGAGATCCCGCGGCAGGCACCGTTCGACGCCGAGGCCACCTACCTGGTCACCGGCGGGTTCGGCGGATTCGGCCTCGAAGCCGCGCAGTGGATGGTGCGGCACGGCGCCCGGCACCTGGTGCTCGTCGGCCGGCGCGGCGCCGGCGACGAGCAGGCCCGGGCGGCGGTGAAGGCGCTGCAGGCACGCGGTGTCCGGGTGCTGGCCGCGGCGGCGGATGTCTCGGACGAGGCCCAGGTGAGGACGTTGCTCGCGAACGTCGCCGCCGCGTTTCCCCCCCTCAAGGGCGTGCTGCATGCCGCCGCCGTGCTGGACGATGCGCCCATGGCGGAGCTGGATCCCGCGCGCGTGGCGCGCGCGATGCAGGCCAAGGCGCTCGGGGCCTGGCATCTGCACCGCCTCACGCAGGCGCAGCCCCTGGATTTCTTCGTGCTGTTCTCCTCCGTGTCCGCCCTGATCGGCAATGCCCGGCAGGCCGGCTACGCGGCCGCCAATACCTTCCTCGATGCGCTCGCCGCCCTGCGCCGGGCGCAGGGGCTGCCCGCGGCCAGCATCAACTGGGGCGCCATCGCTACCGGCATGGCCATCGACAGCGAGGAAGTGCAGAAACACCTGGCGCTGATGGGCATGCATCCGCTGACCGCCCGCCAGGCGCTGGACGCCTGGGCCGGCATGGTGGACATGGGCGATGCGGCGCCGTCGCAGTACGGCCTGATGCACTGCGACTGGGCGCGCTGGCGCGAGTTCGAACCCGCCGGGGGCAACTCCCCCCGCTTCTCCGGCCTGATGGCGGATGCCGCTGCGCAGGCCGGGGCCGAGCTGCCGGAGGCGTGCCTGGCGATCGGACAGCTCCCGGAGACGCAGCGGCGCGCCGCCCTGCAGGACGCGCTCGCCGGGCAGGTGGCCGCCATCCTGCGGCTGCCGGCGGGAAAGATCGAGGTGGACCGGTCCCTGGCGCAGATGGGCGTGGATTCGCTGATGTCCGCCGAGCTGCAGGCGAGCGTTGCCAAGGTGTTCGGGATCAGGATCTCCACGCTGGAGCTCATGCGCGCATCCAGCCTGGGACAGCTCGCCGAGATCCTCCTGGGTAGGATGCTGCTGCCCGCGCCGGATTCCGCCGCGCAGGCGCCGGCGGACGGCGATTCCCTGGTGGACCGCATGTCCGCCATCGATGTGGACGCGCTGCTGGCCCAGCTGATGCCGCAGTCGGCCTGACGCACGGAGCCCATGGGCGGGCGGCGTGTCCGCCCGCCCACGACCGTCCAAAAATTCCGCGAACGCAGCGATGGGATGGGGATCCGCCGGTATCGGCGGATCTTCAGCCATCCGTGGAGCGGCGGTTTTCGTGGGCCTGGAAAATCCTGGCGGATACGATAGGGATGAGATAGATCAATAAGATATGTATATGGATGTAATTTATCTCACCCGAACGGGTGATAACAATGAGCAAGGACATAATGTTCGCAGCGGTTCAGGGCAAGGATCGTCAATATATCAAGGAGGGGGTGCTGGCAAGCCAGGATGGCATCATCGTGAAATTCACGGGGGAACAGTTCAACCAAACCGATCTTGATATATGGGAGACCATCGTTCATATGGCCCATGACCGGCCCCTTGGCACATTTTGCAGCTTTACGGCGCACGGGCTTTTAAGGAAGCGCTGATCAATGCCACCCTCTCGGGATTTTCGATCTCGGAAGGCGTTCTGCTGCAATTTCCGCCTTCATGGCGTACAGAATCAATTAATTCGAATATTCTACAGCGCCAAACATCAGCGTTTCCCTAGACACTGTCGTCACGAGATTATGGTTTAATAGTGATTTTCCAGGATATTTGCTATCCAATGACCGAGAGCTGCCGGCGACACGATATTTCAGAGCATACATGGCAGTTACTCGAACCCCTGCTTCCGGGGCGCTCTGGGGCATGGGGCGGAGTTGCCCAAGACAATCGGCGCTTCATCGATGCCGTATTCTGGATCCTTCGTACAGGCGCTCCCTGGCGGGATCTGCCGCCTGCGTACGGGGACTGGAAGAACACCCATCGACGTTTCTGCCGCTGGCGTGATCAAGGGGTATGGGAATCGCTGTTTGAGAAACTGGTTGCTGACCCGGACTTTGAATGGCTGATGATCGACGCCAGCCATTGCAAGGTGCACCCGCAGGCTGCGGGCGCACGGGGCGGCAATCAAGGCATGAGCCGCACAAAAGGGGGCTCAACACCAAGGTACATCTGGCCGTGGATGCGCATGGTATGCCGCTCAGAGTTATTGTTACAGAAGGTACCCGCGCTGATTGTGCAAAGGCTGGGGAGTTGATCGAAGGCTTCGAGGCAGGACACCTGATTGCCGATAAGGGCTATGACAGTGAGGCGATCGTCGAGAAGGCAAAAGCACGAGGCATTCGCTGTGTCATTCCACCGCGCAGGGATCGAAGACAGCTGCGCGAATATGACCGTGCTCTCTACAGGCTGCGCCATCTGGTCGAGAACACGTTTCTGCACCTCAAGGGTTGGCGCGGGATTGCCACACGGTACGCAAGGAACTTGTCTTCATTCATTGCCATTATTCACATCCGATGCCTCGCCTTGTGGCTCAAAGTCTTGTGACGACACTATCTAGTCTTTGCTTTCCAGTTCATCCAGTATGTTTTGCAGGGAATAATCTGCAAGGCCGCTTTGCTCGCCCTCAATCAAGGCGTGACGTAGCGCTTCCAGCTTGGTCTCACGTTCTTCCAGCAGGCGAAGGCCGGCGCGTATGGCTTCACTGGCTGAGCCGTAACGCCCGGATTCGATTTGATGGGCGAGAAACTTCTCAAAATGCTCGCCCAGCGTAACACTGGTGTTTTTTTGTACCCGCATGGTTTCCTCAATAAATTAAATTTATACCTAATTATAATATTTATTGGTATCTGAGGCAATTTAAATATAAAGGCTGTAGCGCAATACGCCAAGCGAATCTGCGATATTGGAATCTTAGCCTTACGCCAATTATGATATGGAGGTGTGGCTCAGGCTGCATTTGAGTTCCTCCCTCAATTCTTGACTTAGAACGGCATGGTAACCGCGCCGACGCACCTGCGCTTCCCACTGATACGGCCCCCCTTGCGAAACGTTGCCATATGTTCGCCTACTCGAAGACAGTTGCGAATATGACCGTGATCTCGACAGGCTGGCCACCTGGTTGAGAACGCATTCCTGCACCGCAAGGGCTGGCGCGGGATTGCCACACGATATGCAAAGAACTTATCTTCATTCGTTGCCATTATTCACATCCGCTGCCTCGCCTTTCGACCCAAGGCAACCTTGAGGGCTTCAGCGATACATAGACATGGCCACGCTATGCGCCCGTGGTCGAGACCCGGAATTCGCGCACGGCGTCGATGGCCTGCAATGCCTGCGCCAGCCCCGAGGCCCCGCTGAGGTCGGTGGTCTTGACCTCCATGCGGTACTCGAATAGGCCGGCCGGGGTAACGCAGTAGCTCGTCGTCACGATCTCGAACCCATGTTCGATCGCCAGCGCGCGCACCTCCTCCTCCGGCAGGGCCGCATGGCGGTCGAAGCCCACGCAATACTGGACGTAGGACTGCCGCGGGATGCGCTCCTCGATCCGGCGGAACAGCGAGAGCGCTCCCAGGGTCAGCAGGGTTCCCAGGATTGCGGGCAGGAAAAAGCCGATGCCCATCAGGATGCCGATACCGGCGGTGATCCAGATGGAAGCCGCGGTGGTCAGGCCGCGCACGCTCAGGCCCTCCTTGAAAATGACGCCGGCGCCCAGGAAACCGATGCCCGTCATGATGCCCTGCGACATGCGCGTCGGATCCATGCGCACGAATTCCCCCGATATGTTGGGCGGCAGCCATTTCCACTGGTAGAGCGTCACCAGCATCAATAGGCTGGAGGCGAGGCAGACCAGGACGTGCGTCCGGAAGCCGGCCGGATGCCCGTGCACGCTGCGTTCGAGCCCGATCGCGCCGCCTGCCAGCACCGCGGCCACCAGATGGATCGCGATCGTGATGGAATCCCCCATGTCTGCCATGATCCTCCAATTTTCACTCATGATCGACCAGGTACCGATTTTTCGTCCCGCCACCCCCAACCCGCTGAATGCATGGGGAGCATTCGGCTTCGGCGCTCTCCCCTCGGCGCCATCCATAAGGGTTCCGGCCGGCGGCACATGATCGGAACGGCTGATGGTGGGACTGCAGGGGACACGCAATCTCCTGAACGCCCGATCATTCTTCTACAGCCTGTTAACGTCCGCGGCGGTCGCCTGGGTCAGTGCAGAAAAAGGCGCAAGGCGACCGGGTGCCGTTTCATGTCATGAAAGTCATTTCCAACACCCCGGGCGGGTGATGGCGGCAGGGTTCGATGGATTCGAAGGCGAAGCCGGCGTGAGCGCGCACGCCGACCGCCATTGTCGCCAATCCCTGCAACGATGTCCAATTATTCCGGGTCAATTCGAGACCACGGCGGGTCGTTTCCGCAGAAAACACCGTTTTGACAGGGTCCGCAATGCGGTCAGGCCCATCGTACTGCCGCCACGCCAAAAATCGACACTGCTTATTGCAACGTCACCATTGCTTTCCGCCAAATGCAGGGTATTTACGATACCTGACACATTCATTGGCGACCAGGAGTGATAAAAAGAAGAGTTTAGAAAACACTCCCACGGGTGAGGGGAGTATCTCCGGCCTGAAGGGTTTCCATGTAATGACCTGCCGGAACCTGTGCCGTTCATGCCGCCAATGCATATGCCTCAGCGGAGGTCTTCATATCCAGCGCCCGATGTTTAGGCTAGGGCATGTCAGCCGAGTATGACGAAATATGACGGGAACGTCGCTATTTCGACATGAAAGACTTCAGGGGGGCGGGCTCCACCCCCTGCCGTAAGCAAGGACAGCAACGTTTTTGTCCCTGACGCTTCCCGGCAAAAATTACGGTGGATTCCGGACTTGTCTGTTAGCTTTCCAACGATTGTTTCCATGACAAGATTCTCACATAAAACTCACAAAATCAATGTGATAATTTTTACTGGCGTCAGGATACGCCAAATACCAGCACGTTTTTTATCCTGCTGTACCAATCATGATGAAATCACTAGCCGCCCGCTGAAGCGGGTGGACTGAGGACGATGACTAAAATCAAGGCGCGGTATTTCAGATCGATCCACGACAAATCCATGCCGCTGTTCAACCTGTCTAACCAACCTAAGCGGCATGCAAATGGTCACTAACCTACCCGTCGTTCTAGGCTTGATCGCCACCCTGGTATTGGATGGATGCCATCCGAAAGCCGAGACACATGAAGAAATGCCAAGATATGAGGCAACCACGCCATTCCGCGAAGACACTTCCATCCTGGAAGCCTATGTCTGTCAGATTCGTGCCATCAGACATATCGAAGTCCGCTCTTTGGAAAAGGGCTACTTGACCCATTTTTTTGTGGACGAAGGGCAATGGGTAAAAAAGGGACAGCCCATGTTCAAGATCATGCCCAACGTCTATCAGGCGGAACTTCTAAGAGCGCAAGCCGAAGCGCAAAATGTGGACATCGAATACCGCAATACCCAGGCCCTGGCTGACAAGAATATCGTATCAGCCAATGAACTGGCGTTGGCAAGAGCAAGATTGGATAAAGCCAACGCGGAGGTGGAACTGGCGAAAACCCACCTGGGTTTCACCGATATCAGAGCACCTTTTGATGGGATTACGGATCATCTGGCCGTCAGGGTCGGCAGCCTTCTCGATGAAGGTGATTTGTTGACGGAGCTGTCTGATATCAGCCAGTTGTGGGTCTATTTCAACGTCCCGGAAGCCAGGTATCTGTATTTTATAACGCGCGAAAATGGCAAGATCAATGAAACGGTGCAGTTAAGGATGGCAAATGGCGAGATTTACAATCACACGGGAGTCGTCGAGACGATTGTAGGTGATTTTTTTAATACCTCCGGCAATGTCCAGTTCCGTGCCTTGTTCGCCAACCCGGACAGAATTCTCAGGCATGGTCAGACAGGAACGATCCTGATGACCATACCTTACCCAAACGCCATGCTCATCCCTCAGAAAGCGACGTTCGAAATCATGGATAAAATCTATCTCTACGTCATAGACAAGGAAGAAAAAGTGGAGCAAAGGCTTGTCCATATAGAGGCCGAATTGCCACACATGTTTATTGTCAAGGCTGGCCTGAATGACGGCGACAGGATTTTGCTCGAGGGTATGCGCAAGGTTAGTCCTGGAGAGAAGGTGATGATCGATTTGAGGCCACCCCAAGAGGTTCGCTCCGAGTTGATGAAATTGTATACCGAGTGACCTTTTTAGCCAGAATCAAGCCATGTTTGGTATTTTTCTCAAAAGACCCGTGCTGGCGATCGTGTTGTCGCTGCTGTTCATATTCATGGGCTTTTTGGCAATGAAATCATTGCCCGTCGCGCAGTTTCCGGATATTGCGCCGCCCCGGGTCACGGTTGCAGTATCGTTTCCAGGTGCCAGCGCCGAAGTGCTGGTGAAATCGTCCCTGATCCTCCTGGAACGCGCTATCAATGGCGTGCCTGGCATGAGATACATCACTTCGGATGCGACCAGCGCCGGCGAGGCGACCATTCAAGTGTATTTCCATTTAGGCGTCGATCCTAATATCGCGATGGTCAACGTGAAGACGCGCGTGGATCAGATGATGAGCCGGCTGCCCGCACTGGTGCAGCTGGAAGGGGTGATCGTAAACTTCGTCCAGCCCAGCATGCTCATGTATGTCAACCTCTTCAGCACAGACAAGGACGCCGATCAGAAGCTTTTGTTCAATTATGCCTATGTCAGTGTTATTCCGGAAATCCAGCGCATTACTGGAATTGCCCAAGCAACCATACTGGGTTCCCGCCAATATGCGATGCGGATTTGGATGAACCCGGAACGGATGAGAGCCTATAACATCTCGTCAGAAGATGTGATGAAGGCACTCGCGACTCAAAGCATTATCGGACGACCTGGTCGGCTGGGCCAGAGCACAGGCAGGCTCGCCCAGTCCAAAGAGTATGTGCTGGTTTATAAGGGACGCTTCAACAAGCCGGAAGAATATGAGGACATTATTCTCCGGGCGGCTCCAACAGGCGAGATTCTGCGCATTCGAGACGTTGCCAAGGTCGATCTGGACAGCGAGTTTTATAACATTTTCTCCGATAAGGACGGATACCCTTCCGCGTCCATCGTGCTGAAGCAAAACTACGGCACCAATGCCCAGGTAGTCATAGAGAATGTGAAGAAAAAACTGGAAGAATTGAAAAAATCCTTCCCGAAAGACATGGACTACGAAATCAATTACGATGTGTCGCGCTTCGTTGAGGCGTCCATCGAGCAAGTGCTGCACACATTGGCGGAAGCCTTCGTTCTGGTCTCCCTGGTGGTCTTCATTTTCCTGGGTGACTGGCGTTCCACCCTGATTCCCGTCCTCGCGGTGCCGGTTTCGCTGATCGGGGCGTTTGCCGCCATGTCTGCGTTCGGGCTTTCCATCAACCTCATCACCTTGTTTGCCTTGGTGCTGGCTATCGGTATCGTGGTCGATGATGCCATTGTGGTAGTGGAGGCAGTGCATGCGAAAATGGAGGCCGAGCATTGCAGCCCCTTTGAAGCCTCCCGAAAAGTGTTGACGGAAATCGGTGGCGCCATCATAGCGATAACGCTGGTCATGGTATCGGTGTTCGTCCCTCTTGCATTCATGCCAGGACCGGTCGGGGTGTTTTATCGACAGTTCGCCATCACCATGGCGTCGTCGATCATCATTTCAGCCATTGTGGCTTTATCGCTCACCCCGGTCCTGTGTGCCATGATACTTAAGAACACTCACGGCCAGAAGAAACGGAAGAACCCGATAAGCCTTTTCATCGATGGCTTTAACTTTGTTTTCGAGAAGGTCACCGGCCGCTACATCAGATTGCTGAATGTCACCGTCACCCGGCGCCTGGTCACGCTTCTGGTATTGGCCGGGTTTGGCTTCGGCATTTTCGTGGTCGATAAAACCTTGCCTTCCGGTTTTATCCCCGGCGAAGATCAAGGCATGATTTATGCAATCATCCAGACACCGCCCGGGTCAACCATCGAAGTGACCAACAAAGTGGCGCGTCAGCTGGAAATAATGGCCGCAGAAATCGAAGGCGTGCAATCGATCTCTTCCCTGGCCGGCTACGAAGTGCTCACCGAAGGCCGTGGATCAAATGCGGGGACTGTTGTTGTCAACATGAAAGATTGGTCGCAACGCAAACTTTCGGTCACTCAGGTCATCCACCAACTCGAGGAAAAAGCCCACGACCTGGGTGCGACCATCGAGTTTTTTCAACCGCCGGCAGTGCCGGGATACGGTGCGGCATCGGGTTTGTCGTTTCGCTTGCTGGACAAGACGCTGGACACGGATTTCTTCGAATTCGACGAACTTAACAAAACGTTTATGGAAGCGATGCGTCAACGCAAGGAATTGACCGGCCTGTTCACTTTTTATGCGGCCAATTATCCGCAATACGAACTGGTCATCGACAATAGGCTGGCCATGCAGAAGGGGATCAACATCAACGACGCGATGAATCAGCTGGACATCATGATCGGCAGTACTTATGAACAAGGCTTTATTCGCTTCAATAACTTTTTTAAGGTCTACGCCCAGGCGTTGCCGGAATTCAGGCGCGCCCCTGAAGATGTGTTGAAATATTTTGTGAAGAATGATGAAGGCGAAATGGTGCCGTACTCCGCCTTCATGACCATGGTGAAAAAGCAGGGGCCCAACGAACTGACGCGCTATAACCTCTATAACTCGTCGGCGATCCGGGCCGAACCCGCAGCCGGCTATACCACTGGCGCAGCCATCAAGGCAATCGAAGAGGTTGCGGAAGCCACGTTGCCGAAAGGTTTTGAAGTTGCCTGGGAAGGCTTGACATACGACGAAGCCCTCCGGGGCAACGAAGCACTGATGATCTTCGCCGTCGTTATCCTGTTTGTCTATCTGGTGCTGGCCGCACAATACGAAAGCTTTGCCCTGCCCCTGGTCGTGTTGTGTTCGCTACCCCCTGGCATTTTCGGTGCCTTTTTGCTGTTGAAAGAAGCGGGGCTTGCCAATGATGTCTATTCCCAGCTGGGAATGGTGATGCTGATTGGCTTGCTCGGCAAAAACGCGGTGTTGATCGTCGAGTTTGCGAGCCAGAAGCAAGGCCAAGGCATGACGGTCAGAGAAGCGGCGATTGCAGGCGCAAAAGAACGTTTTCGGCCGATTCTGATGACTTCATTTGCCTTTGTAGCCGGATTGATACCCCTGGCGATGGCGACGGGCGCCGGAGCGGTGGGCAACAGGACGATCGGCACCTCGGCACTGGGTGGGATGCTTACCGGTACCGTGTTTGGCGTCATCGTTATTCCAGGACTTTATTATATTTTTGCGAAAATGGCAGAGGGTAAAAAATTGATACAAGGCGAAGACCTTGATCCTCTGGCGGAAATCTATCACTACGGCCCGGATGACAATGAAAAATAAGACATTTCGGCTTATGGTTCTGGTCGTGTTGGGGCTGATGCTGCAGGGCTGTATTCCTAAGCTGGCCGTCAAGAAAGAAGATACGCGTCTTCCTGATACTTTTGAGCCGGGTGTTTCGGAAGCGGCCAATTCGGCGGATGTCAAGTGGAAAGATTTTTTCGATGACTCCGCCTTGTTGGGCTTGCTGGACATAGCTGTTGCTAATAACAAAGAAATCAACATCATGATGCAGCGCATCAGCATCGCACAGAATGAAATCCAGGCGCGTAGAGGCGAATATCTGCCGTTTGTAAAATTTCGTGTCGGCGCAGGCGGTGACAAGATCGGCGAGTTTACGCGCCAGGGCGCTATTGAAGAGCATCTGCCGTTAGCCGGCCATGCCTTTCCTACGTTTCTTGGCGATTTCCGATTTGAGCTGTTTTCAACGTGGGAGTTGGATGTATGGAAAAAATTGAGGAATGCGAAACAAGTGGCCGTGCTGGAGTACATGGCGTCTGAAGAAGGAAAGAATTTTCTTGTGACCAACCTGGTCGCCGAAGTTGCTCATTCGTACTACGAACTGCTTGCCCTGGACAACCACCTTGAGAATTTAGAGCAAAATATCAGGATTCAGCAAAATGCGTTGGAGATGGTCAGGCAGCTTCTGCTGTATGCAAGAGCAACTGCACTTGGGGTCAGACGTTATGAAGCAGAAGTGGCAAAGAACAAAAGCAACATATACAAACTTAAACAGGATATCACGGTTGTTGAGAACCGGATCAACGTCCTGCTGGGGAGAACGTCGCAGCCTATCCAGCGTGCTTCCAGCGGTTTTATGGAGCAAAACCCCAAAGTGCTCATGACGGGTATTCCGTCGCAATTGCTGCAAAACAGGCCTGATATCAAGCAGGCGGAGCTTGAGCTGTCGGCAGCGGAATTAAACATAAAGGTGGCCAGGGCAAATTTCTATCCCGCCTTTAGCATAAACGCCGGGATAGGGTTCGAAGCTTTCGCGCTCAAGTACCTGATCAATACCCCCGAATCATTGGCGGCTGCCGTTACCAAAGAGATAGTAACCCCGCTGGTCAACAGGAACGCTATCGAAGCCGAATATAAAAACGCCAATGCCAAGCAGATTCAGGCAGCTTTTGAGTATGAGCAAAGCATCATCAAAGCTTATGCGGAAGTGGTGAATCAAATTTCAAATATCGATAACCTCAATAAAAGCTATCAGATGAAGACAAGCCAGGTGGAAGCGCTCGTCCAATCAATCGATGTCGCTAGCCAGCTATTCAAATCCGCTCGTGCGGACTACCTGGATGTGCTGTTGGCACAAAGGGATACCCTGGATGCCAAGCAGGATCTCATCGAAACGCAACAAAAGAAATTTGATGCAATGGTGGATCTTTATAAATCACTTGGCGGCGGTTGGCAGTAGCAGGATGAAAGGAAGGAGCGGTTCAAAAAAGTACAGGTTCATGTTTTTGAGCCATCACTGAGAAGCTGTTGGGAAATTCCCGTTTTGTTTTATAAGCGAGAGAACAACGTCGGCTGATCCAGGGCCTGTCAACACTTGTTTCATGCTCGCGACGGTGACGGATTTCAGCTGGAACGAGGGGCGAGCCTTGCACCAGAGCAAGCTCTGCAAAAGGCGATCACTGCCAGGCTCGTTTTGCAGCAAGCCCGGCAAAGCCGGGGCATCGAGCACGACGCTCATTCATTCGCTTCCCGCTTTTGCTGCTGGATACCGTTCCGCGATCCATTATTCAGATGGGTTTGATGGGTTGCGCTGCGCTCCACCCATCCTACCACCCGTCCTGTTCCTCTCTTGTCCCCCGCAGCAGTCCATCGAACCGAAATCAAAACCCGATGTGGGAATGGCTTGTTCTCTTATTCCAATGGGCTTGTCTGCGGTAGGATGGGTGGAGCGCAGCGCAACCCATCGAACATGTCTTGTCTTCCGTGGCCACTCATTTGGACTTGCCTCAATTTGAGAATGGCTTATTCTGGATGGATGGAGCGAAGCCCAACCCATCAAGCTTGTCCGAAGACCAGCGGTTGCCGGAGCCGGATTCAGAGGAAAGACCCGCGGGGCAGGAGAATGCAGCCATGAACGACCGGACCGAATGGTCCCCGGAAGCGGGCGGAATCCGCTGCGCCGGTTCCCATGAAGCGCGGGCCGATGGCCAGTGTTCCCGGCGCCCGTCGCGGCTGCGGTCATGACCCTTTTGCCCGACAGCTGGATGCGGATTACGGTGGCCCTGGGCATCGGGCTGCTGATCGGGGTGGAGCGCGAGCGCAGGAAGGGCGAGGGGCGGCACCGCGCGCCGGCGGGGATACGCACCTACGCGGTCACGGCGCTGCTCGGGGCGATCGGCTTCGAACTGGGAGGCGTTCCGCTGCTGGCGGTGGTGGCGCTCGCCGTGGCCGGCTTCATCGCGCTGGGATATTTCCGCACCCGGCCGCGGAGCGATCCCGGCCTGACCAGCGAGATGGTCCAGCTCCTGACGCTGCTGCTGGGCGCGCTCGCCATGCGCGAGCCGTTGCTCGCCTCCGCCCTGGGCGTGACGGTGGCCCTGCTGCTCGC
Source organism: Nitrosovibrio sp. Nv17 (assembly GCF_900119085.1). Lineage (GTDB taxonomy): Bacteria > Pseudomonadota > Gammaproteobacteria > Burkholderiales > Nitrosomonadaceae > Nitrosospira. The sequence continues at coordinate 21,532 of NZ_FPIQ01000017.1, read as the reverse complement.
GGCCCGCACCCGCATCCACACCTTCGTGCGCGAGACGCTGACGGAGGCCGAGCTGCACGATGCGCTGGTGCTGGCCGGCGCCGCGCTGGTGATCCTGCCGCTGATGCCGGATCGCCACATGGGGCCGTTCGACGCCATCAACCCGCATCTGCTGTGGATCATCGTGGTGCTGATGATGGCGATCAGCGCCGGGGGATACATCGCCCTGCGGTTGCTGGGGCCGCGCTACGGGCTGCCCGTCGCCGGGCTGGCATCCGGATTCGTGTCCAGCTCGGCGACCATCGCGTCGATGGGTTCGCTTGCCAGACGCAAGTCCGAGCTCATGGCGGCGGCGACGGGGGGCGCAGTGCTTTCCACCGTGGCGACCATCGTGCAGATGGCGCTGATACTGGGAGCTGCGCATCCTCCCACGCTGGGTGCGCTGGCGCTGCCGCTCCTGTCGGCGGGCGCGGCGGCCACTGCCTATGGCGGATGGGTTCTCAGGCAGGCGTTGCGGCAGAACACTCCGGATACGATCGAGATGGGGCGCGCGTTCAGTTTCCGCAGTGCGCTCATGCTGGCGGCGATGATGGGGGGCGTGCTGCTGGCCGCAGCGGCGCTCAACAGCTGGCTGGGCAGCGCCGGGCTGATCGCCGGCACGGCCATCGCCGGCTTCGCCGACACGCACGCACCCGCAGTGTCGGTCGCTTCCCTGGTCGCGGGGGGCAAGCTCGGTGCGGACGATGCAGTCGTGCCCATTCTGCTCGCCATGAGCACCAATACCGTGACCAAGGTGGTGCTGGCGTTCACCAGCGGTGGGCGCGGCTTTGCCCTGCGGATCGTGCCGGGGCTGATTCTGACCATCGCGGCCGCCTGGCTCGGCAGCCTCGCCACATTCGGCTGAGTCCGATCTCCCCGGATTCGCGGGTCAATTCCAGATCGCATCCATCGCGAGCAGGATGCGAGGCTCGTCCACGGAGGGAACGGCCGGGGAGCGGTGAATCGCGCCGCGGGCGGCGTTGTCCGGCCACAGCGTGCCCTTGAGCAGCACCACGTCGAAGGAGCAGGCGGCTTCCACCGTGGTTCCGCGGTCGAACAGGCCCGAAGCGTGGTCGGGCAGGCCGGTGGATCCGCGGCCAAGCCGGTCGCGGTCTACTCCCGCATCATCGATCCATTCGGTGCCTGGCCCCAGGTAGGCGCACGTCAGGCGTATCCCGGTGCGGTCCACGTGGAAGCGCGGGCACATGGCGTGGCGCAGCACTTCCAGGCGCAGGCCCACGGCCGGGCATCCCAGCAGGTCGGAATACAGCGACGAGAGCCCATGGATGTCATCGATCATGGCAAGTCGATCCGGTCCGTCCGGCAGCAGGGCCGGATCGACTCGCCGGTTTGCTGCGACGGTGGTGCGAAAGCCGCTCCCCAGGGCGCCGCTTGCCGCGGCCTGTTGCAGAAAGGCGGTGATGGCGGGGTCGGCGCGGCGTCGCCAGCGGACGACCTGCATGCCTGCATCGAAGATTCGGACCAGGTCTTCCGCTTGCCGCGTCGTGCACGCGTATGGCCGGCGCGCGGAATCGGCGAGGGGAGGAGATGGCTTGCAGAGGGCGGCGGGCATGACGGCGTGTTTGCGAAGAAGAGGGTGTGGTGATCAATAATCAAGGTCGATGGCCGCGTTCCAGCAGCTCGTGGCGCTCCTGTGCCTCAATGCAGAGGGTGGCGGTGGGGCGTGCCAGCAGGCGCGGTATGCCGATCGGTTCACCCGTCTCCGCGCACCAGCCATAGGTGCCGTTCTCGATACGCTGCAGGGCCTCCTCGATCTTCCCCAGCAGCTTGCGTTCGCGGTCCCTCACCCGGAACTCGAGGGAGAATTTTTCTTCCGTGCTTGCGCGGTCGCTGGGATCCGGTTCCGAATCGGTGCTGCGCATCTGCTCCAGCGTGCTGCGGGCGCTTTGCAGCAAGGCATCCCGTTCCTCTTCGAGCAACTGGCGGAAGAATGCCCGCTGCGCCGGCGACATGTATTCGCCCGGCGGCACGGGATGCTCCGGATTTTCTGCTGGTCGGGAGGCTTCCTGGCTTTTCATGAGGCCGTCGCGAGAGTCGGCGCGGATCATGGGGGAGGCCGCGATGCGGGACCTGCGGCCCTTCCGGGGATTCGCTCGAACCAGGCCACGATCCGCTGCCGGTGCGCCTCGCCGTAGTGCCGCACGAAACGGCGGGTTTCCTCATGCCGTGGCTCGCACAATATCGCCAGCCTTTCTTCCACGAATTTTGCGGTCAGCGCAATGCCGCAGTCGTGCTCGATGCAGTGGCGCCATTCCTCGAACGTCTCCGGGATGATCGCGCTCATGACGGATCCAGCGCCTCTTCCACGAGAGGGATCGCCGACCATTCGGGGAGATCGTCGGACAGGGTGCGCCAGTGGGCCGGGCCGCGGGAGATTTCCGCGGGCGTCAGCCGGCAGGCGGAAAAAGCCGCCTCGATCACCGCTCGATCCCACTCGCGGTGGCGCCCGATGAAGACGATCTCGTTGATGCGATCCCCGTAGGGCTTGCGCCAGTTCCGTTCGATCAGGGTACGCTCCCGGCTTCCCCGGGCGGGCCACTGTTTTCGGGGGACCGCCGCCCACCATCGTCCCACCGGTTCCACCGAGGCGGTGTTGCCGGAACGGGAGTAGGCGATCGCCCATTCGGGGCGGCTGGCCAGCCATACGTAGCCCTTGGCCCGCAGGATGCCGGCCAGGGGCAGGCCGAGGAAGGCCGCGAACCGTTGCGGGTGTAGGGGCTCGCACATGCGCAGGATGAAGCTGCCGATGCCGTACTCCTCGGTTTCCGGGGTATGCTCGCCCGCCAGTTCCCTGGCCCAGCCCGCCATCGCGCTGGCGCGATCCAGGTCGAAGCGGCCGGTGCCCAGTATCCTGTCGAGGGGCACCCGGCCATGCTCGGCATGCACGATGTCAGCCACGGGATTGAGCGCCCTGATCGTCCCGATGACGGCATCCAGTCTTGCCTGGCCGACGCGGTCGACCTTGCTGACCACGATCACGTCCGCGAACTCGATCTGCTCCGCCAGCAGGCCCGCCAGGGTGCGTTCATCCCCGTCACCCGCCACCTCGCCGCGCTGCGCCAGCAGATCCTCGCTGGCGTAGTCGTCCAGCAGGTTGACCGCATCCACCACCGTGACCATGGTGTCGATGCGGGCCAGGTCGTTGAGCGAATCGCCGCGTTCGTCACGGAAATCGAAGGTGGCGGCGACCGGCATGGGTTCCCCGATGCCGGTCGACTCGATCATGAGATAGTCGAAGCGGCCCTCCGCCGCAAGCTTGCGCACCTCCGCGAGGAGGTCGCCACGCAGCGTGCAGCAGATGCAGCCGTTGCTCATCTCCACCAGCTTCTCTTCGGTGCGCGACAGCGCCGCGCCGGCATTTTCGGCGCCGCGCTCGACCAGCGAGGCGTCGATGTTGATTTCGCTCATGTCGTTGACGATGACCGCGACGCGCAGCCCCGCGCGATTCGCCAGGACGTGGTTGAGCAGGGTGGTCTTGCCTGCGCCCAGGAATCCGGAGAGTACCGTTACCGGCAGGCGCGTGTCCGTTGTCGTCATGGTGGGTATGGGAAAGTATCGAGCCGGAGCGCTTCCCCATTCAAATAAAATGGGGAAGCGCTGTTTCCGGGGGCGTCGCCGATCAGCGGCGCGCGCGCCTGCGGGCGCCCCAGGTCAGCAGGAACAGCCCGGCGGTGAACATCGCGTAGGTTTCCGGCTCCGGAACGGGCGAGACGGCAAAATCGAAGCTGAACGTACCCGAACTCAGCAGGGGTGATTCCGCACTGGTGTTCAGGAGTTCGAACGTGGCGGAATACACTCCCGCGGCGGCGTCTGCATCCACCCAGTAGATCGGCTTGAACTCGAAGTCGTTTCCGGTTCCCAGTGCGAATACGTCACTGCCGCTGTACGCGTCACGGATGGCTTCGGTCCCGATGTGCAGGCCGGGCGTGCTGTTCACCAGCCTGAGGGCGATCTGCGCACCGTCGAGCGTGCCCGACCAGCGGTTGCTGCTGCTGTGGAACAGCACGTCTTCCACGCCGCCGGGAACATGGCCCGCCAGGGACTGGATGGAGGCGATGCCGAGGTAGCTGTATTCGGAATCGCCTACGCCGGAACGCAGCGTTCCGCCGTACAGGCCGCTGCCCGCCGTGAGGGGAAGAGGATCCTCGCGGGAGGAGATTTCAGGAATCCGGTTGTTCGAGTTGGTGGAAAGTATTTCCGGCGCGCCGGCGGGGCCGGCATAGCCGTACGTGCCGATGCCATGAAAATGGTTGCCATGGTCGAGCAGGAGAGTGAGACGATCCGCATTGGGGTTGGAAAGACTGGCATAGGTGCCGGAGGCGATGGTGGCCAGGGCATCGTAACCGACGTAGAAGCCGATGCCTTCGTCATGCCGTGACGACGCCGAGGCGTCGAGGGATGCCAGGATCATCAGGCCGGCCAGACCCAGGGCGGTTCCTCCAGTGGTATTGCGTAGTATGAGGCGCATATACATTCTCCTTCTGCGGTTATAAAATGGGCCCTGCCCACGTTTCTTGCCACGAATGCGCGTGGTGGCCGCCTGCCGTCATCGGCGGGCCGCCGCCAGCGGCATGCATGGTGCTATTGATAATAAGTTATCAATAGCATATAGTCAAGGCGATGCGGGATCATTTTGTGCAGGCTGGCCCTTTTTTATTGCATGCGGCGGATCGATGAGTCCGCCGCTCTGATCGTGCCGAGGTGATATGGAACGCAATACCCGACAGCGCAATGCGATACTGGACGTCATCTCGGAGGCGGGCCGGCCCCTGTCCACCCAGGAGATACATGAAACGGGCCGGGCCAGCGTGCCATCGCTCAGCATCGCGACGGTCTACCGAACGGTGAAGGATCTGGTGGCTGCAGGGTGGATACTGCCGGTCAGGCTGCCGGGCGAGGCGGATCGCTACGAGATGGCCAGGCTGGACGATCACTACCACTTCAAGTGCAGTTCCTGCAGCCGGGTGTTCGACATACACGAACGCATCAAGAAGAGCCATCTCCTGGCTCCCCGCGACTTCGTGATCGAGAAGTACGACCTGATCCTGTACGGGCAGTGCAGCGAATGCCGTCACTGAACGCCTGAGCTGGGCGATTGTCGGCGCTGCAGGTGCCGTTCGAGCAGCCTCATTCTTTCCTGCGCCGGGCGGTAGTCCCGGTTGAGCGCCGCGCTGGCGCGATAGAGGCCGAGCGCTTCGTCCAGGCGTCCCTCGCGTTCTGCGATCTGCCCCCACAGGGCCAGGTTGCGGCTGCGGACATGGCTCGCCAGGCGGGCGTCGCCGCCCTGGCGGTATGCGCCGGCCGGATCGTCGGCCAGCAGGGCGGGCAGGCGCCCGTACGACAGCGTGCCCCGCCGGGCGGCAAATCGGGGCGCAAGGTAGATCACCCGGGGATGGTCGTCGGTGCCGATCGGTGCATCGCCGGCGTATTCCCGCAGCCTCGGCGCATCCGCCAGGAACGTGCCGGCCCAGTCCACGCGGCCGCGCAGGCCGAGTCCCTCGAGGTGCTCCGCCAGGCGGGGATCGCCGGCACTGCCGCGGGTGCGATCCAGGCGCGGCATCCCGCCTACCAGGCCCAGCGCCGGAAATTCCAGGTTCTCGTCGGCGAGTATCGCCGCCGCCTCCGGGAACACCTCCAGGAAAGTGGCGACGATGGTGCGTAGCGTGGGCTCGTCGAGCTGGTAGAGGGGCAGCCACTGGCAGAACAGCCCGCCTCTCGCCAGCAGGCTGCGGATGGCGGTGAAGTGCTCGCGCGTGTAGAGGGCGCCGGCGCCATCCAGCGCCGGATGGAACAGATCGCCGATCACGACGTCGTAGAGACTGCCGTTCGCCGCCCGCACGAAGCGCCGTGCATCCGCGTTGACGAGCCGGACGCGCGGGTTCCGCTGGGGTGCGGCATTGTGGGGTTCGAAGAACGGCAGCAGCCCGATGACCTCCGGCACCAGTTCCACAGCGTCGATGCGCAGATCGGCATGTCGCGTGGCCGCGCCCAGGGTCACCCCCGAGGCCACGCCGAGCAGCAGGGCGGTGCGCGGCTGCGGGTGCAGCAGCAGGGGGACGTGCGCCTGGCGCGACTGCAGGCGCACGGCGTCGCGTGCGGTTCCGCCCATCTGGTAGCGGTTGTTGACACGCAGGTTGCGCTCGCCGCCCTTTCCGATCACGGCGACCGACGCCATGACGCCTTCCTGGTGCTCGACCACCCACTCGCCCTGCCGCAGCGTGATGATCCTCAACTCGCCGGGCACCGCCAGCGCCAGCGCCAGGCCGGCCACGCCGGCTGCCGCGGCGCCGGCCAGCCAGGATTTCCGCCGGGAGGGCGCGGGGGAAGAAGCGGGCAGGAGCGGCAGCAGGGCAAGATAGCCGAATCCCAGCAGCGCGAGCGCTCCGCGCGCACCCGCCTGGGGCAGCACCGCGATGCCGAACAGGGCTGCGGCGCATGCCGAGCCCAGCGTGTTCACGGCCACGGCCGCGCCGACGGAGGCGTCCCGATCCCGGCACGCCTGCACCAGATGGCTGAACAGGGCGCCCATCAGCAGGGTGGGCAGCGCCAGTGTCAGCGCGGCGATCATGGCTTCCGAGGTGATGACGGCGGCCAGCGAGTCGCCCAGCGCCAGACGGCTGGCGCGGTAGGCGCCCCGTGCGCCGTCCAGGGTCGCGACTGCCAGCTGGGTGGCCAGCGCCAGGCCGACCAGCAAGCCCGCGGGGAGGGATCGCACACGCTGCGAGTCCCGGCTCCGCGTGGCGTGGCGATAGCAGGCCGCACCGGCTGCCGTGCCGAGCAGATAGACCGCCAGCACTGCGGCATAACTGTATACCGTCCCCTCGAACACCTGTGCCAGCACCCGCACCGCCACGACTTCCAGCCCGATGCCCAGCAGGCCGGTCGTGAAGAGGAGCAGGGCGGCTCTCGCCCCGAGGGGCGCCCGTGTTCGCAAAAGCGCATCCGCTGCCGCCGACCCCTCGATCCGGGCCAGCACCCACGCACTGCCGGCGCATGCCATGTTGGTCAGGACGAACAGGAAAAGCGCCGCGCCGTGCCCGATGGCCGGCATCAGGACGTAGGCGCTGGCGAGGACGCCGAGAACGGCGCCCGCAGTGTTGGCGGCGTAGAGCCCGGCTACCGTCCCGCGGTGCGGCAGGGTGTGCGACACGTGCCGCTCCATGGCGGGAAAGGTCGCGCCCATCGCCACCGTCGCCGGCAGCAGCAGCACGAGCGGCAGCGAAAAGCTGATGAACCACTGGAACAGCGGGGCAGGCGCCGCTCCCAGCAGGGCGTGGGCCAGGGTCGAGAGGAGTGGCTCCATGTGGAACGCCAGCGCCGAGGAAACGGCGATCGCCGCCTCCGCCATGGCGTAGAGCCGGAGGCCGCCGAAGCGCCGCAGGAACGGCTGGTCAGCCGCCCATGACCCCAGGCACAGGCCGAGAAAGAACGCGGTGACGACCCCCATCAGGCTGGAGAACTCGTGCCCGAGGGCCAGTGCCAGGATCTTGGTCCAGACGAACTGATACCCCAGTCCGGCTGCGCCCGATATCGTGAAGATGGGATAGAGAAGCAGGTGCCGCCGGTCGGGCATGTCGGACGGCGGGATCCACGGAGGAGCCCGGTGTGCGGAGCGCATGCTCATCAGGTGTGGAGAGGGGTTGCGGCCATGCCCGGATTGCGGATGGCATGGAATCGTATTTCAGCGCCTCATCCGGCCTGCCGGACGCGGCGCCCCCGACCCCGGCGAGGGGCCGGGGGCGGACGGAGGGGATCAGCCGTTGCGGCGCTGGCGCCGCCGGACGACCTGGGCGCACAGCGCCAGGCCGGCGAGGAACATGGCGTAGCTTTCCGGTTCCGGCACCGGCGTGGTGAGGGTGGCGATCGACGCCTCGAACGCTTCGCCGCTCAACCCGCGGTTGAACACGATGTGGAACGGGTCGCTGTCCGCGTAGGGCGCGGGCAGGCCGCCGCTGGCATCAAGCGAGGTGAGCGAGAGGGTGACGAGGTAGGCGCCGGCCGGGTTCAGGTCGGAGACCGCGAAGTCGATGTGGGCGTGGATGCCGCCGCCGGAATCGGACTGGTCGATGGCACCCAGGGAGTTCGTCACGCCGCTGGCGGAAAAGAGCGTCGTGCTGCCGAGCGCGTCCTCGACCCCCAGCGTGACGCCGCCGGGTGCTGCGCCCCAGCTGGAGCCGTTCCAGAAGCTGAGCGTACCGAGTCCGTTGTACCAGAGCTGCTCGCCGGAGAGGAAGGTTCCGCCCGACGCCAGGAATCCGGGATCGTCGGTTCCCAGGGGGCCGCCCGCCAGGTCGCCGAAATCGCCCTCGAAGATCTTGTAGCCGGTGCCGAACGCGGCCGGCGCATGGTTTTCCTCGTCGACGACCAGCTTGCCGCCGACCACCGATACCTCGATGTCGCTGTGCGCCAGGACCTGGGGAGAAAGGATGAGCGACAGCGCGGCGAGTGCTGTGCCCAGGGTGACGCGTAGGGGTTTGAACATCATGTCCTCCATGAAAGGTTGCATCCGGCTCACGAAGCAGCTGCCTCCATGAAACCGGCAAGATTGTTTTCCGGAACGGGATCTCATATAATACTATTGAGAACTCGTTATCAATAATATAATGGACGTCCCAGGCTTTGTCAACAACCCTTCTCCTTCGCTCATCCGGCGCCCCGGGGCTCCTGACGTCCCTCTCGCGGCACGTGGCGGGGCTGGCCGCCCGCCGCCATAAACACAAGCATAGGGCCTCCCGGCGTCCTTCCTTGTGCGCCGTCCGACTTCATGCCGCCTGATCTGCGCGTGCCGCCTGCGGCCCTGCCATGCATGGCGATGGCGGGTCTCATCGCCACGGTCGGCCTGCCCGGAGCGCTGGCGCAGTCGAGTGCGCCCCCGGCATTCCCGGACACCCGGCAGGAGACTGCGGCCAGGCCCGAAGCGGATGCAGAGACGGTGCTCAAGTCCATCGAGATCAGGGCCGCACCGGAGGAGGACGTGTCGCCAGAACCGCCCCGTCCCGCCGTGAAGCTGCGCGGGGAGGCGCTCCGGGAGCGCATCGGCAATACCCTGGGGGAGACGCTGACCGACGAGGCCGGCGTCTCCAACTCCACCTTCGGGCCGGGGGTGGGCCTGCCGGTGATCCGCGGCATGTCGGGGCAGCGCGTGCGCCTGCTGAGCAACGGGCTGGCCACGCACGACGCCACGACGTTCAGCCCGGATCATGCCGCCAGCATCGAATCCATCCTCGCGGACGAGATCCAGGTGATGCGCGGACCCGCCACCATCCGGCATGGCGGCAATGCCATCGGCGGCGCCGTGAACGTGATCGACAACCGCATTCCGCGCCGTGTCCCGCGATCTCCCGTCCAGGGCATGCTGCAGTCGCGCTACAACTTCAACGGCAACGAGCATACCCATGCCTTCAAGCTCGATGCCGGCGCGGGGCGCTTCGCGATGCACGTCGACGGCTTCATGCGCCGCCGCGACAATATCTCCATCAACGGCTGCGCCGTCGATGACGCGGCCATCCGCCAGCAGTTCGGCCTCATCAACGTGCGCAACACCTGCGGCCACGTCGCCAACAGCGGCGCGCAGGCCCAGGGGGGCAGCGTGGGCGGGGCGCTGTTCGCGGACGCGGGAATGGTGGGCGCCTCGGCCACCCTGCTGGACAACGTCTACGGCATCCCTCCCAGCGCGGGTTCGCATGCCCATGGCGGCGGCAGCAGCGACGTCGGCATCGACCTCGCGAACCGCCGCTATGACGGCCGGGTGGAGCTGTGGGGATCCGGCGAGTGGATCGACGCAGTCAGGCTGAACGTCAGCCGGGTCAACTACCGGCACCACGAGAAATCCGGCAGCGTGATCGCAACCACGTTCCGCAACCAGGCCCTGGACGGGCGCCTGGAGGTGGAGCACCGGTTGGGTTCGCGCATATCCGGGGTGGTGGGCGGGCAGATGATGAACCGCGATTTTTCCGCCCTGGGAGCCGAGGCGTTCATCCCCGAGACCAACACGTTCAGCACCGCGGCCTACATCCACGAGCGGCTCGACATCACGCCGGCGCTGCGCCTCGAAGGGGGGTGGCGCTACGACCGGATCAGGCTGGTATCGGGCCCGCAGCCGACGGTCGACGGGCGCATCCTCAATTTTCCCGCGCGCAGCTTCGGCCTGGAGAACCGTTCCATTTCACTGACGTGGCAGTACGCCGAGAAGAGCATGGTGGGCGTCATCTTCTCGGGCTCCCGGCGGGCGCCGGAGGTGCACGAGCTGTATTCCTTCGGCCCGCACCTCGCCACCCATACCTTCGACGTCGGCAATGCGAACCTGAGGACGGAATCGATGCGCAGCCTCGACCTGACCTGGGATGCGGATGCGGGATGGATACGCTTCAATGGCGCCCTGTTCCTCAACGATGCGGACCATTTCATCTTCCAGCGCAGCATTTCCGGCATCTTCTTCGATGCCGAGGAGGGACGATTCCGCGCCCGCTGCGTGAGCCTGGACGAGTGCCTGCCGGTGACGCAGTACCAGCAGGCGCGCGCGCGCTTCATGGGATACGAGGCCGAGGCCACGCTGCGCATGCCCGCGGGTATCGCGCCGCCGGTCGAGATCACGCTGTTCTCGGACTACGTGCACGCCCGCCTGCGGGCAAGCGGCGAGAATGTGCCGCGGCAGCCGCCCCTGCGCTACGGGGTGCAGGTCGCAACCGCCTCGGGACCATGGTCCGCGCGGGTGCGCTACACCCATGCCCACGCACAGGACCGCCCCGGCATCAACGAGACTGAGACCAAGGGCTACAACCTCCTGACCCTGCATGCCGCCTATCGGCAGAAGATCATGGGCCGGCCGGGCTCCCTCTTCCTGCGCGCACGCAATCTGCTCAACGAGGAGATACGCAGCGCCACGTCCTTTCTTCGCAGTTTCAGCCCGGAACCGGGGCGCAGCGTCGAACTGGGGTTGGAGCTGATGTTCTGAGCATCAGGCGATGCCGGCCGCCGGCGCCCGGCGGCGCAGCCACAGCATCAGGAATCCGAGCCCGGCCAGCATCAGCCCCACGGCCGGCGGTTCCGGGACGGGCTGCACCCGGGAGTCGAAGGCGAGCAGGTACTGGGCCTCCGTCAGGCCGTAGTTGAACAGCACCTTGACCGGCTCGGATGCCTGGTAGCCGTCCGCGACGATCGCGAAGGTGACGAGATAGGCGCCGGGTGCGGGGGTCCCGCCGGGATTCTCGATGAACCAGTCCAGGTGGGCGTGGAAAGCGCCCTGGGAATCCGCATCGTCGACGATCGCGGGGTTGGGCCCGGAAATGCCGCTTGCCGAGAATACGGTGCCGGCGGCGTAGAACGGATACTGCTCGGCCAATGCCCGGTCGCAGAGCGGGCCGCCGCTCTGGCAGAACGTGTACGCCAAGGCGATATCCGTCGGCACCGCGCCGTGCAGCCGCAGCAGCTCTCCGCCGGCGGGCGCCGACCACGCCTGGGTCGCGGGCGCCCAGTACTCCAGGCTGCCGATGCCCTGGATGGAGACGATGGCGCCGGGGTCGAGGGTGCCGGCGAAACTCTGGAAACCGGGATCGTTGGTCGCACGCGGACCGCCGCCGAAATCGCCGAAGTCAGTCGGGTACAGGTTCTGTCCGCTGGCAAAGTCGGTGGCGAAGCCGCCGCCCGGCGGCAGGGCGCCGTGGGCGAAGAAGCTGGTCGTGAGCTGCCTCCCCGAAGCGCCGATCAGAATGTCGTAGCTGGCCGCGTGCGTGGGCAGGGATATGGCTGCGAGGGCGAGAGTTCCCGCCAGCGCCATGGTGGAGCATCCGTTCCTGTTCATGAGACCCCCTGGGGATGAAAATGGAAGGCAGCCGGCACGCCTGCCCGTATCATGGTCCATGGGGGGAATCATAATATAATGAGATTACATTATCAATAGAGATGTTTCCATGAGGTAAGTGACCTTCGCTCATCATGGCGGAAAAGCCGGCTTTTCGGGCGCCGGCCCAAGATACACCGACGTTCGATGTCCTCGCCATTGCCAACGCCGAGTGGAAGCGCGCGATCGGGTTGATTCAGGGGTGATTCAGAATATCGGGTCGCAGACGGAGCTCCGTAGGCCCGATCTCGCATCAGCTAATTGATGCATAAGGAGAAATTTCACCGTACTTTCAATATCCCGCTTCTTTCCGATGCCGGAAGGCCAGCACATACACCCTGTCATCAACAGGTTCATGGCGATACAGGGCAGCGTAGCCGGAATCCCCGAACGTTATTACCAGTTCGCGCAGCTCAGGCAGTTCAGGCAACGGCCGGCCCATGTCCGGGGTTTTTTCCAGCAGCAGGAATTGCCGTTCAATAATCTGGCCGGCTCGCCTGGCAGCTTCCGGGGCCTTTGCAGCCAGGAATCGCCGGCAGCGGGTCAACCCTTGCCTCGCACCTTCCGTGACGACTACTTGTGGCACTCAGGAATCATTTTTTCGTCCTCGGTTCCCCAGGTGCTCAACCAGGCGCGTACTTCCTGGCCTGTCAGGTGCAGGCCGGTTTCCTGATAGATTGCCCAGGAAGCCAGAGCTTCTTGTTTGAAGCTTTCTCGTGCTTCCTCGCGTTGCACATATTGCTCGATGGCTTCGAGCATGATCCAGTGCGCCGAGCGGCGACGCTGGCTGGCGAGCTGCCGGATGCGACTTTTCAAGCCATCATCGATTTTGAGGGATGTTGCCATAATCAAGCCATTTTCAAGCGATCTTCAAATTATCCATCACATGGTAATACCTGGTGATAATATATTCTTTTCTCCCCTGTTGTCTATCTCTCCGCGATCTGTCCGATTTTTCATGCCAGTACTATTTGCGGGCCGTCGCTACCGGATTGTTCACGGGTAGGGGGTGATCCACTCGGCGCTCAGCCGGTAGCCCGCCTGGCCCATTTCCGTGTCGACCTTGCCGGCGTGCAGCGTGCCGCTGACCCACATGGTATCCATGGTGCGCATGCTGATTGCGGGCTTCGCCGCGCGCACGTGGATGATCTGGTTGGAAGGCGGCGGCGGGGTGTGGATGCAGGCGCCGAAGTAGGGAACCAGCAGGAATTCGCTCACCTTGCCGCCGGCGCGCTCCAGGGGAATCACGAAGCCGGGGATGCGGATGCGGGCCCCGTCCAGCGAGGGTTCGATGGGCGCATCGGTCCAGGCGGCGCGTATCTTCTCCAGTGCCTCGATGGCGCGCGGGTCGCTGTCCTGCAGGTTGTCCAGCTTCAGTCCCTTCAGCGGCGCCATCGGATCCCAATCCTTGGGCATCAGGTCGTCCCACGTCTTTTCCTTGTAGCCGACGCCGGTAGCGGGTTTGCCCTTGGCGGCGCGCGGCGGGGAGGCCTGCAGCTTTTCCCCGATCGCGTAGTCCCTGGCGGTGGCTGCGGGTGGTTGCGCGACGAGCGCCAGGGCGGCGGCGAGAGGAAGAAGGCGGGCAAGACAGGTTCGGGCGAGCGACATGGCAGGTATCCTCCTTTGGATCACAGTCTGGGAGTGAGGCCGTCCGCCAGCGACAGCCGGTAGGCGCGATAGCCCGGGACGAGGCTGACGGCGAAGCCCGTGGCCATGACCAGCAGCAGCAGGCGCCAGGCTTCGGGAGTCAGCGTGCTTGCCGACAGCGTGACGCCCAGGTGCTCTTCCACCATGGGTGCGGCCAGGGCGCCGAGTCCCATCAGCCCCAGCACGCCCAGTGCCGCGCCCGCAACCACCACCATCAACCCTTCGATGGCGAGCAGCAGGAACACCACGCGCGGCCCCGCACCTACCGAGCGCAGGATCGCCAGTTCGCGCCGGCGCTCGCTCAGGCCCGCCAGCACGACCGCCACCAGGCCGCTCAGGCCCACTGCGACCACCAGCGCGGAAATCGCCAGCAGCGAACGTTCGACCACGCCGACCACACTCCAAAGGTCGTCCAGCGCCACCCCCGGCAGGACGGCCAGCAGCGGCTCGCCCTGGTACCGGTTGACGAAGCGCTGCATCTGGAACACGCCCGCGCGATTCTTCAGGCCGATGAGCGCGGCCGTGATCTCCTTCGGCGCCAGGTCGAACTTGCGCACATGCTCGGGCGGGATGGAGACGCCGGGCATGGGCGCGCCCCCCTGCCAGTCGAGGTGGATGGCCTCGATCGCCTCCAGGCTGACGTGGATGCTGCGATCCACCGCCAGGCCGGTGCGCCTGAGGATGCCGCTTACGGTGAAGGGCTTGTCGGCATGCTCGGCCAGGCCGATGCCGCCGCTGCCGTGATTGAGCACGATGCGGTCGCCCAGGCGGTAGCCGAACTGCGCCGCCACCTCGGCGCCGATCACGGCGTCGAATACGTCTGCGAACGGCTGGCCCGCGGAAAAGGCGAGCGGCTGGCGGTCGCCGTAGCGGAAATGCTCGAAGTAGGCGGCCGTGGTGCCCACCACCGCGTGGCCGCGATGCGAATCGCCCAGCGAGAGCGGCACCGCCCATGCCACGGCCGGATGCGCAGCCACCGCCTGGAAGCTGGTCCAGCGGATGTTGTGGGTGGCGTCGCCGAGGCGGAACACCGCATAGAGCACCAGCTGGATCGGGCTGGTGCGCGCCCCCACCACCAGGTCGGTGCCGGAGATGGACTGCGTGAAATTTTCGCGTGCCTGGATGCGAAGCTGCTCGACGCCCAGCAGCAGCATGACCGAGAGCGCGATGCTGATCGCCATCAGGCCGAGCGTGGCGTGGCGGTTCCACGCGCTGGCAAGCGCCAGGGAGAGCAGGGGCTTCAGGGGTCGCCTCTCACCACGGCAGGCCGGATCGTGCCGGGTGCGGGCGCATGCAGGCGGATCAGCAGGGGGTGGTTGCGCACAGGTCGTCCAGTCTCACGCTCCGGGTGAAGCGCGATTCCAGCCGCTGGTCGTGGCTGACGAAGACCAGCGTGACGCGATCATCGGCGCAGCGTTCCAGCAGCAGGTCGAGGAATTCTCCCTGCCGGTCCGCATCCAGGGCCGAGGTCGGCTCGTCCGCGATGATCAGCTCCGGGTGGCCGATCAGCGCCCGCGCCGCGGCGATGCGCTGCTGCTGGCCCACCGACAGCGCCGTGACCGGCTGCCGGGCGAGGCTGCCATCCAGCCCCAGCCGCTGCAGCAACCGGTCCGCCGCCTGCTGTAGCGAGGAGGCCGACTGCAGCGCCTGCCGCCGCCGGTGCCGGGAGAAGCGGCAGGGCAGCAATACGTTCTCGCGCACCGAGAGGTAGGGAACCAGGTTGAATTGCTGGAACAGGAAACCCACGTGGTCCACGCGGAAGCGGTCCCGGTCGCTGGATGAAAGCGCCGTCAGGTCGGTGTCCAGCACGCGCAGGCGGCAGGGCTGTGGCCGCAGCACGCCCCCCAGCAGGCTCAGGAGGGTGCTCTTGCCGCTGCCGCTCGCCCCCTGCAGAAACACACGCTCGCCGCGCTCCACCTCGAACCGGGGAATGGAGAGGCGAAATCCCGCCTGGTTCCGGGCGGGCCACTGAAACACCAGGTCCTGCACAGCGATCGCAAGCGGACTCGGGCTCATGCTTCCGGATCGATCGCCCGCACCTTCCGCTACCACGCGAGCCGCGTGGATCCGGGGGACAGGCGTGCGCCGGACTGCCCGCCGGGGGCCGCGACGGCGGCGTCGATACGCTGCAGATCGGGGAATACCTGGAACAGGCGCACCTCGATCCCCCGAAGCGCCTGCGGCCGGGCGCACCGGAACTGCCATGCGGCCTCGAGTTCCGCGTGGGCGTGAGCTTCCTCATCGTGATCGGCCTGCGCCACCTGGGAGGCAATCCTGGCGGTCGAAAGGGTTTTGCCCGCGTGCATCGGTGCAGTCACCCGATAGGACGACGGAGGCAGCAGGCGAGCCCTGGCGAGCGTGCCGGCGGTGTCCTCCCACCGCAGGCCAGCCCCGCCGGGATATGGGCGCAGGCCGGGCAGGGCGAACACGGCAGCGGGCCGGCCGCCGCCCAGCTGGATGATGGGGGTGAAGGCGAAGTCGTATTCCTGCCCCGAGGGCCAGAGACGGGGACGCGTGCCATGGGAGGCGGTGGACCATGCGCTGCCGTCGGCGGCCCTCGTCCCGAGGGTCTGCCGTTCTTCCTGGAAATGGGAGCGCGGGGAAGAATCCGGGGACAGCACGGGAGAGGACAGTTCGGTCGATTCCACCTGGCAGCGGGCCTCGGGCGTGAGCACGAACAGCGTGTCGGCCTGGTGGAGCCGGGCCGCCAGGGCCTTGATCGCGTGGCGCTCCTTTTCATTCCTCGGGGCGTGCTCGAACCCGACGAGGCTGTCCAGCGGGCTGTGCAGGTGGATGTGCACCACATCGCCGTCGACGGCGATCTCCAGCGCGGCCTGGCCGTGCACGTGGGCACCCGGCGGCTGCGCCAGGGCAAGCGGCAGCCACCCGGTTGCGAGAAGCAGCGCGGCCGCCCTGGCCCGGGTCGAGAGGCGTCGTGTCGGATCCATGTATCGATTTCTCCAGTGGGACCTGTCGCCGGAAACCCGATCCGGGATCGAGAGCACAGGTTGGCGGCGAGGCTTCACGGTTACATCGCCTGCCGCGCCGGGGTCGGCAGCGCGCCCCATCACGGGGTTGGGCAGTCCGGAATGCGATTCGTTCAACCCGTGCATTCATCCGCAGGGCCGCTGTCTGCGCACCGTTGCGGCGCGTTTCCGCAAGGGAGGCGACGGCGGCAGCGGTCATGACTCCAGCATGCCATCCTCGATGAGGGAAGTCTGGAATTCCATCACCACACGCCTGTCCGGCATGACCAGCCGCTCGTCCTTGTTTTCGTAGTCGAGACGGCTGAGCATGTCCTTGATCACATTGATGCGCGTCAGCTTCTTGCTGTCGGCGCGGGCAATGGTCCAGGGCGAGGTGAGATTGTGGGTGCGCGCCAGCATCCGGTCGCGCGCCTGGCCGTAGGCATCCCATTTCTTGACCGCGTAGGCGTCCAGCGCGCTGGTCTTCCACTGCGTGAGCGGATCCTGCTTGCGCCGTTTCAGCCGCCTGACCTGCTCCCGCTTGCTGATGTCGAGATAATACTTGAAGAGCGTGATGCCCGAGTGCACCAGCATGTGCTCGAACTCCGGTACCGTATCCATGAATTCGTCATATTCCGGACGGGTGCAGAAGCCCATCACCGACTCCACTCCCGCGCGGTTGTACCAACTGCGGTTGAACAGCACCAGTTCCTGTGCGGCGGGCAGGTGCGGCACGTAGCGCTGGAAGTACCACGAACTGCGGTCCCTGTCGGATGGCTTGCCCAGCGCCACCACCCGCGTTTCCCGCGGGCTCAGGTAGCGGGTGATGCGCTTGATGGTGCCGTCCTTGCCGGCCGCGTCGCGCCCTTCGAAAATGATCAGGATCCTGTTGCCATGCTCGATGAAGTGCCGCTGCAGCTTGACCAGTTCGACCTGGAGCCGGTAGAGGGTCTCGCCGTACTCCTTTTTGGAGGGCTCGGGCGGGAACCCTGCCGCAGCCGGATCGTCGCGTTTCTTGCTCATGTTTTCCCCGTGGATTCCTGTGGATGCCGTTCTTCCGTGAGCATGGTACCGGCTTGCCGCCGCAATGCAAAGGGGCAGGCCGCTGCCGGCCTGCCCCTGGGTGCGCCTGGAGCGGCAATGATGTCCGCTACCGGCCTCGGCGGGTGGCCCACCACTCCCGGGTACGCTTCGAGCTTGCAACCTTGTAGGCGATGAAGGTCAGCAGCAGGACGATGATCAGGGGCTTGATCGATGCGCGCAGCAGGTTGCCGTAGTTCACCATCTTCACGCGCAGGGGATACTCGTAGCGCACCGGCGGCACCGAATCCCCGGTGATGAACACCGTATAGACCCCCTGGTCCAGGGTGGTCTCGCCCCTGATCACCCCGTCCGGATGGGAGGCGGGATGCAGGTAGGTGACGGTTTCGTCGTCCACCTCGCTGGTGCCTCTTACCACCCTGAGCGCGATCGGTATGTCGCGCAGGGCCTGGTCGACGAGATCCACCACCAGGAAGGTGTCGCCTTCCTTGGGGATTTCGGTGCAATATTGGTCGCCTGGCTCGTGCTGCGGCTGATAGGCGCTCAGGTGCACCATGCTGTTGTCGCCGAGGCGGCGCATGCAGGTATCCTCTTCCATCGCGACCCTTCCATGCGCGGCGGCGGCACCGCAATAGAGTGCCATGGCTACGGCCAGCGCCGCCATGGAGGCTCGTACCCATTGCTTGATCATCATGAGATGGCTCCTTTCGGTTCGTGTTCCATGCGTGCTTCCCGATCGGGCGCGGGCCTGCCCTGGCCGCCCGCCGGTCTGCGAAATCCGTATGTCTTTCCTTTCATAACAGGTCATTGCCCGGCATGCGCCGGATCCGGCGCGTTGCATGATAAAAAGTATAATCGATAGGTTATAGAATGCAATCGAATTGACTCGTCCGGGGGGAAGAATGGGGAAGCGGGCACTGCGTTCGACGATCCGCCCGTTCGGCGTCAGCCGGCGACGCCTGCCGAAGCGCGGCCGGAGGGCCGGTTGAAGGCGGCGCGTCCTGCGCCGCGGTCTTCGCTTCCAGCGGCGCTGATCGCCCTCTACCGCGCGACCGAGTACCGCGCGACCCTCGCCGGGCCTCCCGGGGGCGGCTCTCTCATCCTGCGCATCGACGAGTATTGCGCACCGCTGTCACGGCTGCTCGCCGCATCCGGATGCCAGTGCGCGGCCTTCATTACCGCCTGGAACCCACGGGGCGCGCGCCTGGACCCGGCTGAGAACCGGTCCGCGGCCCGGCGCCTGCGTCGCAGGCTGGCGCGGTTCGTTCCCGCCGGGCACATATTCAAAGGAGCGGGGTGTGATCCATCCGGCGTCTGGCCGGCTGAGGCGAGCCTGCTCACGCTTGGCCTAGGGCTGGAAATGGCGCAGGCGCTCGGGCGGGAATTCCGGCAGAACGCCATCGTCTGGGCGGGACCCGATGCGATCCCCCGGTTGATCCTGCTGCGGTAGGCATCGGCGCGGCCGCCGTACGGCCGCGCGTGCTATGATGCTTCCATTTTCGGAGAAGCCAGATGACGACCATCCAGCAATTGAATGCCGCTCATGGAATCGGCGACCGGATCAGGATCGTCGAGGGCGCGGGCGGGCTGCCCTTCATCAGGATCGACAGCGACGCGGCCAGCGCCGTGATCTCCCTCTACGCGGGACAGGTGCTCTCCTTCCAGCCCGCCAACGATCCCGACAACCTCATGTTCCTCAGCGAGGCGGCGTACTACCAGCCCGGCAAGGCCATCAAGGGGGGCGCGCCCGTGTGCTGGCCGTGGTTCGGCCCCGACCCGGAGGGACTGGGCCGTCCGGCGCATGGTTTCGTGCGCAACCGCTACTGGAACCTGGAGCGCACCGGCGCCGGGGCGGACGGCGAGCTCACGGTCACCCTGGGGCTGACGGACACCGAAGAGACGCGGGCGATCTGGCCGCATGCCTTCGACCTGGCGCTGGAGATCGGGGTGGGGGCTTCCCTGCGCCTGAGCCTCTTCACGCGCAACACCGGCACCCGGCCATTCCAGATCACCCAGGCGCTGCATACCTACTTTCGGGTGGGGGACATCGACCGGGCGAGCGTGCTGGGGCTGGACGGGCTCGAATACGTGGACAAGACCGATCATGCCGCATGCAGGCGCCAGGAAGGAGCGGTGTCCATCGCCACCGAGGTCGACCGCATCTACCGGGGGGTACGGGGCGAACTGGTGATCGACGACGTTGCGCTGGATCGCAGGATACGCATCGCCTCTCAAGGCAGCCGCACCGCGGTGGTGTGGAACCCGTGGGCAAGGATATCGGCGGAGATGGCGGACCTGAAGGATGACGACTACCGGCGCTTCCTCTGCGTCGAAACCGCCAACGCCGACGTGGACGCGGTGCAGGTCGCACCTGGCGGCGAGACCCGGCTGACGGCCAGCTACCGCGTCGAGCGGGATTTGCCGCACGTGCTGCAGGGCGTCCGGCCGCCCCTTGCGTCGTAGGAGGGAGGCCGCGCCACGAGAGCGCCATGTGGATGCGCACGGCACAGCGTGTTCGCCAATGAGCGAAAGCATGCGTCCTCTCTGAGATTGCCGCTGCCGCAAGCGCCTGGAATGACCCTGGGGATGCTCCGGTGACTTTCAGGCATGCCATTTTCATCATCACCGCCGCAGCGGTGCTGGCGTATGGGCTCCTCAAGCCCCATCGCAACTGGGACATGGTTGCCTACGTGGCCGCGGCCTATCACAGGGACGGCTACCGGGGCGAGGACCTGAGCCGCGCGACCTATGACAGCGTCAGGCGGACGGTCAGCAGCAAGAGGTTTGCCCTGCTCACCTCGGGCAGGTATCCCGGCACGGTATTCGCCGATCCCGCCTCCCTGGAACAGCAGATTCCCTTCTATGCCACGCGGGTCGCATACATCGGGCTCGTCCGTCTGCTGGGGCGTGCCGGACTGGGTTACGCGGCGGCGACCTTCACGATCAGCGCGTGCTTCGCCGCACTGTCCGTGCTGCTCCTGGGCCTGATCATGTCCCGGACTTCGGTACCCCTGGGAATGCTGCCGGTCGTGGCGGCCGTGACCGGATACACGGATCTCGCACGCTTCTCCACGCCGGATGCGATGGCGTGCTTTTTTTCCCTTGCGGGGGTGTACAGCCTGATGGGGAAAGGCAAAGCGGTCTTCCCGGTGGCGGCCATCCTTCCCCTGATCAGAACCGACTTCATCCTGCTCTCGGCCCTGCTCATGGGCCACGCCTATCTGCGGGGGAGCAGGCTTGCGGCGCCATGCTCGCTGCTGGCCGCCATCGGCCTCTATCTTCTCATCACCCGCATGAGCGGGGGATACGGATACCTGACCCTGTTCAACTTCACCTTCATGGGCTCGCCCCATCCCTATCCCGCCGACATCGTGATTTCCACCCGGCCCGCAGACTACCTGATGCCCTACTGGGTGCTGCTCAACGACCTGGTCCTGCGTTCGCACGCCGCCATCTACGTGGTGGCGCTCTACCTGCTGTGGCTGAGGGGAGGGCAGGAGCGCGCGCGGAGGGAATTCTATCCTCTGCTCGCCATTCCCATCGTCTTTACCGCGGGGCACCTGCTGCTGTTTCCCTCGGACCAGTACCGGTTCTTCGTCTTCTCGGCTTCGCTGATACTCGTATGGTGCCTGCACGTGGCGCAGGGCCTGAGGCAGGCGGATCCGTCCGCGGCATGATGCACGGATACTGCCGATCGGGCTTGCCAGGGAAACGCAAAACGCTGATTCGAGGCCGCGTCGTGGTATAGAATGCCTGAGTTTCTTGCGCTGCCAATGCCTTTCCGAATAATTGCCATGGAACTCGAATGACCGGGTTACCCCGGGTTTCGAGGAGGCTCCAACATTCGGGAGAAAGGGGCCATGAACCACCAGGGGAAGCTTTCCAGCGTAGGGCGCGAACGCGTCTCTAGAGCATTTTTGATTTAAATATAGACAATATGATAAATTATCCCGGGTTCAATCTGGAGTCCGGGCATGCACGCTTATTCGCAAGATTTACG
>NZ_FPIQ01000046.1 GCF_900119085.1 Nitrosovibrio sp. Nv17 | reverse complement strand
CTCTCATTCAGCTGCACGGCAATGAGTTTGCACCCCATCCCCGCGACGTAGAGGTCGAAGATCTCGCGGACGATCTGCGCCTCATCCTCCAGGATGGTCAGACGCTTGCGCTTGCCCTCCGGCACGGCCGAATAGCCGAAGGGAACCCGGCCCCCATTGAAGTACCCGTCCCGCGCGTTCTTCGTCATGCTGCGCAGGGTGACCGCCCATCCACGTTGGACTGAGCGGGATGATCAGCGATTGCGCAAGCCGGAAACAGGGAGGATTGCGGCGCACGGGTTTATCCACAGAAAATGTGGATGATGAAATCATGAAAAGAAAAAGCCCGCGCAAGGCGGGCTCTTCGTGTCCTGATGGATGCGATCAGGCAAGCGCGTGGGCGGATTTCTTGTGGATTCCGAAAGGATCGCCAGTGTCGAATCCCTCAAGCTCGATGTCGGCGAGCGGCACCTTCAGCGCCTTGGCTGCTGAAATCGCCGCCTCGACTATCTGATGGCAGGCGAGCGCATAGCCGCTTCCCGGATTCTCCAGTCCGCGCTCCTTTGCGACATAAATCATGTTGTAGATAATCGACCAGTAATGACGCCAATCGGACGTTTCCTGACTTCCCTGCTCTTTTTCCGTGTCGTCGATCGTCTGGCGGCGCGGTTTCTTGTGCGCGCTGAGCAGAGCATTGGTGTCGAATCCCTCCAGCCCGATCTGCGCAAGCGGCACTCCGCTGACTGCGGCATCGGAAATGGCTGCTTCCAGTATCTGGTAGCAGGCCAGGCCGTGATCGCCCCCCCAGTCTTCCAGCCCGCGGGCCCTCGCGACCCTGACCATGGTGTTCAGTATCGAGGCATAGTCGTGCGACACTCTGGCTGTTTCACTCATTTTCCCGTTCCTTCAAAATACCTTGCAGGATGCCGACAAGTTCTCGCTGACGCCGAATGTCAGCTTCCCAACCCGTGATCAAACCAATCCGTTCACGCGCATCCAGGTCATGGTAATTCTGGATTTTGGACAGCGGGTTCGCAATCCAGTTTTCATGGTATGCGATCTGTTTTTCGAGATTGCGTATGCTCTTCACGATCTGCCGTTGACCATATACACGGTAGACCTTGTACCACCCGCTATGCTTGCCCCCGGCTTTCGCTATTTCGTACGCGCTACTCATGCTCGGTTTCAGTCTAGCATCCCTTTACAAGGCCTGTCCAATGCGCTTGCGTACCGCCCGCCATGGGGCCTTGAGCTGCAGGCCATCCTCCGCGATGAAGGCCGCACGAAGCGTACCGCCTCGTCGGAAACTCGCATCGCCGCGTCGGATTCCAGCAGCGTCCCGGGTTGCGCGGCCATGGCCGCAGCCGCATCCACCCCAGCGCCAGCGGCGGTAAGCGGTGCGGCGCCGAACCGGGCCGCATTCTCCAGCCCGTTCTCCAGGAGGGCATTGCGCTCGGTCGCCAGCTGGTGCAGGCGTAACTCCACCTGCCCTAGCACGTCCTGCAGCTGCTGCAGGGGAATATTGCCGTCGGTACCGCCAGCGACCGCAATACGGGCGCGCAGCTCGGTGGCGGCCCGTTTGTAGATCTGCTCGAGTTCCTTGAGGATGTCCGCATCCAGCGTGTCCATCGCGCGGTGCGCAACGAATGTGCCCCGACGGATAGCCATTTGCAGGGCTCCATCATCGATATCGTTCTTAATTCTTATCAATCTTCAAGTACATGTTTAGGACAAATGGGAGCTCCCCGTATTACCGCTTTATACCCATCATCACCAGACCAAATGTTGATGTTCCTGATATATATGGTTTTTTCTCCCCATTCACTCACACGATTGAAGTTATAGATTCCAAGTTTCAAATATCCTCCATACTCCCGATCATAAGCATTTGCGAAACCGTAACGCTTGAGCATTGGCACCCTATCTACATAGAGCTCCCAAAACCCAGAGCTATCCAATTGCCAGTTCGCGTGTAAGCACATTGAATACCAGCGATCGAAAATAAATGGATGACTTCCTACACGATAAGATTCCGTACCTGGTACAGTCACATCCATAGGTACTCTGGCAACCAGACGATCATGTTCAAGATGCAGCGTGAACTGCACCGCTACTGGCCCGCCCTCACTTTCATGGATTTGCATGATCGCAAATCCTTTATCTGTTTTACCCCAAGAGGATGGAATCATGAATTCCCATGTATACCAACGCTCTCCGGTTGGGTCGAGTTGAGGCCTAAATATAATCTATGAGCGTCGTTCTCCATATGTGGGAATATCTGTCTCCCGCACCGTCAATTTAGCAACCCCATTTACGATTTCAATATGTTCAGGTATTCCTAATGGAGATGCATCACCCGCCACGTTCAGGCCCTGGGCCTGGAGAACTACATCTACTCCAGAAAATGTAGCAGATAAAGAATAATCGGCTAGAAGTGGCATTAGAAAGCCTCCGCAAGGACAAGTTTTCCAGGGTTTGATCGTAATTGTTTAAAGAGCTCAGTGATTTGAGAAAGCGAGGGTGCTGGGTATGTGGAGGGTACGCGCCGGCGGATCACCAGGTCTTCTTCCGTCATGTCGAGCTTGCACCAGGTCTTGCGGGCGGCATCGAGGAAGGGACGTCCGAGACTGCCCAGATCGTCGAAGTTGTCCGGATCGAATCGGGCATGGAACAGCTGCCAGAGCGGAAAAACTGCGAGCTCCCTGCCCGTCATGACGTCGACCTGCGTGTAGGC
>NZ_FPIQ01000002.1 GCF_900119085.1 Nitrosovibrio sp. Nv17 | reverse complement strand
TCCGGCCTGGCCACGCTGGTCACTGGCATGACGTATGAGAGCGCTTTCAACAAGGTCGCCACCGTCACCGACCCCAAGGGTTTCGTCACCAGCTACACCTATACCGCGCAGGGGGATCCGTATACCGTCACCCGTCCCATGGACGCAAACGGCGTACACCCCGTCACCACCTATGGGTACGCTTCCTTCACGCCGGCGGGCTATCCGGCCCTGTATCTTCCCGTTTCGCTCACCGAAAAAACCAGCGCGACCAACAACGTGGTGACCGCCACCGCCTATAACACCGGCAACAAGTACGTGCCGCTGACCGTCACGGTGGATTCCGGCACCGGCAAACTCAACCTGACCACCACCTTCATCTTCAACGCGACGGGCGATCTGACGGTGGTGGATGGCCCGCGAACCGACGTTTCCGACATCACCACCACGGCGTATGACAACCAGCGCCGGCCCATTCAGATCACCGATGCCTTGGGTAAGCTGACTAAATATGCCTATGATGCGGATGGAAACTTGATTCGCTCCTCCACCCAGATAGGTGCGCAATGGATGGTTTCCTGCAGCACCTACACGGCCACCGGCAAAGTGCTGAAGGCCTGGGGTCCGGGTCAGACGGCATCGGACGCGACCTGCCCCACCGCTGCCGCACCGATTGCGGTCACCGACTATGGTTACACCGTCTTCGATACACCCTATCGCATTACCGAGAATCTGACGTCAGGCGAAGGCGGCAACCGCATCACCGAATATTCCTATCACCTGGATGGGAGGCTCTACAGCGATACGCGTGCCGTTGGTACAGCAACGCCGCAGCCTTATGCCTACTACCTTTATACGAACAACGGCCTGCTCGCAAGCATCAAGGATGGCAAGAACAACCTGACCACCTACCAATACGATGGCCATGACCGGCTGGCGAAGACGCTGTATCCGGATAAGACCACGCCGGGCGTATCTTCCGCCACTGACTACGAACAGCTGGGCTATGACGCCAATAGCAACATCACCAGTCTGCGGGGGCGCAATGGTCAAAGTACCGCGCTGGCCTATGACAACTTGAACCGGCTGGTGGCGCGCAGCTACCCGGTTACTGCGGACAATGTCATCTTCAGCTACGATCTGCTGAACCGGCGTATCGCCTCCAGTTTCGCCGATTCCAGCCATACCGTCACCTACGCCTGGGACAATGCGGGCCGCCTCGCCAGTACGGCGATGAACGATGCGACCCTGGGCACCAAGACGCTCTCGTACCAATACGATGCCGCGAGCAACCGCACCCGCGTCACCTGGCCAGAGGCCACGCCGTTCTATGTCACGACATCCTATGATGCGCTCAACCGCCCCACAGTCATCAAGGAACTGGGCACGACCAGTCTGGCCACCTACGCCTATGACGACCTCTCGCGGCGCACCACGATAACACTGGGTAACGGGGCAGTGACCACTTACGGCTATACTACGCAATCTGCACTGGCCAGCATCTCTCACAACCTTACCGGCTCTTCCCAAGATAACACCTGGACCTACACCCGCAATCAGGTGCAGGAGATTGTGACTCAGGCGTTCAGCAACAACGCCTACCAATGGACCGGGTATGCCAGCGGGACGGTGAATTATACAAGTAACGGCCTCAATCAATACGCTACCGCAGGAAGCGTCACGCCGAGCTATGACGCGAACGGCAATCTGACGGGGGAAGGCACTTGGACCTATGGATACGACCAGGACAATCGGCTAAGGACAGCGAGCAAGACGGGCGTATCCGGAACCTTGAGATACGATCCGGAAGGGCGCCTGCGCCAGACTGATATTTCTTCCGCAATCCGCAATCTGCTCTATGACGGCACCAACCTGGTGAGCATGTATAACGCGACGGGCAGTGTCATGCACCGCTACGTCTTCGGCCCCGGGGTCGACGAGCCCATCGTCTGGTATGAAGGCTCGGCCACGGGTGTCAAGACCTGGCTGTTCGTGGATCACCTGGGCTCGATCGTGGCGCTGGATGGATCGAGCACCGGCATCAGGACGTATGGCCCTTATGGCGAACCGTTGCCTGCCTCCGCGGGTGGCGACCGATTCCGCTACACCGGGCAACAGCTGGTGAGCGAACTGGGTCTGTACTACTACAAGGCGCGGTTCTATTCGCCGACCCTGGGGCGCTTCCTGCAGACCGATCCGGTGGGGTACCAGAGCGACCTCAACCTGTATGCCTATGTGGGGAATGATCCGGTCAACGGCATCGATCCGGACGGGGCTGCCCCATTATTCATTGTGCTTCCGGCAATTGGAGGTGGGATCAGTGCCGCGCTCCAGGGATACGAAACAGCCTTGAAAGGCGGCAGTGCGCTCGAGATCGCGGCTGCGGCGGGTAAGGGCTTCATATCCGGTTATGCGGGAACCGCCGCGGGACTCGCCACTGCACTTGTGACCCGCAGTCCCGCAGCTGTCGGAGCAATCAGCGGCGGAGTGGAAAACGTGACCAGTTCACTGTTGAACGGCAACACATCGAGTGTAGCAGATGTCGCGAAAGCGGCTGCCGCTGGAGCTGTAATAGGAAAAGCGGCGAATGTAGCGCTTCCGTTAATAAGCCGGATAGCACCAGATTTTGCTTTCAAGACAGCAGCGGATTTCAGGCAGACGGTTACCAATAACGCGACCCGCCTGCTCGACCAGACCGTTGCCACCAGTCTGGTTGGCGGCGGTGTTCAGGCGGTCGGCGGGTTCGTGACCAATATGAATTCCAGCACAGGCGGAGGAAAGCCTAAGTAAGTTATGTCATCGCGCGATCTCTTTAATTTGGCCGAAGCCTACATCGATAATGAGGACATGGGCCAAGCCAAGGAACTGATCCAGCAGGCGATGGCCTTGGGGCCGATGAACGAGGACATCATATCGCGAGCCGTGGTTCTGCTTGTGTATATGGAACTCTACAGCAGCGCCAGGAAGGT
The DNA here is from genome assembly GCF_900119085.1 of Nitrosovibrio sp. Nv17. Lineage (GTDB taxonomy): Bacteria > Pseudomonadota > Gammaproteobacteria > Burkholderiales > Nitrosomonadaceae > Nitrosospira. The sequence goes on along the minus strand of NZ_FPIQ01000002.1, from coordinate 182,604 downwards.
TTACGAGGATTATCGGCAGCGAACCGGATTGGAACTGTCCGATTACACTTATGCCCGTGTTGTTCAGTGGGAGCAGGAAAACAGGGTGGTGGACGATGTGCCGGTCTTCGATCTGACCGCGGGGCCGCTGCGGTTCGTGAGGCTGTCGGACATGCAGCGCGGAGACTCCACTCTTGTCAGGACCGACCTGCCCGTGGGGGAGCTTGAAGTCTCGGAGCAGGGGATAAGGATCGTGCAGTCTGGCATAAAGTACCAGTATGAATGGAAGGAGATCACCCGGGCGAGCATCGTGACGCGGATGATACCCAAGGGTATGAGGTCTGATACCCCAAATTACTCGCAAAAGATCTGCACCCTGGAAGCGCCGGAGGAGAAGCGGTTTCAGTTCGACGTATCGTCGACTAATCCAGACTTCGGAGGGGCTTTGCTGCTACGCGCCATCTTGGAGAAATACCTGGATGTGGAATCCATCGATGAACGCAAGCCCGGCTTCAAGGCGGGAGAGGACGACCCCATCCGCAATCTGAAGCGCGGCGACCGCAACAGGATGCTGCTGATAATAGGTGGGATCATCCTGTTTCTCATATTTCTGGAACTCAGCCAGTCGTCCTCGGGATAGACGCTCTACTCGATCAAACAGTAGGGCAGGATGGGTGGAGCGCAGCGCAACCCGTCATCTCCCGGAGAGTGTCGCGATGGGTTGCATTTCATTTCTCTACCGGGCGGTATGCGATGTCCCAGGTGAATAGGGAAAAGCGGGGCTCCGCTGGGTTTCTCATCGATATCCGGTAGTCGTACAGCGCAGTCCGATGTCGCCGCGGTATCGCCGGCGCTGTTGCCCCTGCGAAAACGGCACGCCGGCCGGCCTCCACTCTCCCGGGCGACATGCGCAGCGGGTCGGCGGCAGTTCCCCTTCAACTGGGAACTGTCGGTGATGCGCGCCAGCAGCGTGGTGCGCCTGCTGATCGACCACGGGTTGGAAGCCACGCGCCTGACGGCGCTGGGCCATGGCGAATACCACCCGCTGGCCTCGAACGAGACCGTCGAAGGGCGGATGCGCAACCGGCGCGTCACCGTGCTGATCCTGCCCGCGCCGCCCGATCTAGCTGGCGATTAGCGTGAAGTGCCATCGGTCGACGACGATGCCGATATCCCCGATCCACCTGTGTGGACTTTCCCCTGAGCTCACATCATAGCCTCGATTTGCCCGCTACACCGGAAGTCCATGTAGACAGCCGAATCAGGGTTCATAGGTAATGTCGCGAAGATGCTGGGACCAATTGCTCCATATTTAGAGCAATGTTATCCAAAAAATGATCTTTATTCCACATAGAAAGCAATGGATAATTCCGCGGGAAGTTCAGAAAAATTAATGCTCACAAACCCGCGGTTCGCTGGGAAAACTGACCCTAAGCAAATACGTTAAACCCAGCCAGGTAAGCTGCCAGAAGCGACCAGATTTCAGTTTCGAATCCCAGAGAAATTGGGGGAGGTCAGAGCATTTAACCATAACAATGATAAGGTTATTATAAAGTTTATAGGGAGTAATTTTATGAAACGTGTTATCAACGTGGTTATTATTGTTCTGTCAGTTATGCAAATAACCGCGTGTAGCCGTCCTTCGGTGCCGATTAATGAAAGAGAAAGAGAAAATTATGAAAAAATTGTTGCTGGCGGAATAATAGAATGTCCCTATGGACTGGATGCCAATGGATCATGCCTCAAAGAAGGTGAAGATGGCATCTGGAGATAGCAGCCAGTTCTGGTTTCGGACGTGTAGCCTTACACACATGCAACGCGCGGCAACACGTCGAGAAGAGTTAGATACAAGCCGTTGAGCGTATGCCGCCGGTGCTGCCGATGAGGCGGGTTACGTCGAGGGCATCACGCACGACTGCGTCACGACGCTGTTTGCGGCACTGGACATTGCCAACGGCAGCGTCATCACAGTGCAAACTCCAACACTGGCATCAAGAATTTCTCTCGTTCCTGCACATGTGAACGAGCAGATGCCGGAGCATCTGGACATTCATCCGATCTGCGACGCCACGCATAAGCACGCCAAGATGCGCGTCTGGCAGGCCAAGAGGCCGCGCTACCACATCCACTTCACGTCGACCTGCAGCTCCTGGCTCAATCAGGTCGAACGCTGATTCGGCTGGATCACTCAGCAGGCCATCCGGCGTGGCTCGTTCGATTCAGTACCGAGTTCAAACGCAAGATCAACGAATTCACCGAGTGTTGCAACCACCATCCGCGGTTGTTCAAGTGAACCGCCACCGCTCGATCCTCGCCAAGATCGAATGTTATCCGCGAAGACTAGACAGTAAAGAAGCAGGGGGGCTCGCACGCCCGCGGTTCAGCCTTCGCCCAGCCGGCGGCTGGAGGCGCAGGGCTGAGGGCGGCCGCCGGAGCCGTACAGGTCCGTGCCGGGCGCGCCATGGATCGCCTGCAACAGCGAGAGCCGCTGCTGAGTATGGCGCAGGCGCTGCCCGACGAGGATGCCGTTGATCCTGTTGAGCTGACTGGCGGTCTCGGCCAAGGTCCGCAATTCATTCCAAGCCCCGGTGGCAGGGCCTTCCCGCAGCAAGGCTCCCGTTCCGCCAGGCGCGTGCGGCAAGCCGGATGCATCCAGCCAGTGGGCGCGTGCCGCGGCCAGTTCTGCAAGTTGCTGGGCCCGATGCGCCTTTTCCGTGGCCAGCGGCGGCAGCGGCGACGGATCCGCCTGTTGCAGGGCATGCTGCTCGCGCCGCAGCAGATCGATGAAATCCAGCATCGCATCCCGTTCCCGGGCGATGCCCGCAGCCGGGTCGAAACCGGCGGGTGGCGTATGGTGCATGTCAGCCCTGTCTGGCCGGGACAAGCTCGCGTGCGGCTTCGAGCAGGCGATCGGCCACCTTTGCGGTGTTCACCGTGAAGCGCCCTTCGTCGATGGCCTGCCTGATGGCGTCGACCCGCGCCTTGTCGAAGGTTTCGGTGTTCGCCAGTCTGTTCTCGATGTTCTGCAGCTGGTTGCTCAACCGGACGCTGTCGGCTGGACCGTGGTTCGGCCCATCCGGTGTTCCGATGCGGACGTTTTTCTGTCCCGCTCTGGCGGCGGCCGGCTCATTGGCCAGCGCGGCGGCAGCGGTACTGAGAGTGTTTTCTATCTTCACAATGGATCTCCGGCAGTTGTTGCGTAACAAACGTAACGGCAGCCTTGCAGGAAACTTGAGGCCGATTTTTCATGAGGCACACGGCCATGGCTTCTTCAATAGGAGACTTCCACGACCGCCCCGGCACGGGCGATGCCGCTGACCACCGGTCCCGATCCGCTGCGAACCTGCACCGGCTGTCCCTCGGCCGCATTGTTGAGGGCCCGCCCGTCGGCAGTCACGCTGAAACCGCGGCCTCCGGAAACCAGCTTCACGCCCTGGTTCAATAGCACCGCCGCCTGCGCGCGCAGCATGTCCTGGCGCAGCGGGCTACCGATGGGAAGGCTGCTGCTCAGCGTCCTGCCGACGATCTGGGCAGGGTCCGTGGCGACGCCTGCGGGGAGTTGCGTCAGATCCCCCCGGTGCAGGGCCAGGTCCGCCATCTCGATCGGCCGGCCCGGCGTCAGCGGCCGGGTGCTGACCACGTAGTCCGACAGCACCTTCACGTTTGCCCGCACGTAGAGTGTCCAGGCATGAGGGGCCAGGCAGCGCATGGTCACGGCCGTATGGCCCCATGGCCGGCTGCCGGGCGGCAGGGAAGGTTCGAGCGCCGCGCACGCAGGCAGGCTGGTGCGTGCGTCGATCCCGGTCACCGTGACCTCGATCTGGCCGCGCAGCCCCACCGACTGGACATGGAGGAAATTGGCTGCCGCGACCTCGACCGCGCGCAGATCCTGTTTGCCGGTCGCCGATGCGGCCGTGGACAGGGCAATCAGTGGAATCAGGCTCAGGCCGAATCGAAGTGCCTGCAGAAGTGTGATGGACATGGTTGGCTTCTCCTTCGAAAAATCACTCCGTGGCGGCCCGCACAGGCGGAAACCGGTCCCGGAGACCGGGTTTCGGATTGAGATAGTGCCGGCATTCTATTGACGGTGCGCCGCCCGCCACGGCCGGAAATGGCATGGGTTTCATGCGTTGTTTCCAGGATGGCTGGGAAGATCCCGGTGCTATCGTCCCACCTCGTCACCACGCGTCGGGCGAGGCAAGGCGCGAGAAGAGGGCATTTTCCCCTGCTGCTCCGCCTTTTGAACCAAGACCGCAGGGGATAGCATTTCGCCATGCAGCCATCCATCCGGTGGCCCGGTATGCTCGGCGTACCGTAGCCCGTTCGAGGAGGTCATATGTTCGACAAGCTGGATGCGGCATTCCGTTTTCACCAGGATGCCGCCAATCTGAGGACCCATCGCCAGCAGCTGATCGCGTCCAATATCGCCAATGCCGACACGCCGAATTTCAAGGCGCGCGACATCGATTTCACGAGTGCGCTGGAACAGGCGAAGGGAAGCCGGCCGGCCAGGCTCATCGCCACCGCGCCGAACCACATCGCTTCCTCCCGGGGAAACACCCCAGCAGGGAATGCGCCCCTGCTGTACCGTACCGCCGTGCAGGGCAGCGTGGACGGCAATACGGTGGACATGGACGTGGAACGCGGCCAGTTCGCCGACAATGCGATCCACTACGAGGCCAATCTCACGTTCATCAACGACCAGATCCGGCTCATGCGGTCTGCCATTCAAGGTTAAGGAGCGATTCGCACCATGTCCCTGTTCAACATATTCACCGTCGCCGGCTCGGCGATGACCGCCCAGAACCAGCGCCTGAACGTGGTGGCCAGCAACCTGGCCAACGCCGACAGCGCGGTGAGCTCGAATGGGCAGCCTTACAAGGCCAAGCAGGTGCTGTTCATGAGCGTGCCGGCCACCCCCCATGCGGATGCCGGCGATTCCGCCCATGGGGTCAGGGTATCGGCGGTCATCGAGGATCAATCCCCGATGAAGCGGGTCTACGAGCCCACCCACCCCATGGCGGACGGGGAGGGCTTCGTCGCCATGCCGAACGTGAACGTGGTGGAGGAGATGGTCGACATGATCTCCGCCTCGCGCTCGTACCAGAACAACGTGGACATGATGAACACGGCCAAGACCCTGCTGCTGAAGACCTTGACCATCGGACAATGAGGAGACGCGCATGAGCACGATTCAGGACGCACCATCGACCCGGACGGTCGCGGACGTAACGGGAACCCGGGGTACCGCGCGGACCGGAACGGACGAGATACAGGACCGGTTCCTCAGGCTGCTGGTCACGCAGATGAAGAACCAGGATCCCCTCAACCCGCTCGACAATGCCCAGGTGACGACGCAACTGGCGCAGATCAGCACCGTGAACGGGATCGAGAAGCTGAACGCGACGATGGAAGCCCTGACGGGCAGCGTGGGCGCGGGGCAATCCCTGCAGGCCGCCGGCATGATCGGCAGGAACGTGCTCGTGCCCGGATCCACTTTGCAGCTGGCGGGAGGCAGGGGAGCTTTCGGCGTCGAGCTGGCGGAGGCTGCCGACCAGGTGAAGGTCGCGGTATACGATGCGGCGGGGCGTGAGGTGCAGGTCGTGAACCTGGGGGCGCTACCGCCCGGCGCCCTGGCGCTGGAGTGGGATGGCGCCACCGCGGACGGAGGAAGGGCCACGGATGGCACCTACCGCCTCGCCGTCAGCGCGTCGCGCAACGGGCAGCAGGTGAGCGCGCAAACCCTGGCCATCGGTTCCGTGCAGGCCGTCTCGCAAAACGGCCCGGGGGTCGTGCTGAATCTCGGGGCCCTGGGCACGGCCGGTCTGGCGGACGTCCGGCAAATTCTTTAAACCTCGCGCACCGGTCGTCCGATCGGGCGCATTCAAGGAGTCATCATGAGCTTTCAGCAAGGGTTGAGCGGTTTGAACGCAGCCTCCAGGAACCTGGACGTGATTGGCAACAACGTGGCCAATGCCGGCACGGTGGGTTTCAAGCAGTCGCAGATCCAGTTTGCGGACGTGTTCGCCAATTCCCTCACCGGCGGCGGCGCCCAGGCCGGGATCGGGGTCAAGGTTGCGGGCGTTGCGCAGCAATTCAATCAAGGCAGCATCACCCAGTCCAGCAATCCGCTCGACATCGCCATCAACGGCGGCGGCTTCTATCGGCTGAGCGGCGACGGCGCCATCAGCTATTCGCGCAACGGCCAGTTCCACGCCGACAAGGACGGCTACGTCGTGAACGGCAACGGCCTGCGGCTCACCGGATACGCGGCGAACGCGGCCGGCATGCTGAATACTTCCGTTCCCGTCGACCTGCGGCTTTCGACCGCCGACCTGCCGCCTTCGGCGACGACCCGGGTCGGCGGCGAGGTGAACCTGGATTCGCGCGCGGCGGTGCTCAACCCTGCCGCCTTCAGCCTGGCCGATCCCGACACCTACAGCAGCACCACGTCGGTGCCGGTCTACGACAGCCTGGGCAACCCCAGCACGCTGTCGACCTACTTCCTGAAGACCGCCGCCAACAGCTGGGACGTATTCGCCGCCCGGGACGGCGCGCTGCTCAATGGCGGAACGCCGGTCGGCTCCCTCAATTTCCTTTCCAACGGGCTGCTGGATCCGTTGACGCCCAGCACGTTCGGCGTGACGGCCGCGGTTACGACCGGCGCCAGCCCTCTGGCCTTCGACCTGGATTTCGCGGGCACGACCCAGTTCGGTTCCGCTTTCGGCATCAACGCGCTGTCCCAGGACGGCTACACCTCGGGCCAGCTGACCGGCTTCGCCGTGGGCGAGAATGGCGTGATCCGCGGCAGCTATTCCAACGGCGAGTTCCTGACCCTGGGGCAGGTCGCGCTGGCGAGTTTCGCCAATCCGCAGGGCCTGGAGCCGGGCGGCAACAATACCTGGACGGAAAGCTTCGCCTCCGGCGTCCCGCTGGTGGGCGCGCCCGGCAGCGGCGGGCTGGGTGCGCTGCAGGCGGGCGCGGTCGAGGATTCCAATGTGGAGCTCACGTCCGAACTGGTCAACATGATCACGGCCCAGCGCGTCTACCAGGCCAATGCCCAGACCATCAAGACCCAGGACCAGCTGCTCCAGACCATCGTGAACCTGAGATGACCGAAGGCGTACACACGCACCGTCCGGCGCGCCGGCCGGGATGGGCGGCGCATTTTCCACGGGAGCAGATATGGACCGCATGATCTACGTCGCCATGACCGGCGCCAAGCACACGCTGGGACAGCAGGCCGCCCTGTCGCACAATCTGGCGAATGCCGGCACCGTCGGCTATCGCGCCGGACACAGCGTCCTGCGGGCGGTACCGGTGTTCAGCGACACGCTCGCCACCCGCGCCTTCGTGGTGGATTCCAGCGCGGGGGCGGACCTGCGCCCCGGCGCGATGCAGCAGACCGGGCGCGAGCTGGACGTGGCGGTGCAGGGGCCCGGATGGATCGCGGTGCAGCTCGAGGACGGGAGCGAGGCCTATACCCGCGACGGCAGCCTGCACGTCAATCCCAACGGCCTGCTGCAGACGCGCAGCGGCCTGAACGTGCGCGGCGACCTCGGCACCCTCTCCATCCCGCCCAATACCCTCGTCACCGTCGCCGCGGACGGCACCCTTTCCACGGTTCCCGCCGGCGCGGGAACGAGCGAGCCGAACATCTCGGCGACCCTGGGACGCATCAAGCTGGTCAACCCCCCCGAGGCGCAGCTGGTGCGCGGCCCGGACGGTCTGTTCCGGCTGGCCGGCGGAGGCGAGGCCGAGGCCGACGCCGAGGTCAGGCTGGGCAGCGGCATGCTCGAGGGCAGCAACGTCAACGTGGTCGAGGCGCTGGTCGACATGATCGCGCTCTCCCGCCAGTTCGAGGCCCACATGAAGCTGCTGCAGAATGCCGAGGGCAACGCCCAGCGGGCCAGCCAGCTGCTGTCCCTGAACGCATGACGCCCGGCGCACGCAAGACGGGCACCGGCGCCGGGCCGCCTCGCGGGCAAGCTCGAAGCAGGGGCGCAATCGCCCCTCTGTTCGCGGGTCTGCTTCCCTTCATTCCGCGCTACGATGTCGCGGACACTGCCACCGGGGGGGATCGCCGGCCGCCGGCGATCCCCGGCCCCACATTGAGGAGGTTCACTTGATTCGCTCGCTTTGGATTTCGAAGACCGGTCTCGACGCGCAGCAGACCCAGATGGACGTCATCGCCAACAACCTGGCGAACGTCAGCACCAACGGCTTCAAGCGTTCCCGCGCGGTGTTCGAGGACCTGATCTACCAGACCCTGCGCCAGCCGGGAGGCCAGTCGTCGCAGCAGACGCAGCTGCCGTCGGGCCTGCAGATCGGCACCGGCGTCAGGCCGGTGGCGACCGAACGCGTGTTCACCCAGGGCAACCTGCAGCAGACCGGAAACTGGAAGGACGTGGCGATCCAGGGCCAGGGGTTCTTCCAGGTGCTGCGGCCCGACGGCTCGACCGCCTACACGCGCGACGGCGCCTTCCAGACCGACATGGAAGGGCAACTGGTCACGGCCAGCGGATACTCTCTCCAACCCGCGATCACGATTCCCGCCAACGCCCTGAGCGTCACCATCGGGCGCGACGGCGTCGTGACCGTGACCCAGGCGGATTCTCCCCAGCCGACCCAGGTGGGCACGCTGCAGCTCGCCACCTTCATCAACCCGGCGGGCCTGCAGAGCGTGGGCGAGAACCTCTACGTGGAAACCGGCGCCAGCGGCACCCCGAACATCAACACGCCCGGGACCGACGGCACGGGCCTGCTCAGCCAGGGCTACGTGGAAACCTCCAACGTCAACGTGGTGGAGGAACTGGTCAACATGATCCAGACCCAGCGTGCCTACGAGATCAACAGCAAGGCGGTGCAGACCTCGGACCAGATGCTGCAGCGGCTGGCGCAGCTATGAGAACACCCGCCGCGTCCATGGCCGTGCTGCTGTCCGTCCTGGCGGGATGCGTCACGCTGCCGGATCCCGCGCCCATCGTGCACCAGCCCATGTCCACGCGCGCCCCGCAGGCGGGAGCGCCTGCCGAAAGCGGCGCCATCTACCAGGCGGCGTCGCGCTACCGGCCGCTGTTCGAGGATCGCCGCGCGCGCCAGGTGGGCGACATCCTGGTGGTCGTCCTCAACGAGCGCACCAATGCCAGCAAGCGCTCCAACAGCAGCGCCAACAGGAACGGCAGCGTGAACGTCGGCATTCCCCCCATCGTGTTCGGCGTGCCCATCACCAAGGAAGTGGAGATGGGCGCATCCAGCGGCAACACGTTCGCGGGCAAGGGCGAGGCGGCCTCCGCCAACAATTTCACCGGCACGATCACGGTCACCGTGATCGAGGTGCTGCCCAACGACAACCTGGTGGTGAGCGGCGAGAAGCAGCTCGCCATGACCCAGGGCAGCGAATACATCCGCCTTTCGGGCGTGGTGCGCCCCGAGACCATCGTCAACAACATGGTCTCGTCCATCCAGGTCGCGGATGCGAAGATCGAGTACAAGGCGAACGGCTACATCGACGAGGCGCAGACGATGGGCTGGCTCTCGCGCTTCTTCATGAGCGTCTCGCCCTTCTGAGCGCATGAACGCCTTCCTTACATGCGGACGCCTGCTGCGGCTCACGCTCGTGCTGGGGCTGGCGGCGTGCGCCGCATCGGCGCAAGCCGAGCGCATCAAGGACATGGCCTCCATCCAGGGCGTGCGGCTCAACCAGCTGGTGGGCTACGGCCTGGTGGTGGGACTGGACGGCACCGGCGACCAAACCATACAGACGCCGTTCACCATCCAGAGCCTCACCAGCATGCTGATGCAGATGGGCATCAACGTGCCGCCGGGCACCAATCTGCGCCTGCGCAACGTGGCCGCGGTCATGGTGACGGCCACGCTTCCGCCGTTCGCCCAGCCCGGGCAGCTCATGGACGTCACCGTGTCCAGCATGGGCAACGCCAGGAGCCTGCGGGGCGGCACCCTGCTGATGACGCCCCTCAAGGGGGCGGACGGACAGGTCTACGGCATGGCCCAGGGCAACCTGCTGGTGGGAGGCTTCGGGGCCTCGGCCAGCGGCAGCCAGGTGCAGGTCAATCACCTGGGTGTGGGCCGCATCAGCGGCGGCGCCACGGTCGAACGCGCCGTGCCGGTGACGCTGGGCCAGGACGACAGCATCCGCCTCGGCCTCCACAACGCCGATTTTTCCACCGCCCGCCGAGTGGTGGATGCCATCAACGAACGCTTCGGCACGGGTACCGCGGCCGCGGTGGATGGCCGGACCATCCAGCTGCGCACGCCGCCGGGAAGCGACGCGCGCGTGGCCTTCATCGCGGAGGTCGAGAGCATGAATGTCAGCCGCGCCGAGACCCCGGCCAAGGTGATCGTCAACAGCCGCACCGGCTCGGTGGTCATGAACCGGGCGGTCACGGTCGACGCCTGCGCCGTTGCGCACGGCAACCTGTCGGTGGTCATCAGCACCGAGCCGGTCATCAGCCAGCCCGGACCCTTCTCCAGCGGGAGGACCGTGCAGGCGCAACGCTCGACCGTCGAGATCCAGCAGGAATCGGGCATGCTGACCATGGTGGAAGGCGCGTCCCTGGCCGAGGTGGTGCAGGCGCTCAACGCGGTGGGCGCAACGCCGCAGGATCTGCTCGCGATCCTGCAGGCGATGAAGTCGGCCGGGGCGCTGCGGGCGGAACTGGAGATCATCTGATGGCGGTCGCGACCGACCTGTCGACCCGGTTCGCCCTGGACGTGCAGGCCGTCGATGGCCTGCGGGCCACGGCGAAGGGAAACGGGCGCGCCGGGCTCGAGGCCGTCGCCCGGCAGTTCGAGGCGCTGTTCCTGAACATGATGCTAAAGAGCATGCGCGAGGCCACGCCGCAGGACGGCCCCATGGACAACGAGCAGAGCCGCATGTTCACGGCCATGCTCGACCAGCAGCTGTCCCAGGGCATGGCCTCCCGCGGAGTCGGCCTGGCCGAGGTCATGGTGCGGCAATTGCGCCATGCGCTGCCGCCCGATCCGTCCGGCGGGGAAGGGGATATGCAGGGGGCGGGCGAAATGGATTCCATCCCCGTTCCACCTCACGGCGCACGCGGCACGGGGAGCCTGCCGGCTTCCCTCCCGGTTGCGCCGCAATCGATCCGGGTCGCGCGCCGGGAGCCGCCGGCCGATCCGGGATCGCCGCCGATCGGCGCGCCATCCGCCGAACCTCGGCGCACGCAGGAGACGGCTGCCTCGTCCTCGTGGCTGCCGCCGCAGGCGATGGAATTCCAGGCCCGGCTGATGCCGTACGCGCGCCAGGCAAGCGCGGCGACCGGCATCCCCGCGCGCTTCATGCTGGGCCAGGCGGCCCTTGAAAGCGGGTGGGGCAGGCGGGAGATCCGCGGCGCGGATGGCGCGCCCAGCCACAATCTTTTCGGGGTGAAGGCCGGCAGCAGCTGGAAGGGGCCGGTGGTCGAGACGATGACGACGGAGTACGTCGACGGCGTGCCGCGGAAGAGCGTCGAGAAATTCCGCGCCTACGCCTCCTATGCGGAAGCCTTCAAGGACTATGTCCAGCTGCTGAGCAGCAACCCCCGCTACGCGGAATTGCTGTCGCAGGCTGCCCGGGGGCTCGACGCCGAGGGCTTCGCCCAGGGGCTGCAGCGGGCGGGCTACGCAACCGATCCGGACTACGCCGGCAAGCTGGGACGGATCATCCGTACCACGCCATGGTCGTGACGGCGCTCCGCAATGGCCGCAGCCGGCGCGCACCGGCGCGCAAGAGGGAGAACGAAGGTGCCCGGGGATGCCGGGAAACCCGCGAGATGCCTAAAGGTCCGCGTCCGGCGGCCGTTACCCCTGGAAGCATATCGAAAACGAACAGATACGAGCCGTAAGGGGCCGTAAGGGCCGCAAGCGCGGAATCGGGAGACGACATGGGCAACGGAATTTTCGGCATCGGCCTCAGCGCGCTCAATGCCGCCCAGCAAGGACTGCTAGTTTCGGGGCACAACGTCGCCAACGCGGCCACGCCGGGCTATACGCGGCAGCAGATCGTCCAGTCGAGCCGCGGAGCGCAGGGCAGCGGCAGCGGCTTCATCGGGCAGGGGGTGCAGGTCGACACGGTGAGGCGTCTGTACGACCGCCTGCTGACCGGCCAGGTCATGCAGGCACGCACCGAATCCGCCCAGCTCGATGCCTATTTCGCGCAGATGCAGCAGATCGACAATCTGCTAGCAGATCCGGGCGGGCGCCTGGGCCTGGCGCCGGCATTGCAGGATTTCTTCGGAAGCCTGCAGGATGTCGCCACCCACCCCGCCGACGTGGCATCGCGGCAATCCGTGCTGTCCAGCGCCGAGGTGCTGGCGCAGCGCTTCCAGTCCCTGAACACCCGCCTGGACGAGATTCAGGCTGGGGTGGACGCCCAGATCGGGAACAGCGTGGCGCTGATCAATACCCTGGCCTCGAGGATCGGAGAATTGAATGCAAGCATCAGCCAGGCCGAGGGCGCCCTGGGCGGCCAGCCGGCGAACGATCTGCGGGACCAGCGCGACGAACTGCTGATGCAGCTCAATCAGGAGATTCGCGCCCAGGTCGTGGAACAGGACGACGGCAGCTACAGCGTGTTCATCGGCACCGGCCAGGCGCTGGTGGCGGGCGCGAATGCGTTCCGGCTCGCTGCCGTGGCGTCCGCGTACGATCCGCGCCGTATCGAGATCGCATACGTCACCGGCGGTAGCGACATGCCGCTCAAGGAGTCCGGCCTGGACGGCGGCACGCTCGGCGGACTGCTGCGGTTCCGCAGCGGAGAACTCGACGCCGTGCGCAACGGGCTGGGGCGCGTGGCGATCGGCCTGGCCGAATCCTTCAATGCCCAGCACCGGCTGGGGCAGGATCTGCAGGGCAACGCCGGCGCCGATTTCTTCAACGTCTCCGGCCCGTCGGTGGCCGCTTCCTCCCGGAATACCGGCAATGCCGTGATCGCCGCGGGAATCGCCGCGCATGGCGACCTGACCACCAGCGACTACCGCCTGCGCTACGATGGCAGCGCCTACACGCTCACGCGGCTCGACAACGGGACGACGCAGACCTTCGCCGCCTTCCCCCAGGTCGTGGACGGCGTGCGCCTGGATCTGGCCGGGGGTGCCGCCGCAGCGGGCGACGAATTCCTCATCCGGCCCACGGCGCCCGGCGCCGGCGGGATCACGGTGGCGATACAGGATACCCGCCTCATCGCCGCCGCCGCGCCGATCCGCACCGACGCGCCGTCCGCCAACACGGGCACGGGCCGCATCAGCGCCGGCAGCGTCGATACTCCCGATCCGAACCTGACCGCGCCGGTGACCCTCACCTTCACCAGCGCCACCACCTTCGACGTCAGCGGCACCGGCACCGGCAACCCGACCGGCCTCGTCTTCACGGCGGGGGGAACCATCAGCTTCAACGGCTGGAGCGTTCAGATCAGCGGCGCGCCCGCACCCGGCGACACCTTCACGGTCGGCCCCAATCCGGGCGGAACAGCCGACAACCGCAACGCCCTCCTGCTGGGAGCGCTCCAGGGCAGCCATACCCTGGCCGGCGGCACGGCCAGCTACCAGCAGGCCTATGGGCAGGTCGTCAGCCTGGCGGGAAGCAAGACGCGCGAACTCGAAGTGACCAGTACCGCCCAGGCGGCGCTGCTGAGCCAGGCATATACCCTGCAGCAATCAGGCTCGGGCGTGAACCTGGACGAAGAAGCCGCGAACCTGATGCGCTACCAGCAGGCCTACCAGGCGGCAAGCAAGGTGATCCAGACAGCCGGACAGATGTTCGACGCGCTGCTGGATATCACGCGATAGGGTTCATCCGCCCGCCCTTCCGGACCGGGGAGCAGGGCGGGCACAGACACGACGGAGAGAAACCGCGATGCGCATCGGCACCCACATCAGCTACGAACTCGGCATAACCGCCCTTCATCGGCAGCAGGCCGCCCAGATCAAGACCCTGGAGCAGATCAGCAGCGGACGGCGCATCCTGACGCCCTCCGAAGACCCGGCATCCTACATCCGCGCGCTGGAAGTGTCCCAGGCCGACTCGGTCAACGCCCGGTACGCCCTGAACCGGCAGGCCGCCGCCGCCAGCCTCGGGATGCTGGAAGCCACGCTGGGCGACGTGACCAACGTCGTGCAGAACCTGCAGCAGCTTGCCGTCTATGCCGGAAACGGCACCCTCACGGACAGCGGGCGGCAGGCCATCGCCACCGAACTGCGCGGCAACTTCGACGAACTGCTGGGTCTTGCCAACCGTACCGATGGAAGCGGACAGTACCTCTTCTCAGGCTTTCAGGGTGCGACCCGGCCGTTCGCCGACACCGGCAGCGGCGTGCAGTATTCCGGCGACGAGGGTCAGCGCCTGATACAGGCCGGCCCCTCCCGCCAGCTCGCCACCAGCGAGTCGGGCCGGGAGGTGTTCGAGCGCATTCCCGCCGCAGGTGGCGGATACCAGAGCCTGTTCCGGACGCTTTCCGACCTGATCACCCTGCTCGAGACGCCGGTGACGGGCGCCGCCGGCAAGGCCGCCCTGGCAACCGGCCTGGATGCGGCGCAGGGCAACCTCTCCAGCGCGCTGGACAATGTGCTGCGGGTGCGTACTGCCGTAGGCACCCGCATGAAGGAGATCGACACGCTCGACGACAGCGGCGACGACCTGCGCCTCCTCTATGCCCGGCAGCTCTCCGAACTGCAGGACGTGGACTATGCCCGGGCCATCAGCGATCTGACCCAGCAACAGACCTACCTGGAAGCGACGCAGAAGGCGTTCCTGAAGGTGCAGGGGCTGTCCCTGTTCGACTACCTCAGGTGATGGCGGCGCTTCCCGGCGACCCCGGCCGGTTTTCGCATCCCGGCGGACGCAAGGGGCGGCGGCAATGAACGTCCTGATCGTCGACGATCATCCCCGTGTCCGCCAGGGCCTGAGGCAGATCCTGGCCGAAAGCGGCCGGGTCGCGCGCATCGGCGAGGCGGAAAACGGGGCCGGCGCGCTGCTGCGGCTGCATGAAGGCGGATGGGACGTGGTGCTGCTGGATATTTCCCTGCCCGATCGCAACGGTATCGAGGTTCTGGCACAGATCGGCAGGGAGCATCCCCGGATTCCCGTGCTCATGCTCAGCATGCACGACGAGGCGCTGTATGCCCTCCGGGCGCTGAGGGCGGGCGCAGCGGGCTACCTGATCAAGCAAAGCGTGCCGGCCGAGCTCATGGCAGCCATCCGGCAGGTGGGCGAAGGACGCCGGTACCTGACGCCGGTGCTGGCCGAGGCCATGGCGAGGCATCCCGAGGCGAACGATATCGCCAGCCCCTTCCGCAAGGCCCTGCCGGCCTGCAATATCCGCTCCTGTTCCTGATCGCTTCGACCGGCGAGACTGCCGGCACGCGGCCGGGGACCATCCTGCTCCGCAGCTTCCCCCTGCATCCGCCCGCGCCTGTTCCAAGCATGGATATGAGGCACGGATCACACGCTAATCCGCGCATGGCATGCACGCCACAGATCCTATCATGGCAATCCGGGCGTCATGGCAGGAGACGCACGTCGTGTGCAAGAAATCCGACAGGATGATTAAATCTTTTCGAGGCAAGGCCGTTAAGGATGCAACAGCGGTCGATCGGCCCCGACAATGGGGGACGGACCGAGGTTGGCGCCAGCCGGATGTCCGGGGCGCAATCCAGCAACATTCGTCAAGGAGATTTTCACATGGCTGCGATCATCAATACCAACGTCATTTCCCTGAATGCGCAACGCAATCTCAACAGCTCCCAGAACTCGCTCGCCACCACGCTGCAGCGCCTGTCCTCGGGCCTGCGCATCAACAGCGCCCGCGACGACGCCGCGGGACTGGCGATCACCGAGCGCATGAGCTCGCAGATCCGCGGACTCAACCAGGCCGTCCGCAACGCCAACGACGGCATCTCGATGTCGCAGACCGCCGAAGGCGCCCTGGGCGAGATCGGCAACAACCTGCAGCGCATCCGCGAACTGGCGGTACAATCCCGCAACGCCAGCAACAGCGCCAGCGACCGCACCGCGCTCAACAATGAAGTGCAGCAGCTCAAGGCCGAGATCGACCGAGTGGCCTCGACCACCACGTTCAACGGCATCAAGCTGCTGGATGGCACCTTCACCAACCAGGCCTTCCAGGTGGGTGCCAATGTCGGCGAAACCATCAACATCAGCAGCATCGTCAACGCGCAAAGCTCGTCCCTGGGCACCACCACCACCTATGCGACCAGCGTGGTCGGCGTCGCCGCCACCGGGTTCACGGCGCCGGCGGACAACATCGCGGCGGGCGACCTCAAGATCAACGGGGTGGACGTAGGCCCCATCGTCGCCGGCGGCGCGGCACCGGCGCAAGGCGCGGCGGTGGCGGCTGCCATCAACCTGGTATCGGGCGCAACCGGCGTGACCGCCGCAGCCGACGGCGCCGGGGTGGTGACGCTGACCAGCGCCTCCAGCGCAGGCATCACCATCGCCCAGAGCGGGACGGCGACCACGGCGCGCACCGGACTGACCGCCGCCGCCACCGCGGCCACGGCCACCACCACCGTGGGCTTCAGCTCGCTGGCGATCGACACCACCGCGAACACCGACATCGCCATCGCCTCGATCGACTCGGCGCTGAGTGCGCTCAACGCGGCCCGCGCCGATCTCGGAGCCTACCAGAACCGGTTCTCGTCGGCGGTCTCGAACCTGCAGACCACGGCGGAGAACCTGACGGCTTCCCGCAGCCGCATCATGGATGCCGATTTCGCCGCCGAAACCGCAGCCCTTTCGAGGAATCAGGTGCTGCAGCAGGCGGGCACGGCCATGCTGGCCCAGGCCAACGCGCTGCCGCAAAGCGTGCTGGCGCTGCTGAGAGGGTAAGTCACGGGCACCGGCCGATTTCCGGAATAAGGAATCGGCCGGCCTGCTGCAGGGCAAGGCCCGGGGCATGGCTCCGGGCTCTTTTTCAATCACGCCGGAAGTCCTCGAAGAGGCCGGAAGGCAGGCGGACGGCCAGCAGCGACCGCCGTCATGGAAGGGGAGGGCGACATATGGCCATTTCTGCACCGGGGATGGGATCGAACCTGGATGTGGCCGGCATCATCAACCAGCTGATGGCGGTCGAGCGACAGCCGCTGGCGCTGCTCGACCGGCGCGAAGCCGACTACCAGGCCAAGCTGTCCGCCTATGGAACATTGAAGGGCGCACTCGCATCCCTGCAGAGTACGATGCAGGGGCTGGCCGACGCCGCCAGATTCCAGTCCGTCAGGGCCAGCGCCGCGGATCCTTCCGTACTGACGGCCACTGCCGGCGGCACCGCGGCGCCCGGCAGCTATTCGGTCGAGGTGCAGCAATTGGCGCAGCAGCAGAAAATCCGTTCCGACGGCTTTGCCAGCCCCGCCAGCGTGGTCGGCAGCGGCACCCTGACCCTGCAGTACGGGGAGTACGACGGCGACCTCGGCATTTTCACTCCGAGCGGCGCCAGAGCGGCACGCACGATCACCATCGATCCCTCCACCAATACCCTCGCCGGGGTACGGGATGCGATCAATGCCGCGGATGCCGGGGTGGCCGCATCCATTGTCCACGATGGCAGCAGCAGCCGGCTGGTGCTGACCGTCAAGGACACGGGGGCCGCCAGCAGCGTCAGGATCCTGGTGCAGGATGACGACGGCACGCATCTCGACACTGCCGGACTGTCCCGGCTCGCCTTCGACCCGGCCGCCGCGGCCGGCGCCGGGAAGAATCTCACCCAGGTGCAGGCGGCTCAGGATGCGAAGCTGCGCATCGACGGAATCGATGTCAGCCGGGCCTCGAATATCGTGCAGGACGCCATCGAGGGCGTCACGCTGAATCTTCTGAAGAACACCGCGGGGGATTCCATCACGGTGAGCGTGGTACGCGACGGCGCCGGCATCCAGGCCTCGGTGGAATCGTTTGTAAAATCATTCAATTCCATTAATCAGATACTTGTAAACCTCAGTTCATATAACACATCAACAGGGAAGGGGGCTGTACTGCAGGGCGATGCAGCCACCCTTTCCATCCAGCGCTGGCTGCGCACCACGGTTTCGGCCGAGGTGGGCGCTCATGGCTCATTGTCGCAGATCGGCGTCTCCTTCCAGAAGGACGGCAGCCTTGCGCTCGATGCCGCCCGGCTGCAGTCTGCGGTCGAAGCGGATTTCGATCGCATCGGCAGCCTGTTCGCAGCACGGGGGAATCCGACCGACAGCCTGATCGCCTATGACGGGGCAAGCGGCAGGACCGCGGCCGGAGATTATGCGGTTACGATCACCCAGCTGGCCACCCGGGGCAGCCTGGCCGGCAGCCAAGGGGCAGGCCTGGCCATCACCGCGGGCGTCAACGACCAGCTGGGGTTCAACGTCGATGGCGTCGCCGTCAGCATCACGCTGGCACCCGGCACGTACGCATCCGCGGACGCACTCGCCGCCGAGGTGCAAAGCCGGCTGAACGGTGCCGCCACCCTGGCGGACGCGGGGATCTCGGTGACGGTCTCGCAGTCCGAGGGCATCCTCACCATTGCGTCCGACCGCTACGGATCCGGCTCCGGTGTCGTTCTGTCCGGTGGCAATGGCGCCCCCGGCCTGCTGGGCGTGAATCCCATATCCACGCAGGGCGTGGACGTCGCAGGCACCATCAATGGCGTGGCGGCCGCCGGATCGGGCCAGACGCTCACGGCCCCGGCCGGGGATGCGGCGGCGGATCTGCGGCTGGTGATCCAGGGAGGCCCGCCCGGCGCGCGCGGATCGGTCGGTTTCTCCCGCGGCTACGCCGACAGCCTGAGCAGGCTGGCACAGGATCTGCTGGGAGACAAGGGTCTCATCGCCGCCCGTGTCGACGGGCTCAATGCCAGCACCAAGGATATCGACCGCCGCCAGGCAGACTTCCTGCGGCGCCTCGAGGCGACCGAGGCCCGCTATCGTGCGCAATTCACCGCCCTGGACACGATGCTGAGCAGCCTGAACCAGACCAGCCAGTTCCTCCAGCAGCAGCTGGCGGCACTACCGAAGATCGACTCATGAACCTAGACCCCGGGAAACACTTCAACATGAATGCCAAACTCGTTTACGGTGCAAACACCTACGCCCGCGTCGGCCTCGAAACCGGCGTGGTCGCAGCCACTCCGCACAAGCTCATCCTGATGCTGTTCGAGGGTGCGCGACTGGCGCTGTCCTGCGCGCTGATCCATATGAAGGAGAATAGGCCTGCCGCACGGGGCGAGGCCCTTTCCCGGGCCATCGCCATCATCAGCTCGGGCCTGCAGGCCAGCCTGGACATCGAGCGGGGCGGAGAACTGGCGCAGCAACTGAATACCCTCTATGCCTACATGAGCCACCGTCTGCTGCAGGCCAACCTGCAGAACGAAGCCCGCCACGTCGAGGAAGTGGCCCGCCTGCTGAGGGAATTGAGCGAGGCATGGGCCGGTATCGGCACGGTCGCGCAGGCGGCCGGCGGTGAAACCGGTACCCCGGCCATGCCGCAAGGCTCCGCTTCCTTTTCCGGAGGGATGTGACGCCATGGACAGGATGAGCGACACGGAAATCCTCGCGGCATTCCAAACCCTCTGCGATCTCACCGGCGAGATGAGAGAGATTGCGCGCATGGGGGAATGGGAGCAACTGACCCTGCTGGAACAGCGCTGCGCCGGCGTGGTGGCTCAACTCCGGGCGACCCTGCCCGTGCGGCTTCCAGCCGGAATGCAGCGCAGGAAGGTGGAACTGATCCACAAGATCCTGGCTGACGACGCCGAGATCCGGCTTCATACCCAACCCTGGATGCAGCGGATTCAGGCCCTGCTCGGCAACACGGACAGAGCGCGCCGGGTGCATCGGACGTATGAAGTGGGCCGTCTCGAGGATCTCTGACCGGCGTGCCCCGTGAACCGATCGCAGATGAGGATGCCGTGACGCTGCCTCATGGATACCCGATCCCCGCTCCACCCGCAGCCCTGGCAAGCATGCGGAGGGCCGGAACGCACCGTGGCCGGCAGGAAAATGGAGGCGCACGGGCATGCTGATCCGGAGTACGCCGGGCGTGGTCGGCGTGGTCATCCCGGTCCGGCCGATGGGCGCAGCGGCTTACCGCCAGGCCGGTTCCAGCGCATTCCCCGATGCGCTGGAACCGGGCCGGCAGGTGCGGGCCGTGGTGCAGGCCCGGCTTCCCGGCGGCGCATTTGTCGTGGCGATCGACATGGGTAGTGCGGCTGCCAACGGCAATACCCCGGCAGCCGGCACACAAGTTGCGGAGCGCCATCTGCTGCAGATGAGGCTCCCGGCTGGTGCGCAGCCGGGCGATACGCTGGAGCTGGTCTTCGTCTCGCGTGATCCGCGGCCAATGTTCATGCTGGCATCCGGAGCCGCATCGCAGGCGCACGCCGCACGACTGAGCGAGGCCGGCCGTTTCGTCAGCGACCTGCTGGCGCACGGAATCCCATCCGGCGCCCGGGCCACGGTGTCCGGCACGACGCCGCTGCTGGCAGGCCCGCCCGTCGACAGCGCCCGTCTGGCGGAGAGCCTGGCACGCGCACTGGGGCACAGCGGCCTGTTCTACGAAGCCCATCAGGCGCAATGGCTTGCGGGCGCAAGAACCCGCGGAGAGCTGGCGCTGGAACCCCAGGCGCGCCTGCCGATGAATCTTGCGGGTGACACGTCCGGGCAGGCAGCCGCGGCGACACATGAAACGGTTCATCCCGATGCGCTGGGGCTGGTGCGCCAGCAGCTGGACGTGCTCGAGACCCGGCAGGCCAACTGGCAGGGCTTCGTCTGGCCGGGGCAGGCGATCGAGTGGGAGGTGGCGGAGGACAGGCCCGAAGGCGCCGATGGAACCGACCCATGCGCCAGCGCCTGGCACACCCGGCTGAGTTTGGTACTGCCCCACCTGGGCCGCGTCTGCGCCAGGCTGCGGCTCGATGCACACGGTGTCGACGTGCGGATGGAGGCGGCGGATCCCGTCGCCGCATTCATGCTGCAGGCCGCCACCGCCCTGCTGGCGCACCGAATGCAATCCGCGAGTATCGGATTGCGAGGCGTGGAGGTCCGGCTGGATGGAGCGGCCTGATCCACTGGAAGCCAGCGAAGCGGCCGCCTCCCGCGAGGCTGCGGTAGCGCTGGCCTATCATGCCGGCAGCGCCGCGCCCCGGGTCGTGGCCAAGGGCCGCGGGCTCGTCGCCGAAGCCATCGTGCGCGAGGCCAGGGCACACGGCATCTACGTGCACGAGTCGCCCGAACTGGTGGCCCTGCTGATGCAGGTCGACCTGGACCAGCACATCCCCCCGCAACTCTACCGCGCCGTGGCGGAACTGCTCGCCTGGCTCTACCGGGTGGAAGGGCGGATGGCAACCAGAACGGAGATTTCGGCGCTGCCGCGCCGAGATGGGTAGCGGCATACCGAAATGCTCATGGGATCGTCATCGTCTGATCTATAGCCTTACGCGCTTTGGCAAGTTCCTCCCAGATGCCGAGCACCAGAAGCGTGTGAATGACTTTCGACGCTAGACTCAGGTGAATGCGATTTGCTGACAGCAGGCCATGCGCAAGATCGTTGCGAAGATTAAAACCACGTGGATCGGCGTAGAGAGCTCGAAAATGCAGGGTAATGTCATCTCCAAGTGCCGCCTGGATATCCTTCGCATAGAGAATATCACCCATGCCAATGGCAACACTGACGCCGGCAATACACGGATGAGGTTTTGTGACGGGCTTGCCGAGCCTTGAGACGATAGCCCGCAGGCCGACTTCGATTTGCGGGACGAGAACATGTACAGATTTTATGAAATCTTGTTTATACCATGCCGTAACGCCTTCAATAAGAAATGTGAGGTCATCAAACAGTTCTGTGCGAGCCGCCCATGTCGCGAAGTGGAGGGGCGTAATACTGTGAACCTCTATCGCCTTGTCGAGTGCACGGATTAGCCAAGTGTCGATAATGTCCATTCTTTGCGCGGCTTGCTGGATCATCCTTCCAAGCGGATCATCTTCTACGGAGTCAATGCGTGCTGCGACGTGATTGTCTGCGATAATGGATTGGGGAATGGACGCCAGTAACGGCGCGCGCCGCGTCATTTCGCGGAGTTGCTTTTCGAGTTCACTGCGTCTTTGCAGAAACTCGGAAGCAATACGAACGAACGTTGTCGCCATATTGTCCACGATGATCCATTCAAGGAACTTGTCTATATCCTCCTTTAGAATGGTGCTCTCGATGACGAAGGACTTCATCTGATTGCGTGATTGGGCGATCTTTTCTTCCATCGCTACGCGCACTCGCCGACTTTCCTCTTGCATCCCCGCGTCTCGGTAAGCGTTAACGGCAGTTTGCAGCACGGCGGATGCCAACATGGCATCCCCAAGTGAGGCGAAACGCTCAAATGTTCGGCCGATAATCTCGCTCAACCGCCTTACGTCATCGTTCCTGCCGTGTTTTCTGTAGTGCTTGATAAGCCGCTGCGCTGCATCTTCTGTAATGTGGGGATTGAATATTGTGGAGCTGGATCTGTCAGAATGCTGGACGACGATACTTTCGAGATCGGCGATCAATTGATTCTTCTCGGCATCCGACAACCCAACATGCTTGTCGTCAATCAAGCGGTCGAAGGTGATCCACCATAGACCCTCATCAGCGGCGACGGCTTCACGGTGAAGCGTGAGCAATATCTCTTTGGCTGTGTCGGAACGCACCCTATCGCGGAGCATTAGGGAAAGATCAAGAGCGCGAAGAACGTCACTGAATTTGTTGTACATATCGCTGCGCAGATTTTGCGCTACAGACTGTAAATAAGCGTCTATGGCTATTCGAGCCATATCTGGGTCGGGATTGATTCGGGCGATGGCGCGACTCATATCCCACGCAAGATCGGCATACCGAGCCTTGAGGACAGGATGTGTGATGGACCTCGCCCGCGACATCCAGTGGGTGATGGTTTCCTTATCTGCACCTTCGATGCCAGGGGAATAGAATGCACTTCCGTCTTCCCGTGTTCCGGATGCGATGGGGCGAAAATACGTTCCCCAAGGACTGTTACCGCAGTTGCCGATAGAGAGAGCAAAAGCAAGCACCTCGGCCCATGCTCCAAGATTTTCCGCCTCATCCGGATTAACCAGTACGTTGCGAGCGGCTATAAGATTTTGGCTGACTTGATGCTCATCGATAGGAGCACTCTCCTGATCGAGTTTCGTAATTATCTCATCTATGGAAAACGGAACTACAATACTCATCGGGCAGATTCCTTAGTCTTACTGTGTCATAAGAGAAGTTTTTGCGCTTGCCCTGCCGCGGGGGATGTAACCCTTGGGAAGGGCAGGCACCTGGCGGTCGATGAAGTTTTTTTTGCCGCAGGCAGGCTTGTCAGCGATGAGGCGTTCTGCCATCAGGAATCCGTAGGCCGCGATACTCAGCGCGCCATGATGGTGGAACCCTCGCCAACCCCGGCCTTCGTAGTGACCCAGGCCGAAGTCCTGCTTGAGATCCTGATAGTCGCGCTCGATGCGCCAGCGCTGATGGGCGCCGCTGACGAGTTCGCTCAAGGCAGTGTCCTCGGGTAGCGTGGACAGGAAGTACTTGCTCGGCTCTTGGTCGTCAGCTGGCCACTCGATGAGCAGCCACTGCTGCGGGCGCAGACGTGCCTTGCCCACATTGCCACCGGCATGGCGCACGCGCAGGGCCGCAAAACGCCCACTCAGCGCAGTGTTCGTGCCCTCGCGCCAGGTGACTGTCTGGAACGCCTGCGACGGCAGCGACATCGCCAAGGCCTTCACGCTCATTGGCTGGAGCTCGGCGGTGCGCTGGGGCATCACGGGCGGGCGGCCCGCGCCGCTGTAGGGCTTGGGTGGTAGTGGCTCGACCCCGGGCGGCCAGACCACGACGGCCGACGTGATGCCGACCGTGTAGAGCAACCCCATGTCGCTGAGCGCCTGGCGAAAGGCGTTGTCCATGCCATAGCCGGCATCGGCCAGGACGCAGTGACGCGGCGCGCCTTCGGCCAACAGCGTGCGCAGTTGCTCCAGGGCGATCTGCGTCTTCGTGGCAAAGCGCACCTGCTCGGGAACCCCGGCCTTGGCACGGCGTTCGCAATCTGCGGCCCAGTCCTCGGGCAGGTACAGCCGCCAGGCCACCGGTAGACTGCCCTGATCGCTGGCCAGCGAGATGCTCACGGCCACTTGGCAGTTGTCCTGCTTGCCCAGCACCCCACAGTACTGGCGCGCGACGCCGACCGAATGGCGGCCCTTCTTCGGGAACCCGGTGTCGTCGATGATCCACCAGCCACCCGATCGAAAGTCCATCTTCGGGATCACCCACTGGGCGACACGGCGCAACATCTCGGTGTGCGACCACTGCGCCTTGGCCACGAAGTGGTGAAGCGCTTGATGCCGGGCGCTGGCGTGCATCGGGTCCACGCGCGCAGCCATCAGCTCCACGCTCTTGCGCGACAGCGGCAGCATCAGGCCTGTGCAGTAGCCGCGAAGACCGGCATGTCGGTCCGCATGGCCCAGTCCCGCACTCAACTGTTCCAGATACCGGTCAAAGCGCTCGGTTGCATTCATCGATCCTCCGGCGTGAAGTCGAAAGAATTCCATTATCCCATTTATGACACAGTAAGATTAGGGAACGCTGATTTAAGTCTGGCGCTGTAGAATATTCGAATTACCTTATTCTGTACGATACCCTGATGAGACGCCAAAACAGTTTTGCTGACCTGGAGTATTCGGCACGCCGCAAACCGACGCGCTGGGAGAAGTTTCTGACCGATCTAGATCAGCGGGTGCCGTGGGCGGCAATGGTCGGACTGATCGAGCCGCACTACTACCGGGGGAACGTGGCCGCCCCCCGCTGGGACTGGAGTTGATGCTGCGCATGTACCTGCGCCAGAGTTGCCTGCGCTGGGCTGATTTACTCTTTTTCAATCCTATCATCTACAGGATTTGTGAGAAGAAGAATCTCCTCTCCAAGATTCTGTTCAATATCCATATTCTGGTGTGGAATGCCGATGATTTCGATTGCGCTTTCTGCTACGCGGTAAAATATTATGTGACTGCCCGCCCTGAAACTGCGGTAGCCTTCCTTTACTTCATCTCTTGTTCGTCCAAGCATTGGATTGTCCGCAAGCCATCGCATTCGTTCCCGTAGCTGCAATGTGTATTTTTCCGTCTGTGCTTTACCCCATTGCCGGGTCGTATATTCGCATATGTCGATGAGATCGGTTTTTGCTGCCGGCGAGAGGATGTAGCGTTTCATGCCCTCTCAAGCAATCCGGCAAAAAAAACTTTCGCCGTCTTCTCCTTCTCCCCTGTCCAGCTGTCCTTCGCCTAGCGCCAGCTTCGCCCGCAGCCTTTCCAGTTTCATCTGCTGGTACGCCTGCGCTGACATAACCACGGCAACTGCCCGACCGTGTTTTTCAATGGTGAGCGGTTCCCGTTGCACCGTATCCAGCATTTCTCCAAAATTATTCTTTGCTTTTCCAGCAGCTATGGCTTTCATTTCAAGTTCTTTCCCAAAAAAATTATATGGCTATAATGGCCATTATAGCCATTAATTGCAAAAACCGAAAATGACCGGCTCAGGATCCCTTCCGGCATCACATACTTCGATCGCGGGATTTTAGAGAACCCCGCCGCAGGCAGCGGGGAATTAGGTTCGAGGAGATCAGCCTACAAGGGCATGTTCATGATTTCCTGGTAGGCCGCCACCAGCTTGTTGCGCACCTGCAGGGTGTACTGGAAGGAGAGGGAGGCCTTCTGCATCGAGATCATGGCCTCGGTGAGGTTGGCGCCGGGCGCGCCCAGCTCGAAATCCCGCGCCAGCCCGGCGGCATGCCCCTGGGCCTGGTTCACCTGGTCCAGCGACTGTCTGAACAGGGCGGGGAAGTCGACTCCCGTCCTGCTCGCGCCCGCGTCGGCTCCTTCCCGTACCGGGGATGCCGGCTTCCCGGCGGCGAGCGCCGCGCTGCTGCGCATCTGGGCCAGCAGCGCATCCATGTTCGAAACGTTCATCCGGTTCCTCCACGATTCGACGAGGCATGCAGGATAGCATCGCCCAATCCCGGCCCGCATCCGGAAATAGGCGGGAAACCCGGCTCTTTTCAGGGCATCGAATACCGCGCCCATGCCGATAATGCTGGCTGTGATCCCATGAACGACCACACCACACCAAACCCGGACATGAAAACCAGCACGCATCCTTCCATTTGCCCCGAAACAGCGGGTGAACACCCATGAGCGCTCCCGCGGAAGTCCTGGCGATCAGTGACGCGCCGGGCCTGGCCCGCAATTTCCTGGCGCGCCTATCCAGCCAGCAGAAGCTGGGCCTGATGCTCGCGGTCTCGGCCATCGCGGCCCTGCTGGCGGGGGGCTGGCTCTGGATCCAGACGCCGGACTACAAGGTGCTGTTCAGCAACGTGTCCGACGCGGACGGCGGCGCGATCATCGCCTCCCTGCAGCAGATGAACGTGCCCTACAAATTTTCCGAGGGCAGCGGCACCATTCTCGTGCCCGCCGGCCAGGTGCATGACGCCCGCCTCAGGCTGGCCACGCAGGGTCTGCCCAAGGGCGGCCTGGTCGGTTTCGAGCTGATGGAGAAGCAGAAGTTCGGCACCAGCCAGTTCCTGGAGCAGGTCAACTTCCAGCGTGCGCTGGAAGGCGAACTGGCCCGCTCCATCCAGTCGCTGGCGGCCGTGGAGGGCGCGCGGGTTCATCTTGCCATGGGCAAGCAGTCGGTTTTCGTGCGCGAGCAGCAGAAGCCCAGCGCTTCCGTGCTGCTCAACCTCTACCCCGGGCGGGTGCTCGACGCGGCGCAGGTGAATGCGATCGTGCATCTGGTTTCCAGCAGCGTCCCAAATCTGCCGGTCAGCCATGTCACGGTGGTGGACCAGCAGGGAAACCTGCTGAGCGGTACCGACGACCCGGAGACGGCGACGGGACTCAATCCCCACCAGCTCAAGTACCTGCACGCACTGGAGCAGAGCTATGCCAGGCGCATCGAGGCGATCCTGGCGCCCATCGTCGGCAAGGAAAGCGTGCGCGCCCAGGTGGCTGCGGATGTTGATTTCTCCCACTCGGAGCGCACCGACGAAATCTACAAGCCCAACCAGGATCCGGGCAGTTCCACGGTGCGCAGCCAGCAGTCCCTGGAATCGGCCACGGGGGGAGGCGAGGCGGAAGGAGGCGTGCCGGGCGCGCTGTCCAACCAGCCGCCGATGCCGGCCACGGCGCCGATCGAGACACCGCCGGGCTCGCCTCTCAGCCAGACGCCGCCGGCGGATACGGCCCAGCCGGGTGGCGCGGCTGCGGGTGGGGCAGCGGCACCCGCAGCCGCACCGCAGGTGCCCAGGAATACACGCAAGGACACAACGATCAACTACGAGGTGGACAAGACCATCCAGCACGTGCGCAATCCGGTGGGCGGCATCAAGCGGCTTTCGGTCGCGGTGGTGATCGACCACCGCAAGGTGGTCGACGCGGAGGGGCGCGCCACGCGCCAACCCCTGAGCGACGCGCAGAAGGCCGAGGTCACGGATCTGGTGAAGGAAGCCATGGGTTTCAACGGCGAGCGGGGCGATACCCTGAGCGTCGCAAACAGCCCGTTCGCGGTGGCCGAACCCGACGCCGCGCCCGAAATCCCGCTCTGGAAGCAGCCGGAGATGATCGAGCTTGCCCAACAGATCGGCAAGAACCTGCTGATCGCAAGCCTGATACTGTATCTGGTGCTCGGCGTGCTGCGCCCCCTGCTGCGGCGGACGGAGCCGCCGGCGCGCGCCCTGCTGGCCGAGCCCTCCGCCGACGGGGAGAGGTCATCCGGACGGCAGGAGCCTGTCCCGGAACCGGTGCTCCAGCTCTCGCAGCACGAGGAGAATCTTGCGCTCGCACGGCAGATGGCCCGGGACGATCCCAGGACGGTGGCGCGCGTGATCAGACAATGGGTGGCCGGCAATGGATGAGACTGGAATCGGCAAGGGGGCGATCCTGCTCCTGTCCCTGGGCGAGGATGCGGCGGTGGAAGTGCTCAAGCACCTCAACCCCCTGGAGGTACAGAAGCTGGGCTCGGCCATGACGCGGGTCAAGAATCTGAGTCAGGAGCAGATCGACGCCGTGCTCGGCGACTTCTGCAACCTGGCGACGGGACGCAACAGCCTCCTCGGAGTCGACGCGGAAGGGTATGCGCGCACGGTGCTGCACCGGGCGCTGGGCGAGGAAAAATCCACGGACAGCATCAGCCGCATCCTGGAGGGCAGCGATACCAGCGGCATCGAGGGCCTCAAATGGATCGATTCACAGTCCGTGGCGGAACTGATCAAGAGCGAGCACCCGCAGATCATCGCCACCATCCTGGTGCACCTGGACCGCAACCAGGCGAGCGAAATCCTGGGGCAGCTCACGGAACCGCTGCGCAATGACGTGCTGCTGCGCATCGCCACCCTGGAAGGCATCCAGCCCTACGCCCTGCGCGAACTCAACGACGTGCTCACGGACCTGCTGTCGGGCGGCGAGAACATCAACAAGAGCCCGGTCGGCGGTATCCGCACCGCGGCGGAGATCATCAACTTCATGGGCAGCACCGCCGAGACCTCGATCCTCGGCAACCTGCGCCAGTTCGACGAGGACCTGGCGCAGAAGATCATGGATCAGATGCTCGTCTTCGAGAACCTCATGGATATCGACGACCACGGCATCCAGCTCATCCTGCGCGAGATCGAGCACGATTCGCTCGTCGTTGCGCTGAAGGGCGCGACGCAGGAACTGCGCGACCGGATTTTCAGGAACATGTCCAACCGGGCAGCGGAAATGCTGCGGGAGGATCTGGAGGTCATGGGTCCCGTGAGGGTCAGCGAGGTCGAAAACCAGCAGAAAAAGATCCTGCAGGTGGTGCGGCGGCTTGCCGACGAAGACCGGATCGCATTCACCACCAAGGGCGAGGAAAGCTATATCTGAGCACGTTCCCTGGAAGACCGGAACGCGCGAATCGGAGCGAATGACACATGTCCAGCCGTATCATCCCCAAGGAAAGGCTTCCCGCCTGCCAGCCATGGGCCATGGATGCCTTCGCCCCCCCCGCCCGGGCGGCCGAACCCGGCGGCGAGTCCGTGCAGTGCGACAGCGACCTGGATGCCATCTCCCCATCGACCGCCGGGCAGATCCGGCACATCCACCAGCAGGCCCAGCAGGCCGGCTATGAGGCCGGATACGAGGCTGGCCGCCGGGCAGGCCACGAGGCCGCCCTGCAGGCCCGCAACGTGCAGACGGCGCTGGAGGTCGAAAAACTGCGGGAGATTCTGCACGGACTGCAGAAGGAAATGGCCGCCGCCGACCAGGCCATCGCCACCGATCTGCTCGCGCTGGCGCTCGACCTCGCGCGTGAGATGGTGCGCGAAGCCCTGGCTGTGAAACCCGAACTCATGCTGGCGGTGGTGCGCGAGTGCATCCGCCACGACAGCCTGTTCGGCCATCCGGCGCAGCTGCACCTCCATCCGAATGACGTTTCACTCGTGAAGGAGCACCTCGATCACGAGCTGGGCGACTGCGCGATACACGCCGACGCACGGCTGGAACGCGGCGGCTGCCGGCTGCAGGTGGGCGACAGCCGCATCGATGCCACGCTGGCAACCCGCTGGCAGCGCATCGCGCAGGCGCTGGGGCGCAGCGACGCCTGGCTCCAATCCGCATGAACACATGCTCGCATGCCGACCAGTGGCGCGGCTTCCTCAAGGGATGCGGCAACCTGGCGGTCGGCTCTCAGCCCTTCGAGGTATCCGGGCGCCTCACGCGTGTCACGGGACTGGTGATGGAAGCGGTCGGGCTCAGGCTGGCGGTGGGCAGCGGCTGCACCGTGCTCATGCCCGACGGCGGCAAGGTGGAGGCGGAAGTCGTCGGCTTCCAGGACGACCGGCTCTACCTCATGCCCACGCACGACGTATTCGGCCTGACCCCGGGCGCCAAGGTCGTGCCCTGGGGGAATACCGGGGCCCTGCCGGTACTGGGCGACGGCGCACCGCCGCGGCGCCGGGCATCCGACCGCTTGCGGCGCTTCCCCGTCGGCGATGGGCTGCTGGGGCGCGTGCTGGATGGCGCAGGACGCCCCCTGGACGGACTGGGCTCGCTGGAGGCGGAGCATGGCGCACCGCTGGTCAGCCAGACGCCCAATCCGCTCGACCGGGCGCCGATCGATCAGATACTGGACGTCGGGGTGCGCGCCATCAACGCGCTGCTGACCGTCGGGCGGGGCCAGCGCATGGGCCTGTTCGCAGGCTCCGGCGTGGGCAAGAGCGTCCTGCTCGGCATGATGGCGCGCTACACCAGCGCCGACGTGATCGTGGTGGGACTGATAGGCGAGCGCGGCCGCGAAGTCAAGGAATTCATCGAACATACACTCGGCGAGGAAGGGCTGGCCCGCTCGGTGGTGGTCGCCGCCCCGGCCGACACCTGGCCGCTGATGCGGCTGCAGGGCGCATCGTACGCGACCTCCATCGCCGAGTATTTCCGCGATCAGGGCCGGAACGTGCTGCTGATCATGGACTCCCTGACCCGCTACGCCATGGCGCAGCGCGAGATCGCGCTGGCGATCGGGGAGCCGCCGGCGACCAAGGGTTATCCGCCTTCCGTGTTCGCCAGGCTGCCGCGGCTGGTGGAGCGTGCCGGGAACGGCACCCGCGGCGGCGGGTCGATCACGGCGTTCTATACGGTTCTGACCGAGGGCGACGACCAGCAGGACCCCATCGCGGATTCGGCGCGCGCCATCCTGGACGGCCACATCGTGCTGTCGCGGCAGCTCGCCGAGGCGGGCCACTATCCGGCCATCGACATGGAAGCCTCGATCAGCCGGGCCATGACCAGCCTGATCCCGCCGGAATACTTCGAGCAGGTGCGCACCTTCAAGCAGCTCTACTCGCGCTACCAGCGCGCGCGCGACCTGATCAGCGTGGGTGCCTACGCCTCGGGCAGCGATCCGGTGCTGGATCGGGCGATCGCACTGTATCCTCGGCTGGAAGCGTTCCTGCAGCAGGGCATGTTCGAATCCGCGACCTACGGGGACAGCGCCGCCCGGCTGCACGAGCTGCTTGCCCCGGCCGCCTGACCGGAGAGAAGGGAATGGCCAAGTTTTCCGCTTTGAAGACCTTGCTGCAACTGGCCCAGACGCGCACGGACGATGCGGCGAAACGCCTCGGCATGCTCCACGCCCAGGGCGTGCACATGGAAACCCGGCTCGGCGTGCTGCAGCAATACCGGGAGGACTATCGCACCCGTTTCCAGACCCAGGCACGACAGGGATTGACGGCGGCCGGCTGGCGCAACTACCAGGAATTCCTGGAGCGGCTCGACGCCGCGATCCTCCAGCAGGAGGACGCCGTCTCGTCGACGCGCGAGCGGGTCGCGGCCGGCAGGATCGCCTGGCAATCGGCCCGGCGCACCTACAATTCCTATGAGACGCTCACGCAGCGCCAGATACAGGCGGAACTGCAACGCGCCACGAAGCGCGAACAGAAAGAAACGGACGAGCACGTGAACAATATTGCCGCCCGCCAGGATTCCGTCCGCTAGGGATTCAGTTCCATCCACCGCCGAACCCATGAGCACACGACCATGACCGCATCCGTGACGAACGCTTCCATCTCTCTGCCGATCCCGGCGAACCAGAATCCTGCCGCAGGAAAAGGTGCCGAAAGCGGCTTGCCGATCGAAGAAGCGCCCCGTTTTGGCGAAGCGCTGGCGCGGGAGATGAGCGAAGGCGCGAACCGAACCGCCGCCGCGACCGAGGATGGCCATGAGCTGGCGGACGATCCCGCCACAGGCGGGGCCATGTCCGCGCCCGATGCTCCCACCGCCACTCCCGAAGAAGCCGTCCCGGCCGCTGCGGAACTGCCAGCGGCCGGGACGATGGCAGGCATGGAGCTCCTTGCCTCTCTTCAGCCCATGGCTCCCCCGAGCTTCCCGTCCCCCACGCAGGGCGGCGCTTTCGCGGGAAATTCCGATGAAATGCCGAACGCCATTGCGGACGAAAACGCCGGCGCCATGCACGCCCCCGACCCGGAATCCGACATCGGATCGCGCATCGGCGCAGAGGCCGCGAGGCGGCGCCCGGCGGCAGCGATCATGGCCAGCGGGCAGGGCAGGCAAGCGGGCGTGGCGGCGCAGCCGGACCATTCCCCGGCTGCGCCGGCTGCAGCGCCTGCCGGCGAGACACCGGTGCAGGAAATGCGGATCGACCAGGTCGGCGGCAAGGGCCGCGGGGAGCCGGCGCAGGAGCCGGAGCTGCCCTTGCAGGCCACGCCCGCTCCCACCGTACAGTTCCATGCGGCAGCCGAACCCCGCGAGCCTGCCGCCTCTTTCGCCACGGCACAGTCAGTGTCCGCGGCCGGGAGCGTGCACGGTCCCGCGGCAGGCACCGATACGCTGGCCCACGACACGCTCCGGCTCGAACCCCGCCCAGGCGCCAGCGGCTGGGACGACGCACTGGGCCGCAAGATCCTGTGGCTCGTTTCCGAACAACGCCAGATCGCAGAATTGAATCTCAATCCTCCCGAACTGGGCCCCCTGCGCGTGGTCCTGTCGATGAGCAGCGACCAGCTCAGCGTGAGCTTCGTGTCGCAACAGGCGGATGTACGCTCCGCACTGGAGACGGCCCTGCCGCGCCTGAGGGAAATGATGGCCGAGAGCGGGCTCGATCTGGGCGATGCCAGCGTCGGCTCCCATTCTCCCCAGCAGCAGGAGTTCGAGCGGCAGGGACGCGGGGGCACCCGCCACGCGAGCGGCGGCGGTGGCTACGCGATCGTCCCGGATGGGGACGTGCCCGGCCGCCGCATCCCCTCCGGCGGCCGCGGCCTGGTGGACACGTTCGCCTAGGACCAGTCGACACCATGTCTGCCTCGCGCCTCGCGGACGTGTCGAATAACGTTACAGCTTTGTCCGCAACAGGCACAGCCGTATTGTAACTTGCTGTTATCCTTGTTTCATTTTCCCTGATATTACTCTGGCATGATAAATGCTTCATCCTATCCGACGCCGCAAGCCGGCGTCGGATACTCTTCTAAAACCAACAATGTCAAGAGGAATGATGAAGAACCTAAAATATCAAGCCATCACCGCCGGTGTCATCGCGGCTCTTGCCGGCGGCGCGGCGCAAGCCTCGCATTTCCGCGGCGCGGCGATCATCCCGAGCGTCGATGCAAATGGCAAGTTGACGGTCACCACGACCAGCTTCTGGCGGCCGACCGCGGTCGATACGGTATTCGCGAGCGTCAGCGGGGCAAACCACCTCAGCAGCGCTTCGAGCGTGATCGACACCTCGGACGTGAGATTCACCAAGGTGACCAACGTGGACGTCTATCAGCTTTCGGGCGCGGGAACGTACAGCATCACGGGAAACAGCTGCTGCCGCGTGGATGGGATCCACAACTTTCCCAGCGGCAACAGCTCCACCAGCTGGACGATGAACTCCACCATCGTCTGGGACGGCGCCCATGCGAACACGCCGATCCTGTTCAACTTCAGCGCGGTGCAACCGGAAGTCGTGCGCGGCGTCGACTACACCGGGAGCCTCGGCGCGGTGGCAGGGCCGGGGCTGACACTGAGCTATGACCAGGTGCTGAACGGCATCCCCAGCCAGCCGCCGGGCTTCACCATCGATCCTGCCACCGGCGCGCTGTTCATTTCCGCCGCCGACACGGCCGGCTACCTGGACAACAGCAGGGGGAACGTCGGCGCGGACTACGCCTTCAGCGGCAATATCATCGCGAGCGACGGCAGCCGGGTGGAATTCGACTGGCTGTTCGACGCGGTCGACACCGGCAGCGGCAACCTTGCGCCGGTGATCACCGACGCCATCGTCAATGCGCTGGTCGGCGATACCATCGACTTCACCTTCATCGCCACCGACGACGGCAATCCCAATCCGCCCGGCGACCTGACCTGGAGCTTCGTCGGCTTCCTGGGCGGCGGCGCCAACGCGCCGACGTTCGATCCCCTCACCCAGCGATTCATATGGGATTCCAGCGGTTCGTCCGCGGGTACCTACGTGGCGCAGGTACAGGCGTCGGACGGGCTGATAACGGACCTCGGGATACTGACGATCCACCTGAGGAATGGCACGGATCCGGGAGGGCAGGTGCCGGAGCCGGCAACGCTGTCCCTGCTGGGACTGGGTCTCCTCGGACTGCGGCTTGCCGGGCGCAGGACGCGTGCGGGGAAATAAACTGAAGGCAGTGATATTCCGTGCATGAGCACAAGGAGGGTTTCATTCGTGGAATCCTCCCTTTTTTGATGCAGATCGTCCATCCATGCGAGAGGCCGGGAATGGCGCGGACGCGGCAACGCGGCGGTGCCGACTGGACCGTATTTTCGAGAATCGATTCCTCATGATGCAGCTCACGCAGAAAACAGGCCGCAACGCGCCCTGCCCATGTGGCAGCGGAAAGAAGTTCAAGCAATGCTGCAGCGGCGCCGGAGCGCCGCGCACGGCGGCAAGCAGTGATCAGATTTTTGCCACCGCCCTGCGGTCATTCCAGTCGGGGAACATGACGGAAGCCATCGCGGGATTCCGGCGCGTGCTGGCGGGCTGCCCCGATCATCCGGGAGCGAACTATCTCCTCGGGTACCATGCGCTGCAGTCGGGCGATCCTGCCGAGGCCGCAAGGCTCATGGGCCGTGCCATGGCCGCCGGCCTGCGCGATGCCGCCGCCTTCTATCACCATGGCGTCGCCCTGGCAGCGCTGGGGCTGTACGCCGACGCGGCATTCCAGTTCGCCAGGGCAGTGGCGCAGAAGCCCGATTTCGAGGAGGCCCGATTGAATCTTGCCAACGCCCGATTCGAACTGGGTGCCTTTCCGGAGGCGGGCGAGCAATACCGGATTCTCATCGGGCGCAATCCCGCCCACTGGAAGGCGCACCACAATCTGGCGCACGCCCACTACTGCCTGGGCGACGTGGAGGAGGCGATCGGTTTCTTTCGCAGGACCATCGCCGAGAATCCCGGCCATGCAGAGGCCCACGCCAGCTTCGCAGCCATGCTGGAGCTCAACAATCAGCCACAGGAAGCGGAAGAGGCCGCGCGCCGCGCCCTGGCCCTGCAGCCCGGCAACGCCAGCGCCCATGGCATTCTCGCGAAATGCCTGCGGCGCGGAAAGCGCTACGACGAGGCCCTGGCCACGCTGGATTCGATCGACCCGCGCACCGCGAGCGAGCGTACCTATGTCACGCTGCACAACGAACGCGGCCAGAATCTGGACCGGCTGGGGCGCCACGAGGAGGCCTACCAGGCGTTCGCCGCCTCCAAGCGGGCGCTTGCCGGCCTGCGCAACATCCGGCACGATCCCTTGCGGGAGTTCGAGCCGCTCGCAGCCGCGAGGCGCTACTTCACCCCGCAGAAGATGGCTGTCCTGCGGGAACTGGTAGGAAAGGGCGGCGCCGGCCCATCCATGCCCGTCCCGGTCTTCGTGACCGGCTTCCATCGTTCCGGAACCACGCTTATCGAGCAGGCGCTTTCGTGCCACCCCCAGGTCGGCGCCGCAGGCGAACTGGAAGCCATCCCCCGCCTGCTGAACGGCCTGTGCGGCGGCGCAGCAGGACTCCCTGCGACCCTGGACACCCTGCTGGCGAGGCACGACCCCGCCCCGCTGCTCGAATTCCGTGCCGCCTACCTGGCCGACCTGACGAAGCGGGCAAACGCCACCGGCCAGCGCTGGGTGATCGACAAGTCGCTGTTCAACATGCTCCACCTGCCCCTCATCCGGCTGCTGTTTCCCGGATCGCCCGTCATCCACGCGCTGCGGCACCCCATGGATGCCGTGCTGTCGGTGCATTCCCAGAATTTCCTGTGGGGAAACGACTGGTCTCTGACGATGGCGGACACCGCCCGCGCCTTCCAGCTGACCTGGTCGCACGTCGACGCGACGGCGCCGAGGCTGGAGGGCCTGCACTACCTGCGCTGCCGCTACGAGGATATGATTGCCGATACCGAGGCCGGCATTCGCGCGATGCTCGCCTTCATCGGGGCGGACTACGATCCGGCCTGCCTGCGCTTCCACGAAAACGGGCGCGTCGCCCGGACCGCGAGCTATGAGCAGATCTCACGCCCGGTCTACTCGACTTCGGTCGGACGCTACCTCGACTACCTCCCTTTCATCGCATCCGAGGTGGCCGGCATCCTGGGTCCCGTCGCCGAATCGATGGGCTATACGATGCCGGCATGCGCTCCGGCGGATGCCTGACCCTCATTCCTGGAGCTGACATATGAACCCGCTTGCCCATCTCGTCGTATCCGCCGCCATCATTTTCCTGTCATCCTTCGCACCCCATGCGGTCGCCGTGCCGGTGGAAATGAGGCTGGACGACCCCACCGCGCCCTCGCTGCTCCCCTACGCCAAGGCCCATACCGCCGCCGACCTGCAGGAAGTGGTGACGCTCCTGGGCAACGGCAAGCGCGACGAGGCCAAGGTGGAACTGGCGCGCTTCCTGACGAAGCACCCGAAGGATCCCCGGGCGACGGAACTGGCCGGCCTGATATTCATGGAGGAGAAGAACTGGAAGATGGCGGTCACGTCCTTTCAGCGGGCACTCGCGGCCAGTCCCGGGCGGACCCCGGCGCGATCGAAGCTGGGCGTCGCCCTGCTGATGGAAGGCAAGGCGCAGGAGGGACGCGCGGAATTGGAAAAGGCAGTGGCGGGCAGCGCCAGGGACGCGATCGCTAGGCGCTACTTGGGGTGGATGGCGGAGGCGCAAGGAGATCTGCAGGGCGCGCTCGACCACTACGGCGCCATGATCGCGGGCGACGCGACAGGGGCCGGGATGTCCGAGTTCCACGCGCTGGCAGGCCGGCTGTACAACCGGATGCAGCGTCCCGACGTGACCATCCGGCTGCTGCAACCCCTGGTCGGCAAGGCGGATTCCGCGCGGAGCGCCCAGCTGGGGGAACAGGTGCTGGCCCAGGCCTATCTGGAAACGGGAAATGCGGCGGCGGCGGCGAAACTGATCCGCTCCCAGGAAAAGCAGCTTCCCGGCACCCATCCGGATCTGCGGATGCAGCAGGCACACCTCGCGCTACTGGAAAAGGACTACCCCAAGGCGCGGGAGCGGCTGCAGGCGGTCATCAAGGATACGCCGGGCTACGGCGACGCCGCCTCCTTCCAGCTGGCCCGGGCGTACGAGGAGGAGGGGAACTGGAAAAAGGCGGCGGAAATCCTGGAGTCGCTCGCTCCCCGCGCATCGAAGAATGATCTTGTCATGGTGCTTTCGAGGCTGGCCGGGCTGCGATTCGCGCATGGAGACGGCGCGGCTGCCGCACGGACGCTGGCGAAATATGCGCCGCAGGATCCTTCCATCCACTATCTCCTGGCGGAAGCCCAGGCACGCAACCATGACTACGGCGCTGCGCTGCGGACAGCGAACGATCTGGTGGCGAAATCGCCGCAATTCGCGGGTGGCCACTATCTCGCCGGCATGCTGTACAAGCACGAGAACAAGCCGGTGCATGCGGAGAAGGGCTTCTCCCAGGCGGTGAGGCTCATTCCCGCCTACGTCGATGCCTGGGCGGAATGGGCCGACGTCTATGCGGCAGGCATGCCGGTGAAGGCGGAGGAGATCCTGGCCAGAGGACTGGCGGCGAATCCGGACAATCCCTTTCTTCTGTTCAGACTCGCAGCCATCCAGGCGGACAACGGAAAGGCACCGCAGGCCAACCTGAACTACCGCCTCATTCTCGAAAGGATGCCGAACCATGTGCCGGCGCTCCAGAGGCTGGCACTCAATCTCTCGGAGGGTCCGGCAACATTGGAGGAAGCCCGCGGCCTGGCCGAGCGTGCGTACGGCCTGGATCGGAACGATCCCGCCGTTCAGGACACCTACGGATGGATACTGGTCCAGACCGGCGATGCGAAGAAAGGCATCCCGCTGCTGGAGTCGGCATTGAGGAGCCTGCGCCCTGCGCCCGGCACAATCCCCGGTGCACCCGGAGCGGAGGATCATGCCCATCCGGAGGCCGCAGTCCTGGACGAAGGGCTGGTCCATTACCATCTTGGCGCTGCCTACATGAAGACCGGCAGGGTGGCCGAAGGTATGGCCCATCTCAATCGCGCGCTGGGAACCGGAATCAGCGCGGGCACCAGGATGCAGATCGCCGCGTTGCTGAAGAAATGACCTCCGCCCAGGTCCCCGTCATGCGAAAATTCGACACACCGGGGTGACAGGCCCTGGCAACCCGGGAAAGGAGGAAAGCACGTTGAAGAATGTCGTTGGGCGCTCCCCGGTGGTGACCCGCAGGCTCGGCGAGCAACCGTTGCGGCATCGCGGCGCGATCCTGTGGTTCACGGGATTGTCAGGCTCCGGCAAATCGACCCTGGCGTGCGCGGTGAGGGAGCGCCTCCAGGGAATGGGCTGCCGGGCGTTCGTGCTCGATGGCGACCACCTGCGGTACGGACTCTGCTCGGACCTCGGGTTCTCCGCCCGCGATCGTTCCGAGAACATTCGCCGGGCGGGAGAAGCGGCCAGGCTGTTCCTGGAGGCGGGCGTGATCACGCTGGCGGCGTTCATCTCCCCTTTCCGTCCGGATCGTGCACGCGTGCGGGCGCTGGTGTCGGAGGACGAGTTTCTCGAGATCCATTGCCGGTGCCCGCTGGCCGTGTGCGAAAAACGGGACGTCAAGGGGCTGTACAAGCGCGTCCGTGCGGGGGAGATTTCGGATTTCACCGGGATTTCATCCCCTTACGAGGAACCGATCGATCCGGAACTGGTGCTGGACACGGCAAGCCTGTCGCTGGAGCGGTGCGTGGCGAGCGTCATGGAGCTGCTGCACGACCGCGACGTCGTCGGCAGCACGCAGCTTGAACACGAGTGCCCGCGATCCGGCGGGCGGCAGGAAAGCGCTCGTTAGCCGGCCCTGGGCCGTACATTCCCCGCCTGCCGCCGCACGCCCGCCATTTCGTCCGATCCGGTCGAGATGACCCTTTTTTCTCCCTCTGTTCGAGGCATTGCCGCGCCGTGACCGACGCGATAATGCCATTCCATGGAATACACCTTCTGAACAGGATCAGCCATGGCAAGCAAGACGAATGGGGAGACGCAGGCATCCCGCAATCCCGGGGAAAGCGGAGTGGAGCCGAAAGCCAGGCGCGGCAGGGCGATGCTGATGATGGTCTCGGTCGTGCTGTTGCTCGGCGCCGGTGGCGCCGCTGCGACGTGGTACTTCAACCGGGGGCAGGACGCCGCCGCGCCTCAGCCGCCCGTCTTCGTCAGCATGGAAACGTTCACCGTCAACCTCCAATCCGAGTACAACGACCAGCACCTGCAGACCAGCCTGACCCTGAAAGTGGGCGATGCCGCGGCGGCGGAGCAGGTCAAGCTGCACATGCCCGAGCTGCGCAACCGGGTGCTGCTGCTGCTTTCCGGCAAGGCGGCGGCGCAGATCGCCACCACCGAAGGCAAGGAAAAGCTGGCCTCTGAACTGGCGCTCGCAGTCAATAGAACGTTCGGCGAAGCGCATCCGGGATGGCCGGTCGAGCGCGTGCTGTTCACTTCCTTCGTGATCCAGTAGGGGTCCCATGAGCGAAGAATTTCTTTCGCAGGAAGAAGTCGAAGCCCTGCTCCAGGGGGTGGCCGACGGCACGGAGCAGGGTGCTTCCCCTTCCCGTTTCCGTCCCTACAACCTGGCCACCCAGGAACGCATCGTGCGTGGACGCATGCCCACGCTGGAGATCATCAACGAACGCTTTGCGCGCCTCCTGCGCCTGAGCTTGTTCAACTTCATGCGCCGCAGCGCGAACGTCACCGCCGGGATGGTGAGGGTCATCAAGTTCAGCGAATTCGTGCGCACCCTGGTGGTGCCGAGCAACCTGAATCTGGTGCACATCAAGCCGCTGCGGGGCGCCTCGCTGTTCGTGTTCGACCCCACCCTGGTGTTCCTGGTGGTCGACAACCTCTTCGGCGGGGACGGCCGCTTCCTGCCCAAGGGGGAGGGGCGCGACTTCACCCAGACCGAACAGCGGATCATCCAGCGCCTGCTCAACCTGGTGTTCGACAGCTATGGAAAATCATGGAACCCGGTCTATCCGATCGAATTCGAATACCTCCGGGCGGAAACCAACACACAGTTCGCCAATGTCGCCACACCCAACGAGGTGGTCGTTGCGACCTCGTTCGAGGTGAGCTTCGGCAGCGTCACGGG
The DNA here is from genome assembly GCF_900119085.1 of Nitrosovibrio sp. Nv17. Classification (GTDB taxonomy): domain Bacteria; phylum Pseudomonadota; class Gammaproteobacteria; order Burkholderiales; family Nitrosomonadaceae; genus Nitrosospira. The sequence continues at coordinate 142,491 of NZ_FPIQ01000002.1, read as the reverse complement.
CGAGATGCACATCTGCATTCCCTATTCCATGCTCGAGCCGATCCGCGACCTGCTCTCCAGCAGCATGCAGGGCGAGGCGCTGGAGGTGGACAAGCGCTGGGTGGGGCGGTTGTCGAAGCAGGTTCAGGCGGCCGAGGTGACGATGCTGGCGGACCTGGCGCACGTGCATGTCACCCTGGACCAGATCCTCGGCATGCGGGTGGGCGACGTCATTCCGCTGGATATTCCCGAATTCGTGACCGCCAGCGTGGACGGCGTGCCGGTGATGGAGTGCCGCCACGGCATTTCCAACGGCCAGTACGCATTGCGCATGGAAAGGATGCTCGGCCCGGTGAATGGAGAATGAGCCGGCACATGAGCCCGATCGAACGCCGCGATCTTTCCACGAGACCCTTTACGAACCCAGCCAAGGAGGCAAGCGTGCCCATCCCTCAAACCAGTACAGCATCCCTGCCGGACGGACCGGCGGAACCCCAGGCCGGTGCTGCGCCTGCCCGCTTCGAACAATTCAGCGGCATGCAGAAGGTGCAGGCGCACAACGATATCGACATCATCATGGACATCCCGGTCCAGCTCACGGTGCAGCTGGGCCGCACCAAGATCTCGATAAAGAATCTGCTGCAGCTGGCGCAGGGCTCGGTCGTCGAGCTGGACGGCCTCGCGGGCGAACCCATGGACGTGCTGGTGAACGGCTATCTGATCGCCCAGGGAGAAGTGGTGGTGGTGAACGATAAATTCGGAATCCGCCTGACGGACATCATCACCCCGAGCGAGCGGATCCGCAAGTTGAACCGCTGAGCCTGAAGACGAGAAGGAGCGGATGGACATGAAACATGCCCGGTGCGGACGCGCCGCCATCGCCGCCATCACCGCGGTGGCCGGCCATGGGGCTTCGGCCACCATGGCTGCGGCGGTTGACGCCGACACGGGGAGCACGGCCGGTACGGTCGCCTCCGCTGGCGGCCTGCTGCAGGTCATGCTCGGCCTGGGGCTGGTGCTCGCAGTGATGGCGGGGCTGGCATGGCTGCTCAGGCGCCTTCAGGAGCGCCAGCGAAATCCCGGCGGGACGATCCGGGTGATCGGCGGGTCGGCCGTCGGCCAGCGCGAACGGGTCGTCCTGGTGGAAATTTCCGACACCTGGCTGGTACTCGGCGTGGCGCCAGGCCAGGTGACGGCGTTGCACAGCATGCCCAAAGGCGGACCGGGCCCCGATCCCGCCTCGAGCCATCCCGGCACGGATGGCCGCTTCGCCGCCTGGCTCGGGCGATCGACGCAAAAGGCGGAAGGTGGGCGGGATGGGGAATAAGGGCCGATCTGCCGCGATGCGCGCCCTCCTGGCAGCCGGGACCGGGGCCATCCTGCTGGGCGCATCCGGGTACGCGCTGGCGCAGGCGCCCGGCCTGCCGGCATTCACCAGCACGCCGGGGCCGGGAGGCGCCACCAGCTACTCGCTGAGCCTGCAGACCCTGCTGCTGCTGACGGCGCTCACATTCCTGCCTGCCGCCCTGCTGATGATGACCGGCTTCACCCGCATCATCATCGTGCTGTCGCTGCTGCGCCAGGCGCTGGGCACCCAGTCTTCCCCCCCCAACCAGGTGCTGGTCGGGCTCGCACTGTTCCTGACCTTTTTCGTCATGGGACCGGTATTCGACCGCATCTACATGGAAGCCTACCAGCCCTACGCAGAGGACAGGCTTCCCCTGGCCGAGGCGCTGGACCGGGGCGCGCTGCCGCTGAAGGCCTTCATGACGAAGCAGACGCGCGAGGCCGATCTGGCGCTGTTCGCCAGACTATCCGGCAGTGCGCAGATGAACGGGCCCGAGGACATTCCGTTGCGCGTGCTGGTCCCGGCTTTCGTGACCAGCGAACTGAAGACCGCCTTCCAGATCGGATTCGCGATTTTCATTCCCTTCCTCATCATCGACATGGTCGTGGCGTCCGTGCTCATGTCCATGGGCATGATGATGGTATCCCCGGCCATGGTGGCGCTGCCGTTCAAGATCATGCTGTTCGTGCTGGTCGACGGCTGGCACATGCTGATCGGTTCCCTGGCGGAAAGCTTCTATTGACGGACCAGGATGGCGGGACAAGGGTGTCCCGATGAAACCAAGGAGAAGAGAATGACCCCTGAAAGCGTCATGACGATGGGCCAGAAGGCCATGGAGATCACCCTGATGGTTTCCGCGCCGCTGCTGCTCGCGGCGCTGGCGACCGGACTGCTGGTAAGCATCTTCCAGGCCGCCACCCAGATCAACGAGATGACCCTGTCGTTCATTCCCAAGCTGGTGGCGCTGTTCGTGACGCTGGTGCTGGCCGGGCCGTGGATGCTCTCGGTGATGGTCGACTATATGCGGCAGGTGCTGGAGGGAATTCCCGGCGCCGCGGGGTAGGGAGCCAGGTTCCACCGCATCCATGCTGTCCTTGCTGTCTTTGCCACCCGTGCACGGCGCCATGCATCCCGCCTGCCCCGGCGACGGAGCATCCGCGCCGCCGCGGGCTCCAGGCAAGCTTTCCAGGTGATCACCTTCAGTTCGGCCGACATCGGCGCATGGCTGGCAACCTACCTGTGGCCACTGGCCCGGGTGCTGGCCCTGCTGGCGGTGGCACCGGCACTGGGGAGTTTCGCGATCCCCGTGCGGGTCAGGATCGGGCTGGGTGTACTCGTGACCCTGATCATCGCTCCCGGCATCGGCCCGGTGGCCGACGTCGGGCTGGTTTCGCCCCATGCACTGCTGATACTGGGCCAGCAGATCGCAATCGGGCTGGCGATGGGTCTGGCGATGCGCATGGTGTTCAGTGCGGTGGAGATGGCCGGGGAGGTGGCGGGCCTGCAGATGGGGCTGGGTTTCGCGACGTTCTTCACGTCCCGCAGCGACGGCAGCACCCTGGTCGTAGGGAGGTTCGCCGGCCTGTTGGCGACGCTGGTCTTCCTTTCCCTGGATGCCCACCTGCTGATGCTGTCCGTGCTGGCGGAGAGCTTCAGCGCGCTTCCCGTCTCGGCCGGGGCGCTCTCGTCGGACGGCTGGCAACGACTCGTTCTGTGGGGCGGCGTCATCTTCGCAGCGGGCCTGCAGCTCGCGCTGCCGGTCATCGCCGCGCTGCTGATCGTCAACCTGGGGCTGGGCATCCTGACACGTGCAGCGCCCCAGCTCAATCTCTTCGCGGTGGGCTTCCCCATCACGCTGATGGTGGGCATGGTGGCGCTGATGCTGTCGCTTCCCCATTTCATCCCGATCGTCGAAGCGGCGATCATGCAGGGGCTGGAAACCATGCTGGGGATAGCGGCCGGCACCCGTGGATGACGGCCCGCTCCTGTGGCAGGCTCTCGCAGCCGGCCGGCTGAACCGCATTACCGGCCGCTGGCGGGGCCTGCACGAAAGCCGCGAGGATTCCACCGCCCGCTGCCGCGGCCACCGCGCTGACGGCGGAGACGACCAGCGTCCTCAGCGATCCTGGACGGGGGAGGGCGCCGGCGAAAGATCCGGGGCCGGGATTCCGTCGCGCCGCACACGCAGCTCGGCCGCGTCCAGGTCGATGATCTGCGAATCGCGCAGGTGCGGATCGACGACGGATGCGCCGGGATCCGGTTCATCCGCCATCGCACCGGCGCCGCCGGCATCGCGCACTTTCCCGGGCGCATACCGGGCCTTCAGGCCGTTGCCTGCGGCGGCGAGGCTGCGATACTCATTCTGCATCTGTATGCGCAGCTGCCCATGCTGGCGACTGGCGACGGTGCGCGCATTCTCCAGCTGACGCAGCTTCTCTTCCAGCATGCGCTTGTTGTGCGAACTGCCCTTGGATTCGACAGCCCTTGCGGCCAGGGATACCTCCTGGATTTTCCGATCCAGCTGCTGCACGAGCTCGGTCATCTGGTGAGCGGCAGCGCTGTAGCGCCGGTAGTGCAGCTCCAGACGGTCGAACTCGTCCAGGGGCTGGCCGGCGGTCTGGGGAATGCCGGGCGCGTCGCTGCCGGCTTCGGCGTGGGCAATGGCCGCAGGAGCGCCCCCCAGCAGCATCAGGGCCAGGAATCCCATGCAGCGCGTGGCATGGCGGCTGTTGTCGTCATGGATCATGTCGCTCCCGCATCGATATCCGGCATGGGCGTATAAGCCAGGCGCGCGGGCGGCCCCCATCCCCGTCGCTGCGCGTTCGCGTACCATGGTATACCTGTTCGCACCCGGTTGCCAGCGGCCGCGTCCTGCATCCCCGCTCATTTGCTCATCCATGATGCGTCATCTACAATGGCATCCGTGCCGACCCCTTCCACGATCATGACCGCGCCTGCCCGGAAACAGGGCATGGCCCTGAATCGGGCGGCTGTTGCGGTTCGCCGCATCGCCGGCAGGACGGGACATGCCGGGCGGTAGATTCATCACCCTCGAAGGCATAGACGGGGCCGGCAAGAGCACGCACCTCGGCTGGCTGGAAACGGTGCTGCGAGCCAGGGGCAGGCATGCCGTCGTCACCCGCGAGCCCGGAGGCACGGCCTTGGGTGAGGCCCTGCGCGCACTGCTGCTGGACGGCAGCGAGGGCATGCACGCGGAGACGGAGGCGCTGCTGATGTTCGCGGCGCGGCGCGAGCACCTGGACAAGGTGATCCTGCCCGCCCTGGATCGGGGCGACTGGGTTCTGTCGGATCGCTTCACCGACGCAAGCTTTGCCTACCAGGGAGGCGGCAGGGGCGTCGCAACGGATAAGCTCGACCATCTGGAACGGTGGGTACAAGGCGGACTGCAGCCGGATCTCACGCTGTATTTCGACGTGCCGGTCGAGATCGGCAGGCGCCGGGCCCGCGCCATTCGACCGGCCGACCGGTTCGAGCGGGAGGAAGACGTCTTTTTCCGGCGGGTGCGGGATGCCTACCGGGAGCGGGCCCGCCGCTTTCCGGAGCGCATCCGCGTCATCGATGCCAGCCGGCCACTGGAAGACATCAGGATATTACTTGAAGAAATAATTACATCCATTTGTTCATGAACAATATCTATTCGTGGCAGCAGGAAACCTGGCGTATCCTCACGCAGGACGGGGCATCCTTGGGCCACGCCCTGCTGCTGCGCGGCAGGCAGGGCATCGGCAAGCTCGCGTTCGCCCGTCAGCTGGCAAAATTCTGGCTGTGCCAGACGCCCTCGATCGCGGGCCATCCTTGCGGGACATGTCCGAGCTGCACGTGGTTCGAGCAGGACAGCCATCCCGATTTCCGTCAGGTCGAGCCGGAAGCGGTGGCGCTCCTGACGGAAAAGCGCGGAGGCGACGCGGACGAAGGGGGATCTGAAGAAGCCGGTTTTTACGCGGATGCCGGCGAGGAACCCACAGGCCCGAAGTCCCGGAAAAAGCCCAGCAGGCAGATCACCATCGCGCAGGTGCGCGAGATCGCTGATTTTCTCGGCGTCTCCAGCCATCAGGGCGGCTACAAGATCATCGTGCTCCACCCGGCGGAGAGCATGAATCCCGCGGCCGCCAACGCCCTGCTCAAGAACCTGGAAGAGCCGCCGCCGCTGACGCTGTTCATCCTGGTGACGCACCAGGCACAGGATCTGCTGCCGACGCTGCGCAGCCGCTGCCGCCAGATTCCCATGCCGATACCGGATCCCGCCACGGCAGCCGCCTGGCTCGCGCAACAGGGTGTCGGGAATCCCGCTGCCTGCCTGGCCTCCTCCGGCTACGCCCCGCTGGCGGCGCTGGAATTCGACGACGGCGACTACCAGGCGCGGCACAAGGCTTTCATCGACCGGATCAGCGTGCCGGCCACGCTGGACCCGGTCACGCTGGCCGAGGATCTGCAGAAATCCGATCTGCCGACCCTGATCCGCTGGCTGCAGAAGTGGTGCTATGATTTGATGAGCTTCTGCACCACCGGCAAGGTGCGCTACCATGCGAGCCGGCTGCCCACCATCGAATCCCTGGCGCCGGGAATCGATCCCCGCGCGCTGTCGGCCTACCTGCGCACCCTGAACGCCTCGCAACGGCTGGCGCAGCATCCGCTCAATCCCCGGCTGTTCCTGGAGGACGTGCTGTTTTCCTATGCGGAATCAGTCGTGCGCCCGCCCGCCGACTCGAATGTCCGCGGGAATGGGCGTATGATACACGCCGATTGATCCGGATCCGGTCTTCCGCCCGCTGACTGCATGGACCTGCTCGTCGATTCCCACTGCCATCTAGACTTTCCCGATCTCGCCGCCAATCTGGATGCGTTGCTGGACGGGATGAAGGAAAACGGCGTCGGCCACGCCCTGTGCGTCAGCGTCAACCTGGAGGATTTTCCCCGTGTGCAGGCCCTGGCGGAGGCCCACGCCAACCTGTACGCCTCGGTGGGCGTGCATCCCGACTACGAGAACCTGGCCGAGCCGCAGGCGGCGCAGCTTGCAGTGCTGGCCCGCCATCCCAGGATCGTCGCCATCGGCGAAACCGGGCTGGACTACTTCCGCCTGAAGGGCGACCTGGAGTGGCAGCGGGAACGCTTTCGCCAGCATATCCGTGCCGCGCGGGCGAGCGGCAAGCCGCTCATCATCCATACGCGCGCGGCGGCTGCGGACACGCTGCGCATCATGGCGGAAGAAGGGGCGGACGGGGTCGGCGGCGTGATGCACTGCTTCACGGAGAGCTGGGAGGTGGCGCAGCAGGCGATGGAGATGAACTTCTACATTTCCTTTTCCGGCATCGTCACCTTCAGGAACGCCGCCGCGCTCAAGGACGTCGCCCGGCGCATCCGCCTGGACCGGATGCTGGTGGAGACGGATTCACCCTACCTGGCGCCGGTGCCGCATCGCGGCAAGCTGAACCAGCCTGCCTACGTGCGTTATGTGGCGCAGGAGATCGCCGCGCTGCGCGGCATCGACATGCGTGAGGTCGCCGCCGCCACGACGGAGAATTTCTTCAACCTGTTCAAGGCTGCCTGATCATGTACCCATCCGGGAAAATGCTGCTTTCGGCGTGCATCGTGATCGCCGCCGGCGTCTGCGCGCCGCCTGCCGCGACTGCGGGCACCTACGAGGACCTGCGCTCTGCGGTGGAGACCGAGAACCTGCCGGATATCGCCCGGCTGCTGGCCCGCGGCGCCGATCCCGATACGCCCGATGAGCGCGGCAACACGCTGCTGATGGTGGCAATCCGCCACAAGAACACCCGCCTGGTCGATCTCCTGATCGATGCCGGCGCACGGCTCAATCTGCGCAACCGGCACGGCGAGACGGCCATCATGCTGGCGAGCTACGGCGGCCTTTATGATGTCGTGAAGAAGCTCTACCTGCGGGGTGCGGAGGTGAATCATCCCGGCTGGAATCCGCTGTTGTACGCCGCGACCAGCGGGCATCCGAAGATCGTGAGGCTGCTGCTGGAAGGGGGCGTGCCGGTGGACGCGGCGTCGGACAACGGCACGACGGCCCTGATGATGGCCGCGCGCGGCAACCACTCCGATACCGTCAGGGTACTGCTGGAACATGGCGCCGATCCCAACCTCCACAACGAACTGGGAGGCACCGCGCTGCAGTGGGCGCTGGCGAAGGAGTACCATGGGACGGCCGAACTGTTGAGGCAGAATGGTGCCCGCGATTAGGACACGCTGCATTCGAGGCCAGCCATGGGCGTGATCGGATTCGGCCATGTCAATTTGCGTGCGCCGGCGGCGCTGATGGAAGCGCTGAAGGCATTCTACTGCGAAGTGCTGGGATTGGAGCAGGGCTGGCGTCCGGATTTGTCGTCCCATGGCTACTGGCTATATGCGGGCGACCAATGCGTCCTGCATCTCAGCCTGTCGCGTCCGGACGAAGCGCACACTCCCGGCGCCCGCACCACGTTCGACCATACCGCGTTCACCTGCACCCGGCGCGCGGAGATGGAAGCGCGCCTGAGGCGGCACGGCATCGCATTCAGGACGGCGGGCGTGCCCACGCTGGGCATTACCCAGCTGTTCCTGGCCGATCCGGCCGGCAATGGCGTGGAGCTCAGTTTTTTGGAGGATGGACCCGCGGCTTGCTGACACGCGGATGCCGGCCACCCCGCGCGACTCAACCCGTATCGATGCATCTTGAAAGGAGGCATGGCAATGGCAAAGATCCTCATCCTGTACTACAGCATGTACGGCCACGTCGAGGCTCTGGCGGAAGCGGTGGCGGAAGGCGTGCGCGAGGCGGAGGGCAGCGAGGCCGCCATCCGGCGCGTTCCCGACCTGGTGCCGGAAGAAGTGGCGCGCAAGGCGGGAGCGAAGCTCGACCAGGCGGCATCCGTCGCCACGGTGGAAGAGCTGCCTTCGTACGACGGCATCATTTTCGGCACCCCCACCCGCTTCGGCAACATGTGCGCGCAGATGCGCAACTTCCTGGACCGCACCGGCAGCCTGTGGCTCTCCGGAGCACTGGTCGGCAAGGTCGGCAGCGTGTTCACTTCCACTGCGACGCAGCATGGCGGGCACGAAACCACGATCACGTCCTTCCATCATACCCTGCTGCATCACGGGATGGTGGTGGTGGGCGTGCCCTACGCCTGCCAGGAACTGCTGCACATGGACGCGATCACCGGCGGATCGCCTTACGGTGCGGGCACCCTGGCGGGCGGCGACGGCAGCCGCCGGCCCTCCGCGAACGAACTCGCGATCGCCCGCTTCCAGGGCAGGCACGTGGCGGGCATCGCGCACCGGCTGCGCGCGTAGCGCGGGACGGGGCAGGCGACGCAGGAGACGCAGGCGGGATGGAGCCATCGCTCACGGGCAAGGTTGCGCTCGTCACCGGCGCCGGCCGGGGCATCGGCGCCGGGATCGCACGCACGCTGGCCGGGGCGGGCGCGAAGGTCGTGGTGAACTATCTCGCTGGCCGGGAACGGGCCGAGGCCGTCTGCGCCGCGATCCGCAAGGCGGGAGGCGAGGCACTGCCGGTCGCGGCCGACGTCAGCCGCTCGACGGATGTACGCAGGCTGTTCGACACGACACTGGCCCACCACGGACGCGTGGACATCCTGGTGAACAATGCCGGCCTGCTCGTCTCCCGCAGCCTGGCGGAAATCAGCGACGCGGACTTCGACCGCATCCTCGATGTCAACGTCAAGGGTGTGTTCTATGCCCTGCGCGAGGCATCGACCCGGCTCGCGGACGGCGGCCGTGTGGTGAGCCTGTCCAGCACCGTGACCCGTCTGATGCTGCCGAACTACGGCGCCTATGCCGCCACCAAGGGCGCGGTGGAGCAGATGACGCGCATCTTCGCGCGCGAGCAGGGCGGACGCGGCATCACCGCCAACATCGTTTCGCCGGGGCCTGTGAACACCGACATGTTCAACGCCGGCAAGAGCGAAGAGACGATCCGGCGCATGGCGGAGCTTTCGTTCGCCGGGCGCATCGGCGAGCCGGCGGATATCGCGACGGTGGTGCTGTTCCTCGCCAGCGACGCGGCGGGATGGGTCACGGGGCAGAATATCAGTGCCAGCGGCGGCGTGGCGTAAATGTGCCGGGCCGCGGCACGGGCACGGGCCCGAATCAGACGGCGCGGTGAATCCTGTGCGATTCCACACCGGTGCCTGCCAATCCATGGCGCTTCACATTGTCCATGATGCGGCAGAAATTGCGCATGTCGGCACAGTCGGACGCCCACGCTTCCGATTCCGTCTCATCGATGGCGTCCTGCATCGAGGCGGCTGCGGCATCCCAGCGGCCGTGCGCGATCTCGATCAGGGCGATGCGGCAGCGCGTGACGTGCTCCGGCGGCGCCGTCATCAGCATTTCGAACATCGTCTTCATGATGGCCTCCTCTCGGTTCTCTGATGATTTGACCACCGCTTTCAGGGGAAGTGCATCGCGCCAGGCGGGAAAATCGTCGGCTCAATCGCCGCGGCCTGCACCGGTGGTCAGTACGATCTTGCCGACGTGGGCGCCGGATTCCATGCGGGCGTGGGCCCTGGCCGCTTCCTCCAGGGGAAACGTGCCGTCGATCAGGGGCCTGAGCTTGCCCGCCTCCAGCAGCGGCCAGACATCGCGCTCCAGTTCGCTGGCGATCCGCGCCTTGTCGGCGACGCTGCGCGTGCGCAGCGTCGAGCCCGTATGGGTGAGGCGCTTGCTCAGCATGGGCATCAGGTCCAGCTCTCTGACCCGCCCCCCCATGAGGCCGATCTGGATGATGCGGCCCTCCACCGCTGCCGCGCGGTAATTGCGCACCACATAATCGCCGCCGACGATGTCGACGATGACGTCCGCACCGCGGCCGCCGGTGAACGCCAGCGTCTCCTCCACGAAATCCTGGGTGCGATGGTCGATGGCGAGATTTGCGCCCAGCGCCAGGCAGGCCGCCCGCTTGGCTTCCGATCCGGCCGTCGCCACGACGGCGGCACCGAATGCCTTGCACAGCAGGATCGCGGCCGTGCCGATACCCGAGCACCCGCCATGGACCAGCACCGTCTCGCCGGCGGCGAGACGGCCCCGCTGGAATACATTGGCCCACACTGTGAAGAAGGTCTCCGGCAGCGCCGCTGCCTCCACTGCGCCGAATCCTTGCGGGATCCGCAGGGCATGGCCCTCGTGCGCCACGCAGTACTCGGCGTAGCCGCCGCTAGCGACCAGCGCGCATACCCGTTCGCCCACGCTGAAGCGGCTCACTCCATCGCCCGTCCCGACGACGCTGCCGGCCACCTCCAGCCCGGGGATCGTCGAGGCGCCTGGCGGCGGCGGATACAGGCCGCGCCGCTGCAGGACGTCGGGGCGATTCACGCCCGCCGCCTCGACCAGGATCAGGATCTCGTCTCGGGCGAGGGGAGGGATGGGACGCACCACCGGCACCAGCACTCCTGCTCCTCCAGGGCGCGGGATGTCGATGGCCAGCATGTCGCACGGAATTCGAGGGGCGTGGATTTTCATGGGAATAGGCGGTATCGTAGCGCCATCATGATTATAGGCTCTCATTGCGCGCTCATGGGCGCAAGCGGCGGGGCCGCGTCGGCCGCCCGCCGGCCGCGGCTGGCCGTGGTCGCGCTGCTGTGCGGGCTGTGCGTCCTGGCGGGGTGCAGTGTGGTGCGCGTGAGCTATGACCAGGCGGACCGACTGGCCTACTGGTGGCTCGATCGCTACGTGGACTTCGACGGCGCCCAGAAGCCCCGCGTGCGCGACGCCCTGACGCAGTGGCATGCGTGGCACCGGCGCACCCATCTGCCGGGTTACGCCGACCTGCTTGCACGCGCGCAGGAGCTCGTCGGGGAAAAAGTGACGGCCGGACAGGTATGCGGCATGTGGACGGAGGTGCTCGGCTACATGGACGACGCATTCGAACGTGCCATGCCCGCCACTGTGGAGATCGCGGCGACGCTGACCCCCCGGCAACTGCTCGCCATCGAGCGGCGCTACGATGAATCCGGCAGGGAGTTCCGCGAAGAGAACCTGCAGGGCGACGCCGCCGCGCGCCTGGAAAAATCGGTCGAACGCACCATCGAACGCTTCGAGTTCTTCTATGGCAGGCTCGATGGAGCGCAGCAGGCGCTCATCACGCGCATGGTGGCCGACTCCCCCTATGACGCCCACCTCTGGAACGCCGAGCGGCTGCGGCGGCAGGCGGATTTCCTGCAGGTGCTGCGCCGGCTGCAAACGGGGGTGGGCCTGGAGGAGGGCAGGGCATTGCTGCATGCCTATGTGGGGCGCATCCACCATTCCCCCGATGAAGCCTACCGGTCCTATACGGAGAGACTATCACGGTACAACTGTACCTTCGTCTCGCAGTTTCACGCCACCACGACGCCCGCACAGCGAACACGCGCGGCGGCAAAATTCCGGGGCTGGGAGTCGGATCTGCGTACTCTTTCGCCCTCGACGCAGACAAGCGGCCTCGTGCCCCGCACCCCGGGAATTCCGTGATGGACGGCAACGACGAATGGTACTGGCAGGGAGGCTATACCGAGCTGATCTACGCACTGCTGGTGGTCGGCGTCGTCACCCTGCTGTACCTCATCCGCAGATCCTTCGGAACATCGACCCTGGCCGCCCGCGCTCTGGAGGACAGCCTGCCGCTGCTGGGACTGATCGCTCTGGCCGTGGTGCTGTTCGTGATCAACCGGGTACTGGGGGGACTGTGGTAGCCGGCCGCGCGCCGCCCTTCCTGCGGGGACGCGGCCCATGCCCGCGGTCCCCGAGCCCGCCACCAGTCTTCGTCCGATGGCATCGATCGATCTGGCGGCTCGAGTTCAACGCCGGCCGTCGTACCAGATCGGCAGTTTTTCCCGACTCTGCAGCGCCCGCCGCGGCTGCAGCACAACGCGCAGGATCTGCCAGGCGACTTCGCCTGCAGAGTACAGGTGTATCTTGCGCGGCGAACTGTCCAGCGGGTGGCGCCGCAGGATGGTGAACCGCAGTCCCCGGGCCCGCCCCCAGCGCTTCAGCCGCCGGCTCAGGTCCACCTCGTCCCCGGCGTAGAGCGCCTGATTGAAGCCGCCCGCGTCCCGGAACGCGTCGCTGCGGCAGACCACCAGTGCTCCCGCCGCCCAGCGGCACAGCACCGAGGCGCACGTCCACAGCCACAGCAGTGCGCCCGCCCACCATGGCAGGTCCCGCATCCGCACCACGCTGCCGCACCCCACGTAGCGGCCCGATTCGATCAGGGCGAGGATGTCGGCAAGCAATCCGGGACTCAAGATGCTGTCGGCGTCCACGAACACCAGCCAGTCGCCCGTCGCCGCCGCCGCGCCGGCGTTGCGCGCGCGGCCGATCTGGTTGACGGGCTCGAACACCACCCGGGCGCCTCCTTCACGCGCCAGACGGGCGGTGTCGTCGGTGGAATTGTTGTCCACCACGATGACTTCCGTTTCCACGCCTGCTCTGGAATTGGCCGCGAGCGCCGCGAACACCGCCCGGAGACACTCCCCGATCAGGCGCTCCTCGTTGAAGGCCGGGATGACGATCGAAAGACGCATGGAAAAATCCACGAAAGGGGTTGAAATCCCGTTATTATCCCGCAAATGTAGCATCATCGGGTACAGCGCGCGCTACACTCATCGACCACAAGGAGACCGCATGGACGAATTGGGAATGCTCCCCTGGCTGATCGTATCGGCCATCTTCTTCGTCATACCGTTCTGGCGCATCTTCAAGCGCACGGGCTTCAAGCCCGGCCTGGCGTTCGTTGCGCTCATCCCCGGGGGTATCCTGATCCTGCTGTGGGTGGTGGCATTCGCCAAGTGGCCCGCCCATCCGGAAGGCGGACCAGTGAAGCAAGGACCCCGGACGGAACCTGAGGACTGAGCAGGCCGCTCCCGAAAAGAAAGGAAGCGGGGCAGAGCGATGCAACCGGATGCCACGCTCATTTCTTAAGAATATCGTATATCTATATCAATAATATACATAAAATACAAATATATCGGGGGCTATGAAGCGACATCGCAGCCAAGCTTCAGCTCCTTACCCGGCAGAACCGCCATCCGGACGTCGATCCCTCCATCACCGGACGCCGCGTCCTGCGCCTGGCGCGCGACCTGCGACGCGAATTCCTCCGTCACGCGCTCACCCCAAGGGAACAGTCCGGCGGCCAGCGGATGGCGCTGCTTCAAGGTTTCGAGGTCGTAGCCGGGGGTACCCAAAGTACGCTCGAGCGTGTGCTTGAAAAGCAGGGACTGGGCAATGCGCTCCAGACTCCGGTGCAGGGTATTGCCGGCAAGGAAATCCAGGTTCTTTCGGTTGAGCCCGCGAAACCTGCCTATCGTCTCGAGTTCGGTTTGATAGCGCCGCACCGGGTCGGGCGTGCCGTCCATCACCAGGTGGCAGAAACGCTTCACCAGGGCGTCTTCCCGCAGCAACTCGCCTGCCGCGGCGAAGGTTTCGGGTTCCCGGGATTTTCTGACATGCTCGTAAACATCATGGGCATCCTTCGCCATGGGGGCGCGGCCCAGCGCAGCGGCCATCCGTTCGGCAGCCGCGCTTTCCGCAGCCGAATCGGCCGTTCTGCCGGCGGCTGCGGGGAGCTTCGATGCAATCCTGGCGGTATCGTCACCCAGCCGCAGGATCAGGACGATGAGGAGGACAAGTGCGGCAAGAAGCTTGGCGACGATCTTCATTTTGCGAACCGGGAGGCCGTGCAATCGACGAAGCGGTGCCCAGCCTTTCCTGGGTGCGGCACATGCGCGACAGTATACGAACCGAGCAGGCTTGAGTCTACCGGGTTCGGACCTTCATCCGCTTCTCTGGCGCGCGTTACCCCACCACTTCGGATTCAGGCGACTGCGAGCCTCAGATGCCCGGCCGGCCGTACCCTGATCTCGATGTCGCAGCCGAGGCGGTTCAAGCGATCCATCGGTTTGCGCTCGAACAGGTGGGTGAAGTCGCCGCGCATCCTGCCCGACACCCTCGATTGCAGGATGCCCATTCGAGTGACGTGCAGGTAACGACTTGACAGACCAGCGACGAATACGTGGTGTGGAGCCAAATGGAATGCCTCTCGGAAGGAAAGCACCACGAGCGTGGTGCCAATCCCGTGGTAGGGCGGTGTCTTTCGGAGAAGGGCGATCCGGAGTGGAGAGCAGTTGCTGGACGTGGCGGTCGCATCGGATTCCCATCGGATTCCTCCCGCTGCGGGATCCGAGTTTCCCGGCGGGACCCGCAACCGCCTGGTCGCTGATGGCATGCAAGCAGGCGGGAATGCGGGAAACGCCGATCCGGTACGACGGCCAGCGCAACACGCTCTGCCTGGAGCAACCGGGCGCCGGGATCAGTGTTCGGTGAAGCGGCGGCGCGACATGAAGCCCAGCAGACCCAGCCCCGCGAGCAACATGGCGTGAATTTCAGGTTCCGGCACGATGGCGACGGTGAAGGTGCCGTTCAGAATGGCGCCGGCATCGACCAGCGCGTAGGGGGAATCGCTTGCTGCAAAACCGGCATTTTCAAGGCTGGCGCCCGTGACCATGAAACTGCTGAGAGTGAGTTCCTCGCCCACGCTGCCGGTGAAGCTGAAGCTTACAGACTGGTCGCCTCCTTGCTGCACGTCCCACAGATATTCGCCAACCACGTCGCTGCCGCGCGACAGCGACAGGCCGAGTCCGAGGTAACCGCCGCTGACGATGCTGTCGAAATCATAAAGCGCGCTGGCATTTCCCGCAAAGCTGACTTGCACGGCGGAGCCATCGGCTTCACCGGCTGCGCCCACGATTTTGAGCGTCACCGTCGTCAGATCCACGAACGCGTCCTGTTTGTGACTGGCAACGTTCAGCGCGTTGTTGGCCGTGGCGCTCAATGAGTGGCTGAGGCTCATCGATAAATCCGTACTGGCCGCCGAGAAGCTCAGGAAGGCGTCTGCCGCGTAGCTATGCTCCAGTGAGCCATCGATCAGCGGGGCGTTGTACAGATTCGCGCCGAACACCGCCACGTCACCGGCTGCGGGGGAGAGATCCAGCACGGCGTCGCTGACGAAGCCGTCATCGGTCACAGCGCTGTAGCCTCCCGATACGAGATGATCGACCCGTTCGAAATAGGCGGCGTGAGCGCCGCCGCTGCATGATCCCGCCATGAAGAGAACGGCCATCAGGGGTTGGATTCGAGATTTCATCATATTTTTCTCCGGTTTATTTCAGATGTGCTCACTGACGCGTGATGCGGTCTTGTGCGCCGGGAGCCACGCCGGCGGGGCTGGCTATCAGATAGGCTTCCAGCGCATCGGTATCCACCGCGCCCCCCAAACGATTGGTGCCTCCGATCAGCACGGAAAAGGTGTCGCCGCCATCCGCCAGGAAGCTGTTGACCGTGATGCGATAGCTTGTCGAGGGGCTCACCGGTACGCCATCGATCATCACTGAGCCCGGCACCACGTAGCTGTTGCCGCGTACCGAGCTGATGAATTGCGCACTCTCACCGGGATCCAGGTTGCGGTTGAGCGGTAGCGGAAAGCCATGGGTATAGGTGAAGCCGTTCGATACCTGCAAGACCCGCGGGAACGGTTGCGCCACCCCCCATTGCTGCTCCAGCAGGGCATAGAGCTGCGCACCGGTGAGCGTCATGGTCACCAGGGCATTGCCGAAAGGCTGCACGGTGAAGGCTTCGCCGTAGGTAACGTCGCCATCCGCCTTGCCAGGCGCAGCGAACGGCAGGTCGGCACGGATGCCGCCCGGATTCATGAAGGCCGCCACCGCGCTGCCGGTGGCGGCACTGCGGGTCGCGGCCAGTTGCGCATCGGCTATCACGTCGCCCAGGGACGACTCGCCGGCATCATTCGTATCGCGGGTGATGGTTGCGGTGATGCTGCCGATCACGCGGGCGGCGGGCACCGCGGACAGGGAGGCATAGTGATCGACCAGCTCCAAAAGGCCGGGATCCTGCACCACGCTGCTGGTGCTGCCGCCGACGTCGATATTGGTGGCGCTGACGGCAACGACATCCTTGCTGCGGGTGTCGAGCGTCACATCGATATCGCTCAGCACGCGAGCGAACTGCCCCGCCGAGGTCACGCGCACCGGCTGGCCGACGGAATTGTCGATGAGGCAGCTGTATGCCTGGTGGGTATGCCCGGAAATCACCAGATCGACCGCCGGATCGAGGCGATTGACGATATCGACGATGGCGCCGGAAATACCGGTGCAATTGCCGCCCTCCACGGTGGGGAAACCGCCTTCGTGAACCAGCACCACCACCGCTTCGATACCTTGCGCCTTGAGCTGCGGGATCAAGGCATTGACGGTATCCGCCTCGTCATGGAACTCCAGGCCCTCCACGCCGGAGGGCGACACGATGGTCGGCGTGCTTTCGAGCGTCATGCCCACGAAAGCCATCTTGATGCCCAGGAAGTCCTTGATGCCCACGCCCGGAAACAGCGTGGCGTTGCTCGCGCTATCCGTCACGTTGGCGGCCAGGAACTTGAAGTCGGCACCGCGAAATTGGCCCGCCTTCAGGTCGGTGGGAAGGCCCTGGCCCGAAAAGCTGTCGGTCGGATGGTTGCCGCCGCTCTGCATGCGCAGCAGTTCGGTCTTGCCTTCGTCGAACTCGTGGTTGCCGACGGCATTGAAGTCGATGCCGATGCGGTTCATCGCCTCTATGGTCGGCTCATCCTTGAACAGCGCGGAGGTCAGCGGGCTGGCGCCGATCATGTCTCCCGCCGAGACCACCGCATGCAGGGGGTTGGCCGCCTTCAGCTCCTTGATCCTGGTGGCAAAGCGCGCCACGCCGGGATTGCTGGAAGAGCCCTCGCCGGACTTGATGTTGCCATGGAAATCATTGAAACCGATCAACTTGACTTTCAGAGTGGTGCCCACGCCCGACTGCAGGGCCCCCGCCATGAGTTTACTGCGCTCGGCCGCCGTGATTTCGCGCTGCATGAGCAGATCGAAACTGATTTTGGAAACGTGCGCAAGAAATGCCTGCTGGCTGCCCCAGCCCTGCTCGTCCTTGATCAGATCATCGATCGTGCATGCACCGCTGACGGCACGGTTGGCGACCTCCGTATCGTAACTGCCCAGTACAACCGTGGCGGAGGCGTCAGGGGGCGTACAGTCGGCCTGCGCGACGGCGGGGATAAAAGCAGCGGCCAGCAGCACCGCGAGAAACACCTTGTTGTCCATTCCTATCACTCCCCAGTTATCAACCGGCCACCGACACGCTCGCGCAAGTGGCAGGCATCGAAAAACAGTCTCCAGGTCATGTAATTCTTCATCCCCGGAAACACATGAGCGGAAATCCGAATGGTTTCCGATAGCTTCGCTGCCAAGGTAGAGATGACGCGTTACACGCCTTCAATCGCATGATTCCTGAGGCATAGTCTGAAGGGTCTTCATTGCCGCTTGCCCTTCAGCCGCCCCTCGAATTTTTCCGGGCATCGGTGCAGAAAAACCAGGTGGAAGGGATGAAACGGCAGCGAAACATCCGGCGCAATCCGTGCTGAAACGTATGGGGCAAGCCGGGCCACCTCTCCGCAATTTTTCATAAAAATCTCAAAAGAGTTATGAATTTCACAAAAAATAACAATAAATTCACACTTACTGTCGCGTGATTATTTATACTTCACGTTAATTTCACAATTTCTTTACAAGTGTGAAAACGCAAGAGCAATCTGAAACATGAAATTCCACATCGCTCAAATAAGAAAGGGAAACGAAGAAAATGTCGGTACAGCTCGAATCGGAGAAAGGATGGAGGAAAAATTCAACAGGAAACATCAGGAAATGCCTGAGTCTTCTTATATTTCTTGGAGGTGCCTGCAGCTCACCCGCAGCTCTCCCGCAAACCGATGCAGATCTGGGGAAGAAGCTGGAATTTCTGGAAGCGCGGATTGCGGAATTGGAAGCACGACTGGAAAAAACCGCAGGAGGAGCGGAAGACCGGAAGCCCGGATCCGAGCCGGAGAAAACTAGTGCCAGCGGCGCGGTGCCAATCCTGAAAAAAGTCACGGACGCAAATCCCTTCACCGACGACGCAGGGTGGCAGAACACTGACAGCAAGGTCCATGGCCACGGCTTCGACAGCAGCAAATTTCATGGCGGGGTAACGCTGAAACAGGATGCATTCTTCGGTTTCCAGACCATCCTCGATGCCGGCTACGAAATCACCGATCACATCGATTTCACCTTCTACAGCTGGCTCTGGACCAGCCCCAACTTCGGGCGCAGCCGGGTAATCTCGGGTCCGAATGGCACCCAGGTCGATGCCGGCGGCAACGGATTGTGGACCGAGGTCGGCATGGGCCTGAACTTCCACTTCTTGCAACGACGCATAAGCATCAATCCCCAAGTCGGCATACTCAACGGTGCCCTTCTCTCCAGCCAGGTCATCGGCCGGGGCATCCGCGCAGCAGAAGGCGTGGTGCCAAGCCTGACCATCAATTACGACGACGATTACTTCACCGGCCAGGGATACATTGCCTACTATGCCGCCATCCGCGATGAACGGGCGAGGGATTTCATCCATAACTGGGTGAATGTCGGGGTCAAGCCGGCACTCTTCAATCTCAGGAACATACCCATCAGTTCTGTGGGCGTGCACTGGGAACACCTGCGCTTCCATGTCGACCGTATCGACGGAAATCCTGGCACGCTCTACAACTGGATAGGGCCTTATGTCGAGTTTGCGCTGCCCCTGCACCTCGCGCTGCGCTTCGCTGCCGGGGTCGATCTGAAGGGCGATGTGGCGGATGAATTCTACCAAGCCAGCATCAAGATGCATTTTTGAGAGAGCCATGGCTTGGAGACGGCTGACACCCAGCAAGTGCCGCGTGGTTCTAGCGTTAAGGAATACGTCGGCGACTTCTAGTCTGAAATGACCGCGGCAACGGCATCGAAAGCTTCCGGGGTCTTGCCCCGTCGCCAGGTTCGCCAAATCCGGAGGCATGGGCGACAGGGCGTTCCATCCGCATTTCAAGGCCTGAGCATCCTCAAAATCATCAGGCCGAAGCCTCTGTTCTAGGGACTGTTACCGAGCCATTGGCCGGAGAAAGGTAGGAAGCGTGATCAAGTTCGTTTCACGAACGCATGGACAGACCGCCTGGCAAGGCAAGCCACCGGAGTCGGTACCGCAATCGGTGGATCATATGACGAGCGCTGAGCTGCGAGCGGTGATAATAGAGTTTCAGCCTCCCGATGCAAGCGTTCTGGTGGAATATGACCATGAGGTGCTGGCTGCCCGACAGGCGCGCGACTCGCTGCTCGCGCCGCTGCACGAGGTCCGGCTGAAGCTCGCGCGGGTAGGGCAGCAGTTGGACCGTTGGCGATCCGCCCATCCGCTGCAGGCACGGCTCAACGAACTTGGGCTGATGTCCTCCGGGTATCTCGACAAATGGCGAGCGATAAGGGAAGCACTCGAACGAGAAGCCCAGGAACTGGCTGACCATGCTGACCGGGCGCAAGAACGCGTAGGAGACGTGGAAAAAGCCGTTCATATGCGCATCATGAGAGAACAGGCACCTCTCCGGGATTATCTAGCGGAGCTTGAGCGGCTGGAACGGCAGAAATCCATGCAGGAACTGGTGGGGCGATGGCAGACCCACGAGTTCGACAATGCGCTGACGGTGTTCAAGATGATTGCGCTGAAGCGGGAAATGAACGCTTTCGGCTATGACGACAATGGCGCGCACTGGCAGGCGCTGCCGCAATCGTTGCGTAGAGTCGTCGATAATTTCAACCATTTGCCGAGAGAGGCAAGGCCCGTAGCCCTGGATCGGATGAGATCCGATATCGAGCTCAACCGAGACGATGCACGAAAGCTCATGCGCGAAATGGGTTTGAACTGGGGATAGCGAGGGTAGGCGAAAGACCGGCGGGCATACGCCGCGGCCAGTTTCAAATTATCTGTCCACCGTCAAATATCATCCGCTTGCTCCCTTAATCCGTTGAGCAAGCATATAATTTAACATAATATACATTATAAGCAAATAATCGGTGGAATCTTCAATCGCAGAACCATGAAAAAGACTCATATAGATGGACGCCCATATGTGCGGCCGCGTACAGAGCGGATTCCGGGATGAATCCATAATACAGTCGGTATCTGTTTTTTTTCTCCCTCTTGTAGCAGATACCCCTGACCCGGCACCACTCCGTTGCCGGGTTTTTTTTATAGCGTGGCGAAATGCCGGGATGGCTGGGTATAATCTGCGGCATGAAGGCCGTTCTCGTCATCTTGCTGCTGGGATTGGTCACGGTGCTGCCCGCGCGTGCGCAGAAGCCCAATCCCATCTACCAGACAACCGATGCCCAGCGCAAGCTGGAGGATGCCAAGCGCCACGTGCATGCGTTGATGCAGGACGGCCGCCACGCCGAGGCTTCGAAATTCATGTCGACAACCTATCAGGTACTGGCCTGCGAAGTCGCGGAGCAGAATGCAGGCAGAAGTGTGGAAGAAAGCGCGGCGACCTGCGCGAGAAGGAACCCACCCGCGGGGCTGGACGGCAAGGTTGCGGCGCCGGAACAGGCTTCGGCGGAATCCCTGCTCGGACCGGGCATCAGCGTGATGCAGCGAACCCTGCCGGGCTCCTCGTCCTTCCTGGACAATACGTCGCCATCGATCTTCGTTTTCGATCCCCGCACCACTCCTGGTACGAACCGGCCCGAGCCGACCCCCTGGACGGGAACCCCCTGACCGCGACCCCGTGCCGGCCGCTCCCTGCGCGTTGAACGCCAGGGGAAATGAGGTGTATGATGCCGGTCCGGCGGGCCGCATCGGCTCATGCTACGATTCGAACCCCATTCAGACCTACTATCGGAGGCAGTTTGAAGATTCCTTACCTGGCAGCCACCCTCCTGGCCACGGTGGCCCTGACGGGCCCCACGTACGCAACGACCGAGAAAGCGGGCGCCAGCGCCATCGTGGTGGCAGCCGGCATGCCGAGCAATGAAGGCAAGGTGCTCTCCACGCTGGATGCGCCTGGCTATACCTACATGGAGCTCGCGAATACGGAACGGCGCTTCTGGATCGCGGCGCCCACAACGCGGATCAAGGTGGGCGACCGGGTGCGCTTCGAGCAGAGCCTGGTCATGAAGAACTTCAACAGCAAGACCCTTAACCGCACCTTCGATGAAATCATTTTCGTCAACTCAGCGACGGTGGTGAAGTAAAGCCAAATATCGGTTACATTGCATAACTCAATGATTGGTATATGATTTTCTTGGTTTCTTCCGCGGTGCCACCGTTTTTTTCCTGAATACTTCAGATTCTGGTTCAACAAACCCCACGAAGAGCTTGTTCTTGAATCTCTTCAAATCATCCCGATACTCGGCTGCCTGCTCGAATTCGAGGTTCCGTGCAGCTTCCAGCATCTTCTTTTCCAATGACCTGATTTCCTTCGCAAGCTGCGTCTCGCTCATGGCGTCGTAGCGCGCCTGCGTCTGCGCCGCCTTGAGATGCTGTTGTGCCGCTTCCATGTCGTAGACGCCGTCGATCAGATCCTTCACGCGCTTGTGCACGCCCCGTGGCGTGATGCCGTGTGCGGCATTGAACGCCAGTTGCCTGGCGCGGCGGCGCTCGGTCTCGCCGATCGCACGGCGCATGGAATCGGTGACCTGGTCAGCGTAGAGCAGCGCAGTGCCATGGAGATGGCGCGCCGCCCGGCCGATCGTCTGGATGAGCGAGCGCTCCGAACGCAGGAAGCCCTCCTTGTCGGCGTCCAGGATCGCCACCAGCGACACCTCGGGAATGTCCAGCCCCTCGCGCAGCAGGTTGATGCCCACCAGCACGTCGAACTTGCCCAGCCTGAGGTCGCGGATGATCTCCACCCGCTCCACCGTGTCGATATCGGAATGCAGGTAGCGCACCTTGATGCCATGGTCGGCGAAGTAGTCGGTCAGATCCTCCGCCATGCGCTTCGTCAGGGTCGTCACCAGCACGCGCTCTCCCCTGGCCGTGCGCAGGCCGACCTCCGACATCAGGTCGTCCACCTGGGTCGAGGCGGGACGAATCTCGATGACGGGATCCACCAGACCGGTCGGCCGCACCACCTGTTCCACCACCTGCCCGCTGTGCTCGCGCTCGAACTCCGCGGGCGTCGCAGAGACGAATATCGTCTGCGGCATCATCCGCCTGAATTCGTCGAACCGCAGCGGCCGGTTGTCCAGGGCCGAGGGCAGGCGGAAGCCGTATTCCACCAGATTCTCCTTGCGCGAACGGTCGCCCTTGTACATCCCGCCAGTCTGCGGAATCGTCACGTGGCTCTCGTCGATCACCATCAGCGTGCCGGGCCGCAGGTAGTCGATCAGCGTGGGCGGCGGCTCTCCCGGCTGCTTGCCGGAAAGATGGCGCGAGTAGTTCTCGATGCCCTTGCAGAATCCCAGCTCGTTGAGCATCTCGAGGTCGAAGCGGGTGCGCTGCTCGATGCGCTGCAGCTCCACCAGCTTGCCATGCTGCTGGAAAAAGCCGATGCGCGCCTGCAGTTCCTCCTTGATCGTCCCGATGGCGCGCAGCGTCGTGCTCCGCGGAGTGACGTAGTGGCTGGAGGGATAGACCGTATAGCGGGACACGGGTTTCTGGGTACGGCCGGTGAGCGGATCGAACAGCACCATGCTCTCGACGGTGTCGTCGAACAGCGAGACCCGCACTGCCGTCTCCGAATTTTCCGCGGGAAAGATGTCGAGCACGTCTCCGCGCACGCGGAAGGTGCCCCGGTCGAAATCGAATTCGTTGCGCGTGTACTGCATCGCGATCAGGCGCTGGATGGCGTCGCGTTGCGATATCTTCTCGTTCTCGCGCAGGTGCAGGATCATGCCATGGTAGTCCACCGGGTCGCCGATGCCGTAGATGCACGAGACGGTGGCGACGATGATGGCATCGTCCCGCTCCAGCAGCGCCTTGGTCGCGGACAGGCGCATCTGTTCGATGTGCGCGTTGATGCTGGAATCCTTCTCGATGAACAGGTCGCGCGCAGGCACGTAGGCCTCCGGCTGATAGTAATCATAGTAGGAGACGAAGTATTCGATGGCGTTTTCCGGGAAGAACTCGCGCATCTCGGCGTAGAGCTGGGCCGCCAAGGTCTTGTTCGGCGCCATGACGATCGCCGGCCGGCCGAGCCGCGCGATGACGTTCGCCATGGTGAAGGTCTTGCCGGAGCCGGTCACGCCCAGCAGCGTCTGGAACGCCAGGCCATCCTCCACGCCCTCGACCAGCCTGTCGATCGCGTCGGGCTGGTCCCCTGCCGGGGCGAACGTCTGGTGCAGGCGGTAGGGACTATCGGGGAAGGTGACGATCATGGATATAATTCCGCAAGCAGGTAAAAGCTATGCACCTCTCATTGCATCCGGCGGCGGCATGCTCGTTCGGACCCATCGTTGCCGACCGGATCATGCAGTGATTCCGGTTCCGCACACTCCTATTTTACCCCTTCCCATCCCGATCTTCGGCTAATATAGCATGCGGGCATTTCCCGCGTGACACACGCACTCCAAGGACATCATTCGTGGAACTCTCAAAGCGCGCCAGGGCCGTCAAGCCCTCCCCCACTCTTGCCGTCAGCGCCCGGGCAGCCCGTCTCAAGTCCGAGGGGCGAGACATCATCGGGCTGGGTGCCGGCGAACCGGACTTCGATACCCCGCAGCACATCAAGGATGCGGCCATCGCCGCCATCCACGGCGGCCTCACCAAGTACACCGCGGTAGGCGGCACCCCGGGCCTGAAGAAGGCCATCATCGAAAAATTCAGGCGCGACAACGATCTCGACTATACGCCGGGCCAGATACTCGTCTCCTGCGGCGGCAAGCAGAGCTTCTTCAACCTGGTGCTCTCGGTGATCGATCCAGGCGACGAAGCCATCATCCCGGCGCCCTACTGGGTATCCTACCCCGACATCGTGCTGATCGCCGAGGGCAGGCCGGTGATCGTCGAGGCCGGTATCGAACAGAATTTCAAGATCACCGCCGAACAGCTGGAGCGGGCCATCACGCCCCGCACCCGGCTGTTCGTCATCAACAGCCCGAGCAACCCTTCCGGCAGTGTCTATTCCGCCGAGGAACTGCGCGCGCTGGGCGAGGTCCTGTTGAAGTATCCGGACATCCTGATCGCCACGGACGACATGTACGAGCACATTCTGCTCTCGGAAGGAAAGTTCGTGAACATCCTCAACGCCTGCCCTGCCCTGTACGATCGCACCGCCGTACTCAACGGGGTCTCCAAGGCCTATGCCATGACCGGCTGGCGCATCGGCTACTGCGGGGCCCCAGCGCACATTGTCACGGCCATGGAGAACATTCAATCGCAGAGTACCTCCAATCCTGCGTCCATCTCCCAGGCAGCGGCAGAGGTTGCGCTCAACGGCGACCAGTCGTGCATCGTGCCGATGGTGGACGCGTTCAGGGAACGCAGCCGCTTCGTCACCGCAGCCCTCAATGCGCTGCCGGGCGTCCGGTGCCTGCCTGCCGGCGGCGCGTTCTACGCCTTCGCCGACACGCGCGAGGCCATCGGGCGGCTGCATGCGAGAGGCGTGCTGCCTGAGGCCAGCGACCTTTCCTTCAGCGAATACCTCCTGGAATCCTGTGGCGTGGCGGTAGTGCCGGGCTCGGCCTTCGGCAGCGAGGGCTACATCCGGCTCTCCTTCGCCACCGCGCTGGGCAACCTCGAGAACGCGCTGCAGCGCATGGGGCGCGTTCTCGGCGGATGAACCGCGGGCAGCGGACCATCCCGGCGCTCGCAGATAGCCCTTTCCGTTTCCCCTACAGACAGGAGGGCAATGTCGACTGGCATTGCTGCGAAAGAAGGGCTACCATGAATTCATACGACTTTAATAAAAATATTAACATCTTTTAATATATAAGGATAAATCCCTTTCCTAAGGGAGAATCATGGATACGGATTGCGAGCTTGTCACCATTCCATGCCCCCATTGCGGGAAGCACCTGGGAGAACGGCTGGATCGGCTCAGGCGGGACGCGCAGCTGATCTGCTCCGCCTGCCGCCGAATCTCCCACGTGAGCACGCACCAGCTGCAGGCCGCCCTCGCCTTCGCGCTGGCATCCCGGCGCAATGCGGGAAAGCGGGAGGGAAGGCTGCGGCTGGTTTGAGATGGCCGCGAATGGAGGCGCCGACCGGGGTATGCCCGGCCCGCACGATCCCGTCGGCCATGCTCCGGGAGGATGCATGAAGATCGATCTGGATGCCGAACGGATTCCCGTGTCCTGTCCCTACTGCGGCATGCAGCACTTCGAGCGCATCGGCATCCTGAGGCATGCACCGGGACTGGTCTGCGTGGCGTGCCTCGAGACCTTCCGCATGCAGCCCGGTCAACTGGACTTCATTCTCGAATCCGCCCACCGATCCATGGATGATCTCTCCATGAGGCTGGGCAGTCCGCTCGGTACGCGCAGCCGTTAGCCAGGCGCCGGCACGCCGCCCGGGCATCGCTCGCATCGGTCGGCGATGTGGCCGATAATCAGGCCATGACGCATTCTCTTTTTCTTCCTTTCCCCCGCGCGCTGCCCTGCTCCATCGCCCTGGTCCTGGCGCTCCTGCCGCTGCTGCCCCGCTCCGCGGCTGCGCAATCCCCCGAAACAGTGGAATTCGCGCGTGGAGGGATTCTCGTCGGTACCTTCACCGCGGAGGATCTCGCCGCCCGCGTGCCGGCAGCGCCGATCCCGGTCTTCGAAGCGCATGAGGAACGGATGCGCGTCTATCGCGCCATGCCGGCGCGAGCGGTACTGGATGCGGTATTCGGCAGTGATTGGCGCAGGGCGCAGGAGATCGTGTTCACCTGCAGGGACGGATACCAGCCCAGCATACCTGTGGCGCGGTTCGTGGCCCGCGACGCCTACCTCGCCCTGGCCAGCGGGGACGACATCATCCCGTTCACGCTCGTCAATGCGCTCCAGAACGATGAGACCGTGGCACTGGGGCCGCTCTACCTGGTGTGGGGCATCAATCCGGACGAGCCGCCTGGCGTCACTGCCTCTGCGATGCCCTACCAGATCAGGCGCATCGCGCTGCGCCCCATGGCATCTTCTTCCGCCACGGCGCCCCCGCCTGCGTCGCCGGCAGCGGCGTGGCGGGGGCATGCCCACTTCCGCAGACACTGCATGGCATGCCATGCGATCCATGGCGAAGGCGGCGGCAAGGCGCCGCCGTTGGCCTCTCCCGCATATCCGGAAGAGCCTCTCGAACCGGCATACCTCAGGCGCTGGATCGAGAATCCGCAAGCCGTGCGTCCTGGCACCACGATGCCTGCGCTGGCACGCGACCTGCCGGAACGCGAGGCGATCGTGGAAGATCTGGTGGCCTATCTCCGGGCGGTGAATGGACGATGAATGCGGGAAATGGAAATGCCAGCGCGGCAAACGGCGTCAGGAAGTCAAGGCTGCGGCGGCTGCACCAGTTCGATCAGCTGGTCCAGCAGCGCCTGCCTGCGCTCGGCCAGTTCGGCGTAACGCGCGTGGAGGCTGTCGAGATCGTGGCCATATCGCTCGATGCGAGCCTGGCGCTCCCGCTGCAGCTTCACCTGATCGTCATAGCTCGGAGGCGGGTGATCCTTCAGCCCACCCGTGATGGTGGGACCTGCCTGCATCGGACCACCCTCCTGAATCAGGCTGCGGCGCAGCTCCTGCGTCATCTGGAACTGCTGGTAAATCGCCTGCTGCTCCAGTTGCACCCGGTTCAGCACCGCTTCCAGCTGAGCCACGCGCGGATCCGGAACGGTACGCGAAGACGGCGCCGGATTGCCGTCCTGAGCCTGAACCCCGCCAGGCAGGCAAAAGCCAAGACACATCAGGAGAAAGACGGTCGGTCTCACCATTTCGGCTCGGACAGCAATCATTCTGCGATAATGGGGCAAAGCCAAGCTGTCCCGGCACTTTCCGGAACAGGGAATTCTGCCGTGTCCGGCGATACGCCACCGGGACGCCGCATACCAGTATATCCGCAATTGCCATGGTCGACACGGATCCGGACATCGACACATCGCCGCTGCCCCCGCGCCCACGCGGGAAGCACACGGGGCGCGGCGCGGTGTCGAACCTGCCGGGCCGCTACGAAACCTGGGCGCGGGAGGCCGTGGACGACGGCTGGCATGCCGGGGATGCCGTGGCGGATGGCAGCATCCCGGCCGCGGCGCTGCCGACGCAGGTCATCATGGAGCAGGCGAAGTCCATCCTGAGCCGCAACCGCTCCCCCGACCTGCCGTTCGACGTCTCCCTCAACCCCTACCGGGGCTGCGAGCATGGCTGCGTCTACTGCTTCGCACGGCCCTCCCACAGCTACCTGGGCCTGTCGCCGGGCCTGGATTTCGAGAGCCGCATCTACGCCAAGATCAACGCCCCCGCCCTGCTGCGGGAGGAACTTGCCAAGATCTCCTACGTACCCCGGCCCATCGCCCTCGGCGTCAATACCGACGCCTACCAGCCCTGCGAGAAACGCCTGCGGCTGACGCGCGGCGTGCTGGAGGTACTGCAGGCGTGCCAGCATCCGGTCGCCCTGATCACCAAGTCGGCACTGATCGAGCGCGACGTCGACCTGCTCGCGGACATGGCCTCCCGGCGGCAGGCGACGGTTGCGGTGACGCTGGCCACGCTCGACCCCGTGGTGGCCCGCACCCTGGAGCCACGCGCCGCCGCGCCGGCTCGGCGGCTGCGCACCATCCGCCTCTTGGCGGACGCGGGCATCCCGGTAGCGGTAAGCGTGGCGCCGGTCATCCCCTTCGTCACCGAGCCCGATCTGGAGCGCATCCTGGCAGCCGCGGCGGAAGCCGGGGCCACCGGGGCAAGCTACGTCGTGCTGCGGCTGCCGTGGGAGGTCAGTCCCCTGTTCCGGGAATGGCTGGAAGGCTGTTTTCCCGACCGCGCGCAGCGCGTCATGAACCGGGTGAGGGAG
The DNA here is from genome assembly GCF_900119085.1 of Nitrosovibrio sp. Nv17. Lineage (GTDB taxonomy): Bacteria > Pseudomonadota > Gammaproteobacteria > Burkholderiales > Nitrosomonadaceae > Nitrosospira. The sequence goes on along the minus strand of NZ_FPIQ01000002.1, from coordinate 114,293 downwards.
ATGCGCGGCGGCAAGGACTACGATGCCGCGTTCGGTGCCCGCATGCGCGGCGAGGGCGTGTGGGCGGACATGATCCGCCGCCGCTTCGAGGTGGCGGCGGCCCGTCTGGGCATTGCTGCCCGCTCGAACCGCTTTCGTTCCCTGGACGGTTCGCGCTTCAGGCCGCCCGCTGCGGCGGGCGGCACGGCCTCGGGTTCTGCCGGCGGGCAGCTGGAACTGTTCCCGGAAAATTGAGTGCCGCGTCAGGCGTACCAGCGCAGGAAGGCGGCGGCGGCCAGCGCCGTCGTCCCCAGGCCGGTCAGGAGCTTCCAGGCAGCGTGCCGCCTCGCCTCGCTCCAGCCATCGGCACGACGCAGATACGCCACCGATACGACGACCCCGCCCATCGCGCAGAGGATCTTGGTAAGCAGGGCGGCGAACGCCACCCCGCTCAGCTCGGGAAACTGGCCATAATAATAGTAGCTGACCGTCCCGAATCCCGCTCCGCTCAGCGCCTGGGCGCCCCAGCTCAAGCCGATGACCCACACGAGCCTGCGCTGGAATGCAGGCCCAAGCGCCGGATGCAGACCCCAAACCGCACCCCCGGTCACGGCAGCGGCACCAAAATTGTGCACCACCTGCACCAGGGCGTAGCTCAGATTCTCCAGCACAATGGAAAGGGACGATTACTGCACGCTGACCTGGATGCACTCCTGCGCGCCGATCGGCGTATGCGCCTTGTTGACCACCTTGATGCAGATATCGTGCGTTCCGGGCGCCAGGCCGCTCAGCACGTGAGTGCCTTCCAGGCCGCGCAGAGTCAGTGCCTCGTCCTTGTCCACGTACAGATGGGTATGATCCCCCTTGTCGCCGAGCGCGATCTTGTAGGCGATCTCGATGTCCGATTTCGGAGCAAACGTGGCGCCGCTTTTGGGTGAAGAAATGGCAACCGATGCTTCGGCGGCGGATGCGGTCTGGGCGGACATGCCGAGGGCAAGCGCGGCAGCCAGGGCGTAAACTAAACGCATTTCATTCTCCTTGTGAAGATAATGAGGTTGGTAAAGCGGGTAGACGCAAGCAGCGATGCAGGCGGAACCTGCACTATCCATCGCTGCCGGAAAGTATACACCAGCAACCCGCTCGACTTGAAGCGACGCGAGTCAAAGCAGGGGAGCGTGTGCCGGAGAATGCTAGAATGCTTCGCGGACGCGGATCCAGGGCTGCCTTCTCCTTCTCCGCAGGAAAGCCGGATGTGTCCGGCATGGCAGGCCTGTTGAAATCGATCTGCCCGAGTGGTGAAATTGGTAGACACAAGGGACTTGAGCAATTTGAGCCCCCGGTAGGAAACCGCCGGGGTGAAGCCCGTCAAAGTCGGCGAACGCCCTGGTGCCCCGGCACCGAGCCAACGCCGAGCCAAGCCTGTGGCCGGAAGGCCCGGGAAGGCGTAGAGAGCAGACGGCGGGCGCCTAAGGCCGCAAGGCTAGGGTGAAGGCGTGCTCCAGACCACGAACGGCGCGTGCGCCGGCGGCGAAAGCCGAAGTGGCAGGAAAATCCCTCGACTTCGGTCGTGCCGGTTCGACCCCGGCCTCGGGCACCACCGCAACAAAAATTGATGCAATATCTGGGTTATCGGTGTATTCATATGATATACATCAATATTTTTTCATATCGCGCTTGGCCATTCGCGGGGAACGGGGCTGATCAGACCCTGCTTCGGAAAAGCGGAACCCCGCTTCATGCATGGAGGCTTTTCGATGATGATCACCCTGGACCACACCCTCGTTCACGCAACCGATCCTGCCGCCAGCGCCGCGTTTCTTGCCCGCCTGCTGGATGTCGGGCCACCCCGGCGCCTGGGCCACTTCACGGTGCTCCAGATCGGGGAAACATCGCTGGACTTCCTGCCGGGCACGCCGCCAATCGTTTCCCGGCACTTCGCCTTCCGCGTGGGCGAGACCGCGTTCGATGGAGTCTTCGGGCGGATCGTGGAGGCGGGGATACCCTATTGGGCCGATCCATCCCACCGCGAACCCGGCCGCATCAACCGCTGGGATGACGGGCGCGGCGTGTATTTCGATGATCCCGACGGCCACGTGCTCGAGGTTCTCACACGCCCCTACGGCAGCGGCGGCTGCGAGGCCCGGCATCCCCATCCCCTGCTCGATTGTCCGGGGCGGTGACGCGATGGCCTCACGCTGACTGTCGTACGGCCCTGATCGGGGCCACCAGCGTGCCCTGCCTGCCTTCGTGCGCCAGCAGCCATTGCTTGCGGGGAAGGCCGCCGCCATAGCCGGTGAGCTTGCCGTTGGCGCCGATGACGCGATGGCAGGGAATGATGATGGAAATGGGATTGCGCCCGTTCGCCAATCCGACCGCGCGCGTGGCGTTGGGCGCGTGCATGCGCTCGGCGATGCTCTTGTAGCTGACGGTCTCGCCGTAGGGGATGGTGGTCAGCAGGTCCCACACGGTTTTCTGAAAGGGTGTTCCGGATGCCTTCAGCGGAAGATCGAATCGATGCAATTCCTTCGCAAAATAGGCATTCAGCTGGGCAATGGCATCCCTGAAAAGCGATGGATCGCGCCGCCCTTCTTTCCGTATCTGGGGGAGGCAGGCTGCCGCTTCCGTTTCCATGTACAGTCCTGTGAGATATTCGCCATCGCTCGTCAGCAGCAGCGAATCGATGGGACTTTCCATAACGGTGTAATGGTTCATCGTACCAGCCTCGCACATTCAAATGACACCATGGTTGGGTCGCATCGCAGGCACGCCGGGGCGCCGTGCTCGCAATCGCCACGACGTCCTTCCCATGCTCGCCTGCCGGCCCTTCCGCAACCCTGGCCATGGCCGTGCCGGGCGATCTCCCGCTTCTCGACCGGACTCTCCGGTCCCTGACGCCGGACCCGAGGTCGACAGCATATCGCAAACGGCTCCATTGCAGGCGATCCGCCAACGCAGCCGTCTAGCGCTCGTGATTCCCCCGGGTGTCACGAGGCTCGTCCGTCACGCCGCCTGCCCATTTCGCGTCCTTCCCGCGCCCGTGGCCTTGTCCGCATTCCCGGAACATCCCTGTAGGGAAACCGGGGCCGCGTGGGGACATGATGCGAATGTTCTGTCAGGCTTTCCCGGCATTCAATTCCCGGGATCGATGATAGCCTGCTCCTCGTCATGGACATGGATCCGGCCGGCAGCAGGATGACTGCATGCTCCTCCGGCGTTGGCCGCACCGGTTCCATGGCGTGTCGGATGGCGGGATATCGGGAAACGCGGCATTCGATATGCCCGAAGACGTATGGTCTGAATATCGGGATGGTCATCATGAGAGCAAAGATAGAAAGGATACTCGGCGTGCTGGGATTGCTGTGCGTGCTGGGATTGCTTGGTTTCTGCGCGCAGAGGAGTCCCTGGGAAGTTTACGACGCGGATACCCGTCGCGCCGTCGGTACCGCGCCCGCCGATGGTGCGTTTTCCGCAAGACAGGTGTAATTCGTGGTCTGCCCCATGCCGTTCGAAACGGCATGGCATTTCGTGAAGGCCATGGCCTGACGTTTTTTTCCGGCACTTCCGCGAGGCCCGAGGCAAGCGGGGAAGCGCCGAGGCGTGGAATACGGAGTCCCGACCAGCTGTCAGCCAGTGCTTGCCCGCACCTTCCCGGGCGAACGCTCCTCGGCCGCCGCTCGCATCCTGGCGCGGAGCAGGATGCGAGCGGCAGGATCTAATGCATGTTTCTCTATCTTGCCCTGTGCTTGACGCGCACGCGATAATCGAGCGTGCTGCTGCCGTCGGCGGGAACGGCCAGCTTCCACTCCGCGATGCCCGAAGCCGCCTTGGCATGCGGGTGCGATTCCGTCAGCATCGTCCAGTCACCGGGCACGGGCTCCTGCACCGTGACCGTGACGGCTTCTTTCTTGGCGTTCCTGATCACGAGCCGGTAGGCGGTTTCGAATATGGCGTCGTGACGTCCTTCACCGCCGAGCCTGCGAAAATCGGTCTGCTTCCTGTCGGCCGTGACGTCGAATGCATCGCCCAGTTTCAGGCGCACGGTTTCGTTCCTGGGCGTATGGTCGATCCGATCCTCGCCCACGAACTGGGCATTTCCCTGCGCATCCTTCTTGTACACGCGCACGATCCCCTTGGGCAGGGGCACGCCTAGGCCCTCGCCCCGGTTGAGGAATTCGACGTACACCCCGATCTTCTGCTTGCGCCCCATGTCGCCATATTGCCCGGAATAGTAGTAATTCGCGCCCGCCAGCAACAGCTCTTTTCTGACCGGCACGTGCGCCGCGGACAGCAGCGCCACTTGCTTGGTCTGGTTCTCCGCCAGAGTCGTGGGGCGCTGCAGCGTATACAGGTGATACTCGAACAGGGACTCCTGCCTCATCTCGTCGGCATCGGCCGCCTTGGCCGCCATGGCCATGACCTCGCGCGGCAGAGGCTGGGGCGGGCGCACGCGGTTCAGGTCGCCGGCCACCAGCTGCAGCCTGGCGTCGGGATAGGCGGCCCCGCTCAGGTTGGTGAGGGTCACCCAGCCGTTGAAGTCGAGACGATCGTCCTGCCCGTTCAACTCCGCTACGTAGTCGGCATGCCAGGACAATCCGCCGGTCAGGTATGAAAGCTCGAGGTCCTGCCTGCCGCTGCTGGCATTGACGAGGGAGACGATCAGGGTCGGCCTGTCGCGCAGATTCTCCGGCACGCCGGGAAATGCCAGGCGGCCCGGCACCCCGGTTTCGATGCGATCGGGAAATCTGAGTATGGTGCCTCCCTGCGTTGCGAGCACCGTGGCCGTTTCGCGGGTTTCTCCACCCGTGGCCGGGTTGGTCCGGATTACCGTCACCTCCTTGCCCAGATATTTTTCCAGCAGTTTCTCGGGTGTCAGCAGGTCGAAATCGAAATTCTGCTCCTGCAGGCGGAATCCCTCGGGATGGGTGAGATTGCGCAGCTGTGCCGTCTCCGGCCGCATCCGCGCGGAAACCTCGCGCCATGCGAGACGGTTGAATTCCCTGTCGAGCACGATCGCGCGCGTATCCTTGACCAGCGCCAGATCGTCGTTGTAGATGGTCACCGCCACCGCCTTCTGCTGCGCGGCGGTGGCGGTGACCTCTCCTCCGGGGTCCGCCGGCGCCGCGATACCCGGGCAGGAGAACAAGGCAAGCATGGCTATCGCCAGACTGGATCTCAGCGTTTTCAGCATTTCTCCTCCGGACATGGTTGACTCGGGCGGCCGCGGTATCCCTGCGCGATTCGATAGTATAGCTTGCGCAGCCGCTTATCCCCGTGAAGGATCGTACGTTCGAGCACCGGATTTGGCTGCTCTAGCATCAGGCCGATCTCGTGGCCCTCCCGGGTGCGCTCCAGATCGCCCGGCGCCATCCCCACCAGGATGACGGGGCGGTGCATCGGCGGGCCTGGCGGCTGCCAGAAGTCGTACATCGCGGCGTTGTCGCCGAACAGGTTGCGGGAGCGGATATCCATCGGCTCGCCTCGACCCCTCTGGTTGTAGAAATCCAGGGAGGCGGCCACCGACCACCGGCTCATGCCGACCACCATCGGCTTTTCTCCGGTTTCGCGATGGACGTCCTGTACGATGCGTTCGATCTCCTGCGTGGCTTCCCGCCAGAAGTAGTGCTCGCCGAAACCGACGTAGGGAATGCCGGGAATGCCCAGCACTACATAGTGCAGCACCAGCGCGTAGAGCAGCGCGAGAACGGCGACGGTGGGCCTCCAGGCTGCCTGGATCCGCCTCCCGAGCGTATGCAGTTGCGGCGTCTGCCCCATCATCCACGCCATCGTCGGCAGGAGGGCCAGCCACACGGGACCCGTCCAGTGGAATTTCGGCGCACCGAACAGGCTCTGGGAAAAGAACACCGCCAGCGGCACGCAGGTGAACACTCTCACGAACAGCCGCCGCCGTGCCGCCATCGAATCGGCGAAAGCCTGCTCCGGCGCGCGCAGCGCCAGTAACGCGGCAGCCAACCCGACGGGCGTCAGGACTAGCAGCATATGCAGGCCCAGCAGATGCAGGGAGAACCGGTTGCCGATCCCGGTTGCCCGACCCGACTGGAACAGGATCGAGGACCATTCGTGCTGCATGTTCCAGACGATGACTGGCGAGAATATCAGCAGGGCGAGCGCGGCTGCCAGGTAAGGCTGCGGCCGCAGCAGCCAGCGGCGCGAAGCCGGATCGAGCATCACGAACACCAGCGCAGCCGGCCCCAGCAGGCCCAGCGTATACTTGGACAGAATCCCCAGGCCGAAGGCAATCCCCAGGCCCAGCCAGGCACGCCCGCCGCCGTCGCCCAGCAGCGCACGTTCCATGTAGTAGAGCGTCGCGGCCCACGCGGCGACCAGCGGCGCATCGGCCGTCATCAGCATGCCGGGAACGAAGCTCAGCGGCAAGACGGCCAGCAGCAGCAGGGTGCGCAGGCCCGTCGTCCTGTCGTAGAGATTGCGCGCCAGCGCATACAGGTAGCCCATGGCGACGAGGCCGCAGATGAAGGCCCCGATCCTGACGCCGAACTCGTTGTCGCCGATGAAAGCCGTACCCAGCCAGATGAGCCATGCCACCATGGGAGGATGATCGAGGAAGCTGAGCTCCATGTGCTGGGCATAGTTCCAGTAGTACGCCTCGTCCGGGATCAGCTGCGTCACTCCCAGGTAAATGAGCCGCAGCAGTATGGCGAAGCCCACGATCCCCAGGGAAGCGATGCGCCAGCGCGCATCGACCGGCAACGCTCCCCCCCGGATGACGAGCGTGTGCAGCATGACACTGAAGCGGTCGAGCGCAAGCGAGAACCCGGCCACCGGAAAAATGGCCAGTGCCGGAGGAAGATGCATCCCCTGCACCAGGAGCGCCAGGATGCCGCCCCGCAGCAGCAGGATGCCCCCTCTCGCCGCGAGCAGGCTGGGAGCAGGACGCCAGCCCGCCGCCTCCGGACCGCCAGATCTCAGGATGAATGCATGGCCCGCCGCGATCGCGATGGCGAAGCTGACGATATGGGCCAGCGCCAGATCGTTTTCCAGGCTGAAGAGCAGCTGGAACATCAGGATGTCGACGACGGCGCTCACCAGCCCGGCCTGGAGCGTGCGATTCTTGGCGCCCATGGCTGCCGCGCCGCCGAGTGCATCGGGCGGCTGTACGGCGACCTCCATCACCCGCAATCCGTCGCGACGCATCCTGCGCAATCCTGCCCAGACACCGCTCCCGCGAATGCGATCGGCAATCGTCGGCGCCAGCTCCCGCCGGAAGGCAAAGGCTTCCCAGGGAGCATTCCCCGCATCGTGGATCAGGCCGGCGATCCAGTCATCCACGGATGAACGCCAGCGGCGATGCCATGGGTTTTTCTGATCAGCAGCCATTGCAGGCTTCCGATTGCCGCCGATCACCACGTCCTGGGATCCTTCCAGAACGGGATCCACCAGCGCGGGCAACTGCCCGAACGAACAACCTGGAGCCGCATTCATGACGACGACAATCTCGCCGTGCGCCACGGCGGCTCCCTCGAGCAGCACCCCGGCAGGATCCGCTCCTTCGCCTCCCTCGACCAGGCGGACGCCCGCATACTGTCTCCGGGCACATATCCGCTCGACCACCCCGCTTTCCGGTCCCTTTCCCACGACGATGACTTCCACGCCCCTCTGCATTCGATCCAGCGCATGGAGGCGATCCAGCAGCGACTCGATGCCCTCCGTTCCGCCGGGCGCGGAGACCACGATGGAACACTGCAGCGTGTCGCCTATGCGTGTGGAAAACCGGCCGGATGATACTGATGAGGGAAGATGGGAAGGTGGGAGATGAAGGATGTTCGACAATTTGATATCGGGCTGGAAACGGATGGATATTATTCTTCTGGGCCGCCCGTTCCGACTGGCGGACCTCGGGGACAATCCGGATCTGGCATATCCGAACGGCTCATGAAACCACGTTGCCGCGCACATCGTGCCGTCTTCGGCTGCCAGATTTCGATGCGATCGGGCAAAAAGCGAAGCGTAGCACATTTCATAATCGGAATATCCTTGAAATGCACTGCCGCCGGGTGGCGCAAAAGCCCTTCCGTACTGCTTTTCGCGGCGGAAGGGATATTCACGGTTCGTGACGATGTGCTAGTATAGAAACGGGTACAACCTGATCGACTCTTTATCCACTCCTAGGGGGACTTCATGACGAGCATACTGAAAGCATTCCTGCTGGCAACCACGCTGTTTCTGTTTTCATCCCAAGCTGCAATGGCTGCAAGCTATCCCGAAAAAGTGGGCGACAAGCTCGCGCACGGATTGGCGAATACCGTGACGGGATTCGTGGAAATTCCCAAGAACATCATCAACACCACGAACCAGAAAGGTGCCGCGTATGGGGTGCCGGTCGGCCTGTTGACGGGCATCCTGCACAGTATCGGACGCACGCTCACGGGAGCAGTGGATCTGGTGACCTTCGTCATTCCCACCAAGCCGATCATCTACCCGGATTACATCTGGAAGGAATTCAACAAGGAAACGCACTACCACCCGGACTGGAAACTGCAGTAGCACGATATCGGGTTCATTGCCCGGTTTCATGAAAAAGGGAGCTGCGGCTCCCTTTTTTTATCCGCTTCTCTTTATCCGTCTCCCGCATCTTCCAACGCGACAATATTAAAATGTATACTCAGCAATCGTTAGGGGGAATGAGACCCCGAATGAATACCCTATCCATCCGCGGGGCATCTGACACGCCTGCCATGAAAACCGACATTCTTGTCCGCCGGCCCGATGACCTGACCACCGGCTGGGCCCAGCGGGTGGTCGATCTCCACCAACCCGGCGTGACGGTCTCGAGCGCATCGATTCTTTCCGTCGATGTCGGCACCACGACCCGCGTCCGCCTCGCGATCGAACACGATGGACCGCCGAATCTGCCCCGACGCTGGTTCGTCAAGCTGCCATCGCTGAACTGGCGCGCGCGGCTGATCACCGCCCTGCCGCGATTGCTGCACACCGAAGCACGCTTCTACAACGAGGCAGCCCACGCCATACCGGTGGCGATGCCCTCCGTCCTGGCCGCACAGAGCAGGCTTGGCAGGGGCGCGGTGATCGTGCTTGCCGACATCACCGAATCCGGAGGGGTGCCGGGTACCCCCGGCGACACGCTGACGGTGGCGCAGGCGGAGCAGGTCATCCGGCAGCTGGCCCGCCTGCATGCCCATTTCCAGAAGGATGCAAACCTGCTGAAGACCTACCGCTGGCTGACCGACTCGGTGCGCCAGCTGGAGGACTATCTCGGTACGGCACTGGCGCTTCCACTGATGCAGCGGGGGCTGCACCGGGCAGGATCCCTCGTGCCCGCCTTTCTGCATGCGCCGGCACTCCGCTATGCCCGGCGCCGGCGCCGGGTGATGCGTTTTCTAGCGCAGGCGCCGCAAACCCTGGTACACCACGACTGCCATCCCGGCAATCTGTTCTGGTACCGCGCCCAGCCGGGCCTGCTCGACTGGCAACTGGTGCGCATCGGGGATGGCATCGGCGATGTGGCCTACTTTCTCGCCACTGCCCTGCGTCCAGAGGACAGGCGGTGCCGTGAGACGGATCTCGTGGCGGCGTACGCGGATGCGCTACGCCACCATGGAGCAGCTATCGATACGAAACGCCTCATGAACCGATACCGCGCCCACCTCACCTACCCGTTCGAGGCGATGATTCTTTCTCTCGCAGTGGGCAGCATGATAGCACCCGAGAGCAATCGCGAACTGATCCGCCGCACAGCCGCTGCGGTGGCCGATCTCGACGCCTTTTCCACCCTCCCCGCATGATCGCTGCGGAAACCGTGCGCCGGTAGCCTGCCCCCGAGGTTTTCCCGACAGGACGACGATCAGTAGCCCATCCCCGAACCCATGCCCGAACCAGGCATCATGCCGGGCATGACGCCCGGCGGGGCCGACTGGCTGCTGAACTTCTTGCGCGCCGCGGTGATTTCCTCATTCACCCTTTTCGATGCCTCGCGATACTTCGCCTGGTAGGAATTGGCCGACTCGGAGATGATGCCGGCGTCGGCGTTGGCCTCATTGATCATACATTCATCGTAGACCTGCAGTTTCTTCTGCCATTCGTTCACTGCCGTGATGCCCTGGTTGACGGAATCGACGGTGCCCGACTCCACGGCGGGGGCTTCGGGCAGCGGGCCGCAGCCGCTAGGCGACCAGTGGCCGTCGTCGATGGTGCCCGCATGCGCTGCCAGCGCGACCAGCAGCATCGCAGGTGATGCAAGAAAAATGAGTCGTCCCATGGTATGTGTCCTCTCACTGTTTTTGGAAGGTGAAGCAGGTGCAGCCCGGACACTGGGCTTCGCCGCCTTCGATGGGGCATCCCGGGTTCCGGAACCTACAGCCTACTATGCGGTCCGGCAAGTGTCGAGACACAGAAGCCGGCCGTCCCCCGCCGTGCCGCAAATCCATGGTGCGCACCTTGTCATGAATGCGCTACACTGTAGCCGATTCAGGCAGGCTGACCCGGCCCATTCCCTCCATCGGCGGATATCTGGAAACAATCATGACGGATACGAGCAAGAACAGACTGGAGGTGGCCGATGCAGAGTGCGAAACCGCAGCGAAAATTGAGCTCGACGGGCTCTACGACGACGCGCCCCGGGAGGGCGTACCGTTTCGCTCGCCGTCGCCGCAGGCTGTCGAGGCCATTCTCCTCAGGCTGATCGCCAACAAGGAACAGGCATTCTCCCGAGTGCTGACTGCGGTGCTGGAATCGCGATCTGGCCCGCTGGACGTCCGTGCCGCCGCCCTCTTCGAAGAAGAGGTGCGCACCATGCTCGCGGAGGAGCGGTATCTGGGGCGCATGCAGGATTTCTTCCGGGAGGCGGCAGAGCGGGCGAGGGTTCGTGAAGCGGTCTTCGATACCGATCCCAAACGCCAGGAGTTGCTGGACGCCACCTACCGCCTCGGTGCCGCCCAGGCACTGCGCAGGGCGCGCGCGAGCGTGCTCGCAACCCTTGAACCCTACATGCAGCCGGGGGTGCCGGCAGACCGGGGATTCATCTCCCAATGGCAGCAATATTCCACGGCCAGCCCGCTGAGGCCCATCGTGACGATCGCACTGCTCAGCCTGACCTCCTATGCGATCGCGGTCATCATGGCGAGCGAGATGGTCCAGGAATTCCTGGCGCGTTTCGGGTGGGCCGCCGGAACCGGCCTGTGATCGCCTGCCGCCCTCCCCGCCGGAGCGCGCGGACGGATGATCATGCCACCAGATCCACCCTCCCGGTTTTGAGGCTGTAGACGCCCCCCACTATTCGCACCTTTTCATCGGAAACGAGCCTGCTCAGAAGGGGCGGCTGCCTGCGCAGCTTGTCGACGGTGCGCGCAACGTTCATCCTGATCGCATTTTCATAGCGATCGCCGGGCATGTCCTTGATCATCCGGACGGAAGGAAGCAATGCGCTCGCCATCGCCTGGATGTGGCCGGGAAACTGCTCGTTGCCGTCCGACGCCTTGATGGCCGCCCCGATGGCGCCGCAGCTTCCATGCCCGAGCACCATGATCAGAGGAGTATGCAGAACGGCAGCCGCATACTCGAGCGTTGCCACGATATCGATGGTCAGGTAGTTTCCGGCGATACGGACGACGAACAGATCGCCGTGCTGTTCGTCGAAACAGAATTCGGGACTGACCCTCGAATCCGAACAGCCCAGGATGCACGCATAGGGATTCTGTCCCGATACGAGCGCTTCCCTTTCTTCGCTGAACTCCAGCGGGGTGGATTTTCCGGTGGCGTAGCGCTCGTTGCCGGCCATCAGCCTGGTCAGCGCATCGTCGGGCGTCATGACGTTTTCCGGCAGCGGAGGGCCGCCTGGCTGCCGAGTGGCTGCGGCGGAAGCGCTGCCCGCCATTCCTGTGCCGCTCCATGCCAGCAAGGAGGCCGTGGCCAGCTTCAGGAGCCTGCGCTTGCCCGCATCGGGCTCCCCTGCCGCGCTTCCCGCGCGCGATTCGTGTGACGGATGCATGATGGATATTCCGTAGAGCCTTACGATCGGATGATGGCGTCACGAAGCCGCGGAATGCGAGGCGCAGCAGGCGCCGGGAGCACACCGGCAGCATGCGGCCGATACCAATTCAGCATAAACCGGCCGATGCCGGGCAGTCAAGCGAAAATCTGCAAACGATCGCCCTGTATTTCTTCCGGAGCCGCCACGGGAAGCGGATCCGCCGTGCAGCGCAACCAGGGCGGAATCATCCCGCCCCGCCCCGGGACCAATCCACGGTGCATACCGACTCTATTCCGGGCTCGCGCCACCGGTGGACGGCCGGGCCGTATCCTGGTGGCGCGACGGCTTGCGACTGCCATCCTCGCGCCTGCGGTACATGCCGGCGCGCATCAGCAGCATCGCGGTCACCGGCGCCGTGCCCACCATGAACAGCGTGATCAGCACCTCCTGCAGTACCAGCCTGTGCGCGCCCACCGAGGCCAGCAGGATCGATGCCAGCAGCACGCAGCCCAGGCCCAGCGTGGCCCCGAGGGTAGGTGCATGGATGCGTGCGAACAGGCCGGACAGCCGCAGCAGGCCGAACGAGCCGATCAGTGCCAGGGTGGCGCCGACGATCAGCAGCAGCGAAGCCAGCAGGTCGGCCCAGAGGGGAAACTGGACGCCGCTCATGGCTCGATCACCTCTCCCCGCAGCAGGAACTTCGCCATCGCCGCCGAACCCACGAATCCGAACAGCGCGATCAGCAGCGCGATATCGAAGTAGATGCGGGAATCGAAGCGGATGCCCAGCACCAGCACCAGGATCATGCTGTTGATATAGAGGGTATCCAATGCCAGTACCCGATCCTCCGCCGACGGCCCGCGCAGCAGGCGTATCGCCGCGCAGGCCATCGCCAGCACCAGGGCGATCGAGGCAAAGGACAGCGCAGAAGGGAGCAGTGTGAGCGTCATTCGAATATCTCCATGAGTGGACGTTCATAGCGATGCTTGATGGTGCGGATCCAGGCCTCCTCGTCCTGCAGATCCAGCACGTGGATGGTCAGGTTGCCGCCGTCCGGCGACAGGCCCGCCCATACGGTGCCGGGCGTCGCGGTGATGATGCAGGCCAGCGCCGCCAGCCCGTACGGATCGCGCAAGTCGATGGGAATCTTCATGAATCCTGAATGGGCGCGCCGTCTTGCCGGACCCAGGATGACCCCCGCCACGGCGATGTTCGAGCGCGTGATGTCGACCAGCACGACACCCAGCAGCCTGACCGCGACCAGCAGGTGATGCGGCCGCGCCCGCAGGGGCCGCATGGCGGCCGTGCCCAGCGTAATGGCGATGGTCAGCGCCGCCCCCAGCAGCCAGTGGCCCGGCTCGAGCGTATCGTTGAGTAGAAGCCACAGCGCCAGCAGCATGGCGGTGAACAGCGTAAGCAGCGACAGGCGCTTCATCGCCCTCCTCCGGCGATATCCGTGAGATCCGTCGGAACATCCTTTCCCAGCACCGCTTCGATGTAGATCTGCGGCGCGGAGAGATCCCGTCCCGCGCGATCCAGGTAGTCCATCGCCGGGCCCACCCCCGCCGCCAGCGCCACGCTCAGCAGCAGCAACCCCGCCACCGGCATCGCCTCGAGCGCGTACAGCCGCGGGGTGACGATCTCGCCCGAATTCCAGAACAGCCGCACGCCCATCTTGCACAGCGCGATCACGCTCACCAGGCTCGATCCCAGTACCGCCGCCCATAGCACGCCTATTGCGGGGGGCCATGTCTCGATCGGCGCGGCCGACGGCACGATATCGAGCGTGGCGGAGAGCAGCAGGAACTTGGCGACGAAGCCGGACAGCGGCGGCAGCCCTGTCACGAGCAGCGCGCATGCGACGAATCCCATGCCCAGGAAGGCCATCGCCGCCGGGATGACAATGCCCACATCCTCGTCCGGCATGCTGGGATCGAGTGGCGCCTCCGCATCCAGCGGCTCCTCCTCCTCGACCTCCGCACCGGCGGGTCGGGTGCGCCCGACCATCTCGCTCAGCATGAAGAATGCCCCCGTGGCCAGCACCGAACTGGCCAGATAGAACAGCGCCGCACTCTTCATCGGCGCGCCGCCCAGACCGAACGCCGCCAGCAGTGTGCCCGCCGAGGTGATCACGCAGTAGGCCACCAGGCGCTGCGGCTGCCGCGTGGCCAGCATGCCGGCCGTCCCCAGCAGGAGCGTGGCGAGGCCGATGCCGAACAGCCATGGCTCGCTGAACGGAGCCGGAGCCCCCCCGTCCGGGAGTGGCGCCGCACCCAGCAGCGAACCCACACGTAGCAGCGCATAGACGCCCACCTTGGTCATGATCGAAAACAGCGCCGCCACGGGAGGCGCTGCGGCGCCATAGGTGGACGGCAGCCAGAAATTCAGCGGCCACGCGCCGGCCTTGAGCAGGAACGCCACGCCCAGGATCGCCGCCCCGGCCTCGAACAGCACGCGGTCTCCATCCTGCAGCCGCGGCACCCGCAGCGCGAGGTCCGCCATGTTCAGCGTCCCGCTGGTGCCGTAGATCAGCGAGACGCCGATCAGGAAGACGAAGGAGCCCGCCAGGTTGACGACAATGTAGTGCAGGCCCGCCTTGATCCGGAGCACGCCGGAGCCATGCAGCGCCAGGCCGTACGACGACGCCAGCAGCACTTCCACGAACACGAACAGGTTGAACAGATCCCCCGCCAGGAAGGCGCCGTTGATTCCCATGACGATGAACTGGAACAGCGACTGGAAGTGCGGCCCCATCCGCTTCCAGCGTGCCAGCGCGTATGCCAGGGCCGCCAGCGCCAGCACCGCGTTGAGCAGCAGCAGCGCCGCCGACAGCGCATCCGCCACCATCACGATCCCAAAGGGTGGCTGCCAGCCGCCGAGCCGGTAGGCGGCGACGCCGTCCGGCCAGAGCCCAGGCAGGGCACCGCCGGCCATGCGCACCAGCATGACGGCCACCACGAGATTGGCCAGCGTGGCAGCCAGCGCCATCACGGTGCGTTCCGCCCGCCTGGCCTCGGCGAGCAGCAGCATGGCCGCACCGGCCACCAGCGGAATGACGACGGGCAGGACGGGCAGGTGCGGCAGCCAGTCCGTCATGGCTCCAGCTCTTCGCCTTCCACGTGGTCGGTCCCGGTCAGCCCGCGGGATGCCAGCAGCACCACCAGGAACAGTGCGGTGGTGGCAAAGCCGATCACGATCGCCGTCAGCACCAGGGCCTGCGGGACGGGGTCGTCGTAGCGCGCGGGATCCGCCTGGCGCAGCGCGTCAATGATGGGTACCCGCCCCACGGCCAGGCGCCCCATGCCGAAGATGAACAGGTTGACCGCGTAGGACAGCAGCGTCAGCCCCATGATCACCTGGAAGGTGCGCGGGCGCAGCAGCAGCCACACGCCTGATCCCGTCAGCACGCCGATCGCGAGTGCATAGACGAATTCCATCAGCCGCGTTCCGTGCCGGACACGGCCGGATCCGGCGCTGGAGCCGACGCCGGCACGGCTTCTTCCTGCCGCCGATGGCCGCGGCGCGACTGGTGCGCCAAGGCCACCAGGATCAGCACCGTGGCGCCGATCACCAGCAGGAACACGCCGACGTCGAACAGCAGCACCGTGGACAGGTGCATCTCGCCGACCAGCGGCAGGGTGCCATGCCAGGCCAGAGCCGAGAGAAATGGCCGTGCCGCCGGCCATGCCGCCATGCCCGCCCCCGCCGCGCACAGCAGGCCCAGTGCGATCCAGTACTGCGGGAAGATACGGGTACGCGACTCGGCCCAGGCGGTGCCGCCCACCATGTACTGCAGGATGACCGCCGTCGCCACGATCAGTCCCGCCACGAACCCGCCGCCCGGCTCGTCGTGCCCGCGCAGCAGGAAGAAAATGGCGACCATGCCGGCGATCGGCAGCAGCAGCTGCACCACCACCCCCGGCAGCATCATCGGCCCGACCGGCAGCAGGGCATGCGGGTCGCGCAGCAGGGCGCTGCCGTCCCCATCCTGCTCCCGCTGCTGCACCGGCCGCTCCATGCTCTCGGGCGCGGGGCGGAAGCGCCGCAGCAGCGCGAATACCGTCAGCGCGACGATGCCGAGCACCGTGATCTCTCCCAGCGTGTCGAATCCCCGGAAATCGACCAGGATCACGTTGATGACGTTACGCCCTCCTCCCAGCGGCAGCGCGCTCTCGATGAAGAAAGGCGAAATGCCGTCCACCGCGGGGCGCGTCATGACGGCGTAGCTCAAGGCCGCCACGCCGGTGCCGGCGATGAGTGCCAGCACCAGATCCCGCAGGCGGCGGGTGCGCGCCCGCAGGCGCACGCGCAGCGGCACCCGCGCGTCATCCACCGACTGATGGCGCCGCGGCAGCCAGCGCAGGCCCAGCAGCAGCAGCACGATCGTCACCACTTCCACCACGAGCTGGGTCAGCGCCAGATCGGGCGCAGAGAACCACACGAAGGTCATGCAGGTCGCCAGGCCCGCCGCGCCCGCCAGGCTCAGCGCTGCGAGGCGGTGGTACTTCGCCTGCACCGCGGCGGCCACCGCGCATACCCCACCGACCAGCCACATGCCGGCGAAGGCCGGCTCCAGCGGCGTCAGCGGCAGGCTGCCCGCCGGCAACCCTCCCGCCGCAAGCGGCACCAGCGCGGCGGCGAAGGCGGCACAGATCAGGAGCAGCAGTTGCACCTGCAGGCGCTCCGTCGACAGCCATCGCAGCAGCCAGTCGGCCCAGGCATCGAGTGTCTCCAGCAGCGATTCGAACAGACGCTTGCCATCCAGGCGCAGCCAGTCGATCAACGGCACCACGGTGGTGCCGCGCTGGTACTCGCCGAGCATCCGATAGAGCCCGGTACCGGCGACCATCGCCACCAGGCTCATGATGAGCGGCAGGTTCCAGCCGTGCCATACCGCCAGGCTGTGAACGGGCGTTCCCTGCCCCAGCACGGATCGCGCCGCCACATCCAGATAGGGGCCGATGGCGATCGCGGGGATCATGCCCACCACCAGGCAGGCCAGCACCAGCAGCGCGCTGGGAAACAGCATCCAGAGCGGCGGTTCGTGCGGATCGCGAGGCAGATCCCCGGCCGGCGGGCCGAAGAACACCTGCAGGATGAAGCGCAGCGAATAGGCCACGCTGAATATGCCCCAGACCACCGCCATCGCCGGCAATCCTATGCGGGTGAGCGCATTGCCGCTGACGAACATCGTCTCGGTGAAGAACATCTCCTTGGAGATGAACCCATTGAGCAGGGGTACGCCCGCCATTGCCGCCGCCCCCACCGTGGCGAGGGCGGTGGTGAGCGGCATGGCGCGATACAGGCCGCTCAGCCGCGACAGATCGCGCGTGCCGGTTTCGTGGTCGACCATGCCCGCCGCCATGAACAGCGATGCCTTGAACGTCGCGTGGCTCATGATGTGGAAGATGGCCGCGATCAGGGCCAGCGGGCTGTTGAGCCCGAGCAGCAGCGTGATCAGTCCCAGATGGCTGATGGTAGAGTAGGCCAGCACGCCCTTCATGTCCCGCTGGAACATGGCCATGTAGGCCCCCAGCACCAGCGAACAGAGTCCCGCGCTGCCGACCATCCAGAACCAGGCATCCGTGCCCGCGAGCACCGGCCACAGCCGCACCAGCAGGAATACCCCTGCCTTCACCATGGTGGCGGAGTGCAGGTACACGGACACCGGGGTGGGTGCCGCCATCGCGTGCGGCAGCCAGAAATGGAATGGAAACTGGGCGCTCTTGGTCAGCGCCCCGAGTGCGATCAGCACCAGCGCCGGCAGGTACCAGGCATGCGCACGCACCTGCTCGCCGGCCGCAAGCACGGTATCGAGATCATAGCCCCCCGCGATGCGCCCGAGCACGAGCACGCCGCCGAGCAGGCAGAGGCCGCCGCCCGCCGTGACGGTCAGGGCCATGCGGGCGCCGCGGCGCGCATCCGAGCGGTGGTACCAATACGCGATCAGCATGAAGGAGGTGAGGCTGGTAAGCTCCCAGAACACCACCAGCTGGATCAGGTTCCCCGACAGCACCACGCCCAGCATGGCGCCCATGAAGGCGAGGAAGAAGGAAAAGAAGCGCGCCACCGGATCCTGGGCGGAGAGGTAGTAGCGCGCGTACAGCACCACCAGGGCGCCCATCACCGTGACCAGCATCGTGAACAGCCAGGCGAAGCCGTCCATGCGGAAGGTCACCGCCAGCCCCAGGCCGGGCGCCCACTGGAACGTCTCCCGCACCACTTCCCCCGTGGCGACGAGGGGATAGCACCGCAGCGCCATGACAACGCAGGCCAGCGTCACCATCCCCGCCAGCCAGGCTTCCGTGTTGCGCGCACGCGAGGAGACGAAGGCGGCGCACAGGCTGCCCGCGAACGGCAGGATGACGATCCAGACGAGCGACATGATAGGGCGCTGCGACTCCAGAAAAAGATAAGGCCGGGCATGCCGGCCGTCCTGCAGGGAAAGCCGGGCGGGATACCGCGCGCAGCGCCCCGTGGTCGCGACGCGTATCCCCCGTCACATTGAATTCGAGACCCGAGGGCGCCGCCGATCCCCCGGCCGGAACGGAACGGCACAACCATGCTTCGCCGCACCCCGGCTGCCTCCAATCATATCATCCTGCATCCGATATCTGCGCATCCATTTGCGCTTCCCCGGAAAGCGGATTCCATTTCGCGCGCCGATTCCGTAGGATAGAGGCTGCAGGCCGCGTGCGGGAAGGCAGGATGAATGCATAGCACGCCGGATGCGCGTGCGAACCAAAGATTCTTCCGCCTGTCCAATTTGCACGGACCGCACGGGTCGGAGGCACGACAGATGAAACACACGAGGACGAAGGCAGCCATCGCGGCCATGCTGCTGGGACTGGGCGTGATCGTCACCGCGTATTCCGCCAGGGAGAGGACTGTGGCACCGAATCAGGCAACCGGACAAGAGACCGATTCCATCGTCCTGGGCATGGGCTGCTTCTGGGGCGCGGAAAAGCGCATGGGCGAACTGGCAGGGGTGGTCGACGTGGAAAGCGGCTATGCCGGCGGCGATCTTCCCGGCGCGGGCTACCAGCAGATACTGGAGCATGAACGAGCGCTGCGCGCCGGCAAGGCCACGGCGCGCAACCATGCGGAAGTGGTCAAGGTCAGCTTCGATCCTGCCGCGGTGACGCTGGAAGCCGTGCTGGCGCGATTCTGGGAGAACCACGATCCTACCCAGGGGGATCGGCAGGGCAACGACGTCGGCAGCAACTACCGCAGCGCCGTCTACTACCGTGACGAAATCCAGCAGGCCGCCGCGCTCGCCACGCGCGACGCCTATCAGCGTGCGCTCGGCGCGGCCGGATACGGCCGCATCACCACCGAGATCCTGCCGCTGCGGCACTACACCGCCGCGGAGGCGTACCACCAGGACTACCTGCGGAAGAACCCGGACGGATACTGCGGCCTGGGCGGCACCGGGGTGAAGTACCCCGCCGCGGCGCAGGCCGCCGCCACCCCCGTGCGCGCCCCGGCCGGGCTGGACGGCGCGCGGCTGGATCCGGCACGGCAGCTGATCGTGTTCGAGGCCGAGGATTGCGAGTTCTGCAAGCAGTTCGATGCCGACGTCCTGAGCCGCTGGCAGGCCGACGTGCCGGTGGTGGCCACCCTGGGCGCCCATCCTCCCGCCGGCTGGACGCTGGAGCAACCCCTGTTCGCCGCACCCACCATCGTGCTCTTCAGGGAGGGACGGGAGGTGGCCCGCTACACCGGCTACAACGGCGAAAAGGCCAATTTCTGGAAGTGGCTCGGGTTCCAGCTGCTCTCGCCGGAGCAGCAGAGGATCGCCTTCGAGCAGGGCACCGAGCCCCCCTTCACCGCCACCAACCTGGACGAGAAGCGCCCGGGCACGTTCGTCGATCCGATCACGGGCGCACCCCTGTTCCTGAGTCGGGCCAAATTCGAGAGCGGGACCGGCTGGCCCAGTTTCTTCGATCCGATCGAGGGCGCGGTCACCGAGCATCCCGACAGATCGCACGGCATGCGCCGCATCGAGGTGCGCAGCGCTAGCTCCGGCATCCATCTCGGACACGTCTTCGACGACGGCCCGCCACCGACCTACAAGCGCTACTGCATCAACGGCAATGTCCTGAAATTCGTTCCCGACCCGAAATGACCGCACGCGGGCCCGAAGTATGATCGGCGGGTCCTGCAACGGTGGATCGAAGGGGATTGAGTCCGCACTCCATCCCCGGTACCATGGCAGTGTTTCCCCACCCGGACAGGAGGTGCGCCATGGATCCGCTCATCCGCCACATCATCCTCGCCACCGATTTCTCGGACGCCTCGGAAGGAGCGGTACGCCACGCCGTGTCGCTGTCGCGGGCCCTGGGCGCGCGCCTCACCCTCCTGCACGTCTTCGAGCCCAGCGGATGGATGGTGCCCTCCCCCTACTACTTCACCCCGGGTTTCGAGCAGTGGGTGGACGCAAGCCTGGGCAAGACCCGGCAGGCCGGCAAGGATGCCCTCGCGGATCTGGCGGCATCCCTGGAGATGGAAACCGAGACCCTTTTTGCCGAAGGGCCCACCGGGAGGGAAATCGTGCGCGCCGCCGCCGAGCACCATGCCGATCTGCTGGTGCTCGGCACGCACGGCTACACCGGCTGGAATCGCCTGACCCTGGGAAGCATCGCCGAGTATGTGGTGCGGCACGCCGCCTGCCCGGTGCTCGCGGTCAAGCCCGAGCGGCAGGATGCCGTACACACCTAGCCCGGCAGCTTGGCCCCGAGTACGTCGACACGCTCGATCCGCGGCGCCTCCGCGAGCAGATCCGCGGCTCGGGCCATGAGTGCCGCCGCGATCGGTCCGGACAGGTGCGCGGTACGCCCTGCCTCGTCGTCAAAGGCGTCGAAGATTCCGAACGTGGAAGCGCCCAGTCGCAGCGAGAACCAGACGGGCGTCGTCGTCTCCTGATCTGCAAGCTCGACCGCCTGCCGCAAAAAACCCTCGACCTCGGCCTCCTTGCCGGGCTTCGCTTCCAATCGCACCCAAAGCGCCACTGTCACCATTTCCGTGCCTCCCCTGAAGTTGAATGAACGAGGCATCACTGTAGGGAAGCCGGATACACTTTGAAAGTGGCGGAATCGACAATTTTGGTATGATTCCCGCCATGCGCGTCCACATTCTCGCACTCGACGGGGTTTTCGATACCGGGCTTTCCACGCTCCTGGACACCTTGAGCGTCGCCAACGGCCTGTCCGCTGCCGCCGGCACGCCCGGCGTGCGCTTCGACGTGACGGTGGCCGGGGTTCGCAGGCGCCCGCGTACCGCCCAGGGGCTTTTCGTGCCGGCACTGGCGGCGGCGCACTGTCCGCAGCCGGACGTGGCGCTGGTCCCGGCCCTGGGCGCGAAGACGCCGCAGACGCTGCAGGCGGCGCTTCGGCATCGGGACGTCTCGGCCGCCGTTCCGCTCCTGCGGCGCTGGGCCGCCGCCGGCGCGCTGCTCGGCAGCGCCTGTACCGGAACGTTCGTGCTCGCGGGCACCTCGCTGCTCGATGGACACGGCGCGACGACCTCGTGGTGGCTCGCACCGTTTTTCCGCGAACGGTATCCCCGAGTCCGGCTGGATGAGTCGCGCATGGTGGTCAGCGCTCCCGGCTGCGTCACCGCCGGGGCCGCGCTCGCGCACGTCGACCTCGCGCTCTGGCTGATCCGGCGCGCCAGCCCGGCGCTCGCGACCATGGTGGCGCGCTATCTTCTGATCGAGCCGCGTGCATCCCAGAGCCTGTTCGCGATCCCGGATCATCTCGCGCACGCCGATCCGCTGGTCGAGCGATTCGAGCAGTGGGCGCGCGACGGGCTGGGCACGCGCTTCTCCCTGACGAAAGCCGCGGCGGCAGCCGGCACCAGCGAAAGGACGCTGTCCCGCCGGCTCCGGGCGGTTCTCGGAAAATCCCCGCTCGCCTATTTCCAGGATTTGCGCATCGAACGTGCCATGCACCTGTTGAGGACGAGCCACGACAGCATCGACCGCATCGCCGGGCAGGTAGGCTACGCCGAGGGTGCGACGCTGCGCGCGCTGCTGCGCCGCAAGACGGGCAGAACCATAAGCGAACTGCGCGCCCGCAGCGCAGGGCGGACGGAATAGGCACGCCATGTCCCGGGAGCCACGTGCCGGCGTCACCCATGAAAGGATGCTCTCCTCTCCCTCGCGGCGCGCCTGGCTCAGGCGCGCCGGTACCCTGGGCGCGCTGACGGCCTTCGAAAACATCCTGCCTGCCTATGCCTATCCCGATCGGGCCGACCCGACGCAGCCGCCGGAACTGAGTGGACGCACCATCGACCTCGTCATCGCCGAGACTCCGTTCCGGATCGGCGGCCGGAAGACGACCGCGATCACGGTCAACGGCACGGTGCCCGGACCCCTGCTGCGCCTGCGCGAGGGGCAGGATGTCACGCTGCGCGTCACCAACCTGCTGCGGGAATCCTCCTCGATCCACTGGCACGGCATCCTGCTGCCGGCGGAAATGGACGGCGTCCCGGGCGTGAGCTTTCCGGGCATCGCCCCTGGCGAGACCTTCGTCTACCGCTTCCCGCTGCGACAGAGCGGCACCTACTGGTACCACAGCCACTCCATGGGCCAGGAGCAGGCCGGCGCCTACGCACCCCTGATCGTGGAGCCGATCGCGCCCGATCCCGTCCGCTGCGACCGCGAGTACGTGGTCATGCTGTCCGACTGGAGCCACACCCCGGTGGCGGGCATGATCGGACGGCTGAAGAAGCAGTCGGGGTATTACAACTACCAGAAACGCACCCTGGCCGATCTCGCCCGCGACATAGGCAGAAAAGGGTGGCATGCCGCCTTCGGCGACTACCTGATGTGGGCCGACATGCGCATGGACCCGACCGACCTCGCCGACGTGACCGCCGCCGCCTATACCTTCCTGATGAACGGACTGCCGCCGCAGTCCAGCTGGACCGGGCTGTTCCGCCCCGGCGAACGCGTGCGCCTGCGCTTCATCCAGGTGGGCGTGATGAGTTTCCACGACGTGCGCATCCCCGGCCTGCGCATGACGGTGGTGCAGGCAGACGGCCAGAACGTGCAGCCGGTCGAGGTGGACGAGTTCCGCATCGGCCCCGCCGAAACCTACGACGTGGTCGTCGAGCCCGCCGAGGACCGCGCCTACACCCTCTTCGCGGAAACGCTGGACCGCAGCGGCTACGCCTGCGGCACGCTCGCCCCGCGGCCGGGCATGCGCGGGGAGATCCCGGCGCGGCGGCCGCGCCCGGTGCGCACCATGGCGGACATGGGGATGCGCAGCCACGGTGCGCACGACGCGCATGACGCGGAAATCATGCATGCCGACCATGCCGGACATGCCGGCCATCCCCTTCCCGGCGCGCCGACCGGGCATGGGTCGGCCCCCGCCCCTGCCGCGACGCGGGAGGATGGCCTCGTCCCGCACGGACCCGACGATCACGGCCCGGGCAACCAGACCATACCGGATTTCACGCGCACCCGGCTGGACGAGCCCGGCATCGGGCTGGGAGAAGACGGGCGCAGGGTGCTGACCTACCGCGACCTGAGGAGCCTCGCTCCCTACCCGGATCAGCGCGAACCGGAACGTGAGCTGGAGATCCACCTGACCGGGCACATGGAGCGCTTCATCTGGTCGTTCGACGGCAGGAAATTCTCCCAGGCCCGGGAGCCGATCCGCTTCCGCCACGGCGAGCGCCTGCGCTGGACCTTCGTGAACGACACCATGATGGAACACACCATGCACCTGCACGGCATGTGGATGCACCTCGAGAATGGCGCGGGCGCATACCTGCCGCGCAAGCACACCGTCCTCGTCAAGCCCGCCGAGCGCATCTCCGTTGCCATCACTGCCGACGCCCCCGGACATTGGGCCTTCCATTGCCATCTGCTGCTGCACATGGAAACCGGAATGTTCCGTATCGTGCACGTCTCGGATCCACCCGCGGACGGCCATCCTTGAGCCCCGACCCACCCGCCGCCCGCTTCCGGACATGCTGCGCCGCGGTCCTGCTGGCCGCCCTGACGGGCACCTGCGTCGCGGCGAATGCACGGGATGCAGGTCCTGCCGCTGCGCCGGCGTATCGGCCGCTGCCGCCAGGCTGGCACAGCCCCGTGGAGGACGAGCACCGCTACGGCCTGCTGCGCGCCGAGGTGCTCGAATACCGGCCCAAGCACGGCGAGAGCGACTTCCGCTGGGACATGCAGGGCTGGTACGGCGGCGACTTCAACCGCGTCTGGATCAAGAGCGAAGGCGAGCGCAACACCGCCTTCAAGGCCGACTACGACATCGACCTGCAGCTGCTCTATGGCCGCTTCATCGGCAAGTACTACGACTTCCAGATCGGGGTGCGCGGCGAGACCCAGACCTTCAGGGGCCGCAACGTCGCCCGTGCCCACGCCGTGATCGGATTCCAGGGATTGGTCCCCTACCGTTACGAGATCGAGTCGGCCCTGTTCATCAGCCACGAGGGCGATGTATCGGTACGCGTAGGGGCGTCGCGGGATTTTCTGCTGACGCAACGGCTCATCCTGCAGCCGCGCATCGAGGCGCACGCCGCGATCCAGAAGGTGGAGCGGTTCACGACCGGCAGCGGCCTGAACAACATCGAGTTCGGCCTGCGCCTGCGCTACGAGATCAACCGACACATCGCTCCATACGTCGGCTTTTCGTTCGACCACAGCTTCTTCGGCACGGCCGACATGGTGCGCGCGGACGGCGGCAGCCCCAGCCAGATCCGCCTCGTGGCGGGAGCGCGGCTATGGTTCTGAAAGGCATGCGCGCCCGCGCACCCTAGCGCCGCGCCTCCCGTGCCCGGGTCTCGCGCGCGTTGGCGCGCAACACCTGCGCCAGCGCTTCGGTGCGGGCATTCTCCACGATGGTATCGACGTAGGATCGCGCGAACGCGTAATCGACCCTGTCCGCCTCCAGCGCTGCATGCAGGCGCTGCGCGTTCTTCTTGCAGGTACCCTCGGCGGTTTCCACCACGAGGCGCACGTCGGACGATCCCAGTCTCATCTTCTCGGCAGCGGACCAGACGCACATCGAATACCCCTTCGCCGCCTTCCGGGCGGCGTCGCCCACTTCCGTCACCACGGCCACCTCGCTCCCCATGGCCCCCTCGATCGGCACCCGGGAGCCGGATACGGGGACCGAGGGAGGCAGACCCCGGCATCCGGCCAGACCGGACAGCATGACGACCACCATGAAAACGAAAACGCGCATCCGCATCGCCTGCTTCTCCATTCCGCTTCTCCATTCTGCAGACTCCGTTCACCTGGCACGAAAGCTCGTGCCGCTCGTGCACCGGCAGCCAGCAGAAGAATAAGCAATTAACATGCCATCACGGGAAGAATGGTTCATCCTCCTCCTGATCAAAGAGTTATGGAGCCATTGCAGAATGCCCCCGCCGAGATGTGTAATGATTTCATCGAATTCATGCCACAGCCGAGGATCTTATTCGGAATGATACGAATGGACTATCGCGCCTACCGCATGCGGCCATTTCCCATCATATGGAAATGATAAGTGTTATCATTTCCATACCCACCCGGTCGCGTCTTCCAGACCGACCCCATGGCGGACCTCTGCCCGCCATCGACAGGCAGGCAAATCCAGGGGTGTCCGGAACGGATGTTCCGACATCGCCATTACATTCCATGTACAGGAGGGAAACCATGATGAAAACATTGCATGCCAGGATGGCGCTGTGCGCCGCCGCACTGGGCCTCGCATCGGCGGCGCCCGCCATCGCCGCCGTCGAGGACGCCGACACCGTCTTCCAGCCCGGCGTGAGCGTCACGACCTCGCCCTACTTCTTCGCACCGGCGGCGAACACGGTGCGCGGCTATGCCGGCGACAACCGCCCCGTCCTCCGCGTCTCGACCGACAATCCCCCCAATCCCTTCGGATTCACCGGCGCGGAAACCATCTATCTCGCATTCGACCAGGATTTCTCCACGTTCACCGGGCCGGTCAGCGCCATCCTCACCGTGACCAGCGTTGCCGGAGGACAGGGCTACGACGCATCGGCCGCAAATCCATTCACCGTCTCCGCCCATGGCGTGGACGCGAACCCGCTCACCAGCATCACCGACGACACCAACCCGGGCGGCACGATCCACTGGCGGGATTTCTACAGCAACAACATCCTGGCGGCGGACAGCGCGGCGCACACGGTCATCGACGGCTTCGGCACCTACACCTTCGACGTCTCCGCGGTGGTCAACAGCTGGATCTCCGGCGCCAACGACGTGCAGGTGCTGGCCCTGACCGGCAAGAACGACCTTTCCGGCAACGACTTCCTGCACGGCTTCAGCAACAACACGGAAGTACCCGGCGCCACCTTCCTCACCATCAGCCCGGTGCCCGAGCCCGGCGAATGGGCCATGCTGCTCGCCGGACTGGGTGTGCTGGCCTGGCGCCTGCGCCGCACGGCGAGCACTGAACCGGCGACGCCGCAAATCGCCTGATACGGCGGGCCGGGGAACCGCCTGCCCGGGTCGGCAGACAACCTCCGGCCTGCCGATCGGGTGTGCGGAGCCGCGGCACATTGATCCCAATGGCCCATTCTTCCGAAAAATGGCTCTTTTTCATCGCAACATGGAATGATAAGTGTTATCATTTTCATACCCACCCGGTTGTGTCGTCCAGACCGACCCCATGGGGGACCGCCAGGTCCCCCATCGATAGGCAGGCAAGCCAAGAATACCCGATGTCCGGCACGCTCCGGTCCATCGCGATTATATTCCAATATCATGAGGGAACCACTATGAAAACCTTGAATTTCAGAATGGCGCTGTGCGCCGCTGCGCTGGGCTGCGCATCCGCCACGCCCGCCATTGCCGATACCGTTTTCGATCCCAATCTGAGCGTCATGACGTCGTCGTTCTTCCAGGGAGCGGACACGGTCCGCGGCTACGCCGGCGACAATCGTCCAGTCTTCCGGGTTTCGACGGAAAATCCGTTTGGAACGGTCGGCGCTGAAACCATCTACTTGGCATTCGACCAGGATCTCTCCACGTTCACGGGACCGGTCAATGCCATCCTCACCGTGACCAGCGTGAACGGTGGATTCAACGGCGACGCCTCGGCCGAGAACCCGTTCACCGTCTCCGCCCATGGCGTGAATGCGAACCCGTTCACCAGTATCACTGACAATACCAACCCCGGCGGCACGATCAACTGGTTGAACTTCTACAACAACAACATCCTGGCGGCGGACGGCGCGGCCTCCACGGTGGTCGGCGACTTCGGCACCTACACCTTCGACGTCTCGGCGGTGGTCAACAGCTGGATCTCCGGCGCCAACGACGTGCATGTGCTGGCCCTGACCGGCAAGAACGACCTTTCCGGCAACGACTTCCTGCACGGCTTCAGCAACAGCACGGAAGTGCCCGGCGCCACCTTCCTCACCATCAGCCCGGTGCCCGAGCCCGGCGAGTGGGCCATGCTGCTCGCCGGACTGGGCATGCTGGCCTGGCGCCTGCGCCGCACGGCGGATACTGAACCAGCGGCTCCGCAGCTCGCATGACCGCCGCGGCCCGACGCACGGGCCGCCGCCTCCTGGCGGCGGCCTGGCTGGCCGTGGCCGCGAGCCCGGCCATGGCGGACTATTTCCCGATCTTCTCCACCTGGCCCCAGCCGGGCGGACCGGGATCTCCCATCACCCTGACCTACAGCTACAGCAACCTCTTCAACGGCACCCTCGCGGACCGCTTTTCGGGGGAAGTCTTCAGCACCGAGCTGCTGAAGGGCGCATTCGAGACGGCGCTGCTGGACTACACCCGCATCCTGCCGATCTCCTTCGTCGAGGTGGAGGACGCGGGCCCGCTGCCGGAGTCGGGGCAATACGATCCCGCCGGACTCGCGAACATCCGGATCGGCGTGGTGCCCTACGTCGCCGGTGCCAACGCCTACGCCTACTTCCCCAGCAGCGGCGGCCTGGCCGGGGACGTCGTGTTCAACGCCTCGGCGCCGTGGACGCCGGCCTTCTTCTACGGCGTCGCGCAGCATGAACTGGGGCATTCGCTGGGCATGGGCCACTCGGCCCCTGGCGATCCCCCCGTGAGCTACGGCCCGGCGGTGACCGGCCTGCCGGAAAGCCCGAGCCCGCTGGCCGGCCTCGGCTATGGCGGGCCGATCTTCCCGCTGGCCCCCGAGCACATCAGCGCCCTGCAGAGCGTGTACGGTGCAGGCACCGGCACGGTGACGCCCCTGTCGCCGATACCGGAACCGGAGGCCCTGGCGCTGTGGAGCGCCGGGCTCCTGCTGCTCGGATTCCGCCTGCGGCGGCGCCAGGAAGCAGCTGCATAGGATCGCGCCGGGGGGTTCAGCTGCCGGTGAACAACAAGGTTTCAATCGACACATCTTCAATCCTGACGGAGGCGCATCATGATCGACCTGAAAGGCAAGAAATGGCTGCGCAGCGCCGCATGCGGGATCGCCCTGCTTCCCGGCCTGGCGCACGCGGGGCTGTCCTATGACGAAGCAAGGGACGCAACGGGCGGGGACTTCGCGAATGCGGTGACAGTTGGGCCGTGGCTCAGCCCCGGCACCTTCGCCGGCATACTGGGCGCCGGCGGCAACACCCTCTCCGGCACGTTCGGCGGCATCCGCGGCAGCGGCAGTCCCGCGGATACCGACGTGTTCAGCTTCCAGGTCCCCGCCGGGTATCTGCTCACCGCGATCCACCTCGACTACAGCGTCGTGGAAGGAGATTCGATCGGGGGTTCCTACTTCGGCATCCAGGAAGGACTGGCGATCGGGACCGGGATCAACACCGTCAGTTCCAACCTGAGCAACGCGCTGATCGGCGCGGACGCCGAGTTGCTGGCCGTGTTCTCCGGCCCGCCGTACGCCGGTGGTGACACCGAACTGACCGCCCCGCTGGGCGCGGGCGACTACACCCTGTTCCTGTCGGAAACCGACGCCGTGGTCGCCTACCGCCTGGACTTCACCCTCGCGCCCGTGCCGGAACCGGAAAGCTACGCCATGCTGCTCGCCGGACTGGGGCTGCTGGGCGGCATCGTCCGCGGCAGGCGCCGCGCCGGTCCCGCCTGATGCCGGACGAATACGCATCCATATAACAAGCTGAAGAAAATCCCGGAGGGAGTACTGCCATGCACCATCGCCACATCCAGCCGCTTCGCCGAGCAATGGCGAAGGCCCTGCGCGGGGCCGCCATCCTGGGAGGCGCGCTCGCGCTGTCCCCGGCTCACGCCATCCAGGTCGAGTTCGACTACACCTATGACACCCGCGGGTTCTTCACCGACCTTGTCACCGGCGCGCCCATCGCGGAGCGGCGCGCCCTGCTCGATACCGCAGCGTCCTTCTACAGCGGGTTCACGGACACGCTGGCGGCCATCTCGCCGCAGGCGGGCGACAGCTGGTCCGTGAATTTCAGCCACCCGAGCCTTGCCGGTCCCGCCGTGACGCTCACCAACCTGTCCATCCCGGAGAATACCCTGCGCGTCTACGTGGGAGGCTCGCCCTCGGGGCCGGGGGTACTCGGCTTCGCGGGAACGGGTAACAGCGTGACCGCCACCGGCTCCGCCGAATTCGTCGATGCCGTCCATACGCGCGGGCAGGCCAACGCCACCGGCGCGCAAGCCACCGACTACGGCATCTGGGGCGGCACCATCTGGTTCAACGCCAATAACGACTGGTACTTCGGTACCGATCCGGCCGGACTCTCGCCGGGGCATCCGGACTTCCTGACCACCGCAACGCACGAACTGGGCCATATCCTCGGCTTCGGCGAGGCGGATTCGTGGCACGCGCAGATCGACCATGCCAGCAACGCCTTCCTCGGCGCCCACTCCGTGGCGGCCTATGGCGGCCCGGTGCCGCTGGACCTGTACGGCCTGCACTGGGGGGAAGGCGTCTACAGCACGTACGAAGGACTTTCTCAGGAAACGCTGATGGATCCCAGCACCGCCAGGGGCCTGCGCGAGCTGCCCACCGTGCTCGACTATGCAGGATTCCGCGACATCGGCTGGCAGGTGGCGGTGGTGCCGGAACCCGCCGAATGGGCGATGCTGCTGGCAGGGCTGGGCCTGGTCGCCTCGCTTGGCCGCCGCCGGGTCGGAGGCGAGGTCGCAGGGACGTAGGAAGTCTCCACTTCCGCTTTGCACCCGCTGCCCCGCAAGGGGCGGATGACGATGCAGCAGCGTCGCCTCCGGATCGCATAGGGGACGCACAGTGGGATACTACGGACTGATATCCAGGCGCTTCGCCTTCCAGTACGCGGCCCGCCAGTACGCCTCGCTCAGCCGGGAAATCGTGACCCCGCGGCTGGTCGATGCGTGCAGGAACCGGTCGTCCTCGAGATAGACGCCGACATGGCGCAGTGTCGTGCCCGTCTTGAAGAACACCAGGTCGCCGGTTCGCAGCTGGCTTCTGTCGACATCCTCGCCCAGATGGACCTGCAGATCCGTCGATCGCGGCAGCGTCATTCCGAATCGGGCGCTGAAGGTGACGTGCATGAAACCGGAGCAGTCGACTCCATCCCGTCCGAGGCCGCCGATGCGGTAGGGCGTATCCTTCCATTGAGCGTATTGCGCGTACAGGCTACGCCTGATCACCGCATCTGACGACAGGCCGTCGCCACGATCGGGCTGTGCCGTCTCCCCTCGCACCACCGGGGCGGGAACGGCTCGCGCCACCTCCCGTTCGGGCATGCTGCCGCATCCGCCGAGTACCGCGACGACGAGGACGCCCAGAGCTCCCCGCATCGCCCTCCCCCTCATGGCCGCTCCCCGGGGACTGAACGCCCCGGCAGGGGGAAGCGGGCATGGCGCGCAACAATCACGGTTCCTCTCTCACGGGCGTCAGGTTGAAGGTTATCCATGATAAACAATTTTACTTTTCAAATCATCACCTTTGGCACATAATAGATGGCCGGCTCCGGAGCGCTCGCGTGCCGGCTGACGATCGGGTTCCAATAGAGCACCTTACAATAAGAAGGAGACCAAAAATGGCTGGTAAATTCGAGATTTACAAGGACCGGGCAGGCGAATTCAGGTTCAGGCTGAAGGCCGGCAACGGCCAATCCATCCTCGTCAGCGAGGGATACAAAGCGAAATCCGGTTGTACCAACGGCATCGCCTCCGTCAGGACCCATGCGCCCGACGATGCGCGCTACGAGCGCAAGACGACCGATGGCGGAAAATTCAGATTCAATCTCAAATCCGCCAATCATCAGGTCATCGGCACGAGCGAATCCTACGAATCCGAAGCCGCACGGGACAACGGCATCGAATCGGTCAAGAAGAACGCGCCGGACGCATCGATCAACGACACCACCGTCTGATTCCGCGACGACTGCGCCGCCGGATGCCGGGGCGCGACATCGGCCCCGGCAAAAGCTCACACGCCTATTCAGGAATCAGCCTGTCGACGTTGTCGTACAGCCAGGCGGCCAGCGCGTGGGCGCTGGCGCCATAGCGTATCTCGTGATGGCAGTTGGGGCACAGCGCCACCGCGTTGGAAGGCGTATCCGAGCCGCCATCGGCCAGTGGCCGCATATGGTGCAGACGAAGGTAGGGCTGTCCGTCGATATCCCGAAATGGTGCATCCCGCTCGCAGCCTTCGCACACGCCCCCCGCCTGCCTCAGGACCCACGCATGAACCGCCGCGTCGCAGCGAAAACGCGTGATCGTCACGCGCCTCGGCCTGGGGCTGTGGTGTCCGCGCGGCGCATTCTCCCCCTGGCGCCGCAAGGCATCGCGCACCGCGATCTTGAGGGCGGCGAGCGGCGGCGCCTTCTGCTTCAGGATTTCACCAGCGATGCGCTCGATCCTGGCAGCGACGGCGGCATCGATACCGGTATCGGGCAGAGGCCTGAGATCCGCCTGCCAGCTGCGCCCCATCAGGGCAAGGACGTACGAGACGTCGCGCATGCCGCGCTCGTACGCTTCCTCACCGCGACCGTACGCCTGAGCCAGACGCGCGTAGTAATACCGCTTGAGGTACGGCTGCCCGAGACGTTCGTCGCGCTGCATCTCGAGGTAGGCCGCCACGCAGGCTTTCAGTTCCTCGTCACTCCACCCGGCGTTCATCGAATCCGCGTCACGCCCGTGGAACCCCCCGTCCAATCCACCGGATCACGGCTTGCGGTCCCGGTCGGCCCTGCTGGCGCGCGAAATGGAAAACAGCAGCCATACGCCCCCGACCGTGGCGCACAGGAAGCCGAACAGCCCGATGAGCGGCATTCCCAGCAGGGTGGGCCCTTCGGAGATCATCATGACAATGGACGATCCGACGATGATGGCCGCGACCACGATGCCGGCCACCATGCGGTTGGCCGCGCCGTCTATCTGATCGCCCAGGTGCTTGAGGTGCACCACATCCACGTGGATGTCCAGCCTGCCGCGCCGTGCGGCGCGCAGCAGCCGCCCCAGGTCGCGCGGCAGGCTGGCGGCAAGCAGGGTCATGTCCGACATCGTGCGCCAGCTGCGCTTGATCATGGCAGCCGGCGCATAGCGGGTAGCGAGCGTGGCCTGCAGGATCGGCAGCGCCTCGCCGGCCAGATCCAGGTCGGGATCGAGCTCGCGCCCCATTCCTTCCAGGGTGATGAATGCCTTGATCAGCAGCGCCAGATCGGGGGGCAGCGACAACCGGTGCTCACGCAGGATCGCCACCAGATCGGAGAGAATGTCTCCCAGCTGCAGCTGCTTGAGCGGAACGCCGAGGTACTGGTCGACGAACAGTTCGATCTCGCCGGTCAATGCCTCCTCATTGATCTCGGCCTCGACGCCGCCATTGCCGGCCCAGTCCAGCAGCACGTCGGCAACCTTGACCGGCTCGCGCCGCACCAGTCCCAGGAGCAGCCGCACCAGTTGATCGCGGCGTTCCTCGGTCAATCGCCCGACCATGCCGAAGTCGATCAGCGCCAGGCGGTTGCCGGGCAGGTAGAATATGTTCCCCGGATGGGGATCGGCATGGAAGAAACCGTCCTCGACGATCATCTTCATCATGGCGTGTACCCCGCGCCGCGCCAGCACCTTGCGGTCGAGGCCGGTCCGGGTGGCGGCGGCCAGATCGCGGCCGGGAATACCTGAAATATACTCCTGCACGCACACCCGCTCCCCGGTCCACTCCCAGTAGACGCGTGGGATCACGATGAACGGCAACGCGTCCCGGGCCTCCGCGGCCAGTGCATTGCCGCTGGCGGCGGGGTCGCCGGGAATCGCCGGGCCGATATAGCCCTCGAAGTTTGCCGCGATGCGCTCCGCGTTGTGGCACTCGGCCCCGAAATCCAGTTCGCGCCGCAGCGACTGAGTGAACTGCCGGATGACGCTCGGCCAATGGAACTGGCGCAGCTCCAGGCTGCTGGTCTCGATCGCCTCCGCCAGCCTGCCGAGCCAGCGCAGGTCCGCCTCGATGACCGTGCGGATACCGGGCCGCCGCACCTTGATCACCACCTCGCCGCCGTCGCCCAGCCGCGCACGATGTACCTGGGCGATGGAACCGGTGGCCAGGGGCTGGGAATCGAAGAATGCGAACACTTCCTCCGGCGGCGCGCCGAGATCCTCGGTCAACTGCTGATGGACCTCGGCATAGGGCGAAGCGGGCGTGCTGTCCTGCAGCTTGCTGAATTCGGCGATCCACTCGGGTTCGAACAGATCCACGCGGGTGGCGAGGATCTGGCCCAGCTTGACGAAGGTCGGCCCCATCTCCTCCAGCGCCCGCCGCACGCGCGCATGCGGCGCAAGATGCGCCAATTCGCCCGCCTCCTGCCAGTGCAGCACCTTGCCGGCCCGCTCCAGTGCGCCGGAAAGCCCCATGCGATGCACCATGTCGCCGAAGCCATGACGAATCAGGATCGACGCGATCTCCTGCAATCGCCCCATGTCGCGCGCGGCGACCAGCGCCTGCCAAAGCATCAGACTCGTTCCTGCCGTTCCGCCAGCCTGCCGGACTCGGCGCAAGATCGAATCAGCACGACTGGCGGAGGCAGCCTGCCACGGAGGGCATCGAACCTGGCGATTGGGTGGTTCCCCGGGAGGGAAGGCACTTCATGATGCATGATCCTGAATCCGCAGTCGATGACTGATCATATCACACTACCCCACCCGGGCCATCCGCGCCCCTGTCGGGCACATTGGCACGCTCCACCCGTGCGACAGGCGGGCGCAGCCGGGTGGCGACGATGCCCGCCAGCACGATCAGGCACATTCCCAGCAGCGCCATTCCGCTGACCGGATCGTCGAACAGCAGCACGCCATACATCAGCGACCAGCCGATCCCCAGGTACTGGAGGCTGGCGTTGACCAGCGTGCCACCGATACGGTAGGCACGGGTGATCATCAACTGTGCCAGTCCCGCCGATACGCCGACAGCGAGCAGTGCAGCCAGTCCCTCCAGGGTGTGGGCATGCCAGCCGCCGAGGAACGATGCCTCTCCTGCACCCGCCACGATGCTTCCCATCGAGAAATAGAAGACAGTGCGCGTCTCCGGCTCGCCCGCCCTTCCCAGTGCAGTCACCTGCAGGTAGGCCACGGCTGCCAGCAGCCCCGACAGCAGGCCCATCAGTCCGCCCCACAGCTGGTGCTGCCCGATGGTCGGCTGCAGGATGCAGACCGCGCCCGCGAACCCCACCAGGACGGTGCCCAGCAGGCGGGCATCCACGTGGCGGCGACCGGCGAATGCCGACCCGCCGACGAGCAGCAGCGCCATCCAGACCGGTGACATGTAGTTCAGCGTCACCGCGGTCGCCAGCGGCAGCTCGCCGATGGCATGGAACCAGAGACCGAGCGCGGCGACGCCCGCCACGCTGCGCCAGACGTGCATCGCCAGCAGCCCGGTGCGCAGGCTGATGCCGGTCGCATGCGCCAGTGCAGCCACCATGACGGTACCGATGAGGCCGCGGTAGAACACGATCTCGCCCACCCCGTAGCCGGTGGAGGCAAGCTTGACGCACAGGCTCATGGTCGCGAACAGCAGGCTGGCCCCGGCCATCAGCCACGGTGCGGATGTGCTACCGCTCATGCCGCACGATCGCCGCCCGCGGCGCGGCGCATCAGGACTTCGTCATGGATCGGAATGGTTCGGGACATGCGGGGGATAACCTTGCAGCAAGCTGTTACGGCTGTTCATGCCCGCCGCTCGCGTGTCCAGTGACGATGAATCGGCCGCCCGGAAAAACGACAAGCTGGACGGGCACGGGGATCCCGCGCACCCGGCCATCGTCGCCGCCGCCGGGATGACAGCGGCGCGCGTCAGTCCATGTCATTCTACTCCAACCCGACGCGCCACGCGCAAGCGAAACACCTCTGCAGGCGCGTGCGGCACCGTCCTCGGCGATCTCCGACGACCCCGCTTTCGCGCGCCCACAGGCAGACGCGCATCGATACGGGTTGCCGGGCAGACATCCGCCGCCCGGAGGGAGGGCTCATGCGTCCTGATCCCCGTTCGCGCATCCATATCCCTTCCGCTCATAATCACCCCACTTTTTTTCCTTTTGACGCAATGTTTCGCGCCGGTATCCTGTCCGGACTTTTGGCATGACCTGTAATGACAGGATATATTGATGGGCATCTCCCTCATGACAGATCCGTTGATCATTCCGCTCTCTCCCGTTCCCCTCTACACCCAGATCAAGGATTTCCTGCGGCAGCGCATCCTCGAGGGAAGCTACCGGCCCCACCAGCAGCTGCCGTCCGAAAGCGAGATGAGCGCCATTTTCAAGGTGAGCCGGATCACGGTGCGGCAGGCCCTGAGCGACCTGCAGAACGAGGGGCTGATCTTCAGGATTCCCGGAAAGGGCACGTTCGTCGCCAAACCCAAGGTGTTCCAGCACCTGGCCCAGCTGGAAGGCTTCGCCGAGGCCATGCTGCGCATGGGCTACGAAATCTACAACAAGGTCGTCAGCCACAAGTCGATGCCCGCCTCCCCTGCCGTGGCGCACGGGCTGAAGCTGGAGGTGGACACGCCGGTCACGGAAATCAAGCGCGTGCGCCATCTCAATCGCGAACCCCTGTCGCTGGAAATCACCTATCTGCCGGAAGACGTGGGCGAACGCCTGCGCAACATCGACCTGCCGACGCGCGATATCTTCCTCGTGCTGGAGAACGACTTCGGCATCGCGCTGGGCCGCGCCGACCTGCAGATCGACGCCATGCTCGCCGACGAAGAACTGGCCCGGCAGCTGAGCGTGGAGGCGGGTTCGGCGATCCTGCGCATGGAGCGGCTCACCCATACCGCATCCGGCAAGCCGCTGGACTTCGAGTACCTCTACTTCCGCGGGGACGCGTTCCAGTATCGCCTGCAGATATCGCGACAGGGCGCAGACGCGCCCGGGAGGGCGGGCTGATGCGCCGCCCGGAAATTCGTTACCTACGGGGTTCGGGGAGATGCCTCTGATGCGATTGCATACCCATGCCGTGGACGTGCTCGTCGTCGGAGGGGGCACCGCCGGGCCCATGGCGGCCGTCAAGGCGAAGGAAGCCAATCCCGCGCTGAACGTGCTGCTGCTGGAAAAAGCCAACGTGAAGCGCAGCGGCGCGATCTCCATGGGCATGGACGGCCTCAACAACGCGGTGGTACCGGGCCATGCCACTCCGGAGCAGTACGTCAAGGAGATCACGCTGGCCAACGACGGCATCGTGAACCAGAGGACCATCATGGCTTACGCCCGCAACAGCTTCGCCATGATCGAGGAACTGGATCGCTGGGGCGTGAAATTCGAGAAGGACGAGACCGGGGACTATGCCATGCGCAAGGTCCACCACATGGGCACCTACGTGCTGCCCATGCCGGAAGGGCACGACATCAAGCGCGTGCTCTACCGGCGCCTGAAGCGCACCCGCGTCGCCATCACCAACCGGTGGATCGCGACGCGCCTGCTGACAGGCACCGATGGCCGGGTGGCAGGGGCGATGGCGTTCGACTGCCGTACCGGAGACTTCCACATCGTCCGTGCGAAGGCGATCGTCCTCTCCACCGGGGCGGCAGGCAGGCTGGGTCTGCCGGCGTCGGGCTATCTGTTCGGCACCTACGAGAACCCCACCAACGCGGGCGACGGCTACAGCATGGCCTACCACGCCGGAGCCGAGCTGAGCGGCATCGAATGCTTCCAGATCAATCCCCTGATCAAGGACTACAACGGCCCCGCCTGCGCCTACGTCACCGGCCCGCTGGGCGGATATACCACCAACGGCAAGGGCGAGCGCTTCATCGAATGCGACTACTGGAGCGGCCAGATGATGCTGGAATTCTACCGGGAACTGGAGGGAGGCGACGGGCCGGTTTTCCTGAAGCTGGACCACCTTGCGGAAGAAACCATCAGCACCATCGAGACCATCCTGCACACCAACGAGCGCCCCAGCCGCGGCCGCTTCCACAAGGGGCGCGGCACCGACTACCGCACGCACATGGTCGAGATGCACATCTCTGAAATCGGCCTGTGCAGCGGCCACTCGGCCTCGGGAGTATGGGTCGACGAGCATGCCGCCACTACGGTCCCGGGCCTGTATGCGGCGGGAGATCTGGCGTGCGTCCCGCACAACTACATGTTGGGCGCCTTCGTCTACGGCAAGATTGCGGGCGAAAGTGCCGC
Source organism: Nitrosovibrio sp. Nv17 (assembly GCF_900119085.1). GTDB lineage: Bacteria > Pseudomonadota > Gammaproteobacteria > Burkholderiales > Nitrosomonadaceae > Nitrosospira. The sequence goes on along the minus strand of NZ_FPIQ01000002.1, from coordinate 76,801 downwards.
CCGCCATTGCGGGGCCGTCTCCCTCGCCGAAATCGACCAGGCACAGGTGGAAGCGGAGTCGGCGCGGGTACGGGCGCCTCTGCTGCGCGGCGAGGGCCTGCCCCCCTCCCAGGTGGAATACAAGTTGCGCCGCATGGTCAACGACTACCTGCAGCCGCCCAAGGTGACGCGCAAGATGGAGATCGGCCTGCGCCGCTTCGAGGAGATCCGGCAGGATCTCGACCGGTTGTGGGCGCGTGATCCGCACGAACTGATGCGTGCACTGGAAGTGCACGCCATCCGGGATTGCGCCGAGATGGCGGCGCGCGCCTCCCTGTACCGCGCCGAAAGCCGCTGGGGCCTGTACCACGCGCGCGTGGACCATCCGGCCCGGGACGACCTGAACTGGTTCGTCCACGTTCAGGTCAGAAAGACCGGCGACGGCATGACGTGCTTCAAGCGGCCGATCGAGCCCTACCTCGTCAGCGTGGACGAGCATGAGCAGTCCGCCTACCAGAACACCCGCATTCCCCGCGACAGCCGGAGGCAGTCCGCCCGGGAAACCCACTCCACCTCGACCTAGGAAAGAATCATGCCGACCGCGTTCGTTCCCACCAGCCTGCCCGTACGCATCGACGAGGAACTGTGCATCGCCGACAAGGGCTGCACCGTGTGCGTCGATGTCTGCCCGCTGGACGTGCTGGCCATCGATCTCGCCAAGGGCGCCGCGTACATGAAGTTCGACGAGTGCTGGTACTGCATGCCCTGCGAAAAGGACTGTCCGACGGGCGCGGTGACGGTGGACATCCCCTACCTGCTGCGCTGATCCGATTCCACCCCCCGCGGTGTGCCCACGGTTCCCCGGGGGAATCCCGACATTTGGAGCGAACCATGAACCTACGGAAAACATCCATCGGCCTGGCACTGGGCTTACTCGTCGCCCACGCCGCGCAGGCGGAAACGCTGCGCGTGGCCATCGGCACCCAGGACACCACCATCAATTGCGTGACCGGCGGCGCCCTGATCCGGGAATTGAAGCTGCTGGAGAAGTACCTGCCCCGGGACGGACGCTACAAGGACGTCCGGTACGACATCCAGTGGAAAAACTTCACCTCCGGTGCCCCGCTCACCAACGAGATGGTGGCGGGCAAGCTCGACATCGGCTCCATGGCGGACTTTCCCGGCTCGTTCAACGGCGCGGCCTTCCTCAAGGCCGGCAAGCGCAGCCTCTTCATCAGCGTGCTGTCGGGCAGCACCGCCGGCAGCGGCAATGGCATCGTGGTGCCCAAGGCTTCCCCGGTGCAGTCCCTGTCCGAGCTGAAGGGCAGGACCATCTCCGTTCCTTTCGCCTCGACCGCCCACGGCATGCTGATCCGCGCCATCGCCCGGCAAGGATGGGATCCGGCGCGCGACGTCCACATCGTCACACAGTCGCCCGAAGTGGCGGGTTCCGCGCTCCAGGCCAACAAGATCGATGCGCACGCGGACTTCGTGCCGTTCGCCGAACTGTTTCCCTACCGCGGCTTCGCCCGCAAGATCTACGACGGCTCGCAGGCCAATGCCCCCACCATGCACGGCAGCCTGGTGGACGCCGAGTACGCCCGCAAGTACCCCGAGATCGTCGTCGCCTTCCTGCGCGCGGCGATCGAGGCCGACCGCCTGCTTGCGGCGGAGCCCGAAAAGTACAGCGAACTGGTCGCCAGGGTCACCGGCATCGAGGCGGAGGTAATCTACCTGTTCCATGGCCCGCTGGGCCTGCAGACGCGCGATTTCACCTGGAAGCCCGAGTATCGGGAAGCGGTGAAGACTTCCATCTCGACCCTGCGGCAGCTGAAGCGGACGGAAGCCGAACTGGACGCGGAGCGGTTCATCGACGACCGCTACATCCGCGCCGCCTTCAGGCTGGAAGGCCTCGACTACGACAAGCAACTCGGGAACTACGCCCAATCCCCTCTCGCCGGTATCGACAGCCGCAGTGGCGAGCCCATCGGCGACAGCCGGCGGGTGGCCCAGGTATGGGTCAAGGACGAGCCCAGGGTGCGGCACTACGCGTCCGCCCGATCGGCGCTGGCCGACCTGAACGACCTCGAGCGGGCCGGCCGGCAGGTGCGCGTGGTGTACGTACAGGACAGCCGTAGCGGCATCAAGCTGCTGGCGGGAGATGCCTGGTTCGTCCACGATGGGGATGCCGTCCATGGATTTCTGCTCAAGCAGGATGCGGAATCCTGGGCGCGCACGCACGGCGGCAGGGTACTCGGCTTCGATGCGCTGAAGACCGCTTCCTATGCCTCCGGCGGCAGGGATCCGGTGGAACGGTCGGCTTCGGCCCGCCAGGAATGAGGGAATTCATCATGAGCAGCCTCACCGATACCGCATCCACCGTCTCCGAGCCGGCGGCGGCTTCCCGGCACGACCGGCATCGCGCTCTCCGGCGGGCATCGTCTATCGCCCTGTGCATCCTGGCCTGGCACCTGGCTTCCACCTTCCGCATCGATCTCGGCATCGTAACCTTCCAGAACGTGCCGCCGCCGCTCGAGGTCGTGGCGGCGGCACGGGAGCTGATCGAATCCGGCACCCTGCTGTCCCATCTCACCGCCAGCCTGTCCCGGGTGCTGGGCGGCTACACGGGTGCCGCGGCGGTCGGCGTCGCACTGGGCCTGCTGATCGGCCGCTCGCGCGGGGTCGAGGATGCCCTGCTGCCGCCCCTGGAACTGCTGCGGCCCATCCCGGCGGTCGCCTGGATCCCGCTGGCGATCCTCATGTTTCCGTCGTCCGAGCTGTCGATGGTGTTCATCACATTCACCGGCGCGCTGTTTCCGATCCTGCTCGCCACCATCCACGGCGTGGAAAGCGTGGACTCGCGGCTGATCGCCTCCGCGCGCAGCCTCGGGGCCCGCCGCCACGCCGTGTTCATTGAAGTGGTGCTCCCCGCGGCGGCCCCCGGCATCTTCACCGGCCTGTCGATCGGCATGGGGACGGCGTGGTTCTGCCTGGTGACGGCCGAGATGATCGCGGGACAGTTCGGCATCGGCTACTACACGTGGGCCTCCTACACCATCCAGAACTATCCCGACATCGTGGTGGGCATGCTGCTGATCGGCCTGCTGGGCATGGGAAGCAGCGCCGCCATCCGGAAGCTGGGAAGCGCGCTGATGCCCTGGCAGGCGCTGGAGGCGAAAAAGACATGAGGCCGGCCCCGCACTCCCCTCCCGCGGTGGCGGGCCGGATCGACATCCGCAATCTCTCGATACGGCTGGGCCAAGGCAGACAGGCGTTCGAAGCCGTACAGAACGTGTCGCTCGGCATCGAGCCGGGCGAATTCGTCTGCCTGCTGGGGCCGTCCGGCTGCGGCAAGTCGACGCTGCTGGGAACGCTTGCCGGCCATCTGCAGCCCGGCAGCGGCGATATCCGGGTGGATGCCCTGCCGGTCGAGGGGCCGCACCCGGAACGCGGGCTGGTGTTTCAGCACCATACGCTGTTTCCCTGGCTCAAGGTCGTGGACAATGTCGCGTTCGGGATGAAGATGCGGGGTATCGGCCGGCAGGAACGCTCTCGCGAGGCGCAGCGCCTGCTGGACCGGGTGGGGCTGTCCGAATTCCGGCATCACTACCCCTCCCAGCTGTCGGGAGGCATGCAGCAGCGGGTGGAAATCGCGCGCGTGCTCATCAATCAGCCCAAGGTCATGCTGATGGACGAGCCTTTCGGCGCGCTCGATGCGCAGACCCGCATGATGATGCAGCAGCTGCTGCTGGACATATGGGAGAGCATCCGCACCACCATCGTGTTCATCACGCACGATATCGACGAGGCGCTCTTCCTGGCCGACCGCATCATCGTGATGAGTCCCCGGCCGGGCCGCATCATCGAACAGATCGCCGTCGAGTTCGCGCGCCCCCGGCGGGCGGAATTGATCACCACGGACGGATTCACGCGGCTCAAGCACCGCTGCCTCGAGTTGCTGCATCCGAAATCGAACCATCCTTTGCCGCGGCTCAGCCCGCTGGGCACCGTGCCATGAGCGCACCCTCATCCCCCATGGCGCGCAGCGCGGGCGGGAATCCCGGCGACAGCGCCGAACTCAGGGACATCCAGCTGCGACTGCAGGCGGCGGACAGCGAGGTGCGCCGCGTCGCGCTGCTGGAACTGGCCGACTTCGAAGGCGACGAGCACGTCACCCTCCTCGTCGCCAGTCTCCGGGATCCGGTGGCCTCCATCCGCGCCGAGGCGGCGCGGGCGCTGGGCGCATTCGAGGACGAAATCGGCGTGCCGGCGCTGATCGCCCTGCTTGAGGACGCCGAACCCGAGGTCAGGGAAGCGGCCGCGGCCAGCCTGCACGATCTTAAGGAGCAGGCGTCGGCGCAGTTCATCCTGCCGCACCTGTCCCATCCCCTGGCCCCCGTGCGCGCCGCGCTCTTGCGGGCGCTGCGCGGGCTGCGGCTCCCGGAGAGCGCCGCGCCGGCAATTGCCGCTCTGGCCGACGATGACGCAGCGGTGAGGCGCGAGGCGGTCGCCGTGCTCGGCTACCTCAGGCGGGCGGACGCCCTGGCGCCTCTCGCGGCCCTGGCGGGCGGGGATCCCCACATGGAGGTGCGGCGTGCCGCCATCGGCGCGCTCGGCTTCGCAACCGGCTCCGCGGTGCTTCCGGCGCTGCTGGGGGGATTGTCCGATCCGGCCTGGCAGGTACGGGAAGAGGCGGCAGCGACCCTGGGCAAGCTGCGACAGGGAAGCGCGCTGGAGCACCTGACGAGCAGTGCACTGCAGGATGCCTACTGGCAGGTCCGGCTCGCCGCCGTGCGGGCACTGGGGTTGCTGCGAACTCCGGCCGCGGCCCCTGCGCTGACCGCCGTCCTGGCCCATCCGATCAGCAGCCTGCGCAAGGAAGCCGCGCTGGCGCTGGGGGAAATCGCCACGCATATGTCCCTGCCCGCGCTGGAGCACATCCTGGACGATCCCGATCCGGACGTGCGCAAGGCGGCACGGCTGGCCATGGCGCAGATCCGCGGACGCGATCCGGCGCAGGCAGCGGACGCGCAAGGTTAGCGCCTTCTGCATGCACGCACGGACGCTCTCCCTGCAGCGGCTCAGCGGCATCATGGAAATCACGTGGCAGGACGGCGAACGGCAACGGATCACCCATGCATTCCTGCGGAGCCGATGCCGCTGCACCCGGTGCCTGGCGGTCGAACTGCGGGGAGAGTCCGTTGCTGCACCACCCGAAGGACTGCGCATCATCGACATCCAGCCCGTGGGAGCATATGGCATCCAGATATCCTTCAGCGACGGCCATGATCGGGGCGTCTATCCATGGGCCTACCTGCGGGAACTTGCATCCCTGCCGGAAGCAGACCCGTGAACACGCGTCCGCAAGCGACGAAAGAATATTTTCATCCAGCCCTACAACCCTTCCACGGGTCGTTCCGAAGCAGCGTTACAGCATTCCCGCATCGATCCACATACATGACAAATATTTAATATGAGCATGTAGTCCAGCTCGCGAAGGTCGCGGAAAAATAATTTATTTATCATATAAATGGATGGGCATGAATGGCTCATCCACGTTTGAACTCGCCAAAATTATCTGAAAATATCTTTTATTATCATAATATTATGTTCTTTCAATACTTCATATATGGATAAGCAAATGAAATATTTTCTTTTTACTATTTACAATATGGATCCAATAATGTCCTCCACGAGACACAATATATCTTTGTCATATAATGGAGGATATCATGAGGAAACATATTATTTCAGCATTATTCATATCGTGCATCCTGTCCCTGGCGGCTCATGCCAGGGATACAAAAAATGATGGAAAAATCGATGCCGTTCCGCAGCGTCCCGTCATCGATCTGTACGTGGATACGGACACCAAGCAGATCTACGCCGAACCCGGCGCCGGGCGGGTGGGCCTGGGATCCTTCCAGAAGGTCGACGATGCGCCTGCACCTGTGCCCACCACCACGCCTGCCCCGGTCGTCGCCGCGGACGGCCCGCCCGTACCCGCCTCCGGGGATGCCGGCACGGCCGCAACGCCATCGCCGGAGCAGCCCTCCGGGGAAGCGGATACCGGCCTGGCATACTCCAGCTGGGAAAAGAAGGATCCGTTCAAGTTCAACCTCAACGCCGACGGCAGCCAGTACATCAAGTTCGGGCATCTGAACCAACTCTGGCTGCGGTACGAGCAGAACAATCCCGGTTCCATCGCAGCCGACCGCGCCGTGGACGACACCACCGACATCGGCCTGCGCCGGACCCGCTTCGTGCTGCAAGGCCAGCTGACCGACCGCATCTACTTCTATACCCAGTACGGCATGAACAACTTCAACTTCCTGTCGCAGACGAACGGCAACCGCCGCATCGCATCCTACTTCCACGACGCCTTCGGCGAACTGCGCCTGACCCGCGGCCACCAGGCCATCGTGGGCGGGGGGCTGACCATCGCCAACGGACTTTCCCGCTTCAGCAATCCCAGCGGGGCGACCATCATGACGCTGGACCTGCCCATCTTCGCGCAGGCCACAGTGGACCAGACGGACCTGTTCAGCAGGAAGCTCAGCGTCTACATGAGGGGGCAGATCGGCAGGCTCAACTACCGCATCATCGCGAGCGACCCCTTTCCCATGTCGACCAGCGGGCAGCCTTTGGCTCCCATCTCCCCCGACCACGCGACCTTCGCCGTCAACACCCACACCAAGCAGTACCAGGGATTGTTCATCTGGAATTTCTGGGACACGGAGCCCATGACCAACACCTTCATGCAGGGGACCTACCTGGGAAAGCGTAGCGTGCTGAATCTCGAGGCGGGCTTCATCACCCAGAAGAACGCGACCTGGACCGGCACCCTGGCGCAGCCGCGCTACCACGACCTGAACCTGTGGTCGGTCGCCGCCTACCTGGACGCTCCGCTGGACAAGATCAGGGAGACGGCGGTCTCCGCGTACGTCGGCTACTTCGACCTGGACTACGGCCCGGGATACCTGCGCAACAACGGCGTGATGAATACCGCCAACGCCGTCGATCCCGCACGCGCGAGCATCAACGGACCCGGCAACGCCTACCCCATGTTCGGCACCGGCAGTGTCTGGTACGGCCAGCTCGGCTACCTCATGAGCAAGGACCTGCTCGGGTCGAACAACGGGCAGCTGATGCCCTACGTGTCCATCATGAGCGCGGACTACGATCGCCTGCACGACCGCATGAACGTGTTCAACGCCGGAATCAACTGGCTCATCAAGGGCCACAACAGCAAGATCACCTTCGACTACCAGAATCGGCCGGTCTTCAATCTCGACGCGTCCGGCAACATCGTCCAGACGTCCAGCAGGAACCAGTTCCTGCTACAGTATCAGATTGCATTCTGAGGCCGTCACGCTGCCATGATCTCCCTCGATCCGACCCGTCCATCCATCGATTTTTCCGTGTCCTCCATCGACGTGGCGCGCGGACTGATCGGCGCCATCCTGCTGCTGGACGGCGTGGGCGGGCGGATCGTGGAGACCGAGGCCTACGACCAGGACGACCCCGCCTCACACAGCTTCGGCGGCCCGACGTCCCGCAACCGGGTGATGTTCGGCCCGCCCTGCCGCGCCTACGTCTACCGCTCGTACGGCATCCACTGGTGTTTCAACATCGTCTGTGGCCCTGCGGGACGTGGTGCGGGTGTCCTGATCCGCGCCATCGAGCCGCTGGACGGACTGGACGCCATGCGCACGCGGCGCGGGCTCGAAGCCGCGCGCCTGCTGTGCGCCGGGCCCGGCCGCCTTTGCCAGGCGCTCGGGATCACCATGGAGCACAGCGGCATGGACGTGGCCGCTGCACCCTTCCGCCTCATCCTTCCCACGAGGCAGGAACGCCCTCTCGTGGTATCGGGGCCGCGCATCGGCATCTCGCGGGCGATGGAGGCGCCATGGCGCTTCGGACTCGCGGGCTCTCCCTACCTGAGCCGCCCGTTTCGCCGAGATCCGGCCGCCGCCGCCGGCATTCACCGGTAGAATACGCCTGAGCGGACGGCATGACCGTCCTGCCTCGCCTGATCGACCCCTTGCCTGGAGACATGCCGACCATGCGTCACCTATCCGCCAAACTGGGCTGGCTCGCCTTCTCGATCCTCGGTGCCTGCGCGCTCGCCGTCGTCGCGCTGCAGCACGGCGAACCCATCGGCGCCATCTGGATCGTCATCGCCACCGTATGCGTCTACACCATCGCCTACCGCTTCTACAGCCGCTTCATCGCCCGCCGCGTGCTAGGGCTGGACGCCACCCGCATGACGCCTGCCCACAAGTTCAACGACGGCCTGGACTACGTGCCCACCAACCGCTACGTGCTGTTCGGGCACCACTTCGCCGCGATCGCGGGGGCAGGCCCGCTGGTGGGGCCGATCCTGGCCGCGCAGATGGGCTACATGCCCGGCATGCTGTGGCTGCTGGCGGGCGTCGTCTTCGCTGGGGCAGTGCAGGATTTCATCGTGCTGTTCATCTCCACGCGGCGCGACGGCCGTTCGCTGGGAGACCTGATCAAGTCGGAACTGGGACAGGTGCCCGGCATGATCGCCCTCTTCGGCACCTTCTTCATCATGCTGATCCTGCTGGCGGTGCTGGCGCTGATCGTGGTCAAGGCGCTGGCGGAATCTCCCTGGGGCACCTTCACCGTGGCCGCCACCATCCCCATCGCCTTGCTCATGGGCGTCTACGCGCGCTTCATCCGGCCGGGCGCCATCGGCGAGGTCTCGCTGATGGGGTTCGCCCTGCTGATGCTCTCCATCGTCGCAGGACAGTACGTCCAGGAGATTCCCTCGATGGCCGCGCTGTTCACCCTGACAGGCGAGCAACTGACCTGGATGCTGATCGGCTACGGCTTCGTCGCCTCGGTGCTGCCGGTGTGGCTGTTGCTGGCGCCGCGCGACTATCTCTCCACCTTCCTCAAGATCGGCACCATCGTTGGCCTCGCGCTCGGCGTCATCCTCGTCTCGCCCACCCTCAAGATGCCGGCGTTCACCCAGTTCACGGACGGCTCGGGCCCGGTGTGGTCGGGCAGCCTGTTCCCCTTCCTCTTCATCACCATCGCCTGCGGGGCGGTATCCGGCTTCCATTCGCTCATCGCATCCGGCACCACGCCCAAGATGATCCGCAACGAGGGTGACGCCCGCTTCATCGGCTACGGCGCCATGCTGATGGAATCCTTCGTCGCCATCATGGCGCTGGTGGCCGCCTCCACCATCGAGCCCGGCGTCTACTTCGCCATGAACAGCCCGGCCGCGCTCCTCGGCACCACGGCCGAGTCCGCCGCGCAGGCGATCGCGCAGTGGGGGTTCCACGTCACGCCCGAGATGATCGTCCAGACCGCACAGGACGTCGGCGAGCGCACCGTCATCTCGCGCACCGGCGGCGCGCCGACACTGGCGGTGGGCATGGCGCAGATCCTGTCGGACGCGATCGGTGGGCGCACCCTCATGGCGTTCTGGTACCACTTCGCCATCCTGTTCGAAGCGCTCTTCATCCTGACGGCGGTCGACGCCGGCACGCGCGCGGGCCGCTTCATGCTGCAGGATCTGCTCGGCAGCTTCGTGCCCTGGATGGGGCGCACCGACTCCACTCTCGCCAGCCTGCTCGCCACCGCCGTATGCGTCGCGGGGTGGGGCTACTTCCTGTACCAGGGGGTGGTCGATCCCCTGGGCGGCATCAATACCCTGTGGCCGCTGTTCGGCATCTCCAATCAGATGCTGGCAGGCATCGCGCTGATCCTCTGCACCTGCGTGCTGTTCAAGATGAAGCGCGACCGCTATGCCTGGGTCACGCTCGTTCCCGCCACGTGGGTGATGGTCTGTACCCAGACCGCCGCGTGGCAGAAGATCTTCGACGCCAATCCACGCATCGGCTTCCTCGCGCACGCCGACAAGTATCGCGAGGCGCTGGCAGAGGGCCTGCTCCTGGCACCGGCCCAATCCGCCGAGCAGATGCGACAGGTCGTCTTCAACGACTATGTCAATGCCTCGCTTGCGGGCCTGTTCATGCTGGTGCTGGCGAGCATGCTGCTGTTCGGCCTGCGCACCGCGCTGCGGGCCCGCAGGACCGACCGGGTCACCACCCGGGAGGCACCGTTCCAGCCGCTGCCCGCCGATGCGGCTGCCGGGCACTGAAGGAGAAATGATCATGCGCAAGAACATCGACCTCGTGGCGACGGCGGTACGGCGCCTGCGGCAGGGCATGCGGCTGATGGTGGGTGTGCCCCGCTACGACGCCTACGTCGAACACATGCGGACCACCCACCCCGACCGGCCCGTCATGTCATACCCGGAATTCTTCCGGGAGCGCCAGGAGGCACGCTACAACGGCAAGGTTGGCCGCTGCTGCTGACGCCTCACCCTGCCTTGCGAAAGGTGAGGCTGATGCGGCAGGCACCGGCCCAGGGATGGCGTCCTTCCCGGATCGGCAACACCCCGTGGAAGCGCAGCCTCGCCGGGCCGCCCCACACGGTGACGTCGCCGTGCACCAGAGAAACGCGCAGCGGCCGGTCGCTCCGTTGCGCGCCGCCCCAGAGGAAGACGGCCGGTAGGCCTAGGGACACCGACACGATGGGCGACTGGAAGTCGCGCTCGTTCTTGTCCTGATGCAGCGTCAGGCGCGCGCCGACCTCGTAGCGGTTGATGAGGCAGGTATCCGGCTGGTAGCCGTCGAAGCCGGCGACAGCAGCGGCCTCCCGCGCCAGTTCCAGGAATACCGCGGGCATGCCGGGCCAGGGCCCGCCGCTTTCGGGGTTGGCAGCGTCATAGCGGTATCCCCGGTGATCCGACACCCAGCCGCAGGTGCCACAACTGGTCGACGCCACCGACATGCGCAGCCCGCCGGGTGTGGCCATGTGGCGGAACGGCGCAGCGGCGGCCACATCCCGCAGCGCCTCCCATACCGCGGCCTGGCTCGGCAGGGCGAAGCCGCGCAGCACGGTGGCGCCGGGGCTCAGTGCCATCCGTGCCGGCCCGGAGCTATTGGTCGGCACGTCGCCGAACAGGTCGGGCGTCGCGTCATCCATGCCGTGAGAAAATGCCGGTTCCGGGCTGGCCGCGTCGCCAGGCGGTCAAGCCATCGTACGCGAGGCCTTCCTGCGCTCGTGCTCCAGCAGCAGGCGCTTGCGGATGCGCAGCGTCCTGGGGGTGATCTCCACCAGTTCGTCGTCGGCGATGAACTCGATCGCGGACTCCAGGGTAAGCTGGATCGGGGGCGTGAGGGTCACGGCCTCGTCCGAGCCCGAGGCACGGATGTTGGTGAGCTGCTTCCCCTTGATGGGATTGACCACCAGGTCGTTGTCGCGGCTGTGGATGCCGATCACCATGCCCTCGTACAGGCGGTCGCCCGGTGAAACGAACATGCGCCCGCGCTCCTGCAGCTTCCACAGCGCATACGCCACGGCCTCGCCCTGCTCGGCCGACACCAGCACGCCGTTGCGGCGCGCCGCAATGTCCTGCCGCATGGGCGCGAATTCGTCGAACACGTGGCTCATGAGCCCCGTGCCGCGCGTCAGGGTCAGGAAGTCCGACTGGAAGCCGATCAGTCCGCGCGCGGGGATGCGGTAGTCCAGGCGCACCCGTCCCCGTCCGTCGGAAATCATGTCCTGCAGGTCGCCGCGGCGGACCCCCAGCGCCTCCATCACCGCGCCCTGGTGCGCCTCCTCGACGTCCACGGTGAGCGCCTCGAACGGTTCGCAGCGCACGCCGTCCACCTCGCGCACCACCACCCGCGGGCGCGACACCGCCAGCTCGTAGCCCTCGCGCCGCATGTTCTCCAGCAGGATGGTCAGGTGCAGCTCGCCGCGCCCGGAAACGAGGAAGGAATCGGTGTCGCCGGTCTCCTCCAACCGCATCGCGACGTTGGTGAGCAGCTCCTTCTCGAGGCGCTCGCGCAGTTGCCGGCTGGTAACGAACTTGCCTTCCTGCCCCGCGAAGGGCGAGGTATTGACCTGGAAGGTCATGGCCAGCGTCGGCTCGTCCACCCTCGGCATCGGCAGCGCTTCGGGATGCTCGACGTCGGCCAGCGTGGTGCCGATGCCCAGCGCCTCGATGCCGTTGATGGAGACGATGTCTCCCGCCAGGGCCTCCTCCATCTGCACCCGCTCGATGCCGCGGAACCCCAGCACCTGGTTGACCCTGGCCTTCTTCGGCGCGGCATCCCCCGTCAGCACCAGCACGTCCTGCCCCAACCGGATGCGGCCGCGCGCGACGCGGCCGATGCCGATGCGGCCGACGAAACTGGAGTAGTCCAGCGCGCTGATCTGCAGCTGCAGCGGCCCCTCGGGGTCGCCCTCGGGCGCCGGCACGTGCGCCAGGATGGCGTCGAACAGCGGACGCATGTCGCCCTGCGACTGCTTCAGGTCCAGCGTGGCATAGCCGTTGAGCGCAGAGGCGTAGACCACGGGAAAGTCCAGCTGCGCCTCGTTTGCCCCCAGCTTGTCGAACAGATCGAAAGTGTGGTTCACCACCCAGTCGGGACGCGCCCCCGGCCGATCCACCTTGTTGACGACGACAATGGGGCGCAGTCCCAGCGCCAGCGCCTTCCTGGTGACGAAGCGCGTCTGCGGCATGGGACCCTCGACCGCGTCCACCAGCAGCAACACGCCGTCCACCATCGACAACACCCGCTCCACCTCGCCGCCGAAGTCGGCGTGGCCGGGAGTGTCCACGATATTGATGTGCACCCCTGCGTAGTCGACGGCGCAGTTCTTCGCCAGAATGGTGATCCCGCGTTCGCGCTCGATGTCGCTGGAATCCATCACCCGCTCCGCGACGTGCTGGTGCGCGGCGAAGGAACCCGCCTGATGCAGCAGCTTGTCCACCAGCGTGGTCTTGCCGTGGTCGACGTGCGCAATGATGGCGATGTTGCGGATGGGTCGCGACATGGAGGTTTCCGGTTGGAGGAGCCAGGGTGCCAGAAAGAGGGCGAATTGTATCAGGTCGCGGTGAAATCCGCCTGCACGCGGAGCCAGACACGGCCTGTACGAGCCCGGATGTGCACCGCGCTGCCCCACCAGCGCCGTGCGTTGACCGGTGGCCGGGATCCATGCTCTAATTGCGCCTCCCGCAGTGCGGGCGCCGATGTTCGGTGCCCGGCCTCCATGGGGCGGTTAACTCAGCGGTAGAGTGCCACCTTCACACGGTGGAAGCCACTGGTTCGATCCCAGTACCGCCCACCATCAGTCAACCCAGAGATCAGTCAATCCAAAGAAGTGCACATACGGGGCGAGGATGCACTCGTCAAAGCCCGCAAAGCGCCGCTCGTGCCTGGGGATCAGGAGGGTGCAAAGCTGCCCACCCTTGGAAATGGCGCCGTTGCGCTCTTTGCCCTGTTCGGGCGGCTTCCCCCCGCCTGCCGATAGCCCAGGTTCAGTTCGACACTCACGGCCCGCCTTGTTGAACGCCAGTATCAAATCCTGCATCTTGCCTGGCGTCGGCCCCTTGCTCAATTCGGCAATCGGCTCTGCCGGCAGTTCCGGCAGCGCCCCCCCGGCATCCACCTGCAAGGCTGCGGTACGTCCCTTCTTCATCGGCATATCCATGTGATGGTCCATCCCTCATGATATGCCTCACCCAGAATTTATGGATGGGTCCTTGCTGGAATACAAAACCGGTGACGATCCGGCTCGCATTTTTTCAGCAATCGACCCAGCTTCGAACGATTGATTGTCGCTTTTTTCTTCGACCGGAAATTACACACTGCATAGAGCAGGCCTGGATGCACCAAAAGTGCAAATGTCATCAAACGATGAGCATATCCCTGTCGGAGTTGCGCCTGACCTGATCCAACAGCGCCGTTACCTAAAATATGCAGATTTGTTATTGACTTCCGGATTGTTTGACAGGTTTTTGAGTATCTGATATTTTGCAATTTGATGAAAACGATAGTTTTTTGTTGTTATATATATCTAAATTATAACCAAAAAAGGGGAATACTGCCATGAGTGGCTATAACGCTGTACTAGCGAGAAATACGGGTCGCGCTCCAAAGGGTATAGGTCCATGTTCACAAACTGTAGCTTTCTCTCATTACAATAATCTTTCGGCTCAATTACCTATCGATCCGGAATCCGGTGAAATAGTAGCGGGTGGTGTAAAAGAGCAGGCTGGACAGTGCTTCAGAAATATCAAGGCAATTGTAGAAAGCATCGATCATGCCATGAGCGATGTCATTAGAATCACGGTATTCGTCAAGAATATCTCGGATGTTGACGCTGTAGACGAAGTCTATAAAACATTCTTCCCGACCTATGTTCCTACAAGGACGACCGTCGCAGTTGCAGGTTTACCTCTGGATGCTTTGGTGCAAGTTGAAGCACTTGTTTCAAACGGTGTAGGTTCAATTCCAAACGCACCGCAGGCAGGCGACCTCATAAAGCTTACAAATAACACGGAAAATGCACCAAGAGATTCTCTATCTACCCAAGCGGTGGCTTTTTCTCACTACAATAATCTTTCGGCTCAATTACCTATCGATCCAAAATCCGGAATTATTGTAGCGGGCGGTGTAAAGGAACAGGCTGGACAGTGCTTGAGAAACATCAAGGCAATTCTGGAAAGCATCGACGTTCCTTTTGACGATATTGTCAGAATCACCATATTCCTTAAGAATCTCTCGGATATTGACGCCGTAAACGAGGTTTATACGACATTCTTCCCAGACTCGGGCATCGCCAGGACCGCAGGCTATTTTCCTGCGCGGACAATAGTCGCAGTTGCGGCCTTACCCATGCATGCCTTGGTGCAAATTGAGGCAGTTGTATCGCACGGAGACGGCACACCCCCACAAACTGTTGAAGACAGGCATGGACTCATCATAGAAGCAAACAATACGGAAAACGCACCAAAAAGTTCCCTATCTACACAAACCGTAGCTTTTTCTCACTACAATCATATTTCAGCTCAATTAGGGATCGATCCAAGATCCGGTGAAATAGTAGCGGGTGGTGTAAAGGAGCAAGCTGGACAGTGCTTGAAAAATATCAAGGCAATTCTGGAAAGTATCGACCACCGGATGGCCGATGTAGTTAAAATAAATATTGCCCTTAAAAACATCGCCGATATTGATGCTGTAGACGAGGCTTACACAATATTCTTCCCAGGTGGTGTTCCTGCACGAAGGATAGTTGGCGTATCGGCTTTGCCTGATGATGCTTTGATCCAGATCGATGCAGTTGTTGCAAACGAAGAAGGAACGCCTCCAAAAGCATAATGGGCATTTGTTTGTAAATACGGGACTATCGAATTACTTGTCAATGCCGACGGCGAATGCGAAATCGCCTTTCCTGATCATATAAAAGGGAGCTGAGAATATTTTTAGCTTCCTTTTATATCCTCTCAGGACCTCTCAGGACTTTGAATACTCCTGATCTGTGACGTCCCCGACTCTGCCGGGATTCAAAGTGGAATCCAGCCGCTTCTGATGCCCCGTCAGTTCTTCCACCGCTCTTGTACGACAGATGCATGGCTCCTACAATGGATCCCCTCACGGATCCATCACGCAAAGGTGTCCCATGCCGCAATTCATCCCCGCCTGGCTGCTGCCGATACTCCTGCTCTGCGTCTCGAACGTGTTCATGACCTTCGCCTGGTACGGTCACCTCAAGTTCGAGCACAAGCCCCTGTGGCTGGTGATCGCCGCAAGCTGGGGAATCGCGTTCTTCGAATACTGCCTGGCCGTGCCTGCGAACCGCTACGGCGCGCATGTCTATACCGTGGCCGAGCTGAAGACGATGCAGGAAGTGATCACGCTCACCGTGTTCGCCGCCTTCTCGATCCTCTATCTGGGGGAGAAGGTGACCCTCGACCACGTGATCGGCTTCGCCCTCATCTGCGCCGGCGCCTTCTTCGTCTTCAGGGCGCCGCTGGGCGGGTGAATGCGAGAAAGCCACGGGCGCTGGTTCTCGTGTCCCCTCACAGACCCGCTTTTCGAAGAATCTCGCTGGGCGCGACCCCAAGCTGATCAGCGATTTTGATGAGATTGATGATGGTCAGATTATGTTCACCGCGCTCGATACCTCCCATGTATGAACGATCGAGAAGCGCACGGTTTGCCAAACCTTCCTGAGAAATATCCTGACGGGCCCGAATCGCGCGTATAGCAATCCCGAGTTTCACTAGCACTGGATTGCCGGCATGTTTTGCTGAGGGTTTCGCCATCCATCAATACTGCAGGCTTGACGGATTTAAAACCACGGGATAAGATACCCAGAACGGATAACCTCAGGGTATAAATGCAGCTCCAATGAAAAATTAAGGCACCATTTCACTATTTTTCGGGAAATAGAAATATACGGCGGTCAGTTTTCCAGTGATTCACGCCCACTCTCGTTCAGATTCCAAACAGAATGCAATCTTTTGAGGAGACGACAATGAACAAACAGTATAGCTTCAGAAATTTTTGTGCCGGTCTGTTCGTGGCAGCCAGCATGATTTGTGCGCCTACCGTCCAGGCCGCTTTGCAGGATCTCGGCAATGGGATCATCCTGGATACCGATCTGGGAATCGAGTGGCTTGCCGATGCCAATTACTCGAGGACCTCCGGATACAATACCACCGGCGTCATGACCTGGAACGCCGCAAATAAATGGGTGGATCAGCTGAACGTAGGCGGCTACAATGACTGGCGCCTTCCGACCACCGACGAGTTCTCGCACCTGTTCTACGACGAACTGGATGGAGTGGGGTCTTGGAGTATTTATGCCATCCACAACAATACCAACTTCGCGCTTTTCAAAAATATTCAAAATGACTTATACTGGACAGATACACCGGCGAATGATGCCGGCAAACAATTGATATTTAATTTTAATGGCGGCTATAGTATTACTGCCAGTGAGAGCGCTGGTCTTTATGCAACAGCAGTAAGAGCCGTCACCGCCGTGCCGGAACCCGAAGCCTATGCCATGCTTCTGGGTGGCCTGGGGCTGATGGGTTTCATGGCGCGGCGCAGAAAAATCTCCTTCCGCTAGCCCGACGGGGATTTCGGTCCCCGTTTATCATTCAGCCTCTGCGTGCGGCGACCCGGCCGCCACCGGCCAGGTCGCCGCACGCTGGGGAATCGCGTTCTTCGAATACTGCCTGGCCGTGCCCGCGAACCGCTACGGCGCGCACGTCTATACCGTGGCCGAGCTGAAGACGATGCAGGAGGTGATCACGCTCACCGTCTTTGCCATTTTCTCGATACGCTACCTCGGGGAGAAGATAACCCTCGACCACGTGATCGGCTTCGCCCTCATCTGCGCCGGCGCGTTCTTCGTCTTCAGGGGGCCGCTGGGCGGGTGAACGCCGGAGGGTCGCGGGTGCTGAATATCGGCCCCCAGACCCGCTTCTCGAAGAATCTCGCTGGGCGCCACCCCAAGCCGGTCAGCGGTCTTGATGAGATTGATGATGGTCGGATCATGCACACCGCGCCCGACACCTCCCATGCATGAAGGATCGAGAAGCGCACGGTTTGCCAAATTAAAACGCTTTCCAGAGCAGCGTCGCGTGGTCTAATAGCGGATCAGTGGCGGCTTCGCGATGACTGAAGTATCATTCACGATGAAACGGCAATCTCTGATGTCGTCTCCCGCAATGGAAACGTGTGCCGAGGGGTTAAAAAACAAAGGCCGCGGCATCCAGCGGAGACTTGTGATCATTTTCTGTCCCATTGAAGACATGCCCGCATTGACCCAGCAACAGATCGATCACCTCGACGAACTCATGGACCAGCGCTGGACGCGTGAGTTCAGTGAAATCCGCACCCTGCTCTCCGGTCTGGGCGAGGAACGGCAACGGGTCGCGCTGGGTGAACGGGCCGCCGACACATCGGACGAAGCCCTGCTCGATACCCTGTCCGCCATCGACGAGGCCCTCATTCGGCAGAATCTGCAGGACGTGCGCGACATTGCCGCGGCTCGCGAACGGATCAAGGCAGGAACGTACGGAGAATGCATTGACTGCGGCAGCGATATCGGACATGAGCGCCTGCTTGCCTATCCGACCGCGAAACGCTGCATCGATTGCCAGCGTGAACATGAACGACGAACAGCCGCCAGCGGAGGACGTGCGGTCTAGGCTCGGGCTTGGTCATCCTTGAGTCTTCACGTGTTTTTCCGGCTGTCCCCCACGGAACACCGCTGACCCATTCCCGCCTCCAGCTCGGCAGCATCCTGCACGGAGCTGTTCGCGCATCAACTCCTCATTCCGGCAACCCTGCCCGTCGCAGGCCGTCCATGAAGGTGGCAAGGTTCTCCGGTCGGCGGATCGGCAGCCAGTTCGTGAGATTGGAAAGACGCAGCTTGGGATCAAGCCGGCGCAGATGCCCCATCGCGAGCCGCGCTGCGTCCGCGCGCCCGGCAAGCGCATGGCATGCCGCGATGATGGCGGCCACCATCAGAAAATTCGGAAAACCCCGGAATGCCTTCTCCGCCCATGAAGACGCCGCGTCGAAGCGTCCTGCGAAGAGGTGCGCGACCGCCATTCCTGCCTGCATCCGATACAACTCCGGGTCGAGGGGACTCAGGTGCATGGCGTGCGTGAAATGCTTGATGGCCCCCTCGGATTCACCGTGCCAGACACGCAGGAAGGCACCGAGGAACCAGGCGGACACGAGATTCGGATTGAGCACGAGCGCCCTGTCGAGCAATGCGATGGCGCCATCGAGATCGCCGGCAAGATGGCCAAGCGCGTGGCCGCTTCGGGTGAGCGCGACCGCATCATCCCTCCCCAGTTCCACGGCCCTGCGGGCGAGCCGGATACCCTCGGCGATCTCCTGCGGGCGATCCACCATCCAGCCATTGACCTTGCGCCAGCAATGGCACCAGGCCGCCATCGCGCAGGCCGACGCAAAATCCGGATCGAGATCCATCGCCTTGTGGAAGAGTGGCAGCGCTAGGTCGATGGCATCCCTGGTTCCCTGGTGCAATTGCGCCATTCCGCGCAGGTAGTAGTCGTAGGCATCGAGGCTTTCGGTCGGCTTGCGCCTCGCACGCTCGATCTCCGCGCGCTCGAGCTGCGGTGCGATGGCGCCGATCACGCTCTCGGTCATCCGGTCCTGCAACTGGAAGATGTCTTCCAGGACACCTTCGAAGCGGTCTGCCCAGAGGTGGGTCCCGATCGTCGCATCGATGAGCTGCCCGGTGATGCGCACGCGATTCCCGGCTTTGCGCACGCTGCCTTCCAGCACGTAGCGGACGCCCAGCTCGCGGCCGACCCGTTTCACGTCCACCACCCGGGATTTGTAGATGAAGCTCGAGGCGCGCGCGACCACGAACAGCCAGCGATGCCGCGACAGCGCCGCAATCAGGTCTTCTACCAGGCCATCGGCGAAATAATCCTGCTGCGGGTCACCGCTCAAGTTCACGAATGGCAGGACCGCAATCGATGGCTTGATGGAGAAGGCCACCGCGAACGCGGAGGCTTCGTTCGGCGTGGCGGCTTCAATACCCGCAGGTTCGATACCGCCCGACGAACCGGTTTCTCTGATCTCGCCCATGAAGCGAAATCCCTTGCGGGCTACGGTTCGGATCAGCCGCTGTTCCTTGCCGCTGTCACCCACGACTTTGCGCGCTGCATTGATGTGACTCGCCAGGGTTGATTCCGAGACGATCCGCCCCTCCCACACCGCGGCGAGCAAATCCTCCCGGCTGACGACACGCCCGCGGTTGCGTACCAGGTACAGCAGAAGGTCGAAGACCTTGGGGGTCGTCGCAACCACCTCGCCCGCCCGGGAGAATTCCCGCCGTGCGGGGTCGAGCACGCAATCCTCGAACACTAACGACATGCGGCACCCCCTGACGCCGGATTACGTGGTGCAACTGACCGGAAGACGGCCATTCCGGGCCGGAAACGATCGCATCACGGCTGTCTGGACAACTATTCAATAAAAACCCAATGGTAATTCAAACTCTACGCAAAGTATCCCGCGCCGATCCTGGATATTCTCCTTCCATCGATCGTTGTGGTCGACACTGAACGGAGGAACGAAACATGAAAATCGTCGTTATCGGTGGCACCGGGCTCATCGGATCCAATCTGGTTAACAGGCTGCGCCAGGACGGCCATGAGGTCGTGGCGGCCTCGCCAAACACGGGCGTCGACACCATCACGCAGGAAGGGCTGGCCGAAGCACTGGCCGGTGCCGAGGTTGTCGTCGATGTTGCAAATTCACCCTCGTTCGAGGACCGGGCCGTCCTGGAATTCTTCGAGACATCCAGCCGCCATCTCCTTGCTGCGGAGGCGGACGCCGGCGTGAAGCACCACGTCGCGCTCTCCGTCGTGGGCAGCGACCGCCTTCCGCATAGCGGCTATCTGCGCGCGAAGATGGCCCAGGAAGACCTGATCCGGGCCTCGGGAATTCCCTACACCATCTTGCGCTCGACACAGTTTTTCGAATTCATCGACAGCATCATCAAACGAAGCACCGACGGCGAGACGGTGCGCCTGTCGCCCGCCCTTATGCAACCCGTCGCATCGGACGACACCGCGGCTGCACTGGCCGATCTCGCGATCGCGCCACCGGTGACCGGCATCGTCGAGATTGCCGGTCCGGAGCGGTTTCCCCTCGACCAGCTTGCGCGCAGATACCTGGCCGCAAATGGCGATAATCGCCCGGTCATCGCGGATGTTCATGCGCGCTACTTCGGCGTCGAGCTGAACGATGAATCGTTGACGCCCGCCGACAATCCCTGGCTGGGCTCTATCCATTTCCAGGACTGGCTCAGCCAAGCGGCGGCACCACGCTGAGCCTGCAAAGCCGTGGACGATTGACGGCCTGCGCCTATCTGCGCTCCGCAGGGCGCCGGTCGGCCGATCATGGGACAGCTGGACGACACTCAATCAACTGCATCGGGCTCCGCCCGTCATTGAGGACCCATCATGACTGACTTCAGAATCTTCACCGTATTGCTGCTGGCGGCGGCCAGCACCGCTTCCGCACAGCAGACGCCACCACCAGCCGTTGTGACTCCCCTGATGACGCAGGCGCTTGCAAATTATCCCGGGAAGGAGGTATCCGTCATCACGGTCGAATATCCGCCGGGGGCAGGAGATCCGGTTCACCGCCACGATGCCCATGGATTCATCTACGTGATCGAGGGTTCCATCGTGATGGGCGTGCGCGGTGGCGAGCCCGTCACCCTCGCCCCGGGCCAGACCTTCTACGAAAATCCGGGCGATGTGCACACGGTCGGGCGCAACGCCAGCGCCACCGAACCTGCGAGGTTTCTGGTTTTCCTGCTGAAGGATAGCGACAAGCCCATCTTTTCGCCAGCGCATTGACCCCGCGCCGACGTGGTCGCAGCGGCCGCCTCCGATCCATACAGGCCGCAGCAGTCCATCGAAAGCACCTGCCGCGGTCGGCTCGATGAAACGGGATTCTTGTCAGGAATATTCCGGAGCGACGAGCCGGCGCGGCGGTGGAAGGATGGGAATGCAGTTCGCAAGTGCATGCGATCTTTCGCCGGCTGCCCTAACCCGGCAGCGGCGGCTCCACCGGCCGCGCATGGGCAGGAACCGGCCTGTCATCCGTGCGCATCTCCAGTCGGACTTCCACGCCGCCACCGGGACGCTTGAGGAAGGCCAGGGTGGCTCCCAGTTGTCGGGCGCGGTGCTGCATGATCTTGATTCCCATTCCCGGCGTCATGCCGTCTTTCGTCTCGATTCCCGCAAACCCCTTGCCGTTGTCGCATATGGACAGGCGCAGCATTCCCAAGTCCGCGAGCAGCGAAATGACCAGGTGATTCGCGCCACCATGGCGTATCGCATTGTTGACCGCTTCCTGGGCGATCCGGTAGAGATTGAGAGCGGAATCGCTGTTCCTGACGGTCACCTCATTCCTGCACACGAATTTGCAGACGATCCTGTAGGTAGCCTCGATCTTGGACGCGAATACCTGGAGCGCGGCCGTCAGGCCGCTGGTCTCCAGTTCGAACGGAAGCAGCCCCTGCGCAATCTGCTTGCACTGCATCACGGCCACCTGTGCCTGGGTCGCGATGGAAGCGGCAACCGCGACAGCCTCAGCGCTGCCCGATGCGGCCACCTTCTTTTCCAGGGCCTTCGCCTGGTAGCCTATCGCAGCAATCTGCTGCCCGAGATTATCGTGCAGCTCCTGCCCGATGAGCCGTTGCTGCTCTTCCGCTATGAAGACCAATGCCTGCTCGAGACGCTTGCGCTCGAGCCATTTCTCCAGATCGGTCGCCACCGCGTCGATGAGCCGCTGCTCTTCCGGCACCAGGAACGGCTTGTCCTCCGGATAGAATACCCGCAACTGGCCGCAGGGCTTGCCACCGGCATTGATCTTCGACTGCAGCTCGTGCGTGAGCCCCTGCCCGTGGCTCTCGGAAGTGAAGCGCCTGCCGTCGAGCTCGATCACGGCGGTGGCAATCTCCGGAAACTGCATCGCCGGAATCAGGTATTCGAAGATATGCTGGCAGGCGCTCTCCACCGACAGCTCCAGCCCCATCCCGCGCCGGATCTCGTACAGACAGGTGATCTCCTTCAGGCGCTCGTGCAGCGCCTCGTCGATCTGCTTGCGCTCCAGCCATATTTCCAGATCCCGCGCCACCGCGTCGATGAGCCGCTGCTCTTCCGGAACCAGGAACGGCTTGTCCTCCGGGTAGAATACCCGCAACTGGCCGCAGGGCTTGCCACCGGCATTGATCTTCGACTGCAGCTCGTGCGTGAGCCCCTGCCCGTGGCTCTCGGAAGTGAAGCGCCTGCCGTCGAGCTCGATCACGGCGGTGGCAATCTCCGGAAACTGCATCGCCGGAATCAGGTATTCGAATATATGCTGGCAGGCGCTCTCCACCGACAGCTCCAGCCCCATCCCGCACCGAATCTCGTACAGGCAGGTGATCTCCTTCAGGCGCTCGTGCACCCCTCCGCGCAGCCCCAAGCCTTGAGGCTCTTCCGTCAGGAGCCGGGCTGCACTTTCCGGTGTGCTCGTCTCAACAGGCATCAGGATTCGGTTTCTCCATCTCCTGGACTCACCCGCCAGGAATCCCGATCAATATAGCACGGCAGGTTGATCCGTGTGGGGCATGCTTTTCAACCCCTGCCTCCTTGTAGGTGTACGCCGGCACGACGGATTCTGAATCGCTCCGGAATCTGTAGACACTCCCAAGCCTTAAAAGGCATGAAAGGAGGAGTCATGAGCAGCAAGGGATACTGACGTTCCCCCGGGAAATTGATACAGGTTGGAACTGGAGGCAGGATTGCTTCCCGAGGCCCCGCAGGGGCAAGGAGAAGCGATGAAGCAGTCGAGATTTACGGAAAGGCAGATTGTTTACGCGCTGCGGTTGGCCGACAGCGGCAAGCTGAAGGTCTCAGTCAACGGTTCTTCTACAGTTTTCATCACCGCAACACCCAGATCCCGTTTTGCTTGATTTCGTCGTGCATGGCATCTGGCGCAAGATCGAGTTCGCCCGGCCAGGTGACCGCCCCATGTTCGACATATGCCTTGGCAAAAATATCCTGGTCGACCAGCGCCGCGAATACACCGGCAGCGGGCGAGTGTACAAGCTGGCCCATGTCGACTTCGCCTTCTACACCATCGTCGAAGCGCACCCACAGGCGGTAGCCTTCCAGCACCTTTACCGCCACCACACCCGATAGATCCTCTCCCACTCCAATGGGAGGAATCAAGGTAGCGGCAATATCCGGTTTGGCAATTGACCGAGTTGACATAGTCTCCAGTTCTCAATGAGTTCGGCGCGGTGTTCCTGCGCCCATTCCAATAATAGCATCAGCGACCGGCGAGGCGATCGCCCTTTCAGTATCTGCAAGGTTTGAATATCGATGGATATTCTATACCCCACATATTCATTCAGCATGAAAATGTGGCGGGGAATGATCCTTCCAGTACATCTGGATGATGATCCCATAGAAAGCGCATATTGTCGGCATTGGAATCCCTGCCTGGTCAGTTCAGCCCCGATCGTCTCGCGCACGGTGGCGGCCTGCGCATCGTTCAAGGTCTTGGCTATCGATATAGCGCCTGTGGCGCTGCCAGCGCCCGCGCAAGCCTCTGGATGGCCTTGACCTCACCGCTCTCTGCCAAGCGCCAGTATACATTTCCTCATTCGCCCCATGTCAGGTCGATGAGGAACTTTGGTGGGCTACGGGCGTTGTGTGGTGGATCGGTTGGTATTCGAAATGGTGAACCTCCTTTTCGTGGTGAGTTATGCCCTTCGGTGCCGCTCCACTTTGATTCCCGGTCGTGCTATGGATTGATATGTGCGGCACCTGGGCATGCCAGACGGGGTTTCAGTGGTACGAAATACCGCAGCCGCAGGCGAGGATATGGCGCGTAGCAGCCACGTCATAGCGCGCAAGGGTGCACAAGGGATGGGGCGGCACCGCAAGAGCTACCACGGAAGTGCACGGTCGAGAGAATGATCCGGATTTTTCCATCCGACAGCAGAAAGGGCCACTTCCGATTGACAAAAGGGACGGGATGACAACGGGGCTGCAAGACGCCTTCTCGAGGGAATCATGCGAAGTATGGAGGATCAGTCGGCAGCATGGGAACAGCTGGATGGATGCCCCGCCTACGCAGGCGGCAAGCGCACGACCTCGCCCCAGGGCCGTGCCCGAAAGGATCGCTCCCGCTTCACTTCCGCTCGCCGCCCAGGCTACTCCAGCAGCGCGGCCTCCACCAGCACGTCGACGCCTGCCTCCGGCATGATCGCACGCGCGGGAACATCCTCCCCGGAACGCCAGGCCGCGACGGCCCTGCGCTTCGATTCGCCGCTGACGAGGAACGCTACGTGTCGCGAGCGGCTGAGCCGTGACGCACTCAGGGATACACGCTGCGGCGGCCGCCTCGGAGAATTGAATATCGACAGGACATCCGGCGAGTGAGGCTCCGCTCCCCAGGAATTGCCCGGAAACAGGCTGGCCACATGGCCATCCTCGCCGAGATCCAGCAATGTCAGATCGAACAGGTCGACCTCCGCCAGAAGCGGCGCATACGCGGCGGCCGCCTTGTCTGCGCGGACATCGTCCGGAATGGCGTATATCTGCTCCGCCGGGATGGACACGCGATCGAACCACGCTTCCTGCGCCAGACGAAAATTCAACTCCGGCTTGGTGGGCGGCATGCAGTACTCGTACGCAAAATAGATATGCCAGGCAGACCAGTCCGTGGAGATCCCGGGTATCCGCGCATACAGGCTGTGGAAGACCTCGCCACCGGAGAGCACGATGCGAAAACATCCGCGCTCACGTATCGACGCAGCCGCACTGTCGAGGATGATGCCCAGCGCTGCCTCTTCCAGTGCCGCCCGATCGGGAAAAGACAGCCAGCGACATTCTCCAGAGGCCGTGTTATCCATGAATCAGGCTTTTCCTTTCGTTATCTGCGTTATTCATGTTTGTTGGGCATACCCGAAGTCGCCCTGAGCCGCTTCGGCAAATGAATGCGCAACCGATTCCGGCAGATCCGGAACCGATGAGCGGATATTTTTTGGCGTCCCCAGGGGGATTCGAACCCCCGTACTCACCGTGAAAGGGTGATGTCCTAGGCCTCTAGACGATGGGGACCAGAGGACTTTCCGCTACTGCCGGTTCGCAGCCCGATGCCGGGCGGCGCCGATACCTGGTGGAGGTAAGCGGGATCGAACCGCTGACCTCTTGCATGCCATGCAAGCGCTCTCCCAGCTGAGCTATACCCCCGGCGATACCCCGACAAAAGGAAGGCGAATTATACTGAGCACCCCCTGCCCCGTCAATGCAAGGCGGATACGCGCGTCAGGCGGGGTAGGCCGCCAGGCGCTCGTCCAGGCGCCTGAGCGTCTCTTTCCGCCCGAGCAGCTCCAGCACCCGGTCGATCGAGGGCGTCTGCGCCTCGCCTGTCACCATCACCCGCAGCGGCATGGCCACGCCCGGCATCTTCAGGCCATGCGCTGCGGCAGTCGCCTTGATCGCATCCTGGATGCCGTGATCGTCCCACGTTGCCGTGGCGAGGCGGCCACGCAGGTCGGCCAGGGGCGCCCGCACCGCCGGCGTGAGGTAACGCGCCCGGGATTCGTCGGAAGGCACCATGAAGCGGTAGAAATACACCGCGGCATCCGCCAGTTCGGTCACAGTGGCCACACGTTCCTTGAGCAACCCCGCCACCCGGGCGGGATCCGGCCCTCCGCCTGCGCCCACATCGCAGCCTCGTGCCTCCAGCAAGGGCCTCGCCAGGCCGGCGAGGCGCGCATCGTCGGCAAATTTCAGATACTGCTGGTTGAGCCAGCGCAGCTTCTCGGGATCGAAGCGCGCCGGCGCACGATTGATTGCAGCCAGATCGAACCACTCGACCAGCTGCTCGCGGCTGAACACCTCCTCGTCCCCGTGCGACCATCCGAGCCGCGCGAGGTAGTTCACCAGGGCCTCGGGCAGATAGCCGTCATCCCGGTACTGGATCACCGACACCGCGCCGTGGCGCTTGGAGAGACGCTCCCCATCCGGCCCGAGGATCATGGGCACGTGCGCGTACTGCGGCAGCGACGCGCCCAGCGCCTTGAGGATGTTGATCTGGCGCGGCGTGTTGTTGACGTGGTCGTCCCCCCGGATCACGTGGGTGATGTTCATGTCCAGATCGTCGATCACCACGCCGAAGTTGTAGGTGGGCACGCCGTCGGCGCGCAGCAGCACGAGGTCATCCAGCTCGGCGTTGGCGACGGTGACGTCGCCCTTCACCAGGTCGCGGAACGTGACTTCTCCTTCCAGGGGATTCTTCAGGCGCACCACCGGCTCCACCCCGGCGGGCGGTATCGCCTTCGAATCCCGCCAGCGGCCGTCATAGCGCGGCTTCAGTCCCGCCGCGCGCTGCCGCTCACGCAAGGCCTCCAGCTCTTCCCGGCTGGCGTAGCAGCGGTACGCGTGCCCCTCCCGCAGCAGTTGCTCCGCCACTTCGTGGTAGCGCGAAAGCCGTTGCATCTGGTGGAACGGCCCCTCGTCATGGTCCAGCCCGAGCCAGTCCATGCCGTCGAGGATCCCCTGGGTAGACTGCGCGGTGGAGCGTTCCAGGTCGGTGTCCTCGATCCGGAGGATGAATCTGCCGCCGTGCCGGCGCGCGTATGCCCATGAGAACAGCGCGGTGCGCGCACCGCCGACGTGCAGGTAGCCGGTAGGGCTGGGAGCGAAGCGGGTACGGATCATCTCGATGACTGGGTTGTGGTGGTGAAGGGGTGCTATTCTACGCGAAAGCGAGCGACGGCCGCCGTCGCACTGCCAACGGCACTGGGGCGCTCATACAGTGTCTGAACTGCCGGGACGCGGGGCGCGGCTCAGTACCGTGTCGCGCGCCTGCAGCAGGCGATCCGGGTAGTCCCGGCTGTAGTGCAGCCCCCGGCTCTCATGACGCAGCCGGGCGCTGCGCACGATCAGGTCGGCGGTATCCACCAGATTGCGCAATTCCAGAAGGTCGGCAGTGACGCGGAAGTTGGCGTAGTACTCGTCGATCTCCTCACGCAGCAAGGTGATGCGATGCTGCGCGCGCTGCAGACGCTTGGTGGTGCGCACGATGCCGACGTAGTTCCACATGAAGCGGCGCAGTTCGTCCCAGTTGTGCGAGATGACCACCTCCTCGTCGGCATTGGTGACGCGGCTCTCGTCCCATTGAGGCAGGGCCCGCGCCGGCAGCCGCGGCTGCCGGGCGATGTCCCCGGCGGCCGCCCGCCCCAGCACCACGCATTCCAGCAGGGAATTGCTCGCCAGCCGGTTCGCGCCGTGCAGGCCGGTGTGTGCGGTCTCGCCGATGGCGTAAAGACCGTCGAGATCGGTCCTGCCCTGGCGGTCCGTGACGATGCCGCCGCAAGTGTAATGTGCGGCAGGCACGACCGGGATCGGTTGCCGGGTGATGTCGATGCCCAATTCCAGGCAGCGACTGTGGATGGTTGGAAAGTGCGCCCTCAGGAAATCCGCAGGCTTGTGAGAGATGTCGAGGTAGATACAGTCGAGCCCACGCTTCTTCATCTCGAAGTCGATCGCACGCGCCACGATATCGCGCGGCGCCAGCTCCCCGCGCGAGTCGTGCGCCGGCATGAAGCGCGAGCCATCGGGAAGCCGCAGCAGGCCGCCCTCACCCCGCACCGCCTCACTGATGAGGAACGATTTGGCGTGCGGATGGTACAGGCACGTGGGATGGAACTGGATGAACTCCATGTTGGCGATGCGGCAGCCCGCGCGCCAGCCCATCGCGATGCCGTCGCCGGTGGAGGTATCGGGATTGGTGGTATAGAGGTAGACCTTGCCGGCGCCGCCCGTGGCCAGCACGGTGCTGTCGGCGCCCAGGGTGTATACCTGCCCGCCCACACTGTCCAGCACGTAGGCGCCGTGGCAGCGGTTGCGGCCTTCCCTCCGTCCCAGCTTGGCGCTGGTGATGAGGTCGACCGCCACGTGGTGCTCGAGTATCGTGATGTTGGTGTGCGCGCGCACGTTCTCCGCCAGCGCGAGCTGCACCGCCTGCCCTGTGGCATCGGCCGCGTGGATGACCCGCCGCACGCTGTGCCCCCCTTCGCGCGTCAGGTGATATCCCAGTTCGCTGGCCTCGTCCCGGGTGAACGGCACCCCGAGGTCGATCAGCCACCGGATCGCGTGGGCGCTGTTCTCCACCACGTGGCGTGTCATCGCCTCATCGCACAACCCCGCCCCCGCCTCCAGGGTGTCGCGGATGTGGGCCTCGTGCGAATCCTCCTGCGACAGCACCGCCGCGATCCCGCCCTGGGCCCAGCCGCTGGCGCTGTCGAGCAGGGCTTTCTTGGTGACGAGCCCGACCTTGCGGTCCTGTGCCAGATTGAGCGCCAGGGTGAGGCCGGCGAGGCCGCTGCCGATGATCAGGGTGTCGAAGTGGGCGTGAAGCGCGCGGGCGTGCATGGCCGTGTCTGAATGAACGGGGAATGATAGCAGACTCGCCGCAAACAGGGTGTTTTCAGCCACTGCCCGCCCGCCGGGGCCGGATGCTGCCATCCTTCCCTCGAATGAACTAATCGATGCCGTCCGTTGTCTCTTGCTACAGGTCAGGCGCACGGCGTACGCACCGTTTTCCGTGTCATTTCCCCGGCAACCCGTGAACGGGTATACTTGATTTGGAAGGCTATGTCATCGGCACATGGCAATCCAATATCAACCACAATACTCAGGGATCACGCTGCATGGGTGACCGGGAAATCGACCAACAGCTGGTGGAACGCGTGCAGCGTGGTGACAAGCAGGCGTTCGACCTGTTGGTGGTCAAGTATCAGCGCAAACTGGCACGACTGCTGTCGCAGTTCATCCGTGATGCGACCGAGGTGGAAGACGTGACCCAGGAAGCCTTCATCAAGGCTTATCGGGCACTGCCCTCGTTTCGCGGAGACAGTGCGTTCTATACGTGGCTGTACCGAATCGGCATCAATACCGCGAAGAATTTCCTGGTCGCCCAGGGGCGGCGGGCGCCGACCATCGGCAACGGATTCGATGCGGAAGATGTGGAAGGCTTCGAGGAGGCCAGCCAGCTCCGGGAAATAAATACCCCGGAAAGCGAACTTACCAGCAAGCAGATCGCTCAAACCGTCAACCAGACCCTGGAAGAACTGCCGGAGGAATTGCGTACGGCGATTACATTGAGGGAAATCGATGGCCTCAGCTATGAAGAGATCTCGGTCATCATGAACTGCCCCATCGGCACGGTGCGGTCGCGTATATTCCGTGCCCGCGAGGCGATAGCTGAAAAATTGCGTCCCCTGCTGGGGACCGGGAAGGACAAAAGGTGGTAGCATGAAAAGTCAGATTTCGGCATTGATGGATGGTGAGTTGAAGGGCGACGACGCGGCGCGCATCATCGCCGACCTCAGGGCAACCGACGCACTGCGCGACGATTGGGCCTTGTATCACCTGATCAGCGATGTCATGGAGCGCCCGGATACGGGGTTCGGACATATCGCCCGGCGCGTGAACACTCGTATGGACATGGAACCGGTGGTGCTCGCGCCCCATGCTCCCGCCAGGCACCCCGCCCGGCTCTATGCCGTTGCCGCCTCGGTGGCAGCCATCGCCGTCGTCGGGTGGATGAGTCTGCAGATGGTGGAGCAATCGCAGGAAAGCCAGATGGCCGGCGCATCGGCCACCACCAGCCTGGCCCAGGCTGGGCCGGGCTCCCCGCCCGCGGCCGAAGCCGTCCCCGTCATGGCAGCGTCGACACCTGCCCAGATCAATGACTACCTGCTGGCACATGGGCAGTTTTCCCCCAATACCGCGATGCATGGCATGACACCCTATCTGCGCACGTCCACCGACTCCTACGCGATTTCCGCGAGATGACACGGGTAGCGCTCGCTACCCTGATCATGCTGCTGGGCAGCATATCGTCCGCAGCCGCAGAGTCTGTTCTCCACTCCTCTCCCGAAGCACTCGAATGGATGCAAAGGATCACCGCCGCACCGCGGCAGCATAGCTATATCGGCACCTTCGTCTATTCTTCGGGCGATCATATCGAAACGTCCCGCATTCTCCACCGTGTGGATGCCGAAGGCGAGCACGAAAAAAGAGAGGTGCTCGACGGCATGCCGCAGGAAATCATCCGCAACAACGACGAGATGCGCTGCTACATGCCGGAGAACAAGACCATCGTCACCGAGAAGCGCTGGCTGCAGAAAGTCTTTCCGGCACTATTGCCGCAGTCTACGGGCAATATCGACGACAGCTACATCGTCAGACTGGGCGGACAGGAACGCATCAGCGACCACACCTGCCAGGTGATCGAACTGGAACCCCGGGACAACAGGCGCTACGGTCACAAGTGGTGGGTGGATACCCGTACCGGCCTGCTGCTGAAGGCCGCAGTACTGGATCAGGGACGGGTGGTGGAGCAATTCGTGTTCACCCACCTGGAAACCGGAATCGAAATCGACAAGGCGCTGCTGAAGTCGCGCTACGCCGCCAAGACCGCGGAGTGGCGCGCCGTCAACCTGGTGTCATCCACCATGGGCAACGAGAAACTGGGGTGGCGCGTCAGGGATCTGCCCCAGGGATTCAGGAAGGTCATCGAGATGAAGCGCAATCTTTCCGGCAAACCCATGCCCGTGAACCACATCGCGCTCTCCGACGGACTGGCCGCGGTATCGGTGTTCATCGAACCCGTGGCCGGGCAGGCATCTCCCCCGACTCCGGGGCTGTACCGCAGCCGGGGCGCCATCAACATCTATAGCCGGATCGTTGCCGACAACATCATCACGGCGGTGGGCGAGGTACCGTCAGCCACCGTCATGCAAATCGGCGACTCGGTCGTCAGCCATAGAGTAAAATAGGCCCGTGGGGTGGGCGGAGCCCCCGCACCGGCACCGCGGCGGTTTATCATTCATGATGCTTGGATACAGGAAGAACATGGCGATCAAATATCTCCTGATGGTACTGCTCGGCTTTTCCACCGTCGCGGCGGCGCAGACGCGCGAGCTTCCCGATTTCACCGGCCTGGTCGAAAGGGAGGGCGCGTCGGTGGTGAACATCAGCACCGTGCAGGCCCCCAGCATGACCGGCAACCAGGCCTTCCCGGGCATGCCGAACATTCCCGAGGACGACCCCTTCTTCGAATTCTTCCGCCGCTACATGCCGCCACATGGCTCGCCGCGGGATTTCGAGTCCAAGTCGCTCGGCTCGGGATTCATCATCACCTCGGATGGCTACATCCTGACCAACACGCATCTCGTCGACGCCGCCGAGGAAATCACCGTCAAGCTTACCGACAAGCGCGAATTTCGCGCCAAGCTGATCGGCGCCGACCGCAAGACGGACATTGCGCTTCTCAAGATCGACGCCACCGGCCTGCCCAAGGTCACCCAGGGCGATCCGGGCAAACTCAAGGTCGGAGAATGGGTGGTGGCCATCGGCTCTCCCTTCGGTTTCGAAAACAGCGTCACGGCGGGTATCGTCAGCGCCAAGGGGCGCTCCCTGGCGCAGGAGAACTTCGTTCCCTTCATCCAGACCGACGTGGCCATCAACCCCGGCAACTCCGGCGGGCCGCTGTTCAACATGAAAGGCGAAGTGGTCGGAATCAACTCCCAGATATACAGTCGCACGGGCGGCTTCATGGGGCTCTCGTTCGCCATTCCCATCGACGTCGCCACGGACATCTCCAGTCAGCTGATCACCAACGGCAAGGTGAGCCGCGGCAGGATCGGCGTGCTGATCCAGGAGGTCACGAAGGAACTGGCGGAATCCTTCAAGCTTCCCAAGCCCACGGGCGCGCTGGTGGCCTCGGTGCAGAAGGACGGTCCGGCCGACAAGGGGGGATTGCGGGCCAAGGATGTCATCCTCAAGTTCGATGGCAAGCCCGTCGAGGCCTCGGGCGACCTGCCGCGGATGGTCGGTTCGACCAAGCCAGGCTCCAGGGTGCAGATGCAGGTATGGCGAAACGGGACGCTCAAGGATCTGACGGTAACGGTGGATGAGGTGCCGCCCGAGGAACGCATCGCCGGTCGCAACGGCAGGCAGGGCAAGCCCGCCAGCGCCAACCGCATCGGGCTAAGCCTGAGCGAGCTCACCGTCGAGCAGAGGCAGCAGTTGGAGACTGAAAACGGGCTGCTGGTCGAGGACATGGTGCCCGGCGTCGCCAGCCGGGCGGGCGTACGCCCGGGGGATGTGATCCTCAGCATCAACAACCAGGACGTCAAGACGGTGGAGCAATTCAACCAGTTGCTCAACAAGGTCGAGAAGGGACGCAACATCGCACTCCTGATCCGGCGCGGGGATACGGCGACCTTCGTCACCATGAAGCTCAACGGTGAAAATCGCTAGGCATGGCGCGGCAGCCGTTGATACTGACCCTATACGTCCGGGAGCATTGCCATCTGTGCGAGGACATGCTGGCTGCGCTGGAGGCATGGCAGGCGGAACGGGCCTTGCTCCTGGAAACCAGAGTGGTGGACATCGACGCCGACCCCATCCTGGCCGCCCGCTATGGCGAACGCGTACCGGTGCTGGCGGCGATGGAGCAGGAAATCTGCCACTATCGCCTCGATCCAGCAGCAGTGGATGCCTATTTTGCCGAAATTCGCTAAAATGGGCGCTTTCTGAAAAAAGCCTCCGGTAATCGGTGCAAGGTAGAAAAAACTGAGCCACGGGTTGCAAAGGGCACGGCAGTGCCCTTTTTAGTTCCCTGCTCCACCCACCTCGCATCCGTTTCCCTGGCCCCATGGATCGAAACCCGGTCTCCTGATCCGGCATGATGCGCCACATTCGCAACTTCTCCATTATCGCCCATATCGACCATGGCAAGTCCACGCTCGCGGACCGCATCATCCATCTGTGCGGCGGCCTGTCGGAACGCGAAATGGAGGCACAGGTGCTGGACTCCATGGATCTGGAACGCGAGCGCGGCATCACCATCAAGGCGCAGACTGCCGCCCTGGAATACACCGCCCGCGATGGCGAGATCTACCTGCTCAACCTGATCGACACGCCGGGGCACGTGGACTTCTCCTACGAGGTCTCGCGCTCCCTCGCCGCATGCGAGGGCGCCCTGCTGGTGGTGGACGCCTCCCAGGGGGTGGAGGCGCAGACCGTGGCCAACTGCTACACCGCGATCGAGCAGGGCGTGGAGGTGGTGCCGGTGCTGAACAAGATCGACCTCCCCGCCGCGGAGCCGGAGCGCGTCATCAAGGAGATAGAGGACATCATCGGCATCGAGGCCGGGGCGGCGCTGCATGCCAGCGCCAAGACCGGCATCGGCGTGGAGGATGTCCTGGACGCCGTCATCGCGCGCATCCCTCCGCCCCGCGGGGACCCGGATGCACCGTTGAAGGCGCTGATCATCGATTCCTGGTTCGACAACTACGTCGGCGTCGTGATGCTGGTGCGAGTGTTCGACGGCCTGCTCACCCCGCGCGACAAGATCCTGCTCATGGCCAGCGGCACGATGCACCTGTGCGAGGAAGTCGGCATCTTCACGCCGAAGTCGAAGTCGCGCCCATGCCTGGGTGCGGGCGAGGTCGGCTACGTCATCGCCGGCATCAAGGAACTGAAGTCCGCCCGGGTGGGCGACACCGTGACGCTGGCGCGCAGTCCCGCCGCCGAACCGCTACAGGGCTTCAAGGAGATCAAGCCACAGGTGTTCGCCGGGCTCTACCCCGTGGAATCCAACCAATACGACGCCCTGCGGGACGCGCTGGAAAAGCTCCGGCTCAATGACTCCTCCCTGCACTACGAGCCGGAGACGTCGCAGGCGCTGGGATTCGGCTTCCGCTGCGGCTTCCTCGGCCTGCTGCACCTCGACATCGTGCAGGAGCGGCTGGAGCGGGAGTACGACATGGATCTCATCACCACCGCCCCCACGGTGGTCTACCAGATCGTGTTGCGCGATGGCACCGTGACGGAAATCGACAACCCGTCGAGGATGCCGGATCCTTCCCGCATCGAGGAAATCCGGGAGCCGGTCATCACCGCCACCATCCTCGTGCCGCAGGAGTATGTGGGGGCGGTCATCACGCTGTGCATCAGCAAGCGCGGCATCCAGAAGAACATGCAGTATCTGGGCCGGCAGGTGATGCTGACCTACGAGATGCCGCTCAACGAGGTGGTCATGGATTTTTTCGACAGGCTCAAGTCCACCAGCCGCGGCTATGCCTCGCTGGACTACGAGTTCAGGGAGTTCCGTGCCTCCGACCTGGTGAAGCTGGACATCCTCATCAACGGCGAGAAGGTGGATGCCCTCTCGCTGATCGTGCACCGCGCCAGCAGCCAGTACCGGGGACGCGAACTGGCGCAGCGGATGCGCGAGCTGATCCCGCGCCAGATGTTCGACATTGCGGTGCAGGCAGCCATCGGCGCCCATATCATCGCCCGGGAGAGCATCAAGGCGCTGCGCAAGAATGTGCTCGCCAAGTGCTATGGCGGCGACATTACCCGCAAGCGCAAGCTGCTGGAGAAGCAGAAAGCGGGAAAGAAGCGCATGAAGCAGGTCGGAAACGTCGAAATCCCGCAGGAGGCCTTTCTCGCCATCCTTCAGGTCGGCGACAAATAGCGGCTGCCTGCCGCCTGAATGATTCACACCGCGACAAGGAACAGGAATGAATTTTCCACTCATCATGCTGGTGCTGTTGATCATCACCGGCGGTATCGCGCTGCTCGATCGCCTCGTGCTGAAGCGGCGCCGCATGCCGGAGAGCCCGGAGCCCTGGTGGGTGGAATATCCCAAGAGCTTCTTCCCGGTCATCCTGATCGTCTTTCTGCTGCGCTCGTTCCTGGTGGAGCCCTTCAAGATCCCCTCCGGCTCCATGATCCCGACGTTGCTGGTGGGGGACTTCATCCTCGTCAACAAATATACTTACGGCATCCGGCTTCCGGTCGCCAATGTCAAGATCATACCGATGAACGAACCCCGGCGCGGCGAGGTGATGGTGTTCCGCTATCCCGAGAATCCCTCGATGGACTACATCAAGCGCATCATCGGCGTCCCCGGGGACATCGTCACCTACCATGACAAGCAACTGAGCATCAATGACGTACCGCTCAGGATGGAGCCGGACGGCGAGTACACATACATCGAGTCGGGCCTGAACTACGTCTACAGCAGACGCTTCCGGGAATCGCTGGACGCTCACGGCTACAACGTCCTGACCAACCCCGACGCGCCCGCCATGCACCTCGCCGGCGTGCGGCCCTTCCCGCACCGCGACCACTGCAGCTACAGCGATAGCGGATTCACCTGCAAGGTGCCGGAGGGCAATTACTTCACGATGGGCGACAATCGCGACAGCAGCAGCGACAGCCGCTACTGGGGATTCGTGCCGGAATCCAACATCGTCGGCAAGGCGTTCATGATCTGGTGGAACTTCAACGATCTGGGCCGTATCGGCCTGTCCATCAAGTAGCAGCGGAACCGGACCGACGGCGATATCCGCTGCCCGACCCATGGCCAATCTCCCGCTCTCCCGGAAAATCGGCTACACCTTCAATCAGCCGGGGCTGTTGCATCAGGCGCTGACCCATCGCAGCCACGGCCTGCCGCACAACGAGCGCCTCGAGTTCCTGGGGGACAGCGTGCTCAACTGCGCAGTCGCGATCCTCCTGTTCAGACAATTCCCGGAACTCACCGAAGGCAACCTGTCGCGCCTGCGGGCCAATCTCGTCAACCGCCAGGCGCTGGCCGGACTGGCCCAGGATCTCGAACTGGGAGGGCTGATCCGGCTGGGCGAGGGAGAAATCAGGAATGGGGGAAACCAGCGTCCCTCCATCCTCGCGGATACCCTGGAAGCGGTGCTGGGCGCCGTCTACCTGGATGGAGGATTCGCCGAGACCGAGAAGATCGTCGCCCGCCTGTTCACCCCACTGCTGCATGGGCCGGGTTTTCACACACTGGACAAGGATCCGAAGACACTGCTGCAGGAAATCCTGCAGGGCCGTCGGCTGGCCCTGCCGCACTATGCGGTCATTGCCACCACGGGCGGCGCCCACGAGCAGCAGTTCGAGGTGGAATGCATCATCCAGAAGCCGTCCATCCGGACCCTGGGGACAGGGAGATCGCGCCGCAGCGCCGAACAGGAGGCAGCCCGGCGCGCGTACGAGCAATTGCGCCTGTCCGGCTAGCCGGCCGCGGATGCACCGTCCTTACTCCAGGCCCGCCACGTGACGCTCCCGACGATGCCCGGCTCCGTCCCATATCGCAGCGGCTATGTCGCCATCGTTGGACGCCCCAATGTCGGCAAGTCGACGCTGCTCAACCGTCTGGTCGGCAGCAAGGTCAGCATCACCTCGAGAAAACCGCAGACGACCCGCCACCGCATCCATGGCATCCTTACCGATGCGCACGCCCAGTTCGTCTTCGTCGACACGCCAGGGCTGCAGGCGCAGCATGTGAATCGCCTGCACCGTATGATGAACCGCACTGCACTGCAGAGCATACGCGACGTGGACGTGATCCTGCTGGTGGTCGAGGCGCTGCACTGCGATGCACGCGACCGGCGTGTCCTCGAACACCTTGCCGCATCGGAAGGGCCGCGCCGGCCGGTCATCCTCGCCGTCAACAAGGTGGACCGCCTGGCCGACAAGACACGACTGCTGCCCTTCCTCGAAAACATGGCGACGATGCATGCATTCACCGCCATCGTGCCGGTAAGCGCGCAGAAGGGGGTGCAGCTGACGCACCTGATCGAGGCGGTGCGATCCTGTCTGCCAGAAAATCCGCCGCTGTTCGAGGAAGATGAAATCACCGATCGCAGCGAGCGCTTCGTCGCAGCCGAGCTGATCCGGGAAAAGCTGTTTCGCCTGCTGGGCGAGGAAATCCCCTACTCCACCGGCGTGCTCATCGACCGGTTCACGGTGGAAGGAGAACTGCGCAACATCCACGCCTCCATCATCGTCGACCGGCCCGGGCAGAAGGCCATCATCGTCGGCAGGGGCGGCGAAAAGCTCAAGCAGGTCGCCATGCAGGCACGCCAGGACATGGAACGCAGCTTCGGTGGCAAGGTGTACCTTCAGACATGGGTCAAGGTGAAAAGTGGCTGGAGCGACGATACCGCCATCCTGAGAAGCCTGGGCCATGAATGATCCGCGCCTCTCCGGCCACGCGGCCAGGACCGGGCAGGAGGCGCGCGAAGCCGCTACCCGCGTGCAGGCACAGGAAGCCGAGCCCGCCTACGTACTGCACGCCTATCCCTACCGGGAGACCAGCCTGGTGGTCGAAGCCTTCACTCGCGACTGCGGGAGGATTCCACTGCTGGCGAAAGGTGCCCGGCGCCCCGGTTCCGCCCTCAGGGGGCTGCTGCGCGGCTTCCAGCCGCTGCTGCTGACCTGGGGTGGCAAATCCGAGCTGCACACGCTGTACAAGGCCGAATGGCAGGGTGGCCAGCCGCCCCTGCAGGGCAGCGGGCTGATCTGTGGCTTCTATCTCAACGAGCTCCTGGTGCGGCTGCTGCACCGCCATGATCCGCACGAGCAGCTGTTCATGTACTATGGAGAAGCGCTGGCGGAACTGGGAGCCGGTAGCGACCCTGCACCCATCCTCCGTTCCTTCGAGCAGCGCATGCTGCGGGAACTGGGCTATGCCCTGACGCTCGACCGCGACATCGCATCCGGCGGGCCCACCCGGCCCGATGCCGAATATCGCTACGAAATCGAGCGCGGACCGGTGGCATGGGATGATCTACCCCTCGCGGGTCCTAAGGTGAGCGGCAAGACCCTGCTGGACATGGAGCGAGGAAACTACACCGATACCGCCACCCGGCAGCAAAGCCGGGTGCTCATGCGCTACATACTCAACCATTACCTCGGAGACCGGCCACTGCACACGCGCCAGCTGCTGGTGGATCTGCACCAGCTGTGCTGAGGACGGATGCCCGCCCCAAGCCGCACGCGGCTCGACGCTTCCTGCTATCCTTCGTTCCCGCCGGGAATCGTTCCTTTGCTTGATCGGCGCCCCTCCAGCATCTGAAAAAGCTTCATCCCCGCCAACATCGCCGCCACGAACACCAGCCCCTTGGCGCTCCCACTTCCCACCAGTACCAGGGCCGGGCCGGGGCAGATGCCTGCCATGCCCCAGCCCACGCCGAACGCGAGGCTGCCCAGCACCAGGCGCCGGTCGATCGCCCGTGAAACGGGCAGGTCGAACTCGGCTCCCAGCCAGCTGCGGCCGCGCCCACGCGCCACGGCGAAGGCGGCGGAGCCCACTGCGATCGCACCCGCCATCACCCATGCCAGGGACGGATCCCATGCACCGCCGAGGTCGAGAAAGGCGAGCACCTTGCCCGGATCCGCCATGCCGGCGAGAATCAGCCCCAAGCCGAAGACCAGTCCGGATGCACCCGCCGCGATGAAGCTCCCCCGCATCCTAACCCCCGTGGAGGACGTGCCGCACGAGATAGACGGTGAGGAAACCCGTTCCCATGAAGACCAGGGTGGCGGCGATGGAGCGCGGCGACAGGCGGGACAGCCCGCACACCCCGTGTCCGCTGGTGCAGCCGGACGCATAGCGGGTGCCGAGGCCGACGACCAGCCCGGCCGCCGCCATGACGGCGTAGCCGCCGTCGATGCGCACCGGCGGCAGTTCGGAGAACAGCTGCCACGCCAGCGGGGCGGCAGCCAGACCCGTGAGGAAGGCGACGCGCCAGCCCATGTCGTATCTGCGCAGCGCAAACAATCCTCCGATGATGCCGGAGATGCCCGCGATGCGCCCGTTGACGAGCAGCAACAGCGCCACCGCAGCGCCGATGGCCGCGCCCCCCGCCAGCGAGGTCCATGGCGTAAACTGAGTCCAGTCGATCGACATTCCTCCTCCTGCCAATGTGTGCGCGCACGCAGGTTGGTATAGTAGTATACCAAGTTTCCATTTCAATCCGTCGCGCTTCCATCCATACTCGCCATGAGCCGAACCCATTCCACCATCCTGCTGGGTGTCAACATCGACCACGTCGCCACCCTGCGCCAGGCGCGGGGCACCTTCTATCCCAGCCCCGTGGAAGCAGCCATGGTCGCCGAGGCGGCCGGCGCGGATGCCATCACGCTGCACCTGCGCGAGGACCGGCGCCATATCCAGGAAGACGACGTGGAGACGCTGCGCGGCATGCTCGCTACCCGCATGAACCTGGAAAGCGCGGTAACCGCCGAGATGCTCGCCTTCGCGCTGCGCATCCGGCCCCAGGATATCTGTCTGGTGCCGGAACGGCGGGAAGAACTGACCACCGAGGGGGGCCTCGACGTGGTGCGCCACTTCTCGCAGGTAAGCGACGCCTGCAGCAGGCTGGCGGAGGCCGGTATCCGGGTTTCGCTGTTCATCGACGCCGACCTGGCGCAGATCGAGGCGGCGGCACGAGCCGGAGCGCCAGTGGTCGAGATCCACACCGGCCACTATGCCGACGCCGCCACCCCGGAAACGCAGCGGCATGAACTGGAGCGTATCCGCACCGCGACTGTGCAAGGGATCGACCAGGGGCTGAAGGTCAACGCCGGGCATGGCCTCCACTATGAAAACGTTCAGCCGATCGCGGCGATACCCGGCATCTCCGAGCTCAACATCGGCCATGCGATCGTCGCGCGCGCGCTGTTCACCGGCCTGCGGCAGGCCGTAGCGGAAATGAAGACGCTGATGCGGGAAGCGCGTCCGTGATCTATGGAATCGGCACCGATCTGGTCGAGCCCGCGCGCATCGCCCGGTTGCTGGAAAGATACGGCGAGCGCTTCGCCAGACGGCTGCTGGCGGATGAGGAGTGGCCGGAGTACCTCCGCAGCAGTCAGCCCGCCATGTTCCTGGCCAAGCGCTTCGCCGCCAAGGAGGCCCTCTCCAAGGCCATGGGCACGGGCATGCGCGCGCCGGTCAGCCTGAATCATATTGGCATCGTCCACGATTCCCTGGGCAAACCTGGCTTCACCTTTCACCCCGTGCTGGACTCACTGGTGCAAAGCGAGGGCATCACCCGCCACCATCTGTCCATCAGCGACGAACTGAACCTGGCGTGCGCCTTCGTCATCCTGGAAGCGGAAGCCTGAGGAAAACCTGATGTCTCTCGGCCCCGTCATGCTGGATATCGAAGGGGTGCGGCTGACCGCAAACGACAGGAAACGGCTGCTGCACCCGCTGGTGGGCGGAACCATCCTGTTCGCCCGCAACTATGCGTCGCCGGAGCAGTTGATGCAGTTGACGGCGGACATCCATGATCTGCGCACGCCTCCGCTCCTGATCGCCGTGGATCACGAAGGCGGGCGGGTGCAGCGCTTCCGCGACGGCTTCACGCGACTGCCGCCCATGCGCGCGCTGGGCATGGCCTGGGACACGCACCACGGCAGGGCGAAACGCCTGGCAAAGCAGACCGGCTACGTACTGGCGGCGGAACTGCGCGCCGCCGGCGTGGACTTCAGCTTCACTCCGGTGCTGGATGTCGATCACGGGCAAAGCTGCGTCATCGAGGATCGCGCATTTCACCGCACCCCCCAGGGTATCGTCGAACTGGCCCAGGGCCTGATGGCGGGACTCAGGCTGGGCGGCATGGCGGCGGTCGGCAAGCACTTCCCCGGGCATGGCTACATACGGGCGGACTCCCACGTCGAGATGCCGGTGGACGAGCGCAGCTATGCGGATATCCGGCAGGACGACCTGATTCCGTTCTCCCGGATGATTCACCTGGGATTGACGGGCATCATGCCGGCGCACGTCCTCTACCCGCACGTGGATGCCCAGCCCGCAGGCTTCTCCAGGGTCTGGCTGAAAGACATCCTGCGCGGCGAACT
The DNA here is from genome assembly GCF_900119085.1 of Nitrosovibrio sp. Nv17. Taxonomy (GTDB): domain Bacteria; phylum Pseudomonadota; class Gammaproteobacteria; order Burkholderiales; family Nitrosomonadaceae; genus Nitrosospira. The sequence goes on along the minus strand of NZ_FPIQ01000002.1, from coordinate 35,655 downwards.
GGGCTTCGAGGGCTGCATCTTCAGCGACGACCTGGACATGGCGGGCGCCGGTGTGGCGGGCGGCATCCTGCAGCGCGCGCAGCATGCGCTGCAGGCCGGTTGCGACATGATCCTGGTATGCAACAACCCTGAGGCTGCGGATACGCTGCTCGCGGAACTGCAGTGGGACATGCCCGCGCTGAGCGTCGTACGCCTTGCCCGCATGCGTGGACGGCACCATCCCGACTCGTTTGCGACGCTGCGCGCCCGTCCCGCCTACGTCGATGCAGTGGAAAGCGTAGCCGGCATCGGTTCCGGCAGAGACGAGCTCCCCCTGGCATAGGCGGAACGGACAACGCGGTTGAAAATCCGGCGACCATACCCATATAGGATGACAGATGCCGGACCGTGCAACGGATCGGCATGACGTCCATTCAACCTGACGGAGGCAATATGGCCATTACTCGCTATGAACCCTGGAGCCTGCTGAACCAGCTGCACAGAGAACTGGATCGCGTGCGCGAAAGCGTGAGCGGAGAAGGATCGACCGCCACTGCGGAATGGGCGCCCGCGGTCGACATCAAGGAAGAACCCGATAGATTCATCCTGCTGGCGGACCTGCCCGGCGTCAAGCCCGAAGAGATCGACGTCACCATGGAAGAAGGCATACTGACGATCAAGGGCGAGAAAAGGACCGAGGCAAAAACGGAGAAGGAGGGCTACAAGCGCGTGGAGCGCACCTATGGCTCGTTCTACCGGCGCTTCAGCCTGCCCGATACGGCCGATGCCGGCGGGATATCCGCGAAGGTCGACCACGGTGTCCTGGAGATTTCCATCCCCAAGCGCGAAGCCGTGCAACCCAAGAAGATCAGCGTGACCTCGACGCAATAACGGCTCGCAGCGGCTTGAATGTCCCTTCCCTCCCCGCTCCGGCGGGGTTTTTCATTCCGGCGTGGCGATGGCACCAGGCCTGCACGTCCTCCAGCCAAATTTCGGCTCCGGTCACGAGCGACCCAGACGCTCCTGCAGGAATTCAATGAAGCGCTGTGTCTTTGCAGGCAGCAACCGGGTCTCGGTGACGGCGTAAACGGATATCGGATCTCCCCGCCACCGGGGCAGTATGCGACACAGCCGCCCGCCGGCGAGGTCGTCGGCAACCATGCCTTCCGCCAGCATGATGATCCCCATGTCAAGTACCGCCAGGCGGCGAACCATGCCGATACTATTGAGCGTGAACCGGTCGCCAATGGAAATCCTGGCGGTGCGCGTCCCGTCGTGCAGTACCCAGGTGCCGGCCTGCACGATGCCCAGGCGTTCATGGCGCTCGAGATCCGCAGGATCGATGGGCTCCCCCGCACGTGCGAGGTACCCCGGCGAAGCGTAAAGATATCTGGGAAGCACGGCCAGAGGGCGCGCGATCAATTGTGAATTCTCCGGCTCCCCTATGCGGATCGCCACATCGAACGGCTCGCTCACCAGATCGACCCGCCGTGACGCCAGATCGAAATCGAACGTGATGCCAGGATAAAGACTTGCAAATTCCGCGATCAGGGGCGCCATGTAGGTCACCGCAAAATCCACAGGCAGCGAGGCTCGCAGCACGCCGCTGGGCTGTGCGAGCATTTCTCCGAGCTGCTCGTGTGCAAGCCTTGCTTCATCGACGATGCGCTTGCAGCGCTCGTAATAAATCTGGCCTGCCTCGGTCACCTCGATCTTGCGCGTGGTGCGATGCAGGAGACGCAGCCCGATCATCTTTTCGAGCAGACCGATCCGCCGCGACAGGGTCGAATTCGGCATTCCAAGGATGTCGGCGGCGCCGCGAAAGCTCCTGGCCTTGACGACTTCCACGAACAGGGCCATGTCATTCAGAAATTCCATACCAATTGCTCCATTGATGGATCAATGTTATCCAATAAACAGTCTTTATTCTATATAAAAAGCAGTGGATGATTCCACCCTGGAAATTGCAAGGAAATCATCATGAAGAAAGAGAGGGGCTGGAACAGCGAACAGTCGCTGTCGCTATAAAGATGGCAGAAGTCAGAACGCCATGTCCCACGATACGGTTAGCCGATCCAATTCATCGTCATTTACCCGGCCACGAAGGAAAATTTCAATATCCTGTCAATGACAGCAGGAAAAGAAGCATAAACCTCAAGTTGTGCAGTCTTGCGCTGGCCCTGCTGGAACCGCTTATGGGAGACGCGATTGCCAAGGAAGGTGGCGATCAGTATCCGAACGGGGCGGAAAACTGGCTTGCGGGTGCGGCGCCACCGCCGGGAACCCATTTCCTCAGCTATTCCGGGCACTACAGTGCCTCCCTGCACGACGGCAATGGCGACAAGGTGCCGGGTGCATCGGTCAGTGCCTGGTTCAACGCATTTCGCCTTGTTCACATCTCCGAGATGCGCGTAATGGGGGGTAACTACGGGGTACACATGGTCGTGCCGATCGTGCATCAAAGGATGAGACTCGCAGACGCAGGCTCAATCACCGGTCTGGGAGATATAACCGTCAGCCCGGGCAGCCTGGCCTGGCATCTGGGAAATTGGCACTGGGTGGCGGCGCTGGATATCCGCATGCCTACCGGCCCGTATGAACCCGGGAATCCGCACAAGAGCATCGGCACCCGCTACTGGAGCATCGAACCAGTCTTCGCGGTGACTGGCTCAGTGAAAAGGGATGGGAGATCTCAAGCAAGCTCATGTATAACATCAAGAGCAGGAATAAGGAGTTTCGTCGCGCCACGGGTGGGCCGAAAATGGATTACGCGTCCGGGGATGAGTTCCACATCGACTTTCTCATCGGCAAGCGGTTTGGCTTATGGGGCGCTGGACTTTCGGGCTATTACCTGAAGCAAACGACCGACGACAGACTCGATGGGCAGACAATCTCGCCGACGCTCGGCCCGTGGTCTTCGGGACGCAGAGGCGAGGTACTCGCGATCGGGCCCAGTGCGATCTACAGCAGCCCGAGCGGAACGATATTCATTGCGCAGTGGCAGCATGAAATGTACGCCAAGAATCGCTTTCAAGGTCATGCGGCCTGGTTGAGGCTGATCACGCCCTTTTGATGATCGAGCCCCGATGGGTGGGGAATCCATTATCGCTATTGGAGATCCCATGGACTCGGGCATTCGGAAACCTCATGCCGATTGATCCATTTATGGAGCAATGTTATCCAAAAATGGGCTTTATTCCCTTTAAAAAGCCATGGATGATCCCACTCTTGAATTTTTCAGGAAACCATCTAAGAAAAAGCACGCACTGGAACAGCGAATAACGCCGATTTATTTATAACCGACAGATCGCTGCATCGTCCCGGCGAAGAATCAGTAGGGGCAGCGCGTACACGCTCGCGATCTGCTTTTTTCTTAGGCCAGCGTCCGGTCCATCGTTTTAATAACCATATTATTAATATGGTATTATATAACATGCTGTTCTTATTAAATTTTAAAAATTATCCCTTGAGCAATTATGGGGTTACACCACATAGGAGAGAATAACAATGATATTTCGTTCCCTGCTGGTCGCAATGCTCTGCTTGGGAATCGCTGCCCTGGCGGCATTTCCTGCGGCGTCCGGCGCGCAAGAGGCGGAGGATTTCAGCAGTTCGTTGCGCGCCCCTCGCCCGGAGAACCGTACCCGGCAGAAGGAGTCCTTCTCCAGCGGCGCATGCGTCGTGGAAACAGGCGCCTTTCCGGTGGGATTCAACGCCTATGTGGTGCCGGACGGAGACCATCCTTCCTATCCGCCGTTCTGCTCCCCGGTGCCGGCCGGCCCCCTCAACATCGTGATGGACCTGTTCGCTCCGGAAATACGCGAAGTCCCGCTCACGGTGCGGCTCATGAAAGTGGAAGGCGGCGACGAACGCGAGGTGTTGGTGGTTCCCGCGCAGGCGTACGGCTCCGGGAACATCGCTCTCGCGGTGGACCTCGAGCCCCTGGCGAAGTATAACCTCCTGATCATTGGGGACGATGAGGCGGGTCGCCCCGAGACGCTGGTGACCATTCCGCTTGAGGTCAGACGGGCGGGCGACTTCGTGCATAGCGGCAAGGGCACCGGCTGGGGTTTCCTGGTGATGGTGGTCGCCCTGGCGGGACTCGTCGGGGGCGCCATCCACAAATGGAACCCGAAGAAACCCGCCGCGTAGGATAGTGGCATCGCACCCCCTTCTGCCATCGTACGGCGGTCGTGGAGGCACTCGGAAGACCGGTAGCGGCCGGTGACCTAAATCCATTTCCCTAGCAGCGGCACCCCTCGCAAGGACCAAGACACCGATTCCAGCAGGTTTCTGGATTGCCGGGACAATCGGGAAAAATCCGGCTGGGCAAGTCCCGGCTTGCCCACTGAACCGCAACCCCGACATCACTTAGGGCCGGTCGAACACGAGGACCGCAAGGCCCGGTCTTCGAAAACCGTGGGGCGCTCTCCTCTAACATGCCACCCGGCACGCGCCCCTGCCATCGGGCGCGTCGAATGGCTTTACAGTAAAGCCCATCCATCCAGGGGTCTCCCCCTCCAAGCCGTTGTAATCCCACGAACCCATACATGGCATGAATATTGCTTGATGATGCATGGCTGCACATCGCATCGCAGCCGCAAGAGGGATGCATCCTGTAACCACAATAATTGGAGATGTTCATGAAATTCAGACAATTCAAACAACTATGTCAGGCAGCCCTGCTCACGGGTTCGCTGCTCGGTCTCGGCGTCACCGCCCAGGCCGCCCAGATTCGTACCGACATCATCATGATCGTGGATGAATCGGGATCCATGAGCAACGTCCAGGCCAACCTGCGCAACAATATCGGTCTGTTCGCCTCGATCCTTTCGGCCGGCGGCGTCGACGCCCGTTACGGCCTCGTCGGCTACGGCAACGGCGCAGCGGTACCGCGGTTGGTGACCGACCTCACCAACCCGGCCGGGTTCGCTGCCGCCGCAGCCGGGCTCGTCTCCAGCGGCAGCGCGGAGCCGGGCTACACCGCCTCGGCCTTCGCGCTGAATGCGCTGGATGGGCAAAGCTCGCTGTTCTCCTTCCGTCCCGACGCGGTGCTCAACATCATCATCTTCACCGACGAGCCCAGCAACGGCGATACCATCGGCCGAGGAGCGGTCGGCGGCAGCGCCGTCACCGCGTCCATTCTGGACGACCTGCTCAAGGACAACAACGCGCTGTACAACGCCGTGCTGGACGGCAGCAGCACGATCAATTCCTACAAGGCGCTGGCAGAGGGAAATCATGGCCAGGTATTCAATCTCCTGGGCCTGAACACCACCAACCAGACCGTGGTTGAGAATTTCGTCACCGCCTTCGCCACTGCCAAGCTGCAAGAGACGATCGACTTCTGCACGGCCAATCCGACCGCGCCCGGATGCCAGCCCAGCCAGGTGCCCGAGCCCGGTGTGCTCGCGCTGGTGGGCCTGGGCCTGCTCGGCTTCGGCTTCGCTCGCCGCAGACAAGCTCGATAGCATGGCGGGCCGCCGTGCCCGCACTTCCTCGCTGGCGTCCCTGCCTTGCCGGGGCGCCAGCGGGGGAAATGCATCCATGGACCTTTACCGTGGCGGATCGGAATCCCGCCCGGTTCGGTATCCGCATCGTTCACTCCGAAGACCCGCACACCCCTATCAAACCCATCCCCGTACAATACGGAGATTCGCCGTTTCATCATGGACTGGGCAGGCCTGGCGCGGGCAATACTGCGGAAGCCGTGGATATCCTTGATGTAATTTTGTCCGTGTACACGCTCATCGTCGTCTGGACTGATGCGGACGTGTTTATCGTATTCCCCATCGACAAGCCTGCATAACACGCCGGGCCGCTGCGCCCTTATCCCTCCTGCATCGCTGCCACGCCGAGAGGCGGGCTGAGGGAATTGCCCCGAGACCGGGAAAGCAGTCGTTACTGGATGTCCAGGATCATGGCGGGATGGAAAAGCTCGACTTCCTCGAGGAGGCGTCCCGGCTGTTGCGGCGAGTAACGACTGTAACTCGACATGGCGGCGGGTTCCACGTGACCCACGATGCGCTCGAGATCCGACAGGCGTATCCCCTGGCGCACCAGATAGACGATGTAGCTGTGGCGAATCGTCCAGGCCGTGACGGATTCCGGATCCGGCAGACCCGAATCCACCGCAGCGCATACCAACGCAGCGGAAAGATCGATCCGCAGATCCGGATCGCCCGGATTCCACGCGACGCGGCCTTCCGTCTGTTCCAGCAGTGATCTGAGCCCACCGCTCAGCGGCAGGATTCTTGGCGTGCGTCCAGCGATGGAAAGGGTTCCTGTCTCCAGGTCGATCCATTCCGGCTTCAGGGCGACGATCTCGTCCATGTCCAGCCCGCTGAGCAGCAGGCCGATCATCTGCCTCGCCCTCGGGTTGGCGGCCTTGAGCAGCGTTTTCAGGTGATGGCTGGAAAGCTCCCTGGCTTCCGCGGCAACGGCCAGGGCGGGAACCGCGCCATGGCCCAGCGGGGCGGGTTGCATGCGCGAACGATCGGGCAGGTCTCCACCTGCAAAGGCGTGATGCACTTCGAATACCGGAATCAGCGGTGACCGCCCTTCATTTTTCCGGGAAAGATATTCGAGGAGCCAGACACCCAGCAATCCCAGCAGCAGGGATCCTGCCAGCACGATCAAGGCGTCGCCACCGTAGTCCGGCCTGACAGGAGCCGTGGATTCATGCGCCCGGCTGATGACCGCCACCTGGGGATATTTTTCCTTCTGCCCCGTCCTGACCAGCGTGAGCCGCTCCTGGGTTTCGCGATGAAGCTTTTCCAGGCTCTCCAGGTCGGCGCTCAGCGCGTCGTGGCGGGCAAACTCCGTCGTGAACGAGGCAGTCCGGTGTTTATGGGCATCCAACTGCGCGCGCAATTCCCGCGTGGTCTGCCGTGCAGCGGAATAGGCGACCTCCGCATCCTCCAGCGCAGCATCCCGGCCTTCCCTGTGCCTGCCCGTGACCTCTTCCTCCAGCTTTCGGATCTGCTCGGGAATGAATTTGTACTCGGGATGCAGTTCGATGTATTCACGCGTGTATTTCCCCTCCAGATCCATCAGTTTCTGGCGCAAACCCTGCAGGCGTACCTCGAGCTCGAGCACGCTGCCCTTTTCCTCGTTCGGCACCACCGGCTTGCCGCGCAGGATGGCCGACTGGATCGCCTCGACGTTCGCCCGGGCCTTGATTTCCTCCTCATTTGCCCGGCTCAACGCATCGGTCAACGCCTTGAAGTGGGCCAGCGCCTCATTTTCCTCCCGCCCGGTGGAAGAAATGTCGTGCGCCGTCCTGAAGGACTGCAGCTCCTTCCGCGCGGCATCGATCCTTTCAGCCAGCCCCTGCAGTTCGTCTTCGAGGACGCGGCGCGTATCGCCTGCTACCTGCCGGACTTCTCGTTCACGCGTATCCAGATACGCATCGATCCACGTATTGACCAATACCGGCAGGAAGGCCGGATCCGATCCTTCCGCGCGGAGTTCCACGATATTCGTTTCGGGGACGGGATCGGCATGCAGCTGCACCTGCAGATCGGACGCGGCGAAATGAGATGGAAGCCGGCCCGCCTCCTTCAGCCGGGACAGCGTTGCCTCCATCAGGTCGCTTCCCAGCAGCACCTGCCGTTGGATGGCGACATGCTGGATGTCCGCGTCGCCGCTCTCCCGGTCGATGGCGGTCATCGCGGACGTCAGGAGCGTCGCACTGCTGCGGTAGATTGCGGGGCGGCTGTAGTCGTATGCCAGGCCGATGGCGGCACTGACCAGAAACAGGGTGCCGAAGACGCGAAACCGGCGTGTGTAGTATCCGGATTCTCCTCTCGCAGGCATGCCGGAAGACCGATGTTCCCCCGGAAGGATGCGCGGAGCAGCCCGGCGCTCCATCATCCACTCCGCCAACCGTCCGGACTGGCCGGCACCACCGGCGGCAGGAAGCGGAAAGAACCAGGGGTCGCATGTCCGATCATTTCTTCAACCATCAAGGCCTGCTCCTGATACCCGAGTTGTAGGCATTTGTCATCTCTGGCTCAGAGCTTTCGATTGCCGAGCGGACGACCGGCATCGATGGAACTGTCCTCCAATCCTACTGGCTCGAAAAACTCAACAGAATCAATCATGCAACCCGAGTGGATCGCCATGATCGAATGCTACGCCAAAAAGTTTGCTGTGTGACGCAAAAAAATACCCCGATGTGCCATTAATCACAAGATGCCTCGCAATATCACCGAAAAAACAGGAAAATCCGGCGACAGATTCATCTGCCTGCAATGATATGGATCTACTGTACCGACATGCATGCCGCCCATGATCATTCGTCCGGGAATCTCGGGAAATCGTCCTTTCGGACCCATTTCCATCCCGGCCGTCCGAGCAGGTCGATAGAGGAATCCGGGGTATGAAGGCCTCCGTGCATCAATCGACCCCCCACACCACACTCGCCCCGCTGGATCGCAGATCGGCCGCCTTCCGGCAGAAAATGCTGGACCACGGTCGATTGCGGGAATACCCGAACAGATCGGATATCGTAAAAACGCCAGGACAGGCGAAGGATATCCCCTTGTGTTTCAAGGATGATCTTCCCGGTGCAGCGGCAGCTTGCCGGAAAAATACCGCCTGAACCAGCCTTGCTCGAGAGCGAAGGCAACCCCGTCTTCGCCGTTGGTCAGCGTAACCCAGTCGGCCGCCGCCTTGATCGCCTCCGGAGCGTGGCCCATCGCCACACCCCATCCCGCACGCCGCAGCATCTCCATGTCGTTTTCCGCGTCCCCGATGGCCATCATTTCCCCGATCTCGAGATCCTGCAGGCGTCCGATGCACGCCAGACCATCCGCCTTGTCCGTTCCCCGCGGCATCACTTCGAGCATGTAGTCATGACTGAACACGGCGGAACACATCGGCAGGATCTCGGCGCGCAGGGCACGAAGGCGTAGCATGTCCGCAGCATTCCCGCTCATGATCTGCAGCTTGTGCGGCGCGATGCCCACCCCCTTCAGGCCGGGCACGATCACAGGCTTCTGCTGCAGGATCGCCGCCTCCTGACGGTACATTTCACCTGCGCCGGGCGTGTACCAGCCATCGAGCGTGGACCAGGCGACGCTCAGACCGTCGCCCAGCGCCTGCTGCGCCAGTGATTCCGCATAGCCCAGGTCGAGCTGTTTCTGGAACAGGATCTCGATCCGCCCACCTGATTCGGCACGCGCCACGACACCCCCGGAAAATGCCACGACATGACCATCGATCCCGAGTTGCGCCAGCAGTCCGCACAGAGAGCCAGGATGGCGACCCGATGCAAGGATGATGCGGATGCCGTGCCGCCAGGCATGGCGGATCGCCTTCCCCACGGCGGGTGAAATGCAGTGCGCAGGATTCAGCAGCGTCCCGTCGACATCGATCGCCACCGCCTTCAGCCCGGATATCCCCGGCGGGACGTCATCGCGACGCCATGCTCGTCTATGCTGCGCCGCCATCTGCAACCCCCGGTACGTGGGAACGGTCGATGCATGCCAGCAATCGCATACCCCCCACCTCTATTTCATATCTTGACATATACCCCATAGCGGTATAGTATAAAGCCGCAACTCCGGAGCATGCGATGCTGGCGGCATCTCTTCGGAATGCCCGGCTGCGAGGCGCGGAAAACTCCTGCCGCCAGGCAGGATCGACTGCTGGAATGGCGAGCATTATGGCACACACGGACATTCGATCGGCACACCTCAGGGTCAGGGGCATGCGTTGTGCGGGATGCGAGGAAACCATCGAGCATGCCGTGGGCCAGCTGCCCGGCGTCAGGAAGGTCAGCGCCGATCACGCCAGGCAGACCGTCGACATCGAATTCGACGATGCGCCCATCCGGGACGCGGCCATTCGCCGCGCCATCGAGGGTGCGGGCTACGAACCCGACAGCCCTTCCGTCCTCCCGTCCGCCCATGGCGCACGCCCCACGTTGATCTTCCTGTCGTTCCTGCTGGCCATCGGAGGCGTCACCGTCTGGGGGAGAAGCATGGTACCGGATCTGGTGGGAGAAATGAGCCCCAATCTGGGATACGCCATGCTGGTCTCCATCGGCTTTCTCACCGGCTTCCACTGCATCGGCATGTGCGGCGGTTTCGTGGCGGGTTACGCCTCGGCGGTCGAACCCCGCACTGCCGCCTCCATTGCCACCGCCCACCTGATGTATGCCGCCGGCAAGACGGCATCCTATACGCTCATCGGCGGCAGCCTGGGCATGCTGGGGTCCCTCCTGGCGTTCACTCCCGCGATGCGGGGCACGGTGACGCTCGCAGCCAGCCTGTTCGTCATCGTCTACGGCCTGAAGATGCTGAACGTATTCGCAGGATTGCGCCGCTTCACGCTGCGCCTGCCCCGCTTTGTCACTGGAAACGTGTCGAACAGGCTGCGCCAGCCGCGCCGCCCCCTGACCATCGGGCTGCTGAACGGCCTCATGCTGGGCTGCGGCCCGCTGCAGGCGATGTACGTCATGGCCGCCGGGACCGGCAGCGCGCAAGAGGGCGCAACGATGCTGTGCCTGTTCGGTCTGGGCACGCTCGTGCCGCTGCTGGGCTTCGGCCTGGTCGCAAGCACCGTTTCCCGCAGTACCATCGATCTTCTGGTGCGGGCCTCCGCCGTCATGGTGATCGCCATGGGCCTGATGATGGCCGACCGGGGACTCAGGCTGACCGGCTCGGGATACGACGCCGCTTCGCTGCTGTCCCGCTTGCCCCATGCGGCGCCTGCACAGGCCCTTCCGGAAGGGGAAGCTGTCCATCGCGTGGGATGGGACGCTTTCCCGCATGCCGGGCTGCCCGCCCTGCATCGATCATGAACGCCCGCGCTCTGAAACGGCTCGAACTGCCCATCGAAGGCATGACCTGCACGGCCTGTGCGACGCGCATCGAAAAAAACCTGAACGGGCTGCCAGGCGTACGCGCGGTGGTCAACTTCGCCAGCGAGACGGCACGCATCGAATTCGACGAGACCGCGATTCCACCGGAAGCACTGGTCCATTCAGTGGAAAGGGCCGGGTTTCGCGTCGCCCCGCGGTCGGTGCAACTGCAGATCGATGGCATGACGTGCGCCGCCTGCAGCGGACGCATCGAAAAAGCGCTCAACCGGCTGCCCGGCGTCACCGCCCGCGTCAACCTAGCCACGGAGACCGCGCACGTCAGCCTGCCGCCCGGCACCATCGGCATGGATGCCCTGATCGCGGCGATCACGGATGCGGGCTATGGCGCCCGCGAACTCGGCGAGGCCGGGCGGGCCGAGGAAAAGGCGCGCAAACTCGCCGCGTACCATGCGGAATTCCGTGTTTTCTGGATCTCCGCCGTGCTGACACTGCCGCTGCTCCTGCAGATGGGCCCCATGTTCTGGGGCGATCACACCGAATTGCTGCCACGCTGGCTGCAGCTCGCACTGGCCACACCGGTGCAGTTCTGGGTGGGCAGGCGCTTCTACGTCGCCGCCTGGCACGCCCTGCGCGGAGGTGGCGCCAACATGGACGTGCTGGTCGCCCTGGGCACCAGCATGGCTTACTTCTTCAGCGCGGCGGTGACCCTGCTGTCACTGGAGCAGCACGTCTACTTCGAGGCCAGCGCCGCCATCATCACGCTGGTGCTCCTGGGCAAGCTGATGGAAGCCCGCGCCAAGAGCAGAACCTCGGCGGCGATCGAAGCGCTCATCCGGCTGCAGCCCGCGACTGCGCGCGTGGAGCGCGAGGGATCCATCGTCGAGATCGACACGCACGCGCTCGGAGTCGATGAAATCTTCATCGTGCGCCCGGGCGAGAGCCTGCCGGTGGACGGCGTGGTCATCGAAGGCGTTTCCAGCGTGGACGAGTCGATGCTGACCGGCGAGAGCCTGCCCGTAGCCAAGCAGACCGGTGCCCGCGTGTACGCGGCCACCCTGAACCAGCACGGCCTGCTCAGATGCCGCGCCACCGGGGTGGGGGCGCACACTCAGCTGGCGGGAATCGTGCGCCTGGTGGAGGAGGCGCAGGGCTCCAAGGCGCCCATCCAGCGGCTGGCGGACGTCATCTCCGGCGTCTTCGTGCCGGTCGTGGTGGCCATCAGCGCCGTGACGCTGCTGCTCACCTGGTGGCTGGGTGGCAGCCTCGCCCCAGCCCTCGTCAACGCCGTGGCGGTGCTCGTCATCGCCTGTCCCTGTGCGCTCGGACTGGCCACGCCGACCGCCGTCATGGTCGGGATGGGCCGCGGCGCGCAGGCAGGTGTGCTGGTGAAGAACGCCACCGCGCTGGAGCAAGCGGAAAAGATCCAGACCCTGGTGGTGGACAAGACCGGCACCCTGACCGAAGGCAGGCCCGCGGTGACCGACATCGTCCCCGCCGCGGCCATCGCGGAACACACGCTGCTGCGGATCGCGGCAAGCCTGGAACAGGGCTCGGAGCATCCCCTCGCCCGGGCGGTGATGCAGCGGGCCGCAGCCCTCGGCATCCGGCCCGGAGCGGCACAGGACTTCAGCGCCATCCCCGGCGGCGGCGTCACCGCCCGGGTCGATGGCGTCACCTACCTTCTCGGCTCGCCCAGGCTGCTGCGCGAACACGGCGTGGCGATCGACGGGAAGACTGTCGGCGCGCTCCAGGCCGAAGGCAAGACCGTCATCGGACTGGCCGCGGTGGCGGATACCGGTGCGGGTGCCGGAACCGGTGCACTGGGCTATCTCGCCATCGCCGACCGGCTGCGGGACACCTCGGCGCGGGCAGTGGCCCGTTTGCGGTCGATGGGCATCGACGTCCTCATGCTCACCGGCGACAATGCCGCCACCGCCGCCGCCATCGCGAAGCTGGCCGGCATTTCCAGATACCGCGCCGAGGTACTGCCCGGGGACAAGGCTGCCGAAGTCGCAAGGTTGAAGGCCGCCGGCCGTTTCACGGGCATGGTGGGCGACGGCGTCAACGACGCGCCGGCGCTGGCCGCCGCAGACATCGGCTTTGCCGTCGGCGCGGGCTCCGCGGTGGCGATCGAGGCAGCGGACGTCACTCTCATGCGCGACGACCTGATGAGCGTAGCGGATGCCATCTCGCTCTCGCGCGCAACCCTGAGAAAAATCCGCCAGAATCTCTTCTTCGCCTTCATCTACAACGTGCTGGGCATTCCACTCGCGGCCATGGGAATGCTGAACCCCGTCGTCGCCGGCGCAGCGATGGCGATGAGCTCGGTTTCGGTAGTCGGAAACTCGCTGCTGCTGAAGCGATGGTGGCCCGGCAGCCACACGGCAACACCCGTTCAACCACACTGAAAGGAGTCATGACATGCAAACGGAAACCCTCAAGATCCACGGCATGACCTGCATGGGCTGCGTCAACAGCGTCAGGAACGTACTGGAAAGGATACCGGGCGTGAGCAGCGCGGAAGTCTCCCTCGAACTGAAACAGGTGACCATCCGCTACGACGGGGCGGCCACCGGCTCGGAGCAGTTCCGGAGCGCCATCGAGGGAGCGGGCTTTGAAGTCGCCGGCTAGGGGATCCCTTGCGCCGAAGGAGCCGTGCCATGCCCCCCAGACGGTGGTGCAGCCGGGCAAGGAGGCCTTGATCAGGCGGCTCAACCGCATCGAGGGTCAGGTGCGCGGCGTCAATAAAATGATCGCGGAGGACCGCTACTGCGTCGATATCCTGAATCAGGTCTCGGCGCTGCAGTCTGCACTGGATGCGGTGGCCATGCTGCTGCTCGAGAACCACACCCACGGGTGCATGCAGGGCGCCATCAAGTCCGGCCGCGGCGACGAGGCCATCGATGAACTGATGGCAGTGGTGCGGAAGTTCGCGCGCTAGCGCGGCCACCCCTGCCCTGTCCATCCGGAGACACGGCGTGAGCATGACGCAATGGCTGCGCTCGATCGCCCTCTGGCTGCTGGCTCCCGTCGCCGTCGCGGCTGCCTCGGCCGACGTCCAGCCGGCCGGCGCGCCCGACACGATGGCGGAACGGGTGAAAGCCTGCATCGTCTGCCACACCACCGCTGACAAGGCCGGGCGCGACGCCTACTACCCTCGCATTGCCGGCAAGCCGGAAGGCTATCTCTTCAACCAGCTGCGCAACTTCCGGGACGGCCGGCGTCACTACCGGCCCATGAAGCTGCTGCTGGAGAACCTGCCCGACGCCTACCTGAGGGAAATGGCACGCCACTTCTCCGCGCTCGAACTGGCCTTCCCGCCGCCTGAACCGCTCGCCATCCCGCCCGAGGAAGCCGATCTGGCGCGTACGCTCATCCTGCGCGGCGACCCCGCACGCGACATTCCGGCCTGCACCGCCTGCCACGGCGCAGATCTGATGGGCACCGCGCCCTTCATCCCCGGCCTGCTGGGCCTGCCGCGCGTGTACCTGCTGGCCCAGTTCGGCAACTGGCGCAACGGCGGACTGATGCGAGGACAGGCGCACGACTGCATGTCCGAGATCGCCGGGCGGCTGGCCCCCCGCGAGACGGACGCGCTGGCGGCATGGCTCGCGGCCCGGCCGGGCACCACGGCGCGCCCGGCAGATGCTGCCGCGGCGCTCCCGGCGGAGCTCGCGAGGCGCTGTGGCAGCATCGTGCTGCAGTCGGCGGGGCCGCAATGAAGGCCATCGTGCTGGCTGCGGCGCTGGCCGCACTCCTGGGCATCGGTCTGCTGCGCCCGCCGCCCGGCTCGGGCCCGGACGATGCCGCCGCGCCAGTGGCGGACGCCGCTGCGCAGCGACGGCACGGTGCCTATCTCGCCCGCGCCGGAAACTGCATGGGCTGCCACACTGCCCACGGCGGCGAGCCCTACGCCGGCGGCCACGTTCTGGAAACCTCGATCGGCACCTTCATCACGCCCAATATCACGCCCGACCCGGACACCGGCATCGGGGAATGGAGTGCGGAGGACTTCTGGCAGGCGCTGCATCATGGCCAGGGTCGCGACGGCCGCCCGCTTTATCCCGCTTTCCCGTATCCGGACTATACTCGGGTCACGCGCCCCGATGCCGACGCGCTGTTCGCCTATCTGCAGTCGCTTGCGCCGGTTGCGCAGCGCAATCCTCCCGGCCGGATCCGATTCCCATTCAATTTCCGCCCGCTGCTGCATGTCTGGCGTGCCCTGTACTTCGAACCGGGCACCTACGTTCCCGATGCCTCCAGGGACGAAGAATGGAATCGCGGCGCCTATCTGGTGCAGGGGCTGGGGCATTGCAACGCCTGCCACACCACGCGCAATCCACTGGGGATCAGCCAGGGCGATGTGCTCGGCGGCGGGCGGCTCATGGAATCGAACTGGTATGCGCCTTCCCTGACCTCGCTGCAGGAAGGAGGAATGTCGGACTGGGCGATCGAGGACATCGCCCGCCTGCTCACCACGGGGATGGCCCCGCGGGCTGCCGCGACGGGGCCGATGGCCGCAGTCGTCAGCCAGAGCCTCCAGCACCTGCGGCCGGAAGACGCGCGCGCGATGGCGGTCTATCTCCGGTCGCTGCCGGAAACCGCCCCCTACTCGCGGGGGCCGGCCCCCGGGCTCACCGGCGACGTGGACCGGCTATTGCGGCAGGGAGAAGACATCTATGAGGCGCACTGCCGGGAGTGCCACGGCGCCGCCGGCCAGGGAATGCTCAACGCCTATCCCGCATTGGCCGGCAACCGCGGCGTCACCCTGGCCTCGCCGACCAACGCCATCCGCAGCGTGCTCTTCGGCGGCTACGGGCCGGTCACCGAACGCCAGCCGCGTCCCTACGGCATGCCGCCATTCGCTCAGCATCTGCGCGACGAGGAGATCGCCCGAGTGCTGTCCTATATCCGCAATGCATGGGGAAACCGCGGCAGCCTGGTCACCGCCGCCCAGGTCGACCGCAGCCGGAAGGGCATCCATTAGGAATTGCCCAGTCCCTGCCGGCCGGAGCAGACGGCCAAGACCGGCAGCAGGGATGATGCGGCATATCGCCGCAGCATGGAATTAATGACGCCGCTCCCTGTCCAATTCCATGTCGGATCGTGCCTAGCAGCGGGCCATTCCTTCTCGATCCGGAGATGTGATATGCTGCCTGCCACGACAAAACCATGATATGTCTTTATATACCCAGTATAGGTATAATAAGATACCCATACCATGTATCATTAAAAGCATCGACCGGCAATAAAATCTCATATAACCGAGGAGACAGCACATGAATGCACTACGATTTGCCATGTTCCTGATGGGTATCGGACTTACCGCAGCATCCCCCTTCAGCGCTGCGCACAACGACGAATACTTCGATTCCATCCAGGCGCCCCATGGGGGCCAGATGCGGATGGCGGGACCCTATCACCTCGAGCTGGTCGTGAAGGACAAGGAAATCGTGGTATACGTGACGGATCATGCGGAAACCGCCATCAGCACGGCGGGAGGCTCAGGCAAGGTGAACGTCCTGAACGATCACAGCAAGCACAAGGTCGCGGTGCGGCTGGCGGAGAGCGGCGAAAACACCCTGAAAGGAACAGGAGATTTCTCCGTGACGCCCGAGACGGTCGTCAGCGTGTTCATCGAACTGCCGGGGCAGGAAGTCCAGTCGGCCAGCTTTACTCCTCTCAAGCCCAAGAGCGCGGCAGGAACGGCGCCCCGGGGAGGAGGACACGATCACTCTGACCACTCCCATCATCATTGAGCATGCCGTACGCTGGCGTCGCCAATACAGGTGACGCCGGCTCGTCGCGACAGCCGGGGAACCTGTCGCCAACGCTTCCCCTCCCCTATCTGGGCTCTCCCTTTATCAAGGACAACTGGGTATCCGCCAGCAGGTTGCGCATCAGATCCTGGTAGGCATCGTCCGCCCGCAGCACCGCCCGGATGTCGATGGTGAGGCGCACGCGTCCATCGCGCAGTCTCAGGAGCTTCAGGTAACTGGGAAAGGCGTGATGCGCAGGCACCGCGATGCCTGCGCCGGCGCAATCGGGAGGATAACCGACCCATTCCGGCACCAGCCCGGAGCGTCGCAGAGTGGCCTCCGGCTCCTCGAATACGTACGCCATGATACCCATTGCGTCGCTCTTCCAATAGCTGATCGGTTTGAGATTCGATGCCGTGTGGATGGATGCTCTGGCGGCATTCGAAGAAATACGCTTGGGCCCGGTTCCCATGACCGCCCTCCCTCTTGTTGGATATCTCCATCCCGCTTTCCCCGTGCTGCTCTCTTGGCCAAACACTCGGCTCAGCGGACCCATGAAGGCCATCTTACGGGTTCTGGTCGGATTGGGAATTGTACCGAAGTACATCCGCGGCACCGCGAGCCGGAATGACGGGCGGGCGGAACGGAGGACGGGAAGGAGACGGCCCGTACGGCCCTGCCGGGCGGGCCTTGGATGGAGCGTCGATCAGGTGAGAGGATTGCTGTGCATGTGAGGGACGGACTCGGGGAAATGCTGCGATTCGGTGATCTCCACCGGTACCATGTGCAGGTTTCCATGCCGCACGCCCCGTGTGGCCATGACGACATTGGCGAAGCTTTTCACGCTTTGGGTCGCTCCCCGCAGGATCACCACTTCGAGGCAGTTGTCGTGATCCATGTGCACGTGCATGCTCGACAGGGTGAGGTCGTGATGGTCATGCTGCGCCGAGGTGATCCGGCCGGAAAGATCGCTTTCATGATGGCCGTAGATGTAGCTGAGCGTGGCAATGCAGTGGCCCTTGCTCCATTCCCTCAGGCGTTCGCCCTGCAGTTTTTCACGTATCAGGTCGCGCATGGCCTCCGAACGATTGGTGTAGCCGCGCGCGCGCATCAGCTCATCGAATTGCTTGGAAAGCTGGCTGTCGAGAGAAATGGTGAAACGTTCCATGAGAGTAGGATCGGTCAGAAACAGTCTAAAAAGTCATTCCATGCCGGCCATGGCGTCACGGAGCGGCTGGAATAACCATGGCATAACTCCCTGCCCCGCGGGTAGCTTAGCATAGGCGTCATTCGCATGGAAAGAAATTGAGGGCGAACGCTCATGTCCCGTCGAGCCCCAGGCTCGCCCGCATTCCCGCCCGATGCCCGGAGGCGCTCTCCTGTCCCGTACGCGCACCGTCCTTCCCGTAACGCCTTCATCATTCTCCCCCTCACACCGCGTCCTGCCGCATTCCGGTATGCCGTCCACGGGCTTGCACGGCTCTACGGCGCGGCGTGACGACGGCCATCGTGCCCCTGTACGGCTTCGAATAGGGCAGGATCGGGATGCGCACCGGCGTCGATCGCATCCGGGCTGTCCCCGGACCCATGATACCCCTCGCCATGGCCCGACGGATGCACGTGGGCGTGAGTCAGACTTCCGTGACGATGCAGGTTGGCGCGCAGCAGGGATCGTTCCCGAATTTGCCGGAGCAGGGCCGCGAGGCAGAACAGGAGCGCACCGAACAGGACGATGGTCGCACCCGATGCGGCATTGAAGAAATAGCTCAGGTACATGCCTCCGACGCCGGTCACGGCTCCCAGAATCCACGAGTAGACCAGCATCCGGCTGAAGCTGTCGGTCAGCATGCGGGCCGTCACTGCCGGTGCGATCAGGGTGGCGGCGATCATGGTGACGCCGACGACGTTCATCGAGGCGATCACGGCGAGCGTGAGCAGCAGCGAGAATACCAGCTGGACGATGTCGGTGCGGATTCCGGATACGCGTGCCGCTTCCGAATCAAAGGTGGAGAAAAGCAGGGGGCGGTACATGAGGAAGATCGCACACAGGGTGCCCGCGGTGACCAGCGCGATGACCAGCAGGTCGCCGCCGGTGATGCCCAGGATATTGCCGAACAGGGCTGCCTCGAAGCTCTGGGTGAATGTCCGTACCCGGCTGATGATGACCACCCCCAGGGCGAAGATGGCGGTGGTGACGATGCCGATGGCGGCGTCGGACTTGATCTCGCCGCTGCGTGTCACCCGATTGATCAGCAGCGCGGCCAGCAGGCCCATTGCGCCGGCCCCGGCGTAGAAGTTGAGATTGAGCGTGAAGCCCACCACCGCCCCCCCGAACGCGGCATGCGACAGTCCGTGGCCCACATAGCTCATGCCGCGCAGGATCACGTAGACGCCGATCACTCCGCACAGCGAGCCCACCAGTAGCGCCGCCAGCAGGCCATGCCTGAAGAATTCGTACTCCAGTGGCTCGAGCAGGGCCTCCATTCAGTGAACTCCGTTGGAAAAGCGCAGTGGCGTGCCGCTGGCGATCAGGTAGTGATCCTCGTGCCGTACGATGACGATGTCGCCGCCGTAGGTCCGGGTCAGCACCTCGCTGGTGAAGATGTCGCACGGGCGTCCCTGCGCCACGACGCCGTGGTTGAAGCAGATCACCCAGGGCAGGTGCGAGGCGACCGCGTTGAGATCGTGCGTCGTCAGCAGGATGGTGATGCCCTCGTCGTTGATGTCGCCCAGCAGATGCAGGATCTCGTGCTGGGTCATGATGTCGACTCCGGTGGTGGGCTCGTCCAGCACCAGCAGCCGCGGGTTGCTGGCCAGGGCACGCGCCAGGAAGGCGCGCTGGCGCTGGCCGCCGGAGGTGTGCAGGATGTGGTGGTGCAGGCAGTCGTGGATACCCAGCCGGCGCGCCAGCTCCCGCACGCGCGCGCGCTCCTTCCGGCTCGGCCAGGGCCGGAAGGAGCGGCCGGTGTAGAGGCCCATCATGATCACCTCCTCGACCGTCACGGGAAAGCTCCAGTCCACGCTGCCCAGCTGCGGCACGTAGCCGATCGCCCCCGGTCGCACGCGCTCCACGGGCGCCCCCTCCAGGCGCACACTGCCGTGGAACACGCGATGCGTCCCCAGTATGGTCTTGAGCAGGGTGGTCTTGCCGCAACCGGTGGGTCCCACGATACCCGCGAAGCGGCCTCGCGGAATCTCCAGGGACAGGCGCGAGAACGTCACGTCGTGCGCGTAGCCCGCAGTGACATCGCTCAGCCGGATCGCCGGATCCATGGCGTTCAGGGCGCGAGGCCCCGGGTGTCGACGTGCGCCACACAGCGGGGGTCGCCGCCCAGCGACCCGGTCATGATCGCCATGTTGGCGGCCATCATGCCGATGAAGGAATCGTTGGGCGGCGGCGGCAGCTCGTCATCGGAAAGCTGGTCGATAAAGCGTGCCCCGCTCTCGCGCGCGATCTGCTCCGCGGTACGGCTCGGAAACACCTCCGAACCGAAGATGGCGGGGATTTTTTCCTGGCGGATCTGGCGGATGATGCGGATCACCTCCTGCGGCCCCGGTTCGGAGAAATTTGCCGGCTGGATGGCCGCGACCACCTGCATGCCGTAGCGCGGCGCGAAATAGGCGAAGGAGTCGTGGTAGGTCACCAGCTTGCGGTGCTTCTCGGGAATGCTCCTCACGCAGCCGAAGATGGCCTCGTCCAGCTGTCGCAAGCGGGCCAGATACGCTGCGGTGTTGGCGGCGTAGCCTTCCTTCGCTCCCGGATCGAGCGAGGAAAGGCTGTCGCGAACGATCTCGGCGTAGCGCATGGCCAGCGCGATGTTGGGCCACAGATGCGGATTGGGATGGCCATGCGCGCGCGGGAAGCTGAAATCATAGCGCCACTCCTCCCTGCTCAGCGTACGGTTGCCGAGTTGCACCAGCGGCACGCCCGCGCGCTTGACCTTTTCCGCCAGGCCCACCGTGGGCAGCTCGAGATCAAGGCCGTTGACGATGATGATGTCGGCCGCCGCGAGGATCTTGACATCGGAGGGGACCGGCTCGAAGGTATGGGAGTCGGTACCCGGCGGCACGATGCCGGTCACGCTGGCATGGCCCGCCGCAACATGGCGGACGATGTCGGTGATGGGCGCGACGGTGGTGACGACCCTGGGCTTCTCCATTCCCGCTGCCCAAACGGGACCGCACAGCGCCAGCGCCGAAAAACACCACGGCGCGAAACGTGCCAGCCATGCGGTACCTTCCACTGCCATTTCCTTTCCCCGAAAAACTCCTTGATCCATGCAGCTGGAATTCCGGCTCCACCGCCCCCTTCCAACTGCTCCCTTCGACTATAAGATAAAATCGAAAACAGCGTGTATGAATATTCGACAAAATTTTCATACTCGAAGAATTCCGGTTTTTCAGGGCATTCAACAGGAATGGGGATTGCGATGTGAGGGAGCATCGAATCGGGAGGAGAGCCCGCAGGGCAGCGCCCTCGACCGCCTGGATTTCCTGCCGCAGGCGACACATGCGCCCTCCAGCCCCTCGGCGGATTTCCGCTGCCGGCCGAGCCGGCGCACGAGAACGGGCTTGGCCAGCCTGGCGTTCCCCTTCTTTCCTGGAAATCGTCGATGCGCTGTGCGCGCCGATCACGCGGGCTTGTCGGCAGCGCCCTTGTGTTCCCGCTCGATACGCTTGCTGTGCCGCTGCAGGTGGGTGTTGAGCTGAGTGATGATGTCGGAAGCGACATTGATGACCTGGCTCGATCCGAAGCCCAGCCGGGTCATTTCCTTGTAGAACGACTTCGCCACGATCTTTGCGATCTGATCCGGGTTGTGCAGCGCACTGCCGAGGGAACCGCCCACGTTCTTCCGGGTTTCCTGCACCAGCGCCAACTGGGCGAAACGCGAGTTCAGAATGTTCTGCAGCTGCATCGTCTGGATCGACTTGCCGATGAACAGCGCGATGACGTCGAGCAGGTCGAGATCGCCGGGCCTGAAGGAGCCTGCGCCGTTGCGCCCGGTCACGTTGACCACGCCCGCAATGCAGGCGTTGATCCGTATTGGGGAGCACAGCAGGCCCTTGTAGGCTTCCCCGCTGCGCCGCGCCTGCGCGGCGAACGCCGACTGGCGGATGTCCTCGATATACAGGGATTCGCCGGTGGCGACGACATGGCCGGCGATGCCCTCGCCTCGTTTCACCGATTCCTTGTACGCCGCCGGCGGCAACGGGCCGTAGCTGGCGCACACCCGCATGGAGGGATTCGGGGATTCTCCCTCGCTCAACAGCATGATGGAGCAGTTGCCGGCGTCGAGGATCCGTGCTGTCTTTTCCGCCAGACGCAGAAGATTGTCGTCGAAACTGCCTTCCTCCAGGAAGCAGGAGATGTCCTGGAGCTTGATGAGCGGGTTGTCCGCCTGACCGTGGGTATCCATTCCGACTCCATCGCAATGACTACGCTACGATTTTCGGTACCCCCCGGGGTACCGACAACGGGACGGCATTATCCGGTAGAATGAGCGCTCCATGATGCGGGCGGACGCAATCCCGTCATCTTCGCCGTGCAGACTGCATCCGGTCGCCATGGAGGAACCCCCGTAATCCGCCAAGTGACTTCCGATCACGGCCGATTGTATCACAGCGCTTGGTACACACACGGTGATCCATGGCCTGCCGTCCCCTGCACGAAGATCCTGTCCGATGAGTCCTGTGCGCACTTCCTCCCTCTTCCGGGCGACGCTTGCGGCCCTGCTGGCGGCAGCCTGCATTCTTCCTTTTGCGGTCGTCCATGCCGCCGATCTCAACCTGACCTACATCGGCCAGCAGATCGTTCCGGCGAGGACACGCTTTCTCGGTACCACCGTCGGCGGCCTGTCTTCCCTCGATTACAATCCCCTCACCGGCCGCTACCTTGCCATCAGCGACGATCGCAGCAAGATCGACCCCGCCCGTTTCTATGAGCTGAGCCTCGACCTTTCCCAGTTCCGGCGCACTGCCGCTCCCGGCATGGCCGGCGTGACGCTGCACGCGGTCACCTTTCTCCAGCCCCCCGGTGGCGGTACCTTCAAGCGGTACTCGGTGGATCCGGAAGGCTTGCGCATCGATGTCGCACGCAACGTGCTCTACTGGAGCAGCGAGGGCTATCGCGTGATTCACGACACCCAGAATCCCACAGTGCGAGAGATGTACCTGGACGGCAGCCATGTCCGCGACTTCGACGTGCCTGGCTACTATCATCCGAACGGCCCGGGCATCGGGCTGTTCCGGAACAACCAGGGCGTATACGACAATCTCGGGTTCGAGAGCCTGGCGCTTTCGATCGACGGGCGCATCCTGTACACGGCCACCGAAAACGGCCTGGCCCAGGATTCCGACCGCGCCGGCATCTCCAGCGGTTCGCGTGCGCGCATACTCGCCTTCGGAATCGGTGATGGCAAGCCCGTCGCCGAATACGTCTACGACGTGGAGCCCGTTCCTTCCGCCCCCCACCCCTTCCTCGGCTTCGCCGCCAACGGATTGACCGATCTGGTCGCCATCGGGGACCGCCAGTTCATCGCCATCGAGCGTGCCTTCGTGCGTGGCGCGGCCCTGTCCGGCGGCCTTCGCTCGGGATTCACCGTACGGCTCTATCACGCCGACGCACGCCGCGCGACCAACGTGTCGGGCATGGCCTCCATCGCCGAAAAGAACGTACAGGCGGTGGAAAAGACCTTGCTCCTTGATTTGGCGGACCTGAAGCAGGCCGATGGCTCGGAACTTGTCGTGGGGAACATAGAAGGCATCACCCTTGGTCCGCGCCACCACGGCAGGCGTACGCTGATACTGGTAGCGGACGACAATTTCTCGAAGAACCAGCTTACCCAGTTCATCGCGCTGGAGATCGATCTCCCGGAAGACGGCTGACGCCTACGCGGCGGCCGGCGCCGTCACGATCAGGACGTCGCAGCCCGCCCGCTCGAGAGCGTGACGCGTGACGCTGCCGAGGAGCAGATTCTCGATCGGCCGGCGCCCGTGCTTCCCCAGCGCGATCAGGTCCGGTTGCAACGTCCGGGCGTGGTCGCATACGGCGTGCCCGGGATTGCCGAAGACCACGACATGCGCGCAGGCGCGGTCGCCCAGCCCGAGGCCGCCGACGAACCGATGCAGTTCCGCGCGGGCCGCCTCCCGTGCCCGGATCCCGTAGCGGGCGACCGCTTCGGCCGGAGCATTGACGCAGCGCATCTGTTCCTCCAGCACGATGTCGAACACATGCAGGAAGGTAACATGCGCGGAAGGCGCGATCCTGAGCGCCTCCAGGGCGGCATGCCGCGAGTCCTCCGAAAAATCCACCGGTACCAGCACCTCACGGTACGCGTGCGAGGCAGCATTCCGCACCACCAGCAGCGGCGTCCGGCTTGCGCGCGACAGCTCATCCGCCGTGTTGCCGACGAACAGTTCGGTGAAGAAGCCGCCACCGTGCATGCCGATCACCGTCAGCACCGCGGACGACTCCACTGCCCGGGCGGCGATCGCCTCTCCAGGCCGCCCGAACCGGACGCTCGATGTGCAGCGAATGCCATGGTTTTCCTGCAGCGAACGCGAGATGGGGCGGAGCTCCTCCAGGGTACGCCCCACCAGCATGGACTCGGCCGCCGCCAGGGTGCTGCCCAGCACCAGGGCGAGCGCATCCGGCAGCTTGGCCTCCTTCACTGCCAGCAGCTCCACCTCGCCGCGCCCCAGCTCGGCGCACAGCAGGGCCGCGCGCGTGGCAGCACGCAGGGAACGCTCGGAAAGATCGGTTGCGACCAGTATCGGCCCGGCGCCATCCAAAATGCTCATGTCATTTCACCGGGTTTGCAGGGCCACGCTGAGTGCGCGAATCCTTCAATGCCGCATCCAGACGGGCAACCCGGGCGAGCTTGTTCCCGATCCCCGCCTGTTCCATGAGAGAATTTGGACGATGATGCCTCATGTGGACCATTATAGCCCGCGGATCGCCGCAACGCGGAAACATCCCCCACGGGATCGCGGGGACACGCAATCCGCCCCGCCGCCACGCGCTCCGACATGCCTGGCCGCCTTCCCGCCATGAGCCGTTCGCGGAATCCAGGTCATCCGACCGCCACACCGTCCGTCCGATGAACGAACACCCCGATACCGCGCGGCACCCCTGGCACACGCTTTCCCCGGAGGAGACCGCGCGGCGCCTGAAGACGGGGCCGCATGGGCTGGCGGAGAGCGAGATCCGCCGGCGGCTGGCTCGCCATGGACCCAACCGGCTGGCGCCTCCCCGGCGCCGCAGCGCCCTCATGCGACTGCTGGTGCAGTTTCACAGCATACTGCTCTACGTCATGATGGGCGCGGCGGTGATCACGGCCCTGTTCGACCATTGGATCGACACAAGTGTGTTGCTCGCGGCGGTGGTGATCAACGCGGTGATCGGGTTCCTGCAGGAGGGCAAGGCCGAGACCGCGCTGGATGCCATCCGCGCCATGCTTTCCCCACGCGCGACCGTCGTACGGGACGGCAGGCCGCGCGAGATCGACGCCGCGGGTCTCGTGCCCGGCGACGTCGTCGTGCTGGCATCGGGAGACCGCATACCGGCGAACCTGCGCCTGATCCAGGTGAGGGAGCTGCGCATTGACGAGGCCGCGCTGACCGGCGAATCGCTGCCGGTCAAGAAAAATACCGACGTGGCCGTGGCCAGCGCGCCGCTGGGAGACCGCCATGGCATGGCCTACTCCGGCACCCTGGTCACCCACGGCCAGGCGCGCGGCATCGTCGTCGCCACCGGCGCCGCTACTGAGCTGGGCCGGATCACCGCCCTGCTCGCGGACGTGCATAACACCAGCACGCCGCTGCTGCGCCAGATCGACCACTTCGGACGCATCCTTGCCATCGTGATCCTGGCCATGTCGGCTGCCACCTTCCTGGTCGGCACGCGGTGGCGGGGACATGGCGCCGAGGAGATGCTCATGATGGCCATCGCCCTCGCCGCCTCGGCCATTCCCGAGGGCCTGCCGGCGATCATGACCGTCACCCTCGCGCTCGGAGTGCAGCGCATGGCGCAGCGCCATGCCATCATCCGTCTCCTGCCCGCGGTGGAAACGCTGGGTTCGGTCACGGTGATCTGCTCCGACAAGACCGGCACGCTCACGCGCAACGAGATGACGGTGCAGCGCATCGCCTGCGCCGGCCGAATGGTCGAGGTCGCGGGCGCGGGCTACGTGCCGGCAGGAGATCTCAGCGCCGGCGGGCGGCCCATCGAGCTCCGGGAGCACCCCGCCCTCGCCCTCGCGATCCGTACCGGCGTGCTCTGCAACGACGCCCGCCTGTATCGGGAAGACGGCGCGTGGCGCGCGGAGGGCGACCCCACCGAGATCGCCCTGCTCGTGCTCGGCGAGAAGGCCGGCCTCGGCCAGGCGGCCGCCTGCCACGCATGGTCCCGCCTCGATACCATCCCGTTCGAATCGGAGCACCGCTTCATGGCCACCTGCCATGGCAACGACGCGGGCACGCCCCAGATCTTCGTCAAGGGCGCGCCCGAACGCATCCTGCAGATCTGCGACCGCCAACTGGAAGACGGCGGCGAGCGTCCCCTCGAACGAAACTACTGGGAGCGCACGGCCGGCACGCTGGCCGCCGAAGGGCTGCGCCTGCTGGCGCTCGCGCACCGGCACACCCCGCCTGCCGGTAGCCAGCTGACCTTCGGCGACGTGGAGGCGGGCTATACGCTGCTCGCCCTGGTCGGCATCGTCGACCCGCCGCGAGAGGAAGCGGTGCAAGCGGTGGCGGAGTGCCATCGGGCCGGCATCCGCATCAAGATGATCACCGGCGACCATGTGGAAACCGCACGCACCATCGGCGCCCAGCTCGCCATCGGCACCGGCCGCCCGGCGATCACCGGCGTGCAGATCGAGAAGCTGGACGATGCCGCGCTACGCCGTGCCGTCATGGAAGCGGACGTATTCGCACGCGCCAGCCCCGAGCACAAGCTGCGCCTGGTGCAGGCGCTCCAGGACGACGGACAGGTGGTGGCGATGACCGGCGACGGGGTGAACGACGCCCCGGCGCTGAAGCGCGCCGACGTCGGTGTCGCCATGGGGATGAAGGGGACGGAGGCGGCCAAGGAAGCGGCCGACGTGGTGCTCGCCGACGACAACTTCGCCACCATCGCCACGGCGGTGCGCGAGGGCCGGGCGGTTTACGACAACCTGAAGAAATTCATCCTGTTCATGCTGCCGACCAACGGCGGCGAGGCGCTGGTGGTGATCGCCGCCATCCTGTTCGAGCTCACCCTGCCGCTCACCGCGGCGCAGGTGCTGTGGATCAACATGGTGACCTCCAGCACGCTCGGCCTGGCGCTCGCGTTCGAGCCGCCCGAGGGCGACATCATGGCGCGGCGCCCGCGGCCGCCGGGCCAGCCCCTGCTCTCGGGATTCTTCGTCTGGCGCGTGGTCATGGTCTCGATGCTGATGATGACCGGCGCGCTGGGCCTCTTCCTGTGGGAGCAGGCGCAGGGCACGTCCGTCGAGGTGGCGCGCACCATGGCGGTCAACGCCATTGTCGTCTCGGAGATGTTCTACCTGGTCAACAGCCGCTACATCTACGCTTCCGTGGTGAATCTCGAGGGCCTGACCGGCAACCGCTACGTCCTGCTCGCCCTCGCCGCCTGCGTCCCGCTGCAGCTGGCCTTCACCCACGCGCCCGTCATGCACTCGATCTTCGGCTCGGCCAGCCTGGGCGCCGCGGAATGGACGAAGGTGCTCGGCGCCGGGCTGCTGGTATTCGGCGTCGCCGAGATCGAGAAGCTCGTCATCCGGCGCGGCATCGTTCGATCATCGCCGCCTCCCCTGGAATAGCCTCAAGACGGAGTCTTTTCATGCTATCTTGCTTTCCGGAAAATTACTGCGCAACGGCATATCCATATTGCAGGATCATGCGAACGAAATGAAAAACTCCTCACCCTCGGAAGGCCTGGTCACGGCATCCTCCGGAAAAGAAGAGAACCCGGTCCTGTCCCTGGGCACCGCGTCCGTCTGCCTCCATTTCGTCGAAATGAAAGAAAAAGGAAACAAGAGCGGACAGGAAGCCGATCCCGTTTTCAGATCAATGGAGCACGATCTGTTGAGCTACCAGTTTCAGATAGAGCCCCCCGTGGTCAGCCGGCACAGACTCGCCATTTCCCGCCCGGCCGCGTCCGGCGGCGCTGAGAACAATGCTTCGGATGCCAGGCGTGATGGGAGCCCAAAAGTAAAAATAATATTCCCACCGTCATACGAGTACAGCTCCGAAGGCCGGTCCATAACAATGACATGTAAAAAAGAGAGGCGAACCGTTGCCTGCATGCTCAACTCGACCGAATTTCCATCCAGCGGAATACGGATCTGGCATTTGACCTTCTTCACGTCGAGCGACGATCCGGACGGCTCGTTCAACGAGTATGAAATCATCAAGCTCATCAGCCTCTACGATGGACGCGCCGAAAATACTGGCCCATACCGCGAAATGAAAAAGGGTACCCATATCCCTGATTCCGAAAAGAAAAAACTTGCCCAGAACATCACATTCGAATATCACTCCACCGACGGTGAACAGCACAAGGATCTTCACATAATCGACCTGATGAAAAGACTGGTCGATTCCTGTACCGAGGAAAAAAATTCATGCCTTGCGTATGAACTGAGGAGCGGCACGATCCAGCTCCTGCTGGGAAATACCAGCGATTCCGAGAGTTTCGATACAAAGAAGCTTCTGTGGGACGCCATCCGGGCACGAACCGAACAGATTCCTGGGAATAGACAGACCGGCGGGGATCGGGCAGACCCTCACGAGGCGACCCGAGAAGTGATGACCCGGAATGACCGTTCCACCAGGACCCTGCAGGCACTGTCGGGAATCGCCATCGGCATCTTCGATTTTGACGAAACGGACTTCGAGGAAATCGTGGACACGTTCGAGCCATCGTTCGAGGACGGCAGCGTATTCCTGAAATTCAACCGCTGTACCCTCCTGTCCATCGCGGAAGGTGATCGTGCCCTCGAAACCTGTAGGCAAACCCTGGGCGTCAGTCCCTACCTGGTCATCCCGCACGCCGTCCTCATCCACAACGAAGAACTGGTGCAGATGGCGGAAGCGCAGATAGAAGCTCTGAGAGAGAAGCTCGACAAGTATTGGCAGCTCCGCCTGCTGCTGAAGATGAGAGATCTGGAAGCCAGGCACGACACCGCCTATGAGTACCTGCACAGCCTGCATCTGCCCATGATCTTCAACTACCCCACCGAAACCACTTTATTCGAGGTGGGCAGGAAGAAGCGCGGCTCCATCGAGAAATACCGGCTCGTTCAATCCCGGCTGCTGGAACTGCATGAGGAAATCAAGGAAATCTGGCAGTTGCGCCGCGGAACCGCGGAAGCGCTGGTCGTGGCTCTGCTGGCGTTCATTTCCGCGACACAGGCTGCCAGAGCCATATTGGAAAAGGACATCCCCCCGGCACAGGCGGCCCCGATGGTATCGTGGAAGCCCATAGACGATCCTGCAGCGCACGTAACGCAGTCGATAGACGCCATCGGTTGGTCCGCCATAGGCTTCGTAAGCATCGTAATCCTGAGCGTTTCTCTCTGGGGCCTGAACCTGTTCCGGCGAAGACGGAAATCCAGCGGCTGAACGGCATCGGTGGATGCCCTGTTCATGCCCCGGTTCAACGCAGCGCTTCGATGATGGTCTGGGCGGCCAGGCGGCCGGTTTCGGCGGCACCGTTCATATATCCCTGGAATCCGGTGCTGCAGTGCTCCCCTGCGAACAGCAGGTTGCCCGCCCTTCGTCCGATCTCGCCGTTGAATTGCGTCCACTGGCCCGGCCGAAAGCAGGAATATGCACCCAATGAAAAGGGCTCCGAAGGCCAGTGAATGCGTATGCTGGTGCCGGTATGGGCGTTCGCCAATCCGGGAAATGCCCGATCGAGGGCAGGCAGCACGCCACGGGTGCGTTCTTCCACCGTGCCGGCGCCGATCTCCATGCCGGCCCTGCCGCCCAGATAGCAGGTGTAGGCACCGATAGACCCCGCCTGCAGCCGGCTGGCATCCCATCCCGTCTGGAATTCCTCGTCGGAGTAGCATTCGCCGCTGTATCCATGCTCCCGCCACACCCGGCGGCCTACACCCAGGATGATCTTTGCGTTGGTGCCATAACCGAGATGTTGAATCGCATCCCGCGTAACGGGCGGCACCCCATCCACGAGTTCGACCTGGCGCAGCAGCGTGAAGGGTATCGCCAGGATCACCCAGTCCGCCTCGACGGGAATCGTGCCCCCGGTCGTGGTGAAAACGAGCTGGAATCCTCTTCCCTTTGATCGCACCGAAACCAATCGATGGTCGAGCCGGACATCCTGGCCGACGCGAACCAGAAGCTCGTCGGTCATGCGTTGGGTGCCCCCCTGGATCTTGAAGCGCTGGTCGCTCTCACCGAAGACCTTGAACCCATCGTCCGTGGCGGTACCGATCATGGACAGCAGGTTGATGCTGGAGAGTTCGCTCGCGTCGAGACCGTATTCCGTCGTGTAGGCAACATCGATCAAGTCCACGATCCAGCCCGTGGCACCGATCCGATGCAGGTATTCCGAGACGGAAATCGCATCGAATTGTGCATCGATGCGGCTATGCGCCCTTGCGGTGACCTCGGGGGAAAGGCGGGCCGCATCCGCGGCAATCCGGACGGCAAGCGGCTTGAATTCGGCGATCACCTGCCCCTCGCTATAGCCATGCCCGCCAAAGAAGAATCTGGTTTTCAGATCCCGCTCGCTTCCGCTTCCGGCATCGAGCAGCGGCAGCCTGAATGCGCTGGCCAGCGCGAGCATGTCAAGGTGCGTCGAATCGATGAACTCCCCCCCCAGCTCGGTGACGAGGCCGGGAGCGATATCGTCATGGGATGTCCTTATCCGTCCCCCGGTTCGCTGCGAAGCCTCGTATACCGTGGCACGGAATCCGGCCTGCCGCAGTACGCAAGCCGCATTGAGCCCGGCGATGCCGGCCCCGACCACGACGATGCGCGGCTCCATCTCTCTTGCATGGGTCGGTATCGGTGCTGCATAGGCCGCAGCGAGTGCGGCGACCGAGTGCAGGAAATTTCTGCGGGAACCCAGGTGGCGGACACCGGCCTGCTGCCGTCCGCACAAATCAAATGACCTCAATGCCCTGGACACCAGCTGGAACAGGGCAGTCCGTCCAGGTCGCGGAGAAAAGCTCGGATGATTGCGTAATAACATTCTGGCTCTTCGATCATCTGGTGCACGACAACCGGAAAATGTCCGTTGCCATGAGGATCATCTCAGAATTCCCGACAAATCCCGATGGTTCCACATGTCTGATCCGGATGATACCACTGGCAAAGTCACGCCCTGGTCAGCCGGCACGCCATCTGGAATTCGTCGACATAGCAATCGCCGATCAGGACGCTGCCCGGTTCGTGCGCAAACGTATGGAATCCCAGGGACGAATACAGGCGGATGGCACGGGTGTTCGAGGTCAGCACGGTCAGGTAGAGATAGCGCAGACTGTCGATGCCATTTGCCGACGAAATGAGACGCTCCAGCAAGGCTCGGCCGATGCCCCTGCCCGCCGCTTCGGGATGGACGAACATGCGGAAGACCAGGGCCTTGTGGCGAAGCTTGGCATGCGAGTCACGCTCGAGGCTCACGATGCCCATCAGGCTGGATCCCGAAAACGCACCCAGGGTGAAGCTGTCCGGTTCGAACCGGGTCGGGATGCCTGTGGTCGCATCGTCCTCCGGAGAGATACGGAAAAAGGCGGGATGCCGGGTGATGCCGAGCAGCCACAGCGCCCGATAGGCTTTCTGCTCGTGCTGTCCGAGCTCGCGAATGTCCATGCCGCCGGCTGAACTCAAGGTACCTGCATTCTCAGGCGCAGGATGTTGCCCTCGGGATCGAATGCGTTGCAGGCCCTGAAACCGGGCTCTTCCTGTACGGAGGCACACACCCCGCCTCCGAGCGCCTGTGCCGTGGCCTGCGCGGCATCCAGGTCGGAGACGGTGAAGAACAGCTTGATCGCCTGCTCCTCGCGGAGCATGGGCGGGACCGTGATCTCGAAGGTATCGGCAATGCGGGCCGGGATGGCATGGATGATCAGCTGCGCATCGGGGGACCCGAGCAGGTGGTGGTCCGCGTCCCTGTACAGCACGTTCATGCCCAGGAGGGTCTGGTAGAAGGCCGACAGGCATTCCAGGTTCCTGGCATAGATGAGCGCGCCGGCGCGTGCTGGATCAGGCACGGGTGCCGTCCCAGCTATCGCGGCGTTTGTGTGTTTCATACCTGCGCACAGGAGGGCCCTGGCGGCCAGGGTCGTACGCTGCGGCCTCGTACCGGGCAATCGCCCCACGGCGCGCCCCGAGTTCCCGCAGGAAATCCTCCTTATCCCGTGGCGAAATCATGAGGGCGTTTCCATGCCCGTAGTCGATGCGGAGCCGGTCGAGCGACAGCGCCGGGCTCGACAGCGGACTGCGTGTCGGCACGACCGCATGGATTGTCTCCAGCGGCACGATCCAGAAGAACGGGCCGCAGCGAACCCGCAGCTCTTTCCGCGTGAGCGTGTAGCCGAGTCCCCGGATGAGCCAGCCCAGCAGGACTGCCGGCAGGACGGCTGTGGAAAACGCGATCAGGGCCGCGGGACCGGAGGCGTCGAGCGCCGCCGGGAAAACCACTACCAGCGGCAGCGCCGCACCCAGGCCCAGCGCGATGGCGATCCAGGCATCGATCCTGGAGCGATAGATGATCGCGTCAGCCACGATCCCGCTCCGCTTCTGTACAGAGGCGGTATCTCGCCGTGCGCCTGCTGCCGGTACCTGAATTCATGGCTACGGTTCGCCTGGATGGTAGAAGGTTCGACTCCCGGATACCGCATGAGCAAAGCCTGCGGTCTGGCCAGATCCGGGCGGTTTTCCAGGATTCGATTCTGCCCGCAACGGCGGATTCCCGCAAGCGCCGTCGCAGGGGGCCGCAAGAGCGGCGGCTCCTCGGGGACCCGGACCCGCTGCAGCTGCAATCAGGCCTGCGCGGACCTCGGTGCGGAGCTTCGAAGAATCACGGTTGCGGTGTATTGATAACTCCAGAAATGTTCTTTAGACTTTCAAGGAAGCGGTCGTGCGGCACAGCCGCGTCAATCTCGCGACGCCGGCGGCCATACAGGAGAGCAAGCATGACGACGGCTGATCGGATAGTCGATGCCGCGCTCGGCCTCGGCGAGCAGAAATCGTGGGAAGCCGTGCGATTGCACGACGTGGCGGCCTCGCTGGACATCACGCTGGATGAGGTGCGTGCCTGCTTCCGGGAGAAGGAAGACATCGTCGACGCCTGGTTCGAGCGCGCCGACGGCGCCATGCTCAAGGCTGCGCAGACGCCGGGATTTTCGCAGCTGGCGCCGGCCCGACGCCTGCATCGCCTGATCATGGCCTGGCTGGGTGCGCTGCACCCCTATCGCAGGACGACTCGCGAGATGATCCATGGAAAGCTCGAACCGGGACACCTTCACGTCCAGATCCCCGGTCTGCTGCGCGTCAGCCGTACCGTCCAGTGGATGCGGGAGGCCGCAGAGCGGGATGCCGTCCACCTGCGGCGCGCACTGGAGGAAACCGGCCTGACGGCCATTTACCTGGCGACGTTCCTCCATTGGATGCGGGACGAATCGGCCGGTTCGGCAAGTACTGGCCGATTCCTCGAGAGGTGCCTTGCCGGAGCCGGAGACCTGAACCGCCTGATGTACGGGCGAGGCGACCCTGGTCCGGAGAAGGGCACGGAAAGCGCCTGATCCCGCGCCCTGGCAAATTCTTCATCCTGCATCTTCCTTCCATCGAATCGAGAGTGCTATGTCATGGACACCCTGACCCATGCACTGAGCGGAGCCCTGCTGGCGCGCGCGACGGCCCCGGCGGAAGCACCCGGCGGGCTGGCACTGCGTACGCGGATGCAGGCGGGATTCCTGGCGGCGGCATTTCCGGACAGCGACATCGTGCTGCGCATATTCGGCGCACTGCCCTACCTCGATCTGCATCGCGGCGTAACCCACTCCATTCTCCTGCTGCCCTTCTGGGCATGGCTCCTGGCCTGGATTCTCTCCCGCTTCTGGCGGCGCCGCTACGGATGGCGGGCATTCTACGGCACCGCAGCGCTGGGAATCGCCATCCATATCGCGGGGGACATCTTCACCGCGTACGGCACGATGGTGCTGGCCCCTTTTTCCCATCATCGGTTTTCCCTGCCCTTCACATTCATCATCGATCTGTACTTTTCCGCCATCATCGCGGCCGGGCTGCTCGCCTCCGCGGCAAGACCGCCATCGAGATTTCCCGCCATCGTCGCGCTGGCGGCACTTGGATGCTACGTGGGTTTTCAGGGCGTGCTGCATTCGCGAGCCGTCGAGGCCGGTGAGGCCTATGCCGCGAGCCGCCTTCCGGCTCGGGCGAAAACGAGGACATACGCGTTTCCCCAGCCCCTGTCGCCCTTCTACTGGAGGATCGTCGTCGTGCATGAGGAGGAATATCACGTCGCGTCCGTCGACCTGGGGCGGGAACGGGATCGGGACGCTCCCGAAGCGGGGCATGGGACGGGGCCCGCTGCGCACTACCGGCCGATCCAGGGAGCAGCATGGGCGCACTACCGGAAGTTCGGCGCCGACATTGGGCAGGCGGCATGGGCGCGTGAGGCCTGGGGGCAGACGGTATTCTCCCGCTACCGGGACTTTGCCCTGCTGCCCTTCCTCGACCGGGTCGAATCCACCACTACCGGCACGTGCGCCTGGTTCCTCGATCTGCGCTTCATCCTGCCCGCACTGCCGCCTTCTCTCGGGTACGGGGTCTGCCGTGAGGATGCCACCGGTCTCTGGCATGCGCAGCGGATGACGGAAACCTTTGGGATCGACACCCTGCGTGCATTCATCGGAATGGATGCAGTGGATGAAAAATCCCATCCTCCAACCCCCTAGGTTCGGCCGCCTTTCCATTCATAGATAGCCCGAAGGAGCCACGCTCTCCCTCGTGGCTCGGGCGGGACGCAGTCCTCCATCCGGGCTCGCCCCATGCAGCCGGCAAGGCATTTCCCTCCGGCGCACATCCTGCGCCCTCCTCGTATCGCCCCGCGGAAGCTGAAATCACATCAAAGTTGACGACCGTCAATGTTTCCACGGCCGGCACGTCATACGATGCAACGAATTTCTGCGAATCCCATGCCTTGCGGATACCGGATCGGCCGGCGGGCTTGGAAACAGGATAAGAGAATCCGATTGTCTTCATATCCGCCGCGGCACGGGGGCGGCGATGGACGAGAGCGGGAGCAATGAACAGACTGGCAGCGCTATCGTGTGCTCTGACGTATGGGACGTATTCCGGGCTTGGTATGGCGGCGGCGGATCCCTACCAGTTGAATCTTCCGGCGCCGCAGACGGTGATAGCGCAGCAGATATACGACCAGCACACGCTGGCGCTGTGGATATGCCTGGCGATCTTCATCGGGGTGTTCGGGACGATGTTCTACTCGGTGCTGAAGCACCGTAAGGATGCGGGGTACAAGGCGGCGAACTTTCACCACAGCACGACGGTGGAGATCATCTGGACGACGATACCGTTCTTCATACTGATCGGGATGGCGTACCCGGCGACGCAGACGGTGATTGCGATGAAGGACACGTCGAACCCGGACATCACGGTGAAGGTGACGGGGTACCAGTGGAAGTGGGGGTACGACTACCTGACGGGGGAAGGCGAGGGGATCAGTTTCCTGAGCGAGCTGTCGACGCCGCGGGCACAGCAGGAGAACCGGGAGTCGAAGGGGGAGCACTATCTGCTGGAGGTTGACAACCCGATGGTGGTGCCGGTGGGGAAGAAGGTGCGGATTTTGCTGACGGCCAATGACGTGATCCACGCGTGGTGGGTTCCGACGCTGGGGGTGAAGCAGGATGCGATTCCGGGTTACATCCGGGATGCATGGTTCACGATCGACAAGCCCGGGACGTACCGGGGGCAATGCGCGGAGCTGTGCGGGAAGGAGCATGGGTTCATGCCGATCGTGGTGGAGGCGGTGGAGCCCGGGAAGTACGCGCAGTGGGTATCGCAGCAGAAGGC
>NZ_FPIQ01000030.1 GCF_900119085.1 Nitrosovibrio sp. Nv17 | reverse complement strand
GGGCAAACAGCGGCATCACGATCATGTGCACCCGCCACAGCCCCATCCATACCTTCTCGAACTCGGGTTCCATCGAGTCCATCCCGTGCGAGTAGGCAAAGGTGCGCTGGTACCAGATCCAGAAGATCGCCACCAGCAGCATGGTGATCAAACCAAACTTGTACCACCGCGAGTCGTACCACAGGGACATGTCGTAGTCGCGGTCGCTCGACCCCGCTCGACTGCCCGTCGTTCCTAGTGTTGTTGCCATCGATTTCTCCTCTTTCGTTGATCAGACCCGCCAGCAGCCTCTGTCCGCCCGCGGGCCCACTCTCTCTTGCATCACAGCTTGTCAATCCCGAAACCCCGCGCCGCCGTCGGCCCGCCCTTCCCTCTGTCTCACAGAGGCACGATCCGCGCCGATCCTTCGCGCCGCACGGGATCCTCTCCCCGCTTCCTGTACCAGGCACCCGGAATCATCCATCCCGAATACCCCAACCTTCACGGCCTGCAGACTCGAACTCCATCGCCACAGCCCGTCAGCATGCAGCAGGACCCGCACCACGATGAGGCCTCCTACCCCTTCGCAACCGCCCCCGCTCTCCTTCCGTTGCCGATCCGTTACATATCCACAACCCCGTAAAGACTATCCCCCTTCACCCCCTCAAGTCAAGATGTTTGTCGGGAAAAGCGGGGGTAAAGGATGGGCCTTCCGGGTCGTCACCCGATCGGGAACGGCTTATCCGTGGGCATTCCTGCCGGTCATCCCCAGCGGCGACGGCGTCGGCGAAGCAAGGGGACGAGGCGTGCGGAGCACGAAACCGGGATGCAAAGTATGCCTTATACTTGCTGCGTACGCGTTATCGATGGCTTTTGGCCTGCCACCCGGTAGACCCTTCCACAGCCCATGACTCCAATACCCAGCCCACCCGCCTATCGCGGCCGCTTTGCGCCTTCTCCCACAGGCCCGCTGCACGCCGGCTCCCTGGCTACCGCCGTGGGCAGCTATCTCGAGGCACGATCCCGGCAGGGCGAGTGGCTGGTCCGGATGGAAGACCTGGATCCATCGCGCACGAGACCCGCTGCAGCGACACGGATCCTGGGCGTACTCGAACGATTCGGCATGCAATGGGATGGGGAGGTGCTGCATCAGAGTCGGCGCAGCGAAGCGTATCGGGCGGCCCTCGCCCTGCTGGAAGGCAGGGGGATGGTCTATCCGTGCACCTGCAGCCGCAGGGAGATCGCCCATTCCTCCATCACGGGCGTGGATGGTCCGATCTATCCTGGAACCTGTCGCGATCATCGCGTGGACACGAGCCGTGCCCACGCGATGAGGGTACGAACCGATAACGCCGTGGTCGAGATCGTCGATGGCATATGCGGGGTGATCCGGCAACGGCTGAAGCATGACGTGGGCGATTTCGTGCTGCGCCGCGCCGACGGCGTGTTCACCTATCAGTTGGCCGTGGTCGTGGACGATGCCGAGCAAGGCGTGACCCATGTGGTGCGGGGCAGCGATCTGCTCGCTTCCACGCCCCGCCAGATTCACCTGCAGCACCTGCTGGGATACCCCACCCCGGCATACATGCATCTTCCACTGGTCGTCAATGTGCATGGAGAGAAACTTGGCAAGCAGACCCACGCTCCACCGCTCGACCCTTCCGATCCCGTACCGTGGCTGATCGAGGCACTGCATTTCCTCGGGCAACAGCCACCCGCAGGGCTGGCGGAAAGCGGCCTGACCGCCATCTGGGAATGGGCGACAAGGAACTGGAAACCAGGAAGCATTCCCTCAAGATGCCCCCATGCGAGTCACGCACGGCATGCATGAAGGTCACGGTGCCGTTTCCGACAGACATGCCACCCGCACGGGTTACTGCAGTATGGCATACTAGCGGCATGCCGGACCGGATGCATCGGCCCGGCACCTGCGAGAAAAACCGTGGCCTTCCTACCTTTCTACATACCAGGACGCAAACGTCTCAGGATCGTGATAGCGGGTGGCGGATACGCCGGGATCGCCGCACTGACGACTTTCCTGCGCCATATGCCGGAGGCGGACATCACGCTTGTCGATCCCCGGCCCTGGCATCTCAAGGTAACCCATCTGCATGAAACCTTCAGGTATCCGCTGGACGATTGCAAGGTGCCGTTCTCGGAACTCGAGCGGCGTTTCGGCTGCCGCCACCTGTCCGCCCGCCTGCCGCTGGAGGAAGAGGCGTTGCTGCAATGGCAGCGCGACAAGTCTGTGGTCGTGGACGGTGGAACGCTCGAGTTCGACTATCTTCTGATCGCCGTCGGCGCTGCCGTCGTGCGGGCGGAAAGGGCGGAAAACATCCTTGATCTGAATGATTTCATGGACGCCGGTGGCGCCGGCCTGCTGCGCGAGCGGCTGGACATGCACGGGCACAACGGATCAGCCTGCATTTCGGTCGCGGGAGGAGGCGCAACCGGTATCCAGTTTCTTTTCGAGATCGCACATTTTCTCAGGCGGCACGGATTGGACGCCAGGCTTCGGCTGATCCACGAGGGCAAGCGCGTGCTCGATGGATTCACTCCCCATTTCTCCACCTATGTCCAGGCACGCATGACGGAGCTGGACATCGATTTCCATCCCGATACCCGCTACCGCGGCCAGGATGCCAAAAGGATATTTCTGGAGGAATGCAAGACCGGAAGAAGGTTCGATCTGCCTTCGGCACTGTCACTGCTGTTCCTGGGCATAAAACCGGAGCGCCTCTTTCCTGCCAACGCCTTCGGCCAGATAATGGTCGGCGATCGGCACCTGCCGAATGTTTTTACCGCCGGCGACTGTTCGATCCACCGATCTCCCGGCTCCGACACGCTGACAGCGCAGTCAGCGGTGCGCAAGGGAAAGCTGGCGGCACGCAACATCCTGCGCCATTCCGGCGTCCTTGGGTGGCTCGAACCCTATCTGCATCGCGATCTGGGCTATGTCGTCAGCCTGGGGCCAACGGATGCAGTGGGCTGGCTGGCACTGAAAGACAACGTGGTCAGCGGCATGCCGGCCCTGGTCATCAAGGAAATGGTGGAGGCCCAGTACGACCTACTGCTGACCGGGGTGGATACGTATATTCCCTGATTCCCGGGAAACCCTGCGCGACAAGCCACCGCGGCCACGGGCATTTGGCATCGCGGCCGGCAGAGGGCATCTCTCCGATCAGCGACGCTTCAGAACAGATGACGGAATCATGCCCTGGCGAAACCACCTGTCGATCACATATTCGTAGAACGCCTGGTTCGGCTTCGTTGCGTCAAGCATGTCGAGGGCATGGATCTTGCCCGTGTCGGTCAGCAGGACATGTCCCAGCTCCAGCCGGTTGTTCTCTGCTTGGGGAAAGCGCAGCTTGGTCAATTTGTCATGGTAGAAGAGGCGCGCATGCCTGCCGAACCGCCCTTTCAAGTACCCCGCAGGCTCCAGGGCAATCAAGCCAGCCACCTCGAGACGCTTCAACACCGGCAAATCGATGCCCTGTTGCGTATAAATCTCATGGCCGATCTCGTATATCAGAGGCAGTGGCTCACCCTGCACCCAGATAAACTGGCACAGGGATGCAAACGACGTTTCCAGGCCCCGCCCCCTCCCCGGCAACGCCTCGGATTCGCCTCCCGCTTCCATCGGGGAATGGCTATTTCGGGATACGCTTCCTGGATTTCCGGTCGCGCCGAGCATATTCCTGGTCCAGTTCATCTAGAAAGCCCACGTTCTTCTTGTACTGCTTGTCTC
Source organism: Nitrosovibrio sp. Nv17 (assembly GCF_900119085.1). GTDB lineage: Bacteria > Pseudomonadota > Gammaproteobacteria > Burkholderiales > Nitrosomonadaceae > Nitrosospira. The sequence continues at coordinate 14,447 of NZ_FPIQ01000030.1, read as the reverse complement.
CCCTGTACCAGGAGAAACACGCCAGTGCACCGAGCACCACCAGAAGAAGACTAGGCATCGACAAGCCACCAAAGAAACCGTCGGTAAGCCCCGTCAGAAGAGCAAAGACCCCCATGAACCCCGTCCAGTTCAGGAACCGGTTGCCCCAGGTCGGCGCGTCGCGCTGGAGACGCCATTCCCTGAGCTTCTCCCGCAGAGAATCAACTTCCTCATCCGTCCATTCTTTGAAATCCATGCGATCCCCTTCATCGAAATCAAGGCCTGCGCCACATCCCTGCGCCGGGGAAACGGGCCGACAGGCACACCCGAGTTTGGATCACCCTGACGCAAATGACAAGCCACCATACGAAGAAAGCCGGACGAAGCCGGCTTTCTTTCCTGCTTCCCGCTACAAGTCAGATCATGTACTGGTCTTCGCAGCTTCCGCGGAAGCGTCTGCGGGTTCCGGACGATCCAGCAATTCGATCAGTGCCATCGGGGCATTGTCGCCATGGCGGAAACCGTACTTGAGGATGCGCAGATAGCCGCCGTTACGCGTCTGATAGCGAGGACCCAGTTCCGCGAACAGCTTCCCGACCATGTCCCGGTCGCGCAAGCGATCGAATGCCAGTCGCCGGTTGGCCAGGGACGGCTTCTTGCCGAGCGTGATCATGGGTTCGACGACACGGCGCAACTCCTTGGCCTTGGGCAGCGTGGTCCTGATGACTTCGTGGCGCAACAGCGAATTGGTCATGTTGCGCAGCATGGCCAGACGGTGGCTGCTGGTGCGATTCAGCTTTCTCAGCCCGTTATGATGTCGCATGGGTCACTTCCTTTTTACTTTTCTCTAGATTCGCGGGAGGCCAGTTTTCCAGTTTCATTCCCAGCGTCAGTCCGCGAGATGCCAATACTTCCTTGATCTCGTTCAGGGACTTTCTGCCGAGATTGGGCGTCTTCAGCAACTCGGTCTCGCTGCGCTGGATCAGGTCACCGATATAGTAGATATTTTCCGCCTTGAGGCAATTGGCAGAGCGCACCGTCAACTCGAGATCGTCCACCGGACGCAACAGCACCGGATCGATCTGGGGCAGCTTGGGCTGCTCCACCGGCAGGGGCGTGCCCTTGAGATCCGCGAATATGGAAAGCTGCTCGACCAGCACCTTGGCGGCGTAGCGTATCGCCTCTTCCGGATCGATGACGCCGTTGGTTTCGATATCCATGACAAGCTTGTCCAGATCCGTGCGCTGCTCCACCCGCGCGCTCTCCACCGCATAACTGACCCTGCGTATCGGACTGAAGGACGCATCCAGCAGGATGCTGCCTATGGTGCGGCCCTCGTTCCCCTGTTGCCGGACCGTTCCCGGCACATAGCCGCGTCCCAGTTCGACCTTGATCTGCATGTCCAGCTTTCCACCAGCGGTGAGATGCGCAATCACATGATCCGGATTGATGATCTCCACGTCGTGCCCGGCCTCGATGTCGCCCGCGGTAACCGTTCCCTCTCCCTTCTTATTGAGCGTCAGTATCGCTTCGCTGCGATTGTGCAGCTTCAGCACGATGCCCTTCAGATTGAGAAGGATGTCGACGACATCTTCCTGCACGCCGTCGAGAGCGGAATATTCGTGCACCACCCCACCGATCTGAACTTCGGTCGGTGCGAACCCCGGCATGGAAGACAACAGGATACGGCGCAGCGCATTGCCCAGCGTATGTCCGTAACCACGCTCGAATGGCTCCATGGTGATCTTGGCGTGCAACGGCGAGAAATTCTGGACGTCGATGATGCGTGGCGTAAGAAAGATATTGCTTGACATAGCCTGATCCTTTTGCGGAAAACCTGTCAGTTGATCGTTTCGAGACGGAATGCCGACTCAGATACGACGCTTCTTGGGTGGACGGCAGCCATTGTGAGGTACTGGCGTCACATCCGAAATGCTGGTGATCTTGAAACCCACGGCATTCAGGGCGCGAACGGCGGACTCACGCCCCGGACCAGGGCCCTTGATGCGCACCTCCAGGTTCTTGACCCCACATTCCTGCGCAACCTTTCCGGCCTGCTCGGCAGCCACCTGGGCAGCGAACGGAGTGCTCTTGCGCGATCCCTTGAAGCCGGCCCCTCCCGAAGTCGCCCACGACAATGCATTTCCCTGGCGATCGGTAATCGTGACGATGGTATTATTGAAGGAAGCATGCACGTGGGCGATGCCCTCCGCTACATTCTTTCTGACCTTCTTGCGTACTCGTGTGGCTGCTTTTACCATGTCATCATCCTTTTAGTACGTAGCACGTACGGTTCATCGCTTGATTGTCACCCACCCTACTTGCCTGGCTTTGCATTGGAGGCACGAATCGCCTTGCGTGGCCCCTTGCGGGTTCTGGCGTTGGTTCGGGTGCGCTGCCCGCGTACCGGCAATCCGCGGCGATGGCGCAGTCCCCGATAGCAGCCCAGATCCATCAGGCGCTTGATGTTCATCGACACCTCGCGCCGCAGGTCGCCTTCCACCGTGAATCTGGCGACACCCTCGCGCAGCTTGTCCATTTGCGCATCGGTGACATCCTTGATCTTCGTCGAGGCGGCGACGCCGGAGGCCGCACAGATCTCCCGCGCCCTGGTACGTCCTATGCCGTAGATCGAAGTCAATGCGATCTCGACATGCTGATGATTGGGGATATTGACTCCAGCAATACGGGCCATACGTCGTTTCCTACAAAAAGATGATAACCGTCACGCCTCGGCTGCTTGCGTTCAGCCCTGGCGCTGCTTGTGTCTCGGATCGGTGCAGATGACCCGAACCACGCGATTACGCCGGATGATCTTGCAATTGCGGCAGATCTTCTTGACCGATGCAAATACTTTCATGTGCACTCCTTCTAAGGCTATTTGGCACGAAACGTGATCCGTGCCCTGCTCAAATCATAAGGCGTCAGGTCCACCGTCACCTTGTCCCCGGGAAGTATCCGGATGTAGTGCATGCGCATCTTGCCGGAGATGTGCGCCAGCACCACATGTCCATTCTCCAGCTTGACACGAAACGTCGCATTGGGCAACGTCTCCAGCACCTCCCCCTGCATCTGTATCGTTTCTTCCTTGGCCATCCTGTCCGCTTCCCGGTATACGGCCGATTACCGCGCCGGGAGGCCGCCGCCGCCCTTGAAGTTCGTTTTCTTCAGCAGGCTCTCGTACTGGTGAGACATGATATAGGCCTGCACCTGCGCCATGAAGTCCATGGTCACCACGACGATGATCAGGAGCGACGTTCCGCCGAAGTAGAAGGGAACGTTCCATTTCAGGATCAGGAACTCGGGCAGCAGGCACACGAGCGTCACGTAGATGGCACCCGCAAGCGTCAGCCGCAGCATGATGCGCTCGATATAGCGCGCGGTCTGCTCCCCGGGACGGATGCCGGGAATGAAGGCTCCGCTCTTTTTCAGATTCTCCGCGGTTTCCCGGGGGTTGAACACCAGCGCCGTATAGAAGAAGCAGAAGAACACGATCATCGCCGCGTACATGATGACATAGACCGGCTGACCCGGAGAAAGGGCTCCGCTGATGTCCCGCAGCCAGCTCATGGAATCCCCGGTGGCGAACCAGCCGGCCAGCGTCGCGGGAAACAGGATGATGCTGGATGCGAAGATGGGCGGGATCACGCCGGACATGTTGAGCTTCAGCGGCAGATGCGAGCTCTGCCCCCCGTATACCTTGCGCCCTACCTGGCGCTTGGCATAGTTCACGAGTATCTTGCGCTGCCCGCGTTCGACGAACACCACGAAGGCCGTCACGGCTGTCGCTGCCACGAATATGCCCAGCGCCACCAGAAAATGCATCGCTCCGGTACGCACCAGTTCGAGTGTCCCGCCGATCGCGCTGGGAAGTCCTGCGGCGATGCCGGCGAAGATGATCAGCGAAATGCCGTTGCCGATTCCCCGTTCGGTGATCTGCTCACCCAGCCACATCAGGAATATGGTGCCGGTTACCAACGTGATGACGGTGGTGAAGAGGAACATCGGACCTGGCTCGATCACCAGGCCGGTCTGGGCCTGCAGGGCGATCGAAATGCCGTAGCCCTGCACCAGGGCCAGTCCCAGCGTGCCATAGCGGGTATACTGAGTGATCTTCCTGCGCCCCGATTCCCCTTCCTTTTTCAAGGCTTCCAGGTGGGGAAACGCGACCGTTCCCAACTGCATGATGATCGAGGCCGAGATGTACGGCATGATTCCGAGGGCGAATATCGAAAACCGGGAGAGCGCCCCTCCGGAGAACATGTTGAACATCCCGAGTATTCCCCCCTGCTGGGATTCGAACAGGTCTTTCAACACCACGGGATCAATGCCGGGTACCGGCACGTGCGCACCGATCCGGTAGACGACCAGTGCGAGCAGCAGGAACCACAGGCGACGCTTCAGGTCCCCGAGCTTGCCGGACAATCCCCGCAGGGCCTCGTTAGCAGCCAATATTCATCCCCGCGAACTTATTCAACGCTGCCCCCGGCAGCCTCGATCGCCGCCCTTGCTCCCTTGGTCGCCCCGATACCCTGCAGCTTCACCGCACGATCGATCGTTCCGGAAAGGATGACCTTGGCGGTCAGGGCGGAAGCCGCAACCACCCCCGCCTGCTTCAGGACAAGAATGTCGACGACGCCCTCCGATAGCTTTCCCAATGCCGACAGGCGCACCTGGGCAACGCCCTTTCCCGTTGGGGAAATGAAGCCACGCTTCGGCAGGCGACGCTGCAGAGGCATCTGCCCCCCTTCGAAGCCGGTCTTGTGAAACCCCCCCGTGCGCGACTTCTGTCCCTTGTGGCCACGGCCGGCGGTCTTGCCCAGACCCGAACCGATGCCGCGCCCGACGCGCCGCCGGGACCGGGTGGCGCCATCGGCCGGCTTGATGGAATTCAGTCGCATCTATCCCTCGCTCCTGACAAGATAATAAACCTTTCTGATCATGCCCCGTACCGCCGGCGTATCCTCCAGCTCGGCCACACTGTTGAGCCGCCGCAGACCCAATCCCCTCACTGTCGCACGGTGCGACTGCTTGGTACCGATCAGACTCCTGATCAGGGTCACTTTGATTTTCTTGTCAGTCTTGGCCACGGTCATTTCTCCAGGAGCAGAATTTCCTCCACGCTCTTGCCACGCTTGGCAGCGATCTCGGCAGGCGTGTTCATCGACTGCAGACCCTGCAAGGTGGCCCGTACCACGTTGTAGGGGTTGGTCGAACCGATGCACTTGGCAAGGATGTCGTGCACACCCATGACCTCGAATATCGCGCGCATGGGGCCGCCGGCTATGATACCGGTGCCTTCCGACGCAGGCTGCATGTAAACCCTGGCTGCGCCGTGCCGCCCGATCACCGGATGATGCAGGGTGCCATTCTTGAGATTCACCTTGATCATCTTGCGGCGCGCCTCATCCATGGCTTTCTGCACCGCCACCGGCACTTCGCGGGACTTGCCCTTGCCCATGCCCACGGCGCCATCTCCATCTCCCACCACGGTCAGGGCGGCGAACCCGAGGATACGTCCACCTTTCACCACCTTGGTGACGCGATTGATCGCCACCATCTTCTCCCTGAGGCCATCTCCCCGATCGTCTCCCTGCGGCACCTTTCCCTGCGCCCTTCCCTGCATCTTAGCCATTGCCGCCTACCCTCTCAGAATTTGAGACCATGCTCGCGGGCCGCATCGGCCAGCGCCTTGACGCGCCCGTGATACTTGAAGCCCGAACGATCGAACGCCACCGCCTCGATGCCCAGATCCCTCGCCTTCTGGGCGACACGCTTGCCGACTTCCGCAGCCGCCGTGACCGTACCTCCGCTGGAAAGCGTCTTCCGCAACTCGGGTTCGAGGGTGGAGGCGCTGGCGAGCACCTTGCCGCCGGCACTGTCTATCAACTGCACGTAGATATGGCAGTTGCTGCGATGCACCGTCAGCCGCACCGCCTTCAATTCGGCAATCCTGGCACGGGTACGACGCGCACGGCGCAAACGGGATTTCAAGGAATTTGACATGTCTGATCTCGACTACTTCTTCTTGGTTTCCTTCATCTTGACGACCTCGTCGGCATATCGCACGCCCTTTCCCTTGTAGGGTTCCGGCCTGCGATAGGCGCGTACCTCTGCCGCCACCTGACCTACCTTCTGCTTGTCGATACCCTTGATCACGATCTCGGTCTGGGTCGGCGTCTCGACTTTCACGCCATCGGGCAACCGGTAGGCCACCGGATGGGAAAACCCCAGCGTGAGATTGAGAACATCCCCCGCAGCTTGCGCCCGATAACCGACACCGACCAACAGCAATTTCTTTTCAAAACCACTGCTCACGCCCCGCACCATGTTGGCCAGCAACGCGCGCATGGTACCGGACATCGCATTCGCCTGGCGGGACTCTCCTGCGGTCTTGACCAGCAGCCGACCCTCGCCATGTTCGACGAGCACGTCCGGCACGATAGACTGCCTCAGTGTTCCCAATGGGCCCTTCACCGATATCTCGGACGGCGACAGGACAATTTCGACGTTGTCCGGAACCTGGACCGGACTCTTACCTACTCGGGACATGTTCTATATCCTTTAACACTGCCTGTGGCCTCCCAAGGGCTGCCCCGGAAAAGACCAACTCACGAAACCCGCCCCATCCGTTTTCGTCCATGGACGCTCGTTCGCCGCCGCATGCATCGGCTCCACCCCTGCGAAGGCACCCCTGCCCGACGCGACGGCTAGGCCACGATGCACAATACCTCGCCGCCGACACCGCTGGCCCGCGCCTTGCGCTCGGTCATCACCCCCTTGGAGGTCGACACGATCGCCACCCCCAGACCATTCATCACACTGGGGAGCTTGTTCCGCGCCTTGTAGATGCGCAGACCCGGGCGGCTCACCCGCTCGATCTTCTCGATCACCGGCCGGCCGGCGTAGTATTTCAGGTTGATATCCAGCGTCGGCTTGCCGTCGCCTTCATGAACCGCAAAATCCTCGACGTATCCCTCGTCTTTCAGGACTTGCGCAATCGCCGTCTTGAGCTTGGAGGCGGGCATCGCCACCGAGGTTTTTTCGGAAAGCTGCGCGTTGCGTATCCGCGTCAGCATATCGGCGATGGGATCACTCATGCTCATCTAAGGACACCTCTGGCAATTCGGTTTATGGAATACGCTCTCACACAACGCCCGCTCCCCATGTCCGCCACCGCCAATCGTCCGCCATCCGATCGACATCCGAAGCACCCGGCTATATTCATGGTCATGCCCCGCACTACCAGCTTGCTTTCGTGATGCCGGGGATCTGCCCGCTCATGGCGATATCGCGCAGCTTGCTGCGCCCCAGCCCGAACTTGCTGTATACCCCGCGAGGCCGGCCCGTCAGCGCACAGCGGTTGCGCAGGCGGACAGGACTGGCGTTGCGCGGCAGCCTCTGCAGCCTTATTCTGGCAGAATACCGCTCTTCATCACTGATCGCGTGATTGTTGATGATCGCCAGCAGTTCGGCACGCCGCGTCGCATATTTGCGGACGACCTCGCGACGCTTCAGATCACGGTTGATAAGGGCTATTTTTGCCATCCTGTTCTCTCAATTCCTGAATGGAAACTTGAATGCGGCCAGCAGTGCCTTGGCCTCGGCATCCGTTTTTGCGGTCGTGGTGATGGTGATATTCATTCCGCGCAAGGCATCGATCTTGTCATACTCGATCTCGGGGAAGATGATCTGCTCCTTGATTCCCATGTTGTAGTTTCCCCGTCCATCGAAGGCTTTCCCGGAAATGCCCCTGAAATCGCGTATGCGCGGGATCGCCACACTGATCAACCGGTCGAGAAACTCATACATCCGTACGCGCCGCAACGTGACCATGCAGCCAACCGGATATCCATCCCGGACCTTGAAGGTCGCGATCGATTTTCTTGCCTTCGTCACCACGGGCTTCTGCCCTGCGATCTTGGTCATGTCACCGACCGCATGGTCCATGATCTTCTTGTCGGCAACCGCCTCGCCCACCCCCATGTTGAGGGTGATCTTGCGAATGCGGGGCACTTCCATCACGGACTTGTAGCCGAATTGCTGTACCAGTTGCTGCACCACGGTATCACGATAATATTCCTGCAAACGCGCCATGCCTCCCCCGCACCTATATGTCCAGCAATTCGCCATTTGACCTGAAGTAGCGCACCTTGCGCTGGTCCTCCAGGGTTCTGATTCCGACGCGATCGGCTTTCTTCGTGGCCGGATTGAAGATCGCCACGTTCGAGAGCTGAATGGGCTTCTCCATCTCGACGATCCCGCCGGATTCTCCCTTGTTGGGATTGGGCCGCTGGTGCTTCTTGACCTTGTTGACGCCCTCGACCACCGCCAGACCGGTGTCGACAATCCGCAACACCGTGCCGCGCTTGCCCTTGTCCTTGCCGGTAATGACAATGACGTCATCGCCCTTCCGTATCTTGTGCATAATGATTTCCTAGAGCGCCTACAGCACTTCCGGTGCCAGCGAAACGATCTTCATGAAACGCGCGGTGCGCAGCTCGCGCGTCACCGGGCCGAAAATACGCGTACCGATCGGTTCCAGCTTGGCATTCAGCAGCACCGCGGCATTCTGATCGAACCGGATCAACGACCCGTCGACGCGCCGCACCCCCTTGGCTGTGCGCACCACCACGGCATTGTATATCTCGCCCTTCTTGACGCGGCCCCGTGGCGCGGCATCCTTGACGCTGACCTTGATGATGTCGCCGATACCGGCATAGCGTCGCTTGGATCCCCCCAATACCTTGATGCACATGATCGAACGCGCACCGGTATTGTCGGCGACCTGCAAAATCGATTGCATTTGAATCATGGTGTACTCACTTTACCCAACTTCCCCGCCCCGTTTCGGGCCGGACAGTATTGGGACCCGCTCGGGTCATGTGTTTGTGGCGCCGCCCAGATCAAGCGACAGAAGCAAAATCCGAAAATCGAGGAACCGACAATTATAGGACCATTCCTTCGATATCGCAAGAAAACGTTGAATCAAGGCTAAAGGGTCACACCCCGCTCTATCAGCTTGATCGCACGCCACGCCTTGGTCCTGGAAAGCGGCCGGCATTCCTCGATGATCACCGTATCGCCGGCACGGAACTCGTTGTCTTCGTCATGCGCGTGGTATTTCTTGGAACGCACGATGATCTTTCCGTAGAGCGGATGCTTGACCTTGCGCTCCACCAATACAGTGACCGTCTTGTCCATCCTGTCGCTCACCACCTTCCCCATAAGGGTCCGATTCAAATTGGCTTCGCTCATGCCTGACTCGCTTTCTGACTGAGTATGGTCTTTGTGCGCGCGATGTCACGCCGCACATTGCGCAACTGGTTGGTATTGTTCAGTTGTTGCGTGGCATGCTGCATCCGGAGCCCGAACTGGGCCCTCAGCAGGTCCAGAAGCTCCTGCTGCAGTTGATCCGGGGTCTTTTTCCGCAATTCGTCGCTCTTTTTCTTCATGATTTAGCCACCTATCTGCCGGATGACGAATGTGGTCTGGATGGGAAGCTTGGCAGCAGCCAGGCGGAACGCCTGGCGAGCCAGCATCTCATCGACCCCATCCATCTCATAGAGCATCTTGCCGGGCTGGATTTCCGCCACGAAGTACTCCGGACTTCCCTTGCCATTGCCCATGCGCACTTCCGCCGGCTTGTGGGAGATCGGCTTGTCCGGGAAAATACGAATCCAGATACGCCCACCACGCTTGATATGGCGTGTCATGGCTCGCCGCGCCGCCTCGATCTGACGGGCCGTCAATCGACCACGACCGATAGCCTTGAGTCCATACTCTCCGAAGCTGACCTTGGCCCCCCGCGTGGCGACCCCGGTGTTGCGACCCTTCTGCTGCTTGCGGTATTTCGTTCTAGCTGGTTGCTGCATCGTTCACTCCCGGCTTTGCTGTCTTACTGCCCGCGACTGGGGCGGCATCCACCGCCACGGCATCGGGTTTGTTATCCGTGTCCGGCTCCTCGCCAGATGCGCTCCCCGCCTTGGCCTCGTCCGCCGACACCTTCGATGCGGGCGTTCCGCTCCTCGTCGGACCTGAACCGGATTTCCGTGCCGACCGTCTCTTTTCCGGATCACCGGGCGGCGCAAAGCCACCCGCAGGCGATGCCGCCACCTGCTCGCCACCGCGACCCAACACTTCACCCTTGAATACCCACACCTTGATTCCGATGACACCGTAGGTGGTCTTGGCCTCGGCCACGCCATAATCCAGCTCGGCGCGCAACGTGTGCAGCGGCACCCGGCCTTCGCGATACCATTCCGTGCGCGCGATCTCGATACCGTTCAATCGTCCCGAGCTCATGATCTTGATGCCCTGCGCACCCAGCCGCATGGCATTCTGCATGGCGCGCTTCATGGCGCGCCGGAACATGATGCGCTTTTCCAGCTGCTGCGCGATATTGTCCGCGATGAGCTGGGCATCGATCTCCGGCTTGCGGATTTCCTCGATGTTCACATGCACCGGGATACCCATGAGTTTCTGCAACGCTCCACGCAGGACCTCTATGTCTTCCCCCTTCTTGCCGATGACAATGCCGGGACGCGAACTGAAGATGGTGATGCGCGCATTCTTCGAGGGGCGCTCGATGATCACCCGGCCCACCGAAGCATGCGCCAGCTTTTTCGCGAGATAATCCCGAACCTTGATATCCTCCTGCAGCATCCCGGGAAATTTCCTCCCATTGGCATACCATTTCGACGACCAGTTCTTCAGAACCGAGAGACGGAAGCCCGCTGGATGTATTTTTTGTCCCATAGTGGTTCCGTATCCTTATTTTTTGCCGTCGGCCCCATCGCCGACTGCGAGAAAGATGTGACAGGTCGGCTTCACGATGCGATTGCCGCGACCCTTGGCACGAGTGCTGGTGCGCATCATGGAGGCTCCACGATCCACGTATATGGTCGACACCTTCAATTCGTCGATGTCGGCGCCGTCGTTGTGCTCCGCATTGGCGATGGCCGACTCCAGCAGCTTGCGAATGATGACCGCGCCCTTCTTCGGACTGAAGGCGAGCAGATTGAGCGCCCGCTCCACGGGCAGGCCCCGGATCTGGTCGGCGACCAGTCGCCCCTTCTGCTCGGACAATCTGACCCCCCGCAATACGGCGGTTGTTTGCATACCGATCTCCTATCTCTTCGAACCCGCGGCCTTCTTGTCGCCCGAGTGCCCCTTGAAGGTGCGCGTGTGGGAGAATTCCCCCAGCTTGTGCCCCACCATGTTTTCCGTCACGTATACCGGGATGTGCTGCTTGCCGTTGTGCACGGCGATGGTCAGCCCTATGAAATCGGGAAGCACCGTCGAACGGCGCGACCATGTCTTGATGGGCCGCTTGTCGCTGGTCGCCCGTGCCTTCTCGACCTTGTTCATCAGGTGCAGATCGACGAAAGGTCCCTTCTTGACTGAACGCCCCATGGTTTCCTACCCCTTGTTCGAATAGCGACGACGCACGATCATGCTGTCGGTACGCTTGTTGGTACGCGTGCGATAACCCTTCGCGGGCGTGCCCCATGGGCTGACCGGATGCCGTCCGGCCGCCGTCTTGCCCTCGCCGCCGCCGTGCGGATGATCGATCGGATTCATCGCCACGCCGCGCACCGTCGGTCGTATGCCGCGCCAGCGCTGCGCACCCGCTTTGCCGATGGAGCGCAGACTATGCTCCTCGTTTCCGACTTCGCCGATGGTCGCACGGCAATCCACGTGTACCTTGCGGATTTCTCCCGAGCGCAGGCGCAGCTGTGCATAGCTTCCTTCGCGCGCAAGCAACTGGACCGACGTACCCGCCGACCGAGCCAGTTGCGCGCCCTTCCCGGGAAGCATCTCCACGCAGTGGACGATGCTACCCACGGGGATGTTGCGCAGTGGCAGCGCATTGCCGGTCTTGATGGGCGCATCGGCGCCGCTCACCAGTTGCGCACCGCTGGCCACGCCCTTGGGGGCAATGATGTAGCGGCGCTCGCCATCCGCATAGCAGAGCAGTGCGATGTTGGCGCTGCGATTGGGGTCATACTCCAGTCGCTCGACCCTGGCGACGATGCCATCCTTGTTGCGGCGGAAATCCACGATCCGGTAGTGCTGTTTGTGCCCCCCGCCCATGTGGCGCGTGGTGATGCGTCCCTTGTTGTTGCGTCCGGCGGTACGGCTCTGCTTTTCCAGCAACCTCGCATAGGGAGCCCCCTTGTGCAGCGCCGCGTCGACGACCTTGACCACGGCGCGACGGCCGGGCGAGGTGGGCCTGACTTTGACGAGTGCCATTACTTGGTCTCTCCTTGCACGGTTTCCGAAAAATTGATCTCCTGGCCTGACTGAATGCTCACGTACGCCTTCTTCCAGTTGCTGCGCCGCCCCATGAAACGACCGAAGCGCTTCTCCTTGCCCTTGACGTTGGCCACCTGGACACGCTCCACCTTGATGTCCTGTGTCTTCCACATCAACTCGACGGCCGCCTTGATCTCCGCCTTGGTGGCGTCCGGCGCCACACGGAAGATCACCTGGTTGTGCTTCTCCGCTATGTGGGTCGCCTTCTCCGAGATCTGGGGCGCCAGCAGCACCTGCATCAGACGCTCGGGATTGAATATTATCCGCGCACTCATGCGAGCAGTTCCTCCATCTTTGCCAGCGCACCGCGAGTCATCACGACGGAGGCATACCGCACGAGGCTCACCGGATCGGCCCGGCCCGCCTCGACCACCTGCACCCGCGGCAGATTGCGCGATGCAAGATAAAGATTCTCGTCCACGCTGTCGGTGATGATCAGCACCTCGTCCAACCCCATGTCCTTCAGCTTGCGGGCCAGCACCCCGGTCTTGGGCGCATCCACGGCGAGCGCCTCCACCACCGACAGGCGGCCTTCACGCGCCAGCTGCGACAGGATGGAGCCGATCCCCGCGCGGTACATCTTGCGGTTGATCTTGTGGCTGAAATTCTCTTCCGGACTGTTCGGAAAGATTTTGCCGCCACCCCGCCACAATGGACTGGACGTCATGCCCGCGCGGGCGCGGCCCGTTCCCTTCTGCCGCCAGGGCTTGCGCGTGGACCGGGCCACATCCGATCGACCCTTCTGGGCCCGGTTGGCGCTGCGTGCATTTGCCAGATAGGCCGTTACCACCTGGTGCACCAGCGCCTCGTTGTATTCCCTGCCGAAAACGGCATCGGAAACGGCGACGCGAACATCCGCCTGACCCTCCCCACCAATGAGCTTGAGTTCCATCACGTCGCCTTTCTGTCGGATTGCGCCCGGGTGGCTCGCACACTCGGGTGCACGACCACGTCCCCCCCTTTCGATCCCGGAACCGCACCCTTGACGAGCAGCAGGCCGCGCTCCGCATCGATGCGAAGCACCTCCAGGTTCTGAGTGGTGCGTCGCACGCCGCCGAGGCGGCCGGTCATGCGCTTGCCCGGAAACACCCGGCCCGGATCCTGCGCCATCCCGATGGAACCCGGCACGTTATGCGATTTCGAATTGCCGTGGCTGGCCCGGTTGGAACCGAAGCCATGACGCTTGATCACGCCCGCATATCCCTTGCCGATGGAAGTGCCGGTGATGTCCACCCGCTGACCGATCTGGAAGATGTCCAGGCCGATCGCCGCGCCGGGCTGCAGATCCGCAAGCGCCTCCGGCTCGGCCCGGAATTCCCTGAGGCCCCGCCCCGCCTCCACCGCAGCCTTGGCGAAATGACCCGCGGCAGGTTTATTGACGCGACTCGCTCTACGCCTGCCGTACGTCACCTGCACCGCGGAATAGCCGTCGTTGTCAAGGGTCTTGATCTGCGTGACCCGGTTGTCGGACAGATCGAGCACCGTGACCGACTGACTGTCGCCATCGTCGGTGAATATGCGGGTCATGCCCACCTTGCGGCCCACAAGTCCCAAGCTCATTGTCATTACCCTTTTCAAAAGGCGCCGATTACAATTGACCGGCAATTCGAATCCTATTTTCTGGCGACCGGCCGGATGCGATACCGACGCCACCGCACGACGGGCAAGGTGCCCGAAGCTACAGCTTGATCTCCACGTCCACCCCTGCGGGCAGATCCAGCTTCATCAGCGCATCGACCGTCTTGTCGGTCGGGTCCACGATATCCATCAATCGAAGGTGGGTGCGGATCTCGAACTGGTCGCGGGAAGTCTTGTTGACATGCGGGGACCGCAGCACGTCGAAGCGCTCGATGCGCGTCGGAAGCGGTACGGGACCCTTCACCACGGCGCCGGTGCGCTTGGCGGTCTCCACGATCTCCATCGCCGACTTGTCGATCAGCCGGTAGTCGAACGCTTTCAGGCGGATACGTATTTTCTGGCTCTGCATGTCTCATCAAACCTCAGGCCGGATGCCGGCCTCGTAATTGTTGACGGAAATCCGCCATCGAATCCCATTCTCACTCGATGATTTTGGCGACGACGCCGGCGCCGACGGTCCTGCCGCCCTCGCGGATGGCAAAGCGCAGCCCCTCCGCCATCGCGATCGGCGC
>NZ_FPIQ01000008.1 GCF_900119085.1 Nitrosovibrio sp. Nv17 | reverse complement strand
AATCAGCGTCGACAGTTGCACCGCATTGGCCTCATGGTATTGACGGTGCGTCTCCTGCGCACGGTACATCAAATCCCCGAACGGAAGATCCAGCAACCGCTCTATGTCCTCCACACGCCAGCGGACGGATCCGCCCGGCGCATCCGCCCGGCGCCTCGCCGTACACCCCGCCGCCGGGGATAGCGCATCCCGGTCGATATCGATGGCCGCATCCGAAACAAACTGACTCATGGTCGCCCTCCAGTTGCTATGATCCCGTATGGGCAGCCATCATTCGTGGCAGCCTCCTCACACGAGCATGAATCATCAGAGATTTCCTCGTCATTGTCAATTTCATGAATCTGAAAATTGAACGACAGATTAAATTTAATGCAATCACTCCTTGGGCAGCGCTGTCTGCTGTGCGGTGCTCGCAGCCGCCACGGCCTGTGCGCCGCCTGTGGCGACAGCCTGCCTTACCTGCCGCCCCACCGCTGCGAAGCATGCGCGCTCCCGATCGCCGGAGCCCGCCTTTGCGGTGCTTGTCTGGCGCAACCGCCCGCCTTCGACCGCACCTTCGCGGTACTGCGCTATGCATTTCCCGCAGACGCGCTGGTGCACGCGCTCAAGTACCAAGCCCATCTTCACGTGGCGCCCATTCTGGCCGAGTTGCTGCTGACACGCCTCGATGCCTGCCCGCCCCCCGATCTCATCCTGCCCATGCCGCTGCACCCGGAAAAGCTGCGGGAACGCGGATTCAACCACGCCCAGGAAATAGCTCGCTGGATCGCCGGGCGACGCGGCGTTCCACTGCAGCCCGGCCTCTGCAGACGCATCCGCGACACACCGCCGCAGGCAGGTCTCCCGTGGAAGGCGCGTACGCGCAACGTGCGCGGAGCATTCGCCTGCGAAGGCGATCTGGCGGGACGGCACATCGCGATCGTGGATGACGTCATGACCACCGGTGCAACGCTGAACGAACTGGCGAAAATCCTGCGGCGGCAGGGGGCCGCGCGTGTCGATGGCTGGATCGTCGTCAGGACGCTGCCGCAGGCAGGCGACAGGCATACCCCCGTGAGCGGTTCCCGATAGACGCCGTGCACGACGTCATCCTGCTTCAACCCCGGATCCCGTCCAATACCGGCAACATCATACGTCTGTGCGCCAATACCGGCGCCCGGCTCCATCTCGTCGAGCCGCTCGGCTTCACGCTGGAGGACAGACTGCTGCGACGTGCCGGACTGGACTACCACGAATACGCCAGCGTGACCCTGCACGCCAGCTAGGCGCAGTGCGCCCGGCAGTTCTCAGGAAACCGACTGCTGGCCGTATCGACCCGGGGCACGCGACGCTACGACTCCATCACGTACGCCAGGGGAGACGTATTTCTCTTCGGCTCCGAAACCTGCGGCCTGCCCCCGGAGGTGCTGGCGGAAATCCCCGAGCAGCACCGGCTCCGCCTGCCCATGATGCCCGGCAACCGCAGCCTCAACCTTTCCAACTCGGTAGCCGTGGTGATCTATGAAGCGTGGCGCCGGACGGGCTTCGCAGGCGGCGAGTGAGCCGATTCAACACGCCTCTCGCTTCGGTTCCCGGCTGAGCAGCGCCTCGACCGCCAATCGTGCCGGCACGCCGTCATGGAGCACGCCGCTTACCGCACGCGTGATCGGCATGTCGACGTCGAGCTCGCGGCTCAGGCGCGCCACCGCACGTGCCGTGTAGACGCCTTCGGCGATGTGGCCCAGCTCCCGCAGAATATCCGGCAGCGGCCGGCCGGCCGCCAGGGCGAGGCCTACCTGCCGGTTGCGCGACAGGTCGCCGGTGCAGGTCAGTATCAGATCCCCTGCGCCGGCCAACCCCAGGAAAGTCTCCATGCTGCCGCCAAGGCGGAGCCCCAGGCGGGTGATCTCCGCCAATCCCCGTGTGATGAGCGCCGCACGCGCATTGTGACCGAAGCCCATGCCGTCGGAGATGCCCGCCGCGATCGAGATCACGTTCTTCACCGCACCGCCGGTTTCCACGCCCACCACGTCCCTGCTGGAGTACACGCGCAGTCTGGCGCCATGCAGCTGAGCTGCGATATTCTGCGAGAACCCCTCGTCGAATGATGCTAATGTCATAGCTGTGGGCAGCCCTGACGCCACTTCCTGGGCGAAGCTGGGACCGGACAATACGCCGCACGCGGGCGTCGCCGGATACGCCTCCCGCACCACCTGATGCGGCAGTCTGGCCGACTCCATCTCGAAGCCCTTGCATGCCCATATCAGGGGCGGCTTGCGCCCGCCGGCTGCAACGGCATGCAGCGTGCCGCGCAATCCGGCAACCGGCACCGCAATGACGACGAGATCGGCATGCTCGACGGCAGCATCGAGCGCCGAAGTCAGTCGCAGTGAATCGGGGAAGGGATGATCCGGCAGATAGCGCCGGTTGGTGCGCTCGGCGGCGAGTTCGTCGAGATGCGCCGCGTCACGTCCCCACAGGACCACCCGGCACGGAGCATGGCGCGTGCACAGGCGAATGGCCAGCGCCGTGCCCCACGCACCCGCGCCGAGGACGGCGATTCTCATGAGCCCCAGACTTGCTGGGTCCTGACGTACCCCGTTTGCCCGTCGCGGTGACGCACCCTGACCCAGCCCTGTCCAGCAGGCTCCAACTGCTCCAGCACGACCTGTCGCTGCGCCTGGAACACCACGCGTGAACCCGGATCCGCCGCCTGATGCACCTCGGCCAGCGGTACTATGATAATGACATGTCGCTGGCTGCTGAGGGCCTTCTCCTCCACCCAGGCGAGGCTCCCCTCGCTGTCACGCACCTTGATCCAGCCTTCAACCCTCACGACCGCCTCGACAGGAAGATGACGGCTCGCCACATATACCTTGTCCGCCTTGAGGGATGGCGCGTCGTACATTACGACAGCATTCTCGGCGATGGAAAAGAACTCGAATGCGGCGCCGCCTCGGCCCGGAAGCAACAGCAGGCCGGCCGTCGCCATCATCCACAGGCCGCGGCAACAGCGGCAGGATCGCGGCTTCAGCGCACGCCGGCCATGCGTCATTTCAGTGGGTGATCTTCTTTTCCTGGTCCGGCGCGCCATTCGCCGCCACCGCCGCATTCTTCTCGGCCTGCTGCTTTCCCTGGTGGTAGAGCGCCTCGAAATTCACCGGATTCAGAATGACCGCGGGAAACCCGCCGCGGGTGACGACATCGGATACGACTTCGCGCAGGTAGGGAAACAGGATATTGGGACAGGCGATCCCCAGCACGGGATCCATGTCCGTCTCAGGGATATTGCGGATCTGAAAAATGCCCGCTTCGCGCACTTCTACCAGAAACAGGGTTTTTTCCTTGACCTTGGCCGTCACCGTTACCGTCAGCAGGACCTCGTACATGCCCTCCTCAATGCGCTCCCCCTTGGTGTGCAGTTGCACATTGACCTCCGGCGCTTCGCGCTCGAGAAAAATCCGGGGTGCGTTCGGAAGCTCCAGGGACAAATCCTTGACATAGATCTTTTCGATGTTGAAAACCGGTTGGGGGTCGCTCATGTTGGATTCCATAGGGAAGATAGTCGAAAGTGGTGGGGTATTGTACAGAATCAGGGCTACCGGAAGCATGGGTATTTTCGGACCTACCCCGCCCCATCCGTCGGCATGCGGCACATGCAGTCCGGACCGACACGGCTTCCGCCCATATGCGCCGGACCCGGGGCACCGGCCTGGCCGGTCAGACCTCGGCTGCCGCCAGGAGCCGCGCCAGTCGGCCGCCGCGATCGAGCTGCGCCAGATCGTCGTAGCCGCCGACGTGGACGTCGCCGATGTAGATCTGGGGAACCGTGCGGCGCCCGGTGCGTTCCAGCATCTCGGCGCGGCGAGCCGGATCCAGGTCGACGCGTATCTTCTCGATGTCCTCCGCTCCGCGGGCGCGCAGCAAATCCTCGGCCCGCAGGCAGTAGGGACAGAAACCGGTGGCGTACATCACCACTCTCGCCACGGCACCCGTCATTTCTTCACGATGGGCAGGTTTGCCTGGCGCCATGCGTCGATGCCGCCCTGCAGGTCATGCACGTGCGCGAATGCCTGCTTGCGCAGGATCGCACCCGCCTTGCCGGTGGTGTTCACACCGCTGCGGTGTATCAGGATGATGGGCTTGTCCTTGAATTTTTCCAGCTCGTGCAGGCGTTCCTCCAGCTTGTCCGCCGGAATGTGCCGGGAATTGGGTACATGGCCGGCGGCATATTCGCTCCCCTCGCGCACGTCGAGCACCACGGCATCCTTGTAGTTGATCATCTGGACCGCCACCAGGGTATCGACTTCGCCGCCGGACCGGCGCAGCAGCGGCCACAGCAGCATGCCGCCACTCATCAGGGCAGCGACCACCAGGGCGATATTGTCCTGCAGGAAAGCTGGCACGTCCCGTCTCCCGGAACTTTCGATGCGCGAATTCTACCAGAGATGGAAACCCGATGGCAGCCCATGTCCGATGCCCGCGAACCATCCGGCGGGCGCGCGGCGCCGCCGGGATAATGACAAAAACATATTATCTGACCGTCCGCCCTGCGGAGATCCGCCGGAACTCCCCCGCGCCGGATGACCTGATCCTGTGATACGATCGGAGCATCGGCCAGGTACGCACATCCCTCTTCGGAAGAACACGAGCTCACATGAAGACCGTACTGGTCACGGGTGCCAACCGTGGCATAGGACTGGAGTTCTGCAGGCAGTACGCCGCCGACGGCTGGCGCGTACTGGCGTGCGCCCGCCAGCCCGGCACATCCGGGGCGCTGCACGCCCTGGCGGCCGGACACCCGGGGCAGGTGACGGTGCATGGCCTCGACGTCGGAGTCTCCGACCACATCGATGCGCTGGCACGTTCGCTGGACTCACATCCAATCGACCTGCTTCTGAACAATGCCGGCGTCTATCCTCCTGACGACCCTGCCCTCGACGAGGCGGTCTGGGCCGGGGCATTCCTCATCAACGCCATCGCACCGCTGCACATGGCCCGCGCCTTCGCCCCCCACCTCGCCCGCGGCACCGGCAAGATCATCGCCACGCTCAGCAGCAAGATGGGGAGCATTTCGGACAACAGCAGCGGCGGCAGCTACCTGTACCGGTCGAGCAAGGCGGCGGCAAACATGCTGATGAAAACCCTGGCAGTCGATCTCGCACCGGCCGGCATCCTCACCGTGGCGCTGCACCCGGGTTGGGTCAGAACCGACATGGGCGGGCCGAATGCCCTGATCTCGGCGGAGCAGAGCGTATCGGGCATGCGCGCTGTCATTGCGCGGCTCACACCGGCGGACAGCGGAACCTTCATCGCCTATGACGGCAGGCCCGTCCCGTGGTAGAAGTGACAGGCACCGCTAGTACGAGCCGTTGCGCGACTCGCCTCCTTTCGCCGCACGCTTGCGGAGCTTCCTCACCGGCCGCTTGCCCGGCACGCCACTGCGAGTCCTGGACGGATCGGATGGGGCGGTCACCACGCGCCGGCTGCCCGGCTCCGGCGATCCGGCACGATTCACGGGCGTCAAGGTGATCTCGAGTTCGTTGAGTTCATCCCACTGCGCTTCCGTCCGCTGCCGCTCCGGGATGGCGAGAAGCTCCTGCAGGCGGTGGGACGAAGGGTTTGACCGCGGTTTATCCATGGTATATTAATGTGAAGTTACGGGTTGTTGCGACTGGCAAGAAATGACCACGGGTCGACTCGACCTGCCTACCATTCATTCGGGATACAAAAATGACGACGTTCCGCCTTACTCGCGTTCTCATCGCAATACTCTGCTGCACCTCCCTGCTTGCCGCCACCTCCGCCCGCGCGGAACAGGTCGTCGTCTACTCCGCCCGAATCGAGCAGCTCATCAAGCCGATGTTCGATGCCTTCACCCGGGAAACCGGAATCGAGGTGAAATTCGTCACCGACAAGGAAGGCGCCCTGCTGGCGCGCCTCAAGGCGGAGGGAAGGAATACGCCCGCCGACATGCTGATCACCTCGGACGCGGGCAATCTGTGGGAAGCGGCACGGGAAGGATTATTGAGGCCCGTGGAGTCGGAGGTACTGGAGTCCAATATCCCCGCCCATCTGCGAGATCCCGGCAAGCAGTGGTTCGGCCTGTCGGTGCGTGCCCGCACCCTCGTCTACAATACGCAAAAAGTCAAGCCGGACGAGCTCTCCACTTACGAGGCGCTGGCCGATCCGCGCTGGAAAGGGCGGCTATGCCTGCGCACGTCCAAGAAAGTATACAACCAATCGCTGGTGGCGGTCATGATAGACGAACTCGGCGAGGCGAAAACCGAGCAGATCGTGAAAGGCTGGGTTGCCAACCTGGCCACCGACCCCCTGTCCGACGACACCCGCGCGCTGGAGTTCGTTGCCGCCGGGAAGTGTGACGTCACCGTGGTCAACACATACTACTACGGACGGCTGATGGAGAAAACCCCCTCGTTGCCGCTGGCGATCTTCTGGCCGAACCAGGCCGGCAGCGGGGTCCACGTCAACATCTCGGGCGCGGGGATCACCCGCCATGCCCATGCCGCGCCCGCGGCAATCAGGCTGCTGGAATTCCTGTCGTCGGAACAGGCGCAGAACCTGTTCGCCGACGTCAACATGGAATACCCAGCCAACCCCAGGGTGGCGTCCGCGCCCGCCGTCGCGGCCTGGGGCGGGTTCAAGCAGAATCCGATCAACCTGGTCCGGGCGGGCGAACTCCAGACGGAAGCGGTGAAGCTGATGGACCGGGCGGGCTACCGCTAGCCTTCCACCGCCGCCGGATTCGGAACAGCGGGTGAGACATGCGGCGCCTCGTCCAGCGGCTGACACGGTTGCCCCGCGTCCGGGACGCGGTCTTCACGGACGCTCCGGCAACGCCCCCGACATCCCTTCCGGCTGGCGCCTGATTCCCCTGCTGATGGCGCTGCTGGTGCTGATCCCCGTCGGCACCGTGGCCTCGTCGTTCCTCGTGCCGGCGGACGACGTCTGGCGGCATCTGGCCGAGACCACCCTCCCCGGCCTGCTGGCGAACACATTCTGGCTTGCCCTGGGCGTGGCCGGGGGAACCGTGTCGCTGGGCGTCGGTCTGGCCTGGCTGACCGCGGTATGCGAATTCCCGGGCCGGAGATTCTTCTCCTGGGCGCTGCTGCTGCCGCTGGCGATTCCCGCCTACGTCACCGCATTCGTCGCGCTGGGCCTGCTCGATTACACCGGACCGGTGCAGACCGCCCTGCGCGCCTGGCTGGGCACGGATCCGGGCTGGTTTCCCGACGTGCGCAGCCGGGGAGGCGTCATCACCGTCATGGTGCTCGCCTTCTATCCCTACGTCTACCTGCTGGCGCGCAATGCGTTCCTCACGCAGGGCCGGCGCTCGCTGGAAGCCGCCCAGTCGCTCGGCCTCACACCCCGCCAGGGATTCCTGCGGGTGGCCCTGCCCATGGCGCGTCCCTGGATCGCGGGGGGAACGATGCTGGCGCTGATGGAAACCCTGTCGGACTTCGGCACGGTCGCGGTATTCAATTACGACACTTTCACGACCGCCATCTACAAGGCCTGGTTCGGGATGTTCTCGCTGACTGCAGCCTCGCAGCTGGCCACCCTGCTGGTGGTGATCGTGCTGGCGACGATGCTCGTGGAGCAGCGCTTCCGTTCGCGCATGCGCTATGCGGAAGCGCGCCAGGGCCAGCACATGCGCCGCATCGCGCTGAGCGGCGGGCATGCGTGGCTGGCTGCGGCGCTGGCCTCGGCCACGCTGTTCCTCTCCTTCCTGCTGCCGGTCACGCAGCTCGCCATATGGGCCGGCGGTGTCTTCAGCCAGGATTTCGATCGGCGCTACCTGGAATTCTTCGGACACTCGCTCCTGCTGTCCCTGCTGGCCACCCTGCTGGTCTGCGGGTTCGCGCTGCTCGTCACCTATGCGGCACGCCGCCACGGCGACGCCCTCACTCGGGTCGCCGTACGCGTCGCCACGATCGGCTATGCCTTGCCCGGGGCCGTGCTGGCGGTGGGCGTCTTCATCCCGGTCGCATGGCTGGACAACAGGCTCGCAGACCTGGCCGCGGCGTTCCTGGACAGCGGAAGCGGATTGTTGCTCCAGGGCACGCTCCTGGCCGTACTGGCCGCGTATACGACGCGCTTTCTTGCCGTGGGCCATAGCCCGATAGACAGTGCCATGCAGCGCATCACCGGCAGCATCGACGAGGCCGCGCGCGGGCTCGGGCTGAGTGGATGGGCGATGCTGCGCCGTGTGCACTTGCCGATGCTGAGAGGCGGGATCTTCACCGCCGCAGCGCTGGTGTTCGTGGACGTGATGAAGGAAATGCCCATCACCCTGATGACCCGGCCCTTCGGCTGGGACACGCTGGCGGTGCGCATCTTCGAGATGACGTCCGAAGGTGCGTGGGAACAGGCGGCGCTGCCGGCGGTCGCACTGGTGCTGGCGGGACTGCTGCCCATCATGCTGCTCGTGCGCCAGACGGAACGGCACTGAAGCGCCATGCCGCCGCTCCTCGAGATCCGGGGCATCCATCACCGCTACGGTGAACAGAAGGCTGTCAGGCAGCTGTCGCTCACGCTGGACATGGGCCAGATCGGCTGTCTGCTGGGACCGAGCGGATGCGGCAAGACGACGGTACTGCGCTGCATCGCCGGGTTCGAGCCGGTTTCGGATGGCACGATCCTGCTCAACGGGACGGAGGTCAGCACAAAGGATTTTTGCGTGCCGCCGGAGCGTCGGCACGTCGGCATGGTCTTCCAGGACTATGCGCTGTTCCCGCACCTGACGGTCGCTGCCAACATCGGCTTCGGCCTGCACCGCATGGAGAAGTCGGCCCGTGCGGCGCGGGTCGCCGAACTCCTGCAGACCGTCGGACTCACCGACACCGCGACCCGTTACCCGCACGAACTCTCCGGCGGCCAGCAGCAACGCGTGGCGCTGGCGCGCGCGCTGGCCCCGAGGCCGGACCTGCTGCTGCTCGACGAACCCTTCTCCAACCTCGACGTCACCCTGCGTGAGCGCCTGAGCCTCGAGGTACGCGACATCCTGAGACAGCAGAACGCGACGGCGATGCTGGTCACACACGACCAGGATGAAGCGTTCGCCATGGCCGACCGCATCGGCGTCATGCAGGCGGGGGAAATCCGCCAGTGGGACACGGCCTACAATCTCTACCACCGGCCCGCGAATCGCTTCGTCGCCGAGTTCATCGGCCAGGGGGTGTTCCTGGCGGGCCGCATCCTCGATGCGGACCACGTGGAAATCGACCTGGGCACCCTCAAGGGGCGGGTGCAGCACGCATGTGCCCCAGACTGCACGCCGTGCACGGATCACCCGGTCGACGTCCTGATACGTCCGGACGACATCGTGCACGACGACGCCAGTCCCCTGCAGGCGGAAGTGCTGCACAAGGCCTTCCGTGGAGCCGACATCCTCTACACGCTGCGCCTGCCCGGCGGCGCAGTGGCGCTGTCGCTGATCCCCAGCCACCACGACCACGCCATCGGCGGGACGATCGGCATCCGGCTCGAGGTGGACCACGTGGTGGCGTTCAACCGCACCGCGCCATAGCGTATCCGCTTCCGGCGCTCTTTTTCCCTTCCTGTGGGTGTCGGGAAATTTTGCAGCCTCTCCCCCGTTCGCCCGTCTTCCCTCGTAATTACTTGATGAATCTAACTTATCAAACATGGCACGCTATTTGCTTTATACCGGGTAAGGTACTCGGAACCGCGAAATCGGGACGATACCGCACTCATACCAACAAGAAACAGGAGATCGACATGTCACAAAAAACAAAAACGGCACACGGCATCATGGGCGCGCTCGCCCTGGGGCTGGGGCTGGCCTCGACCGGTTCCATGGCCGCCCTGCTCAACGCCTCGGTCGGGGGCGTGCCCGTGGGGGCGAACATCTACGAGAGCTTCGATACGCTCTCGAGCCTCGGCGGCGCCACCGGCAATGGCATCACCGTGCTGTTCAGCGGCGATGGCGCCGGGGTGGCGACGCTGCCCAACGTCGAGGGCCAGTACGCCGCGCCCTATCTCTCCAATGGCAACGGCACCCTGTTCGGCAACCCGCAGCCCGACGGCCAGGACGCCACCCAGTACCTGACGGCCGGCATCGGCGACGTCACGCTGCTGCTGGACGAGCACCACCAGTACTTCGGCCTGCTGTGGGGCTCGGTCGACGATTACAACACGCTGTCCTTCTACGACGGCAACACGTTCCTCTTCAGCTATACCGGCTCCGACGTCGATACGCTCGCGAACGGCCGGCAGGGCGCGGACGGTACCTACTATGTGAACATCAACTCCGACACACCCTTCAACAAGGTGGTCGCGTCGAGTTCGTCGTACGCATTCGAGTTCGACAACGTGGCGCTGGCCTACACCCCGGTCGAACTGCCCCAGACCAGCGTGCCCGAGCCGGGCACGCTGGCGCTGCTGGGCATCGGCCTGCTGGCGAGCGCCATCCGTCGTCGCACGCGATGACGTAGCCATGCCGCGATCGATCCCGATCGCGGCATGCGGATCACCGAGCAGACGGAAGGCTGCCTCTTCATCAGAGGCGGCCTTTTTAATTTCCGCTCCTTCTGCTCTCCCCCCGCCCAGACATACCGACCTCCGGCCTTCCCCCTCCCGTCTTGAGCGGAGGGCGTGGCAGGAAAGGACGCAATCAAGAATTATTCACATTTGTGTTATTATTGTGAACAAAATCTAAGGAAGCGACGTAGATCGACAACCAAAACCAATTCCAATCAATTCACAAGGAGGAGAGAATGGCGAAAACAACACGGCCGTGGGAGGTCTTCCCCATCAAACCCGTCGTATCCGCGATAGCGCTGGTCTGTAGCGGCGTGGCGGGCGCGGAGGAAAAGGTGCCGTCACTGCCCGAGGTCAAGGTCGAGGCGCAGAAGGAAACCGAATACAAGGTTGAGCGCTCCGCCAACCAGAAATTCACCGCCCCCCTGCTCGACACCCCCAAGTCGATCACCGTCATCACCCAGCAATTGATGAAGGACAGCGGCTCCCAGACCCTGCAGGAGGCCCTGCGCATGACGCCGGGCATCACCTTCGGCGGCGGCGAAGGCGGCATCGCCATCGGCGACCGGCCCTTCATCCGCGGCTTCGACACCTTCAGCTCGTTCTACGTCGATGGCCTGCGCGACCTCGGCACCCAGGCGCGCGAAGTCTTCGCCATCGAGCAGATGGAGGTGGTGAAGGGTCCGAGCGGCGCCATCGACGGACGCGGCTCGGCCGGCGGCAGCATCAACATCGTCACCAAGCAGGCCCGGGCCGGCAACTTCGTCGCCGGCACCGCGGGGCTGGGCACCAACGATTACAAGCGCGGCACCCTCGACGTCAACCGCATGATCCACGACAACATCGCGGTGCGCCTGGTGGGCATGGCGCACAAGTCGGACACGCCGGGGCGCGACTTCGTCGGCGTGCAGCGCTGGGGCCTGATGCCCTCCATCACCCTCGGCCTGAACACGGCCACCACCGCGGCCTTCAGCTACTATCACCACGAGACCGACGACATTTCCGACTGGGGCAACCCCTTCCTCCAGAACGCCGCGAACGGCAGCGTGCCCGAAGGCAAGCCGATCGGCTCGCGCAGCGCCTGGTACGGCGTGCGCGGCCGCGACTTCCACCGCACCTCGGCGGACATCGGCACCGCCAAGCTGCAACACGTGGTCAACGACAACTTCGTGGTGCGCAACACCACCCGCTACGGCGTCACCACCAACGAGTTCTTCGTGACGCGCCCGGGCATCAACGACGCCCAGCTGCTGGCGGGCACCATCAACCGGACCAACTCGAGGAATCGCGGCACCACGACCGACACCATCGCTAACCTGACGGATATCTCGCTGAGCTTCGACACCTGGTTCGTGAAACACAACGTCAACGCCGGCTTCGAGTTCAGCTGGGAGGAAACGCAGAACCGCGCCTTCACGGGTGGCGGCCTCGGCACGGGCGACCAGAACGTACCCATCGGCGTATCCGATCCCTTCGTGGCCTTCAACCCCGTCACCCGCAACACACACCCCAGCTACGTCGCCAAGGCGTTCAACAAGTCGGCCTACGTCTTCGACAGCATGTACCTGACGGAGCAGCTGATCTTCAACGGCGGCATCCGCTTCGACAACTACACCGCCGAGATACAAAACCGCAATACGACGACGGGCGCAAACACCACCCACTTCAAGAACGACAAGAGCTTCGTCAACTACCAGGCGGGCCTGGTCTACAAGGTGCAGCCCAACACCAGCGTCTACGCCACCTACGCCACCTCGTCCTCGCCCGTGGGGCTTTCCATGGGTGACTTCAACTATGCGGGTGGCGGCCTGGACGCGCAGACGCAGCACCTCAAGCCGGAAAGCACCCGCACCTTCGAGGGCGGCATCAAGTGGAACACGCTGCAGGACCTGTCGGTGACCCTGGCGGGCTTCCACACCGTGAAGACCAACGCGCGCGTCAACGTCGGCCCCGCGATCGAGAACGCGGGCGAGGCCGAGGTCAACGGCTTCGAGCTCGGGCTGGCGGGCAAGATCACCGAGAAATGGAACGTGTTCGGCGGCTACACCTTCCTCGACGCCAGGCAGACCAAGGCAGGTACCAACCCCGATCCCAACCAGGTCGGTGCGGCCGACACCAAGGGCAAGCAGCTGCACGGCATCGCCGCCCACAGCGCCAGCCTGTGGTCGACCTACCGCGTGTTCCCGCGTCTCACGGTGGGCGGCGGCACCTTCTACATGAGCCGGGTATACTCCGACCCCAGCAACAACGGCCACGTGCCGGGCTGGGTGCGCTTCGACATCATGGCGAAGTACAACATCAACCAGCGCCTGGACCTGCAGCTGAACGTGCAGAACCTGACGGACCGGCGCTACTACAACACCACGTACTTCCGCCACTACGCCGTGCCGGCGGCGGGGCGCTTCGCGTTCATGACCCTGAACTTCAAGTTCTAGGCCGCCGTCCGGTCGAGACCGAAGCCCGCGCGGTTGGATTATCGCGGCTTCAGCCAATATAATAGGCCTGCGTGGACCCTTCCACGCAGGCCTGTTTTTTGGCCTTACCCGACCTGCGCCCGGCCGCGCAAGGACAGCCATGCTCCTGACCATTCCGGATCTCCTCACCAAAACTCAGGTCGCTGAGTGCCGCGCGCTGCTGGATCAGGCGGAGTGGGTGGACGGCAACGTCACCTCCGGGCACCAGTCGGCGCTCGCCAAGAACAACATGCAGATCCCGGAAGACTCGCCCATCGCCCGCAAGGTCGGCGACTTCATCCAGGATGCACTGGGGCAGAGCCCGCTGTTCATCTCGGCAGCCCTGCCGTTCAAGGTATTCCCGCCCTTGTTCAACCGCTACGCCGGCGGCCAGGCCTTCGGCACGCACGTGGACAACGCCATCCGCCAGCTGCGCGGCACTAACTTTCGCATCCGCAGCGACCTGTCGGCCACGCTGTTCCTTTCCGAACCGGAGGACTACGACGGCGGCGTGCTGACCATAGAGGATACCTTCGGCACGCAGGCGGTGAAGCTGCCCGCCGGCTCCATGGTGCTGTACCCGTCGAGCAGCCTGCACCACGTCACGCCGGTGATGCGCGGTGCGCGTGTCTCCTCGTTCTTCTGGATGCAGAGCATGGTGCGCGACGACGCGCACCGCACCCTGCTGTTCCAGCTGGACCGGGCCGTACAGGCCCTCACCACGGATCGTGGCGGACGGGACGCCGAGGTGATCAGCCTCACCGGGGTCTACCACAACCTGCTACGGATGTGGGCCGACAGCTGAGGCAGCGGTGAGGGGCGCTATGGAGGGGAAGCGCCGGCCGCGCGCGCGGCACGGATCGCCTCTGCCAGGCGCCATACCGCCATGGCGTAGTGCACGCTGCGGTTGTAGCGCGTGATGACGTAGAAATTGTTCAGGCCCAGCCAGTATTCGAAGCCAGCGCCCGTGTCCAGCTCCACCACGGTGGCGGCACGATCACGCGGCAGCGCGGCCCTGGCCACCACCCCGTAGCGCCGCATCTCGTCCAGCGTGTGCGAGGGCTTCCTGCCCGCATACAGGACGTCGCGATAGCGCTCGCCGTTCACCAGGGCGGGCACCGCCACCGCTTCCCCCGCCTCCCAGCCGTGCTGGAACAGATAGTGCGCAACGCTGCCGATGGCATCCGCCACGTTGCCGATCAGGTCCACCCTGCCGTCGCCGTCGAAGTCCACCGCGTGGCGCCGGTAGCTGCCCGGCATGAACTGCGGAATGCCCATGGCGCCCGCGTACGAACCTCGCGCGTCCAGGAGGATGCCGCCTTGCTCCCGATCCAGCAGCAGGTACTGTTCCAGCTCCTCCCGGAAAAATGCGGCGCGGCGCGGATAGCCGAAGGCCAGCGTGGCCAGTGCGTCCAGCACACGATGGCGCCCGGCGCGTGCGCCATAGTCGGTTTCCACGCCGATGATGGCGACCACGATCTCCTCCGGTACGCCGAACTCGCGGTGCGCGCGCGCCAGCGTGGCGGCGTGCCGGCTCCAGAACTCGACGCCGCCCGCGATGCGCCGGGGATTGAGGAAGGCCGGATGGAACTGGTGCCAGGGCCGGGCGGTCGCCGGCCGGCTCATCGCCTCGATGATGTCGGGCTGGAACTGCGCGGCATCGAAGACACGTTCGAGCGTCTCTCGTGCGAATCCATGCCGTCCCGCCATCTCATCGACGAAGACGGCGACCTCCGATGCCGGCAGCGGCGCCGCGATCGATCCGCCCGTCCACAGCGCGACGGCCAGCCATCCGCCCATCCACGGCCCCGGCCTCAGCATCGGCCGCCACGCAAGCCTGTTTTTCCGGACGCCCTTCATGCGCCCATCTTACCCTTCATCACCCCATTCGCGCCACCCGGCCAGCAGCGGAAAATACAGGCCGCATCGCACCGGCCCGCCACGCAGCGCCCGTATCAACCCGGCATAGCGGTCGAGCTGGGGCTGATAGCGTACCTGTTCCCGGTCGAGAAATTCCGCCACCTCTGCGCCCTCGTGGCCGCCGGTCTTGTAGTCCACCACCCAGCGCCGGCCCTGGGCATCGCGAAAGGCGCGGTCGATGATGAACTCCCGGTAGCCCCCCTCCACGAACGCGGTGATGCGCCACTCGTTGCGGGCGTCTTCCTGCGGCCCGAGCAGCCACCGGCCACGCTCATCCGTCAGCGTCCGTGCGAGCGCCGCCGTCACGCGCCCCGCATCGCGGCCGTCCAGGCCGCACCCGCGCAACTGACGCTCGAACACGCCTTCCAGCGAGCGGATGCGCGCGGTGCTCCAGGTCGCCACGCCGTCCGCCGCGATGCGCCGCAGCCAGCGGTGCACGATGATCCCGACATGGCGCGCCGCCTCGCCCGCCCAAGCGTATTCCACTGCGCCTCCATTCCCGTCCCGCTGCGCCGCGGCCGCCCGCTCCACCCCGGCCGGAGCAGCCGGCAGTACCCAGCCCGAGACGAGACGGCACACCGAGGAATCGATGACGGGAATCGCCACCTCATCCGGCAGGACGGCAGAATCGGGATCGGGCACTGCCCGCGCCGCGGCGGCAAACTCCGCCTGCAGCACGGGCCAGATTCTCGCCAGCAGGGTACCCTCCGCCGGCGGCCTGGGCACGCTCCCCCCTGTTGCATCTTGGGCAAGACCGGTGGCGCCCAGCAGATACAGGCGGCGGCGGGCGCGGGTGGCCGCGACGTAGAGCAGGCGTTCGTCCTCATGACGCGCCTTTCTGCGGTCGAACGCCTCCAGCCAAGCGTAAATGGGATCGGCCTGCGCGCCGGTTTCCTGGATGGGCGCCAGCAACAGGTCGCTGTCCCCTCCCGCGCGCGCCCTGGCGGGTTCGGCCCGCGGGGATTCCAGCCACAGAAACAGCTTTCTGCCGTTCTTCCCCGACGCCCGGCCGAGGCCCGGGACGATCACGTGATCGAACTCCAGTCCCTTGGCCTTGTGGATGGTCATGACCTGCAAGGCATTGCCGGCCTCCAGGTCGGGGGACGCGTAGAGCCTTGCCAGCCCCTCCTCGAACCCCGCAAGCGAGGCAAGGCCGCCTGCCTGCTCGTGGGCCGAGAGGTGGTCGAGATAGGCGGCGGCGTCATCCAGATCCGCCACCCGTCCGATACAGCCGGGCCCGCCCAGGGCCTGCCACGCTGCCTCCACGGTGGTGCGCAGCGACTGACGGCAGCGGTGCTGCAGGCAGCCCCCGAGCACCTCGCGCACCCGCGCCAGTCTGGCGCGACCGTCCGGAGAAACGGTCTCCATCCGCGCAGGATCGTCGAGCAATTCCCAGACCGTTTGCTCCATTGCCGGAATCGCCGCCTTCACCGCGTCTGTACCGTCATCGCCATGCGCCCCGCGCGGTGCCGCAGTCAGCGCATGCAGGTCGCACAGCAGGAGACCGCACCAGGGCGCGCGCAGCACGGCAAGCCAGGCAAGCCGATCCGCCGGGTGCAGCAGGGCGCGTGTCAGCGCCAGCAGATCCTGCACCACGGGGCGGCGTCCCAGTCCCTCGATTTCTATCGCCTGGAAGCGAAGGCCCGCCTCGCGCAGGCGGGGAATGATGCGGTCGAGATGACGACGGTTGCGCACCAGGATGGCAACGTCGGCCGCAGGATCGTCGCGCCGTACCCTGGCCACGATCTCCGCCACCCGTGCGGCTTCGCCTGCATGGTCATCCTCGAGCAACGGATGCACGTCGACCGCCGGCCCGGGCAGAGGATCGCGCACCGCGTCCGACCGTGTATAGGCGATCGCGCCGAGCGCGACGTCCTCCTGCGGCGGCATCACGCGCGCGAACGTCGCGTTGACCCAGTCGACGATGCCACGCTGCGAGCGGAAATTGCTGGAGAGTGCCAGCGGGGTCAGCGCCACGCCGCCTACTCCATCCACCCGGGCACGCAGGAACAGGCCCACCTCCGCCTCGCGAAAGCGATAGATGGACTGCATCGGATCCCCCACCAGGAACAGGGTGCGCCCCTCGTCCGCTCCCCAGCCGGCGGTGAGGCGGGTGATGAACTCATACTGGCTGATCGACGTATCCTGGAATTCGTCGATCAGCAGGTGGCGGATACGGTAGTCGAGCGCCAGGGCCAGATCGGTGGGAGCATCGGCCTCGCCCAGGGCGCGCAGCGCTCCTTGCGCAATTTCCGTGAAATCGACTCTGCGATGCGCCTGGAAAACCAGCTTGAGCTGTGCGGCAGCGTAGGGCAGCAGGCGGGTGATGGCTCCGAGCACAGCCCACTGCCGGTCGGTGTAGCGGGAGGGCGGCAGGTTGCGCAGTGCGTGCAGCGCGCCGCGCAACGCCTCGCCATCCGGCCGCCCTGCGAGCGTCTCCGTCGATGTCCGGGCGCGCTCCTTCCACGCACTGGCGACAGCCTTCCCGGCCTTGCCGGCGCCCGCAGGAAAACCCTCACGGGCGGTATGCTGCCTGCGCCAGCCGCCATCGCGCGTAAGCAGCAGGTGGGCGATGGCGAGCCAGCCGGCAACGTCGTCCTCCCCCTCGCCCGGCAGCGCATCCCCCCCGGCGGATGCTACCGACTGGCCGTCCCGCTCGTCCAGATGGGCGGCCGCGTAACGCGCCAGTGCGGCAACCTCGCGCTGCAGCGCGGCACCGTGGCGCCCGAACAGCCCGCATACCCGTTGCAGTGCTTCCCGTCGCACCCGTCCCAGCGCCGCCTCCAACGCATCCCGATCCCTGCCGTGATGGACATGGCGCAGCCAGTGGTCGCGCTGCCTCAGCATATCGGCGAGCAGGGACTCGATACGCGCCATGTCGTTGTCGAGGTGCTCCAGCAGGAACCCGATATCCTGTGCCACGGCATCATCGCCCGCCACCCGTTCCAGCGTCGCGCGCACCGCCTCAAGGTACAGCGCGGATGCGTCCTCGGCCGTTTCCGGCTGCGCACCGAATTCCGACAATGTGGGCATCTGGCGCACCAGCGAGGCGCACAGCGCGTCCAGCGTCTGGATACGCAGCCGCGATGGATTGTCGGCAAGGTCCCATCCCGCCTGGCGATCGCGCTGCAGCGCCTCTTGCGCCAGTCGACAGGTCAGCGTCGCGTGGGCGGAGGGCTTCGGATCCACGGGATTGAAGTCGTCCCTGCAGGTTCCCAGGGCTGCCAGCACCCGCTCGCGCATCTCCGCGGCGGCCTTGCGGGTAAAGGTGATGGCGACGATCTCCTCGGGTTCGTCGGCGTGCGCGAGCAGGGCCAGGTAGCGCTGGATCAGCAGCCCGGTCTTTCCCGATCCGGCCGGCGCCTGCACGATGAACGAGCTCGAGGGATCGAGCGCGCGGCGGCGCGCGGCGGCATCCGGAACCTCTGCCATCCCGGGATTCATGTCTCCCCGTATTGCGGATGGAGCACCCGCTGCAGCCGCTCGTCGATACGGCACAGGGGCTGCAGGTCGCAGGTGCGGCAGGTATGGGAAGGCACCTTCGGATCGACCCGGGCATCGCCGTCGCGAAAGCCGGCAGCGATCCTGGCCAGGTCGCTGCGCCACGCATCCACCAGTGTCTCCCATGAACCATGGCGCTCATCCAGGCGCGGTCCGGACCATACTCCGGTACCCGGCAGCAGATCGGCATCGCGTGCCAGGGCGATCCATCGCATGTCGCCCGGCCGTACCTGCGCAAAGGCGAGCGCGACCGCGGCTGCCTCGCCGGCAACGAGGTACAGCGGCAATTGCGGCTCATCCGGACGCTCGCCGAGCATGACCTGCACCGACGACATGCGGGTCTTGTAGTCGATCACGATGCGCCGCCCGTCATCGAGCTCATCCACCCGATCGAGCCGCGCCGAAAGCCGCAGGCCACCGATCTCGATATCACGGCTGTCCTCGACGGCCACTACCGTGAAGGCGGCGCGCGCACGCTCCACGTCCAGCCATGCGCGCACCAGCCGCACCAGGCGGCGATGCTCGATCTCGCCGGCGCGCCCCGACAATGCAGCCGGACGATCCCGCCGCAGATGCGCAATGGCCGCCCCCGCCACGCGTGCCAGGAGAAAATCGAGAGCGGCACCGGCGATGCCGTCCAGGGCGTGCCGGGCGCCGAGATCTTGCCACACTCCGGCCAGCGCATGATGCATCAGTATGCCCCGCTCCCTCGCGTCCAGTCCGGCATGGGGGATCTCCAGGCTTCTGGCACCGAACCGGTGCCGCGCCAGCGCCCGGAATGGGCAGGCGGCCTGCTCCCGTATCACTGCCGCCCCGCCGCCGACGGCGATGCATCCGCCGTGGGCGGTACTCGTCAGCGGCGGTGCCGTATCATCGCCGATGCGCTCCAAGCGCCCGGCGGCCTGAATTCGTGCCAGGTGGCTCGCATACAGCGGCAGTGCTGCCTCCTCCGGCGCGAGATGCGCGATCAAGGGGCTGGGAGCCAGTTCGCCGACGTCGCCCTCGCCGGTGCGGCGTGGATGACTGAAAACGACCTCGGGCGCAGCCGACAGCCAGGTGTTCGTCAGACGCCGCGCGCGCGCCAGCGAAGCAGCCGCGGAACCCAGCGGTAACTGGGCCATGCGCTGCATTGCGGCCGGCAGGAAGGGATTGGGAGTGGAATGAGGCGGCCATGCATCCGCGGACAGCCCCATGACCCAGAGCGCGTCGAATTCCATGCCGGTTGCCTCGAGCGCACCGAGTATCTGGATCGGGGCATCGGGCGTACGCGGCTGGAATACCGTTGCTGCGGCCATGCGGCGCAGGCGCGCCACTGCGTCGCTAGGGTACATGTGCGGAACGACGTACCCGAGCGCCGCGAATTCGGCCAGCAGTTCGTGCCATTTCTGCAACACCTGATATTCCCGGGAATCGGGCGTACGCTCGCCCGGGAATCCGGCGAGCCGCAGGAACTCGGAAAAGCGCCGGGCCAGTCCCGCCGGAGACCGTGATCGTGAAAGCCGCGAATGCGACCTGGCAAGCGCCGACAACCCGCGCACCAGTGCCGGGCAATGGGCGCGGCCACCACTGCGCAGAGTCAGGGCGAGCAGTCGATCGAGCGTCACGGCAGGCTCGGCCCATCGGCGCAATCGCGCGTCGAGCCGGGCGCGCGCCGCCATCTCCGTGTCGGCACCGCCGATGAAGGGCGAGCGCAGCAACAGGCTGGCACGCTCGAAGTCGATGTTCCCTGCGCACAACTCGAGTATCGACAGAGCCGTATCCACGAGGGGATAGGCCTCCAGCGCGTCGCCCAGGGAGATGTTGAAGGCGCGTACCGCGCGGGCAGTGCCCGGCAGCCGCTGCCGGACGTCCGGCGCCATCATGGTGTCGAAGGCGCGCACCAGTCCATCGCGATACGCCGGCAGATCCGGCACCACCACGGCAATGCGCGCCTTCGGATTCGCTTCGTGACGCGCCCGCGCCCAGGCCGCTGCGCACCCGCTTTCATCCCGGCCGTCGCGGCAGGGGATACGCCGCACGCCGACGCTGCGAGGGCGTGGCGGCATGCATGCCTGCACCACCTCGCAACCGGCCTGCCGCAGCCGGGCGAGCAGCGCCGCCTGCTGCGGAGTCACGATATCGAAGCCGTGGAGAATGAGACGCCCGGGCCTGCCTGACGCGGCGCGCCCGCACAGGTCGCCTGCCAAATCACACAGGCGGGCGCTATCGGTCTGATGTGCCCGCCGGGTCGCTTGCTCGTAATGTCGCGCCCAGTCGCGAAAGGCCGCGCCATCCTCGTCAAGGGGAAAATCGTCGAGCAGTGGACGCAGGCGCCATGCGTGGAGGAGTTGCCACGCTTCGCGTGCGAGGTGGGCGGCAGCCTCGATCGACATCAGGGCGGAACCCCGGCCGGAACGAGCGACGATCGCTTCCCACAGCGCCTGCTCCTGGAAGTCGGTCAGGGGCACCGGCAGTTCCGGCTCCGTCCCGGCGTACAGCGCGTCTTCGTAGAAACGTTCGATCAGCGCGGAGAACGGCAGGATGTCGGCCGATTGCCAGGCGACCCTGCCCATGTCGGCCTGCCGCCGGTCAAGCATGTGCTTGAGCGTCGCCGACAGGCGCAGATTGGGGGTGACGATCGTGACACCCGCCGGGAGATCGGGGCCGGAGCCGGAGAGGATGTCGTCGAGAGCAGTGTGCGGAATATGCGGAACGCCAACCATGCGGCAGGGCTACCGCGTCTGGCTCAGCGTTCCAGCTGATCCAGCTTGCCGGTCACGTTGGCCCATTCATCGGCATCCGGCAGCGCGTCCTTCTTCTCGATGATGGGCTCCCAGAGCTTGGACAGCTCGGAATTGAGGGCGATGAAATGCTGCTGATCCGCCGGCACGTCGTCTTCTGCGACGATCGCTTCCACAGGGCACTCTGCAACACACAGGGTGCAGTCGATGCATTCGTCGGGATCGATCACCAGGAAATTGGGGCCTTCCCGGAAACAATCCACCGGGCAGACATCCACGCAATCGGTGTACTTGCACTTGATGCAATTCTCTGTGACCACATAGCTCATGACGAATCCTTGCTCCGCTTCTTCGGTAATCCATAATTTTACCAGAAATCGTACGGGCCACGCCAAGCCCGCTTACCTGGCAAACGCCGCATAGCCACGCCCAGACTAGGGATTAAGCGCGGCAGCCGCACGCATTCGGCATCCTGCGTACGGTTGCTGGAATGCGGGCCCGGAAGGAAACGGTGCGGCGGCATGCATTGTAAAACATACCTTTCACTTTACCGATAAAATGCCGCAGTACAAACGACCACTTATTTGTAAGTCCAAAACTTCCGGTTATATGGATGCGGGACGGGCGACCCGGCCCCGTGGCCGCTTGGGCATCGTCCCGCCTCGCCGGGAGGAACGGAGCAACCGAAAGGGCGCGCGCATGCGCAGCCGGAGAATCCGCGCCGAGAGGCTGGAGAGGCTGGCGAAGTCATCCCCTCAGGAAGCGCGCCGCATCGTGCCACCCGATTCGGGCGCACCGCCTCCACGACCGATGGGCTCGAAGACATTTTCCGGTACCGGCAACCGCAACAACCCATAGAGATTGATCAGGTTGTCGCGGAACAGCTGGTCGAAACTCGACACCACGTGAGGGGGATTGTAGTCCCCCAGCCACCAGAACCAGTCGGAACTCTCGCAGGAGACGAGCTGCCGCTCCGCCTCAAGGATCTCCTCGGCGCTCAGCCGTCCACTGCGTACCGCTTCATCGTAGCCGCGCTTGGCAGCGCACAGCAGATCCCAGGCCCGATTCTTGTCGTGGTCACCGATCCAGGTGGAGAACGTGCCGTACACCCAACTGCCCGCCGTCAGTACCGGCAGGATCGCCGTTTCCGCGGGGGCCGCGGAGTCGAGATAATCCCGGTAGGTGGTGGTGCGTATCGAGGGGTGATGCTCGAGCATTTCATACAGGTCGTTGAGGAAGTAGTAGCCATTGTACGGATAGTATTCCCAGGCATTCTCGCCATCCAGGATCACGCTCACCACCGGCTGCTCGCCGGGCAGGGCATTGCGCCCGATCTCCTCGAGTGAGCGCACCAGGTGTTCGGCAGCGTCGCGTCCGAACCATTTTGCATACTCGAAACCGATCATGTCCGACAGCCGCTCGTCACGGAAGAAGCAGGTGACGCCGCCCGCTGCACCCTCCAGCCGATAGGGCCGATAAAGGTAGCGGTCCCGCTCCGGCAGCGGCTGCCCCGCATGGGCGTGGCGCAGACTGTTGGCCAGCACGGTCTCGCCGCTCGCACTCCAGCGGCATCCCTGCTCCGCCAGAATTTCCAGAAAGGGAGCAGAGATGGCACCTTCCGCCGGCCACACGCCCTCGGGGCGGCCGCCGAAACGTCGCGCATGGCTTTCGATGGCCGACGCCAGATGCAGCGCGACGCGCTCCCTGCCACCGGGATAGGCCGGCTCCGATGGCAGGCTCTCGTGCGGCAGGCTGTCGCGGGCGGAAGAAAAATCGATCAGCAGCGGAGCAAGCGGATGCGAATGCGGCGTGGTCGACAGCTCGATCTGGCCCGATTCGGCGAGTGCGCGGTAGCGCGGGATCAGCCCCCGTACCAGGATGCCGATGAGATCGAACAGCTCCCTGCGGTCGGTGGAACTGAAATTACCACCCTGCTGCATCAGCCGCACCACACCCTCGTGGCTGCGGCGCACGCTCTCCCCGGTCCATGCCAGGTGGTACCATACCAGCAGATCCGCCAGATACTGGGCAGACAGGTAGTCCAGGTCGCTTTCGCCGTACCCCCGCAGCGTCTCGTGGATATCGTAGAGCCGCTTGTAGGCCGGATAGGGCTGCATCATCGTCACGTGATTGCTACGGAAACAGCTGTCGAACACGCGCAGCCGGTCCTGGGCGGACACCTGATCCAGGTCGGGCGTTGCCAGCAGGCGCAGCAGTGGATCGCGTATCTCCCCCGTGGCGAACTGCACGGCGTAGTCCTCGATCTGATCCAGCAGCACAGGCACGAAATTCACCACGCCCCGCATCGCGGGATGCGACTCGAAGTGGGCAGCCATGTCGGTGTAGTCCTTGATGGCGTGCAGATACACCCAGGGCAGGGTGAACTCGCCCGTATCGTAGTTGCGGTAGTCAGGCTGGTGCATGTGCCACAGCAGAACGAAGCGTATCGGTTGCATGTCCATTGGAATCAATCCGGCGGTGGGCGCATCGCAGGCCCTATCTGACAAAATGCGTCTTCTGATCCAGCATTTCGGGAGTGATCAGGGTGATGCCATTCTCGGTCACATGAAAGCGCCTCGCATCCTCCACCGGATCGAACCCCGCCGTCAAGTCCGACGGCAGGATGCAATCCTTGTCCACCACCACCCGCCTCAGCCGCACGTTCCGGCCGATGCTGACGTTGGGCAGGATCACCGAGTCCTCTATGCTGCTGTAGTTGCGCACCTGCACGTTGGAGAACAACAGCGAGCGGCGTACCGTGGAACCGCTGATGATGCACCCGCCGGACACCATGGAATCGAGTGCCTGGCCCCTGCGGTCGTCGTCGTCGAACACGAATTTGGCCGGGGGAAGCTGTTCCTGGTGGGTCCAGATCGGCCAATCCTCGTCGTACAGGTTGAGACTCGGTGTCACGTG
Organism: Nitrosovibrio sp. Nv17; assembly: GCF_900119085.1. Taxonomy (GTDB): domain Bacteria; phylum Pseudomonadota; class Gammaproteobacteria; order Burkholderiales; family Nitrosomonadaceae; genus Nitrosospira. The sequence goes on along the minus strand of NZ_FPIQ01000008.1, from coordinate 85,888 downwards.
GGTCAGATCCAGGTTGGCCTCCCAGTAGGCGTCTATCGTACCCACATCGCGCCAGTAGGGCACACCGGATGCCATGTTGACGCAACTGTCCCGGAAGCGGTGCGCGTACACCCGGCGGCGCGGCACCAGATGGGGGATCAGGTCCTTGCCGAAGTCGTGGGAGGAGTTGCGGTCATCATGGTCGAGGATCAGCTGTTCGAAAAGAAAATGGGCGTTGAAAACGTAAATTCCCATGCTCGCCAGCGCCTGCCCCGGCTGTCCCGGAATGGGCGCGGGATTCTTGGGTTTTTCCATGAAGCGGGTAATGCGGCCGTCATGGTCGATGCTCATGATGCCGAATGCGCCGGCCTCGGCCAGCGGGACGCCGATGCACGCCACGGTCATGTCTGCGGACCTCCTCACGTGATCCGCAAGCAGCTTGCTGTAATCCATCTTGTAGACGTGGTCGCCGCCCAGGATCAGCACGTACTGGGGATCATGGCGGCGGAGGATGTCGATGTTCTGATAGACGGCATCGGCCGTTCCCTGGTACCAGGTTTCCTCGATACGCTGTTGGGCCGGCAGCAGCTCGACGAATTCCTTGAAGCGTCCATCGAGGAATCCCCAGCCATGCTGGATATGGCTGATGAGACTCTGCGCCTTGTACTGAGTGGCGACGCCAATGCGCCGGATACCCGAATTGACGCAATTCGACAGAGGGAAATCGATGATGCGGAACTTGCCCCCAAAGGGGACCGCGGGCTTGGCACGCCAATCGGTCAGCTGTCGCAGCCGGCTGCCACGGCCACCCGCCAGGATCAGCGCGATCGAGTTGCGCGTGATCTGGGCATGAAAATGCAGGTCTGCTTCCTGTGTCATCGTAGCGTCCTTTGCCGGTCTGCGTGTTATACCACTTCTTGCGCACGCGGCGCACGCATGATCCCGTTCAGGTCATCGATCGCGCCAGGCAACCTTTGCCATGGGGTGGGAATCCCGCTTCATGGGATCGCGCAAACCGCTATAATCCCGACTCCAGCGATCCTGCCCGCTGGGCCACGGCGGCGTACCCTCCCTCCCTGGGGCCAGGAACGGACGATCCGCGCCAGGCCGCAGTGGGGCGGGCAGGCATGGCGTCTTCGAACACAGGACGGGATGAGTCATTCTATTCAACTCATGGATGAACGGTCAATCTCCGGGTGCAGATCCGATCCGCTGCTGGCGGCGCTGCTGGCGGCACGACTGCACGACCCGTTCAGCTACCTGGGCGCCCGCACGGAACAGGGCCACGGCCTCGTGCGCGTGTTCCGTCCACGGGCAACGTGCGTATGGATAGACGTTTCAGGCGTGTTCACGCCCATGGTACGCATCCACCCCGGCGGCGTCTTCGAATGGCGCGGCGGCATCCTCCCCCGCCGACCCTACAGGCTGCGCATCCAGGAAGACACGGCCGGCGCCGATATTTACGAGGCCTACGACGCCTACGCATTCCCGCCCTCGCTCTCGGCGCACGACCTGTACCTGTTCAACCAGGGGCGCCTGCGTCAGGCCTACCGCATGCTGGGCTCCCATGTCATCGAGATCGGGGGAATCAGCGGCGTACTGTTCGCCGTCTGGGCACCCAACGCGGAACGCGTCAGCGTGGTAGGGGACTTCAACCACTGGGACGGGCGCGTGCATCCGATGGCGGTGCAGGGTTCGAGCGGGGTCTGGGCGCTGTTCGTACCGGAACTGCCGACCGGATCGCTCTACAAGTACGAGATACGCAATCGCAATGGTGGCGAGGTCCTCCTCAAGACGGATCCCTACGCCCAGGCCTGCGAACTGCGGCCTCATACCGCCGCATGCACACCGCAGCCCCGTACGATCGCCTGGCAGGATGCCGACTGGCTGGCCCGGCGGGCAACATGGGACTGGCTGCATGCCCCCCTGAACATCTACGAGGTCCACGCCGGATCGTGGAAGCGGCATCCGGACGGGCGCTTCTATTCCTATCGGGAACTCGCCCTGCATCTCATTCCCTACGTGAGTGAAATGGGGTATACCCACGTGGAGCTGCTGCCCATTTCCGAACATCCGCTGGATGAATCGTGGGGATATCAGACGACCGGGTACTTTGCTCCGACCAGCCGCCATGGATCGCCGGATGATCTGAGATTCCTGGTCGATGCCTGCCATCGTGCCGGCATCGGCGTCCTGCTCGACTGGGTACCGGCGCATTTTCCGCAGGATGCCTTCGCCCTAGCGCGGTTCGACGGCACCGCCCTCTACGAGCACGAGGATCCGCGCGTAGGTCTGCACCAGGACTGGGGCACCTGCATCTTCAATTTCGGGCGCAACGAGGTGCGATCGTTCCTCCTGTCCAGCGCCCACTACTGGCTGTCGGAATTCCATTTCGACGGATTGCGCGTGGATGCCGTGGCCTCCATGCTCTACCTGGACTATTCCCGCCGGCCCGGCGAGTGGCTGCCCAACCGTCACGGCGGCAGGGAAAATCTGGAAGCCATCGATTTCCTGCGCGAACTGAATATCATGGTGCACGAAGAATTCCCGGGTGCGCTGACGCTGGCCGAAGAATCCACCGCCTGGCCGGCCGTCTCGCACCCCACCTACGTGGGCGGCCTGGGATTCTCGATGAAATGGAACATGGGCTGGATGAACGATACGCTGTCCTACATGCGAAAGGATCCGGTGCACCGGCATTTCCACCATGATCAGCTGACGTTCGCCCAGATCTATGCCTATACCGAAAACTTCGTTCTGCCGCTCTCGCATGACGAAGTGGTGCATGGAAAGGGCTCGCTGCTGGGCAAGATGCCGGGAGACGCCTGGCAGCAGTTTGCCAACCTGCGCCTGCTGTTCATCTATCAGATGACCTATCCGGGCAAGAAGCTCGGCTTCATGGGCAACGAGTTCGCGCAGGGGCGCGAATGGAATTCGGCCTGGGAGCTCGACTGGTTCCAGCTGGCACACACCCGGCACGCCGGCGTGCAAGCGACATTGCGCGACCTGAACCGCCTGTATCGCAACACGCCCGCACTGCACCAACTCGATTTCGCGCAGGAGGGATTTTCCTGGATCGACTGCCACGATGCCGGCAATTCCGTCATCAGCTACGTGCGGCGCGGAACCGACGGCTCGTTCGTGCTGGTCATCCTCAATTTCACGCCGGTGCCGCGCACCGGCTACCGCATCGGCATTCCCGCCCCCTGTGCCTTTCGCGAAGCATTCAACAGCGACTCCGCCCACTACGGCGGCGCGAACATGGGCAACCTCGGAACGATCCTCCCCACGGGCCAGCCGTGGATGGGGCTGCCGGACTCGGCTGTCGTCACGCTGCCGCCGCTTGCGGGGATCGTCTTCGCGCCCGTCGATACCGATGGATGAGGCAAGCCAGCCGTCGCATCCATGAACCAGGCTCCGCCCCACCCCCGTCCACGCGCGCCGCGCGTCCTGTTCATCACCCCGGAGGTTCATCCGCTGGCCAAGACCGGCGGCCTGGGCGACGTCAGTGCCGCCCTGCCGGCCGCCCTGCGGGAAATGGGGGTTGATGTCCGGCTGCTGATCCCGGGATATCCTTCGGTACTGGACGGCATCGGCCATACCCGCCGCGTCGCCGCCTTCGACACCCTGCCGCCATTCCCTCCCTCCATCCTGCGATCAGCGAGGCTGTCCACGGGACGGCGGCCGATGGAAACTCCAGCATACGTCATCGACTGCCCCGTCCTCTACCAGCGGGCAGGCGATCCCTATGTCGATGCGGAGGGACGCGACTGGCCGGACAATGCCCTCCGTTTCGGACTGCTTTCGCGGATCGGGGCAATATTGTCGAGTGATGCCAGTCCGCTCGCCTGGCGCCCGCGCGTGACGCACTGCAACGACTGGCAAAGCGGCCTCGCGCCGGCATATCTCGACTTTCATGCGGGCAGGAAAGCGGCAACACTGATGGTGATCCACAATCTGGCCTTCCAGGGCATCTTTCCAGCGGACACGGTCGCCGCGACCGGGCTGCCCCCCGCCAGCTTCCGCATGGACGGCGTCGAGTACCACGGCGGCATGTCCTTTCTCAAGGCCGGACTCTACTACGCCGATCACATCGCCACCGTGAGCCCGACGTACGCCAGGGAAATCCAGACGCCGGCGCTGGGCTTCGGCTTGCATGGCCTGCTGGCGGCACGCCGCGACCGTATCATCGGCATCGTCAATGGGATCGACACCAATGAATGGAATCCCGCCACCGATCCCGCCCTCCCGCAGCGCTATACTGCCGCTACGCCGGAGGGCAAGGCCGCCAGCAAGCAGGCGCTGCAGCGGACGATGGGACTGCACGCGGACCCCGGTATCCCGCTGTTCGGCGCTGTCAGCCGCATCACGCCCCAGAAGGGCTACGATCTGATCCTCGAAATCGCCCCACAATTGATCGACTTGCCCGCGCAACTGGTCATTCTGGGCAGCGGCGCGACGCCGCTGGAGCAGGCACTGACGCAACTGGCCCGGAATCATCCGGGGCGCATCGCGGTACGGATAGGCTTCGACGAACGGCTCTCGCACCTGATCGAGGCCGGTGCCGACAGCTTTCTCATGCCCTCCCGCTTTGAGCCCTGCGGCCTGAATCAGATGTACAGCCAGCGCTACGGCACGCCGCCCATCGTGCGCGCGACCGGCGGCCTGGTGGATACGGTAACCGACTACTCGACGCCCGCCGCGCTGTTCGCGAACGGCGCCAGCGGCTTCATGTTCACCGAGATGACGGCTGCAAGTCTGCTTGACGCCATCCGGCGTGCGGTCGCCGCCTACCACGACCGTCCGGTCTGGCGCCGTCTGATGGCGAATGGCATGAGCCGGGATTTCGGCTGGCACGGCAGCGCCCGCGCCTACAGGGAACTCTACCTGTCGCTGCAGTCCTGAAAGGCCCGCAAACCGTCACTCCCGGGACACCGCCCCGCCGCACCTCATACCCAGGCCATCATGCCCATTTCGAAAGGATGTGTGAGCAGCACATGGAATGGGTAGATCCGTATGTGATATTCCAGCTTTCCGCATACGTCCGGGGTCAGCCTGAGGGTGAAACGATGCTCGCCGGACGACTCCACCAGCCCGGCCGGCTCGAACCTGAAGTGCTTGAAGTCGCACAACGTGGTTTTTTTCAGCTGGCGGCAGATCAGCAGCTCGACCACGACGTCCTCCGGCCGCAGGCCGTTGAGCCTCACCGCGACCTCGAATGAGAGATTTTCGCCGAAGCTGATGTTCCTTTCCGGCACATCCAGCCGACGAATGGAAACATCCCACCATGCCTGCCGCACGTATGCCTTCCAGGCGGCGATCTTCTTCGCACCGCTGAAGTCCTGGTAGGCGTACACGCTGCCCTGCCTGCTGGCGGGCACGTAGAAATTCTTGATGTATTCGCCCACCATGCGCATGGCGTTGTATCGCGGCAGCAGCGAGATCATCGAATTCTTGGCCATTCGCACCCACTCCGGCGAGTAGCCGAACTTGTCCCGGTTATAGTAGAGCGGTATCACCTGGTCCTGCAGCGTCTCATAGAAGTCCCTGCTTTCCTCCTGGTCACGCCGCTGCGGCGGCATGTTCTCCGGAGCAGGCTTGATGGCCCAGCCGTTCCTGCCGTTGTAGCCCTCTCCCCACCAGCCGTCCAGGACGCTCAGATTGACGGTGCCGTTGATGCCCGCCTTCATGCCCGAGGTGCCGCTGGCTTCCAGCGGATACACCGGACTGTTGAGCCAGACGTCCACGCCCGACACCAGTCGGCGCGCCAACCGCAGGTCGTAGCCTTCGACCAGCAGGATCTGCCCCTCGAACTCGGGTCGCCTGGCGATTTCGCTGACACGCCGGATCAGGTCCTGCCCCGGCACATCGGCGGGGTGCGCCTTGCCCGCAAAAATCATCAGCACCGGCCGCTCCTGATTGACCACGATACGCCTCAGCCAGTCCAGATCCTCGAACAGCAGGGTGGCTCGCTTGTAGGTGGCGAAACGGCGTGCAAAACCCAGCGTCAGGATATTGGGATTGATGGGATCGATGAATCTGAGCAGCCGGTCCAGATGGGCCTCGGAACCGTGGTTGCGCGAGTTCTGCAGGGCAAGACGGGCGCGTACGCCGTAGAGCATCTGCGATTTCAGCGTCTGCCGCACACTCCAGAAGAGATGGTCCGGGATCGCCTCGATACGCGACCAGTATTCGGGGTCGGTGAGATTGGAGCGCCACTCGTATCCCAGATAGCGATCGAACAGATCGCTCCACTCCTGAGCCAAGAAGGTGGAGACGTGGACCCCGTTGGTGATGTACGCCATCGGATTCTCTTCGGGCTCGATCTGGGGCCACAGATCCTTGCAGATGCGCGCCGATACATTGCCGTGTATCTTGCTTACGCCATTGTGAAAGCGTGACGCATGGATGGCCAGGGCGGTCATGTTGAAATCGTTGTTGCCCGGCACATGGCCCAACGCGAGAAGCTTTTCGTGGGTGATGCCGAGTTGCCGGCAGAATCCCTCGAAATAGGTCGATACGGTGTCGGCCCCGAAATAGTCGTGGCCTGCCGGTACCGCGGTGTGGGTGGTGAACACCGTGTTCGCCGCCACCGCCTCCAGCGCGCTGGCAAAATCCAGGCCACGCTGCGTGACCAGCTGGCGCATGCGCTCCAGCATCATGAATGCCGCGTGCCCTTCGTTGATATGCCACACCGTCGGTACCACGCCCATCTCGTGCAACGCACGCGCGCCTCCCACGCCCAATATGATTTCCTGCTCGATACGCATGGTGCGGTCGCCTCCGTAGAGCTGGTGGGTGATGTCGCGATCGTCCACCGAATTCTCGGGCAGATCCGTATCCAGCAGATACAGCACGACATGGCCGATCTTGGCCTGCCACACCTTGACCGTCACCTTGCGATGCGGCAGCTCCACCCCGACGCGCACCTCGGAGCCATCCTCGTGCAGGACGGATTCCACCGGCAAATCCTCGAAATCCGAATCCGCGTGGGTCACTTCCTGGTTTCCCTGATTGTCGATGGTCTGAAAAAAATATCCCTGCCGGTAGAGCAGCCCGACCCCCACCAGAGGAAGGCGCAGGTCGCTCGCCACCTTGCAATGGTCGCCCGCCAGAATGCCAAGTCCGCCGGAATAGATGGGGAAGCTCTCGTGGAAGCCGAATTCGAAGCAGAAGTACGCCACCAGATCGTCCGGCTGCAAGTCCTTGCCGTTGCGGCAATACATGGGGCCGGACTGATAGGAGTCGTAAGCGGAGATGATGCTGTTGTACTGGGCCATGAACACCGGATCCTCGGCCGCCTTCAGGAGTATCGACTCGTCCACACGTTTCAGGAATGCCTTGGGATTGTGTCCCACCGCGCCCCAGAGCCCGGGATGCAGGCGGGAGAACAGCGACCGGGTGGAACGGTCCCAGCTGTACCAGAGATCGTTGGCAAGCTCTTCGAGACGAGCCAGGCTGGTGGGGATCTTGGGATTCACGGCAATGGTGAAAACAGTACCAGAGGGCGGCATGCGTATTTTCCTCGAAGGTGGTTGAAAGAAGGCGGCCAATCCGCTTTGCCGGGCCGATCCGCCAACGGCTACAGCCTGATTAAGTGCTCGCGGTAGTATCTCATTTCGGAGATGGAGTCATAGATGTCCGCCAGCGCCTCATGCCGACCCTGTTTGACGAGGCCGGAAAGGATCCCCGGTTTCCAGCGTTTCGCCAGTTCCTTCAGGGTGCTGACGTCCAGGTTGCGGTAATGGAAGTAGGCTTCCAGCCGAGGCATCCAGCGAGCCAGGAAGCGACGATCCTGGCAGATCGAATTGCCGCACATGGGCGAGCTCCCGGCCGGGACATGCGCCTGCAGGAACGCGAGCATGCGCGCTTCCACCTCGGCCTCGTCCAGCCTGGAATCCCTGACCCTGTCGATCAGGCCCGACTTGGAGTGGGTGGACTTATTCCAGTCATCCATGCCGTCGATCACCGCCTGCGGTTGCGACACCACCAGCACCGGCGCTTCGGCCAGCACCTCCAGCCGGGGGTCGGTGATGACCAGCGCAACCTCAATGATGCGGTCGTTCTCCGGACTCAACCCGCTCATCTCCATGTCGATCCAGATCAGATTGCCGCTGTCTTGTGCCATAGTCGAAGAGACCTTGTTCATTCTGTTTATGGAATCCCAGGCTCCCAATTGTGTCATACCAAGGGGTGACACGTCACCCTTGAGATGGATCGGTTTCTCTGGCACAGTCATCTTCCATGCAAACCTTCACTCTTACGTTCATGGCCGCGCTGCTGCTCACTTTCGGCACACGCACCTGGCTGGCTGCGCGGCATATCCGGCATGTGCGCGCGCATCGCAACCGGGTGCCGGCAGACTTCGCGTCGCACATCGATCTCGACGCACACCGGAAAGCGGCAGACTATACCTGCGCGAAAACCCGCCTGGGCTGCGTCGGCATCCTGCTCGAGGCGATGCTCCTGCTGGCGCTCACCCTCGGCGGAGGTTTGAATGCCTTGAACGGTTTCTGGACGGGACGGTTCGACGCTCCGTTGCTGCAGGGCATGGCACTCATCGTCAGCACCCTGCTGCTGATGAGCCTGGCACAGCTTCCGATCGCCTACTACCGGACGTTCGTGATCGAGCAACGATTCGGTTTCAACAAGATGACGCCGGCGATGTTTCTGAGGGATCTCGCCCGCCGCGTCCTGCTGGCCGCGCTGCTTGGCGTGCCGCTGCTATGGGCGGTGCTGTGGCTGATGGAGCGGATGGACGATGCCTGGTGGATTTACGTCTGGTTGACCTGGGCAGGGTTCAACCTGCTCATTCTGTCCGTGTATCCCACCTGGATCGCTCCGCTGTTCAACAGCTTCACGCCCCTGGGGGACGCCTCGCTGCGGCAGCGCATCGAGCGACTGCTGCAGAAGTGCGGCTTCCAGTCCAGCGGACTGTTCGTGATGGACGGATCGCGCCGCAGCAGCCACGGCAATGCCTACTTCACCGGCTTCGGCAGAACCAAGCGTATCGTGTTCTTCGATACCCTGCTCACCCGGTTGAGCGAAGCCGAGGTCGAGGCGGTGTTGGCGCACGAACTGGGACACTTCTCCCACAGCCACGTCATCAAGCGCATCGCCTGGTCGTTCCTCATGAGCCTGATCTTCCTGTGGCTGCTGGGATATCTGATGCAGCAGGGCTGGTTCTATGAAGGCCTGGGCATCCACGTGGCCGCCGTCCCCTCGACCGCGATGGCGCTGTTGCTGTTCTTTCTGACCATACCCGTCTTCACCTTTCCATTTCAGCCGCTCGCCAGCCTGTACTCGCGCCGCCATGAATTCGAGGCGGACCAATACGCGGCCCGCCATGCCTCCGCGGGCGATCTCGTCAGGGCGCTGGTCAAGCTCTACCAGGACAATGCCGCCACCCTGACGCCCGATCCGCTGCATTCGGCATTCTATGATTCCCACCCGCCCGCGACGATACGCATCGCACGACTGCAGAACCTGGCGCATAATTGACTTGCGCCGCGACCATTCATTTCGGAGAAACCCATGAATACAATCGTCAACGACCTTGCCTCCAAACAATGCCGGCCCTGTGAGGGCGGCGTGCCTCCCCTTTCCCCGGCGCAGGCCGCTGCCCTGGCGGAACGGCTCGACGGATGGGAGCTTGCCGACAGGCAGATTGCCAAGACCTTCCGTTTTTCCAATTACTATCAGACGATGGCGTTCGTCAATGCGATCGCGTGGATATCGCATCGGGAGGATCACCATCCGGATCTCTCCGTCGGCTACAGTGCCTGCAGGGTCGAGTACACGACCCATGCCATCGGAGGGCTGTCGGAGAACGACTTCATCTGTGCCGCGAAGATCGACGCACTGTCCAGGATTTGAAGCTGCAGCACCCCCTTCCGGCCGCATCGCTCGTCTCCGGCGAGGTTGTGGCGGCGTTCGGCAGACGGGTGCTCGCAAACACGGACACGCATCCCGCCGTGGCGTGCGTGTTGCGCGGGCGCAAGGGCGGAGCGGTGTGCGGCGACCAGGTGGAAATTCAACTCACGGGCACGCAGGAGGGCGTCATCGAGACCATCCTGCCCCGTCGTACGCTGCTGTACCGCAGCGATGCCTGGCGAGAAAAACTCATCGCGGCAAATGTCACCCAGGCGATCATCGTCGTGGCCGCGATTCCCAGCTTCAGCGAAGAATGGATCAATCGATGCATCGTGGCAGCCGAAAGCCAGGGTATCAGGGTGCTGATCGTACTCAACAAGGCGGATCTCGCCGAATCGACCCGGACGGCATTCGAGACGCTTTCTCTCTACCGCAGGCTGGGCTACGCCCTGATCCCGCTCAGCGCCAGAAACAGTGCCGCACCGCTCCTGCCCTATCTGCATGGGCACCTCAGCGTGCTGGTAGGCCAATCCGGCATGGGCAAATCCACACTCATCAACGCCCTGGTACCCGATGCCGAACGCGCGACCGCGGACATCTCGGTGTCGCTCGATGCCGGGCGCCATACCACGACTCATGCGCGACTCTATTTCCTGGATGACTGCAGCCGTGTCATCGATTCTCCCGGCATGCAACAATTCGGCCTGCAGCACCTGGACCATGAGAATCTGGTGCGGGGATTCATGGAATTCCATCCCTATCTCGGCCGATGCAGATTCAACGATTGCCGACACGTGGAAGAACCGGGCTGCATGCTGGTCGAGGCGATGCGCGAAAAAAAAATCGAGGCGAAACGCCTCGATATCTATCGCAAGCTGGCCGCCTCGCTGAGCGCTGGCAGGTCCGCACGACGAACGGCTCCGCCGGTTCGATCGCCGATCCGCTGCAAGCGTCAGCAGGCGGAAGATGAGCAGCACTGAAAGGTGCCGAGGGGTTCGAACTGCCGCATCTCCCCTCGGCGCTTGTGCCAGAACAACGCACCCTTGACCGCGGCCTTTACCCTGTGAGGGTATTGGTCGTTCCAACCTTCTGATTGCGGACTTTTCTTCCCGCCAGAGGATGATCGGAAAAAGGCTCGAAGCGATCGAAGCCCGTGATCGTCACCTCTCCTCCTTTCTCGACGTACTGCTCCTCGAAGTGCTCCAGGAATTCCATGAAGGTATGATCCACCAGCGTGGCCTGATGGAAGTCGAGTGTGATCTTCTTTCCCGGCTGGAAAGTCGCCAGCGCCTTCTTGAAACCGATCAGATTGGAGAATATCGCCGCGTCCTGCACATCCATGAAGTATTGGCCGCCGCTCTCCCGCAGTTGATAGCGTGCCTTGAAGAGATTGGCCGGAGAGGCGCCATTTATCATGTGAAAGACGAACTTCACCAGGATGCCGGCTCCGATGCCCATGAGCAGATCACTCGCAACCGTCACGCCTATGGTGACCAGGAATATCGTCAGTTGATCGCTTCCTATCTTGTACGTCTTGAAAAACTCGTGCGGCGACGCCAGCCGGTACCCCACATAGATGAGCATGGCGGCCAGTGCGGCGTTCGGAATCAGCTCGATCGCCGGTATCAGAAACAGCATCGATATGAAAAGACAGGCGCCATGGAAAAAATTCGCCCAACGGGTACGTGCACCGAAGTTGATGTTGGCCGAACTGCGGGCGACTTCCGAAATCATGGGAGATCCTCCCACCACCGCGGCAAGGGTGTTGCCCGCCCCCACGGCAATCAGATCCTTGTTGAAATTGGACTGGCGCCTCCATGGATCCAGGCTGTCCATCGCCTTGACGGTCAGGCATGACTCAAGGCTGCCCACCAGAAGAAACATGATCACGTATTTCCAGAAAGCCCCCGTCCCTATCGCCGAGAAGTCGGCATTGAAGCCCATTTCCGACCAGAATTCCCCTATATGCACGAGAATATGGGCCGGCTGGGTCGACTTGAAATCCAGGAATATGGCGCCCGGAATCGAAATCAGCAGAACGACCATCGGGGCCGGGATCTTTTTCAGCAGGGGGAACTTGAGCATCGGCATGCCGAACAGGACGATCAGACCCAATATTCCGATGATCGCAACCGGCCCGTTCGGATTCATGAGCGAATGCGGCAAGTGCGCATACAACGCCACCGGACCCATTCCTGCCAGACTCGCAGGATCGATTCCCAGGAGGATATGCGCCTGCTTGGAGATGATGATCAGCCCGATGGCGGCCAGCATCCCGTGGACGGCGGACAGCGGGAAAAAGTCGCTGAGCGAGCCTGCCTTCATGAGCCCTATGGTGACCTGCAGCACACCCGCCACCACCATGACCCCCAGCGCGAGCTTCCATCCCTCCGGCCCTCCCCCGACTTCCGCCACGCATCCAGCGACGATGGTGATCAGACCCGCCGCGGGACCTTTGATGGTCAGCTGGGAGCCAGCGAAAAACGTCACCAGGAGACCGCCTATCATGGCGGTCAGGACGCCCATCGCCGGCGGAAAGTCGCCTGCCTTGGCGATGCCCAGACTGAGCGGCAGCGCCAGCAGAAAAACGAAGAACCCGGCCATGAAATCATAGCGGAGATTTTCCAGCATGCCGGACAGGCCGTCTTTGGGCACCGCCAGCTTGGTACTATTGATCGTAGCGCTCATCGGAGAAAGCTTCCCTTGAATTGAATTTGAAATCCCCTGGTTGTGGGTCCCGGACACCTGGATTCATGGAACTCATGCTCATTATCCGCACATGATGACCGGATTCATCCGGAAGGAATGTAGCATGCGGCACGGGGCGGATATTCCCACATGAAACAGGCTGGCAGGCGTGTACCCGTCCACATGCGGCATGGGGCTTCATGCGCCACGATACTGATATGTGTGATAGCATTCATTTTCTGCAGGATCCCCTCGATAACGTATAGCCTTCCATGTTTTGCGTTCGCGGCGCCGTCTCTCTGCATCGGTCGTTTCCCGGCGCTCTGCCGTCGGGCCGAATCTCTTCGTCTTTCGGTAGACCCGGGGCCGCTGGCCGCGTTTCCTGAAATTCGGCGCGAACTGCCCCCTTTGTGCCATCCCTCCATTGGAGGGAAAGCACATGCTCTTCATCCTCTACAGGATCGGCCTCGTTCTCCGGATCGGATCATCGGGGCCACGAAGCGGCGTTACTGTCCGCGCATCACTATGTCATCCTTGCTCCTCCATTCTTGCTCCTCCATTCGTCAGGAATTCTTCAGCGGAATCGCATGATAGGTCTTGACATGGGGACCAAGATAGACGCGCGAATAGATCCTCACCAGCGAAAGCCCGACGATGATCAGGCTCAGGGTAAGAATGAACGCGAAGACGATCTGGTCCGTATGGATATGGGTGAAGATCAGGTCTATCCCCAGGAACGATGGCGTAATGGGAAAACCCATCAGCCCGAGGCAGGCGATCAGAAAGATGAAGGCCTGCCCGGGATATTCGTGGATATGGCCCTGGCATTCCTTCAGATCGACGTTGTGCTCGGCCGATCTCAGCTGGTTGAGACATATATAGCCGACGATTCCGGAAACGATCACGCCGCTCACATAGATGATGATTTCATGGATCGCCACCTGATCGGAGAATCCGATCGCGAGAGCCATCCACAGGTGGTTCTGGATCACATACAGCCAGGCAATCTGCGGATTCATCCTCTCCGAAAAGGATTTGAGCACGACTATCAGGCCGATGATCGCGAACAGGGAAGGCAGGATCGACAGCAATGTCTGCGGCAATGATTGCTTGTAGGCCAGGCAGGCGAATCCGATGAAAAGGGCCGATGTGACGATGGCAAGCCCTGTGCTGCCCGACAGCACGAAGTTGAGCTTCCGGCCGATCCATTTGACCGGATCCCAGAAGAAGACGTACATGAATGAATCAAGGTTGAATTCCTTCACTCCCAGCATGTAGACGGAGTACTCGATCTGCTTGGAGGTCGAATCCTTGTCGATATACTGGCGCGGAACGAAGTTGTAGAACTGGTCGCGTATCAGATACGTCACCACCGATGGCGACACCAGCAGTTGATAGGTTCTCAGGAATGCGTTTCCGACGGTATGGATCAGGGCCAGATCATAGAAGCCCAGCGCCACCTCGACGAAGATGATGCCAATCTGCGCCACGGAGGAATAGGCGATCTGCGTCTTGATGGAAGACTGGACACGCGAGATCAGGGTGGCGATGATGCTGGTCAGTATCCCCATGACGACCACCAGCGCCACGACAGCGGTCTGATTCTCCCAGAACGGATAGCTCCTCAGCAGCAGGAATATTCCGAGATGCACCGAAAGCGAGCCATAAAAGATGGCGCTGGAGGGGGTGGGGCCTTCCATCGCCCTGGGAACCCAGGACGAAAATGGAAGCTGGCCTGATTTCACTGCGGCGGCCAGTCCCAGCATCAGGGCGATGAGAATGCTGAGCTCTGGATGGCCCAGCGTGACCTGGTCGATCAGATCTGGATGCATCAGTTTGGAAAATGTGATGTTCTCGCCCCAGAGATGATGACTCATCCAGATCACCAGTATCAGCCCCAGGTCGGCGACGCGGAAGACCGTGAAAACCTTCAGAGCATTCTTCACCGGCAGATAGCGTATCCGATAGAAACCGATCAGCAGGAACGAGGTGATGCCCAATATCTCCCAACCGATGAACAGGGTCTCGAAGTTACCCGAGAAAATGATGATGTTGTATCCGATGTAGAAGAACAGTATGGTGTTGAAGAACCGCTTGTAGCCACTCTCCCGATGCAAATACCATCTGGAATAGACTGTCACCAGGAAGGTCAGGAAGGTACCGACGAACAGGTAGGTCGCGGTGATCTTGTCGAAATAGAACGAAATGAAGAAGGTGTACCGTTCCGTATGATAGAGGATGAGATCGACCGTCTGGAACGTTGGATGGCCCTCTATCAGCCACAGGACGAGGAACACCCAGGCAAGCACCATGTGGGCGCCCGTCGTGAGATAGGCAGTCCATGAAATCGCTTCCTCATACCTCTTCGGAATGAGCAGGCTGACGATGAACCCGATGATCGGAATGAAGATGAACAGCTGTAACAGGGAAGTGAGCAGGACATTCATTCTTTTGCCTTGTCAAGAAAATAGACGGGTAGATTCTCTTGTGTGGCTTCCACGATATCCATGAATTCCGCCTTCTTGGCGGACTCCATCAACTTCGAGATGTCCGAGATGGTCTCGAGTTCCTGCAGCAGGGGCTTGTACTTGGTGGAGAAATTTCCATCCTTGAACAGGTGCAGTTCCCCCGTGTCCGGATGGACCACCACGGTATGCACCCAGCTGTTCTCGTAAAAGGAGTAGTTCGCCGCAGCCGCCTTGATCACCTTCAACGCCACTTCGGGATAGTGCTCGATAATGACCAGCAGGCGCACCGGGTCGTGCACCTCTATCATCTGACTCGGCAGGCCGGTCCTGAGGTCGCCATCGCTGCCGTTCGCCACGCCGAACAACCCCATGACATTGTGCGGCAGCTTCGTTCCGGCGCCCATCTTGTGATTGTCCGTCCGCGAGAAGAAGTACTCGAGGTCGATACCGCCCATGACCGGCGCGATGGGACCCATGGAAATCGTGAGGAACTTGCCTTCGGGGTCGGTCCGATAATCGTAGGAACTCGAGGAGGCTCGCCGATCGAGAAACAGGTTCTCGGACAGGCTGCGCCTGCCGACGATGCAGACCGCATTGGTCGCATGGTTGAGTTCCGGCCGGGGCTCGAACAGCGAGACGGATCTCCTGCGGATTTCCTCATGGATTTCCTTGGCGCTCATCTTGGTGTCGATGGACACCATCCTTCTCGATCTTTCCTTTGCGTGCAGATCCAGCGCCTCGTTGAAAACGAGGTGATTCCTCGTGTGCCGCGCCAGATTCTCGGGTGATAGCGTATCCTCGTCGAAGAAAGCGACCTCATCCCGGGTGGTGTCATGCAGGCCGGGCAGGAACTGCGTGTCAGCCGGAATCCGGATGCCCCTTTCGGCCAATCCTTCCCTGACCTTGGGGTGGTTCGCCATGTAGCAGAAGCTCCTGGCGTTGACCGAGCCCGGCCTGCCGCCACAGGCTCCGCAATCGTAGGCTGCGTAGTGCGGATTGTTCACGCTGGATGCGCCATGGCCGACGATGTAGACGATGGGAGCAAAGGTCTTGGCAACGCCGTTGAGGCCGGTGCTGTTGAGCACACCCTCGACCCGCTGAATCATTTCCGGAATGGTGAACCCGATCTGCAATCCATTCTCTGTATCGCTTGGGTCCTTGTTCTCGATGGTAAGGCTCGACACCTTGTCCATGTGGGAGAACGACGAGGCCATGGCCGGCATCGCGGAGGGCTTGAAGACGTTGAGTGCCAACCGGAGGGCGGACACGAACCCCACCGTCTGAGAAATGAGCCATCCCTGGAACAGGGAATGAGAAACCTTGGAAAAGTGCACCTCCTTCTTGCGCTTCTGCCTGTTGCCGGTTTCCTTCACCAGATACTTCGGGAATACGGGTGCAGGGCAGCATTTCGTATAGAATCTTCCATCTTCCGGCTGGTAGTACAACTCGACATTGAAGAATCCGGCGGTGGTGAAGGTCTCGCAATCCGGATCGAGTTGCTCGAGATAGCGACGGAACGAGGTGAGGCGGTCATCGATGCAGAAGAATGTCTGAAAGCTCCTGTTCTCGATTTTTCTCTCCCACTTCTTGTCCTGCAACGCGATGCCGGTAAGCACCTGGTCGTAATACGACCACTCGAAGGCTTCGTGCCAAAGTGAAATGACCTCGTCGACCTCCGTTTCCGGCACATCCGCGAAGAGCGCGACCGGCCGTTCTTCCAGAATGCTGCCAAGCGGAAGCCAGTCCTCCCCGAAATAGGAATCGAGCGCATCGATCTCCAGCAGCAGTTCGAAAATCACCAGATCGCGGACCGACACGATCTTCTGATTCAACAGCGAGTCCGGCTGATCCTCCACGGCCGACACCATGCCCGACCAGCCTGGATGGGAGAACTGCTGATCGTACAGGTATTGCTCGTACAGTGATTCGTCCCCTACCAGCAGTCCCAACAGGTCCCTCATTTCGCAATTGCCGGTAACGAGAAGTTTCTTGGCACGCTTGGTTTTGAAGAAACTCGTAAAGCTTTTCTCCTCCATCTCCTTGATGGCGGCCAGAAATCCCTTGTGTCCGATGGGGAAACCCCATATCGAGATACCCTGATCCAGATAACTGCACAGTATGCGAAAGAGCAGCGGATGCACCATCAGGTCCAGATCGATGGGATACCGATTCTTCCATTGCTGCCTGAGCTTTCCTATACGTGGCGAGATGGAGTCGTCATATTTCTGCTCCAGCACCTTCTTCATCCACGCGTCGCGATGATCCACTCCCTTGCGCTCGACGATGACTCTTTCCAGAATGTCCTTGCGGATGCGGTTGGATTCGTAGAGCGCTCTGTACTCGCCCAGTTCGAGCGTTGCGAAGTAACCGAATATCTTTCGTGCGTGGCGGATGCCGTCGTGGAAGCTGAGGTTCTGGAATGCATGCAGCGTATTGTGATGGATGAAGTTCTTCAGCGGAGCCTGGCAGGGCAGATAGTGCTTCAGGTCGTGGACGACCTTATGCTCGTCGAAGAGCGGGGCCGCCCCTTCCCTCGTCGAGTGGGCGACTTCCTGCGATACCCGGTCTTTCTCGGGGATAGCCACCTCCTCCGCGACGGCGCCCGCAAGCTTCCTCGAGGCATCCTTGATCAATTCGATCCTCGCCCCCTCTTTCTGTAGACTTCCGCCCTTCCCGATCACCGCTGGCATAATCTGCTCCTCTTCATGAGTCTTCTGGATCGATGTCATCAAAAGACCAGAATCCCCGGCGTGAAACATTCCACCCAGCAGGCCCGATCGTCCTCATTGCTTGCATCTCTGCTGGACCGACAAACCGTGAAGCGCACCTGTGGACGGAATCAGGATACACTGCGGCATCCAGGATCGACTGCCTTGCTCCATCCAGTTTCTTCACCATGTAGCTATGAACTTAACATAGCCTCTGTGAAGAATTCGTGAAGGGAATCCTATTACAAACATAGGGTTTTTGTAAGGGTGGAGCCGGTCTTGCGCGCACCGGCCGCTGGCAGCACCGACCCGAAAAAGGGGAAGAAGAAGGAAGGGACGGACGGTGTGGAAGAGATGGGAAGCGTTGAGGTCGGCTCGAGCATTGTCTCGGGAAAGATGATGTGAAAGGTTGCACCGCAACCGGGCGTACTTTCCACCTCGATGCGCCAATCGTAGTAGTCGCAGATGCGCTTGACGATCGCAAGCCCTAACCCCGGTCCTTCCCCCTTGTCCGATCCGCGGAAAAAACGCCCATACGTGTAGCTATGAATCTAACATAGCCTCTGTGAAGAATTAATGAGGGAATCCTATTACAAACATAGGGTTTTTGTAGGGATGGAGCCGGTCCTGCACGCTTCGGCCGCGAGCAGTGCCGACCTCGAAAAAGGGGAAGAAGAGAAGGAAGGGACGGACGGTGTGGACGAGACGGGCAGCGTTCAGGTCGGCTCGAGCATTGTCTCGGGAAAGATGATGTGGAAGGTTGCACCGCAACCGGGCGTACTTTCCACTTCGATGCGCCAATCGTAGTAGTCGCAAATGCGCTTGACGATCGCAAGCCCTATCCCCAGTCCTTCACCCTTGTCCGATCCGCGGAAAAAACGCTCATACAGGAGAGGAATGTAAAAAGGTTCGATGCCGATGCCGGAGTCAATGATCGAAAGGCGGTTCCGGTTGAAGTTCACTCGGATAAAGCCGTGCTCGGTGTATTGCACAGCGTTGCGCAAGAGATTCACCAGCGCAGTGTGAAGCGCTTGCCGGTTCAACGTGAGCACCGTCTTCGGTGCCACGTCCACCTCGAATGTCAGGCGCTTGCGGTAGATCTCCGTGCATACAGGTTCCACCGCATCATAGACGCAGTCGATGATGATGACCGACTCCATGATGCCCAGAGCCTGTTCGCGCGCCAGGAACAGCAACGCCTGCAACTGCTCGCCCATGCGCGTGGCCGCGGCCTCGATCATGCCCACGCGTGCCCGCGCCCGCTCGGAAAGATTGGGTTCCGTGGCCAGCAGCTCGCAGCTCGTCAGAATCGTGGTGATCGGCGTGCGCAGTTCGTGGCTCACGTTCGCCGTGAATTCCTGCTCGCGCTGCAGCATGCGGTTGATGCGGTTCTGATAGTCGTCCAGCGCCTGGGCGAGCTGGGCCACCTCTTCGTCCTGTCCCGACTGCACGAGCGTCGCGCTCTGTATGTCCCCCGGCGCCAGGTGCCTGACCTGCTCGGCAAGATCGGTCACCTGTTTGACCAGCAGCCCGGCAAGCAGGTATCCCACCACGAGCGCGACGCCGACCACTGAAAGCAGACTGAGCGCAATCAACAGCCGCAGTTCCCGCTGCCGCTGGTCATGAAGACGGATCCCATAGGCCACCACGAACTTCACTCCATCGAGATGGCGCACGGAGACGCGCATCTCCTCCGGCCCGCGGAAAACCCGGTGATGCCTGTAGTTGAGCCCCTGCAGATAGGATGGCAGCCTGGCTTCCTCGGCGGGGCTGCGAACGATGTATTTTTCGAGGCTGGAACCGACCTGCGGCACGAAGTCGCTGCGCTCGTGATAGCGCTGGAGCAGATAGATCATCTCGGTCTCGACGATCTGCTCGATGTGCGCCTCCTCAATGTCGTCTGAGGCGATATACAGGCTGATTCCGAGCGTTCCGACCACCACAATACAGAAAACCGCAAACGCCAGCGCGACGCGCAGGCGCAAACCACGCTTAAGTCCGAGCACGCGTAGCCAGGCGATATCCAAGGCCGTGGACGGTTTCAATGGGATCGTATCCCCCGGCCCGGGTCAGCGCGCGACGCAACTCGTGCACATGGCTGCGCAACGTATCACTGGTTTCCTGGACGTCCCCCCAGACTTCAGATTCCAGTTCCTTGCGGCTGAAGACGCGGCCGGGCTCACCCATCATCACCGCCAGCAGACCGATGCACTTGGGCGGCAGCTTGACGCCTATGCCGGCAAAACGTATCGATAGCGTCTTCGGATCGAAGACGAGATCATCGGTCTCCAGCACCCGGCTGGTCACCTTTCCTTTCCTGCGCTTGTGCATGGCAACCAACCGCGCCTCGACTTCCTTCAGCGCAAACGGTTTGACCAGGTAGTCGTCGGCCCCGCAATCGAAGCCCTTCAGCTTGTCCGCCAGGGTATCGCGTGCCGTCAGCATCAGCACGGGCGTATCGAGATCCGCCTCCTGACGAAGCTTCCGGCACAACGTGATGCCGTCGATGCCGGGGAGGCGAATATCGAGCAGGATGCCATCGAACTGCTGCGTGACCGCAAGATGGAGACCGGTGATGCCATCCGCCGCAGCATCGACACTGTGTCCGCGTGCCTCCAGAAAATCGTAGAGATTGGTGGCAATTGCGGGGTCATCTTCAATAATCAGTATATGCACAACGAATCCTAGTCAGAAAATGGAAGCCTAGGCCGAAATGACCTGACGGGCCGCGTTCGCGGACGGAAGCATGCCAGCGCATGCTCCTCTGAAGCGCAGAAATGGCGACCCGTTTCAACACCTGCATCACAGCAATCTGTCGAACTATCGTTTTCCCGAAACTCGCTGTAGCTAGTGTATACTTATTGCACCGGGAAAGACTAGTGCTCCTGCCGTTTACGGCTAAGATCGTGAACGGATTCCACCAGTATCCGCGCATGTTCCGGCGGGGTGAACTGCGAGATGCCGTGCCCGAGGTTGAACACATGCCCGCTGCCGTCGCCATAGGCGGCAAGTATCCTTTTCACCTCGGCGACGATGACCTCCGGCGTGGAGAACAGTACCGCGGGATCGAGATTGCCCTGCAGCGCCACCTTGCCGCCGGCGCGCCGGCGCGCCTCGCCGATATCCACGGTCCAGTCCAGCCCCACCGCATCGCAGCCGCTGTCAGCGATGTGCTCCAGCCATAGCCCGCCACCCTTGGTGAATACCACGCTGGGAATACGTTCCTTCCCCCGCTCGCGCTCGAGCCCGGCAAGAATCTGGCTGATGTAGTGCAGGGAAAATTCGCGGTAGGCGGCATGCGACAGCACCCCCCCCCATGTGTCGAATATCATGACCACCTGGGCGCCGGATGCGATCTGGGCATTCAGATAGGCGGTCACAGCCCGGGCGTTGACATCGAGGATGCGATGCAACAGATCCGGTCGACGGTACAGCAGGGTCTTGATCTGGCGAAAATCGGTGCCGCCGCATCCCTCCACCATGTAGCAGGCCAGCGTGAACGGGCTGCCGGAGAACCCGATCAGCGGAACGCGGTTGTCCAGCGCCTGCCGGATCTGCGTCACGGCATCCATCACGTATCGCAGATGCACCGCCGGATCCGGTACCGCGAGAGCCAGAATGTCACGCTCCTCGCGTAATGGCCGTTCGAATTTCGGTCCCTCCCCATCGGAGAAATACAGCCCCAGTCCCATCGCATCAGGTATGGTCAGGATGTCGGAAAACAGGATCGCCGCATCCAGTGGGAACCGCTCCAGGGGCTGGAGCGTCACCTCGGTTGCAAAGGCGGGGTTCTTGCACAATGCCAGAAAATTCCCGGCGCGCGCCCGGGTCTGATTGTATTCTGGCAGGTAGCGACCCGCCTGACGCATGAGCCATACGGGAGTATACTCGACGGGCTGCCGCAGCAGGGCTCGCAACAAGGTATCATTCTTCGGTCGTGTCATGGGCGATGGTGTGACAGTGCAGCCGTGCTCCACGGAAATCTCCCGCAGCGGCTGCAACCGCGTTATTTTTCATGGAAGCGCGATCTTACCAGCGATCGCCGGCGGGGTACATCGGAGGAACGGAATCAGGGGAGCGGACGTCAGACTTCATCTATGGAGAACAGTCTCCGATATTCCCGGATGGCATACCTATCGGTCATGCCCGCCACATAGTCGGCGATGACCTGCGGGCCGTCTTGTGAATGCTTTTCCTGGTACACGGGAGGCAGCAAGCGGATATCGTCGTGAAAGGCATCGAACAGTCTGGCGACGACATGGCGCGCCTTGGCACTCATGCGGGCGACACGGTAGTGCCGGTAGAGATTGTTGCGCAGAAATGTCTTCAACTCCTGCTGCTCGCGTCGCACCGCCTCGCTGAAATCGATCAGAGGCTTTGCCTTCCTCACCTCCGACACATCGTGCGGACGCGCCGCCTCAATGTTGGCCGTGCTCTGCCGGATCAGGTCGGTCACCAGCGTATCGATCATGCGCCGTACCGTTTCATGTATCAGGCGCCGGCCCGCGATACCGGGATACTCCTTTCTGGCCATGGCCAGATGTCGCGAGAACAGGCCGATCTGCTCCAGTTGCGCCTGCGTGATCAGCCCTTCGCGCAGGCCGTCGTCGACGTCGTGATTGTTATAGGCGATCTCGTCGGCGAGGTTGGCGAGCTGCGCTTCCAGGGAAGGCTGACGATTCGCCAGGAAGCGCTCGCCGACATCACCCAGCCTGCGGGCGTGCTTCCGGGCACAGTGCTTGAGGATGCCTTCACGCGTCTCGAAGCACAGGTTCAAGCCATCGAACGCTCCGTAGCGTTCTTCCAGCACGTCCACAACCCGCAGCGACTGAAGGTTGTGCTCGAAGCCACCATGCGCCTTCATGCGGCTGTTCAGCGCATCCTGCCCCGCATGGCCGAACGGGGTATGCCCCAGGTCGTGCGCCAGGGCGATGGCCTCGACCAGATCCTCGTTCAGACGCAGGTTCCGGGCGATGGAACGACCGATCTGCGCAACTTCCAGGCTATGCGTGAGGCGGGTGCGGAACAGATCCCCCTCGTGGTTGACGAAGACCTGGGTCTTGTACTCGAGCCGGCGGAAGGCGGTGGAGTGAATGATGCGATCGCGGTCACGCTGGAACTCGGTACGGCTGGCGGGCGGCCGCTCGGGAATGCGGCGCCCGCGCGAATTTTCCGGAGAGATCGCATAGGGCGCAAGTTCATGCATGCGACGTGCACTCCCGCAGCATCCCGGAAAGCACGTCGGCAGGCACGTCGGCATGCACCCTCGCCTCGCCGATCCGGCGCAGCAGCACGAAACGCACCCTTCCGTCCGCCACTTTCTTGTCCAGTCCCATCAGGTCCAGATATTTCTCGACTCCCACATCCGGCGCAGCTACCGGCAGGCCGGCGCGCGCATAGAGAGCGCGAATACGGGCCACGCCGGCCTGATCGAGCATGCCCAGGCGCCGCGACAGCTCTGCTGCCAGCACCGTGCCCGCCGCCACTGCTTCGCCGTGCAGCCACGTCCCATAGCCCAGCGCGTGCTCGATGGCGTGGCCGAAGGTGTGCCCCAGATTCAGCAAGGCGCGCACGCCGCTCTCGCGTTCGTCCGCCGCCACCACTGCCGCCTTGTTCTCGCAACTGCGACGTATCGCCTCGGTCAGCGCATCGGGATCGCGTGCCAGCAGCCCGTCCACGTTGCGCTCGATCCAGTCGAGGAAGCCGGGATCCCGGATCAGGCCATATTTGATGACCTCCGCCAGTCCCGCGCGCAGTTCCCGGTCGGGCAGTGTATCCAGCGTCGCACTGTCGGCGACGACCACTCTAGGCTGGTAGAAGGCGCCGATCATGTTTTTGCCGAGTGCATGGTTGATGCCGGTCTTGCCGCCTACCGAGGAGTCGACCTGCGCCAGCAGCGTGGTCGGAAGCTGAATGAAGGGAACGCCCCTCAGGAACGAGGCTGCAGCAAATCCGGCCAGATCGCCGACCACCCCGCCACCGAGTGCGATGACCGAAGTATGGCGTTCGCAGCGATTATGCAGCAGCGCATCGAAGATGAGGTTGAGCGTTTCCCAGCTCTTGTAGACTTCGCCGTCTGGCAGGATGATGGGCACGGTCGTCACACCATGGTGCGACAGTGCCTGACGCAGCGCATCCAGATAGAGCGGCGCTACCGTGGTGTTGGTCACGATCGCCGCCCGCATCTGCGGCAAGTGCTGCAGCACCAGTTCCGCCCGCGCCAGGATGCCGCTGCCGATGTGAATCGGATAGCCGCGCGCGTCGGTGGAGCAGGCCAAGTCGACCCTGAGGGTTTGCATGTCTCTCATGCGGATTTCACCGGACAATGGAAATCGTCATGGGTGCCGGTACCGGGCGGAAAGATGGATGAGATGCATACTGCGCCCACGCATCGTCAGAAAGGCTTGACCACGACCAGGATCACAATCGCGATCAGGATGGCCACGGGAATCTCGTTGAACCAGCGATAGTACACGTGAGTGTGGCGATTGCGGTCATGCCTGAAATCCGCCAGCAGCCTGCCGCAGTGAACGTGATACGCGATCAGCACGACAACCAGCGCAAGCTTGGCATGCAGCCATCCTCCGGAAATGCCATGACCGAGCCACAGCCACAGGCCGAACACTATCGTCAGCACTGCACCCGGCGTCATGATGCCATAATACAGCTTGCGCTCCATCACCTTGAAGCGCTCGAGGCTGGGCGCATCCTCGCTCATCGCGTGGTAGACGAACAGCCTTGGCAGGTAGAACAGACCGGCGAACCAGGTCACCATGAAAATGATGTGCAGCGACTTTACCCAGAGCATGGAGCCATCCTGAATTGGACCGGA
Organism: Nitrosovibrio sp. Nv17; assembly: GCF_900119085.1. Classification (GTDB taxonomy): domain Bacteria; phylum Pseudomonadota; class Gammaproteobacteria; order Burkholderiales; family Nitrosomonadaceae; genus Nitrosospira. The sequence continues at coordinate 61,340 of NZ_FPIQ01000008.1, read as the reverse complement.
GAGGGCAGGTTGCCATGATACTACAGCGATACGTGCGTATCTCACCGGACAGCGGCGGCTCCAGTCGCTGCTTCCGGGAACGGGTGCACGCGGCGATGGTCTGACTCTGCAGGGATGGATGAATGCACCCGCATCCTGATGAAACCGGACGGCGTCCAGTGATGAAGCTCGAACTCAAACGCGCCTACGATTCGCCTGCCGCATCCGACGGGATGCGCGTACTTGTCGATCGCCTGTGGCCCCGCGGCCTGTCGAAGGCCACCGGCCGGATCGATGTCTGGGCCAAGGATATTGCGCCTTCCGCCGATCTGCGTCGCTGGTACGGGCACGAACCGGAAAAATGGCCTGAATTCCGGCGCCGCTACCAGGAGGAACTCAAGGCCAATGCGAGCGCGCTAACGGAGCTCGCCGCCCGGGTGGCGGATTCCGGAGCCGATACCATCACTCTGCTCTTCGGCGCAAAGGATGCCACCCGCAACAATGCCGTGGTACTGAAGGAGTATCTGCACACGCAGTTGCGGAGCCGGTAGCAGGCAAGGGCTGACGCATCTCTCTGTCAGACGGCAACGACCTCCAGATCGGGCTCTATGGAGCGCAACATGTTCTGGATACCTCGCAGCGTACCGGAAATGGAACTTGGACAGGTGCCACAGGCGCCCTGGTAGTGTACGCTGAGGCGGTTGCCCTCGAGTCCCAGCACGTGCAGATCGCCGCCGTCGTTCTGCAGGTAGGGACGAATCTCCTCGTCGAGCAGCGCATTGATCGTCTCGAGGCGCTGCTGATCCTCCAAACTCAGACCGGCGATGGCCTCTGCGGCAGCCGCCACCCTGGTCGCGGACTGCGAGACCGCCGCCGGCGCGGCGCGGATCGGATCGGCCACCTCGCGTGCCAGATCCTGCCAGTCGGCGCCCCCGTCCTGGGTGATCGTGATCCACCGGTCGACATAGAATACGTTGATCACGTGATCGATGTCGAACAGCGCCGCCGCCAGCGGATCATCCCTGGCCTGCTCGGGATTGTCGTAGGAGCGCGTCACGCCCCAGGTCAGGGGCTCCTTTAGAATGAACTTCAGTGCGTTGCGGTTTGGTGTGCTTTCTATTTCGGCGATCCTGGGCATGTCGTCCTCCGTTCTTGCTTCGCGATCCTAGGCGTCCCCAATGGTGACGTGCATCGGATCCTCCTCGGCCTCCGTCGATGCGGTGGCCACCGAATCGAGTGCCGCCTGCAGCGTATGCCACGGCAGAATGGCGCATTTGACGCGCGTGGGCAGGTCGCGTACCCCGGCGAACACCGTCAGCCGGCCCAGGTGATGCGGGCCTCCGGGATTCAGCGTACCGACGGCCATCTCGCGAAATTCGCGAATCAGCGTCTCCGCATCGCTGCACGCCTTGCCCTTTACCGCGGTGGTCATCATCGAGGCCGATGCCTTGCAGATCGCGCAGGATTCGCCCTGGAAGGCAATCTCGTGGATATGCCCCGCCTCGATCCTGAGACCGATGTCGAGATGGTCGCCGCACAGCGGATTATGGCCGACGGCCTGGTGCGTGGCGTTGCCGAGCGTGCCGTAGTTGCGTGGCTTCCTGTTGTGGTCGAGGATGACTTCCTGGTAGAGCGACTTGGTGATCATGGGACAAAGATCTCCCTGACCGCGCGCAGGCTTTCGATGAACGAATCCACCTCTGCGATCGTGTTGTAGAACGCGAACGAGGCGCGCGTCGTCGCCGGTACCCGGAAGCGCGCCATCACCGGCTGCACGCAATGATGGCCGGTGCGTACCGCCACCCCTTCCTGGTTCAGCAGGGTACCGATGTCGTGCGGGTGCACGCCTTCGACTTCGAATGACAGTACCGCGGTCTTGGCTGCAGCGGTGCCAATGATGCGCACGCCCGGCACGTGCCCGATCCGCGCCGTCGCATGCGCCAGCAGGCTGGATTCGTGGGTGGCGATTGACTCCATGCCGACTCCCAGCAGATAGTCCACCGCAGCGCCGAGCCCGATCGCGGCCGCGATCGGGGGGGTTCCCGCCTCGAACTTGTGCGGCAGGGTATTGTAGGTGGTCTTCTCGAACGTCACCGACAGGATCATGTCCCCCCCGCCCCGGTACGGCTGCATGCGCTCCAGCAACTCGGCCTTCCCGTAGAGGATGCCGATGCCGGTCGGGCCGCACATCTTGTGTCCCGAAAAGGTGTAGAAGTCGCAGTCCAGATCCTGCACGTCGACGTTCATGTGCGGCGCGCCCTGCGCGCCATCCACCAGCACCGGTACGCCATGCGCATGCGCGTACGCAACCATCGACTTGATCGGATTGATGGTGCCGAGCGCATTCGACACGTGCAGCACGCCGACGAGACGAGTGCGTTCGCTGAACAACGCCTCGTACTGGTCGACCAGCAGCTCTCCCGCATCGTTGACAGGCACTACCCGAATGCGGGCGCCCTTTTCCTCCGCCAGCATCTGCCAGGGAACGATGTTCGAATGATGCTCGAGCGTGGTCAGGATGATCTCGTCGCCCGCTCCGATGAACCTGCGACCGTAACCGTGCATCACCAGATTGATGGCGTCGGTGGTACCGCTCGTGAAGATGATCTCGCGCGCCTCGCGCGCATGGATGAAGCGCTGCAGCTTGCAGCGCGCCTCCTCGTATTCCGCCGTCGCCGTTTCCGACAGATAATGTACGCCGCGATTGACATTGGCATGCTGAGTAGTCTGGTAGCGCACCAGGCGGTCGATGACGGGCTGCGGCATCTGGCTGGATGCGGCATTGTCGAAATAGATCAGGGGTCTGCCATTGACCTTCAGATCGAGGATCGGGAAATCGCCACGGATTCTCGCGACGTCGAATTCCCGTGTGAGGGGCGATTCCAGACCGGGTTCCATGAGCTGCATGATTCAGCTTCTCTGCGTGTGATCGAGCACCGTGCGTTCGAGCCGATGCTTCAGCGAGGCAACCGGGATGCGGTCGATGATCTCGGCACCAAATGCATAGGTCAGCAGGTTGCGCGCCGCCGTTTCGGTCAGTCCACGGCTCTTCAGGTAGAACACTTCCTCACTGTCCAGCTGCCCTACCGTGGCCCCGTGCGCGCACTTGACGTCGTCTGCAAAGATCTCCAGTTGGGGCTTGGTATCGACGCGCGCCCTGGCGCCCAGCAGCAGATTCCGGCTCGACTGCGAGGAATCGGTGTGCTGCGCGCCCGTACGAACCATGATCTTGCCGTTGAATACCGCATGCGCGGTATCATCGACGATGCACTTGTGCGACTGCCTGCTCGTCCCATGCGGCATGGCATGGTCGATGCACGTGTGCGTATCGGCCAGCTGCCGGCCCGTGATCAGCGCCAGTCCGTCGAGGGTGCATTCCGCACCTTCCGCCGCAAGCAACGTATCCAGATTGTAGCGCGAAATGCGTGCGCCCAGCGCGATGGCCACCGATCGGTAACGGCTCTCGCGGGCAAGCGACACCGCGCACCTGCCGAGATGGAACGCTTCGATCCCATCGCGCTGGATGCGGACGTGGTCGATCCGGGCATGATCGGCCAACACGATTTCGGTGACCGCGTTGTTGACATAGGCTTCCTGCTGCAGGGTGACGTAGTCCTCGATGACCATTGCCTCGCTGCCCGCTTCGGCGATCACCAGGCAGCGCGGGTGGCTGGCCGCTGCCTTCTGCGAGGCAATGAACAGGAGATGGATCGGCGAGCGGATGGCTGCGCCCCGCGGCAGGAAAACCAGCGCCCCATCATGCATGAATGCAGTATTGACGGCAGTGAACACGTCGTCCTGGAATCGCGCATGACGCGCCAGGTGCGGTTTGACCATCGTGGCGTGTGCAACGACCGCTTCCGACAGATTCGCGACCACCGGGCCGGTCCCGACTTTCTCCGGCCGGCGGGACAGTGCGGGCGCGTAGACGCCGTCGACAAACACGAGCCGTATCGCCGCCTCCTTCAGGTGGAAGCGCCCGACGTCTGCAGCATCCAGGGCAGATCCTGCGGATACCGGCTGGAACGACAGTCCGAGCAGCGGCGAAATATCGGTGAAACGCCATTCCTCATCACGCGTGGTCGGCACCTTCAGCGCGCTTGCACGCTCGACCGCATCGGCCCGCAACTGATTGAACCACGCGAGCGGACTCGACGGCGGTCGCGGCTGGCCCTGCAACAGACTTTCCAGGTAACCGCCGGCAACTGTCACGGTACCCATGCTCAAACCCCGGCCGCGGCGCGGCGTTCGCCACTGACCCAGTCGTAGCCCCGTGTCTCGAGTTCCAATGCCAGGCTCTTTTCACCCGTCTTGACGATGCGCCCGGATTCCATGACATGAACATAATCAGGGACGATGTGGTTGAGCATCCTCTGGTAGTGCGTCACCAGAATGATCGCGTTATCCCGGTTTGCCAGCCGGTTCACCCCCTGGGTGACGATCCTGAGCGCGTCGATATCCAGGCCGGAATCGGTCTCGTCCAGGATGGCCAGTCGCGGCTCGAGCAACGCCATCTGCAGGATTTCATTGCGCTTCTTCTCTCCGCCGGAGAATCCTTCATTGACGCCCCGATCGAGAAAATCGGGATTCATTTCGAGCAGCTTCATCTTGTCGCGCACGAAATCCTCGAATTCGAGCGGATCGAGTTCCTCCTCGCCGCGCTGCGCCCGCAGGGTATTGTAGGCCAGGCGCAGGAAATGGCTGTTGGCCACGCCGGGTATCTCGATCGGATACTGGAATGCGAGAAACACACCCGCGCGAGCACGCGCTTCGGGCTCGAGATCGAGCAGATTGCCTCCTTCGAACACCACCGACCCCCCCGTGACCCGGTAGGCCTCGTGACCGGCGAGAACCTTCGCCAGGGTGCTCTTGCCCGAGCCGTTGGTCCCCATGATGGCATGGATTTCACCGCGCCTGACCGTCAGGTCGATGCCCTTGAGGATCTCGATGTCATTGACGGTCGCCCGCAGTCCGTGCACCTCGAGCACTATGTCGCTGTCCGCACGGATCATCCTACGCTCCCCTCGAGCTTGAAGCCGAGCAGCTTGGTCGCCTCGACCGCAAACTCCATCGGCAGCTGCTGGAACACATCCTTGCAGAAGCCGTTGATGATCATCGATACTGCCTCTTCATTGCCGATGCCGCGCTGCGCGAAATAGAACAGCTGATCCTCGCCGATCTTGGAGGTCGACGCCTCATGCTCGACCTTGGCAGTGTGGTTGCGCACCTGGATGTAGGGAAAGGTATTGGCGCTGCACGCATCCCCCACCAGCATCGAATCGCACTGCGAATAGTTGCGCGCCCCGGCAGCGGTCGGTGCGACCCGGACGAGCCCACGATAGCTGTTGTGCGAATGGCCGGCGGAAATGCCCTTGCTGACGATGGTACTGCGCGTGTTGCGTCCCAGATGCACCATCTTGGTACCCGTGTCCGCCTGCTGGTGGTGATTGGTGACCGCCACGGAATAGAATTCTCCGACCGAGTTCTCTCCCAGCAACACGCAGGAGGGATATTTCCAGGTGATCGCCGAGCCCGTTTCCACCTGAGTCCAGGAAATGCGCGAATTGACGCCCTTGGCAAGGCCGCGCTTGGTCACAAAATTGTAGATGCCGCCGACGCCGTTCTCGTCACCCGCATACCAGTTCTGCACCGTCGAGTACTTGATGTCGGCATCATTCAAGGCCACCAGTTCGACGACTGCCGCGTGCAGCTGGTTGGTATCGAAGCGGGGAGCGGTGCAACCTTCCAGATAGGAGACCGATGCTCCCTCCTCGGCAATGATGAGCGTACGCTCGAACTGCCCGGATTCCTCGGTGTTGATGCGGAAATAGGTCGACAGATCCATCGGGCACCTGACCCCCTTGGGAATGAAGCAGAACGTGCCGTCGGTGAATACCGCGGAATTGAGCGCCGCGTAATAGTTGTCGCCCACCGGCACCACGGTGCCGAGATACTGCCGCACCAGATCCGGATGCATGTGGACTGCCTCAGAAATCGAGCAGAAGATGATGCCCACCTCGGCCAGTTTCTGCTTGTATGTCGTCGCCACCGACACGCTGTCGAAGATCACGTCCACGGCGACGCCGGCAAGTGCGGCGCGCTCGTGCATGGGCACGCCGAGCTTCTCGAAGGTGCGCAGCAGCTCGGGATCAACCTCATCCATGCTGTTCAGCTTTTTCCTGGGCTTGGGCGCAGAGTAATAGCTGATCGCCTGGAAATCGATCTCGGGATATCTGACGGTCGACCACTTCGGTTCCTCCATCCCGAGCCACTTGCGGTAAGCCCCGAGGCGGAATGCCAGCAGCCATTCCGGCTCGTTCTTCTTGGCCGAAATCAGCCTGATGGTTTCCTCGTTCAGCCCCTTGGGCGCGATGTCCGACTCGATGTCGGTGACGAACCCATGCTTGTAGGGCTGGTTGACCAAATTCTGTAGCACTGCACTCATTCGGTTGCTCCGCTGTGATTCATGCAACTTACTTTCAAGAAAGGCATCTCGTCCCGCCACGGCATGCGACGTAATCGCCGCCCGTCGACTAGGTGCCCGCAGACGCCTTCAGGCTGAAACTCTCGCCACAACCGCAGGTGCTGTCGACATTGGGATTCTCGAATCTGAAAGAATCGCTGAGTCCTTCCCTGACGAAATCGATACGCGACCCATCCAGCAATGGAAGGCTGGCGGAATCGACCACCACGCTGGCGTGATGGCATTCGAACACCCTGTCGTCCGCTCCTGGTTCGTCCGCATAGTCGAAGGTGTAGGCAAAGCCGGAACAGCCGACCTTTTTCACCCCCACGCGCAGGCCCACGCCCCTGCCGCGCCGGGCAAGCTGCTTCCGAATCTGCTTCGCTGCATTCTCCGTCAATGTTATCGCCATGGCCTCATCCCCATCATCGCGTCCGTCATATAGGAATGATGGAACTGTATCGGGCACATCCCCTCGCCGTCAGGCCGGGAGCGACCTGTGCTCCACCGACATGCCCCCCCGCTCGCGCCCGGGCATCGCTCCACGCATGTCGAGGATCGGCACCACACCGCCCTGCCGCGCCAGCCGCGCGCTCTGCTCGTCCACCAACTGCTTGAGCGTGATGGCGCCCAGGTGATCGAAGATCAGCTCATTGAGCTTGACCCACAGATCGTGCGTCATGCACTTCTTGTCGTTGAGGCAGTTCTCCTTGCCGTTGCACTGGGTGGAATCCATGGGCTCGTCGACCGCGAGGATGATCTCGGCGATCGATACCTGCGCCATGTCCCTGGCGAGACGATAGCCGCCGCCCGGCCCTCGCACGCTGTCAACCAGCGCGCGCTGCCGCAGCTTGGCGAACAGCTGTTCGAGATACGACAGCGAGATCTTCTGCCGCTCGCTGATCTCGGCGAGCGTCACGGGTACCGCCCCCTGCTGCAGCGCCAGATCCAGAAGAGCCGTCACCGCGAACCGTCCTTTGGTTGTCAGTCTCATGACAGATTCCTCTCTCGTGAATTCCATCAAAACAAAAATGCCTGGCAGTCAGGCAGGGTATTTTTCCCAATACATGACTGATTTAGTCAACTATAAGATACTTGATCGATTTGGTCAACTATATTTTACCCGGACTTTCATTCATGCGAAAAGCGGGAATACGGCGCAACCGGTTTGACAGCGAGGTCCAACCTGCAAACGCGGCATGACAATGCAGGGAGGCGGCGGATCTCTCTTATGCGCGTCGCCGAAGGCGCATGTGGGATCGGATCAGGTCGGTCGCCCGATGGCGAAACCAGACATTTTCGGTATCCTTCACCCACATGTGCAGCAGGCCGATGAAGAACAGGTGGGTGTCGGTTGCCAACTGCGAAGGATCATAGCCGGGCTGAAGCTGCCCGTGGCTCCTGGCCCGCTCGTAGGCCAGGGTCAGCTTGCCCTCAATGCCCGAGCAGGTGGACAGGATCTGCTGCAGCACCACGGCGAACTCGTCCACGTATTCGCACTTCATCATCATGATCTCGTACGTCTCGCGCGTCTCGACGCTGTCGACCAGGGTACGGACGATGTCGTACAGAAAGCTTTCGATGGACGCCAGCGGATCCCCGGCGCGCTCCACCAGCAGGGTATCGTCCATGCGATCGATCAGCGGCAGGAGCACCTGTTCGCGCATCGCCTGGAACAGCGCGATCTTGCTGCCGAAATGCCAATAGATCGCACCGCGCGTGACGCCTGCCTCGGAGGCGATGTGTTCCATCGTCGTCCGGCTGACCCCGCGCCTGAGAAAAGCCTCGCGTGCCGCCCGGATCAGATGCTGCCGGGTGAGTTCGGTATCTTCCTTGGTTTTTCTAGCCATTGATCAAATGACCATTTGCTCCGCAAAATCATGTGATATATAATTACATACAAACATGAATGTATGCAATCATATTCTGAGCAGCCCCCTGCGTTTCCCTTAATACTACCATGCTACCTTGTCGCCCTCAGGCCGGAAAAATGGAGCAACGATGCAAACCTTGAATTGTAATGGAAAAATCCCGGCGCTACGAGCCTCATGGGGACAACTGGCGGGCATGCTGATGGTGACTACGGCGCTGGGAGCCTGCAACAACAGCGGAGGAGCAGGCGATCAAGCCGCTCCTCCGGCCCTGCCCGTCAGCGTGATCGAGGTTCAGCCCACCCGTGTGCCGATCAGCGTGGAAGCCGTTGCCCAGACGGAGGGCGCCAAGGAGGTCGAGATCCGTCCCCGGGTCGGCGGCATCCTGCTCAAACGGCTTTACGAAGAAGGCACCGAAGTCAGGGCAGGGCAGCCCATGTTCAGGATCGATCCCGTTCCCTACGAGATCGCCCTGACCCAGGCGCGGGCACAGCTGGTGGAGCAAAAAGCCCGCATCGAACAAGCCAGGCGTGAGGAAAAGCGGCTGCACGACCTGCTCGGTACCCAGGCGATCAGCCAGCGCGAACACGATAACGCCGTCTCGGACCGCGCCATCATGGAAGCTGCCCTGCAGCAGGCCGAGGCGCGCGTGCGCGACGCCGAGCGCAACCTGTCCTATACCACCGTCACCGCTCCCGTGGATGGTGTCTCCGGCCGCTTCCAGTTTTCCGAAGGCGCCCTGGTGGAAGCCAACGAAAGCCTGCTGACGACCCTGGCACAGCTGTCACCCATCTGGGTGCGCTTCAGCCTTTCCGATCACGAGCTCGCGCAATTGGGCGGGCCGCTCACCGAGAAAGGGGTGCGGCAGGTCGTCCTGATCCTGCCGGACGGTACCGAATACGACAGGACAGGGGTGCTGAATTTCGCGGCCAGCCAGATCGATCCCACCCTGGGTACCCAGCAGCTGCGCGCCACCTTCGAGAATCCCGATCGCCGGCTCCTGCCGGGACAGTTCGTCCGTGCCCGGGTCGTCACCGGCGAGCGCGAGGGTGTCTTCCTCGTCCCCCAGGTGGCGGTGCAGACATCCGACCTGGGAAAGAGCGTCTACGTGGTCGGGGAAAACAATGAAGCCGCAGTGCGCCCGGTGGAAGCCGGCCATTGGATCGGCAAGGACTGGGTGATACTGGGCGGCCTGCGGCCCGGCGACAGGGTCATCGTCGACAATCTCATCAAGCTGCGTCCGGGGATGGCCGTATCGCCGCAGCCACACGCGGACCCATCCGCCGCACCCCCTCCGTCCGCACAGATCAGCGGCGATCGCGGCTGAGAATGACCCCATGACCCAGTTTTTCATCACACGGCCGATCTTTGCCTCGGTGCTGTCCATCGTCATCGTGCTGGCCGGTCTGGCCGCCGCGATGCAGTTGCCCATCGCCCAGTATCCGCAGATCGCGCCGCCCACCGTGCTCATCACCGCGACCTTCCCCGGTGCCAGCGCCGAGACCCTGGCGAAGACCGTCGCCGCGCCCATCGAGGAGCAGCTGAGCGGTGTCGACAATCTTCTGTATTTCAGTTCGAGCGCCGACTCCAGCGGCACGCTCACCATCACCGCCACCTTTGAAGTCGGCACCGACATCGATCAGGCCACCTTCAATACCAGCAACCGGGTCAACATCGCCCTGCCGCGCCTGCCGGACGAAGTCCGCCGCACCGGCCTGAAGATCGAGAAGCGCTCGAACGACATCCTCCTGGTATTCATGCTGATTTCGAAGGAAGCGGGAAAATACGATCCGCTGTTCCTGAGCAATTACGCCACGCTCAACATCGTGGATGAACTCAAGCGTACCAAGGGGGTCGGGGACGCCCTGGTCTTCGGCGGCCAGGACTATTCCATGCGCATCTGGCTGCGCCCCGACCGCATGGCGCAGCTGGGCGTGACCACGACCGAGATCGCCGCCGCCATCCGCGCTCAGAATGCCCAGTACGCCGCCGGCAAGATCGGCCAGGAACCCGCGCTCCCCGGCCAGCAGCTGACCTACACCGTCAACGCCAAGGGCAGGCTTCTCGAACCCGAACAGTTCGGCAACATCATCCTGCGCGCCGATGGTCCTCGCGGCGTCCTCCACCTCAAGGACGTCGCCCGCATCGAACTCGGCGCCCTGAGCTACGACGTGCGCACCACCCTGAACGGGCAGCCGGGCGCGGGCATTCCCATATTCCTGCAGCCCGGCGCGAATGCGCTCGATACCGCAAATGCTCTGATGGAAAAAATGGACGAGCTGAAGCAGTATTTTCCGGAGGGCATGGACTACGTCGTGCCCTACGACACCAGCAAGTTCGTGAAGGCCTCCATGTGGGAGGTCGTCAAGACCCTGGGCGAGGCCATGGTGCTCGTCATTCTCGTCGTCTACCTCTTCCTCCAGAGCTGGCGCGCCACCCTCATCCCCCTCATCGCCGTCCCCATCTCCCTCGTCGGGACCTTTGCCGGCCTGTGGCTCTTCGGCTTCTCCATCAATACCCTCACCCTTTTCGCCATGGTGCTCTCCATCGGCATCGTGGTCGACGACGCCATTGTCGTCCTCGAAAACATCGAGCGCCTCATGAGCGAGGAAAAACTCTCCCCCATGAAGGCCGCCATCAAATCCATGGACCAGGTCGCCAGCGCCGTCGTCGCCATCGTCCTGGTGCTGTGCGCCGTGTTCGTCCCCGTCGCCTTCATGGGCGGCATCGCCGGCGAACTCTACCGCCAGTTTGCCGTCACCGTCGCGGTCGCCGTCACCATCTCCGGCGTCGTCGCCCTTACCCTCACCCCGGCACTGTGTGCCATCCTGCTGCGCCACACCCACGGCGATTCCGCTTTCTTCCGCCGTTTCAACCACGCCTTCGCACGCCTCACCCGCTTTTATCTCCGCATGGTCGACACCACCCTGCACCACCGCATCATCGGCACCTGCGTCTTCGCCGGCATCATCCTCCTCGCCGCCTATCTCATCAGAACTGTTCCCGACAGCTTCGTCCCGGCAGAGGACCAAGGGTACGTGGTCGTTGCGACGATACTTCCGGATGGCGCCACCCTGGCCAGAACGACCGCAACGGCCGAAGCGGTACGTGCCGCGATCGCGGACGACCCGGCCGTCTCCTTCGAATTCGTGGTGAACGGCTTCGATCTCATCGGCGGCGGCAACAAGACCAGTTCGGCCACCACCTTCGTCGCCTTCAAGGACTGGTCGGAGCGCACCACCACGGCGGAGGACATCGTCAACAAGCTCTTCGGCATCGGCATGCAGCAGCCGGATGGCATCGCGCTCGCCTTCAACCCGCCCGCCATACGCGGGCTGGGCACGGCGGGCGGCTTCGAGGTCTACGTGCAGAGCCGCGGCAGCGCCGATCCTCACCAGCTGTCGGAGGTGGTGAACCACTTCATCGACGCACTCAACCGGGAACCCCGCCTCACCGGCATCGCCACCTTCTTCCGCCCCACCGTGCCACAGCTCTTCATCGAGGTCGACGAGGCCAAGGCGATCTCGCAGGGCGTGCCGATCACCGACCTCTACGCCACCCTGCAGAGCACCATGGGCTCCCTCTACGTCAACGATTTCAACAAGTCCGGCCGCACCTACCGCGTGCAACTGCAGGCGGAGCCCGAGTACCGCATGAAGCCCGAGGATCTTGGCAGAGTGTACGTACGCTCGGAATCGGGCAAAATGGTGCCCATGTCCGCACTGAGCAAGATCAGCACCGTCGTGGGTGCGGAGCAGCTGGAGCGGTACAATGGCCTGTTTGCCGCCAAGGTGATGGGAAACGGCGCGCCCGGCGTGAGTTCGGGGGAGGCGATCCAATTGGTGGAGGAAATCGCGGCGCAGAATCTGCCCGACAACTATCAGATCACCTGGACCGCCCAGGCCTTCCAGGAAAAACGTACCGGCTCCGCCGCCATCGTCGCCTTCAGCTTCGCCATCGTCATGGTATTCCTCATCCTCGCCGCGCAGTTCGAAACCTGGGCGCTCCCCCTCGCCGTCATCATGGCCGTCCCCTTCGCCCTTGCCGGTGCCCTGCTCGCCGTCCTCATCCGCGGCATGCCCAACGACATCTACTTCCAGGTCGGCCTCATCACCCTCATTGGCCTGGCCGCCAAGAACGCCATCCTCATCGTCGAGTTCGCCAGCCAGAAGATGAGGGAAGGCATGCCCGTGGCCCAGGCCGCCGCCGAGGCCGCCCGCCTGCGGTTCCGCCCCATCGTCATGACTTCCATGGCCTTCGTCCTGGGCATCGTCCCTCTGGTCATCGCCACCGGCGCCGGTGCCGCCGCGCGCCAGTCCATGGGAACCGGCGTCTTCGGCGGCATGCTGCTGGCAACCTTCGTCGCCACCGTCTTCATCCCGCTCTTCTTTACTTGGCTCAGCCGGGAACCTGCGCACCAACCCGTGACGCACGCCCCACAGGAGACAGCATGATGCATCCCCGTGTGAAGTGCCTCAAAAGGTCCGCCCTCTCGCTGTTGGGCGCCTGCCTGCTGGCCTCCTGCGCCATGGGACCGGACTACGTCAGGCCGCGCATCGAGACTGCCGACCGGTTCCGCATGGCGCAGTCGGAAGGCCGCTCCCTCGCGAATCTCTCCTGGTGGGAGCTGCTGCAGGATGAGACGCTGCAGCACCTCATCGACCAGGCCCTGCTGGAGAACCGCGACCTTCGGCAGGCGGTGGCCAGCGTCGAAGAACTGCAGGCGCGCCTCAACATCGCCCGCATGGACTTCGTGCCGAAGCTGGAAGCCAGCGTCAATGCACCCGTCGCCGGCTCTCTCGGCGGATTCGGCATCCGTGGCTTCCCCACTCCCTACAGCTACTACGGGCAGGCGACCCTGAACTGGGAACTGGATCTCTGGGGCCGGATCCGCCGCTCCAACGAAGCCGCCCGCGCCGACCTGATGGCGCGCGAGGAAAACCGCAGGGCGGTCGTGCTCACCCTGGTCAGCTCGGTGGCGCAATCCTACTTCGATCTCCTGCAGTTCGACATGCAAACGGATATCGCCCGCCGTGCCCTGGCCTCGTGGGAGGAGTCGGTCGCCATTTCCAGGGCGCAATTGCGCGGCGGCCTCATTTCCCGTCTGGATCTCGACCAGTTCGAGGCGGAACGCGCCAATGCCGCCACCCGGGTGGCGGAACTGGAACGGCTGCGGGTGCAGAAGGAAAACGAATTGAGCATGCTGCTCGGCAAGCAGCCGGTACCGATCATGCGTGTGACTTCACTGACGCAGCAGCGGGTACCCCTGGAGGTACCCGCCGGCCTGCCTGCCGAACTGCTGCAGCGTCGCCCCGACATCCTCCAGGCGGAGCAGGCGCTGGCAGCTGCCACCGCCAGGATCGGGGTGGCCCAGGCTGCGCGCTTTCCCAGGCTGACCCTCACCGGCTTCCTTGGCGCGGCCAGTCCGGCCCTGTCCAAGATACTGCTTTCCGGCAGCGAATTCGGAGTGGGCGGACTGGGACTGGCAGGCCCGCTGCTGAACGCGCAGAGCCTCGGCTTCGACCAGCGCGCCGCCGAGGCTCAGGCGCGCCAGGCGCTGGCACAGTACGAACAATCCATCCTGGTGGCATTCAGGGAAGTCGAGGATGCCCTCGTGGCCATCCGCACCGCCAACGACCAGGCGCAGGCACAGCAGACGCAGGTCGAGGCGCTGCGCTCGGCGCTCCATGTCGCCGATCTGCGCTACAAAGGGGGCATCACCAGTTATGTCGATGTACTTCTCGCCAAGCGCACCCTCTTCGATGCGGAATCCGCCCTCACCGCCACCCAGCGTCTCCATCTCGTCTCCGTGGTCCAGCTCTACAGGGCCCTCGGCGGTGGATGGGAAAACAATCCCTCGCCGCATCCTCCGGAATCCATGGTTGACCGTCCGACGGCAAACCCCGTACCATGACCCGTCACGGCATTCCGCTTGTCGCATGGGTTGTGCAGGACGAGCCGGGCAGAACTTCAGGGAGACTCGTGGCCTCTGCAATCCGCTTCCCCCGACGCAGGAACGACTCCCTCTCGCGGCACCGTGTATAACCGGTCATCCTGAATAAATCGCTGCATCGACGCCATGACCGTACCGCCTCCCCTCGAATCGGCTATGAACCGGGAATCACGGATGACATTCTCCGATAGGTGGGCGATGGGCGGAAACGCCGGGCTGCTCCTGATCCTGATCCTGCTGGCCGGATGCACCGAGCAGAAATCCCCGGATACGGCACCTGCACCACAGGTTGAGGTCGTTGCCGTGAACGTCCGCACCATTCCTGACGAGCCCGAATTCATCGGCCAGACGGAAGCCTTCCGTCCCGTGGAGATCCGCCCGCAGGTCACCGGCATCATCAAGAAGATCTTCTTCACCGAGGGACGCAACATCCGGGAAGGCGACCGCCTCTACCTCATCGACCCCGTGCCGTTCGAGGCTGCCTATCTCAGCGGCAAGGCCAGGGTGGCGCAGGCGCAGGCCCGGGTATTCCAGGCGGAACGGGATCTGGCCAGGGTGAAGCCGCTGCTCGAGCAGCAGGCTGTCAGCCAGAAGAACGTGGACGACGCCATGGCCGCCGTTCTCGAATCCAAGGCGGCGCTCGAGGCGGCGCAGAGCGATCTGGTCAAGGCGAAATTCGATCGCGACAACACGCTGATCACCGCACCCGTAAGCGGCCGTGTCGGTCGCAGCCAGTTCTACGAGGGACGGCTGGTCTCGGCCCAGACGACGCTTTTGACGACCATCGACCAGTTGGACCCTATGTACGTCAATGTGAGCGTCCCGGAAAGCTACCTCCTGCGGCGGCGGCGCGAACTGGCCGAGCACAGGGTGCAGAGGCCGGACATCTTCCAGCTGCGCGGGACGATGATTTTTTCGGACGGCAGCGTCTATGCGGAAGAAGGCATCCTGGATTTCGCCGACGCCACCCTGCGCTCCGAGACGGGCATGCTCAAGGCGCGCTTCACGTTCCCCAATCCCGAGGGCCGCTCTTCCCCAGGGCATTCCTATTTCTACCCGGGGCAGTTCGTCCGGATACGCCTGCACGGCTACATCCGCACCGATGCCGTCCTGATTCCGCAGCGCGCCGTCCAGCACGGCCCCAAGGGCGCGTTCGTGTATGTGATCGACGCGGAAGAGAAGGCCGAACTGCGCCCGATCCATGCCAGCAGCTGGCATGGCGGCGACTGGCTGGTCGAGGACGGGCTGCACCCGGGCGAGCGTATCGTGGTGGAAGGCTTCCACCGGCTGCGCCCGGGCACCCAGGTCGACGCCATTCCTTACTCGGCTGACAAGATCTCCCCTGACGAGCCGGCGTAACGGGGAATCCGGACACCTCCATGAATTCCCATTTCTTCATCGATCGGCCGATCTTCGCATCGGTCCTGTCCATCATCATCGTCGTGGTGGGCCTGGTGGCGATCAACATCCTGCCGGTGGCGCAGTTTCCCCAGATCACGCCGCCCATGGTACAGATCGAAGCAGACTACCCGGGCGCCAGCGCGGAAGTCGTCGCAGAGGCAGTGGCGCGTCCCATCGAAGTCCAGCTTCCCGGCATCGACAACCTGCTGTACTACGACTCCACCAGCACGAACGATGGGCACATGACCATGAGGCTCACCTTCGAGATCGGTACCAACGTTGACATCGCGCAGGTGCAGGCGCAAAACCGCCAGCGTCTGGCGGAGCCCCAGCTCCCGGAGGAAGTCGTGCGCCAGGGAGTGACCGTCAAGAAAACCTCGCCGGATCTGCTGGCGGTCATCGCACTGAGCTCCACCGATCCCCGCCACGATACCGTGTTCCTCTCGAACTATGCCCTGCTGCGGCTGCTGGATAACGTCAAGCGCCTCCCGGGGGTGGGAGATGCCATCATCTTCGGTGGCCAGAACTACTCCATGCGGCTGATCCTCGATCCGGTGCGGATGGCCCAGCTCGACCTTACGCCTACCGAGGTGGCAGCGGTGGTGCGCGAACAGAATCGCGATTTCCCTGCCGGCAGGATCGGCCGCGAACCCATGCCTCACGCCACGGAGCTCACGATTCCCGTCATCACCCGCGGGCGCATGAGCGAAGTCAAGGAATTCGAGGACATGATCGTGCGCGCCTATCCGGATGGCTCGATGGTACGGATGCAGGACATCGCACGCGTGGAACTGGGCGCGCAATCCTACGATCTGGAGGGCCGCTGGAACGGAAAGCCCAATACCTTTCTTCTGACATTTCTTGCTCCCGGCGCCAACGCCCTCGATACCGTCCACCGGATACGCCAGGAAATGGATGCGCTCGCCCAGGCCTTTCCAGCGGGCGTCTCCTATGATATTCCCTACGACACCACCACCTTCATCGAGGCCTCCATTCGCGAAGTGGTCAAGACGCTCGCCGAGGCCACGCTGCTGGTCATCCTGGTCGTCTTCGTGTTCCTGCAAAGCTGGCGCGCCACCCTCATTCCTGCGATCGCCGTTCCGATCTCCCTCATCGGCACCCTGGCAGGCATGGCAGCGCTGGGATTCTCGATCAATACCCTGACCCTGTTCGGCATGGTGCTCGCCATCGGCATCGTGGTGGACGATGCCATCGTCGTGGTGGAGAACGTCGAGCGGCACATGGCCAGGGGGGGTCTCTCGCCCCGCGATGCGGCCAAGCGGGCCATGGACGAGGTGACCGGACCGGTCGTCGCCATCGTCCTGGTGCTGGCGGCGGTGTTCATCCCGGTCGCCTTCCTGGGGGGCATCACCGGCCAGTTGTACAAGCAGTTCGCCATCACCATCGCCCTGTCCGTGGCGATTTCGGGATTCGTCGCGCTGACGCTGAGTCCCGCGCTGTGCGCGCTGGTGCTCAAGCCGGGTCATGGCAGGCCCAGGGGAGTGTGGAAATTGTTCAACCGCTCGTTCGACTGGACGCAGACGCGCTACGTCGGCGCCGTCAGGGCCATCCTGGGAAGATCGATCCTCGCGCTGGGCGTCTTTGCAGTGCTGATAGCCGTCATCCTGGGATTGTTCAGGACCATTCCCGGCAGTTTCCTCCCCGAGGAGGACCAGGGCTACTTCATCACCATCGTGCAGTTGCCGGACGGCGCGTCCAAGGCGCGCACGATCGAGGTGCTGAACCGGGTGGAGAACTATTTCCAGTCGATCTCCGCGGTCCATTCGACCGATACCCTGGCCGGGCAGAATTTTGTCTTCGGCACTCGCGGCCCGAACCAGGCGACGATGTTCGTACCGCTGCACCACTGGGACACGCGGCGCCAGCCCGCCGAGCAGGCGCCCGGCCTGATCGCCGCCGCCTTCGAGGAATTCGCCAAGATTCCCGAGGCGTTGATCCTGGCATTCAATGCGCCTTCCATCAGGGGGCTGGGCTCCACCGGAGGCTTCTCCCTGCAGCTGCAGGATCCCAGCGGCGGCGACTTTGCCCAGTTCGCCGACGTCGCCCAGGAGTTCGTCACCCGGGCGCAGGAGCATCCGGCCATCGCGGCAGCGGGCACCAGTTTCCGCGTGAGCGCTCCCCGCCTCTACGCTCAGGTGGATCGGGAGCGGGCCAAGGCGCTGGGCGTGCCCATCTCGGAGATCTTCGACACCATGCAGGCGTACTTCGGCAACCTCTACATCAACGACTTCGTGAAATTCGGCCGTATCTACCGCGTACAGACCGAAGCACAGCCGGAGTATCGTTCCAGTCCGGACGACATCAGCAGGATATACGTACGGGCGCGCAATCAGGCAGGCGGCGCCATGATCCCGCTGGACTCCGTGGTCACTACCGAATTCACCAGCGGGCCCGATCCCGTCACCCACTTCAATGGCTACAACACCGCGCTGGTGCTGGGCAGCGCGGCACCGGGATACAGTTCGGGCCAGGCGCTCGAGGCACTGCAGCAGGTGGCGGACGAGATTCTCGTTCCCCGTGGCTATGCCGCCGACTGGAGCGGAATATCGTTCCAGGAACGCAAGGCCGGCGGACAATCCATCCTGATATTCGCCTTCGCCCTGCTGATGGTGTTCCTGGTGCTGGCCGCACTGTATGAGAGCTGGTCGATCCCGCTGGCGGTCATCCTCGCCATTCCCTTCGGGGTGCTGGGGGCGCTGCTGGCGATATGGGCGCGGGGACTGACCAATGACGTCTACTTTCAGATCGGCCTCGTGACGCTGATCGGACTGGCGGCAAAGAATGCGATCCTGATCGTGGAATTCGCCAATCAGCGGTACGCGTCCGGGATGTCGCTGGCGGAAGCCGCGATAGAAGCGGCCCACCTGCGCTTTCGTCCCATCATCATGACCTCCCTGGCATTCATCCTGGGAGTGCTTCCCCTGGTGATCGCTTCAGGTGCGGGCGCGGCAAGCCGCAACTCCATCGGAACGGGAGTATTCGGAGGCATGCTGGCCGCCACCTTCCTGGCCATCTTCTTCGTTCCGCTCTTTTTCGTGATCATCGGAAAAATCGCGCATCGCGGAAAGAATCCGCCAACGGCCACGCCTGCACCGGAAAGTCCATAGTCGATGCATCGCGCGCCGCTCGATGCCATCGCGCCATCTTCAGGCGCCTGCGCCGCGATCGGTGAGAAAAACCGGCGTCTTCCGCGGCATGCCGCTGGCGACCTTGGCCGCCACCATCCACATCCCCTATTCCTTCCCTGGTTCGGCCGCAATCCCGGACACCCGCCCGTGGCGCAGCCTCCGCCCCGGACCACCTGGCGACGCACCTCGCTCCTCGATCATCATGGAGCGGCGGGCGGCAGCTGTCCCATGTCGCTGGCCTGCCGCATCAACGTCGGCGCCTCCTCCAGCAGGAAGGCCCTGAACGCCTGCGCCACGCTCGAGAGGCGCTTGTTGCGGCGGTGCGCCACGTGCCATTGGCGCATGATGGGAAAATCCTGTACGTCCAGCATCCGCAATCGCCCCGTCTCCAGCTCCAGCTCGGCGGTATGCAGCGAGACGATGCCCAGCCCCATCCCCGCCTGCACCGCCTGCTTGATCGCCTCGCTGGTATCCGTCTCCATGCCCCGGTTGAGGGAAATGCGGTGCGCCGCGAAGAACCGCTCCATCGCGCTCCGGGTGCCGGAGCCGGGCTCCCGCACCAGGAAAGTTTCCCGCCCCAATTGCCCCACCGGGATACGGCGCGATCCGCAGAGCGGATGATGCGGCGGCGCGATGACCACCAGCGGATTCTCCATGAATGACTCCGTGCGGATGTCCAGGCCATCCGGCGGCTGGCCCATGATGGCGAGATCGACCAGATTGTCCGAAAGTTGCTTCAGCACGGTTTCCCGGTTGGAGACGTTGAGGTTGACGGTGATGCCGCGATAGCGCTGGCAGAATCTGGCCAGAAGGTGCGGAGCAAAGTATTTGGCGGTGCTCACCACCGCGATGTGCAGCTTCCCCCGCTCCAGGCCCTTCAGTTCATCGAGCGCCAGTTCCATGTCCGTCAACTGCTGCGAAATGGCTTTGCTGTAGTGATAGAGCTCGCGCCCGGCATCGGTCAGATAGATCTTCTTGCCCAACTGTTCGAACAGCGGCAATTCGACGTTGTTCTCCAGTTGGCGGATCTGCATGGATACCGCCGGCTGGCTCAGAAAAAGCTCCTCCGCAGCCCGGGAAAAACTCAGGTGGCGTGCGACAGATTCAAAGACCTTAAGTTGCCTGAGCGTGAGGTGCATCATGGATGGGATCAGGATCGGGGTTGGAAGCGAGAACCGACATCATAAGTAATATCTTATCATGATTATTAAAATTATTAATTTTATCTTATGATGAATTACCGCTATAGTAGGACCAGGACCTCGATGCACATCATTGAATTTCATGTAGATGTCACACCCGTAACATGCTCCCCGCATCGTCCCCCTCGACTGACCGTCGAAACGCGAGGAGCTTCACAGGAGGAACCACCATGGCAGGAAAGACCTACAACGCCGGCGTGAAGGAGTACCGGCAAACCTACTGGATGCCGGAGTACACGCCGCTCGATACCGACATTCTGGCATGTTTCAAGATCACCCCCCAGCCCGGCGTCGATCGCGAAGAAGCTGCGGCCGCGGTGGCTGCGGAGTCGTCCACGGGCACCTGGACCACCGTCTGGACCGACCTGCTGACCGACCTGGACTACTACAAGGGACGCGCCTACCGTATCGAGGACGTTCCCGGCGACGATACCTGCTTCTACGCCTTCATCGCCTACCCGATCGATCTGTTCGAGGAAGGCTCCGTGGTGAACGTGTTCACCTCCCTGGTCGGCAACGTGTTCGGCTTCAAGGCCATACGCGGCCTGCGGCTGGAGGATGTGCGCTTCCCCATCGCCTACGTGAAGACCTGCGGCGGCCCCCCCCACGGCATCCAGGTCGAGCGCGACATCCTCAACAAGTATGGCCGCGCACTGCTGGGCTGCACCATCAAGCCCAAGCTGGGGCTCTCGGCCAAGAACTACGGACGGGCGGTGTACGAATGCCTGCGCGGCGGCCTGGATCTGACGAAGGATGACGAGAACGTCAACAGCCAGCCCTTCATGCGCTGGCGCCAGCGCTTCGACTTCGTCATGGAAGCGATCCACAAGGCCGAACGCGAAACCGGCGAACGCAAGGGACACTATCTGAACGTGACGGCGCCGACGCCGGAGGAGATGTACAAGCGCGCCGAATACGCCAAGGAAATCGGCGCGCCCATCATCATGCACGACTACATCACCGGCGGCTTCTGCGCCAATACGGGCCTGGCCAACTGGTGCCGCAACAACGGCATCCTGCTGCACATCCATCGCGCCATGCACGCCGTCATCGACCGCAATCCGCACCACGGCATCCACTTCCGCGTCCTGGCAAAAATACTGCGCCTGTCGGGCGGAGACCACCTCCACTCCGGCACGGTGGTCGGCAAGCTGGAAGGGGATCGCGGCGCGACCCTGGGCTGGATCGACCTGATGCGCGACAGCTTCATCAAGGAGGACCGCAGCCGCGGCATCATGTTCGACCAGGACTGGGGCTCCATGCCCGGCGTGTTCCCGGTCGCCTCCGGCGGCATCCACGTCTGGCACATGCCGGCGCTGGTGGCCATCTTCGGGGACGACGCCTGCCTGCAGTTCGGCGGCGGCACGCTGGGCCACCCGTGGGGCAACGCCGCCGGCGCGGCCGCCAATCGCGTCGCGCTCGAGGCCTGCGTGGAAGCCCGCAACCAGGGTGTGGAAATCGAAAAGGAGGGCAAGGCCATCCTGACCCGGGCGGCAGCCTCCAGCCCCGAACTGAAGATCGCCATGGAAACCTGGAAGGAGATCAAGTTCGAATTCGATACCGTGGACAAGCTGGACGTCGTCCACAAGTAGCCTCATGACATGCCGCCGGCCCTGCCGGGCCGGCGGCCACGATCCGGAACCAAGAACCCAGGAGTGCACCATGCCCGAAATGATTGATTACAGCAGCCGGCTGAGCGATCCGGCCAGCCGGAAATTCGAAACCTTCTCGTACCTGCCCGCGATGGACGATCCCGGCATCCGCAAGCAGGTCGAATACATTGTGAAAAAAGGATGGAACCCCGCCATCGAGCATACCGAGCCGGAGTACCTGATGGATAACTACTGGTACATGTGGAAATTACCCATGTTCGGCGAAACCGACGTCGACCGCATCCTGGCGGAAGCCGATGCGTGCCACAAGGCGAATCCCAACAACCACGTGCGCCTGGTGGGCTATGACAACTTCGCCCAATCCCAGGGTACCGCCATGGTGATCTATCGCGGAAAGACCGTCTGAACCCGACGGGAAGCATGCCGCCCCCGTCGCCAGGGCCTGTCAACAGGCCCTGGAAGGGCGGGGATTTTTTTCGCCCATCGGGCAGGCGAGCGCCTTCTTCACTTATCGCCCCGTTGCCGGAAAATGGAGCAAACATGTCCAACGTCATCGATCAATACCGTATCGCCCATGAACCCTACTACCGCGCGGTCGCCGATGAGATCGAGCTGTACGAGGCGGCCTACTCCGTGCGCATGCCCATGATGCTGAAGGGTCCCACCGGCTGCGGCAAGACGCGGTTCGTCGAGCATATGGCCTGGAAGCTGGGGAAACCCCTGATCACCGTAGCCTGCAACGAGGACATGACCGCTTCCGATCTGGTCGGCCGCTTCCTGCTCGACGCCCAGGGGACGCGCTGGCAGGACGGGCCGCTGGCGATCGCCGCGCGCCATGGCGCCATCTGCTACCTCGACGAGATCGTGGAAGCGCGCCAGGACACCACCGTGGTGATCCATCCGCTGACCGACAATCGGCGCGTACTGCCCCTGGAAAAGAAAGGGGAATTGGTGCACGCCCATCCCGACTTCCAGATCGTGATCTCCTACAATCCGGGCTACCAGAGCCTGATGAAGGATCTGAAGCAGTCCACCAAGCAGCGTTTCGGCGGGCTGGATTTCAACTATCCGGAACATGCGATCGAGGTGGAAATCGTCGCGCACGAGACGGGCGTGGCATCGGGGATCGCGGAAAAACTGGTCTCGATCGCGGAACGGGCCCGCAATCTCAAGGGACATGGCCTGGATGAGGGCATCTCGACCCGCATGCTGATTTATGCCGGCAGCCTGATCGCCAGGGGTGTGGATGCGCATGCCGCATGTCGCGTGGCGCTGGTGCGCCCGATCACCGACGATCCGGACATGCGCGATGCCCTGGACGCCGCCGTGACCACCTTCTTCTGACCGGATTCGACATCCCGGCACGCGCGAGATATCCGGCACATGAGCGTCCATCTCGACGACTGCTCGGAGCTCCTGGAGAACCTGGAGCCGGAGTCCGCTGCGCTGCTGCGGACCATCTGGCCGGATGTGGTCAAGATCTTCTCTCCCCGCGGGATTGACAATTACCTCAAGGGCATCGTCGCGCTGAAGAGCCTGGGACGCGGGCGCGGACCAGTGGACGCATGGATCGGTGAAACACCGCAGGTGGCCAAGGAGGTGGGCGAGGACGTGGTGGCGGATCTGGCGACCTCGACGCTGGTGCTGGCCTCGAAGACCTCGGGCGCGGTGATCGAGCTCATCCTCGCAACCGCGCCGACGGCAGCGAAACGGCTGGGAGACGCCCATCTGTTCCAGAATTACCTCCAGTTCCTTGGCATCCTCGTGGCCCAGGCGCCACGTGGCGTGCGCCCCATGCTGGACAAGCTGGACGTGCTGCTCGGCCAGCTGACCCTGGGTGGCCTGCGCCGCTGGGCCCTGTGGGGCGCACACGCCTACCGTACCAGCTACGAGGAACAGGTACGGTACTTCGGACTCGACTCCAAGGAGTCGCAGGCGATGATGCAGAAGGAGCGCAAGGGCACTCTCTTCGTCGACGTGCAGCGCCGCATCAACCTGTATCTGCGGGCATTGTGGGGCCGGGATTTCTTCATGAGGCCCACGTCCGGCGATTTCGAGACGCGCGAGGGCTACCGGCCCTACATCGAGCAGTACCAGATCCACCTGCCGGATGCCTACGACGCATTCGGGGACATCGCCGCCGCCGAGATCTACCGGGCCGCGGCCGCCCATGCGGCCGCCCACCTGGTGGAGACGAAGCACCCCATCTCCGCGGAGGCGCTGAATCCCCTGCAGATGGCGGTCATCTCGGTGATCGAGGATGCGCGCGTCGAGGCCCTTGCGATCCGGCGCTTCCCGGGCCTGCGCCCGCTCTGGTCGGCGCTGCACACCGCGACGCCGGAGATGAATGCCAGCGTCGGACACCATCTCGACCGCCTGGCGCGCGCGCTGCTGGATCCGGGCTATCGGGACGATGACCCATGGGTGGCCGCCGGCCGCCTGCACTTCGCCCAGGCACAGGACCGGCTCGGCAGCCACCAGCTCTCATGGGACATCGGGGTACAGCTCGCCCACTCCCTCAGGCACAAGGGGATTCCCTTCAATCCCCGCACCGACCAGCTGAGCGCGCCCTATCGCGACGACAACCGGTATTTCTGGGAATTCGAGGAATTCGATCTCGAGCAGTCGCTCGCAGCCGGGTACGAGAAGGACAGGCAGGTACGCAAGTACGTCAGCCCCATGGAGCTCGCCAACGAGGTGGAAGTCGAAGGCGCAGGGGACGACGCCCAGGAAATCTGGGTCATGGGAACGGAATTCTTCCCGTATGAGGACAACGGCGTGTCCTACAACGCGTCCGAGGGCAGGGAACCGCCGATCCAGCCGTGCCACTACTCGGAGTGGGACTACCAGATCCAGCTCGAACGCCCGGCCTGGGCCACCGTGCAGGAAAAACGGGCCAAGCTGGGCGACATGGCGCTCATCGACGACATCGCCGCGCGCTACCGGCGCGAGATCTCGCGCATGAAATTCCTGCTCGACGCGATGCAGCCGCAAGGCGTGCGCCGTATCCGCAAGCTGGAAGACGGCGACGAGATCGACATCAACGCCGCCATCGCCTCGATCGTGGACATGCGCATGGGATTGCAGCCGGATCCGCGCATCATGATGCGTTCGGTCAGGAAGGTCCGCGACATCTCGGTGCTGGTGTTGCTGGATCTGTCCGAATCCACCAACGAGAAAGTAGCCGGGCAGGAACACACCGTGCTCGAGTTGACCCGCCAGGCCACGGTACTCCTGGCGGACGCCATCGCCAGGATCGGCGACCCCTTCGCCATACACGGCTTCTGCTCGGATGGACGGCACCACGTCGAGTACTATCGCTACAAGGACTTCGATCAGGCCTACGACGAGAGGCCCAAGGCCCGGCTGGCCGGCATGACCGGACAGCTCTCCACGCGCATGGGGGCGGCGATCCGCCATGCCAGCCATGCCCTCGGGCTGCAGAAGTCATCCAGGAAGCTGCTGCTGGTGATCACCGATGGCGAACCTGCGGACGTGGACGTGCGCGATCCCCAGTATCTGCGCTACGATACCCGCAAGGCCGTGGAGGAGGCAGGCCGCCACGGCATCGTCACCTATTGCATGAGCCTGGACCCGCGTGCGGACCAGTACGTGTCGCGCATCTTCGGTGCCCGAAACTACATGGTCGTCGACCATGTGGAACGATTACCGGAGAAACTCCCGGTACTTTATGCAGGATTGACACGATGATGAAACAGCACTATGCGGGGCTAGACCAGGACGAGAATGGCGGCCTGACGCACATCGGACGCATGATCCTCGATGCCCGGGTATTCGGCATCCTGCCCGAATCGGAGACCTGCGCCGGATGGGACGCCGCGCAGATACAGAATCTGTACGAGAAGGTGTACGCCGCGTGGGAGCCTTACGCACATCTTCCCAGCCGCCTGTCCGATGCCCTGCGGCAGCGGCACGCGCGGATCTATTCCGAGGCCATCGACAACGCCAGGCGGTGCGGCTGGAACGCGGAACTGAAAGACGAGGATTGACCCACGGATCAAGTCACCCTTTCGTTGCAACCGTGGGAAACGTCAGCACCTTCCCCGGTCCCTCGAATTTGGCTCTCCCCGCCAGGGTTTGCAGCGCGCGAGGAAATTCCGTCTGCAGGCGCCGCATGATCTCCGCCGCATCGGGACGATAGTACACCGCATCGTAGCGTACCGGCTGATCGAGGGCGCTGCGACTGCGCGCTTGAAACTTTCGCCACGCGATGTCGATCCAGCACTTGCGCGCACTGCCCAGAAACACGAACTCCTCCGCGTCCAGTATCGCCAGGTATTGCATGGCACGGATCGGGACGAACAGATTGCCGGTGGCGCAACGAGCCAGCAGCGTGACGGCAAGATTGTAGGTCTCCGCCGGCAGGTGGCGGGCCTCATGCCCCACTTCATCATCGCGGTAGCAGGTGATTTCCATGTTCGACCCTCCCGGAGATCCTGAAACTGCCCGAAAATGCCAGAAACGCCCGATCCGATTCGAGTGGATGCGAGCATTCACCCTCCATTTTTCACGCACTGCGGCATGAATGCAAGATCCCTGCATCCCTGCCGCAGAGGCGTCGGAATGAAATCGGAAAATCACGCTATACTTTGCGGTTTTGGGTCGTGCGGAAGCGTGAATCCACCGATCCTGGCGGAGCGGAACGGGAGAAGCGGCCTCGGGAACGGGGTTCGATCCCCTTGAAAGCAGCGCTCCATCCCCCCGGAAAGACGCGCGTCCCCCGTAGCCGCATTCGAGTGGATGGCGTCGATCTCCCCGTACCTTTAAGCATGATGCACTCCATCCATCCACAAAGACCGCCGGTCAGGCGGGCCGACTGGCAGACCCTGCGCACCCTGCTGCCCTATCTGTGGGAATTCAAGCTCAGGGTTGCCGCTGCCCTGCTGCTTCTGACGCTGGCCAAGCTGGCCAGCGTCGCGGTACCGATGATCCTCAAGGAGATCGTCGATGCGCTGGACCAGCCGAAGGACATGCTCGCCCTGCCGCTCCTGCTGCTGATCGGCTATGGGGCCCTGCGCCTGTGCAGCACGCTGTTCGGAGAACTGCGCGACGCCATATTCGCCAAGGTGACGCAGCGCGCGATCCGCCGCGTGGCGATCCAGGTATTCGAGCACTTGCACATGCTTTCGCTGCGCTTCCATCTGGCACGGCAGACAGGCGGCGTGTCGCGCGATATCGAGCGCGGCACCCGGGGCATCTCGTTCCTGCTCAATTTCATGCTGTTCAACATCCTGCCGACCCTGCTGGAGATCGGGCTGGTGGCGGCCATCCTCCTGTCCCGATACGATGCCTGGTTCTCGGTGATCGTCTTCTCGACGCTTGCCGCCTATATCGCACTCACCCTGATCGTCACCGAGTGGCGCATGATCTTTCGCCGCACCATGAACGACATGGATTCCAAGGCCAACACCCAGGCCGTCGACAGCCTGCTGAACTACGAAACGGTCAAGTACTTCGCCAACGAAGCCTGGGAAACGCAACGCTACGATACCCACCTGCAGCAATGGGAAATCGCCGCGGTGCGCAACCAGACGTCGCTCGCCGCACTCAATTCGGCACAAAGCGCCATCATCGCGGTGGGGGTGACCCTGCTGCTGTGGCTGGCAGCCGATGGGGTGGTCCAGGGCAGCATGACCCTGGGTGACCTGGTGCTGATCAATGCATTCATGCTGCAACTGTATATGCCGCTGCACTTTCTTGGGTTCGTCTACCGTGAAATCAAGCATTCCCTGGCGGATATGGAAAAGATGTTCGGCTTGCTGGCCGAGCACGCGGAAGTCAGCGATCGGCCGGGAGCGGTCGATCTCGTCCCGGGCGATGCGGCGGTTCGCTTCGAAAACGTGAGTTTCGGCTACGAGTCCGATCGCCAGATCCTGTTCGATATCAGCTTCGCCATCCCCGCGGGAGGCAACGTGGCCGTGGTGGGTCACAGCGGTTCCGGCAAATCGACCCTGGCGCGGCTGATGTTCCGCTTCTACGACGTCACCCGGGGGCGCATTCTGATCAACGGACAGGACATCAGCAACGTGACTCAGCGAAGCCTGCGCAACGCCGTAGGCATCGTTCCACAGGATACCGTCCTGTTCAACGACAGCATCTATTACAACATCGCCTACGGACGACCCCATGCCAGCCACGACGAAGTGATCGAAGCCGCGCGCGCCGCGCACATCCACGATTTCATCGAAAGCCTGCCGGATGGCTATCTGACCCCGGTCGGCGAGCGCGGGCTCAAACTGTCCGGAGGAGAGAAGCAGCGTGTGGCGATCGCGCGCGCACTGTTGAAAAGCCCTGCCCTGCTGATCTTCGACGAGGCTACCTCGGCGCTGGATTCCAGTTCGGAAAGGGCCATCCAGACGGAATTGAAGCGCATCGCCACCGATCGCACCACCCTGACCATCGCCCATCGTCTGTCCACCATCGCGGATGCCGACCAGATTCTGGTGATGAGCCAGGGCCGCATCGTCGAGCGCGGCACTCATCACGGGCTGCTTGCCGCCCAGGGTGCCTATGCCCGCATGTGGGAACTGCAGTGGCAGGAGGAGCAAACGCGACGGCGGGAGATTCCCCTGACGCACCGCCTTGCGGTGGACGGAGGTCGTGGGACAGGTGGGAACGGCCAAGCCGAGACTTAATTCGCGCCAACCTTTATAATTCCTTTCTATCGCTTCGTCCCGAGGTATCCCGCGTGCTGAACGCCCTTTCCGTATTCCCCCAGTATCTGCTGCCCAAGCAGGCCCTGACCGAGTTGGCAGGCAGATTCGCCAAGGCGAATGCCGGCAGGCTCACCACCTTCGCCATCCGGCGGTTCATCGAGCACTACGACGTGGACATGCGTGAAGCGATCAATGGCGATATCCACAGCTATCGGACCTTCAACGATTTCTTTGCCCGGGCGCTGCGACCGGAAACCCGCCCTATCGCCCAAACCAGCCACGTCTGCCCGGTCGACGGCACCATCAGCCAGCTGGGCGTCATTTGCAGGGACCGCATCATCCAGGCCAAGGGACGGAACTACTCGGTGACAGCGCTGGTGGGGGGCGACCACAACCTGGCCGAGAAATTTCATGACGGCCATTTCACCACCCTCTATCTCAGCCCGAGGGACTACCACCGGGTGCACATGCCGTGCAGTGGACAGCTGACCCGCATGATCTACATTCCCGGGGCGCTGTTCTCGGTCAACCCCGGGACGGTGCGAGGCGTACCCCGTCTGTTCGCACGCAACGAGCGCGTCGTCTGTGTATTCGATACCGGGCACGGGCCGTTTGCGCTGGTACTGGTAGGAGCTACCATCGTGGGCAGCATCGCCACGACATGGCATGGCGTCGTGAACGCCCCGCGCTCCGGGCAGACCCGCGAATGGCGCTACGAGACACGAGGGCTGGTATTCGACAAGGGGGAGGAAATGGGCCGGTTCCTGCTGGGCTCGACGGTCGTGACGCTGTTCCCCCGGAACGGAATGACGCTCAATCCGTTATGGATGCGCGGTCAGGCCGTCCGCTTTGGCGAAGCCATGGGGAACTGGTCCGGGAACGAGCCTTCCTTCGATCTCCGGCATCCGGATTGACGGCCGCTTCTTGCCTCCATGGAGCCCCAGACTCCATGGAGGCAAGAAGCGCACCTACGGGGCGTATCGCGAGGCGGCAGGAGAAGATCCTCTTCCATCAGGATTTCCCGGTCGCCCCACCACCACCCATACTGCGCACGGAGAGGGCTGTTTACTGCTTCCTGGCCCGAGGGCTCTTCTCAGCCTGGATGGACGCTTCCACCGCCTGCTTCTTCTTTCTCTGAGCGATCCCTCCCTTATAACCTGCCAGGCTGGCTTCCTCAGGGGTGAAGCGATGGGCGGTTCCTTTCGCATGTGCGGCCTTTCCACCCTTGCTGGCGATCGCCCGCTGCTTTTCCTTGTCCATGGAAGCGAAACCACGTTTGCTGTACTTTCCCTTATTGTTCTTATCTTGATCTGCACTCATGTCTATCTCCTGAAATTCGAACCCATATCTCCATTTTTCACTCATACGTCGCCGCGACCGGTCCGTCCTACCCCACAAATTACACGGCGTCTGGCGGAACCCCGAAAATGCAGCGACATCGCTATCATAAACCAAGTTGATCATCTCGACTGTACGGCGACGCACATAAGAGCTATTGTTGGAGAACTGCGAAATGTGTTGAATCCAGCCCAGCACATTTCCCTGCACCACGGCAGGCAAAAACACTGATGTTCATATGGGTAAAGCACATTTTGACCAGCTTCCGACGGAAAATGTTCCGCAACGAAACCGAATTGTTGAAATAAACGGAAAAAAGATCAGCCCGCAAGGGGCCTGCCTTCGTTGAGAGCCACCCAGCCGCGAACAATGCGATAGAGCACCCAGACACCCGCGCCCACTGCCACGATGTAGGCAGGCACGATACCGATCACGGTGACGAACAGCGCTGCCGCAACCACCACCCAGAGCAGGGTATACCAGAACGTGCGCACCTGCCAGCTGAAATGCGAATCCAGATAGGTCCCGCGCACATCGGCACGCTTTGCATAATTGATGAGCACCGCGATGATGGAAGGCCAACCGGTCAGGAAGGCCGTGACGATGAACGCCGGGCCCAACATGCCCATGACGATGCTGAAGGCATGCAGCAGGTAGATGATGTAGGTCAGCCTGACGAGCCCACGCCGGGGGGTCGCGGAGATGATCATGCTCTCGGTACGCTGCAGGTCGTGGCCCGCGCCTCGGAATCGCGCCGGACTCGACACCGCCCTCAGGTGTCTTGGGGAGCTCCTGGAACCTGCCCGTCCGGATCCGGATTCGGGGATTCGATGGGCTGCGGCTTGTCCCTGTCCAGCTTGCGCTGTCTTTTTTCTTCCTGCTTCTTCTTTTTGAGAAGGTCCCTCTGACGCTTCTCATACTGGAAATTGGGTCGTGCCAACTTGAATGACTCCTCTGTCCGGGTTAGAGCGCAACCTTGCCCACATGCTCGAGCTCCCTGACCACACTTTCCAGTGTCGTCAGGAATGCCTCCACCTGAACCAGCGTATTGTCGCTACCCAGGCTGATGCGCACCGCGCAGCGGGCCAGCATCGGATCCACGCCCATGGCCTCGAGCACATGGCTCTGGCCGGGGGTCACGCTCGAACATGCGGCACCGCTTGCCACTGCAAACCCGGCCTTGTCGAGACGGACCACCAGAGTATCGCCCTCGACACCCGGTATCGCAAAATAGCAGGTATTGGGCAGGCGTGGCGCGCCCAGCCCGAAGATCGTGGCCCCTCTCCCGATCAGTCCCTGCTCCAGCCGGGCCCGCAGGGACGCGATGCGTGAGCCCTCCTGCATCAATCGGCCCCTTGCCAACTCGCAGGCCACTCCGAATCCGACGATGGCAGGCACGTTCTCCGTCCCCGAGCGCAACCCGTTCTCATGCCCTCCTCCGAAGATGAGGGGCCTGAGCAGCAGTCGCTTGTCCATGACCAATGCGGCGGCACCCTTGGGACCTTGGATCTTGTGAGCCGAGAGCGTCATGGCGTGGACGTTGAGCGCGGAGAAATCCACGGCGATCTTGCCGAATGCCTGTACCGCATCGGTATGCATCCATGCGCCGCATGCCCTTGCTCTTTCCCCGATCGCCGCCACATCCTGGATGACACCGGTCTCGTTGTTCGCCAGCATCACGGATACCAGACCGGGACGACGCTGCGCCACCGCAGCGTCGAAATCCACTGCATCGACCTGACCCAGGGCATCCACCCGCAGGCGATGTACCTCCCACTTTTCGCCCGTTCCGCGACCCAGTTCCTGGGCCGCCCGCATCACGCACGGGTGCTCGATCGCGCTGACGACGATACGGGAAGGCTTCAGATAACCGGCCGCACCCCTGATGAACAGGTTGTTGGCTTCCGATCCGCCGCTGGTGAAAATCACCTGCGCGGGTTGCACGCCCACGGCCTCCGCCACCTGTTCACGCGCCAGGTTGACGGCCTTGCGCGCCTCCATGCCATATGCATGGCGGCTGGAGGGATTGCCGAATTTCGTCTGGAAATAGGGCAGCATCGCGCCCCAGACCCTGCCATCCACCGCCGTGGTGGCATTATGATCGAAATAGACGTCCAAGGCGTCATTCATACCCATGGCAGCGCCTTCTCATGGCGCGATCCCCCTGCGTACCGAACCGCCATGTCGCCGGGTCACGCCGCGACGATCTCAACGGATTCGCTGCGCACCCTCATGTCCTGCAATACCGCGATATCCTTCACCTTCGGATTCGCTGCCAGTTCTTCCAGAGTGACCATGGCAAGATAATCTCGTATCCGGATGTTCAGGCTGACCCACAGATCGTGGGTCATGCAGCGCTGGTCATTGTAGCAGTTTTCCTTCCCCCCGCACTGCGTTGCGTCGATGGGCTCATCCACCGCCAGAATGATATCCACCACGGATATCTCGCCCATCGGCCTCGCCAGGCGATACCCTCCCCCGGGTCCGCGCACGCTGACCACCAGTCTGTTGCGCCGCAATTTCCCGAACAATTGCTCCAGATAGGAGAGGGAAATCTTCTGGCGCTCGCTGATGCCCGCCAGCGTGACAGGCCCTTGCTCGCCATGCAGGGCGAGATCGATCATCGCCGTCACCGCGAAGCGCCCCTTGGTCGTCAATCGCATGTTGTACTCCTTGATTCTCGTGTCTATCGACGAAAGTCGATGTGAAATGAACGGGAACTCCGCTCGGAATGGCCGCCCGAATACCCGACAATGTTTGTCAAGTATATAAAGTCCCCTCATTTCAGTCAACTATTTTGCTGCCCGAATACGCAAGAATTGACATGGATCAACTCCATGGCGGCGGGAGAGGGATCCGCGTCTCATCCCCTTCGTTGTCCGGATGGCTTGCGGTTCGCCTCCATTCGTTTCTCGACGGCATTCAGCATGCCGCGCAGGATATTCACCTCATCCTTGTCCAGGCGCGCACGCGCGAACAGTCGGCGCATCCGCTGCATGAGTCGTCTGGGCTCCCCGGGATCCAGAAAATCACTGGCGATCGCAACCCGCTCCAGATGATGCAGAAGCCGCTCGACCTCGTCGAAATCCGCTGCCGCACCAGTCGGCGGCAGCGGCAGCAGCGGCGACGACAAGGCCATGCGCACTTCGTAGGCCATGACCTGGACGGCACTGGCGAGATTGAGCGAGGAATAGCCCGGGTTTGCCGGAATGTGCACCACGATCTGGCAGCGGCTGACCTCCGCCGTGGTCAGGCCGGACATTTCGGTGCCGAAGACCAGCGCGACCGGCCCCTGACCTGCATACCGGCATAACTCATGGACACCCGAGCGGGCGTCGAAAGCCTCATGGGAAAGGTCCCGGATGCGCGCGGTAACCGCCGCCGCCAGCACCGTGCCGCCCAGTGCCTCATCCAGCTCCTCGCACACCCTGGCATGGTTCAGTATGTCCCACGCGCCGGCAGCGCGGACCTCGGCCTCCTTGTCGGGAAAGATCCGGGGATTGACGAGATAGAGCGATTCCAGGCCCATCGTTTTCATGGCGCGTGCCACGGCCCCGATATTGCCCGGATGGCTGGGGTGACTCAATACGATGCGGACATTGTCGAGCGGATCCGAGCGATTCATACTAAAATCCGGACAATCGCCCGGACCTGCCGCCTTCTTCCAAGGCCAGATGGCCCGATCGAATCATTCAATTTCCGGATCCACACGCCATGCATCCCATGCTCACCACCGCGGTCAAGGCCGCACGCCGTGCCGGCAGCATCATCAACCGCGCCGCACAGAATCTCGATCTGCTGCAGGTATCGCGCAAGGCGCACAACGACTTCGTCAGCGAGGTCGACGGCGCCGCGGAGGAAGCCATCATCAAGGTGCTGCTGGGCGCCTACCCTGATCACTCGATTCTAGCAGAGGAGAGCGGGGCACGAGGCACATCGGAGTATCAGTGGATCATCGACCCGCTCGACGGTACCACCAATTTCCTCCACGGCTTTCCGCACTACTCGGTCTCCATCGCGCTGATGCACCGCGGTGTGCCGACCCAGGGGGTGGTATACAATCCCTCGGCCAACGAATTGTTCACCGCCAGCCGTGGCCAGGGCGCCTACCTCAACGATCGCCGCCTGCGTGTGAGCAAGCGCGCGCAGCTGGGTGACTGCCTGATCGGCACCGGCTTCCCTTTCCGGGAATTCTCGCACGCGCCGGCCTATCTTGCCATATTCCAGGACATCATGCCCAAGGTCGCAGGAATTCGCCGCCCCGGCTCCGCTGCGCTGGACCTCGCCTATCTGGCTGCCGGGCGTTATGATGGCTTCTGGGAAATGGGGCTGTCCCCATGGGACATCGCCGCGGGCTGCCTGCTCATCACGGAAGCGGGAGGGCTGCTGGGCGACCTCGAAGGAAATGCGACGCACATGCAGACCGGCAACCTGCTGGCCGGCAACCCCAGAATCTTCGCCCAGCTGCTGCAGATGATCGCACCCCATCTGGAAAAGATGCCGGCGCCCCGCAGACCCGCGGATGGATGACACCCATGAGCATCGGACAGCCGCCGAGTTTCCTGCCGCACCGCAAGGTCGTCCGCCCGCTGGACGGGAGCGGGGCGGACCAGGCCAGTTGCACACCCCGTGCGAGGAATCCGGCGTGCGCGCTCCATTGAACGCGGAGCAGCAGCGCCTCGAGCACCAGAGGACAGGCTACGAGAACTGGCGCCTGTGGGGACCCTACCTGGCGGAGCGCGCCTGGGGGACCGTGCGCGAGGACTACAGCCCGAACGGGGCCGCCTGGGAGTACTTCGATCACGAGCAATCCCGCTCCCGCGCCTATCGCTGGAATGAAGACGGCCTGGGCGGCATCTCGGACGAGGCACAGAGGCTCTGCTTCGCCCTGGCGCTGTGGAACGGCAGGGATACCCTGCTGAAGGAACGCGCGTTCGGCCTGACCAACCGGCAGGGCAACCGCGGCGAGGACGTGAAGGAATGCTACTTCTATCTCGACGCCACGCCTTCGCATGCCTGGCTGCGCTATCTCTACAAGTACCCGCAGCGCGCCTTCCCCTATGCACAGCTGATCGAGGAAAACGCGCGGCGCCTCCGCACCGACCCGCCCTTCGGCCTGATCGACAGCGGCGCATTCGCCGATGATCGCTACTGGGATGTGGAAATCAGTTACGCCAAGGCATCGCCCGAGACGCTGCATATCCGCATCGTCGCTGCCAACCGGGGAGAGGACGAGGCCGTGCTGTGGCTGGTGCCGCAGCTGTGGTTCCGCAATGACTGGTCATGGTCGCAGCGACCCGGCCGGAAACCGGAGCTGCGCGACCTGCCGGCCGCCGGCGGCGCCGCCTGGGCGGTGGAGGCGGAACACCCGCTGCTGGGAACGTATCGCCTCTGGGGACGGCAGCAGGCTGAGGTCGTCTACACCGGGAACGACTCCCATCACCAGCGTCTGTGGGGCACACCCGACGCCTCGCCCTATGTCAAGGACGCATTCCACCGCTATCTGGTCGAGAACGAACACACGGCCGTCGATCCGGAGCGGAAGGGTACGAAATGCGGTGCGATTCATGTGCTGCGGCTCGCGCCGGGCGCGAGCGGGGTCCTGGACCTCGTGCTCTCGAATGGCCACCTTGCGCAACCGTTCGAGAGACACGACACGACGCTTTCGCTGCGCCGCGGGGAAGCCGACATCTTCTACGCGGACCTGCTGCCCGGCACCAGTCCGCAGGATCACCGCATTCTGCGCCAGGCCCTGGCAGGCACGATATGGAACAAACAATTCTATCACTACGACGTCTCCGCCTGGCTGAAGGGGGACGACGTGCCGTCCCCGCCCTCCAGGGCGCGGGGACGCAACCATGAGTGGCCGCACTTCAGCCTCCATCACGTGATATCCATGCCGGACACCTGGGAATACCCCTGGTTCGCCGCGTGGGATCTGGCCTTTCACTGCGCGGTGCTGGCGCTCATCGACGTGGATTTCGCCAAGGATCAGGTCGAACTGCTGCTGCGCGAAACCTCCCTGCACCCGAACGGACAGATTCCCGCCTACGAGTGGTCGTTCGGGAACGTCAACCCCCCCTTGCACGCCATGGCGGCCCTCAAGGCGTTCCGCGCCGAACGAGTGCAGCGCGGCGCGGGCGACACCGCCTTCCTCAAGCGCGTTCTGCACAAGCTGCTGCTCAACCACACCTGGTGGGTCAACCGCAAGGATGCCGACGGCACCAACATCTTCGAGGGTGGATTCCTCGGACTGGACAATATCTCCGTCTACGACCGGTCACGGCCTCTGCCCCCGGGCTATACCCTGAAGCAGTCCGACGCCACGGGATGGATGGCGATGTTCTCCTTGCAGCTGACCGTGATCGCGCTGGAAATCGCGGTGGACGATCCGGCCTACGAAGACATCGCCGTCCAGTGCTATTGCCAGTTTCTGGCGATCGGTCATGCCATCGCCGGTCACGGCGGCTCCCACGTGTCGCTCTGGGATGAAGCGGATGGCTTCTTCAAGGACCTCATGATCCAGCCGGATGGCTCGGTCAGCCGCATCGACGTGTTCTCGTGGGTGGGGATCATCCCCCTGTTCGCATGCGAGGTCGTGGACGCGCGGCTGATCGAGAACCGGCCTCGCTTCAAATCCCTGTTGTGGCGGCATAAAGGCGGCATGTTCAACGGCAGCATCGTATGTGCCTGCCCGGTACACACCAACGAGCGTGGCGAGCATCTGCTGTCCCTGGTCACCGCACCCATGCTCGTGAAGATGCTTCCCCGCATCTTCGACGAGGCGGAGTTCCTCTCCCCGCATGGCGTACGCAGCGTCTCCAAGCGCCATGCCACGCACCACGACCCTGCGCACATCCCCGGTGTCGGCGAGGCATTCATCCACTACGTGCCCGGCGAATCCGATTCCCCGATGTTCGGCGGCAATTCGAACTGGCGCGGCCCGGTATGGATGCCCACCAATTACCTCCTGGTGCAGTCCATCGAAAAGATGCACCGCTTCCTCGGCGACGGATTCACCTTTCCTGCACCCTGCCTGAACGGCTACGAGATCACGCTCAGGTATGCCGCCACCATGTTGGCCGAGCGGCTGGCGGACCTCTTCCGCCGCGACGACTCGGGATTGATCCCCGCCTTTGCCGCGGACAGCCCGTACCAGAACGATCCGCACTGGCGCGAACTGCTGCTGTTCCACGAGTACTTCCACGGAGAGACAGGCCAGGGACTGGGCGCATCGCACCAGACGGGATGGAGCGCGCTGATCGCAAATCTCGTCATGCGCCGCTACCATCCCGACATACCGGCGTATTGGAGGCAACGGGCAGGCATGCAACCGCGCGATGGGGATTCCCCGCCGCCCGCATCCTGAGAAGCATCCACCGGGGGGCGGAACAGGCGTCCACCTTCTCCCCCGGCTATCTCAGCAGGTAGTCGACGGCGTCGCGCTCCTCCACCAGTTCGAGATAGGCCTTGCGCATTTTCAAGCGGCTGGCGTCGCCGATCTCCAGGCCGGGGACGATCGCGTAGGCGCCGTTCCGGCAGGTCACCGGGTAGCCATAGACGACTCCCTCCGGAACGCCGTAGCTGCCGTCGGAGGGTACGCCCATGGAGACCCAGTCGTTTTCCGGCGTGCCGAAGATCCAGTCGCGCATATGCTCGATCGCGGCGTTCGCCGCGCTGGCGGCACTCGACAGGCCGCGCCTCTCGATCACCCTCGTGCCGCGTTGCTGCACGGTGGGAATGAAACAATTGTCCACCCAGGCGGGGTCGTCGACCGCGAGAAAGACCTTCCTGCCATCGATCTCCAGATGATGCAGGTCGGGATACTGGGTCGCGGAATGGTTCCCCCACACGATCATCCGGCGGATGCTGGAAACCGGCCGTCCTACCCGGTGCGCCACCTGCCACAGAGCACGGTTGTGATCCAGCCGCATCATGGAAGAAAAATTCTCCGGCTTCAGACCCGGAGCGTTTCGCATCGCGATGCAGGCGTTGGTATTCGCGGGATTGCCCACCACCAGCACCTTGACGTCGCGACTCGCCGCCTTGTCCAGGGCCTTGCCCTGGATACCGAAAATGGCACCGTTCGCGCCCAGCAGATCCTTGCGCTCCATGTCCTTGTCGCGTGGACGCGCGCCCACCAGCATGGCGATGTCGACATCGCGAAAGGCGATCTCCGGATCGGCAGTGGCGACGACGCCCGCCAGCAGCGGAAACGCGCAGTCCTCCAGTTCCATGATCACCCCTTCCAGGGTCGGCAGCGACCGGGGTATATCGAGCAGCTGCAGAAACAAGGGCTGGTCCCGGCCCAGCATGTCGCCCGCGGCGATACGGAACAGCAGGCTGTAGCCGATCTGGCCAGCGGCCCCCGTGATGGCAATGCGAACGGGAGGCTTCATGGTTTCCCGAGCCGCCGCAGGCACCACGGATCCGTATCCGTCACCGTCGATTCCATGTTTTTATCGGAGCATTCACCCAAGCCGATGTCTCTCCCGCCCCGGACTATAAGAATATTGCAGCCCGCTGTCAATTTGATCGGCGATCAGCGCCCTTGCCGCCGCCGCGGCCGGATGTACGCAATATTGTGCCGCCCTGGATAACCGTCTACACTAAGCCGTTGCCGGTCCCGCCCAGAGGGGTGCAGAAATTGCAAACGAACCGCCCCACATTCCTCAATCTCCTCAAGATCAGGCAACCGCTCCCGGCTGTGGTCTCGATCCTGCACCGTATCAGCGGCGTGCTGCTTTTTTTCCCGGGGATACCCCTGCTTCTCTATGGTCTCGAGATGACCCTGCGCTCGCCGGAGGACTACGCACGGTTCCAGTCCCTCGCAGGGAGCCTGCCCTTCCGGCTCGTCGCCCTGCTGCTGCTGTGGTGCTTCCTGCACCATCTGTGCGCCGGCACCCGATTCCTGGCGCTGGATCTGCATCTCGGCGGAGCGCTGCCGCAGGCCCGGCTGACCAGCAGAGTGGTGCTGGCGGCCGGCATCACGCTGACCCTGCTGATTTCCTCCTGGATCCTGCAGTGAAGCGGATCGTCACGGGCGCGCACTATGGACTGCGGGACTGGCTGGCACAGCGCGTGACGGCCGTGATCATGACGATCTTCGTCCTCTGCCTGGCAGGCACCCTGCTGGTGTCCCCGCTTCCCGACTATCCCGCGTGGAAATCCCTGCTCGGCAACCAGTGGATGCGCATCGCCTTCTTCCTGTTCCTGATCGGGCTGTTCTGGCATGCCTGGATCGGAATTCGCAACATACTGATGGACTATGTGCATGCCACAGGCATCCGCCTGGCGCTGCAGATCGGCGTGATCGTCTCCCTCTTGTTCTACACCGTGTGGTCCGCGGAAATCCTGTGGGCGCTGGGATCGGCGTGACCATCGCCAGCCGGAAATTCGACGCGGTGATCGTGGGTGCGGGCGGCGCGGGCATGCGCGCTGCGCTGCAGCTGTCCGAAGCCGGCCTCAAGGTGGCCGTGCTGACCAAAGTGTTCCCCACCCGCTCCCACACCGTGGCCGCTCAGGGCGGCATCGCTGCCGCCCTGGGCAATGTCACCGAGGACAACTGGCACTGGCACATGTACGACACGGTGAAGGGGTCCGACTATCTCGGTGACCAGGATGCCATCGAGTTCATGTGCCGCCAGGCCAGCGAAGTGGTCTACGAGCTGGAACACTACGGCATGCCGTTCGATCGCCTGGAGAACGGCAAGATCTACCAGCGTCCCTTCGGCGGCCAGTCACAGAACTTCGGCGGCGCGCAGGCCACGCGCTCCTGCGCAGCGGCGGATCGCACCGGCCACGCCATGCTGCATACGCTGTACCAACGCAACGTGCGCGCCAACACTCAGTTTTTTGTCGAGTGGATGGGTCTCGATCTGATCCGCGACGAGGAGGGCGAGGTCTGCGGCATCACTGCCCTGGACATGGAAACCGGCGACGTCATGATCCTCCAGGCGCGGGCCACCCTGTTCGCCACCGGTGGCGGGGCACGCATCTTCCAGGCCAGCACCAACGCCTTCATCAACACCGGCGACGGCCTGGGCATGGCGGCACGCGCCGGCATCCCGCTGGAAGACATGGAATTCTGGCAATTCCATCCCACCGGAGTGTACGGCGTCGGCGTGCTGATCAGCGAGGCAGTGCGCGGCGAAGGTGGCTACCTGCTCAACCGCGAGGGCGAGCGCTTCATGGAGCGCTACGCGCCCCATGCCAAGGATCTCGCCAGCCGCGACGTGGTATCGCGTGCGCTGACGATGGAGATCAAGGAAGGCCGCGGCTGCGGCAGGGACGCCGACCACCTGCTGCTGAAACTGGATCACCTGGGCGCCGACGTCATCCAGGCGCGGCTGCCAGGCATACGGGAGATCGCCATGAAGTTCGCCCATGCCGATCCGATCCGCGATCCGATTCCGGTCGTGCCCACTGCGCACTACATGATGGGGGGCATTCCGACCAATTACCATGGACAAGTGGTGGCGCCCTACAAGACCGGCCCCGAAGAGGTGGTGCAAGGCTTTTACGCGGTGGGAGAATGCGCCTGCGTATCGGTGCACGGTGGCAATCGCCTCGGCACCAATTCGCTGCTCGACATCGTGGTGTTCGGGCGCGCGGCGGGCAACCGCATCATCCAGGACCTGAAGAAGAACCCACACCACAAGCCGCTGCCGATGGACGCAGCCGATCGGTCGCTGGTGCGGCTGGCACGGCTGGACGGACAGAAGGACGGTGAAAGCGTGGCACAGGTGGGGGATGCGTTGCGCCGCACCATGCAGGCGCACTGCGGCGTGTTCCGCTTCGCGGACACGCTGCGGGAAGGCGTTTCGAAGATAGGCGAAGTGGCGGAACGCGCCCGCCGCACCGAGATCCGGGACAAGAGCCGGGTCTTCAATACTGCCCGGGTCGAAGCGCTGGAGCTCGACAACCTGGTGGAGATCGCGGTCGCCACCATGATTTCGGCCGAGGCCCGCACCGAGAGCCGGGGGGCACACGCACGGGATGACTTCCCCGCGCGCGATGACGACAAGTGGCTCAAGCACACCCTGTTCTTCAGCGAGGATCGCCGGCTGGACTACAAGCCGGTGCGCCTGAAGCCGTTGACGGTGGACTCCTTCCCGCCGAAAGCGAGGACTTATTGATGTATAGTGTCCGGAATTCCTTCCGTGCCTGCGCAGGCACCCTGCTCCGCCCGGAGCAGGCCAAGGCCCTCGGAGAATACGCATGAAGATCGTCGAACCCTGCATCACCGTGATTTTCGGGGTGAACGGCAATCTGGCGCGCCGCAAGCTGATTCCGGCGCTGTTCCGGCTGGATGCGGCGGGCCGGCTGCCGGAAGCCATGGCAATCGTCGGATGCAGCCTGGAGCGCTGGAGCAAAGAATGCTGGATCGCGGAGGTCGCCGATCTGCTTAGGGCGAGATTCTCCAATGAATTCGACGAGCAGGTGTTCGAGCGCTTTCGTGCGCGCCTGCACTACCACGCCACACCGCCGGACGACAACGACGCCTATGGAGCGCTCAGGCGGGTATTGGAGGAGACTCCTGGATTTCCATCCCACGCCATGTTCTACATGGCGGTCCGGCCTTCGGCATTTCCCGCCATCATCGGCAGCCTGGGCGCCGCCGGTCTGCTGGAGGAAAGCAGGGGCTGGCGCCGGGTGGTCATCGAGAAACCCTTCGGCCACGACCTCCTGAGCGCACAAACGCTGCAGGGTGGCCTGCACCGCCACCTGGACGAGTCACAGATCTTCCGGATCGACCATTACCTGGGCAAGGGCACCGTGCAGAACATCATCGTGTTCCGCTTCGCCAATATCCTGCTTGAGCCGTTGTGGAACAACCACTATATCGACCACGTCCAGATCACCCACTCCGAGACGCTGGGCATCGACGGGCGGGCCGACTACTACGAGGGCGCAGGGGCCCTGCGCGACATGATCCAGAGCCATCTGCTGCAACTGCTTGCCCTGGTGGCGATGGAGCCACCGGTATCGCTGTCCGCGGAGCATCTGCGGGACGAAAAGGTCAAG
The DNA here is from genome assembly GCF_900119085.1 of Nitrosovibrio sp. Nv17. GTDB lineage: Bacteria > Pseudomonadota > Gammaproteobacteria > Burkholderiales > Nitrosomonadaceae > Nitrosospira. The sequence goes on along the minus strand of NZ_FPIQ01000008.1, from coordinate 19,667 downwards.
GCCCTGAAGGCGATACGGCCGATCACCCAGAATTCGGTGCACGCACATGCCTTCCGCGGGCAATATACCAGCGGCGTCGTGGACGGCCAGCCGGTTCCGGGATACCTGGACGAGCCCGGCGTGGCGCCGGACAGTTCCACCGAAACCTACGCGGCGCTCAAGCTGTTCATCGACAACTGGCGCTGGGCGGGCGTGCCCTTCTACCTGCGCACCGGCAAGCGCATGGCCGAGAACAGCTCGGCGATCTGCATCCGCTTCAAGAATCCACCCCAGGATCTGCTGCGCACCGCGCACCGCGAATCTCCGCATCCGAACTGGATCATGCTGGGCATCCAGCCGGACGACTGTCTGAAGATGGAAGTGCAGGTCAAGGTGCCGGGACTTGACCTGCACACCCGCCGCATCAGCCTCGACGCGACCTACCGCAAGGCGAGCGAGGAGGACTACGATGCCTATGAGGGGCTGCTGCTGGACGTGATGCGGGGCGACCACTCGCTGTTCCTGCGCATCGACGAGATCGAATGGGCCTGGCGTGCGGTGGACCCCATCATCAAGGTATGGGCGATGGAGCGCGACTTCATCAACGGCTACGCGGCAGGAACCTGGGGTCCGCGCGGCACCTATCGCCTGTTCGACGGCGACAGCCAGTTCTGGCGCCACTCGCTGAACCCGGACGGGGCGGACCCGCAGGCATACTGACGACGGAGCAATGGCCATGAGATTCTCGATCTATCGCTTCGATCCCGACAAGGACGACAGGCCTTACATGCAGGACTACGACATCGTCCCGGAGCCTGCGGACAGGATGCTGCTGGACGCGCTGATACGCATCAAATCGGTGGACGACAGCCTGAGCCTGCGCCGCTCCTGCCGGGAGGGCGTCTGCGGCTCCGATGGCATGAACATCAACGGACGCAACGGGCTGGCGTGCATCACGCCGCTCGTGGGGCTGCGGGAACCGGTGGAGCTGCGGCCGCTGCCGGGGCTGCCGGTGATACGCGACCTGATCGTCGACATGACGCAGTTCTTCAGGCAATACCATTCCATCAAGCCCTATCTCATCAACAACGATCCGCCGCCGGAGACCGAGCGCCTGCAGTCGCCCGCGGACCGGGCGGCGCTGGACGGCCTGTACGAATGCATTCTGTGCGCCTGCTGCTCCACCGCCTGCCCGTCGTTCTGGTGGAACCCGGACAAGTTCGTGGGACCGGCCGGCTTGCTGCAGGCATACCGCTTCCTCGCCGACAGCCGCGACCAGGCGACCGCCGAGCGCCTCGACAACCTGGAGGATCCTTACCGCCTGTTCCGCTGCCATTCCATCATGAATTGCGTGGATGCCTGCCCCAAGGGATTGAATCCTACCGGCGCAATCGGCAAAATCAAGGATATGATGGTCAGGAGGACGGTATGACTCCGCGTCGGCCCTGCCCTGCGCTGCCGGATGCAACCCCGCGCTGCGACGTGAAGGAGCTGGAGCGCGCGCGCTGGCGCTGCCGCCGGGGCCTCCTGGAACTGGACATCGTCCTGCAGCGCTTCATGGAGCGGCACTACCCCCGGCTGGACGCGACAAGCCTGCAGCGGTTCGAGACGCTGCTGGACCTGCCCGACCACGATCTGTGGGAAACGATCATCCGCGCGGACATGGCGACGGACCCGGAACTGGGCCCGGTGCTGACGCTGCTGCGGGCAGCCTGACCCCGCGGCGAAGACAATACGGCTGGAGGACGACATGGAACAGAAACGCACGGCGACGCTGGCTCTGGGCGACGGCTCCCAGCCGGTCGAACTTCCCATCATTTCCGGTACCCTGGGACCGGATGTGGTGGATATCCGCACCCTGCACGCCAAGTGCGGCATGTTCACCTACGATCCGGGTTTTCTCTCCACCGCCAGCAGCAGCTCCGCGATCACTTTCATCGACGGCGACGAAGGCGTCCTTCTGTACCGCGGCTACCCCATCGAGCAACTCGCCAAGCGCTGCGACTTCATGGAGGCATGCTACCTCCTGCTGAACGGCGAACTGCCGACCCGCAGCCAGAAAGCGGCGTTCGACCGCACCATCAAGGAGCACACGATGGTGCACGAGCAGTTGGCGCGCTTCTACACCGGGTTCCGCCGCGACGCACATCCCATGGCCATCATGGTGGGCGTGGTGGGTGCACTGTCGGCGTTCTATCATGATGCGATGGACATTTCCGATGCCACCCACCGCGAATTGTCCGCGTTCCGCCTGGTTGCGAAGCTCCCGACGATCACCGCCATGACCTACAAGTACAGCATCGGGCAGCCCTTCGTCTATCCGCGCAACGATCTCAACTACGCGGAAAATTTCATGCACATGATGTTCGCGACGCCTGCCGAGACTTACAAGCCCAATCCGGTGCTGGCCCGCGCCCTGGACCGTATCCTGATCCTGCATGCGGACCACGAGCAGAATGCCTCGACCTCCACCGTGCGGCTCGCCGGCTCCAGCGGCGCCAATCCCTTCGCCTGCATCTCCGCCGGCATCGCCTGCCTCTGGGGCCCTGCGCACGGGGGGGCGAACGAGGCCTGCCTCACCATGCTCGAGGAAATCGGCGACGATTCGCGCATCGGCGAGTTCATCGATCGCGCCAAGGACAAGAACGATCCCTTCCGGCTGGTCGGCTTCGGCCACCGGGTATACAAGAACTTCGATCCCCGCGCCACGCTGATGCGTGAAACCTGCCACGAGGTGCTGAGCGAACTGGGACTGCAAGACGACCGCCTGTTCAAGTTGGCACTGAAACTGGAAAAGATCGCCCTGGAAGACGACTATTTCATCTCCCGGAAACTCTATCCCAACGTCGATTTCTACTCGGGCATCGTGCAGCGCGCCCTCGGCATCCCCGTCTCCATGTTCACCGCCATCTTCACCATGGCGCGCACGGTGGGATGGATCGCCCAGTGGAACGAGATGATCTCCGATCCCGACTACCGCATTGGGCGCCCGCGCCAGCTCTATACCGGCGCCGCCACCCGGGACGTGGTACCGCTCGCGCTGCGCAGGTAGCGCGGCCTTTCCGCACCCCGTCCAGCGATGGAGCCCAGGCCATGAGCAAACGGACACTCGACGAATCCCTCCTGTCCGGGGCAAACGCATCCTTCATCGATGGCCTCTACGGCAGCTACCGCCACGACCCCGAATCGGTCTCCCAGGAGTGGCGGGACTATTTTGAAGGACTGTATCCCGCGACGGCGGAAAACCGCCCGGATAACCATTCCGGCCAGGCCATCGCCGGCGGCACATCCGGACCGCTCATCCCGTCCATCGCTTCGGATCGCAAGCAGGTATCGGTGCTGCAGCTCATCAATGCCTATCGTTTCCTGGGCGTGCGCCACGCCGATACCGACCCGCTCAGACGCCAGGAGAAGCCATACATTGCGGAACTCAACCCGGGGCACTACGGGCTGACCGAATCGGACATGAACACCGTCTTCGATACCGGCTCGCTGAACGGACCCACCCGCGCGTCGCTCCGGGAAATACTCGACATCCTGCGGCAGACCTACTGCGGCAGCATCGGCGTCGAGTACATGTACATCACCGACACCGAGCAGAAGCGCTGGATCCAGGATCGCATCGAGGGTACGCGGGCGCAACCCGACTACCCCGCTGAATACAAACGCCACATCCTGGAACGCCTGAATGCGGCGGAAGGGCTGGAGAAATACCTGCATGCCCGCTACGTCGGCCAGAAACGCTTCTCCGGACAGGGAGGAGAAAGCCTGATCCCGCTGCTGGACAATCTGCTGCAGCGTGCCGGCCGAATGGGCGTGCAGCAGATGGTCATCGGCATGGCGCACCGCGCGCGCCTCAACGTGCTGGTCAACACGCTGGGCAAGCTGCCCGCCGATCTGTTCCAGGAGTTCGAAGGCAAGCAGCCGCAGGAACTGACCGAAGGCGACGTCAAGTACCATCAAGGCTTTTCCTCGGCCGTCTCCACGCAGGGGGGGATCATGCACCTGACGCTGGCGTTCAATCCCTCGCACCTGGAAATCGTCAATCCCGTGGTGGAAGGTTCGGTGCGCGCACGCCAGCATCGCCTCCAGGACCGGGAAGGCGACCTGGTGCTGCCGGTGCTGCTGCACGGCGACGCCGCCTACTCCGCCCAGGGGGTGGTGATGGAAACCCTCAATCTTTCCCAGACGCGCGGCTACGGCACCGGCGGCACCGTGCACATCATCATCAACAACCAGATCGGCTTCACCACCTCCGATCCGCGGGATGCCCGCTCCACGCTCTACTGCACCGACGTGTCGAAAATGATCGAGGCGCCCATCTTCCACGTCAACGGCGACGACCCCGAGGCGGTGATCATGGTGACCGAAATCGCCCTGGATTTCCGCATGAGATTCCACAAGGACGTGGTTGTCGACCTGGTCTGCTTCCGCGCGCTGGGCCACAACGAGCAGGATGAACCCATGGTCACCCAGCCGCTGATGTACAAGATCATCCACCGTCACCCCGGCGTACGCAAGCGCTATGCCGACAGGCTGGAAACGGAAGGCGTCATCGAGGCGGGCGAGGCCGATCGGATGGTGCAGGCCTATCGCGACGACATGGATGCGGGGCGCAATCCCAACCGCACCATCCTGTATGGCTACAAGCCCCCCAAGGCGGTGGACTGGACACCCTATGTGGGCAGCAGGCACTGGCATGAACCCGTGAAAACCGGACTGGAAGTGGACGCGTTGCGCTCCCTGGCACTGCGGCTCACAGACATTCCGCCCCAGTTCCAGCTGCACCCGCGGGTGGAAAAAGTCATCGCCGACCGACGTCTGATGGGCGAGGGAAAGCTGCCGCTGGACTGGGGCATGGCCGAAACTCTGGCTTACGCGGCGCTCCTCCTGGACGGCTTTCCCATCCGCATCTCCGGCCAGGACTCGGGGCGCGGCACGTTCTTTCACCGCCACGCGGTACTGCATGACCAGAACAAGGAGCGATGGAACGAAGGCGTCTACATACCGCTGCGCCATGTCGCCGCCGGCCAGCCGGATTTCGTCATCATCGACTCGGTGCTGTCGGAAGAGGCGGTGCTCGGATTCGAATATGGTTACGCCACCGCGGCACCCGACGAACTGGTCGTGTGGGAAGCCCAGTTCGGCGACTTCGCAAACGGTGCGCAGGTGGTCATCGACCAGTTCATCGCCTCCGGCGAGGCCAAATGGGGGCGGTTGTGCGGGCTGGTGCTGATGCTGCCCCACGGCTACGAGGGCCAGGGGCCGGAGCATTCCTCCGCGCGCCTGGAACGCTACCTGCAGCTTTGCGCACAGTACAACATTCAAGTGTGCGTACCTTCCACGTCCGCGCAGATGTTCCATCTGCTGCGGCGCCAGATGCTGCGCCCGCTGCGCCGGCCGCTCATCATCATGAGCCCCAAGAGCCTACTGCGCCACAAGGAATCGACGTCGAGCCTGGAGGAATTCGTGGACGGGAGTTTCCACGCCGTCATTCCGGAACGCCAGGATCTGGATCCCGCACGGGTGCGCCGAATGATCGCCTGCTGCGGCAAGGTCTACTACGACCTGCTGGCATATCGCAAGGAACACGGCATCGACGACGTGGCGATCGTGCGCATCGAGCAACTGTATCCCTTTCCCCACGACGACTTCCAGTCCGAAGTGGACCGCTATCCGCATGCCGGAGAGATGCTCTGGTGCCAGGAGGAGCCCGGCAACCAGGGCGCATGGCACCGCATCCAGCACTACCTGCTGCGGCACAAGCGGCCCGGCCAAATCCTCAGCTATGCGCTGCGCGCCTCCTCTGCATCCCCCGCGGCGGGATACCTGGCCAAGCACACCTTCCAGCAGCAGGAACTGGTAGCCGCCGCGTTTCGAGAAACGATCCTGCAAGGAGAGAGACTATGCTAGTCGACGTCAAGGTTCCGGTACTGTCCGAATCGGTCACGGAGGCCACACTGCTGACATGGCACAGGAAAACGGGGGAACGGGTCGGCCGCAACGAGAATCTGGTCGACGTCGAAACCGACAAGGTGATACTGGAACTGCCCGCACCTGCCACGGGCACGCTCGCCCGAATCCTCAAGCAGGATGGCGCAACGGTGGCGGGCGGCGAGGTGATCGCCACCATCGAGACCGAGATCGAGGCCAAGGCCCAAACCGAAGCGGGGATGGAGGCGGGGGCCGCGCCCGCGCCGGATTCGCCGCCTTCCGGCTCCTCCCCGGATGCGCTGGCCCCCGCCCCGGTGGTGATGCCCGCCGCCCGCCATCTGGCAGCCGAGGCGGGCCTGGGGGAAGATGACATGGGGGCGATCCAGGGCAGCGGGCGCGGCGGGCGCATCGTCAAGGGTGACGTGGCGGCCTACATCAAGGACAGGTCCGTGCAACCCGCCGCGCCCGCTGCCACGCCGGACGACGCTCCTGGCGCCACCCCGCCGACAGCCCGGCCCGCCGTCGCTGGGGGAAATCGCAGCGATCGACGCGTCCCCATGTCGCGACTGCGTGCGCGCATCGCTCAACGCCTGGTACAGTCACAGTCGACCGCTGCCATTCTCACCACCTTCAACGAGGTCAACATGCAGGCCATCATGGATCTGCGCGCCCGCCACCGCGACAGATTCGAGAAGATGCACGGCGTCAAGCTGGGCCTTACATCCTTTTTCGTCAAGGCAGCGGTTGCGGCACTGAAGCAGTTCCCCATCGTCAACGCCTCGGTGGAAGGCGACGACATCCTCTACCATGACTACTTCGACATCGGCATCGCCGTCAGCAGCCCGCGCGGCCTGGTGGTGCCGGTGATCCGCGACGCCGATGCCCTGACACAGGCGCAGATCGAGAAGCAGGTTGCCGATTTCGGCAGGCGGGCCACGGAAGGCAAGCTGACCCTGGAGGATCTGACGGGCGGCACCTTCTCCATCACCAACGGCGGCGTCTTCGGCTCCCTGCTCTCGACGCCCATCATCAACCCGCCGCAAAGCGCCATACTCGGCATCCATGCGACCCGGGAGCGTCCGGTCGCCGAAAATGGACAGGTGGTGATCCGCCCCATGACCTACCTCGCCCTGTCCTACGACCACCGGATCATAGACGGACGCGAAGCGGTACTTTCCCTGGTGGCGATGAAGGAGGCACTGGAGTATCCGGGCAGCCCTCTCCTGGAAGCCTGACATGGAGGCGCGGCCCCCCTGTCCAGAGAGTCCGGGGATCATGCGGCTCACGGCGTACTGCACCGGTCTCTAACCCCTCTCTCCTTTCCGCCCGGGGATCCATCGCCGCTTCTCGTTTCCTGGTCGCCTGTCAGCTCAAGAACCGCTTGATAATGCTCAGGGGTCCGCGGCCGGATCGCGGCGAGACCCGCCCGGCAAGGCCCTCCTCTCGTTTGGCCTGCTCGATGCTCACCGGACTGAGCGTATCCATCATGACGGCATAATGCCTGCTGATCGGGGAGCTTTCGTCTAGATAGGGGAGGGCAGGATCCAGCTCGATCCGCCGGGTATCGATTCCCAGACGACGGCCATATTCCGCCAGTCGGCGGCACTTGCTGCAGGCACCGCACCAGCGGCCCGAAGTATTGTTGAGGCAGGAATAGATATAATCGAAGTAAGGAGTACGCGACAACTCCTCGAACATCTGCATCTTCGAATAAGCATTCAGCAGCGGCAGGAACAACGGGCCATCGGCAATCTTGCTGATGAAGCGAGGATTGAGGGATAAATCGAAATCGGTGAAGTTGGCGGCCTCCTCGTATTCGGAAACCTTGAAAAGCATATCGATGCCGAAATCGCGCAGCAGTGGCCGCAAGAAGAAATAGAACCAGGCGCCGGTGACGAATTTATTCAGGATCGAGTCATCGCCGGTCGGAAACAGGCTGCGGGCGTTGGTCGATATTCTGTGGATGGGCAAACCGAATCGGGCTTCGAACCGATCCTCCAAAGCCCTCTTGACACTGCTGCGGCCGTGATCGTTATTCATGAAGGATGGCCCGACCAGCGCGAACAAACGGGGCCTCAGCGCCTCGAGCATGGATACGCCGAACATGCTCTCCACTCCCCCGCCAAAAAGTATTCCAATCCTGCTTTCGTTAGGATAGGAAGGAATTTCCATCTCATTCCGCTCAAGGATGCCGCCTTGCTTCCACGTCATCTTCTGGTGAAGCTGGTCGAATCTTGCAAGATATTGCCGCCAGTAATCCTTGCGCCTCGCTTCGAAAGGAAAGGAGATGGTTACCGGTCCGGAAAGCGCGGCCATCGGCAAAAACGTGGCGAGCAGAATCTGCTCGATATCGTCATCGGTGACTTGCGTTACGCCAGGGTATTCAATGTACAGCTCACCACTGGGTAGAAAGATGGGTGCATCGGTACGGTAAACCGCCCTCAAGGAGGAGCTGTCTACCGTGACACTCGCTATTTCGACATATACGGGACGATCTATCCGATAGCTTTCCATCGTCATCTCCTACCCTTAAACTCGCGAATGGATTGTCCTCGGCAGGAGGGGTAAGCCGCAGCTTCCTGAACCGGGTGCTTATCCTACCAGAGAAAATCCAGATACCCAATTTGCTGGACGGGACACCGGGCAATCTATTTTCTTGACGACGAGAACTCACGAATATCCGAGCAGCCCTGCTGGAGACATGATTCAACCTGCCCCGCTGGCGGTCGCCTGCGTGCATGCCGGCGCATCGCGCCGCCATCGCCGCCATCCGCGCGCCGCATGGCCTGTTTGGGGTAGAATGGACTCTATGGATGATTCCCCCGCTCCTCTCACCATCGCGCTTTCCAAGGGCCGCATATTCGACGACACGGCGCCGCTGCTGCATGCGGCCGGCGTGGTCGCGCAGGACGATCCGGAGCATTCGCGCAAGCTGATCCTTGGCACCGATCGCAGCCACGTGCGGCTGATCATCGTACGGGCCTCGGACGTACCGACCTACGTGCAGTATGGCGCAGCGGACATCGGTATCGCAGGCAAGGACGTGCTGCTGGAGCACGGCGGCGCCGGCCTCTACCAGCCGCTCGATCTCCAGATCGCCCGCTGTCGCTTGATGGTGGCGGTGCGCAACGACTTCGACTACGAGTCCGCTGTGCGCCAGGGGGCCAGGCTCAGGGTGGCGACCAAGTACCTGCGAACGGCACGCGAGCACTTCGCGGAAAAAGGCATGCACGTGGATCTCATCAAGCTGTATGGCTCCATGGAGCTGGCACCGTTGGTCGGACTGGCGGACGCGATCGTCGATCTGGTTTCCAGCGGCAATACGCTGAAGGCGAATCACCTCAGGGCGGTGGAGGAGATCCTGCCGATATCGGCCCGGCTGATCGTCAACCAGGCGGCGCTCAAACTGAAGCGCAAGACCATCCAGCCCATGCTGGATGCATTCTCTGCGGCGATCGCCGGCTCCCGTCGACGGCAGGTTCCCGCGCAGGCATGATCTCCCCTCCTCTCGGCATCCGCCGCCTGTCATCGGTCGAGCCCGGCTTTCACACGGCGCTCGAAGAACTGCTGGCGCCGGAGGAGAGACATGACGCCGAGATAGACCTGGCAGTGGCAGACATCCTTTCCGATGTCCGACGGCGCGGCGATGCCGCGCTGCTGGACTGCACGCGCCGCTTCGACCGCCGGGACGCCGGGTCCGTGGCGCAACTCGAAGTCCCGCGCAACCGCCTGCAGCAGAGCCTGCAGAGCCTGCCCGTGGCACAGCGTGACGCCCTGGAACAGGCCGCCACGCGCATACGCAGCTACCACGAGAAGCAGCGGGCACACTCCTGGCACTACCTGGAATCCGATGGCACCCTGCTGGGACAGAAGGTCACGCCGCTCGCCCGCGTCGGCCTGTACGTACCGGGCGGCAAGGCATCCTATCCCTCATCCGTGCTGATGAACGCGATACCCGCCAAGGTGGCGGGGGTCGGCGAACTCATCGTGGCGACACCGGCGCCGGGAGGGAAGATGAACGACCTGGTGCTGGCGGCGGCGGCGATCTGCGAAGTGGATCGCCTGTTCGCCATCGGCGGCGCCCAGGCGATCGGAGCGCTCGCCTATGGCACCGAGACCGTGCCGCGCGTGGACAAGATCGTCGGTCCCGGCAACGCCTATGTGGCGGCGGCCAAGCGCCGCGTGTTCGGTGCGGTGGGCATCGACATGGTGGCCGGCCCCTCCGAGATCCTGGTGATCTGCGACGGCCTGACCGATCCCGACTGGATCGCCATGGACCTGTTTTCCCAGGCCGAGCACGACGAGCTGGCCCAGGCCATCCTGCTCTCCCCCGACGCCGCATTCATCGACGCGGTCGCGGCCAGCCTCGAACGGCAGCTGGGGACCATGCCGCGCGCCTCCATCATCCGCGCCTCCCTCGAGAATCGCGGCGCCCTGATCCACGTGCGCGACCTGGACGAAGCGTGCGCCATCGCCAACCACGTCGCTCCCGAGCACCTGGAACTGTCGGTCGAGGAGCCCGACAGGTGGGCCGACAGGATCGACCACGCCGGGGCGATCTTCCTGGGCCGCTACACCTCCGAGGCGCTCGGGGACTACTGTGCCGGCCCCAACCACGTACTGCCCACGTCGCGCACGGCACGTTTCTCATCGCCGCTGGGTGTGTATGACTTCCAGAAGCGTACCAGCCTCATCGGCGTATCGGCGCGAGGCGCGGCGACGCTGGGCACGATCGCCTCCGCCATCGCCCACGGAGAAGGCCTGCAGGCGCATGCCCTGTCCGCCGGGTACCGGATCGGGCGCGAGGAAAGCGACTGACGACATGCCCGCTTTGCCCGATCAGATCATCCGTCCGGAGATTCTGGCGCTTTCCGCCTATCATGTGCAGCCTGCGACCGGCATGGTCAAGCTGGACGCCATGGAAAACCCCTACCCGCTGCCGCAACCGCTGCGCGACGAAATCGCCGGCCTGGCGGCGGATGCGCCCCTCAACCGCTATCCCGACGGCAGCGCTGCCGCGCTCAAGACAAGGCTACGGGAAGCGCTGGCAATACCCAGCGACATGGAGGTCATGCTCGGCAACGGCTCGGACGAGATCATCCAGACGTTGGCGCTGGCCGTGGCCAGGCCCGGGGCAACCGTCATGAGCGTGGAACCCGCCTTCGTCATGTTCCGCATGATCGCCACGTTCGCGGGAATGGGCTATGCGGGCGTACCGTTGAGGGCCGATTTTTCGCTCGACGTCGAGGCCGCGCTGGCCGCGATCGCACGCCATCGGCCGGCGATCGTCTTCATCGCCTATCCCAACAACCCCACCGGCAACCTGTTTGACGCCGATGGCGTCTCGCGTATCATTGAATCCGTTCCCGGAGTGGTGGTGGTGGATGAAGCCTATCATGCCTTTGCCGATGCGAGCTTCATCGACAGGCTGGCGCGGCATCCCAACCTGCTGCTGATGCGCACGCTCTCCAAGCTGGGGCTCGCAGGATTGAGGCTGGGATTGCTGATCGGCAGGCCGGAGTGGCTGAATCAGCTCGAAAAGTTGCGTTTGCCGTATAATGTGGGCATCCTTACCCAACTGATCGTGGAAAAGGTACTGCAGCACCCGGATGTCCTCCAGGAGCAGGCCCGACTGATCAAGCAGGAACGCACCCTCCTGTACGGACACCTGGCAGCACTGCATGGAATCGAAGTATTTCCGACGAACGCGAATTTCATCCTGTTCCGCACGGGGCGGGAATATGAGGCCGGTACGGTGTTCGAACAACTGAAGCGGCGCGGCATACTCGTCAAGAACCTGGACGGCTCCCATCCCTTGCTGAAAAACTGCCTGCGCGTAACCGTGGGAACCCCTGCCGAGAACGCACGGTTCCTGGACGCGCTGCGTGCCTCACTCTAGCCCAAAGGGGTATCAAGCCCTCCATCCCCATGCGTCAAGCCCACGTTACCCGCAATACTTTGGAAACCCGGATCAGCATCAAGATCGATCTGGACGGTACCGGCAAGGCAACCCTGGATACCGGGGTACCTTTTCTCGACCACATGCTCGACCAGGTGGCGCGCCACGGCATGCTGGACCTGGAAGTGACCGCCCAGGGCGACCTGCACATCGATGCCCACCACACGGTGGAGGACGTCGGCATCACGCTGGGGCAGGCGTTCACGCAGGCCATCGAGGACAAGAAGGGCCTGCGCCGTTACGGCCATGCCTACGTCCCGCTGGATGAGGCCTTGTCGCGCGTGGTGGTGGATTTTTCGGGGCGACCTGGCCTGGAACTCAAGGTCGATTTCACGCGCGCGCGCATCGGCGAATTTGACGTCGATCTGATCAACGAGTTCTTTCAGGGCTTCGTCAACCACGCCATGGTGACGCTCCATATCGACAACCTGTCGGGGCGCAACGCCCACCATCAGGCGGAAACCATTTTCAAGGCGTTCGGCCGCGCCCTGCGCATGGCGGTGGAATCCGATCCCCGTGCCGCAGGCATCATTCCATCCACCAAGGGGGCGTTGTAGGCGCCCCAGACCCCTCCGCTTGCACGGCATGACTGATATCGCGATCGTCGACTACGGCATGGGCAACCTGCGTTCGGTATCCAAGGCGCTGGAGCATGTTGCTCCCCAAGCTTCCATCGTCGTCACCAGCGATCCGGACATCCTGCGCGGAGCCGGACGGGTGGTGGTTCCCGGTCAAGGTGCCATGCCGGACTGCCTGCGCGAACTGGACGCGCGCGGCCTGCGCGGGGCGGTCCTGGAAGCTGCCGCAGGCAAACCCTTCCTCGGCATCTGCATCGGCCTGCAAATGCTGTTCGAACGCAGCGAGGAAGGAGACATCCCCGGACTCGGCATCCTGCCCGGGCGGGTGCGGCGCTTCGCCGCCCCTGCGAAGACGGATGCCGACGGGTACAGGCTCAAGGTGCCCCACATGGGATGGAATCAAGTGCGACAGACACTCGACCACCCTCTGTGGCAGGGGATTCCCGGCGATGCGCGCTTCTACTTCGTGCACAGCTATTACGTGGAGACGGCCGATACCGAATCGGTGGCGGCCTGCAGCGCGTATCCTCTTGCATTTACATGCGCCGTGGCAAGGGATAATATTTTTGCCGTACAGTTTCATCCGGAGAAAAGCCATGAGGCGGGGCTCACCCTGTTGCGCAACTTCGTATGCTGGGCACCCCGCTCGTATACGAACGGCCGGATCCGGAACCTTTCCGCTCAGGATGCCGCTTCCGATTCCATACTTCTGAATTCCGATCCAACATGCTCATCATTCCCGCAATCGACCTCAAAGATGGCCAGTGCGTACGCCTGAAGCAGGGCCTGATGGAACACGCCACGGTATTCTCGGAAAATCCGGGGAACGTTGCCCGCCACTGGCTGGACCAGGGGGCACGGCGGCTGCACCTGGTGGATCTCAACGGCGCATTTGCCGGAAAACCCCGCAACGAACCTGCCATCCGCGAAATCGTGCAAGCCCTCGGGGACGAGATTCCGACCCAGCTCGGCGGCGGCATACGGGATCTGGAGACGATTGAACGCTACCTCGACGACGGCATCACCTACATCATCATCGGTACCGCCGCGGTCAAGACGCCGGGATTCCTGCACGATGCCTGCAATGCCTTTCCAGGCCACATCATGGTGGGCCTGGATGCGCGCGAAGGCAAGGTGGCAGTCAACGGCTGGTCCAAGGTCACCGGTCATGACGTCGTGGATCTCGCCAAGAAATTCGAGCAGTACGGCGTCGAGGCGATCATCTATACGGATATCGGGCGGGATGGCATGCTGAGCGGGCCCAATCTCGAAGCCACGGTGGAGCTCGCCCGGGCATTGACCATCCCGGTCATCGCCAGCGGCGGCATCACCGGCCTGGATGACATCCGGGCGCTCTGCGAAATCGAATCCGAGGGCATCATGGGCGCGATCACGGGTCGCGCCATCTATGAGGGTACGCTGGACTTCAAGGCCGCGCAGGCGCTGGCGGACGATTCAGGCGGCGAAGCGAAGTCTGCGGGCTCAGCTCCCTGACAGATCCGTCATCTATCCCACGTTCAGCGAGCCCGTTTTCGCCCCACCTCTTCATTCTCACCTTCTTCCCAGCCTTCATGGGCCTTGCCAAGCGCATCATTCCCTGCCTGGACGTAACCAACGGACGTGTCGTCAAAGGGGTCAATTTCACCGAACTCAGGGATGCGGGAGATCCGGTCGAGATATCGCGCCGCTACGATGAGCAGGGCGCGGACGAACTGACCTTCCTCGACATCACCGCAAGCTCCGACGATCGCGATCTGATCCTGCACATCGTGGAAGAGGTCGCAGCCCAGGTATTCATTCCCCTCACCGTGGGCGGCGGCGTCCGCCAGGTTGCGGATGTGCGCAGGCTGCTGAATGCGGGTGCCGACAAGGTCAGCATCAATACTTCTGCCGTACAGAACCCGCAGCTGGTGGCCGATGCGGCTGAACGCTACGGCGCCCAGTGCATCGTCGTGGCGATAGATGCGAAACGGGTGGGCGATATCGGCGGAGCGCCTCCCCGATGGGAGGTGTTCACGCATGGCGGCCGCAAGGCTACCGGCCTGGACGTCATCGCATGGGCAAGAAAAATGCAGTCACTGGGAGCAGGCGAGATACTGCTCACCAGCATGGACAGCGACGGCACCCGCCTCGGCTTCGATCTGGCGCTCACCCGCGCGGTGGCGGATGCGGTGGACGTTCCGGTCATCGCCAGCGGCGGTGTGGGAAATCTGCAGCATCTGGCGGAGGGCGTGCTGCAAGGGCGCGCCGACGCGGTGCTGGCGGCAAGCATCTTTCACTATGGCGAATACACGATACAGCAGGCCAAGGCATATATGGCGCAACAGGGCATTGAGGTACGGCTGTAAGTCGAAACTCGGATACCGCCCGCGACGGGTGGTAGAATGACACCTCACACATTGCTGTAATATCCATGTCCGACAATTGGCTCAACAAGGTCAACTGGTCCGAGGATGGGCTGGTACCGGTGATCGCTCAGGATGCGCATAGCCACGCGGTGCTGATGATGGCCTGGATGAATCGCGAGGCCCTGAAGCTGACTACCCAGACCCTCGAGGCGCACTATTGGTCGCGCTCCCGCAAGAAGCTCTGGCGCAAGGGAGAAGAATCGGGGCACATTCAGAAGGTACGGGAAATCCATTTGGACTGCGATGAGGACGTTCTACTGCTGATGGTGGAACAAGTGGGCGGCATCGCCTGTCATACGGGCAGGCAAAGCTGTTTTTTCAGGAAATTGAAGGACGGGCAGTGGATCGTCACGGCGCCGGTGCTCAAGAGCGCGGAGGAAATCTACAGGAAATGACCCACTCCACCCTTCTCGATCGCCTGGCAGCCACCATCGATGCCCGCAGGCATGCGGATCCGGCGGCGTCCTACGTGGCCAGTCTGTTGCACGCGGGTGAAGACAAGATACTCAGGAAGCTGTTGGAGGAAGCAACCGAGGTACTGCTTGCCTCGAAGGGCGGGAACTCGCATCAGGTCGTGCGCGAGATGGCGGATCTTTGGTTTCACTGCCTGGTATTGCTGGCTCACCACCGCACGGGGCCGAGCGACGTGCTGGAGGAGTTGCTGCGCCGGGAGGGAGTCTCCGGAGTGGATGAAAAGGCATCACGAACGACGGAGTGAGGATGGACTGTCTATTCTGCAGGATCGCGCAGGGAGAGCTTCCCAGCCGGAAGATATACGAAGATGCCTGCATCCTCGGTTTTCACGACATTCATCCCGTGGCGCCGGTGCATTTCATGCTGATTCCCAAGCTGCACATCGATTCTCTCGCCGACGCCGGGCCCGGACACCGAGATCTGCTCGGGGACATCATGGTGCTGGCGCCCCGGCTTGCAAGGGAACAGGGCTGCACCGACGGTTTTCGGACCATCATCAACACAGGGCGTGTGGGTGGGCAGGAAGTCCGGCATCTGCATATTCACATCATCGGCGGCGCGCATCCCCTGCCCGCCATGATCGCCCGCCCCGGCTAAGGAGCATGCGTCATGGGATCATTCAGCATCTGGCACTGGCTGGTCGTTCTGGTCATCGTGGTTCTGGTGTTCGGCACCCGCAAACTGCGCAATCTCGGCAGCGACCTGGGCGGCGCCGTGAAAGGCTTCAAGGAAGGCATGAAAAGCGCGGAGGAGGAAATATCCTCCCCCTCCTCCCATCACGCCGGAGGCCATACGATAGAAGGCGAGATCAAGGGCAAGACGCGCGCCGAACCGTGATGACGACCGATTCGCGGCAGATCGGCCATCCCGTGGGGCACACGGTCGCCACCCGTCCGGCACCCGTCTCATGCCCCTATCCGGAAAATGCTTGATATCAGTTTCACGGAAATTCTCGTCATCGCCACCGTGGCCCTGGTGGTTCTCGGGCCGGAGAAACTGCCGGGCGTGGCCCGTACGCTGGGGCATCTGCTCGGACGCGCCCAGCGCTACGCCAACAGCGTCAAGCAGGATATCCGGCGCGAAATGGAACTCGATGAATTGAGGAAGCTCGATGGGTCGCTGCGCGAAACCGCACGCGCCATCGAGGACGGCGTACGCACCGAGATCCATTCGCTGCAGGATACCGTCACCGGAACCCGATCTACCCCCCCCGCGCCTCCTCCCAGCACCCATGAGGAAATCCCCGGCCGATCGCGAGCGGATCCGCGTAGCGCTGACGAACCCTGATCACGGGCCATGAGCGCTGACGAAACCTTCATCTCGCATCTCGTGGAGTTGCGCGCCCGATTGCTGCGCGTGTTCGGCGGACTGGCGCTCGGATTCCTGCCGTGCGCCTATTATGCACGCGAACTCTACTCGCTGCTGGCGCAACCCCTGCTGGAAAAACTTCCCCAGGGAGGGCAGATGATCGCCACCGAGGTCGTCACGCCCTTTTTCGTACCCATGAAGGTTGCCATGATGACGGCATTCCTCCTCACTCTTCCACATACGCTCTACCAGGTATGGGCGTTCGTCGCCCCGGGACTGTACGCGCATGAGAGGCGACTGGTGCTTCCCCTGGTATTCGTGAGCAGCTTTCTGTTCGCCGGTGGCATGGCATTCGCCTATTTTGCGGCGCTGCCGGTGGTGTTCGAGTTCATTACCCACTTCGCGCCGCAGGGTGTGGCGGTCATGACCGACATCGGCAGGTACCTCGATTTCATCCTGACGATGTTCATCGCCTTCGGCATCACTTTCGAGGTTCCCGTGTTCGTGGTGATCCTGGTCCACACGGGGATCGTTCCTCTCGAGAAACTGAAAGAGATACGTCGCTATGTACTCGTCGGGGCGTTCGTGGTAGGCGCCATCTTCACGCCGCCCGACATCATTTCCCAGTTCATGCTGGCCATCCCGCTTTATCTGTTATATGAAGCCGGCATGCTTGTGGCGGCTTTCGCCTGCAAGTCCGTATCAGCGGAAACATCCGCCATCATCCGCCCGGATCGCCCGGACGCGAAGTAGGTGC
This sequence comes from Nitrosovibrio sp. Nv17, assembly GCF_900119085.1. Classification (GTDB taxonomy): domain Bacteria; phylum Pseudomonadota; class Gammaproteobacteria; order Burkholderiales; family Nitrosomonadaceae; genus Nitrosospira. Next base: position 2,270 of record NZ_FPIQ01000008.1, on the reverse strand, counting down.
CGGCACGCGTCTTCATTCGATTTCATCCGAATCCTGATATACGTCCTGGCGGGTCGGCTTGGGGCGCTTGCCCACCTTGATCTCTATCGACTTTTCCGCCTGATTGCGCACCACGGTAATATTGGCGACCTCTCCCGGCCGCAGGGCGGCGACCAGATCCAGCATCCCGGCCGAATCCGTCACCGCCTTGCCCTCCACTGCCACCAGAATGTCCCCCGGCTTCACGCCCGCACGATCGGCTGGACCACTCTTGAGAACGCCGGCAATCAATGCCCCCTGGGTAGTGGAGCGCTTGAACGACTCCGCCAGTTCAGGGGTCAGATCCTGGACTTCCACGCCGACCCAGCCCCGCGTCACGCCGCCGGTCTGAATGATCTGCTCCATGATCTGCCGCGCCACGCCGGTAGTGATGGCAAAGCCTATCCCCAACGACCCGCCGCTGCGCGAAACGATGGCGGTATTGATGCCGATCAGGTTGCCATCAGTATCCACCAGCGCACCGCCGGAATTCCCCGGATTGATCGCCGCATCGGTCTGGATGAAATTTTCGAAGGTATTGATGCCCAGATGCGACCGTCCCAGCGCGCTGACGATGCCCATGGTCACCGTTTGCCCCACGCCGAAGGGGTTGCCGATCGCCAGTACGATATCCCCCACTCTGACATGGTCGGAGTGGCCGAACGTCATTGTGGGAAGGGCTTCAATATCCACTTTCACCACCGCGAGATCGGTTTCCGGATCCGAACCGATGACGTGCGCTTTCGCCTTGCGGCCATCCGCCAGTGCGACCTCGATCTCGTCTGCCGCCTCGATCACATGATGGTTGGTCAGGATGTATCCCTCCGGACTGACGATGACGCCCGAGCCCAGGCTGGACGCGCGCCGGCTCTGGGATTCGAAGCGATCGCCGAAGAAGCGCCGGAATCGGGGATCCTCCAGGAACGGATGGGGAACGGCCTTGATCTCCTTGCTCGTGAAGACGTTCACCACCGCAGGCATGGCAGCCTGGGCAGCGCTGCTGAAGCTGTTGGGTCCGCGATTAACTGACGAGGCCGCATCGTTCGAAGGCTGCTTCCTGTCGATCGCAACCTCCTTGATGGTGATCGTGGCGCCACGCTGGCTGGATGGCAGCAATTCCGGCCGCAGAGTCGAAACCACGAACAGTATCGCAAGGAAGATCGTGGCCGTTTGTGCGAAAATTATCCAGAGTTTGTACATTACATTATTGATGATTGGAAATGGGCAGGAAATGGAACGGACGGAAATGCCAATGCAATTAAGCGAACTTGAAGCCTATCTGAACCAGCTCCTGGATATCACCCGTTTCCGCGATTATTGCCCAAACGGGTTACAAGTGGAAGGACGAAATGAGGTGCACAGGCTGGTCAGCGGCGTCACCGCCTCGCTCGATTTCCTGCATGCCGCCGTGGCGGATGGCGCCGATACGGTATTGGTGCACCACGGTTATTTCTGGCGGGGAGAAGACCCCCGCTTGGTTGGCATGAAGCAACGCCGTATCGCATTCCTGGTGGAGCACCGCATCAATCTTCTGGCATACCACCTGCCGCTGGATGCCCACCCTGAGCTGGGCAACAACGCACAACTGGCACGCAGGATGGGTCTGGTCGAGACGGGTCGCTTCGGCGAGCAAGACCTCGTCGCCCATGGCAGGCCGGGATCGCCGGCGACGACGCTGAGAACGTTGCGGTTAGACATCGAGCGCATCTTGGCCAGGAAGCCGCTGGTCATCGGGGAGGATACGCAGCCGATACGGCGCATCGCCTGGTGCACCGGAGGCGCCCAGGACTACTTCGACGAAGCCGTTCGACGGGGTGTGGATGCCTTCCTCACCGGCGAAATCTCCGAACGGAACGTGCATGCCGCCCGTGAATCCGGCGTGGCATTCATCGCAGCAGGGCACCACGCGACCGAGCGCTATGGCGTCCAAGCACTGGGAGAGCTTGTTTCACGTGAATTCGGCGTTTCCCACCGGTTCCTCGACATCGACAGTCCGGTGTGAACGCAGAGCAAATGGTTCGCGAGGGGTGTTTTCTCGAAATTCCTGGATTATAATGGCGGGCGCTGTTTGCCATAAAAACCGGGAGGGGTTTCCTCGATGCGCAATGGAGGGCATGCGCCGCAGTAAGGCCGCATGCATGCACGGGGAACGGTGTCGAACAACAACGAACGGAAAGGAGAGAAGAGATGTCTGTGGGATTGTGCAGGCTATTGGGGGTGGTGCTGTGTTTGTTGTTGCCGGCATCGTCGTG
>NZ_FPIQ01000004.1 GCF_900119085.1 Nitrosovibrio sp. Nv17 | reverse complement strand
CGGGCCGCTCAGATCTACCAGATCGATCGCCAGCGCCTGATGCCCCCGCACTATCTGCTCGCCCTGCCCTTCCGCACCCGCCCGAAACACGCTGCGCAGGCTCCCGTGCCGCTCCACGATCCGCTCAAAGCTCCATCTCAACGCCTCTACGTCCAGTTCCCCGGATAGCTCCAGTCCCCCGCAGATGTGGTACGCCGTCCCCTCCGGCTCCAGCCTCCATAAAAACCATAACCGCCCCTGAGCGTAGGATAGTTCACCCGCGCCTGCCGATCCCTCTCGCAAGCGCACGATCGGGAGCTGGTGCGGCCCTCCCGTCAGCAGGCGGCCGACCTGATGCGCGCATCCCTGCAGGGTGGGATGCTCGAACAGGACGCGCACCGGAAACTCGATCCCCCACTTTTCGGCGATGCGCATGCCGATCCGCGCGGCGGCCAGGGAACTGCCGCCGCTGGCGAAGAAATTCGCCTCGCGCCCCAGGGCTCCGCATCCCAGGACGTCCTGCCAGATGCGGGCGAGCTCGGATTCGATGCCGCCGGGCCGCAGGCCCTCCTCGCGCCGAGGCTGCGCGGCGGAGGCGCCGCCTCCCATCGTGAAACGTCCGGCCTCGTGCACGGCGTAGGCGTCCAGGGTGCGGTCGAGCCAGCCCTGGCGGCATGCGGAACGCTGCAGCTTGCCGCTGGAGGTCCTGGGCAGCGCACCGGGATTCAGGAGCACCGCCACCGACAGCGGCTCATGGCAGGCCATGCCGACCGCCTCCGCCAGCGCCGCGACCAGCGCCTCGGCCGGGACGCGCTTCTGCATCCCGCGCGAGACCTCCACCGCCACCCCGATCCCCTCGCCGGCGCCGGTCTCCACCGAAAAGGCGGCGATGCGCCCCTTGCGGACCATCTCGACCCCCGTCTCGATCGCATGCTCGATGTCCTGCGGGTAGATGTTCTGCCCGCGGACGATGATCAGATCCTTGAGACGGCCGGTGATGTACAGCTGGCCGTCGTGCCGGAAGCCGAGGTCGCCGGTGCGCAGCCAGCGCCGCCCGCCGCGCTCGGCAAAGCGCTCGCGCGTCTCCTGGGCCCGCTGCCAGTAGCCCAGGCTGATGCTCGGTCCGCTGGCCCAGATCTCGCCGACGCCGCCGTCCGGCAGGGGCGCCAGCCGTTCCGGATCGACGATGTCGAGCCGGTGGCCGGCGGGTGCGGCGCCGCAGCCGACCAGCATGGCGCCCGCCTGCTCCGGCAGGGCGCGCCCCTGCACCAGCGCCTCCCTGGAAAAGGCGTGGGCCACCATCCCCGCGCCGCGCCGCCCCCCGGTCACGAACAGCGTGGCCTCCGCAAGGCCGTAGCACGGATACACGGCCTCGGCCGCGAATCCCGCCGGAGCGAAGCCCGCCACGAAGCTTTCCAGTGTCTCGTGCCGCACCGGTTCCGAACCGGAAAAGGCGATGCGCCAGCTGGACAGATCCAGCGCCTGCAGCCGGTCTTCGCGAACGCGCTCCGCACAGAGGCGGTAGGCGAAATCGGGGCCGCCGCTGATCGTGCCGCGATGGCGTGAAATGGCTTCGAGCCAGCGCAGCGGCCGTTCCAGGAAATGGCGCGGCGTCATGAGCGCCACCGGGATGCCGCGATGGACCGGCTGCAGCAATCCTCCGATCAGCCCCATGTCGTGATAGAGCGGCAGCCAGCTGACGAACACGTCGTCGGCGCGCACCGACAGCCCTTCCTCGATGGCGCGCTCGTTCGCCATCAGGTTGCCATGGGAGACCATGACGCCCTTGGGCGCGCCGGTGGAGCCCGACGTATACTGCAGGAAGGCGATGTCGGACTCCGCCGGCGCATGTTCGCGCCACTGCGGTGCAGGATCGGACCCGGACGCATCGACCGCCAGGAACAGCGCCTCGGGAGCAATGGAAATCGTGGCGGCTTCCAGCATGCCGCGCACCGCTTCGGTAGCCAGGATGCAGCGGGCGCCGGAATCCGCGGCGATCGCCACCAGCCTGGCAAGATGCTGCGCCCGCGCGGATTCGGGCGGGAAGGCCGGAACGGCGATCATGCCGGCGTACAGGCAGGCGAAGAAGGCGGCGACGTAGTGCAGGTCGTTGTCGAGCAGGATCAGCACCCGCTCGCCGGGCTCGAGCCGCGCCTGCAGCTGCGCGGCCAGCACCCGTGCGCGGCCGTCCAGCTCCGCGTAGCTGAGGAGGGTGTCGTCCCCGGCGCCGACCTCGATGACGGCGGTATCTCCCGGCCGCTGCGCCGCGAGCCGGCGCAGGTGCTCGACCATCGTGCGGCACTCCCCGCCCCGATCCGCCGCGGCCCCCTTCGGGGTCAGGCGGGCGTCAGCTGCCGCCATGGGCCTGCGCCATCGCCACCACCACCTTGCGCGGCCCCTTGAAGGGCGTGCGCCCGTGAGCGACCAGCATATTGTCGAGCATCAGCACGTCCCCCGCCTCCCACGGAAAGAGGATCGTCTCCTCCGCCAGGATGGCGCGCACCTCTTCCAGCATCGCGTCCTCGATCCGGCTGCCGTCCGCGAAGCAGACGTTGCGGGGCAGGTTCTCGATGCCGACGATCTCTTCCAGCGACTCCCGCACCTCGGGCGGCAGGTTCGACGCATGGAACAGATGGGCCTGGTTGAACCATACCGGTTCCCCGGTCACCGGATGGATCGCCACGCCCTGGCAGGACTGCCGCGTCCTCAGCTCCCCATCGGGCTTCCACGTCCACTCGATCCCCGAACGGCGGCAATAGGCCTCCACCTCGGCCCGGTCTTCCGTGTTGAAGACCTGTTGCCAGGGCAGGTCGAATTCGCCGCTGTAGTTGCGCACGTATACCAGCCCCTGCTCGAAGCGGCGGCGGATGGCCGCAGGGATGCGCCGGTAGACCGCTCGGCTGTCGGCAATGGGGGTCTCCCCTCCCGACTGCGCCGGCGTCACGCAATGGAACCAGATCCGCATGGGCCACTCGCGCGTGTACGCCTGTTCATTGTGGAGGGGGATGTGCTGGTGCGCCGGATATTCGGTCGAGGTGTAGATCCCGGACGACACCGCCGTGCGCGGCGTGGAGGCGAATTCATAGCTCAGCAGAGGGTGCCCGAAGCCCGCGGCGAAGCGCCGGAAATCCTCCACCGAGGGCACGTCGTAGCCGCGGAACAGCACGCCGCCCACGGCATGCAGGGATGCCTCGACGGCCGCCGCCAGGCCCGGCAGGGCGTCGGCCAGGCGTTCCCGCACCCGCGAGGGTGAGGGCGAGATCAGCACCGGCAATTCGGAATGCGTCCCGGCACTCCTCTGGGATTGCAGCATGGCTCTACTCCTGGTGTTTTACCGCTCCCGCGGCGTGCCCGCGTGTCGCCCCCGAATTCCCCATCCGCGTCCCGGCCGCCGGCAAAACCGGATCGTCCCTCGCCGGTGCCCGGCAATGGCGCGGCGGTCCCATGCAGATCAGGCGCAGACGGTGGAATCCGGGGGCGACACGCGGGCACGCCGCAGGCAGGCGGCGATACGGTGCAACAGGGCAGACTCGCTCTCCCTGAGATAGAAATGCCCGCCGTGGAACCAGTCGAGCGTCGACTCGCGCCCGCTCTCGTCCCACCATGCCCGCAGGCAAGGCTCGTCGATGTCGTCCTCCCTCCCGGCGAATACGTGGATGGGAAGCGGCAACGGCGGCGCGGGGCGGTAGCGATAGCTTTCGCAGACGCGATAGTCGGCGTCGAGCAGATCCAGTGTCATCCCCAGCAGCTCGGGATTGGAGAACAGCTCGTCGGGCGTCCCGCCGTGCCTGCGCAGTTCCGCGGTCAGCGCGGCGCTGTCGCCCGCGGCGGGGAAATGCTCGCCGGCCCGCCGCGACGGCGCCGCCGCAGCCGAGACCAGCAGCGCCTGCGGCAGCGGAGCCCCCTGCGCGTGCAGGCGCCGGGCGATGCCGTGGGCCAGCAGCGCGCCCATGCTGTGCCCGAACAGGGCGTACGGCCCCGAACCGTGCCTGCCAGACGCCAGCGACTCGACCAGGCGCGTCGCCAGCGCATCGAACTCCCGCACCGCAGGCTCGGCGATCCGGCTCCCGCGTCCCGGCAGCTCGAGCGGCACGACCTCGATCCATGCCGGCAGCAGGCGCCGCCAACGGAAGTACATGGTCGCGCTGGCACCTGCGCAAGGCAGACAAAGCAGCTTCAATGGAAAAATACCCGCTCAAACAAGAACCACGCCCGCCCCTGCACCGCAATGACAACCCGCAAGGTCACGGGACAGGCCGGCACAGGCGATCCGCGCAGCCCGTCCACTCTATTCAAGACGAAGAAGCCGCGCAGGAATTTAATCCCCCCGCGAAATCCCCTCCTCCGCGCCCGCGGAGAGGGAACGAGCGGAGCGGAACGGCGGAATGGGCGCCGCCGGCGCGGTACGCCTGCCCATGGCGCGGCGGCTGCGCGCCTTCTTCCACCAGATGTAGACGCCGGTGACCGACAGCATGGCCACCACCAGCCCCATGAAGGAGATCAGGATGCGCCCCGGCAGGCCCAGGATGCGTCCGGAGTGCAGGGGAAACTGCATCTGCACGAAGATGTCGGCGGCCGTTCCCCGCCATGGCTGGATGTCGCCCAGGTAGCGCCCATCCCCGCCGTCGAAGTGCAGCCGTGCCGGTCCCACCCCCGCCGCGCCGTGATCCTCCCCCGGATAGTAGAAGCTGACGGCGTAGACGCCGAAATCGGCAGCGTAGAAAAGGTCCCCGGCGGGCTCGGGCCATCCCCTGCGCCGCGCCTCCGCGCCCGCCTGCTCCAGGATCGCCGCGCGGCCGATCTGCGGCAGGATGGGCCGGTCCCGGTCGGCAGGCGTGCGCGTGTCGAAGGGTCCCGGCGTCACGTCCGACACCAGCGACATGAGGGGAAAGAATACTTCACGATAAAGATTGAGCGAAAAGGCGGTGAACGCCACGATCAGCAGCACGCCCCAGGTCCACAGGCTGACGGCGCGGTGCAGGTCGAAGTTGAGCTTGTAGCGTCCCCCTCCCCAGCGGATGCGCCACGCCGGCCGCCAGCGCCGCAGCCACGATTCCTTCGGTTCGCGTGGCGCCGCTCCCGCCTGGGGCGGGCCGGCCGCCTCCATGAACAGGCCGGCTCCCCCCGTTGCTTCGGCCTGGCCGCGCACGCGGGATGCCCCCATCCCCTGATGGCGCCGGCGCGCCGGAAAGGTCAGGAACAGGCCGCTGAAGCAGTCCAGCATCCAGACGATGGCCACGATCCCCAGCAGCAGCACGCCCCAGCCGTCGAAGCCGCCCATCTCCGGCAGGTGCAGGCTGAAGTGCAGCTTGTAGAGGAAGGACACCAGGTTCTCGCGCGACAGCGAGACCGCGCCCCACTCGCGTGTGCCCAGCACGTCGCCGGTGACGGGATCGACGAACACCTGGTTGTAGTCGAGCTCGTAAAGCCTGCCGGTCGCGGGATCGACGCGCGGCTGCACGCCGAAGGCAAGGGATTCGCCCTCCTCCGCCAGCAGGGGGATGAAGACCACGTGCGCGCGGGGATCGGCCGCCTCGATGCGGCGGACGAGCTCCAGCGAGGGAATCGCCTCGCCGCGGCTCGCCACCCGGGTCAGGTGCGGGTTGAGCCACTCGTCCAGCTGGTGGTCCCAGGAAATGATCGCGCCGGTGAGGCCGGTGACGAACAGGAAGCCGGCTATGAACAGCCCGCACCAGCGGTGCAGGAGAACGAACACGCTACGCATCGGAACACCCACACCCACCACCCTGATAGCCGGCCACCCTCGTCAGACGATCGATCCTGCCCGAAGTTTCGCCTCCTGCTCCCTGTTTCGCTGCGTTCCCGCCGGAACGCGCGCCTGCCGCTCCGCTACCAGCGGTAGCGCAGGCTGCCCAGCACCATGCGCTCCATGCCGCGGAAGCAGCCGAAGGTGCAGTTGGCCACGTACTCCTTGTCGAACAGGTTGTGGCCGTTGATCGACACCCGCCACGGGCCGCGCTGGTAGTAGATGGAGGCGTCGGTCAGGAAGTAGGAGCGGTCCAGTTGGGTATTTTCCATATCCCGGTAGCGCGGGCCGACGTAGCGCACCCCCACGCCCAGGCCCAGGCCGCGCAGGAACTCCACCGGAATGGCGTAGGTGAGCCAGCCCGAGGCCATGTGCTTGGGGACGATGATGGGGCGCTTGCCGAGATCGACGTCTTCGCTCTTGGTCACCTTGATGTCGGTGTAGGTGTAGGAACCGATCAGGTCCAGCCCCTGCGCCAGCGACAGCTTGCCCTCCAGCTCCACCCCGCGCGAGCGCATCTCGCCGGTCTGCCTGCGGAAATTATTATTGCCCGGATCGACCGTCAGCACGTTGCGCTTGGTCAGGTCGAAGAACGCCAGGGTGAACAGGCCGCGGATGCCCTCGGGCTGGTACTTGAGCCCGAACTCGAACTGCTCGCCACGGCTGGGGTCGAACGCCCGGCCATCGGCTCCGACCCCCCCCTGCGGCAGGAACGACTGCGAGTAGCTGAAGTACGGCGCCAGCCCCCAGCCCAGCAGATAGGTCAGCCCGCCCCGGCCGGTGAAGGCGCTGTTGTTCTTCCTTTCCGAAACCCCCGAAACCTGTTCGGTCGTGTCGAGCATGACCCAGTCGTGCCGCCCCGACAGTGTCAGGATCAGGCGTTCGGCGATCTTGACGTGGTCCTGCAGGTAGACGCCCACCTGGTCCAGTTTCTGGTTGGTATCGGCAAGGGTGTCCATGGGCCTGTCCACCATCTGCTGGCCGTACTGTGGGTTGGCGATCTCCAGATCCCAAACGGGCACACCTACCGGGATACCATACAGACTGCTGAGGGCGGCATCTCCCAGCACCCGCGAACCGGTGCGGGCGCGCAGCCAGTCCACCCCCAGCATGACGGTGTGGTCGGTGAGGCCGAAGTTGAACTTGCCGTGCAACTGGGTATCGATCGCCGTCTGCCGCACCGACTCGTGGAAGATGTTGGCCTCGCGCAGGAGATAGACTGGATTGGACGGAAACGGATTTAATGGATCAGCGGGATCAAAGGCTCCATAGTCCTGTACGCGAAAATTGTCCGCCCGCGTCGCCGCGTGGCGCAGGTTCTGGCGCAGCATCCAGTCGGCGTTGAAGCGGTGCTCGAACTTGTGGCCCACCGACCACTGGTCCTGGTTGAACTTGTTGAAGCGCGGCTCGCCCACCAGCAGGCGGCTCAGGCGGTTGCCCGGTTCGGTATAGGCGAAGGAGGCGCCGTCGGTGCGGTTGCCCAGCACCTCTCCCATCACGGTGTAGGAGGTGTTGCCGGACAGCCAGGTGAGCGAGGGCGCGATGTACAGGCGGCTGTTCTCGACGCGCTTCTGGCCAGGATACTTGTCCTGGGTGTCGGTGTCCAGGCCGGTGCCGACGATGCGGTAGAGCAGGTTGCCGTCCATCAGGGCGCCGCCGTAGTCCACCGACACGCGCTTGAAGTCGAAGTTGCCGTACTGGAACATGATCTCGCGCACCGGCTGGGCCGTGGGCAGCTTGCTGACGCGGTTGATGATGCCGCCCGCGTCCCCCTGGCCGTAGGTCACCGACGCGGGGCCGCGCACCACCTCCACCCGCTCCAGGCCCTGGGATTCGGTGCGGAAGAAACCAAAGTTGCCGTTATTGAACTGGCGCAGGCCGTCGCGGTAGTCGCTGGTCAGCAGGGCGTCGAAGCCGCGCATGAAGAACCAGTCGAAGCCGCGGCTGTCGTAGCCGTAGCCCTCCGAGATCACGCCCGGGGTGAAGCGCAGCGCCTCCGACACCGTGGTCACCGCGCGCGCGTCCATCTCCTCGCGCGTGATCACCGAGATCGACTGCGGGGTCTCGATGAGGGGAATGTCGCCCTTGGTGGCGGTGGTACTGCGCGTGGCGACGTAGTCCTTCACCGTCTCGCCCTCGGCGGTCACGTTCACCGGCGGCAGCGTCGACGGCGCCGGCTCCGCCGGGGCTGCCGGAGGAGTCCCGGAGGCCGGCGGGACCGGCGCCGCCTGGGACAGCTTCGGCTGCGCGCCGGCCTGGCCGGGAGCGGATTTTTGCGCGCCTTCCTGGGTTTCGGACGCGGCAGCGGGAAGAGGGGCCGCGGAATCGTCCGCCCGCGCCAGCAGCCAGGGCGCCGCCTCGCCTGTGGACGCCAGCTGCGCCCGCTCCCGTTCGAAACTTGCCAGGGTCGTCAGCCGATCGGTTTGCGGCAGCGCCCGCCAGGCGCTCACCGCCCCCGGGGGCGGCAGCAGGTCCGCCGCCGGCACCGAGGAGGATATCGCCACGCCCGCGAGGCCATACGCCAGCCGGCGCAGGCCGGCTGGCGTGCGGTTTGCCTGATTCCCACGAATTCCACGACTCTCATGAATCCCACGACTCTTATTCATAGCGCCGATCATCTCCCCTTTTTCAACATTCGATGGCCAGATCCCTGACGTGGGGATATGGCTGTATGCGGACTGCTGCCGATCCATCCAGGGCAGCCCTGTCTTGCTCACGCGCATGCCTGCCGGCGCAGGCTTGATGGCTGTCCGGTTTCTCCGGTCGCCCTCAATGCAGACGAACCAGCCCGGCCGTTGTTCAAGGTGGCGGAAAAATTTTTCCGGGGCGACGCGTGGACGCCATTGCGGCACGCGCCCCGGCAAATGAAAAAGGGGCCGAAGCCCCTTTTTCAACCCTGCGCCGATCTAGCTGGCGGTGGGGAACTTTCTCCTGCGTACCATCGCGCCGACCAGGCCCAGCCCGGCGAGAAGCATGCCGTAGGTTTCCGGTTCCGGCACGGGCGAGACCGTGACGCCCGACAGCCGGATGCGGTAGCTCTCGAAGACGCCGAGGTTCGGATCACCCTCCGTCGCCCAGCCGGTCAGGGGCGAACCGCCGCCAGGCCCGGTGGGACCCAGCACGGCCGTGTAGGGCTCGCTCGTGATGGACGCGATGTAGTTCTCCGGCCCGGTGCCGCTGCCGCTGGTGGGCATGACCTCGTCGGTGGAGATCGCCAGGTAGTACCAGCCCGCGGCTTGGGGACCGAAAGCGTGGCCGGCGGGCAGCCCGGCGTTGGTGTCGCCGAGCTTGGCGTCGTCGTTGCCGTATACTCCGAGCCCGGTCGAATCAAACAGGGAAAGCACCGAGTTGAAGTTGGCGGTCACGGATGCCGAGAAGGTGGTCGGGTTGGAAATGTAGATCTTGAACAGGTCGATATCCTGGTTGTGCTCAAGCAGTCCGCGGATGTTGTTCAGCGAACCATCGCCGGTCGGCTCCTGCGCCGTGCCGAGCAGATTGCCGGCATCGACACGCTCGACCCAGTTCACCGCATACGCCGGGTTGGCCAGGAACGGCAACATCAGGAAGGACATTGAAACGGCTGCTTTGGAAAGATGGCGATTCAACTTTGAATCCATTTAGTTACCTCCATAAATAAGCTATCTGAGATTCATGCTCGAGCGGCCCGGAAAGCCAGGAGCCTGAGGCACGGACACTCCGGCCGCCGATGATGCGGACTCACACTTTGGAAGGCTGGCGATGCCTGCGGGAACGTCCCAGGCTTGCGGGCAAAGCATCGATTTCGCCGAAACCTGGTGCCGTTTCCGCAAATCGATACTTAGATTCAGCTTAGCATCTTCCTGTGCTTTTGTAAACAGAAATGATTCTGATAATAAGAGAGATTCTTATTTATCAGAATCATTGGAAAATCGAGGATGGCACAATGTAGCAGGTCATCCCTGCTACATTAAGCAAATATTACAATATATTGTACAGGCCGTGCTGCGAAAGAACAATTATTTTTACAGAAAATTGATGGAAGCGGCAGCGGGAAGAACGGCGCAGAGCAAAGGGCGGCCGTCAGACCCAGTTCGCCCCATGGTCGTAGCGGTGCATCGCCAGCAGCGGCCCGATGTCGCCGTCTTCCAGCACCTGCCTGGCCGAGTCGCGGATGAGCGGATCCTCGGGATAGAGATCGGTGAACGCGATGATCGACATCGCCGCCAGTTCCCACTCCCGGCGCGCAGGCGCGTCGGCCGCACCCTCCCGGTACGCCGCGCTGGCATAGACCGTGCGGGGCCGATCCACCCTGACGCTCATGCCATGCAGGATGCATCCCGCCGCCAGCAGCACGATGCCGGCGACGAAATATTCCTGCAGGACGTAGACCGCCGCCAGGAAGAACGAGACGAAGGACAGCACGGCGCTGTTGCGCCGCTTTTTCCATGACGTCGCCGGATAGGCGAACGCCATCCAGTAGTCGCAGATGTAGCCGACCAGATCCTCCGCGTTGTTCCATTTCGCGTGCAGGGTCTGCGTCATGATCCGCCTGGGAATGTCGGGCCTGCCGATCAGCGCATGCGGCGCGATCACGAGCGCGTACAGGATCGGCAGGATGGCGCCCCAGTACGGGGCGTTCGCGTCGCCGCGGAAGAACGAGGCGTAGAGCGAGACGATTTCGATGAGCAGGATCATCGGCGAACGGTCGTGCCGTAAAAGCGGTGCTACCCGGACCAGCGCCAGTTCCGGATTTCCGGCATGTCCTCGCCGTGGCGCCTGATGTACAGCCCGTGCTCGATCAGCCGGTCGCGCATCGCCTGCTTGAGATAGGCCCCCTTCGACCCCAGGCCCGGCACCCGGTCGACCGCGGCCATCACCAGGTGGAAGCGGTCCAGGTCGTTGAGCACGGTCATGTCGAACGGGGTGGTGGTGGTTCCCTCTTCCTTGTAGCCGTGCACGTGCAGGTTGCCGTGATTGGCACGGCGGTAGGTCAGGCGGTGGATGAGCCAGGGATAGCCGTGATAGGCGAAGATGACGGGCCTGCAGGTGGTGAACAGCGCGTCGAAGTCGCGATCAGCCAGCCCGTGCGGGTGCGCCTCCTGCGGCTGCAGCGTCATCAGGTCCACCACGTTGACCACCCGCACCTTCAGTTCCGGCAGGTGCCGCCGCAGCAGGTCGGTGGCGGCGAGCGTCTCCAGCGTCGGCACGTCGCCGGCGCAGGCGAGCACCACGTCCGGCTCGCCGGCGCGGTCGTTGCTGGCCCAGTCCCAGATGCCGATGCCGGCGGCGCTGTGCCGGACCGCCGCATCCATGTCCAGCCATTGCAGCGCCGGCTGCTTGCCGGCGACGATGACGTTGACGAAGTTGCGCGACCGCAGGCACCGGTCGGCGATGCACAGCAGGGTATTGGCGTCCGGCGGCAGGTAGACGCGGATGATGTCGGCCTTCTTGTTCACCACGTGATCGATGAATCCCGGATCCTGGTGCGAGAAGCCGTTGTGATCCTGGCGCCACACGTGCGAGGTCAGCAGGTAGTTGAGCGAGGCGATGGGCTGGCGCCAGGGAATTTCCCGGCTGGCCACCTTGAGCCATTTGGCATGCTGGTTGAACATCGAGTCCACGATGTGGATGAAGGCCTCGTAGCAGGAAAAGAAGCCGTGCCGTCCGGTGAGCAGGTAGCCTTCCAGCCAGCCCTGGCAGGTGTGCTCGGAAAGCACTTCCATCACCCTGCCGCCGGCGGACAGGTGTTCGTCCGACGCCAGGCGCTGCGCCATCCACGTCTTGTCCGTCGCCTCGAACAGGGCACCCAGGCGGTTCGAGCTGGTCTCGTCCGGCCCCATCACCCGGAAATTGCGATACGGCAGGTTGAGCCGCATCACGTCGCGCAGGAACTTGCCCATTTCCCGGGTGGATTCCGCCACGCCGGCGCCCGGCCCCGATATCTTGACCGCATAGTCCCGGAAATCCGGCATCTCCAGGTCCTTCAGCAGCAGCCCGCCGTTGGCGTGCGGGTTGGCCCCCATGCGCCGCTCGCCCCGCGGCGCCAGCCGCGCCAGTTCGGGGACGAGCCCGCCTTCCCCGTCGAACAGCTCCCCGGGCCGGTAGCTCTTCATCCAGGCTTCCAGCAGCGCCAGGTGGCCGGGATTCGAGCCGATCTCCGCCAGCGGCACCTGGTGCGAGCGCCAGCTGTCCTCCGTCTTCCTGCCGTCCACTTCCTTCGGGCCGGTCCATCCCTTGGGGCTCCGAAGAACGATCATGGGCCAGCGCGGGTAGGCGGCGGCGCCCTCGTCCGTCCCCGTGCGCGCGGCCTGCTGGATGCGGCGGATGGCCTCGACCGCGCCGTCCAGCGCGGCCGCCATGGCCTGGTGCATGCGCGCCGGATCCGCCCCCTCGACGAAGCGGGGCTGGTAGCCGTAACCGAGGAGCAGGCTCTCCAGTTCCTCGTGGGGAATGCGCGCGAGCAGCGTGGGGTTCGCGATCTTGTAGCCGTTCAGGTGCAGGATCGGCAGCACCGCGCCGTCGTGAGCGGGATCGAGGAACTTGTTGGAATGCCAGGCGGCAGCCAGCGGGCCCGTCTCGGCCTCGCCGTCGCCGACCACGCACGCCACCACCAGATCGGGGTTGTCGAATGCCGCGCCGAAGGCGTGGGACAGCGCGTACCCCAGCTCCCCGCCCTCGTGGATGGAGCCCGGCGTCTCCGGCGCCACGTGGCTGGGCACGCCGCCGGGAAAGGAGAATTGCCGGAACAGCCGTTTCATGCCGGCTTCGTTCCGCGGAATGTGCGGATAGCATTCGCTGTAGCTGCCCTCGAGCCAGGTATTCGCGATCATGGCGGGCCCGCCGTGACCCGGCCCCGCGACGTAGATCATGCTGACATCATGCCTGAGGATGACGCGGTTCAGGTGCGCGTAGATGAAGTTGAGGCCCGGCGTGGTGCCCCAGTGGCCCAGCAGGCGAGGCTTGACGTGGGCCAGGGCCAGCGGTTCCCGCAGCAGGGGATTATCCAGCAGGTAGATCTGGCCGACCGACAGATAGTTCGCCGCGCGCCAGTAGGCGTCCAGCGCATGCAGCTCCTCCGCCGACAGCGGCGCCCGATCCGGTTCCTGCGGCAGTCCGGTTCCGTCCTTCATGCGTCCCCTCCCGAAGTGGCCCGGGTGTCCGGCTGCGCCATCACCCGCGCCGCTTCCCGCGCGAGGATGGCCGCCTCGTTCACCGGAACGACCCATGCCTCGATCCGGCTGGCCGCCGTACTGATACAGAATGCGCCCGCGCCATTTTCGTTCCCGCCGGGATCGATCTCGAGTCCGCACCATGCCATGCGCGCGAGTATCCGTGCGCGCACTTCGGGCAGGTTCTCGCCCACGCCGCCGCCGAAGACGACCGCGTCCGCCCCCCCGAGGAGCGCGAGGTAGGCGCCCACGTATTTCCGTATCCGATGGCAGTACAGGTCCACGGCCAGGCATGCGCGCGGATCCCGCGAGGCCAGCAGTTCACGCAGGTCGGCGCTGATTCCCGATACGCCCAGCAGCCCCGATCGCTCGTTCAGCATACGCTCCACCTCTTCCGGCGTGAATCCCGCCCGGCGCTGCAGGTAGGTGGCCAGGAACGGATCGACGTCGCCCGACCGGGTCGCCATCACCAGGCCTTCCAGCGGCGAGAATCCCATCGAGGTGTCGCGCGGCATCCCGTCTTCGATCGCCGCGATGGAGCAGCCCGCGCCCAGCTGCAGGGAGATCACCCTGCCGCCGCGGCCCGGGCGCTGCGTGCGTGCGCGCCAGGTGCGCCACATGTCCTCGTGCGCCAGTCCATGGAAGCCGTAGCGGCGCACGCCGTGCGCACCGGCCAGGGCGTACGGGATGGCGTAGGTGCGGGCGGCCTCCGGCAGTGCGGCGAAGAACGCCGTGTCGAACACGGCCACCTGGAGCGCCGGGTTCAATGCCGCGCGCACCGCGCGCACCCAGCGCAGGGCGACCGGATTGTGCAGGGGCGCGAGGGAAGCCAGCCGCCCCAGCTCGCGCTCCGTCTCCGGATCGAGCGCACGGCTGGCGGTGAAGCGTTCGCCTCCGTGCACCACGCGGTGCGCCGCCGCCTCCACCCTGCCGAGTCCGTGCGCCTGCGCGAACGCGTGCAGCATGGCGCCCGGCTCCTCCCCGCGGAGTTCGTGCCTGACGCTCGCCACCTCCGCCAGGCCACGCTCGTGGCGGGCGAACGCGGCCAGCCGAACGGACGAACTCCCGGTATTGACCGTCAGGATCATCCGGCCTCTCCAGCCGGCGTCATGACTTCGTCATTCCGCCTGCGCACAGCACCGTGCCCTCCAGAAACGCCCTCTCCTCGTTCAGTGCGAGCAGATTGCCGATGGCGCTGGCGGCGATCTGATCCAGCGCCTCGCGGGTGAGGAATCCCTGGTGCGCGGTCACGAGTACCCGGGGAAAGGCGAGCAGGCGCGCCAGCATGTCGTCCTGCAGCACCCTGTCGGAAAAATCCTCGAAGAACACGCCGGCCTCGTTCTCGTAGACGTCGAGGGCGACTCCGCCCAGGCGATCCTCCTTGAGCGCGGCGATGAGCGCGGCGGTGTCGATCAGCCCGCCACGGCTGGTGTTGATGAGATAGGCCCCGGCCCTCATCCTCGAAAACGCATGCCTGTCGAACATGTGCCGGGTATCCGGCGTCAGCGGCACGTGCAGCGTGAGGATGTCGCTCGTGGACAGCACGCTGTCGAAGTCGGCGTACGTCACCCCATGCACCCTGGCCCAGTCGAACGACGGAAACAGGTCGCAGGCGATCACCCGGGCTCCGAAGCCGGCGAGAATCTGCGCCGCGGCCCGCCCTATCCTCCCGGTACCGATGATGCCCGCCGTCTTTCCATGGATGTCGAAGCCCGTCAGCCCGTCGAGCGAGAAGTCGTGCGCACGCGTGCGATGATGGGCGTGGTGGGTGCGGCGATTGAGCGCCAGCAGCAACCCGACCGCATGCTCGGCGACGGCATGGGGAGAATAGGCGGGAACGTAGGTGACGGCAAGGCCCAGTTCCCTCGCCGCCTCCAGGTCGACATTGTCGTAGCCGGCGCACCGCAGCGCGACGAGCCGCACGCCCGTGCCGCGCAGGATTTCCAGGCAGGGCCGGGTCAGGCGGTCGTTGACGAACACGCATACCGCCTGCGCGCCTGCCGCCGTGGCCGCCGTCTCCTCCGTCATGCGGAACTCATGGAAGCGGCAATACAGCCCGGCGGCGCCGGGTGCCTGCCCGAAGCTGCGGCGATCGTACGGCTTGGTGTCGTAGAAGGCGACGGTGATCATGGATGCATCCTGTCGGATCTGGGATTCAAAAGGGCGGCTGCCTCCCCGCCGCGCGGACGATGCGGTCAGTATATGCGAAGTCGCGCCTCCCGGACCGCAACCTTGCGCCGGACATGCGGCACGTCACCGGGACGGGACGATCCCCCCCGAAACCGCGGCGACGGCACCCGCCGGCAGGGAACGGCCTCTCTTTCAAGCGCATCGATGATGCTATACTTCCCGCTTCAATCCTGCGCGCGGAGATTGCCATGAAGAAAACACTGATCCTGCTCACCCTGGTCACGCTCGGCTTTGGATTGGCCACGCTGGACGCCGAGGCAAGGCGCTTCGGCGGCGGCAAAAGCATAGGGAAGCAACGCCCGGCCGTGACGCAGCAGGCCGCGCCCAGGCCGGCGCCTGCGCCGGCCCCGGCGGCTCCCGCCGCCGGCGGGAGCAAGTGGATGGGCCCCCTGGCGGGCCTCGCCGCCGGCGGTCTGCTGGCAGCCCTGTTCATGGGCGGCGCCTTCGAAGGCATCAACATGGCGGACATCCTGATGCTGGCCGCACTGATGGCCGCGATCTTCTTCATCATGCGCACGCTGCGCCGGCCGCGGCCGGCGCAGCCCGCCCACGCCATGCAGTACTCGGCGGCAGGGGCGGCCCCCGCGGGCACGCCCCTGCCGCCGGCCGCCGCGCCGGGGGCGTCCTCCACGCCGGGACAGGCGCCCCCGGCGCGCGACGTCCCGGACGGCTTCCAGGTGGAATCGTTCCTGCGCAACGCCAAGACCTCGTTCATCCGCCTCCAGGCGGCCAACGACGCGCGCGACCTGGACGACATCCGGGAATATACCACCCCTGAAATGTTCGCCGAGATCAGCATGCAGATCCGCGAGCGCGGCGATGCCCCGCAACGTACCGAGGTGGTCGCCGTCGATGCGCAGCTGCTGGAGGTCGTCACCGAGAACGACCTGGCCATCGCCAGCGTGCGCCTCGGCGGGCAGCTGCGCGAGACGCCGGGGAATCCCGCCGAAGCGTTCGACGAAATCTGGCACGTGCAGAAGAATCTGAAGGATCCCGGCGCCGTCTGGCTGCTGGCGGGAATCCAGCAGGTATCCTGAATCCATGACCCTGCCGGCATCCGTCGCGCTGGCCCCGCTCAACCACCTGCTGCGCGGCGCCGGCTGGGCGCGGCGGCAGCTGCAGCCCTGGGCCGGTCGCACCGCGCACCTGCGCCTGCCGCCGCTGCCGACCCTTGCCCTGACCGTGCAGGCCGGCGGCGAGGTGGCCTCCGTCCCGAGCGACACGCCCGCCGATGCGGTGCTGACGCTCGCTCCCCACCAGCTGCCGCGCCTGCTGGCGCGCGAGGGGCAGGCCTACGACGAAATCCGGGTTTCCGGCGACGACGCGTTCGCCGCGGCCATCCTTCACGTCGGGAAGCACCTGCGCTGGGACGTGGAGCACGACCTGAGCCGGGTGATGGGAGACATCCCCGCGCACCGGCTGGCCCGGGCAGGCCGGAGGCTGGCGCACTGGCACGCCACCGCTGCCGGCAGCCTGGCCGGAATGCTGAAGGAATACCTGACGGAAGAACGGCCGCTGCTGGCCAAGTCCGCCGCAGTGCAGGCGCTCGCCCGCGAGGTGGATGCGCTGCGGGAGGAAACGGCGGGACTGGAAGAACGGATACAGGCATTGTCGGCCCCGCCGACGGCCCGGCGATGACCGGCCGGTCCGCAGGAATTCCCGGAAACCTCCTCCCCGTGAAACGAAGCGCGATAGCGGCAAATCCGATCCCCCGCCCCCAGGCCTCTGATCACGGATGAACGGACGCTCCGGGAATACATGCGCTTCTTTCGCCTTCTCAGAATACTCGCGGTAGCGTTTCGCTTCGGCCTGGACGAATTCTTCCTCAGCCATGAAAGGCTGAGGTTTTTGCGTCCCTTCGTGAAGCTTGCGACATTCTGGCGGCGTCTCGACAGGGCGCGCGGCGAGCGCCTGCGCCTCGCCCTGGAGGCACTGGGCCCCATTTTCGTCAAATTCGGCCAGATGCTTTCCACGCGCCGCGATCTTTTGCCGACGGACATCGCCGACGAGCTGGCCCGGCTCCAGGACCAGGTTCCGCCCTTCCCCTCCAGCCTCGCCCTGGCGACGCTGGAGCAGGCCTACGGCAAGGCCGTCGACGAGGTCTTCCTGCTGTTCGATCCCGAACCGGTCGCCAGCGCCTCGATCGCCCAGGTGCACCTGGCCTCCCTGCACGACGGCACCGAGGTCGCCGTCAAGGTGCTGCGCCCCGGCATCGCGCCGATCATCGCCCACGACGTGGCGCTGATGGAAACGGGGGCATGGCTGGTCGAGATGCTGTGGCCGGACGGCAAGCGGCTGAAGCCGCGGGAGGTCGTATCCGAGTTCTCGCGGCATCTGGCGGACGAGCTCGATCTCATGCGCGAGGCATCCAACTGCAGCCAGCTGCGGCGCAATTTCCTCGATTCGCCGCTGCTGCTGGTTCCCGAGGTCTACTGGGACTACTGTTATTCCAACGTCATGGTGATGCAGCGCGTCAAGGGTACGCCCATCAGCCACGTGGCCACGCTGCGCGAACAGGGCGTCGACATCCCCAGGCTCGCGCGCATGGGCGTGGAAATCTTCTTCACCCAGGTATTCCGGGACGGCTACTTCCATGCGGACATGCATCCCGGCAACATCTTCGTCGGCGGCGACGGACGCTACATCGCGGTGGACTTCGGCATCATGGGAACGCTCACCGACGAGGACAAGAACTATCTGGCGCAGAACTTCCTCGCCTTCTTCCGCCGCGACTACAAGCGCGTGGCGGAGGCGCACGTGGAGGCGGGGTGGGCGCCCAAGGATACGCGCGTCGATGACTTCGAGACCGCCATCCGCGCGGTGTGCGAGCCCATCTTCGACAAGCCGCTGAAGGAGATCTCGTTCAGCCGCGTGCTGCTGCGCCTGTTCCAGACCTCGCGCCAGTTCAACGTCGAGATCCAGCCGCAGCTGGTCATGCTGCAGAAGACCCTGCTGAACATCGAGGGACTGGGCCGCGACCTCGATCCCGACCTCGATCTCTGGACCACGGCGAAGCCCTACCTGGAGAACTGGATGGCGGAGCAGCTCGGCTGGCGCGGATTCACCCGCCACCTGCGCAAGGAGGCGTCGAACTGGGCCGTGATGCTGCCGCAGTTTCCGCGCCTGCTGCACCATGCCCTGGGCGAAATCCGCACCGGCGAACTCGAGCGGAAGATGGACGAGGCCATCCTGGAAAGGAAGCGCCAGAACCGGCTGCTGTCCATCGTCATCCTGCTGCTGGCGGCGATGCTGCTGTGGCAGGTATGGCGCTGATCCGCGGAAACCGTCCAGGCACGGGCAATCCACAGGAACTTTGATAGAATCCCCGTTTTTTCCGGCACGACCATGGCGCTCCTGGAAATCCGGCATGTAGTCCGGCGCTTCGGCGACTATACCGCCGTGGACAATGTCAGCATCAGCGTCGAGACGGGCGAGTTCTTCACGCTGCTGGGACCCTCGGGCTGCGGCAAGACCACGCTGCTGCGCATGATCGCGGGGTTCGACCTGCCCGACTCGGGGCAGATCCTGCTGGATGGACGAGACATGGTCGGCACGCCGCCCGAGAAGCGTCCGGTGCACACCGTATTCCAGACCTATGCGCTGTTCCCGCACATGACGGTGGCGGACAACGTCGCCTTCCCCCTGCGGATGGGGGGAAGAACGCAACCGGAAATCCGGGAACGGGTGCAGCACGCGCTGGACGGCGTGCGCCTGCCGGACTTTGCGAATCGCTTCCCGCACGAATTGTCGGGCGGGCAGAAGCAGCGCGTGGCGCTCGCCCGGGGATTGGTGAACCGCCCGCGGCTGCTGCTGCTGGACGAGCCTCTGGGCGCACTGGATGCGAAGCTGCGCGAGGAAATGCAGATCGAGCTCATCAACCTGCAGAAGGAAGTGGGCATCACCTTCGTCTTCGTGACCCACGCGCAGGACGAGGCCCTGGCGCTGTCCCACCGCATCGCGGTGATGAACCGCGGCCGCGTCGAGCAGATCGACGAGCCTTCCCGGATCTACGGCTTCCCCAGGAACCGTTTCGTGGCCGACTTCATCGGCAAGATCAGCATGATGGAGGCACGGGTGGTCGAGGCGGAACCCTCGCGGCTGAGGCTGGAAGTGGCCGAACTGGGCGAGGTGGTCATGGCCGGCAGGGACGGCGTCAAGGCCGGCGACCGCGGCGTGGTGGCCATCCGTCCCGAGCAGGTGCGCATCTCCCGACCCGCCGCGCCGGCCGAATCGGAGAACCACTTTCCCGGCAGGGTGCACGATTTCCTCTACGTCGGCGACGTCACGACCTACATCGTGGAGCTTTCCAATGGCGCCCGCATCGAGGCCCTGCTGCCCAACGCCTCGCCGGGACGCGCCACCTTCTTCGAGGTCGGGGACGAGGTGGGCGTCTCCTGGCGCCACGACACAGGCATATTCCTGGATGACTAGGGACACGCCGCGCTCGACCCGCGCCGCGCGCCTCCTGACGGGCGGGCCGCCGCTGCTGTTCCTGCTGGTCTTCTTCGTCATACCCAGCCTGATCATGGTTCTCACCTCGTTCCGCTTCCCGGGCGAGTTCGGGGGACTGGCCCCGGTCACGGCGCCGGCGGACCAGGCCGCCGGCGAATACGGCTTCACGACCGAAGCCTACGCCTTCTTCTTCAGCGACACCCTGTACGCCAGGGTCTTCCTCAAGTCCTTCGGCGTCGCGCTCGCCACCACCCTGGCCTGCCTGCTGATGGCCTACCCGCTGGCGCTGCTGATCGCGCGCAGCGAAAAACGGTTCCGCAACCTGATGGTGCTGCTGGTGATCCTGCCGTTCGCCAGCAACTTCCTCATCCGCGTCTACGCCTGGGCGATCATACTCGGGCCGCAGTCCGCGCTCAGCCGCGTTGCGAACACCCTGCTCGCGCTGCTCGGCATGGAGCCGGCGACGCTGCTGTTCTCGCCGTTCGCGGTGCTGGTGGGCATGGTGTACGTGCACCTGCCGTTCATGATCCTCCCGCTCTACACCAATCTCGAGAAGCACGATCCCGCGCTGCTGGACGCGGCCCAGGACCTGGGCGCGCGCGGATGGCAGCGCTTCTGGCGCGTCACCTGGCCGCTGTCCCTGCCGGGCGTGTTCTCGGGCTCGGCGCTGGTGTTCATTCCGGTGCTGGGCATGTTCGCGGTGCCCGACATCCTGGGCGGCACCCGCGACATCCTCATCGGCAACCTGATCAAGGATCAGTTTCTCGGCACGCGCGACTGGCCCTTCGGCTCGGTGCTCTCCATCATGCTGACGCTCGCGGTGCTTTCCGTCGCCAGCCTGACGGCCTGGTTCGCGCGCGCGGCCGGGCGGACCCCATGATCCGCAGGCACGCCTGGCTGTGGGGCGCGGCGGCGCTGGTGTACGCCTTCCTCTACATTCCGCTGGCGATCGTGGTGATCTACTCGTTCAACGACTCCAGGCTGAACGCCGAGTGGGTGGGGTTCACGCTGCACTGGTACCGGGTGCTGTTCAGCGACGCGGAGATGCTGGCCGCTGCCGGAAACTCGCTCATCATTGCGCTCAGCGCCAGCCTCGGCGCCACCGTCCTCGGCACGATGGCGGGCCTGGCGATCCACCGCTACCGCCTCAGGGTGCTGCCGGCCCTGGTCTTCGCACCGGTGGCCATGCCCGAGATCCTGCTGGGCGTGTCCCTGCTGCTGTTCTTCCTGCAGGTTCTCAACCTGACGCTCGGCATGCTCTCCGTCATCATCGCGCATACCACGTTCTGCATCGGGTTCGTCGCCATCATCATACGGGCGCGTCTCCAGGGCATGGATGAAAGCCTGTTCGAAGCGGCACGCGACCTCGGCGCATCGCGGTGGCAGACGTTCCGCTTCGTGACGCTGCCGCTGATCATGCCGGCGGTGGCGGCGGGCGCGCTGATGTCGTTCACCCTTTCCATCGACGACTTCGTCATCACCTTCTTCACC
This sequence comes from Nitrosovibrio sp. Nv17, assembly GCF_900119085.1. Lineage (GTDB taxonomy): Bacteria > Pseudomonadota > Gammaproteobacteria > Burkholderiales > Nitrosomonadaceae > Nitrosospira. The sequence goes on along the minus strand of NZ_FPIQ01000004.1, from coordinate 158,034 downwards.
AAAGGGATCGGCGAACCGATCCTGCCGATCCAGATCTACACCATGATCAAGGTCGCGGTGACGCCGGAGGTCAACGCCGTTTCCACGCTGCTGATGCTGCTCACGCTGGCCATGATCATCGTCGCGGCGCGGCTGGAGTCGCACGCCGCCTCACGCGAGGCGGCGCGGCGGTGAGCCCCCGCCTGCTGCCGGCGCTGCCCTCCCTCGCACTGCTGGCATGGCTGGCCCTGGCGGCGGCGGGGTGTGCGAGGCCGGATGCGGAGGCCGCGGCGGCAGGCGGCCGCGTGCTCCATCTGTTCAACTGGAACAACTACATCGCGCCGCAGACGGTCGAGCGCTTCGAAGCATCCTGCGGCTGCAGGCTGGCCCAGGACTACTACGCGGACAACGAGGAAATGCTGGCCAAGCTGGCGGCCGGCGCCGCCGGCTACGACCTGATCGTGCCCACCGGCAACGCCATGGACACGCTCATCCGGCAGGGTGCGCTGCAGCCGCTCGACAAGACCCTGCTCCCCCATCTCGCAAACATCGATCCCGCCTACCTCGACACGCCGTTCGACCCCGGCAACCGCTACTCCGTCCCCTACGCCTACACCGTCACCCTGCTGGGCTACAATCGGGAGAAGATGCGGGAGCTGGGCCTGCCCACCGACACCTGGGCGCTCATCTTCGAACCGCGCCACCTGGAAAGGATCAAGGGCCGCGTCACGGTGCTCGACAGCCAGCGCGAACTGCTGGCGGCGGCCCTGAAATACCTCGGCTACTCGGCCAACGACGCCGATGCGGCGCACTGGCGCGAGGCGGCGGAGCTGATCGTGCGCGCCAAGCCGTACTGGGCGGCCTTCAACAGCGCCAGCTACATCAAGGAATTGGCCGTGGGCAACCTGTGGGTGGCGCATGGATATTCCAATGACATGTTCCAGGCCGCGCTCGATGCCAGAAGGACGGGTCGCGGATTCGCGATCGACTATTCGATTCCGCGAGAGGGCGCGGTGCTTGCGCTCGACAGCATGGTGCTGCCGCGCAGCGGGGGGCAGACCGGCCTGGCCCATCGGTTCATCGACTTCATGCTGGAGGGGGAAAACGCCGCGGAACTGACCAACCTCATCGGCTCGGGCAACCCCAATGTCGAGGCGAAGCGCCATATCCGGCCGGAGATCGCCTCCAACGAGGCCATCTTCCCCGATGCCGGCGCGCGCGCCGGCCTGGAGACGCTCAGGGATTTCGACCGCAGCCAGCGCCGCCTGCTGAGCCGGATGTGGACCGAGGTCAAGCTGAGATAGCGGCTGCGGCGGGCGGCGTCCATGGCCCCGGCCTTGCGGTATAATGGATCGATCCATACGTACCCGTGCCCATGAGCTACTACCAGCGCCACGTGTTCTTCTGCGTCAACCAGCGAGAGGGCGGGGCGGTGTGCTGCAACGACTACGGCGCCCAGTCGCTGCGCGACTATGCCAAGCAGCGCGTCAAGGCGCTGCGGCTCGACGGCAAGGGCAGGAGGGTGCGGATCAACAACGCCGGATGCCTGGATCGCTGCAACGAAGGCCCGGTCATCGTCGTCTACCCGGAAGGCGTGTGGTACACCTACGTCGACCGGGAGGATATCGACGAGATCATCGAGGAGCACCTCAAGAACGGCCGCGTGGTCGAGCGGCTGAGAATCTGAGGATGGCCGCGCCCGCGGCGGCGCATCCCGGCAGGACGTTCATCGACGGCCCCGCGGGAAAGCTGGAGGCGATTCTCGCCCGACCGAAGCATGAGCATCCGCGGGGAATCGCCGTCGTCGCCCATCCGCATCCGCTGTACGGCGGCACCATGCACAACAAGGTCGTCCACACGCTCGCCAGGGCGCTGCTGGCGCAGGGATACGTCGTTGCACGGTTCAATTTCCGCGGGGTGGAAGGCAGCGCCGGCCGGTGCAACGCCGATGATGACGAGGGCGAGGGCGAGGTCGAGGACGTGCTGGCGGTGAGCGGCGCCGTCGACGATCGCTTCGCTTCCCTGTTTCCCGCCGAGCCGGAACGGGTGCTGGCCGGGTTCTCCTTCGGGGGGGCGATCCAGGCGCGTGCGGCGCAGCGGCTCCCGTCCGAACGGCTCATCCTGGTGGCGCCCTCGGTGGCACGGCTGCAGGTGCCGCCCCTCATTCACCCTGCCAAAGAGAGCCATGCCGCGTCCGCACCGGGCGTTTTGATGGTGCATGGCGACCGGGACGACATCGTTCCGCTGCAGAGCGTCCTGGACTGGGCGGCCCCGCAGGAACTGCCGGTCGTCGTCGTACCCGGCGCCGGCCATTTCTTCCATGGCAAGCTGCACCTCCTCCGGCGCATCGTGGAGGAGAACGGCCGGCGTTGAAACCCGCCGTCCGGCACCGGCGGGGATCGTCCGCCGCCCGTGCCCAGGGCATTGATCCGCCCCCGCAAAAACGTTTACACTCGATTCCGGCAGGCGTCGGAACAAAAGCGGGTCGAACGATCCAGGCGTGCTGCCCGCACATTTCAGGCGGAACGCGATGCAACGCTCACTCATCCTGCTGGGGTTGCTGCTGGTGCTGGCGGGCCTCGCCTGGCCGTGGCTGTCCAAGCTGCCGCTGGGCCGCCTGCCGGGGGATATTTTCGTCGAACGCGAGAACTTCAGGTTCTATTTCCCGTTGACCACGGGCCTGCTCGCCTCGCTGTGCGTATCGCTGCTGCTGTGGTGGTGGTTCCGGAAATGAGTGCTGCTTCGAAAGGAGGAATAGGTGGATCTCTACGAATCCATGGTGTTCTGGTTCGTCAAGGAATTCGTGAAGGCGGTCGCCGGCATGGCGCTCATCCTGGGACTGATCGTCTTCATCCGCTGGATCAGCGACGATGACTGATCCGCTGCCGTTTCCCGGGATCCGTCCTTCCCGTGCCCGCCACGCGGCCGGCGGGGACGGTGCCGGGCATCTGCTCTCCTTTGCCGGAGCCACCGGATAGGAATTCGCCCCGATCGGTCAGGGGTCTCAGCGCGGGCAGGAGGTGCTTCACGACCTGCGTCGACAGCGCCGAGGTGAAGGTGTAGTGCTCGGCGTCCGTGCCCGGCACGAAGGCGGTCATGGTGCCGAAGAAACGGTCGCCGATGAAGAATACGAACGTGGCCGAGCGGTTGACCGCGCGCGATTCCCTGATCACGCCCGGCGCCGAGAAGGTGGTGTGGCGGTGATCGCCGGTGCCCGTCTTCCCGCCGATGAGGATTTCTCCGCCGTCCTCCTCCACCATGGCGCGCGCCAGCCTGGAAGCCGTCCCCGCCGCCACCACGTCGGTCAGCACCCCCCTCACCGCCGCCGCCAGTTCGGGGGAGAACATCCGCTCGCCCCGGGCAGGCATCCGCCCGACGAGGGTTTCGTACGGCGTGCCGGCACCGAAGTGCAGGCGCTCGACGAGTACCGCCGGCACGCGCACGCCGTCGTTGAGGATGATGCCCATCAACTCGGCCAGCGCGGCGGGATGGTCGGCGGAACTGCCGATGGCGGTGGCCAGTGACGGCACCAGCGAATCGAAGGGATATCCCAGCCGTTTCCAGCTCCGGTGGATCTCGAGAAACGCCTCCAGCTCCAGCAGCCCCCGAATCCGGATGTCCTGGGCGTTCTTGCGCTTCGTCCGGAACAGCCAGTGGTACACGGCCACCCGCTCCTCGGCGCTGGCCTCGATCACGTCCGCCTGGTGCGCCTGCGGGTGGGCGAGCAGGTGGCGCACCAGCCACAGCTCCAGGGGATGGACGGTCACGATGTAGCCCAGATCGGCCAGGGAGTACTTCCCGGGAGCGTAGTGCTCGTACAGATCCGGCAGCAGAGTCGGTGCCGGGCGGCGGGAGGGCGGCAGGTGCGGGCGCATGAACGCCTCGAACTCCGCCAGTGCCGACTCGGGATGGAGGTAGCGGTACGCAGCCGCCAGGCGGCGCGGCGTGTGCCTGAAACTCGACAGGAATTTCTGTTCCAGCCGGTCGGGCGCCGCCGCCTCGCCGCGGTACTTGAAGTAGAAGCGATTGACGAAGACCTTGCCTTCCCTGTCCGCGAAGCGCCTCAGATACACCTGCCGATCCGGATTGCCCGCATCCCGCAGCAACCGCGCCGAGGAACCCGACACCTGGAACATGTGGTGGCGCACGATGTCCCGCATCAGCCGGATATACACGAGATTGATGGAATCCAGCGTCGCTTCGCGCACGCTTGGCGTCCTGCCGTCGTCCTCGCGCTTGAAGTTGCGGAAGGCGTGCACGCCGCCCCCGGTGAGAAAGCGCTCGCGTGCGCTCGCGGAGTACCTGCGCTCCAGCGCGGCCTCCAGCATGGCGGCCAGGGTGCGGTCGGAGGCCCGCGCCAGGTAGCCGATCGCCCAGCGGCTCAGGGCGTCGTCCGGGTCGACCGCCTGCGCCTGCAACTCGCGCTGCGCCATGGCGCCATAGCGCTGGTGCAGCGCCTCGACGATCTCGAGATAGGTCACCAGCGTCCGCAGCTTGGCGGTCGAGCCCAGGTCGAGCTTGGTTCCCCTGTTGATGTCCAGCGGCTGCTCGAAATTGTCGGCCTGGATGCGGAATTTGGCCCCTTCCGGCGTCAGTTCGGACAGCGTGAAACTATAGATGACCTTGCCCGGATCCGAGGTGCCCAGCATGCGATGGCCCTGCAGCCCTGCCGCGCGCGCATACTCGGGCTCCCTGAGGCGGCGCAGGATCTCGGTGGTCTTGCGCTGCAGATTCGCGTCGAGGGTGCTGCGCACGGACAGGTCCAGCCGGTCCAGGTCGTACATGCGCTTCAGCCCCAGCAGCGAGGCAAGATGCGTGCGCACCGCATTGACCGCCTTGCGCGCCGGAAAGTCCTCTTCCTTTCCACGCTGCACTGTTGCGCGGAAGCCCAGCGGAACCTCCAGGGCGGCGTCCCGCAGCGCGGGAGAAATCACGTCCGCGCGCGCCAGCAGGCGCAGGTGGCTGTTCGTCAGCATTTCGAGCACGCTGCGCCCCGCCAGCAGGTAGTAGGACGGCCTGCGCTGGGCGACGATCAGGCTCAGCACGTGCTTGTAGCGGTGCGCCACCTCGGCGGGAACATCATCGCCGGCGCGGTATGAATGCAGGATGCGGTTGGTTTCCTCGAAATCGAGGCCGTACCATATCCACAGGCCGTCGCCCAAACCGTTGGCCTCGCCGAAGGTGGCCGCACCCGCGAGGGGAACGGTGTCGAGGTAGGCAGCCACGATGCGCCGGCGCGCGGCCAGCGTTTCCTCGCCGTCCAGATAGGCGCGCACCGAGGCGGACGCGACCTGCCGCAGCTTGTCCTCGGGCGTGACCGTGAGCCCGTTCCGGGAATGGCGGTATTTCTCGATCTGGGTCGCCAGCGTGCTGCCCCCCACCACGTTGTGCCCGGAATCGAAGAACTGGATCCCCTTGTCCAGCACCGCCCTGCCCAGCCGATCCCACTCGATGGCGGGGTTTCGTTTCGGGTGCCGCGCGTCCAGCAGTTCGCGATTCTCGATGAACAGCAGGCTCTCCGTCACCAGCGGCGGAATCGCCCTGAATTCCCCGTAGACGCGGCTGGGATACGCGGCACGGTAGAGCGGCTGGCCGTCGTCGGATACGATTTCCAGGCCTGCCTGGGATTTTTCGTGGTAGGGTACGTACAGACCTCGTTCGACCAGCGCCCGCATGCGCGCCGAGGGACGGGCCTGCGCATGCACATGGAATCCCTGCGCGGCCAGATTGCGAAGCAGCCCCGGCAGGGTGGCGTAGCCGAGGCGCAGATCGTACGGACCCGACTGCGGAAAATGGAAATCCCCTGCGGCACCGCCTTTCATCTCCCAGCCCAGTTCGCCCGACAGCCCGGCCAGGTAGCGGGCCTGATACTCCGAGGTTTCCGCTTCGCGCACGAGGAACCATGCGGCACCCATCAGTGCGGCGACAAACAGGATGAGCATGCCGAAACCCAGATATTTGAGCGCACGCCTCACGGCACAGCCATCAGGAAGGCATCCCGCCCGTCACCCTCGTGACCGGCGCCTGCCGACGGCGGACGACGCGCAGCGCCCGCATGCCGGCATCATTCCTCCGCCCAACCGAAGAAAATGGAACCCCGATGGACACTCCCAGTCTCCTGTTCGCCACCATTCTCCTGCGACCCTACGTCTTCGGATTCCTCGCCGCCTTCCTGTTCTGCGCCGCGCGCCTGATCGGATGGCGAAGAACGGGATGCTTCATGGGCATCACCTGGCTCGTCGCGCTCGCGTGCGAACTCTCCTCGACACGCACCGGCGTGCCTTTCGGCTGGTACCACTATACCGGTTCGACCGTCGGACGTGAACTGTACGTCCTGGACGTGCCGTTCATGGATTCGCTCTCGTTTCCCTTCCTTCTCTACGCGAGCTATTGCATGGCGCTGGCCTTCCTCCTTCCATTCCGGCACGAGGAGCGGGCGCGGAAGGGAGCCGGACCCATTGCCCTGCGGTTCCCTGCCACCGCACGAACCAGCCTGCCGGTGGCACTGCTCGCGATCCTGTTCTTCGTCTATCTCGACGTCGTCATCGACCCGGTAGCGCTGCGGGGGGAGCGCTGGTTCCTGGGACGGATCTACTACTATCCGCAGCCGGGCACGCACTTCGGCGTACCGTTGGCCAACTATCTCGGGTGGGGTGTCGTCGCCGCGCTTTCGCTGGGCGCCTACCTTCCGCTGGATCGCCGGCTGCTGCGCGACGATCTGTCTCCGCATCGGCCGGCGACCGGCCGGGTGCTCCTGGGCTGCGGCCTCTACTACGGCATCCTGGGTTTCAATCTTGCCGTCACGTTCCGGATCGGCGAGTCGCTGCTGGGCATGACTGGCCTGCTCATTCACCTTCCGCCCGCCGTGCTGCTGCTCCTGAGGCTGCGGGGATACCCGGGCGACGGAACCGCCGGGGACAAGGTATAATCCGGTACCCTGCGGGCGGTCGCCGCATGCATGTCGTCGCACGCGCCCTGCATCGCCCCCGGCACACCCTCGCGGCAGGCCACGGCCGCGCCATCCGCCAACGGATCGGATGAGTCTTCCATAACGAACCAGGGAACCGAAGCATGAGAAAAACCCTACTGCTGCTGGCAGTCCTCGCATCGTCTGGCCTCATCGGCTGCGCCAAGACCGACACCTACACCCCTCCCGCCGACGCCAGCGGGGAGGACATATTCTATGCAAACTGCAGCAAATGCCACAAGCCGGAGACGTCGGGGCATGTGATGACTCTGTCATCCGCAGTGGCGAATCCGGATGCCCTGATCCAGAAGGTGCACAAGGGCGGCATGACCATGCCCGCGTTCCCCAACATCCAGGGCGAACCCGCGCAACGTCTGGCGGAATTCATCCTCTCCAACAGCCGGACGAAATAGCGGTGCCGGCAATCCGGTGAAGGCGAATCCCGCCGGCATGCCGCACCCATGCACCGCCTGCTGATCGGATTGCCCCTCCTGGCGCTGCTGCTGGCGCTCTCGGCATGGCAGGCGGTGCGCGCCAGCCTGCCGCAATACGACGGCATGGCCGGCCTCCCGGCGCTGGACGCGCCGGTGACGGTCGAGCGTGACGTCCTCGGCAGCGTGACGCTGCGGGCGCAGAGCCGCCGCGACCTGGCGCGGGCACTGGGCTACGTGCACGCGCAGGAACGCTTCTTCGAAATGGACCTGATGCGCCGCAAGGCGGCCGGGGAACTGGCGGAACTGTTCGGCGCCGCCGCACTGCCGGCGGACCGCGAGACACGGGTGCACCGCATGCGCGCACGCGCCGCCGCACAGCTGGAAGCGCTGCCGGACACGCAGCGCGCGCTGCTGGACGACTATCGCGACGGCGTGAACGCAGGCCTCGACGCTCTGGCGGTGCGGCCTTTTCCCTACCTGCTGACGCAGACCCGGCCGACCGCCTGGCGCAGCGAGGACAGCATACTCGTGGTGCAGTCGATGTACTTCACGCTCACCGACGCCGACAACCGCCGCGAACTGGATCTCTCCATCCTGCGCGCCGCCCTTCCGGAAGCGGCCTATCGCTTCCTTACCGCCGGCGGCGGCGAGTGGGATGCGCCGCTCGCGGGCCCCGCCCTGGAGCGTCCGCCACTGCCGACCGCCGCCGAATGGGATCTGCGGAAACAGGAGCCCGGTCCCCTGCGACCCGCCGGATCGGACGACGCCCTCCTGCCCGGCAGCAACAGCTTTGCCGTCGCCGGCTCCCTCGCCCAGGGGGCGGATGGTGCGGCGCTGGTCGCCAACGACATGCACCTGGACCTGCGCGTGCCCAACATATGGTTCCGCACGCGCCTGATCCACCCGGGCGGGCATCCGGGCGCGGCGAACGATATCATCGGCGTCAGCCTTCCCGGCACGCCCGCCATCGTCGTCGGCTCCAATCGCAGCATCGCCTGGAGCTTCACCAACAGCTACAGCGACGCCGCCGACTGGGTGCGCGTCTTCCGCCATCCGAAGGATGCCGCGCGCTATCGCAGTGCGACCGGAGGATGGGCGCCCGTCCGCGCATACCGGGAAACGCTGCGCGTGCGCGGTGGCAGCGACGAGATGCTCGACATCCACGAGACCGAGTGGGGGCCCCTCCTCGCAACCGACCATGACGGGGTGCCACTGGCGCTGGCCTGGTCCGCGCACCGGCCGGGGGCGGTGAACCTGGACCTCGTCCTGCTGGAGCAGGCGGCCAGCGTGGACGAGGCCATCGCCATCGTTCAGGGGGCGGGCATTCCGGCGCAGAACTTCATCGTCGGCGACCGGCATGGCCGGATAGGCTGGACCATCGCGGGCCGCCTGCCCGCCCGCAGCGGCGACTACGATCCGAACCTGCCCGCGGACTGGGGCAGGCCGGGCACGGGATGGAATGGCTGGCTTGCGCCGGCCCGTTATCCGTCGGTCGTCGATCCGCCGGCGCAGCGCCTGTGGAGCGCGAACGCGCGCATGGTGGAGGGCCCGGCGCTGGAACGGATCGGCGATGCCGGCTACGACCTCGGGGCGCGCGCCACCCAGATACGCGACGGCCTGCACGCCGCCGAACGCTTCCCGCCGGCCGCCATGCTGGCGATCCAGCTCGACGACCGGGCGCTGTTCCTCGCAGGCTGGAAGGGGTTCCTCGAAAGCACGCTGGAGCGCATCGAACCCGTGCCCTGGCGGGACGAGATGCAGCGGGCGCTGCGCGACTGGAACGGGCATGCCGCGACACCATCCGTGGCCTACCGCATGGTGCGCGCCTTCCGGCGGGAGGTCACCGATACCCTGCTCGACGCCTTCGCCGCGGCCGTCCGGCGCGACTACCCGGACTTCATGCTGCCCCGGCTGAACCAGAGCGAGTACGCGATCCAGGCATTGATCCGCCACCGCCCGCCGCACCTGCTCCCGCCGCACCATGAAAGCTGGGATGATCTGTTTGCCGGATGCGCGCAACGCGTGGCGCAGCAGATGCGGGAGCAGCCGGGCGGCATTGCCCGGCGCAGCTGGGGCGAGCGCAACACCGCGCGCATCCGGCACCCGCTCAGCCGGGCGCTGCCGCCGTTCGCCGCCCACTGGCTGGACATGCCGGGCGACAGACTGCCCGGCGACACGCACATGCCGCGCGTACAGGGGCCGGACTTCGGCGCCTCGCAGCGCTTCGCGGTCGCGCCCGGGCACGAGGATCAGGGCTACTTCCACATGCCCGGCGGCCAGAGCGGCCATCCGCTCTCGCCCTACTACGGCAGCGGACACGCCGACTGGGTATCGGGCAGGCCGACGCCCTTCCTGCCGGGCGCTCCCCGGCGAACGCTGCGCCTCCATCCATAGGCGCCCGGGATCCGGAAGCGCCATGCCCCGGCAGGATGCCGCCTCTCGCCTCAGGGGCCATGGAACCCCCGGAGCGGGAGGATACGGCACAGCATGGCGACGCCCGGACCATCCGTCCGCCGCATTGACAAGCAGGCGCGAATCTCCTATAACCGGACAGGCACCGGCCTTCCGGAGACCCGGCAATACCGGATCGTCCCGTCCTGCTTCCCGCCTCTCCCACCATCGCCCCGCCGGCGATCCGATGAACCCGCAGCCCAGGAGTACCCCGATGACTCAGCCGACCTCCCCCCTGCCTACCCTGTCCCTCGCCTTCTCTATCGCCTTCGCCGTCTCCGCGACCGACGCGCTGGCGCAGGCGGTACCGCTGCAGACCCGTATCGTCGCCACCGGCCTGGATCGTCCGCTGTTCGCCACCGCGCCCGACGGAGATTCCCGCCTGTTCATCGTCGAGAAAGGCGGCACGATCCGGATCCTGGACAACGGAACGGTACTGCCGACACCCTTCCTCGATCTCTCCGGTTCGGTCAATGCCGCGGGCGAGCGCGGGCTGCTCGGCCTGGCGTTCGACCCGGGGTTCGCGCAGAACCGCCGCTTCTACGTCAACTACATCGATGCGACGACGCTGAACACGGTCGTCGCCACCTACCAGGCCAGCGCGGCGCAGCCGAACCTCGCGGATGCGTCCAGCGCGCAGACGGTGCTCAGCGTCGCGCAGCCGGGGTTCAGCAACCACAAGGCGGGATGGATCGGCTTCCGCCCCGGAGAGGGCAGCAATCTGTACATCGCCACGGGCGACGGCGGCTCCGCCAACGACCCGCAGAACCGCGCCCAGAACCTGGGGGACAACCTCGGCAAGATACTGCGCGTGGACGTATCGGCCGATCGCCATCCGGAGGATGCGGCGCGCTACGGCTACGCGATACCGGAGGGAAATCTCGCGAACGGCAACCCCTCGATCAATCCCGAGATCTACGCCTACGGGCTGCGCAATCCCTACCGGGCGAGCTTCGACCGCGAGACCGGCGATTTCTACATCGCCGACGTCGGGCAGAGCAACCGGGAGGAGATCAATCTCGGCAGCGCCGGCGCCAACTACGGCTGGCGCGTGTTCGAAGGCACGCAGCTGAACATCCCCGGCGATCCCCAGCTCGGCGACCATACGCCGCCCATCCACGAATACGCGCATGACGGAGGCGGGGGTGCCTCGATCACGGGCGGCTACGTCTATCGCGGGTCGCTGATCGACGGGCTGGAGGGCACCTACTTCTTCGCCGACTTCGTGAACGACAGGGTGATGTCCTTCCGGCTCACCGGGTCCGGCATCACCGAGCTCACCGACCGCACCGGAGAACTGCTCTCCGCCACCGGCATCCCCGGGCAGATCGCCTCGTTCGCCGAGGACGGCTTCGGCAATCTGTACCTGGTCAGCCTCGGCGGCCAGGTCGGCCTGATCGCCGCCATCCCGGAACCGGAGATCCATGCCATGCTGCTGCTGGGCCTGGGCATCGTCGGCGCGTGGTCGCGGCGGGCCGGGGGCCGCGACCGGCGGGTATCGCGCATCGGGTAGCGATCACCCGCTGCATCCGCACGCTTCCACATCCTTCCCTACCCTCATGGGCGGGGAACTGATCGCGCAGTCATCGGAAAGGCCAGCCGGCCATCCGCGCATCCGGGCCGGCACGCCGTAGCAGCAGCCCGGTATGCCGGACATCGGGCCTCCCGGCGGTGAGGGCTCACCCCGGGGACGGCGCTGCCGCATTCCCCGCAGGCTGTCGACCGGGATCAAAAGGCTTCCAACACGACCGAATCCATGACGGGGCGCGCGCTCCACATTATGCGCAGAATTTATGACAAAGCCTGACCAGGGAATGGAGAATTTACGGATGGCCGCCCTATACTCGGCCCATGGATCAGGGCAGTCATCGGAAAATGATCTGCCGGACATGGCGCCGCAACCGTTTGGAGGCAGAGATAAGAAGGCCGTCGATTCTCCCGTTGATACTGATGGCATATGCAGCGCCGCTGCTCGGCCAGGAAGTGAGGACGGACAAGGAAAACCCGCTGACGCTCAGCGGGTACGCGGAGGCGTACTACATAGGGGATTTCAACGGCCCTCCCGTCCACAGGCGCCCGGGATTCGCGTACAGCCACAACCGCACCGACGAAGCGAGCGTCAACCTGGCACTGATGAGACTCGGCTACGACACGGAGAGGGTCAGGGCCGGCCTGGGGATTGCGCTGGGAAGCTACATGAAGGCCAACTACGCGGCGGAGCCCGGGGGACTGAAGAACCTCTTCGAGGCCCGGGTGGGGTTGAGGGTCGCAGAGAACCACAACGTATGGGTTGATGTCGGAGTCATGCCGTCGCACATTGGTTTCGAAAGCGCCGTCGGGAAGGACAATTGGACGCTTACCCGCAGCCTGCTCGCCGACAATTCTCCCTATTTCGAGACCGGGGCAAGAATATCTTACACTTCTCCCGATGGAAAATGGCTGGTCAGCGGCTTGATATTGAACGGTTGGCAGCGTATCCGGGGACCGGCCGGCAATTCTCTGCCTTCATTCGGCCACCAGGTGACCTACCGCCCGAACGAAAGGTGGACGCTGAACAGCAGTTCGTTCATCGGGAGCGACAAGTCTGACGAGCATCGTCAGATGCGCTATTTCCACAATTTCCACGCGCAGTTCCATCTGAGCAGCGAATGGAGCCTGATCGCGGCGTTCGATATCGGGGCCGAGCAGAAGGAAAAGGGCAGCAGCCGCTACAACGTCTGGTTCACGCCGATAGCCATCGCGAGATATGCACCTACGGAAAAATTGAGCTTTGCCTTGAGAGGCGAATACTACCAGGACCGGCACGGCGTGATCGTCGGCACCGGCACGCCCCATGGATTCAGGATGCTCAGCTACTCCCTCAACATGGACTACCGCATCCTGCCCAACCTGCTATGGCGGGCCGAAGTTCGCCGATTCGAGGGAAGGGACGCAATATTCGCGACGGACGACGGAACGCTCACGTCGGACAGCACGATGGCCACTACCGCCTTGGCGATAAGCTTCTAGGGTCAGGGGCCGCGCCCGGCGGCGTCCCGTGAACCTATGCCTGCGCGGGCAGGGGATCCTCACCGCCGATGCTCCGATGGATGTGGCATCTCCCGCTGTCTTCATCACGCCCATCATTCACTCCGCCGGTCACGGCGGCGGCTGGAATGCGCCGATGATCTCCGCGATCTGGCATTGAACCAGGCCGTCGCCTTGTCGGACAGGCGCAGCAATGCAATGAAGGCGATCACGACAACGGTGATGAAGATGATGTCCTGCAGAACCTGAGGCATCGGGATTCTCCACAGCTTTTGGAAACACCTTATCCCAGCATCGCCGACCGCAGCGTAAATTCGCCGTAAATTCCTGCAACGATCCGGTACCCATAGACCGGCAGCAGGCCTCCCGTCCGACTAGCCCGTGGAAGGCCGGCGCGCGCAACGAACAGGCGGCAACAGTGATGAGCCCCCAGAATTTATGCAGAATTTATATGGGAAACACCTTATGGGATGGAGAATTTACGGGTTTTCGTTGGATACTTCGGCGTGGCCATCGGGCCGTTCCGTTCGGTAATGGCACGGACCCTCAAACGATACGAGGCGCATCCATGTGGGACCTCTTGTACATCATGCTGACAGTCGCGTTCTTCGCACTGGCAACCGGCCTCATCCTCGGCCTGGACAGGCTGTGATGGAAATGCACGTGCCGGACGACATCCGCCAGTTCATCCTGCAATTCACCCCGGTCCTGGCGATCATGACCGGCCTGGTCGTGATAGTGGGGAAATGGATGGCGCACCTTTTCACGAGTCCCACGCACCATGTGCTCGAACGCGGAACCTACCGCATTCTCGGCGTCGACCCCGCGGAGAACATGTCGTGGAAGCGCTACGGCGCAGCGCTGTTGCTCAGCAATGCCGCGATGATGATGCTGGGTTATCTGATTCTGCGCCTGCAGCGACATCTGCCGGGCGATCCGCTGGAACGTGCATCGCAGACACCGGACCTTGCCTTCAATACCGCGGCCTCGTTCATCACCAATACCAACTGGCAGTCGTATTCCGGGGAAGCCAGTCTGTCCAATTTCTCGCAAATGGCCGTCATCACTTTTCTGATGTCGGTCAGCGCTGCGACGGGTGTGGCTGCGGCAGGCGGCTTCACCCGCGGCCTGAGCCGCATGGGCTCGTCCGGGATCGGCAGCTACTGGGTGGACTTCACGCGCGTGCTCTACCGGCTCCTCCTTCCGCTCTGCTTCATCATGGCCATCGTGTACGTGTGGCAGGGCATACCGCAGACACTGGACGCCGATGTCATCGTCACCACGCTGGAGGGTTCCCGGCAGCGGATCATCCTGGGTCCCGTGGCGAGCTTCGAGACGATCAAGCACATCGGCACCAACGGCGGCGGCTTCTTCGGCGTGAACGCGGCGCATCCGTTCGAGAATCCGACGCCGCTCACCAACACCCTGCACATGCTCGGCATGCTGCTGATCCCCTCGGCGTTGACCTGCGCCTTCGGCTCCATGATCAAGCGCCCGCCACAGGGGTGGTTCTTCTTCGGCGCCTTCCTGGCGATGTTCCTGGGTTTCCTGACGTTGATCTACAGTGCCGAACGCGCTGGCAATCCCCTGCTGGCTCCGCTGGGTGTTGACCAGAATCCCGGCGCCTGGCAAGGCGGAGGGAACATGGAAGGCAAGGAACTGCGCTTCGGGGTCATCCAGAGCAGCCTGTTCGCCGCCGTGACCACCGCTGCCACGACGGGCTCTGTCGATTCGATGCACGCCTCGTATACCCCGCTCGGCGGCCTGGCGCTCCTCGGGCAGATGATGCTGAACAATGTATTCGGCGGCGACGGCGTCGGCCTGATCAATCTCGTCGCCTACGCGATCCTCACGGTATTCCTGGCCGGCATGATGATCGGGCGCACGCCGGAATTCCTCGGCAGGAAAGTGGAAGCGCGCGAGATGAAGTACGTCATGCTCGCCGTGCTGGCGCATCCGTTCAGTATCCTGGGTTTCACGGCAATCGCCTGCCTTGCGCCTTCTTCCGCGGACAGTCTGGCTAACATGGGGCCGCACGGCTTCAGCGAGATCCTGTATGCCTATGTCTCAGGCACGGCCAACAATGGCTCGGCCTTTGCTGGCCTCGGAGCCGATACGCCTTTTTTCAACACGACCATCGGTCTGAGCATGCTGATCGGCCGCTACTTCACGCTGCTGCCGATGATCGCGGTCGCCGGCGTGATGGCCTCGAAGAAAAACGCGCCGGAAAGCCCGGGAACGCTTGCGACCGCAACGCCCCTGTTCACGGCCCTGCTGATATCCGTGATACTCCTCTCCGGCGGGCTCACTTTCCTGCCGGCGCTCGCGCTCGGGCCCATCGTCGAGCACCTGCTGATGCTTGCGGGCCGGCCCTTCTGAGGATGCTCATGAAAAACGTCGAAGCCACGTCCGCTTCCCCTGCGACATCCATTATCAGCGGCATGACCCGCCCGGTGCTCATGTCCGCCGCGTTCTTCATGGTCGTCACCGGCATCCTCTATCCGCTGGCAACCACTGCTACGGCACAGCTGCTCTTTCGCCGCCCGGCACAGGGAAACCTGATCGCAAAGGACGGTCAGCTAGTCGGTTCGCGCCTGATCGGCCAGTACTTCACCCAGCCGCAATATTTCCACGGCCGTCCGAGCGCAACGTCGGGGCCCAATCCGGATGATCGCTCCAGAATGATCGATCAGCCTTACAACGCAGCCGCCAGTACCGCAAGCAACCAGGGGGTGCTGAGCAGAAAACTGCTGGCTGCCGTGGCCGAACGGGCCCGGATCTACCGCGAACAGAACGGCCTTGCACCCGATGCGCAAGTCCCGGTCGACGCGGTCACGGCCTCGGCTTCGGGGCTGGATCCCCACATCTCCCGGGCGAACGCACGGCTGCAGACGATTCGTGTGGCTGCGGCGCGCGGAATGCCCGAGCAGGAAGTGGCGGCGCTCGTGGAGCGGAACACGACGCAGCGCCAGTTCGGCATTCTAGGCGAGCCGGCGGTCCATGTGCTGGAACTCAATCTCGCCTTGGACGACGCCGTTGCGGCCCGCCCGGCAGCGCAATGAAAATGAGGTGCGACCAGACCGCAAACGGAGCGTCCGCGCCGCAGGGCACCGGCACGCGCGATGCCGTGGCGGCGTCGTGGACATGGGTCGCCGGCGAAGCCCTGCGGAAACTGTCGCCCGGGGTCCAGATGAAGAATCCGGTGATGTTCGTCATTTATGCTGGCAGCATCGTTTCCACCGTTCTTGGTATCCAGGCGCTGTCGGGGAGTGGGGATGCACCGGCAGGCTTCATTTTCGCCGTGACGATCTGGCTGTGGTGCACCGTTCTTTTCGCGAATGGCGCCGAAGCCTTGGCTGAGGGACGCGGCAGGGCACATGCCGAAGCGCTGCGCGCCACACGCCGCCGGGTGATTGCCCGCGTGCTGCAGGAACCTACGCGCGCGAGCACATCGTGGCCCATTCCCAGTGACGAGCTGACAGTGGGAGCCTATGTACTGGTCGACGCCGGAGAAACCATTCCCGCGGATGGCGAAGTGGCGGTGGGCACCGCCTCGGTGGACGAATCCGCGATCACCGGAGAATCGGCTCCCGTCATCCGTGAAGCGGGGGGCGATCTCAGCTCGGTCACGGGAGGCACGCGTGTGCTGTCCGACTGGATCATCGTGCGTGTCTCGGCCAGACCGGGCGAAGCCTTCCTCGATCGCATGATCGCCATGGTCGAGGGCGCCAGACGCAGCCGGACGCCCAACGAGATCGCCCTGACCATCCTGCTGGCGGCGCTGACCCTCATCTTCCTGCTGGTCTGCGCGACGCTGCGCCCGTTCTCGGAATTCAGCGTACTCATCAACGGCACCGGTCAAGCCATCGGCGTCACAGTGCTCATCGCGCTGCTCGTCTGCCTGATTCCGACGACCATCGGCGCACTGCTGTCGGCAGTCAGCATTGCCGGAATGAGCCGGATGATGCATGCCAACGTTCTGGCCACCTCCGGACGCGCGATCGAGGCGGCCGGCGACGTCGACGTCCTGCTGCTCGACAAGACGGGCACCATCACGCTGGGCAATCGCGAGGCCGTCAGATTCCATCCAGCCCCAGGCATCGACGAGCGTGCGCTTGCAGAAGCCGCACAAATGGCGTCGCTGGCGGACGAAACGCCCGAGGGCCGCTCCATTCTGGCGCTTGCCGGGAAAATATTCGACATCCGCCGCTGCGAATTGCACGGCGCGGAAACGGTGGCCTTCAGCGCACGCACGCGCATGAGCGGCATCGACGTCGACGGACGCCGGCTTCGCAAGGGGGCTGCGTCGGCCATCCGTGCTCATGTCGAGCGCATTGGCGGCATATTTTCCGACGCGGTGACAAGAGTCGTCGACGATGTCTCGCGTCGCGGCAGCACGGCGCTGGTCGTTTCGGACGGCGCCTGCGTTCTCGGCATCGTGGAGCTCAAGGACATCGTCAAGGCCGGCCTGAAGGAGCGCTTCGCCGACCTGCGCGCCATGGGAATAAAGACCGTGATGGTCACGGGAGACAACATGCTCACCGCCGCCGCGATCGCGGCCGAGGCGGGCGTCGACGACTATCTGGCGGAGGCGACGCCCGAGGACAAGCTGCGACTGATCCGTCGCTTCCAGGCCGAGGGGCATCTGGTCGCGATGACCGGCGACGGCATAAACGATGCGCCGGCACTGGCCCAGGCGGACGTGGCAGTTGCCATGAACAGCGGAACGCAGGCCGCCAAAGAGGCGAGCAACATGGTCGACCTGGACAGCAATCCCACCAAACTGCTGAGTGTGGTCGAAGTGGGCAAACAGATGATCATGACGCGGGGAGCGCTGACGACCTTCAGCCTCGCCAACGATCTGGCGAAGTACTTCGCCATCGTCCCGGCCGCGTTTGTCGCCACCTACCCGGCGCTTGGAGCCCTGAACGTCATGAACCTGCACAGCCCGGGTTCCGCGATCCTGTCGGCGGTGATCTTCAACGCACTGATCATCGTCACCCTGACCCCGCTCGCCCTGCATGGCGTGAAATACCGCATGGAACCCGCCAGCCGCCTGCTTGAGCGAAATCTGCTGATCTATGGTGTGGGTGGAATCATTGCTCCGTTCATCGGCATCAAGCTGATCGATCTCGTTTTGACGCCCTTTTTCTGATTCGAAGGCGACAGGCATGACGCCTCCCCGCAAAACCCGCTTCGAGGCAACTCGATCCCATGCGCCCGCAGTGGCAACGGCTGTGGCCGGAGGACAGCGCATGAGCGCACGGTACATCCATCTGGACGGCAGACGAGAGGCGGCTATACTTTCCCCATCCGGTCGATCGCGTCGCAATTGACCAGACAGGATCTCGGAAAGAAAACGGATGGCGGCGGAGTCCCGGAATACCAGACAGGCGGATGCCCTGATCGATGAGCTTCATCGCCGGTCGGCGGGCAGGCTCACGGTTTTCCTGGGGGCCGCGCCGGGGGTGGGCAAGACCTATGCCATGCTTGCCCGCGCGCAGGAATTGTATCGCCAGGGTGCGGATATCGTGATCGGTATCGTCGAAACCCATGGTCGCGCGGAGACCGGGGCGATGGCGGAAGGCCTGCCCGGCCTGCCTCGCATGAAGGTGGAGCATCAGGGCCACGCGCGCGAGGAAATGGATCTGGACGGCCTTCTGGCGCGTAAGCCAGCCATCGCGTTGGTGGATGAACTGGCCCACCGCAACGTGCCCGGTAGCCGCCATGAACGACGCTGGCAGGACGTGGAGGAGTTGCTGGATGCAGGTATCGACGTCCATACCACCGTCAACGTCCAGCATCTGGAAAGCTTGAACGACTTGGTGCACCAGATCACCGGCATCCGCGTCAGCGAGACGGTGCCGGACTCGGTGTTCGAGCGGCTCAGAGATATGCGCCTGATCGATCTTCCCGCGCGCGAACTGATCGAACGCTTGAACCAGGGAAAGGTATATCTGCCGGAGCAGGCGGCCCGGGCACTGCAGGCCTTCTTCTCGCCGTCCAATCTCACCGCCCTGCGGGAACTGGCGATGCAGACCGTGGGCGCGCATGTCGATGCCGACCTGCGCGAGACGCGCGTCGCGCAGGGTCTCGGAAGCATTGCCATCCGACGTCATGTATTGATCGCCATCGACGGCCGCGGGCAGTCGGAATACCTCGTGCGCGCCGGCGCCCGGATCGCCGAACGCCGCGGCACGCCATGGTCGGTGGTGATGGTGGATAGCGGAGGCTCGGCCGATGCCGCCCCGCTTGCGGACGGCCTGGAACATACGCCCCCGCCGCTCGACATGGCCGCCCGTATGGAGCAGCAACGCCTGCTGGAAATCGACAAGGCGTTCGCGCTGGCGCGCGCCCTCGGCGGCGACACGGAAGTGCTGCACAATACCGACATCGCCCAGGCCTTGCTCGACGCCGCCGCTGCCCGCGGGGCACGATCCATCGTCATCGGCCGCACCCGTGAGCGGCCAGTCGCCCGTCTCTTCAACCGTACCCTGACCCAGCAGTTGCTGCTACGCGGCGAGCACCATGAACTGACGATCATCGGCACGCCTCAGGCGCGGCCGAGTAGGCGGCACCGGCCCGGCCCCGCCGGTGAACGCCTTCGAAAACGGGAAGCATTGCTGATCCTGATGGCCAGCCTGGGCGCCACCGGAGCGGCAGCCCTTGCCAAACACGCCCTGGGAATGCAGGATCTCTCCATGGTCTTCCTGGTGGCCGTCATGCTGGTCGCCTCGCGGACGCGCATGGTGCCGGCCGTCATCACAGCAGTGCTGTGCTTTCTCGCTTACGATTTCTTTTTCATCGAACCGCGCTTCACCCTGCTGATCGGCGCGCACCGCGGCATGGCGACGGTACTGCTGTTTCTTGCAGCTGCCCTGATCGCCGGACGCCTGGCGTCGCGACTGCGCATGCAGGTGGTGGCGCTGCGCGCCGCCAATACCCATGCCGTGAGCATGCAGAAACTCGGGCGGCGGCTCTCTCAGGCGGCCGATCTCGGACAGGTCATTGCAGCAGGCTCGTCGGTTCTCCACTCGGCCCTACATGCCGAAGCATGGATTCGCATCGGCGGCGAATCGGGTCCGGCCGCGGCGACAGAGCGTCTTGCCGAGAAGGATCTGGCGGCGGCCGACTGGACGCAACGACACAGGCAGCCAAGCGGACGCTACACCGATACGCTGTCCCATTCCCCATGGTGGTTTCTACCGGTATGTCTGGACGAGAAAACGCTGGGTGTGGCCGGATTGAGATTCCCCGCAGGAATGGAGCGACTGGCGTTCGAGCAGCGCCGCCTTGCCGAGAGCATGGTGGAGGATATCGGCCAGGCAGCATTGCGCACGCACCTGGTTTCCGAATTGGAGGCGGCGCGCGTCGCGGGCGAAACGGAGCGCCTGCGATCCGCCTTGCTGTCCTCCGTGTCGCACGACCTGCGTTCGCCGCTGTCGTCGATGATCGGAGCGGCGGACGCCTTGGCGCGCTATGGAAAAGACATGGGCCAGGAAGATCAGCAGAGCTTGTTGCAGGCCATCCATGTGGAGGGCGAACGCCTGGACCGCTACATCCAGAACCTGCTCGACATGACCCGCCTCGGACACCAGGGACTGACACTGAACCGCGACTGGATCGGTATCGACGAACTGGTAGGCTCGGCGTCCCGGCGCTTGCAGCGCTATGAGCCCGATGTGCGTATCATGCACGACATTCCGCCCGATTTGCCGCCAATCCATGTGCATCCCGCGCTCATCGAGCAGGCCCTGTTCAACGTGATGGAAAACGCGGCAAATTTCTCCCCGCTGCGGGAAGCCCTGCAGGTCCAGGTCCGGCGCACCGGGAACGATCGACTGAGAATCGACATCTCGGACCGAGGACCGGGCATCCCCG
Organism: Nitrosovibrio sp. Nv17; assembly: GCF_900119085.1. Lineage (GTDB taxonomy): Bacteria > Pseudomonadota > Gammaproteobacteria > Burkholderiales > Nitrosomonadaceae > Nitrosospira. The sequence continues at coordinate 137,295 of NZ_FPIQ01000004.1, read as the reverse complement.
AAGAGGCCCGGAAACGTATATTCGACATGTTCTACAGCGTGGAGCATGGCGATCGCGGCAAGCAGGGAACAGGCCTGGGACTGACGATCGTGCAAGGTATCGTGAGTGCCCATATGGGTAGTGTGGAGGCCTTGCCCGGGCCGGATGGCCGAGGTACCACCATCCGTCTGACCCTGCCCTGGAATGAACGGACGAATCAGGAGGCGAGGGTGCATGCGCCATTCCCATGAATCGAACCCTCACACGCCGGCCGCCCAGGTGCTCGTCATTGACGATGAGCCACAGATTCGCAGGTTCGTCGACATCAGCCTGAGATCGCAGGGCTACGCCACGCTGCTGGCAGCAACGGGCCTGGAAGGATTGACCCTTCTGGCCAGCCAGGGCGCCGACCTGGTGATTCTTGATCTGGGGCTGCCGGACAAGGACGGCAGCGAGGTGTTGCAGGAGCTTCGGCAATGGTCCAGCGTGCCCGTCATCGTGCTGACGGTACGATCAGGCGAGGAGCAGAAGGTGGCATTGCTGGATTTGGGCGCCAACGACTACGTGACCAAGCCGTTCAGCGTGGACGAACTGATGGCGCGCATCCGCGCGTTCTTGAGAACAAGAGGGGTTTCCGCAGAAGCTAGCCCCGTTTACGACGATGGAACGCTGCACATCGACCTCCTGCAGCGCGAAGTGGCCGTGCTCGGGCAGGCCGTCACGCTGACCCGCAAGGAGTTCTCGCTGCTGGCCATGCTCGTCCAGCAGCCGGGCAGGCTCATCACGCAGACGCAGCTGCTGCGGGAAATATGGGGACCGACCCATGAAGAAGATACGCACTATTTAAGAATCCTGGTCGCGAAACTCAGAAAAAAACTGGGTGATGACGCGATGGCCGCCAGATACATCGTCACCGACCCTGGCGTTGGACTGCGCTTTCTCGCAAAAGAACGATCCCATCCATAGCAATGCCGGCAGAGTTCATGGTCGACGGGCAAACGCCCATGTTCAAGCCTCCTCTGCCCCCGAGCCGCTAACCCCAACCTTCCGATCCTCGATGGACCGGCAGGTCCCTGCCGCTTTCAGGGTGGCAGAAATATATGTATCATTTCTCACGAAAAGAAGCATGCATGAACACGCTGCCCGAGACCATCCTGCAGCAGGCGCAATCCCTGTCCGAGGGAAGCGTCCTGTCGCCCAAAGAATTCCTGCACCTGGGAAGCAGGTCGGCAGTGGACCAGGCGTTCTCGCGGCTAGCCAAAGCCGGTACACTACTGCGCATAGCGCGTGGGACTTACGCGGCACCAGTTTCCAACCAATTCGGCTCGCGCGCCCCCCGCACCCGAGAAAGTCGTCAGGGCACTAGCCGATCTGAGCGGCGAAATCGTCGTACCGCACGGCGCCAGTGCAGCCAATGCCCTGGGCCTGACGCGGCAGGTCCCCATCCGCGAGGTCTGCCTGACTTCCGGACGCACCCGTAAACTCAAGCTCGGACGCTTGGAAGAGTTGATGAAGTACGCGCCGCGCTGGATGTTGGTGCTGGGAACACGTCCAGCCGGTGCCGCGGTGCGCGCACTGGCCTGGATCGGGCCGACGCACGCCGATGCATCGCTGGCATCGCTTCATCGCACTCTGCCCCGCTCCGAATGGCAGGCGCTGACCTCGGCGCGTGCAACGTTGCCCGGCTGGATGGCGCGCGCCATCGGCAAGGAAGCCGCACGTGACTGAACACTTCGGTCTGAACACGTCAAGAAAGACAAACGCGAAATGCTGGAACAGGAGCGTGCCATCGGCGGGCCGCACGAACTCTTCCCAGTCCTCTCGCAACATCGCCGGGCAACTTGGCCGAGGCAGCGCTTTCGTGGCCTCGCCGCTCGCCGTGAGCATCGCACGCACCTTCTGGAGACGGCGTGCATCCAGGCGGATACACAAAAATGGGGAGGAATACCCAATTTCGCCCCAGAAACCTGCGACATGAATCACAAGCGGCTATTTCTCATGAATAAAACCGAAAATTCCGCGCACACCCCCATGATGCAGCAGTACCTGCGCATCAAGGCGCAGCATCCCGATATGCTGATGTTCTACCGCATGGGGGATTTCTACGAGCTGTTCTTCGATGACGCGGAGAAGGCGGCAAGGCTGCTCGACATCACCCTCACCCGGCGCGGCGTCTCCGCCGGGGAGCCGATCAAGATGGCGGGCGTGCCCTGCCACTCCGTGGAGCAGTACCTGGCGCGGCTCGTCCGGCTCGGGGAATCGGTGGCCATCTGCGACCAGATCGGCGATCCCGCCGCCGCCCGGGGGCCGGTGGAGCGCAAGGTCACGCGCATCGTCACGCCGGGCACCCTGACGGATGCCGCCCTGCTGGAGGAAAAGCGCGACTGCGTGCTGCTCGCCCTGTGCCGGGACGCCGCCACGCTGGGGCTGGCGTGGCTCAACCTGGCCGCGGGGCAGCTGCGGGTGCTGGAGACCGCGCCCGGCAACCTGGCGAGCGAGCTCGAGCGCCTCAAGCCGGCCGAGATCCTGCTGCCGGAGTCGCAGGAACCGCTCGCGCAGATCGGTACGGATCTCGCCAGGAAGCTGTCAGTCCGGCATCTGCCGCCGTGGCAATTCGACGTCGACACCGCCGTGCGCGCCCTCGCCGGCCAATTCGGAACGCGCGATCTTTCAGGATTCGGCTGCGATGGATTGAGTCCCTGCCTGGGCGCGGCGGGCGCGCTGCTGGAGTACGCGCGCCTGACCCAGGGAACAGGCATCGCCCACGTCCAGGCGCTGCAGGTCGAACGTGACGGCGCCTACGTGCGCATGGACGCCGCCACGCGCCGCAACCTGGAGATTTCCGAGACGCTGCTGGGCGGCGCCTCGCCCACCCTGCTGTCGCTGCTCGACACCTGCTCCACCCACATGGGCAGCCGCCTGCTGCGGCAGTGGCTGCACCACCCGCTGCGCGACCATGCGGCCATCGGCGCCCGGCTGGAGGGTGTCTCCCACCTGATCGGCGCGGACGGAACGGGGCCGTACGCCGGAGTGCGCGATTGCCTGCGGCGCATCGCGGACATCGAGCGCATCACCGCGCGCATCGCACTGGCGACGGCGCGCCCGCGCGACCTGTCCGGGCTGCGCGACAGCCTGAAGCAGCTGCCGCTGGCCGTCGCCGCTATCGTCACTATTGCCGGCATGGCCGGTGACGGCGCGGCGGAGGCCAGCGGCACGCACCTTTCCCGGCTGGCGCAGGCCATGGTCCCGAACCAGGAGCTGATACGCCTGCTCGAAGCATCCCTGCGCGAGGAGCCTGCCGCCATGCTGCGCACCGGCGGCGTCATTGCGGACGGCCACGATGCCGAACTGGACGAACTGCGGGCGCTCCAGAACGACTGCGGCGAGTTCCTGCTGCAGCTCGAGACCCGGGAAAAGGCGCGCACCGGCATCCCCAGCCTCAAGGTGGAGTACAACCGGGTGCACGGGTTCTACATCGAAGTGACGCACGCCCACGGCGAGCGCATTCCTGACGACTACCGCAGGAGGCAGACGCTGAAGCACGCCGAGCGCTACATCACGCCCGAGCTCAAGGCGTTCGAGGACAAGGCCCTGTCGGCCGAAAGCCGGGCGCTGGAGCGCGAAAAAATGCTGTACCAGGCGCTGCTGGACGCCCTCGCGCCGCATATCGGCCACCTGCAGCGGATCGCATGCGGCGTCGCCGAACTGGACGTGCTCGCCGCCTTCGCCGAGCGTGCGCTTGCACTCGACTACACCTGCCCTGCCTTCACCCGCGACCCTGTCATCGAAATCGAGGCGGGACGCCACCCCGTGGTGGAACAACAGGTGGAGCACTTCGTCGCCAACGACGTGCGCCTCGGCGCGGAGGCCGGCCGGCAGATGCTGGTGATCACCGGCCCCAACATGGGCGGCAAGTCCACCTACATGCGGCAACTCGCGCACATCGTGCTGCTGGCCCACTGCGGCAGCTTCGTTCCCGCCCGCAGCGCGCGTCTGGGACCGGTGGACCAGATCTTCACGCGCATCGGCGCCTCCGACGACCTGGCCGGGGGGCGCTCGACCTTCATGCTGGAAATGACGGAGGCCGCCAACATCCTGCACAACGCCGGCCCGCACAGCCTGGTGCTGATGGACGAGATCGGGCGGGGGACCTCCACCTTCGACGGCCTGGCGCTGGCGCTGGCGATTGCACGCCACCTGCTGGAGGAAAACCGCAGCTACGCGCTGTTCGCAACCCACTACTTCGAACTGACGCGGCTCGTGGAGGAATTTCCGCAGGCGGCCAACGTGCACCTCGATGCGGTCGAGCACAAGCACCACATCGTGTTCCTGCACGCCGTCACGGAGGGACCCGCCAGCCAGAGCTACGGCCTCCAGGTGGCGGCGCTGGCGGGCGTGCCCAGGCCGGTCATCCGCACTGCCGGCAGATATCTGGCGGAATTCGAGCAGAAAGCCGCCGACCGGCATCCGCAGCGCGACCTGTTCTCGGCGGCGGCCCCGGCGGAGGCACCCTCGCCGCACCCGGTACTCGCGTCGCTGCAGGCACTGCGGCCGGATGAACTCAGCCCGCGGCAGGCGCTGGAAACCCTCTATGCGCTGAAACAGCTGGCCGGGAGGGAATGACTCTCCGCCCATGGACGGACAGGGGACGGGACGAAAAGCTCAGTGCTCGTGCCCATGGGCACCGTCGTCACCGTGGACGTGGCCGTGGGACAGCTCTTCCGCAGTGGCCGGGCGCACCGCGACCACGGTGCAGTCGAAGCGCAGCGTCTGGCCCGCCAACGGATGGTTGCCGTCCACCACCACCTTGTCGTCGGCGATGTCGGTGACGGTGAAGATCATGACCTCGGCAGACCCTTCCTGCGCACCCTCGAACTGCATGCCCACTTCGATGTCCCGCGGAAACGCGTCGCGCGATTCCACCCGCACCAGTTCGCTGTCGTATTCTCCGAAGGTGTTTTCCGGATTCATCAGGACGGAGCAGCTGTAGCCGATGGCCTGGCGGTGCAGCGCCTCTTCCACCACCGGAAAGATGCCATCGTAGCCGCCGTGCAGGTAGCTGATGGGCTGGTCGGACTTTTCCAGCACCTCGCCGGAAGCATCCAGGAGCTGGTAGGCGATGGAGACCACGGAGTCCTTTTCGATGAGCATGGTGTCTGTCCTGTAGGGTCTCCCCGCATTCTACACGATCGCGTCCGTCCCCCGGGCGAATTCCTCGGCCGGTCCGTTGCCGTGCGCGAGCCTCTCCGGTGCGCCGCCTGCGGCATCCGCCCGCGCCACCCTCATGACCGGCGCGAAGCTGCGGCGGTGCACGAGAGAGACGCCATGCCGCTCGAGGGCGGCGACGTGCGCCTTGGTGGGATAACCCTTGTGGCGATCGAAGCCGTAGCAGGGATAGCGCCGGTGCAGCACGAGCATCTCGGCGTCGCGCGCCGTCTTGGCCAGGATGGACGCGGCGGAGATCGCCGGAACCAGTCGGTCTCCGCCGACGATGGGGATGACGACGCCCTCGAGGCGGGGCCCCCGGTTGCCATCCACCAGCACCCTTTCCGGCCTGCGGGGCAACGCCTCCACCGCCCGCTGCATGGCCAGCAGGCTCGCCTGCAGGATGTTCAATCGATCGATCTCCTCGACCGAGGCGACGCCGATCGCCCAGGCCAGCGAATGGGAGCGGATGGCAGCCGCCAGCCGGTTGCGCCGCGCTTCGCCGAGCGTCTTCGAGTCCGCCAGGCCCGTGATCCCGTGATCCGGGCCGAGCACCACGCAGGCGGCGTATACCGGCCCCGCCAGGGGCCCCCGGCCGGCCTCGTCCACGCCGCAGATCCAGCCGGACACTCCGTCATCGCGCTCGCCCAGGACGAGTGTCGTACAGACCTCACGGCGACCAGACAGGGAGCGCGACACGGCGGGCTACGGTTGACGGCTGCGCACCGTGCACATCAGCTCGGCCTCGGCGACGGTGCGCTCGCCCACCCGCGCCCGGGTGGTGTAGCGCCAGATGCCGACACGCTGGCGTTCGATGGCGGCCTCGAGCAGCAGCTGGTCGCCCGGCTGCACGGGCTGCTTGAAACGCGCCTTGTCGATACCGACGAAATAGTAGACCGAGTTCTCGTCGGCCTTGGTGTCCATGGTCCTCAGCGTCAGGATCGCGGCGGCCTGCGCCAGCGCCTCGATGATCAGCACGCCCGGCATCACCGGGTGGTGGGGAAAGTGGCCGCCGAAGAAGGGTTCGTTGATCGTCACGTTCTTGAGCGCGACGATGTCCTTCCCGGGCTCGCACGACAGCACCCGATCCACCAGCAGGAAGGGGTAGCGATGCGGCAGGTATTGCAGAATCTCGTGAATGTCCATTTTAGTCTCGGGTTCGGCTGGGAATCGATGCAGGGTCGTGCGGACTACTTGTCCGCCAGCGCCCGGATCACCTTGTCGGTGATGTCGATGCGCTGGCTGTGGTGGACCAGGTCGCGCAGGGGCAGGATGAGATCGTACTTCTCCGCTTCCGCGAGGGCCTGGATCACCTGGCTGGCGGTCACCTGCAGGAGGGCCACCTCGTCGTTCTGGCGCAGGCTCAAATCCTCGCGCAACTGCCGCTGGGCACGCTGGTACTCCCGATTGAGCGCAGCCAGGTCGCGCTCCTTCTGGCGCCGCTCAGCCTCTGGCAGGGTCTTGCCGTCCTTTTCCAGCTGCTCCTGCAGCGTCTTCGCCTGCGCCGCCAGCTTCTTGACCTCCTGGTCGCGCGGCAGGAATTCCTTCTCTATCTTCTTCAGCGCCCTGACTGCCGGCGCCGACTCCGCCAGGATCCGCTCGGTGTCGACCACGCCGATCCTGAGTTCCTCCGCGTGCCCCGCCGGGCCGCCACCCGCGCAGAGCATGAGCGCGCACGCGGCCATGCCCGTCCGCAGCCATCGATTCACGTGCCTCAATGCCATCCTCCGGCCCTCATCTGGTTAGAACTGCTGCCCGAACTGAAACTGGAAACGCTGCAGGTTGTCGCCCGGATTATTGTTTATCGGCTGGGCCACGCTCACCTTCAGCGGCCCCATCGGCGAAATCCAGGTCACGGCAATGCCGGTGGAATAACGGAAACCTTCCAGTTCCGGCCTCGTCCCGCCCGGCCCGAATACGGTGCCCCCGTCCAGGAATGCGCTCAGGCGCACGGAGCGGTCGTTCTTCATGCCCGGCATGGGAAACAGGATCTCGATGCTGCCCACCACCCGCTTGTTGCCGCCCAGGGTGCGGTTGTTGGCGTCGCGCGGACCGAGCGAACTGATATTGTAGCCCCGCACCGACGTATTGCCACCGGCGAAGAAGTTCTTGAAGAAAGGAAGGCTCTTCCCGTTGTAGCCGTCCCCGTACCCCAGCTCCCCGTTCAGCATGAGCGTGAAAAGGCTGGTGAGGGGAAAGTACCATTTCAATTGGTAGTCCACCTTGTAGTAGGTCAGGTCGCCGCCCGGCAGGCCCGCTTCCAGGAACACGCGCTGCGTGGTGCCGGAGGTGGTCCAGATGGCGCTGTCGCGGCCGTCCCGCCGCCAGCTCAGCGTCGCGGGGATGTTGATGGTGCTCCGGCCGAACTCGTTCACGAAGTCGATGTTGCGCTGCGGGCTGTTGGGCCCGAGATCGAGCTTCGTGTTCTCCAGGCCCAGCCCGGCCATGATGCTGTCGTTTTCGTTCAGGGGAATCCCGAGGCGCACGCCGCCGCCGGTGGTGTCGGTGTTGAAGGTGCTCACCGAGGACAGCGCGCTCGTATTGAGCACGCGCTTGTAGATATCGAACCCGCCGGTGATCCCGTCGCTCGTGAAGTAGGGGTCGGTGTAGGAGAGCGAATAGGTCTTGTTCACCCTGCCGGTGTTGACCATCAGGTTGACGAACTTGCCGGTGCCGAAGATGTTGTCCTGGGCGACGGAGCCGCTCAGTATCAGGCCTTCCATGTTGGAGTAACCGGCACCGAACATGACCGCCCCCGTCGCCTTTTCCTTGACCTCCACATGGACGTCGATCTGGTCGGTCGCGTCGGGAACGGCCGGGGTCTCCACGTTGACGGCGGTGAAGTAGTTGAGGCGGTCGATGCGCAGCTTGGACTGGTTGATCTTGGAGGTCGAATACCATCCCCCCTCGAACTGGCGCATCTCGCGGCGGATCACCTCGTCGCGGGTGCGGGCGTTGCCGGTGATGTTGATGCGCCGCACGTAGACCCGGCGGCCCGGATCGATGAAAAAGGTGAACGCCACCTCGCGCTTCTCCGGGTCCAGGTGCGGCGAGGCATTGACGTTCGCAAAGGCATAGCCGTCGTCCCCCAGGCGATCGGTGATGAGCTTGACGGATTCCGTCAGCTTCTCGCGCGCGAACACGTCGCCCGGCGCCAGCTTCACCAGCTTGCGCAGCTCTTCTTCCGGCAGCAGCAGGTCACCGGCGAGCTTGATGTCGGATACCGTGTACTGGTTCCCCTCGACGATGTTGATCGTGATGTAGATGTCCTGCATGTCGGCGGTGATCGATACCTGGGTGGACTCGATGTTGAACTCCAGGTAGCCGCGGTTGAGGTAGAAGGAACGCAGGGATTCCAGGTCGGCGGCCAGCTTCTGCTTCGAATACTGGTCCTCCTTGGTGAACCAGGTGAGCAGGCCGGGCGTGCGCAGCACCATCACGTCCAGCAACTCCTTTTCCTTGAAGTTCTCGTTGCCGACGATGTTGATCCTGCGGATCTTGGCGGTCCTGCCCTCGTCCACGTTGAAATTGATGCCGACCCGGTTGCGGTCCAGCGGGGTCGTGGTGGTGGTGATCTTGACCCCGTACTTGCCGCGGCTGAGGTATTGCTGCTTCAGCTCCTGCTCGGCCTTCTCCAGCAGCGAGCGATCGAAGATGCGCGACTCCGCCAGGCCCGCCTGCTTCAGTCCTTCCTTCAGCTTGTCCTTCTCGAATTCCTTGGCGCCGACGATGGTGATCTGGGCGATGGCGGGACGTTCCTCCACCACGACGAGCAGCACGCCATTGTCCGCTTCCAGGCGCACGTCCTTGAAGAAGCCGGTCGCATAGAGCGCCTTGATGGCGGCGGCGGCGGTCTCGTCGTCGAGCGTGTCGCCGACCTTCACCGGCAGGTAGCTGAACACCGTTCCCGCTTCGGTGCGCTGTATGCCTTCCACCCGGATATCCTTGACCACGAACGATTCGAGAGCCCATGCCGCCGGCGTGCAACACGCAAGGACCAGTGCTGCCAGATGATGGACTCTCATACCTCGACATTCATGCTTCAGCTAGAGACGAGCCGGCTGACATCGTTATAGATGGCGAACACCATCAGGGTGAACAGCAATGCCATCCCGACCTGCTGACCGATCTCCATGGCCCTGGCAGAAAGCGGACTGCCCTTGACGATTTCGACGACATAATACATTAAATGCCCGCCGTCCAGCACCGGAATCGGCAGCAGGTTCAACACGCCCAGGCTGATGCTGATGAGCGCGAGAAACCCGAGATAGGCCGCCAGACCCATCTGCGCCGAGCGGCCGGCATAGTCCGCGATGGTGATGGGGCCGCTCACGTTCTTCCACGACACCTGTCCGATCGCCATCCTGCCCAGCATCTGCAGCGTGAACACCGACATCTCCCAGGTCTTGCCCGCGGCCTTGACCAGTGCCGGCCCGGGCGGATATCTGACGTCCACCAGCAGGCGCTCCAGTTCATCCTGGTCGATCTGCGGCCCGATCCCGATCCTGCCGATCTCCTCGCCGCGCTCGGTCACGGCGTCGGGCACCACCTCCAGTTCGAAGGTGCTCTGCCCGCGCCGTACTTCCAGCATCATCGGCATGCCGGGGCGGGTGCGTATGTGCTGCACCACCTCTTCCCAAAGCGGGGTCCCGGCACCGTCCACCGCCACGATCTCATCGCCCGGCAGGAGCCCGGCACGGGCGCCCGCCCCCCCCGGAACGACCTTGGCGACGAGGGGCCGGATCGCGGGCTGATGATTGCCGAGGCCGATCCGCGGCAGGAAGTCTCCGTCCAGATCCTCGGACTGCATGCCGCTCAGGTCCAGAAACCGGGAAAGACGGCCTCCATTGGGATCGAGCACCTCGACGGCCAGGGAGGAGGGCCGCTCCACCGCGTGGGACAGCAGCGTCCAGCGCGCATCCTGCCAGGTGGCGACCGGCTCGCCTCCAATCCCGACGATCGTCTCCCCGGCTTCGAAGCCCGCCAGGGCGGCGGGGCTCGCGGGCGCGACCTGCCCCACCACCGGTTTCATGCCGCTGACGCCCAGCATGAACAGCAGCCAGTACAACACGATGGCCAGCAGGAAGTTGGCCACCGGCCCGGCCGCGACGATGGCGAACCGCTGCCCGACCGGCTTGCGGTTGAAGGAACGCGCCAGATCCTGGGGCGGCACCTCGCCTTCCCGCTCGTCCAGCATCCGCACGTAGCCCCCTAGCGGGAAGGCGGCCACCACCCACTCGGTCCGATCCGCGCCCCAGCGCCGCTTCAGCAGCGGCTGGCCGAAGCCGATGGAAAAGCGCAGCACCTTCACCCCGCACCAGCGCGCCACCAGATAGTGGCCGAATTCGTGGAATACGATCAGCAGACCCAGCGCAACGATGAAGGCGGCAAGCGTGGAGAGGAGCGTCATGCCGATGCGCGCGGACGATCCCGCGTCGGCGCGCATCCGGCGGGCCGTATGGCCGCTGCATGGCGCGGAACCGGCACGCGCAGCGGCAAGGGGCGATCGGCGGACGGAATGCCGCCCCCGGCGGGCGCACCGGGATCCGCCGGCGGCACGGTCATGGCCCTCTCATGGCGGAGGTCCCTGTCCCTCTGCGGGATATCCCCGCCCCGGCAGGCGTCTTGCCGGCACCGGCTCGGCAGCCCCACCCGCCTATACCAGGCAGGCCAGCCACTCGTGCGCAGCCTGGCGCGCGGTGCCGTCGGCCGCCAGCACGTCGTCGAGCGTGGTCACGGCGTCGTGGCCGGTGGCGCCCATCACGTGCTCGATCATGGCGGGAATCGCGGTGAACGGCATCCGCCCCCCGAGGAAGGATTCCACCGCCACCTCATTGGCGGCATTGAGGGTCGCTGGCGCGCTGCCCCCGATGGCGAGGGCCTCGTAGGCGAGCCCCAGACAGGGGAAGCGACCCGGATCGGGGGCCTCGAAATCCAGCCGCGCCACCTTGAACATGTCCAGCGACGCCACGCCGGCTTCGATCCGCTCCGGGAAACCCAGGGCATGGGCAATCGGGGTGCGCATATCGGGATTGCCAAGCTGGGCCAGCACCGAGCCGTCCACGTATTCCACCATGGAGTGGATGATGCTTTGCGGATGGATCACCACCTGGATCTTCTCGGGCGCGGCGTCGAACAGCCAGTGCGCCTCGATCACCTCCAGGCCCTTGTTCATCATGGTGGCGGAATCGACCGAGATCTTCTGACCCATCACCCAGTTGGGGTGGGCGCACGCCTGCCCCGGCGTGACGGCTTCCAGCGCCTCCAGGGCGAGCCTCCGGAACGGCCCGCCGGACGCCGTGAGCAGGATCCGGCGCACGCCCACCGCCTCCAGGTCTCCCCGGAAGGACTGCGGCAGCGACTGGAAGATGGCGTTGTGCTCGCTGTCTATCGGCAGCAGCGTGGCACGGCCGCGCCGCACCACGTCCATGAAGATCCGCCCCGCCATCACCATGGTTTCCTTGTTGGCGAGCAGCACGCGCTTGCCGGCCGCGGCCGCGGCGAACGTCGGGCGTATCCCGGCGGCGCCGACGATTGCCGCCATCACGGTGTCCACCTCGGGCAGCGACGCCACCTTCTCCAGCGATTCGACACCGCATCCCACCTCGATGGCCAGCCCTTCCGCACGGATGCCCGAGCGCAGCTGCTCGGCGCTGGTGGCGTCCAGCATCACCGCATGCTCTGGCCGGACGAGGCGACACTGCTCCAGCATTCTTTCCACGTTGCGATGACCGGTCAGCGCCGCCACGCGGAACCTGCCCGGGTGTCGAACCACGACATCGAGGGTATTGACGCCTATGGTGCCGGTGGAGCCGAGAATGGTGAGGTGGCGCATGGGCTATCGTAGCTCGGATTGTAGGAACAGGAGCGCCAGGGCGGCAATCGGCAACGTCGACGTCAGCGCATCGATGCGGTCAAGTATACCACCGTGGCCGGGCAAAATATTGCCGCTGTCCTTGACGCCGGCGTAGCGCTTCATCGCCGACTCGAACAGATCGCCGACGATGCCCAGCGGCACGAGCGCCATCAGCAGCAGGAACAGCAGCACGCCATCGACCCTTTCCCCGGCAAGGCCGATCCATATGGCCGCATACAGCGCCACAGCGGCCAGCGCGCCCGCCACCCCTTCCCAGGTCTTGCCCGGGCTGATCCGTGGTGCGAGCTTGCGCCGGCCCCAGGCGCGTCCGGCGAAATACGCCGCACTGTCCGAGATCCAGACCGTGGCCATCAGACCCAGCAGCCATAGCGGATCGATCGCACGCAATTGGAACAGGGCGAAGCAGGTGGGAAACAGCAGTATCCAGCCCATCAATCCCAGGACTGCCGGATTGCCGGGAAGGCGGTCGAGTGCGAACAGCAAGGGGACGACCACCATCCAGAATATGGCCGATGTCCCGTATGCCCAGAGAAAGATGCCGGTATGGGAGTCGGCCAGCACGGCGTCGCCCAGCGCGAACAGCAGCTCGCCGCCGATGAGCGCGGTCAGGAGCAGGTAGGCGATGAACTGTCTCAGAGGCAGCTTCGCGAGCCTGCCCCATTCCCATGCGCCGGCCACCGTGAGAACCAGCAGCAGGAGGGTCCAGAAGATCGCGGACAGGTAGAGCAGCGCCGCCAGGAACAGGAGCAGCATGAGAACGGCGGTCAGGATCCGGGTCTTGAGCATGGAATGCGGGCGCGGGCAGCCGGCCGTTCGAGGCTAGCCCAGTTTCACCGCTTTCTTGGTGGACATCTTCTCGGCGATCTTCTTGCGCTCGCCCGCCGCAACCGCCGACTGGAGCTGCTCGCTGGTGCGGCCGAAACGGCGCTCGCGCTGCTGGTAGGAGCGGATCGCCAGATCCAGCGCGCGCCGGTCGAAATCGGGCCACAGCGTATCGGTAAAATACAGTTCCGTATACGCCAGCTGCCACAGCAGGAAATTGCTGATGCGTTTTTCCCCGCCGGTACGGATGAACAGATCGGGTTCCGGGGCGTAGTTCAGCGCGAAGTACGGCATCAAATCCTCCTCCCCGAAGCCGATCGCCAGTTCCGGGCGCTGCGCCAGCATCCGGCGGACCGCCTGCATGATGTCCCAGCGCCCGCCGTAGTTGGCTGCGATGGTCAGGGTGAAGCGGGTATTGTCGGCAGTCAGCACCTCACCGTTGCGAACGAACTCGACGATCCTGGGCTCGAATCTCGACAGATCTCCGATCACCTTGAAGCGGATGCCGTTTTCATGCAGCTTGACGACCTCCTGCTCCAGCACCGTGATGAAGAGCTGCATGAGGAAGGTGACCTCGTCCACCGGCCTGCGCCAGTTCTCGCTGCTGAAGGCGAACAGGGTGAGATACTCCACCCCGTGTTCGACGCACGCCTTGATCGCTGCCCGCACCGTCTCGACCCCACGCTTGTGTCCGGCCACGCGCGGCATGAAGCGCCTTTTCGCCCAGCGTCCGTTCCCGTCCATGATGATGGCGATATGCCGCGGAACCTGGCCGGTTTCGGGTATCTCGCGTGTTGAACTGGTGATCAGGGACATAAGGGAAGTTCAATGAGGCCGTGGTTTCCTTCACGGAAGGTGCGCATGCTGGACCGATATCAAGGATATGAGGAATGTGCGGTGAAGCGGGCACCCCCCGGAGCCGGGAGCCGAACCTCCAGTCCCGCAGCCGACGGCAGGCTGTTCAGACTGCCATGAGTTCCGCTTCCTTGGTTTGCAGCAGCTTGTCGATCTCGGAAATATAGCGATCGGTGAGCTTCTGGATTTCCTCCTGCCCGCGGCGCTCGTCATCCTCGGCGATCGCCTTCTCCTTGAGCAGATCCTTCAGCTGGGCATTGGCGTCGCGCCGGACGTTGCGCATCGCGACGCGCGCGGTTTCCGCCTCCTGCTTCACGATCTTGGTCAGGTCGCGGCGACGCTCCTCGGTCAGCGGCGGCATGGGCACCCGGATGATCTCGCCCACGGTGGCGGGGTTCAACCCCAGATCGGAATTGCGGATCGCCTTCTCGATCGCACCCAGCAGCTTCTTTTCCCAGGGCGCGACGCCGATGGTGCGGGCGTCCAGCAGGTTGACGCTGGCCACCTGGCCGATGGGCGTGGCGGCGCCGTAATAGTCGACCGTGATGTGGTCCAACAGCCCCGTGTGGGCCCGCCCGGTGCGTATCTTGCCCAGATCCTGTCGCAGCGCGTCCAGGCTTTTCTGCATTTTCTGTTCAGCGGATTTCTTGATGTCGGCAGTCATGGCAGTTTAGGTTACGGGAAAACGGCGGTGTTCCCGCGGCGCGCCCCGGCGGTGGCCGGAATGGAACGCGACGTGCGCAGGTTTTCAGGCCTGCACCACGGTTCCCTCGTCCTCGCCCAGCACGATCCGCCTGAGCGCACCCGCCTTGAAGATGCTGAACACGTTGAGCGACAGCTTGTGGTCGCGGCAGAGCGTCAGGGCGGTGGCATCCATCACCCGCAGGTTCCGGCCGATGGCTTCGTCGAACGACAGGCTGCGGTAGCGCGCGGCGTCGGGATTCGTCTTTGGATCATCGGTATAGATGCCATCCACCTTGGTGGCCTTGAGCACGATGTCCACGTTCATTTCCATGCCGCGCAGGGCGGCGGCGGTGTCGGTGGTAAAGAAGGGATTGCCGGTTCCGGCGACGAAGACGACCACTTTGCCTGCCTCCAGATAGCGCAGCGCCTTGCCGCGGACGTAGGGCTCCACCACCTGGTCGATCCGCAGCGCGGACTGAACGCGGCTCGCCAGGCCGGCCCGGCGCAGCGCCTCCTGGAGCGCCAGGCCGTTCATGACCGTGGCCAGCATGCCCATGTAGTCGGCATTCGCACGATCCATCCCGTCTTCGGCGGACGTCATGCCGCGGAAAATGTTGCCTCCGCCGATGACCACGCCGATCTGCACGCCGAGACGGCTCACGTCTCCGATTTCCACCGCGATACGATCGATCATGGCACGGTTGATGCCATAGTCATCCTCGCCCATCAGCGCTTCGCCGGAAAGCTTGAGAAGGATGCGCCTGAAGACGCTGGTCGCCATGATGCCTACCCCGGCTGCGATACCTGATCCACCTTGACCTGATTCACCTGGGCCATCACTTCCGCGGCGAAATCGCCGGACTTCTTCTCTATCC
The DNA here is from genome assembly GCF_900119085.1 of Nitrosovibrio sp. Nv17. GTDB lineage: Bacteria > Pseudomonadota > Gammaproteobacteria > Burkholderiales > Nitrosomonadaceae > Nitrosospira. Next base: position 121,998 of record NZ_FPIQ01000004.1, on the reverse strand, counting down.
CTTCTCCCACGACGAACAGGGTGAATCCCTTCACCGTGGCGGATTTCTCCGCCAGCAGCTTTTCCACGACCCGGTCCGGATCCTTGACGAAGGGCTGGCCCAGGAGCGTCACTTCGGCAAGGTACTTGGCGATACGCCCTTCCACCATCCTTGCGACGATGTCAGCAGGCTTGCCGCTCTCTGCCGCCTGCGCGGTGTATATCTGCCGTTCGCGCTCCAGCAGGTCGGGGGAGACCTGGTCGCGCGAAACGCACAGCGGCTTGCTGGCGGCGATGTGCATGGCCAGATCCCTGCCCAGGGCTTCATCGCCGCCCGTGTAGTCCACCATCACGCCGATCCTGGTCCCGTGCAGATAGAAGGCCAGATTCCCTTCCGTGACGTGTCGCGCGAAGCGGCGCACGCTGATATTCTCGCCCAGCTTCATGACGAGCCCCTGGCGCAGTCCGTCCACGGTCTCGCCGCCCGGGAGGATCGCGGCCGAAAGCGCCGCGATGTCCGCCACGTCGTTCCCCGCCACCCATTGCGCCAGGTTGCGGGCGAAATCGATGAAATCCTCGTTCCTGGAGACGAAGTCGGTCTCGCAGTTGACCTCCACCAGCGCGCCATGCCTGCCATCGTCGGCGATGCACGCCGCCACCACGCCTTCCGCCGCGATGCGGCCGGCGGCCTTGCCCGCCTTGGCCCCGCTGCGGATCCGCAGCAGGTCCTCCGCCGCCTTCATGTCTCCATCGGTCTCGGCGAGCGCCTTCTTGCACTCCATCATGCCCAGCCCGGTTGTTTCACGCAACGTCTTGACCATCTGCGCGGTGATATCCGCCATGGCGACTCCTGATACGAAATTGGTCGAATCCGCCGCACCCCCCAGCCTGTCAGGCTGCTGTGCATGTGGCGGCCTTACTCCGGGAGGGCCGTTTCGTCCTCCGCCAGCTCGCCCGCCAGGATTTCGTGGACGACCTGGTTGCGACCCTCCAGGATCGCATCCGCAACCCCGCGCGCATACAGCCGTATGGCCTGGCTGGAGTCGTCGTTGCCGGGAATGACGTAGTCCAGGCCCTCGGGACTGTGATTGGTGTCCACCACCCCCACGATGGGAATGCCGAGCTTCTTGGCCTCGACGATCGCACCCTTCTGGTAGCCTACGTCGATCACGAACATGGCGTCCGGGATGCCCTTCATGTCCTTGATGCCGCCCAGGCTGCGATTGAGCTTCTCCAGTTCGCGCTGGATGTCCAGCCCCTCCTTCTTGGACAGCCTGTCCAGCGTGCCGTCCCCCGCCATCGTCTCCATGTCGTGCAGGCGCTTGATGGACTGCTTGATCGTCTTGAAGTTGGTCAGCATCCCGCCCAGCCAGCGCTGGTCGACGTAGGGCGATCCGCTGCGCCGCGCTTCCTCGCGCACGATGTCGCGTGCCTGCCGCTTGGTGCCCACGAACAGGATGCTGCCCTTGTTGGCGGACAGCTGGCGCACGTATTTCATCGCCTCCTGGTACATCACCAGGGTTCTCTCCAGATTGATGATGTGTATCTTGTTGCGATGGCCGAATATATAAGGGGCCATCCTGGGGTTCCAGAAACGGGTCTGGTGTCCGAAGTGGACACCCGCTTCCAGCATTTGCCGCATGGTTACCGACATGAACGGATTCTCCTCTGGGTTGAGCCTCTATCCGCCACAGCCTCTCTGCGCGAGAGCACCCTCGGAACGGGCGGATATGCGAATTCAATCCGGTGCCCGGACGATCGATGGAAAACGGGAATCGACGCCGCCAGCCGGATTAGCGCGGGATTATAGCACCGTTGCGCGCACTTTGTTCAATGAACTGAACCCGCCGCCGATGCTCCGCATCCGGGGACACGGCGCCACCGGCGCAGGCGCAGAGGGCCGCGAAGCAGGCTTTATGTGCGTCGACGCACATACCGGGATCGTCGGTTGCAGGACACTGCTGTTTCATGCTGAAATACCAGTGTACGATACCCATCACATATATGGAGCGATCTATGACGACCAATAATACTTCCAGGACCAAATCGGACGAGGCGCAGGCCGAGGCAAGACATGTGGCGCAACGGGCCGGGGCTTCCGCATCCCGGGTGGGCAGCGCCGCCCGGTCGGCGGGAAAGCGGGTAAGCGACGTCGCCGGCGAGGAACTGTCCAATCTGCGCGCCGACCTGAGCGACCTGATCTCCCGTATCTCCAGCCTGTCGGAAGCGGAGGTGGAGGAAGCCAAGGAAAGGCTGCTGGAGAAGATCGCCGCCGGCAGGGAAACCGCCAGCGAATTGGTCAATGACGCCCGCAACCAATTCGAGCACGGAGTGGAATGCTCACGGGACTACGTCAAGGAACATCCCATCCAGTCGGTAGGCTACGCCGCCCTGACCGGCCTTCTGCTCGGCCTGCTGATCGCCCGTCGGTAGGATGCGTCCGGTAAGCGCTGCAACCAGGGCGTCCCGCCGTGTTTGAGTCTCTGCAGAAGGCCCGGTATCTGGCGGGCATGGCGCTGGAGCGCGTCGACGACTACCTGCAGCTGGTCAGGATATCCGCGGAGATCCAGAGGCAGGAGCTGAAGAGACGAATCGTCGGCTTCCTGATCATGGGCATGCTGGTCCTCCTTGCCCTGATCTTCCTGGGGCTGGCGATCGTCGTCACCTTCTGGGACACCCCCTACCGCACGATCTCCGCATGGGCAGTGGCTGCCGTCTACGGCTTGGGCGCGGTCGTGGCGTACCTCGTCCTGAATGACGGAAGCATAGCGAAACCGGCCTCTCCGTTCGAGACGCTGCGCGACGAACTGCAGCAGGATATCAAGCTGATGAAGGATGTGGGATGAGCGCTCCCTCCTCCCTGGAGGAAGAGAAAACCGCCCTGCTGGCACGCATGCAGGCGCGTCGCGATGCCTATCGCGCCCGGTTCGTCAGGGCGGAGGCATCGCGCCATGCGCCCTCCGCGTTTCCGCGCAGCCACACCTTCAGGTTCCTGGCACGGCACCCCTATTCCCTCACCCTGGGACTGGCGGCCGTCATCGTGCTGGCACCGCGACCGTCCCTGCGTGCCGCCACCAGAGGCGGCGCCCGCCTGACATCCGGACTGCTGAGCGGCCCGGTCAGGGCGCTGCTGGCACGGCAGCTGCTGCCGTCGATGATACGTCTGCTGCGTGCCCGCGGCAGGTACTGAGCATTCACCGGAGGAGCATCGGCATGCACCCATTTTCCCGGAGCACACTTGAAAGCCGAGGCAGAGGGAACGCGTCTGCGCCCCTCCGGCGGCGGCTGGCATGGGCAGCCGCCGCGCTGATCGCCTGTGCCGCCGCGCAGGCGCAGGCGCCGACAGACGGTCCCGAGGACGGCGTCCCTCCCCCGTGGGAACTGTACGACACGGACAAGGACGGCTATGTCAGCGCAGAGGAGGCCGAGGCGCAGAAGATGCCGGCAAGCGTGTTCAGAAGCCTGGATATGGATCGGGACGGCAGGCTGAACCGGGAGGAATTCAGCGTCGCCCCGCTGCTGCCCGCCGAGTAGGAGCGAGGCAGCCCCACCCCACTGCCTGCCGAGGCCGCTCCCGCGAACCCGGCATTCTCGCCGCCCGGCATTTCCGCTACAATGGACGGATGGACTCCATCCTTGCACCCTCTGTGCCGGCCCCAGGGATGGGCGAGCGGCATCGCACCCCCGACAACATCCTGCTGATAGGCATGATGGGTGCAGGGAAAACCACCATCGGCAAGCTGCTGGCGAACCTTCTGGGAAGAACCTTTCTCGATTCGGATCGCGAGATCCAGAGGCGTACCGGCGTCGATATCCCCGTGATCTTCGAAATCGAGGGTGAATCGGGATTTCGCCGGCGCGAGGCCGAGGTCCTGACGGATTTGCTGCAAAGGCGGGATATCGTGCTCGCCACCGGCGGAGGCGCCGTGCTCCAGCGGGAAAACCGGGAGTTGCTGAAGCGCAGCGGCACGGTCATCTATCTCAAGGCAGCGGTGGACGACCTGTGGCGCCGCACCCGGCAGGACCGCAACCGGCCGCTGCTGCAGACCTCCGATCCGCGCCAGAGGCTGCTCGAACTGTATGCCCAGCGCGACCCGCTCTACCGCGAAACGGCCCATATCATCGCTGAAAGCGGAAAACGCAGCGCTCGCCACCTGGCGCAGGAACTCGCGCAGGTGATCCGCGCCGATACGGCATCGCCGGAGGAATCCGACGTACCCGGGTCCATGGGCATGGACCGCAAGGACCGCCTGGGCGCGCGCCCGCTGCCTAATCGTCCGTAAGCGCCTGGCCCGGGAACAGGGTGTCGGTGAAGCCGAAGGTGCGAAAATCGGTGATGCGCATGGGATACAGTATGCCCTGCAGGTGATCGCACTCATGCTGCACCACGCGAGCATGGAAACCCTCGGCCACGCGATCGATGGCTTCGCCGTGCCGATCCCGGCCCCGGTAGCGTAGCCTGGTGAACCGCGGCACCATGCCGCGCATGCCCGGCACGCTGAGGCAGCCCTCCCAGCCCTGCTCCTGCTCCTGCGTCAGGGGCGCAATCTCGGGATTGATCAGTTCGGTGAACGGCACCTCCTCCGCATCGGGGTAGCGCGGGTTGCGCCGCACCCCGAATATCACGACCTGGAGATCCACCCCGATCTGCGGCGCGGCCAGCCCTGCGCCGTCCAGTGCCGCCATCGTGTCATGCATGTCCTGTAGCAGGGCGTCGAGTTCGGGTGTGTCGAACGCCTCCACCTTGCGCGCGACCTGAAGCAGGCGGGGATCGCCCATCTTCAATACGGTCCTAGTCGGCATCGAGTTCCACCGCCCATTCAAGCATGCTCCGGACGCCCACCATGGCCTTCTCCAGCACGGCATGCGCGTCTTTGAGGTGGATGGCGCGTGCGCTCGTCGCCCGGCCCGCGGCATGGTTCGCGACCACCGCGATGGTCGCGTAACACAGGTGCAGTTCCTTGGCCAGCGCAGCCTCCGGCATGCCGGTCATGCCCACCATGTCCACGCCATCCCGCTCCAGCCGGTCGATTTCCGACGCGGTCTCCAGGCGCGGCCCCTGGGTCGCGCCATACACGCCGCCGTCGATGATGGCCTGACGGGCGCGGTCCGCCGCCTGCAGCAGACGTTCCCGCGTCAGCGGGCAGTAGGGCTCGGTGAAATCGATATGGGTGACGGGACGATCGGTGGTGTCGTAGTAGGTATGCTTGCGCCCATGGGTGTAGTCGATGATCTGGTGGGGAATGACGATGCTGCCGGGCGCGAGATCGCTGCGTATCCCGCCTACCGAGGCCACGGATATCACGCGGGTCAGACTCAGCGAGTGCAGCGCCCACAGATTGGCACGATAGTTCACCACGTGCGGCGGGATGGTATGGCCGTAGCCATGGCGCGCGAGAAAGACGACCTCGTGATCCTTGATCCGGCCGAAGGTCAGCGGCCCCGAGGGCTCGCCATAGGGCGTGCGTATCACCTGCCGGTTCGACACTTCCAGGCAGGCAAGCTGTGCCATTCCGGTACCGCCTATGATTGCCAGCATGTTGTCATGATCGATGAAGAACGGTGGAAAAATGCGGCAGACCCGTCAATCCGGGGTCCGTGGCGGTTCGCGCAGCGCGTAGACCGCGGGCAGATTCCGCCACGCGCCGTGGATGTCCATGCCGAAACCGAACACATAGCAATTGGGCACCACGATACCGACGAAGTTCGCCTCGACCGGCTTGGCCCTGCCGAGACACTTCTCGGCGAATACGGCGCTGTAGAACGCCGCCGCGCCGTGTCCCAGGACCCAGTCACGGATCACCGCGAGCGTGATGCCCTCGTCGAGTATGTCATCCAGCACCAGCACCACCCTGCCGCGGACGCTCTCGCGCGGGATCGTCCTCCAGCTGATGTCTCCACCCCGGATCTCGTTGTCGTAGCGGCTGACGTGCACGTAGTCGAAATCCAGCGGAAACGCCAGCCGGGGCAGCAGCTGGCCGGTGAACACCACCGCGCCGCCCATGACGCTCAGTACCAGCGGATGGCTGTGCGACAGCTCCGCCGTGATGGCCGCGGCCATGTCCGCCACCGCCCGCGACACCGCCTCCTCGGAACAGATCAGCTCTGCCCGCTCGAGTATGCCGGTCGCCTCCTCCGCGGACAGCATGGGCCGTCAGCCGGGCGTCACGGGAAACGGGCACGGTGCCATCTCAGGCGAGAGAGCCGCAGCGTTCGAACGTGTCCAGGTACTCGGAAAATTCCCTGCCCACCTCGGGATGCCCGAGCGCCAGCGCGATCGTCGCCTTGAGATAGCCGATCTTGGTGCCGCAATCGTAGCGGGTACCGGAAAACTCATAGGCCAGCGCCTGGTCTTCCTGCAGCAGGGAGGCGATGCCGTCGGTCAACTGGATTTCGCCACCCGCTCCCGGCGTCACTCTTTCGAGGTGGTCGAATATGCGGGGCGTGAGCACGTAGCGGCCCACCACGCCCAGCGTCGAGGGTGCGTGCTCCGGCCGCGGCTTCTCGACGATGCCGGCGATGGGATACAGCCCATCCGCCCCGCCTTCGCAGCGCACGATGCCGTAGCTGCCCGTCTCAGCGGGCTCGACGTTCTGCACCGCCAGTATCGAGCAGCGATGGCGCTCATAGACGTCGGTCATCTGCCGCATGATGGGGGGCCTGCCGATCAGCAGGTCGTCCGCCAGCAGCACCGCGAACGGCGCATCCCCCACGGCGGGGCGCGCGCACAGCACCGCATGGCCCAGCCCCAGGGCCTCGGACTGGCGGATGTAGATGCAGGAGACGTTCTTCGGCAGGATGCCGCGCAGCACCTCCAGGGTTTCTGTCCTGCCGCGGGCCTGCAGTTCCGTTTCCAGTTCGTACGCCTTGTCGAAATGATCCTCGATCGCACGCTTGTTGCGGCCCGTGATGAAGATCATTTCCGTGATGCCCGCCGCGATGGCTTCCTCGACCGCATACTGGATCAGGGGCTTGTCCACGATCGGCATCATCTCCTTGGGACTGGCCTTGGTGGCCGGAAGGAAGCGCGTGCCCATCCCCGCCACCGGGAAGACCGCCTTGGTTATTTTCGTCATAGGTGTGTGTCTCTGCTAGAAAAGATTCAGGAATGCAGGGGATCATCCGGGCTGTCGCACCCCCGCGCCAGCAATTGTAGCAGCCCCGCCTCGTCCAGGATGGGTATCTCGAGCTCGATCGCCCTGTCGTACTTGCCGCCCGGATCGGCGCCGGCGACGAGGTAGTCGGTCTTCTTCGAGACGCTGCCCACGACCCGGCCTCCGGCGGCCTCGATCCTTTCCCTGGCCTCCTCGCGCACCAGGGTCGGCAGCGTCCCCGTCAGCACGAAGTTCCTGCCGCCCAGCCCGCCCGGGCCATCGGCCGGGATGGCGCCCGGATGTTCGTCCCACGTCACGCCGGCGGCGCGCAGCTGCTCGATGACCTCGACGTTGTGGGGCTCGGCGAAGAATCCGGCGATGCTCTCCGCCACCACCGGGCCGACGTCCGGCACCTGCTGCAGGGCCTGCCTGCCGGCGGCCGCCAGCCGGTCGAGGCTGCCGAAGTGGCGCGCAAGCGCCTTGGCAGTGGCTTCCCCGACGTTGCGGATGCCCAGGGCGTACACGAACCGCGCCAGCGTGGTGCGCCGGCTGTTTCCGATGGCGGCGACGAGATTGTCGGCCGACTTCTCCGCCATGCGTTCCAGCGCCGCCAGCGCTGCCACGCCCAGGCGGTAGAGATCTGCGGGCGTCCTGACGATGGCCTGGTCCACCAGCTGCTCCACCAGTCTTTCACCCAGGCCGTCGATGTCCATGGCGCGGCGCGAAGCGTAGTGCAGGAGCGCCTGCTTGCGCTGCGCCGGACAGTACAGTCCGCCGCTGCAGCGCGTCACGGCCTCTCCCGGCAGGCGCAGCGCGCGCGCACCGCAGACCGGGCAATGATCGGGCATGGCGAAGGGCCGGGCATCGGCCGGCCGCTGTTCCCTCTGCACCGCCATCACCTCGGGGATCACGTCTCCGGCGCGGCGCACGATCACGCTGTCGCCGATCATCAGGTCCTTGCGCCGTATCTCGTCCTCGTTGTGCAGCGTCGCATTGGTCACGGTCACCCCGCCCACGAACACCGGCTCCAGCCGGGCAACCGGGGTCAGCGCCCCGGTCCTGCCCACCTGCACGTCGATCCCCAGTACCCGTGTGGCTGCCTCCTGGGCCGGAAACTTGTGCGCCAGGGCGAACCTGGGCGCCCGCGACACGTACCCGAGCGCCGCCTGCTGCGCCAGGTCGTCCACCTTGTACACCGTGCCGTCCATGTCGTAGGGCAGGATGGCCCGCATTTCCTCCATGTTTCGATGATAGGCCAGCAGCGCCGCCGCGCCCGTGACCACGCGGCGCTCCTGCACCACGGGAAAGCGCAGCGACGCCAGACGGTCCAGGATGCTGCTGTGCCGGTCGCACGGCATCCCTGGCCCCTCGCTTGCGCCGACCCCGTATGCGAAGAACGCAAGCCTGCGCGTGGCGGTGACGCCGGAGTCGAGCTGCCGCAGCGCGCCGGCGGCGGCATTGCGCGGATTGATGAATACCTTCCCGCCCTTCTCGCGCTGCTCCCGGTTGAGCCTGTCGAAGTCGTCCCGCAGCATCAGCACCTCGCCCCGCACCTCCAGCAGGGCCGGGATCGGAATCCCGTCCGCGGCCTGCAGGCGCAGCGGAATGGCGCGCAGGGTGCGCAGGTTCGGCGTGACGTCCTCGCCGACGTACCCGTCTCCCCGGGTCGCACCCGCCACCAGCACCCCACCCTCGTAGCGCAGGCTCACGGCAAGGCCATCGAACTTGGGCTCCACCGCGTAGGCTACGCTTTCCACTCCCAGAGCCTGGCGCACGCGTCGGTCGAATGCCTCCACCTCGCCCGTATCGAACGCGTTGCCTAGGGAGAGCATCGGCATGCCGTGCGTCACCCGCGGGAAGGCCGCGAGCGGGGCGGCGCCCACGCGCTGCGTGGGCGAATCCGGCGTGGCGAGGAGCGGATAGCGCCGCTCCAGATCCTGCAGCGCCCGCATCAGTCGATCATATTCGGCGTCCGGGACGAGGGGCGCGTCCAGCACGTAGTACCGCTCGTTGTGCCGTTCCAGCGCGGTGCGCAGCGCCAGGGCCTGTTGCCTGATCTCGTCGGGGAGGCCCACTCAGCCCTGGCGGTGGAAGTGGCTCATGCAAACAGCCTCAGCGCGACCTCGCCGCCCGCAGGAATCCCCCGCGCCCGCATCGAGGACTGTATCACGCCCAGCTGCTGCCTGATCTTGCCGATGCCGGCGTCGCTCAATGTAACGCCGTTGTCATCGACCATGATGCCGCCCAGGGTGTCCGCGAAGCTCCGGGCAAGATGCGTCATGTCGTCGAACGCCCTCTCGCCGTCCGCGACGCGTGGGACATCCAGCAGAAAGGTGATGCCGCGTGTCGTCAGGATGCGCATGCCGTCGGCGAGAAACGGCGACGCTTCCTGGTTGCCCAGGAAAAACCGCAGGGTGCCGTCTTCGCCGCGATGGCCGAAGGTACCGTTCGCCCCCAGCCTGAAACCCGATGCTTCCGCCAGGACCTGTATCTTGGCGCCGGTAAAGACGCCGCTGTCCCGGCTGATGATGTTGAGTCCCACCATCACGTCCACTTCCGCGCAGAACTGATCCAGCGACAGTGCCCGGGCATGGGCCGTGCGCACATCCTGGGCATCCAGTGCCGCTTGGGTGCGCGCAGCGAGATGCTGCGCCATGTCGTGGAAGCCGGACAGGCTGACCTCGCTGACGGGCCCGGCCCGATCGGCCAGCTGCAGGCAACCTTTCATGATCAGGAAGCCGCTCCTGCCGAGTGCCTCGGCCGTCATCTCCTCCCAGGGCGCACCCGCCTTCCTTTGCCCCAGCCAGCGTACCGGCTTGCCGAAATCGAACTTGCGCTGCAACACCTCCGCCAGCTCCGCCTCCGTCGCGGGCACCGCGGCATGGAGGTTGACGACGTAGTCGATTTCCGCCACGCCGCCTTCCCCTGACGCCGGTACTGGCGTGGGGGTCGGCGTGGGGGCCGGCGTGGGCGCTGGCATGGGCGAAGACGCCGCATTGGCCGGTGGGATCGATGTGATCGGATCGTCGGGTGCCGCTGCATCGATGCCGGCAGCCACCGCAGCCGTGCCGAGATCCCCGGATTCGCCGGCATCGGCCAGGGCACCGGATGCCTCCGGCTCCGCGCTCACACTCGTGGGCGGGAGCGGGGGAAGCGGGTACGCGTCGCTGCGCAGCTGCGGTTCTACCCGGCCGCCCATGGCTGCGGCGTCGTCTCCCTCCGGCCTCAGCAATACATCCTCGTGCTCGCGTGCGAACGCCTTCCTCGATTCCCGCCGGTAGCGCCGCTGCTGCATCCAGTTGAAGAGGGCCACTCCCAGCACCAGTACCAGACCGATGGCGACCAGGCCGATGCGCAGCTCGTTCATGTCCGCCGTGTCGATCATGTCGCCATGACCGCATCGCCCAGCCGGACGGCTTCTTCGATCTCCACCGCCACCACCCGCGACACCCCTTGCTCCTGCATGGTGACCCCTATCAACTGCTGCGCCATCTCCATCGTGATCTTGTTGTGACTGATGAACAGGAACTGGGTCTGATGCGACATCTTCTTCACCAGGTTGCAGAAACGCTCGGTATTGCTGTCGTCCAGCGGTGCATCCACCTCGTCCAGCAGGCAGAAGGGTGCCGGATTCAGCCGGAACAGCGAGAACACCAGCGCCAGCGCCGCCAGGGCCTTCTCGCCGCCGGAGAGCAGATGGATCGAACTGTTCTTCTTGCCCGGGGGCTGCGCCAGGAATTGTACGCCCGAATCGAGAATTTCCTCACCTTTCAGCACCAGCCGCGCCTGCCCGCCGTCGAACATGACCGGAAACAGTTCGTCCAGGTGGGCATTGACCTGCTCCACCGTCTCCAGCAGGCGCGCGCGCGTCTCGTGGTCGATGCGGCGGATCGCACTTTCCAGCGTCTCCACCGCCTCCGTCAGATCCTGTACCTGGGAATCGAGGTATGTCTTGCGCGCCTGGGCCGCCTGCAGCTCTTCCAGCGCGCCCAGATTGACCGCCCCCAGAGCGGCAATCGCGGCACCGAGACGGTCGATCTCGGCCTGCAGGGAGGATGGGCGCGCCTTGCCGAGCATCTGCGCCAGCGCATCCTCATCCGCACCCGCGTCCCTCAACCGCGTCTCGAACTGCCCTTCGATGATCCTGGCCTCCTGCTCCTTGAGGCGGGCCTCGTTCATGGCATCCCGCAACGGATGCAACGCCTGCTCCGATGTCATGCGCGCCTGCTCCATGCCGCGCAAATCGTCCGACACCTGTTCCAGTTCGTCGCGCGCCTGCGCCAGCGCCTGCTCGCGCTGCTCCTGCAGCGACAGCCATTCCTGCAGGCGCTCATGCAGCGGCGCTTCGTCGAGCTCGCACTGGTCGCGCTGCAGCCTTTCCAGGTTCCCCCTCAGTTCCCCGGCGTTCTCCCCGACCAGCCGGATGGCGTTTTCCATCTCCAGTATCTTGTTCTGGCAGGCCTTTTCATGGAACAGGGCTCCCTGTGCCGCCCGTTCCCGGTCTTGCGCCAGCCGGCGCTGGCGCTGCAGGCGCTGCTCCGCAGCGTCGCGCGCCAGGGCTTCCTGTCCGGCCTGCTCCCGCAGGCGCCCGATCTGCTCCTGGCACCCTGCCAGCCTGGCCTGGGCCTCCTCGATACGCGCGGTCTCCGCGACCCGCTGGTGATCGATCTCGGCCAGCTCCTCCTCCAGCTGTCCCCTGCGCCGGTCGACATGCTCGATCGCCTGGGTGCGCTTCATCCGCTGCATCTGCACGTCGTGATGTATCCGCTGCAACCCGCCCGACTCGTCGCGCAGGCGCGACACCGACACTTCCAGTGCGTGGCAGTCCGCCTGCGCCTGGGCCAGGGCATCCGCCTCGACCGCGAGACGCGCTTCGAACGCGCCGATCTCCACCTCGATCTGCGCCATCTCGCGCTGGCGCACCAGCACCCCGTGCAACTGGGAATCGGGCGCATAGTAGGTCAGGCTGTGGCGCGTCACCACGTGGCCCTCCCGGGTGACCAGCGCTTCGCCGGGTTCGAGCCTCGCCCGTTGCGCGAGACCGGCCTCCACCCCCTCGATCGCGAACACGCCTCCCAGCCACTCGCCCAGCACGGCTTCCGCGCCCGCACTGGCGCAGGTCAGGTAACGGCGCAGCGGTATCCAGCTTTCCCTGGCTTCCGTTCCGGCGGGCGCACGCTCCACCGGAAACGGCTCGGGCTCGTACAGCGACCACTTCGCGGGCGGCGGATCATCCAGCCATCCATGCGCCTCCTCCAGCCGCGCCAGCCCAGCACCGTTGAGCCGCTCGCGCAGCACCGCCTCCAGCGCATCCTCCCATCCCGCTTCGATCCGGATCCCCTGCCACAGGCGCGGCACCGCCTCCAGTCGCTGCCTGGCAAGCCAGGCACTCATCTCCTGGCTACCCTCCAGCCGCTGCTGCAGGCGCTCCATGGCGGCGAGGCGGGCCTGCGCCTGGGTCATTCGCTGCTCCAGATCCTGCACCGTGCGAACCTGCTCCTGCCTGGCGGCATTCGCGGCCGGCAGCTGCCGTTCGGCGTGGGCCAGCGCCTCCTGCTTCTGCGCCAGGCCGGCCGCGATGTCCTCTGCCTGCTCATGCAGGAGCGACAGCTCTCCGATGTCCGTCTGGGGCAGTGCGGCGCGCTCGGCCTCGAGCCGCGCCTGGCGTGCCGCAAGCTGCTGCAGGATTCTCTCCGCATGGGCACGATGGCTTTCCTCCAGGCGGCCGCTCTGTTCCTCCAGCAGCAGGTACCGATGAACCTCGGCCAGGCGTTCCTGGCATGCACGCAGGGCCGATTCCGCCTGCGGCAGGTTGCCGCTCTCCCGCATGGCCTCATCCCTGGCGGCTTCGCAGGCGACGCGTGCGCGCTCCGCCTCCTCGCGCCAGTGCGTCACGCCGGCGGCGGCCTCCCGCATCTGTTGCTCATGGTGCTCGAGCTGACCCCGCATCGCCGCGATCTGCTGCTCCATGCGCTGCCGATTCTCGCGCAGGTGGCGTATCTGCTGCTCCAGATGCGCCACCTCGGCATTGGCGGCGTACAGTTCGCCCTGGGCCTCCTGCAGGCCCTCCCCGGCGGCGGCATGCCGGACGCGCTGTGCTTCCAGGCGCCGTTCCGCCCTGCGCAGATTCGCGGTCTCGAGTTCGAATGCTTCCTGCAGGGCATGGAGCCCTTTCTCGGCGGTCGCACGTTGCGCGGCGGCCTCTCGCTTTCGGGCCAGCCACAGCAGATTCTGCACGGTCTGCAGCCTGGACGTCATGTCCGCGTGGCGGGAGGCGATCTCGGCCTGCTCCTCCAGGCGCTGCAATTGCGTCCCCAGCTCCCGGGCGATATCGCCCGTCCGGAGCAGGTTCTCGCGCGTGTCGCCCAGGCGCAGCCCTGTTTCGCGGCGGCGCTCCCGATACTTCGACACGCCCGCCGCCTCCTCCAGGAAAACGCGCAGCTCCTCCGGCTTGGCCTCGATGATGCGGGAAATCATGCCCTGTTCGATGATGGCATAGCCACGCCCGCCGATGCCGGTGCCCAGGAAGATGTCGGTGACGTCGCGGCGGCGTACGTGGACGTTGTTGATATGGTAGGTCGACTCGCCATCGCGATGCAGGATCCGCTTGATGCTGATTTCCGCATAGCTGGACCACTGGCCTGCGGCCCTGCCCAGATGATTGTCGAACACCAGTTCCACGCTGGCCCGTCCCACCGGCTTGCGCCGGGCCGATCCATTGAAGATGACATCCTGCATGGATTCGCCCCGCAGCGTGGATGCGCGCGATTCTCCCAGCACCCAGCGCACGGCATCGACGATATTGGATTTGCCGCACCCGTTCGGCCCGACCACACCGACGAGATCCCCCGGTACGGGAATGGCCGTGGGGTCGACGAAGGACTTGAAACCCGCGAGCTTGATGTGAGAGAGACGCAATGTATCGTTCGTGAACGGTTATAATCTCGATCCTGGCGCACTGCCGCGCGGCCTGGAACCGGAGCACGCCGTCTCCGGGGAAGCAGGCACGGACAGGGGCGGCACGCAATCCGAATAACGGGCCATCCCTTCCCGGATGATCCCGATGCGCCAGGACAGGCGAAGAGCCTGATTCTAACCGATTTGATCGAGGCAGGAAAAAGAATGCCCAGCCAACCCTCGAAAGCCCTGGAGGTCTTTCCCAATCCCACGCCCGCGCGGGACTACCACATCCACATGGAGATACCGGAGTTCACCTGCCTGTGCCCGAAGACCGGCCAGCCGGACTTCGCCACGCTGATCCTGGACTATGTTCCCGACAGGCGGTGCGTCGAGCTCAAGAGCCTGAAGCTCTATATCTGGTCCTACCGCGATGAAGATGCGTTCCACGAGGCGGTCACGAATCGCATCGTCGACGATCTGTCCGCCGTGCTGAAACCCAGGTACCTGCGGCTCACAGCCCGGTTCTTCGTGCGCGGCGGCATCTACACCACCGTGGTGGCGGAACACCGCAAACGCGGCTGGAAACCGCCGCCCAGGGTGGAACTGGGTCATTTCGAGAGTCCATCCCCGACACGCGGATGATGGCCGGCCTGCCCCGGCACGGCGCTCGACGGCGCGCGCCCATGCCGCACTCTCCCTTCCGGCACCTTCCTCTGTTCCGCGCCCGCGGCGTGGCCGCGCGTCTGACGGCAAGGATGCGGAAGGCCCGGCGGGCGCTGGCCCTCGTCCTTTCCATGATTGCCATGATTCCCGCGGCACAGGCGACGGATCCCGTCGTGCAGCCGCCCGTCCGATCCGAGCCCGCTCTGCATGGGATCCTCCGCGCACAGGGAACCGGGCCATTCGAGGACGGGACGGGCCCATTCGGAGACGAAGGCGATGAATCGGTGCATGCCCCGGCACGCTCTCCCGATGCCGCGGCGGATCTGTGGCAGCGCATCCGCAGCGGATTCGCCATGACGTCCGTCGACAGCGATGAAGTCCGCAACGGAGAGGATTTCTACGTCAGCCATCCAAAGTACGTGCAGCGCATCATCGAACGCAGCAGACGCTACCTGTTCCATATCGTCGAAGAGGTGGAGCGCCGGCGCATGCCTACCGAGATCGCCCTGCTGCCCATCATCGAAAGCGCCTTCAATCCCAGGGCCTATTCCCCCAGCCACGCCTCGGGCATCTGGCAGTTCATCCCCTCCACCGCGAAGAATCACGGTCTGAAGCAGAGCTGGTGGCGCGACGAACGACGGGACATCATCGCCGCCACCCGCGCCGCACTGGATTACCTCCAGACCCTGTACGGCATGTTCGGCGACTGGGAGCTCGCCCTGGCCTCCTACAACTGGGGAGAAGGCGCGGTGGCGCGCTCCCTCACCAGGAACCGCGACAGCGGCCTGCCGGCGGACTTCCGGAGCATCAGCCTGCCGCCCGAGACCCAAAACTATGTTTCCCGCCTGATCGCCATCCGAAACATCATCTCCAATCCCGCCATGTTCGGCATCGAACTGGAATCGGTTCCCAATCACCCCTATTTCGGGGAAGTGGCGGCTACCCGCCACATGGATGTCAGGCTGGCGGCGAAGCTTGCGAGCATCTCCGTGGACGAGTTCCGCGCACTCAATCCCGCCCACAACAGGCCCGTGATCAACGTCAGCGAATCACGCAGCGTCCTGCTTCCGATAGACAAGGTGGACACATTCCTGGAAAACCTGAGGAATCATGAGGCCGCGCTGGTATCGTGGCGGCTCTATCGGGTGGAACGCCCGGAGCATGCCGAGGCGATCGCGGCACGGCACGGCATCAGCACACGACGCCTGAAGGAAGTCAACGACCTCTACGGCAACGGCGCCATTCCTCCGGGACAGCTGCTGCTGGTGCCGTCCGGCAACGGTACCGACGACGGCGACATCTCGATGATGAACGACCGGCTTGCGATGCCGGGAACATCCGAGCGCACGGTCGTTCATACCGTCGCGAAGGGGGATGCCCTGTCCACCATCGCCCGGCGCTACGGGGTCACGGTGAGTCAGCTCAGGACATGGAACCGCACGACCGAACGGCTTCGCATCGGCCAGACGTTGCGGATCAAGCAGAGCCGGTTCGCGGGCACGCCGCCCGTTGCAGCAGAGGCGCTCCGCCTCCACCGGTCGACGCCGAACCCGCGCATGTAGGGTACACCCTCTACCGCATCCGTACCCGGACGGAGGCCCCGCCACGCCGGCGCATGATCCGCATGCCCGCCAGCCCCAGGCCCAGGAGCAGCAGCGTGGCAGGCTCGGGCACGGCGTTCGGATCGCCGGGCCGGACATTGCCGGGATCGGGCGGCTCGACGATGATGCCGCCATCTCCGGGTCCAGGCAGGCCTGGATCGAAGGGATCGCCGGGGTTGCCAGGGTTGCCGGGATTGCCTGAACCACCGGGACCACCCGGGCTGCCGGAGCCAGGACCGCCCGGGTCCCCGCCTCCCTTGCCGCCCGGGCCTCCCCCCGAGCCGCCGCCTCCACCTCCGCCACCCGCCCCCCCCGGGATCCCGCTCACGCCGGCAAGCGTCCGTCCGCCCCCTCTTTTTCCTCCGCCACCCGCCCCCGAGCAGAAACCATCGTCCCACCACCCCAATTTCTGTACCCTTCCCTGCGGGCGGTACAGACAATCATGCCGGTAATCCCGCCGTCCGCGAAGCACGGGCCCGGCTTCGCCCATGCCTTCCTGCCCACCTCCCGCATGCCCTCCCGACGCCCCCATATCCAGGGAATCCAGGGCCAACGTGGCAAAAAAGCCGCTCATCGTATCCTCGTCCTCCAGCTCCCCGGGCGCTTCCTCATTTCTCGCAAGGCGCTCCAGAAGCAGGCTGAACACCGCAAATTCGCCGGCCTGCGTGGTAAACGGGGATTGCCCGAAAACCCGGGAAGCATCCCGGAGCCAGCCCGGGACACCGAAAGGATCCGGATCCGCACGGCCCTCGGTGCCCCCATCCGACGGCGGGCGGACAGGAAACAGGACACTCCCCCGCCAATGCGCGCCGGCCCGGGCGCCCCCCTGCTCCATCGCCGGGCCGTCGGACCCGATATCCGCCCAGACGACCTGGGCGATGGAAACCGCACCGGCGCCTGCGGGCAGCCACGCGATCAGCGCGAATGCCGATCGCAGCAAAAATTTTTCCATGGTCATCGCCGACCTCGTCCGAGCATCGGCCCGGCAATGGTGCCGGGCAGGATTGCATGGTAGCAGTCCTGCCGATGAAGACCATTGGACGTTGGTACACCCGCCGGATCAGTGCGCGATCGACTTGGAAAAAAGCTGGAGCACGAGCACGCCGGCCACGATGAGCGCCAGGCCGATGATGGCGGGCGCATCGAGCGCCTGCCCGAAAACCAGCCAGCCGATCAGGGCGATCAGCACGATTCCGGCACCGGACCAGAGGGCGTACGCAATCCCTACCGGAATCACCCGCAAGGCCAGCGACAGCAGGAAGAAGGCGGCGGCGTAGCCCGCCACGACCAGCAGCGTGGGCCATGGCCGGGTAAAGCCGTCGCTCGCCTTCAGTGCGGAGGTCGCCACCACCTCGCACAGGATCGCGACGGCAAGAAACAGATGGTGCATCGACATTCCTCCAGATCTTCCCGGCGGAGCGGCACCGCCATGCCGCGGAGCGTGCGGCAACGCACCGACCGCCCGCGCGGCAGCCGCTAGTGTATGGCGATCCGCTCGCGACTGGCACCCTTCCCCGGGACGATCCCGCCACATCCACCCCAGGAGCCGACATGCCGGAAGAAATCCCCCACGGGCCCCGTTGCCCACGTCCGGCCGATATGATGGCCTCGTGGCTCATCGCCGTCGCCCTGTCCTTCCCGTCCCACGTTGCCGCCGCCCCCAGCGACGACTATCTCGCGGGTTATGCCGCCAGCCTACTCCGGCACGAGTCTGGCGTGGATCCCTCTTCCCTGATCGTGCGCAACGGCACGATCGCTGTGCCGGTCGCCCATCTCGCGCCGGCACAACGTGCACGTGTCCTGGCAATGCTTTCCGAGATCCCGGGCGTCGTCAGCGTCGCCGCCCTGGAAGACGCGGCGCCCGCCCTCCGTTCAGACATGGCGGCCGATACCGGGCCGACCGGAGGCGGCAGCCTTTCCGCAGACCCTGCGGAAGCCGCCGCGATGCTCGCGACCGGCATCCTCCCCTCCGGCCACCTGTTTCAGCCGCTGCTGGCTGATCCGCGCTGGGCCCACTTCTCGGCCGCCTATCGCAACTACATCGGCAACAACATCGATGGCAACAACAACGGCGCCGTCAGCTTCGGCGAGACGATACCATTCTACCGGGCCAATCTGGGAGACACCATCATCCAATGGGAAACCGGCCTGCAGGCCGGCGTCTTCAGCGACTTCAACCTGGATGCGAGTTCGTCCGACCTCATCAACACGGACTTCATCGCCGCTGCCTACGTGAGCGCGCGTGCGCGCCGCTTCTCCGCTTTCGGCCGCGTATTCCATCAAAGCTCGCACCTGGGCGACGAGTTCCTGCTGCGCACGACGGTGCAGCGGGTGAACCTCAGCTACGAAGGCGCCGATCTCAGGCTGTCGTACGAACTGCCGTACGGCTTCCGCATGTACGGCGGGGGAGGCGGCATCTTCCACAAGCAGCCCTCGTCCATCAAGCCCTGGTCGATCCAGTACGGGGTCGAATTCAGGAGCCCCTGGCGCATCGACTTCGCGGCGATGCGGCCCATTCTGGCGGTGGACATGAAGAACTGGGAGCAGAATGACTGGAATCTCGACATCTCCGCCCGTGCGGGGGTGCAGTTCGACAACCTCCAGGCGTTCGGCCGCAAGCTGCAGTTCATGGTGGAATACTTTCACGGAAACTCCCCGATCGGCCAGTTCTACAGGGAAAGGGTCGAGTACATCGGCATCGGCGCGCACTATCACTTCTGAACCCGCGCGAGGCCGGCGGACGCGACCACGGCGTACGCCAAGGTATACTAGGATAACCTGCATCCCCGTTCCTGCACATGCCCAGCATCATCGTCCGTCGCTACCCGGCGCAGGCCTTCGACGCGCTCGTCCGGCACGGCCTGCACCCGGTGCTGGCCCGCGTCTACGCCGCGCGCGGCATCGATGCGCCGCACCAGCTCGACGCGAAGCTGTCGCAGCTGATCCCGTTCGAGCGCCTGAAGAATGTCAATGTCATGGCTGCGAAGCTGGCCGATGCGATCCGGGCGGACAGACGCCTGCTGATCGTGGCCGACTACGATTCCGACGGCGCCACGGCGTGCGCGGTGGGCATGCGCGCCCTGAGGGCATTCGGCGCGACGGTCGGCTATCTCGTCCCCAACCGTTTCGAATACGGCTATGGCCTCACCCCGGAAATCGTGCGGCTGGCCGCCGCCATGCCGCTGCCGCCGGACATCATCCTGACGGTGGACAACGGCATCGCCAGCGTGGAGGGCGTGGAGGAAGCCGGCCGCCTGGGCATGCAGGTCTTCGTGACGGATCACCATCTGCCCGGAGACCGCCTGCCGCCGGCTGCCGCCATCGTGAACCCCAACCAGCCCGGCTGCGGGTTTCCCAGCAAGCATCTCGCCGGCGTAGGGGTGATGTTCTACCTGATGCTGGCCCTGCGCGCGGAACTGCGCGCACGAGGCCGGTTCACGGCGCTCCCGAGGGAACCCAATCTGGCCGCCCTGCTGGATCTGGTGACGCTCGGCACCGTGGCCGACATGGTGAAGCTCGACGACAACAACCGCATCCTGGTGCACCAGGGCCTGCAGCGCATCCGCAGGAAACTGGGCTGCGCCGGCATCCATGCCCTGCTGCAGGTCGCACGGCGCGACTTCAGGCGGACATCCGCCTACGACCTGGGCTTCGCGGTCGCGCCCCGATTGAATGCGGCAGGCCGGCTCGACGACATGTCGCTGGGCATCGAGTGCCTGATCACCGACGACGTCTCCCGTGCCGCGCAACTCGCCTCGCAACTCGATGCGCTCAATCGCCAGCGCCGCGAGATCGAGGCAGACATGCGGGATCATGCGCTGTCGATGCTCACCGCACTTCCCGTGGCGGAGCCGATGCCGGAGCGAGCGGCCGGGGTGGCGAACGCCCCCGCCGCCTACAGCCTGAGCCTGTTCGATCCCGGCTGGCACCAGGGCGTGATCGGCATCCTCGCTTCGCGCATGAAGGAAAGGTTCCACCGTCCCGTGGTCGTCTTCGCACCGGGCAACGAGGGTGAAATCAAGGGATCGGGCCGATCCATCGCGGGGTTCCACCTGCGCGATGCCCTGGATCGGGTGTCCAAGCGCCATCCTGGACTCCTGCTGAAATTCGGAGGACACGCGGCAGCCGCGGGGCTCACCCTGCGTGCCGATGACTTCGAAGCCTTCCGCCACGCCTTCGAGGAAACCGCCCAGGCGCTGCTGACGCCGGCCGATCTCGCGCAGTGCATCGAAACCGACGGCACGCTGGAGGCGTCGGAACTCGATCCGGAGTTGGCGCGGCGCCTGACGGAGCAGGTATGGGGACAGGGCTTCGCCCAGCCGACGTTCTGGTCGCGCTTCAGGGTGGCGACGCAGCGGGTCGTGGGGGAAAAGCACCTCAAGCTCAAACTGGAAAGACTGGAAACGCGGATCGGCGCGCAATCCCCCGGAATGCCGGAACGCCTGCATGAAGCGGTGCTGTTCTCCTGCACCGCTCCCTTGCCGGAAATCATCGATGCGGTATACCGCATGGAAATCAACGAGTTCAACGGCAATGCGGGCCTTCAGCTCATCCTCGATCACTGGTGCGCGCCGGGCGACGGATAGAGGGTGGGGCGCGATGCCGCACCTTTCAATATGGCATCAGGGCGTATATCATTCGCTGCCCATCGACGACAGCCGCCCTACCCCCTGATGTTGCCCAAATTGCCGATCCCCGCACCCGGATCGATCGCCCGCTACCCCCGTCTGGAAGGATCGAGCGATGCCCTCGCTCTTGCAAGGCTGAGCCGGCACGCCCGGCCGCTCGTCATCATCACGGAAAGCGCGCTCGCCGCGCAAAGGCTGCTGGAAGAAATCCCCTTCTTCTCGCCAGAGCTGCAGATCCGCCTGCTGCCGGATTGGGAGACGCTGCCCTACGACGCCTTCTCGCCCCACCAAGACCTGATTTCCGAGCGCCTCTCCACGCTCTATCGGTTCATGAACGACGCCTGCGACCTGTTGATCGCACCCGTCACCACCGCCCTGTACCGCATGCCGCCGCCGGAATACCTTGCCGCCCACACCTTCTTTCTCAAGCAGGGCGACACGCTCAGGCTGGATGCGCTGCGCAGCCAGCTGAGCCTGGCCGGGTACACCCACGTCACCCAGGTGCTCGCTCCGGGCGAATACAGCCTGCGCGGCGGGCTGATCGACCTGTTCCCCATGGGCAGCCCCATACCCTACCGCATCGACCTGCTGGACGATGAAATCGAAACCATCCGCACGTTCGACGTGGATACGCAGAGAAGCATCTATCCCGTGGGTGAAGTCCATCTGCTGCCGGCACGTGAATTTCCTTTCGATGAGGAAGGCCGCACCTCCTTCCGCAGCGGCTTTCGCGAAGCGTTCGAAGGCGATCCTTCGAAAAACCGCCTGTACAAGGACGTCAGCAACGGAATCGCGCCCGCGGGCATCGAATACTATCTGCCCCTGTTCTTCACGCACACGGCCACGCTGTTCGACTACCTGCCCCGGACTGCACTGCTGTGCCTGCACCACGACGTATATACCGCGGCCGAAAATTTCTGGCTCAACACGCGTTCACGCTATCAGCTGCTGCGCAGCGACACCGATCGCCCCCCCCTGCCGCCGGGGAAACTGTTCATCACCACGGAAGACTTCTTCGGTGCGCTGAAGCCCTATCCGCGCATCGACATTCCCGCCGAAGCCCGGACGGTTGCAGGCACCGGACAGGCCACGCAACCGCTCCCGCCGCTGCAGATCGATCGCCGCGCCGACCATCCCGCAGAGAACCTCGCCCGGTTCATCGCGGAATTCACCGTCGGCCGCCAGCCCGAGGGACGGATACTGCTGCTGGCGGAGAGCCTCGGCAGGCGCGAACTGATCCTGGACCATCTCAGGCAGTATGGATTGTCTCCCGGGGTCTGCGACGGCCATGCGCAATTCATGGCCGCCACGCAACCGTTCATGCTCGGCGTGGGGCCGCTGCACAACGGCTTCATACTGGCCGACGAGGCGACAGCCTTCGTTACCGAAGGCGAGCTCTACGCCCGGCATCTGCACGGCCGCCACGAGCGCGACACCCGCAAGCCGACATCGGTCAGCGATGCCATGCTGCGCGACCTCTCCGAGATCAAGCCAGGGGATCCGGTCGTGCACGAACAGCACGGCATCGGCCGCTATCTCGGACTCACGAGCATGGACATGGGGGAAGGCATCACTGAATTCCTGTCGCTCGAATACGAAGGGGGGGACCGCCTCTACGTCCCCGTCTCGCAGCTGCATCTGATCGGACGCTACAGCGGTGCGGCGCCCGAGACCGCACCGCTGCACCGGCTCGGCAGCGGCCAGTGGGACAAGGCGCGCCGCAAGGCGATGCGGCAGGTGCGCGACACCGCCGCGGAATTGCTGGATCTGTACGCCCGGCGATCCACCCGCGAGGGACATGCATTCGGCCTCGAACAGCACGACTACGAGGTGTTCGTCGAAGGCTTCGGCTTCGAGGAGACGCCCGATCAGATCGCGGCGATCGACGCGGTGATCCGGGATCTGACATCGGATCGCCCGATGGACCGCCTGATCTGCGGCGATGTCGGCTTCGGCAAGACGGAAGTGGCCCTGCGCGCCGCCTTCATCGCGGTCGCGGACGGCAAGCAGGTGGCGGTGCTGGTGCCCACCACGCTGCTCGCAGGACAGCACTTCCAGAACTTCTCCGACCGCTTCGGCCTGATCGCGGACAAATGGCCGGCCAGGATCGCGGAACTGTCCCGCTTCCAATCGGCGCGGGAGCAGGCCCAGGCGCTGGCGGGACTGGCCAGTGGGCAGATCGACATCGCCATCGGCACCCACAAGCTGATACAGAACGACGTCAGGTTCAAGAACCTGGGCCTGGTCATCATCGACGAAGAGCATCGTTTCGGCGTGCGCCAGAAGGAGCAGCTCAAGAACCTGCGTGCCGAGGTCGACGTGCTGGCGCTGACCGCGACCCCCATTCCCCGGACGCTTGCCATGTCGCTGGAAGGATTGCGCGACTTCTCCGTGATCGCCACGGCGCCACAGCGACGGCTCGCCATCAAGACCTTCGTCAACCGCTTCTCCGAGGGCGTCATCCGCGAGGCCTGCCTGCGGGAATTGAAGCGTGGCGGCCAGATATACTTCCTGCACAACGAAATCGGCAACATGCAGCCGATGCACGACAGGCTCGTGCGGCTGCTGCCGGAGGCGCGCATCCGGATCGCCCACGGACAGATGCGCGAACGCGAACTGGAAGACGTGATGAAGGATTTCTACC
This sequence comes from Nitrosovibrio sp. Nv17, assembly GCF_900119085.1. Taxonomy (GTDB): domain Bacteria; phylum Pseudomonadota; class Gammaproteobacteria; order Burkholderiales; family Nitrosomonadaceae; genus Nitrosospira. Next base: position 98,490 of record NZ_FPIQ01000004.1, on the reverse strand, counting down.
AGCAACGCTTCAATCTGCTGCTGTGCACCACCATCATCGAGACCGGCATCGACATTCCCACCGCCAACACCATCATCATCCATCGCGCGGACAAGTTCGGCCTTGCCCAGCTGCACCAGCTGCGCGGACGCGTCGGCCGTTCGCACCATCAGGCCTACGCCTACCTGCTGGTGCCGGAGGAAGAGGCGCTGGGCACCCAGGCCCGCAAGCGCCTCGAAGCCATCCAGGCGATGGAGGAGCTGGGAGCGGGGTTCCATCTCGCCATGCACGACCTGGAAATACGGGGCGCCGGCGAGATTCTGGGAGACTCCCAGAGCGGCGACATGCAGGAAGTCGGCTTCAGCCTCTATACCGCCATGCTGGATGCGGCGATTCGCTCCCTCAGGCAGGGCAGGGAACCGGACTTCCAGCAGCCCCTGGACATCACCGCCGAGATCAATCTCCATGCGCCCGCCCTGCTGCCTGAAACCTACTGCAACGACGTGCACGAGCGCCTGATCCTGTACAAGCGCCTGGCCCACTGCGCCAGCGAGGCGCAACTGGAGGACATGCGCAGCGAACTGATAGACCGCTTCGGGCTGATGCCGGAACCCGCCCGGACGCTGCTGGACTGCCACCGCCTGCGCATCGCCGCCAAGCCGCTGGGCATCGCCCGTATAGAGGCCGGCAGCGACTCGATCCAGATCCAGTTCGTTCCCGATCCCCCGGTCGATGCCGTCCTCCTCATCCAGCTGATCCAGCGCAGCCCCGACTACGGGCTGTCAGGTCAGGACCGCCTCAGGATCCGGGTGAAGAGTACGGACGTGGCCCAGCGCGTCGCGCGCGTCATGGAGCTGATCAGGGAGCTAAGTAAATGAAAATCAGTGGAATTGAACAAAATATGGATACGATGTAGTATTCTGCTCATCAGGCATCGCGATGAAATGCCGGAAAATGATGATCTTCGGGATGAGGGAGCTGGCAAGGGGGTGCAGATCCGCATCCACCTCGCGTGTTTTCTGAAGCACTCTTTCGAATCCGGGCATGCTGCGACTGAACAGCATAAAAAGCAAGCTGATGGTGTTTGCCATCATTGCCACGCTCATCCCCTCGGTGGGATTGGGATTGCTGTCGTTCTGGCAGAACGAGGAGCAGATCAGCTCCACCATCACGCGCGAACTGCGCACCCTCACCAACGACGCCAGCCGCGAGATAGCCCTCTGGGTCGAGAAGCGCGCCCACGAAGTGCGGGTGTCATCCACCTCCAACGCGGTCATCGACGGGTTGTCGGCAGTGTCGCGGCCCCGCGCCCTCGTGCGCCCGGGCGCGCATACGGCGAATCCGGACGCGCTGGCGCACTACCTGAGATCGGTACTGAGCAGGCTCGACACCCTGCGGGAACTGACGGTCGTCGACGCCACGGGCCGGGTCGTGGCCAGCAGTGCGGCTGCCGCTGCTGCGGTGGAGCTTCCACAGGAATGGCCCCCGAACTCGCTCACGGAAGGCCTCGTGATCGCGCCGCCGCGGTGGAACGAGCACCATGCCGCCGCGACGCTCAGCATCGCCATGCCGGTACTGTCCTACGACAATCTGCTGATGGGCGCGCTGATCGCCGTGCTCGACCTGCGCTCGCTGCAGCCCCACCTGAAAAGCGCCACGAAATCGCCGCTGGGCGAGATATTCCTGCTGGATGACGGCGGCAAGATACTCATCGGCAGCCAGATCGGGGCGGAAGCGCAGCAGCCTCTGGATGAACCCGTGCTGCGCCAGCTGCAGGCGCAACCCTCCCAGTCGATGATTTTCCGGGGCATGTCGCACCGCAAGGTCATCGGGCTGGCCGACCCGGCCGAGAACCTGCCGATCACCATCGTCGCGGAACGCGACCATGCCGAGATCTACCAGGCCTGGGCGGGATTGCGCAACATGTTTCTCGCATTGGTGGGCGCGATGCTCGTCGTCGTGGCGGCAGTGGCCTTCCAGATGGGCCGGTCGATCGTTGGACCCCTGCAGCGGCTGATGGCCGCGGCCGACAAGATCGCCGGCGGCGACTTCGAGGTACAGCTGACCGCGGCACGCAACGACGAACTGGGGCGCCTCACGAAAGTGTTCATCCAGATGACGAACACGCTGCGCCGCCATCACGCCGAGATCATGGCGGCCAACCGGGCCATGCAGAAACAGAACGAGATGCTGGAAACGCTCTCCGTCACCGACAGTCTGACCGGCCTGTACAATCGCAGCAAGCTCGACACCATCCTCAGCGACGAGTTTGCACGCTACAAGCGCACCCGCCGGGAGTTCACCCTGCTGATGATGGACATCGACCACTTCAAGACACTCAACGACACCCACGGCCACGTCGCAGGGGACGGGATTCTGGCGGCAGTTGCGGGAATACTCGCGCAATCCATTCGCAGCATCGACTATGCAGCCCGTTACGGCGGCGATGAGTTCATCGTCGTCCTGGTGGAGACCGCCGCGGACCAGGCGTTGAAGACGGCGGAACGCATCCGCTCCCAGGTGGAAAAGATCCACTACGACGCCAACGGATCCAACCTCAAGATCACGGTCAGCATCGGCGTGGTGCAATGCCAGCCGAACGACCTGACGCCGACCGCGGTACTCACCCGCGCCGACGATTCCCTGTACCAGGCCAAGCGCGCCGGTCGCAACCGGACGTTCCTCGCAGCCGTATCGAACCAGTAGGGGACAGTCCCCGCTCCGGGGGCGCGCGCTACCTTTCGGTCTCCGGCGGCTCCACCAGCGTACCCAGCACCCAGCCGGACTGCCCGTCGGCCGCCTGGACCTGCAGCCAGTCCCCCTGGTAGGCCTCCGCGGTCACCGCCACATTTCTCTTCAGTACCACGAGGATCGCGGCGCCGAGCGAGGGCGCCTGGCGCAGGTTGGTGTTGACCGCGGTGCGCAGCGGTATGGGTGCCTCGAACGGCGTCGCCGCGCGATGCGCATCCGATGTCCGGGAAACCCGGTTGCTCTTGAGCATGTCGATGAAGCCGCGGGCGTGCGCGGCATGCTCCACCGCGGCGACGTGATTGTCCTGAGCGTAGGCCGCCGCCGCCATGCTCAGGAAATACTGCGCCAGCGCCTGTATCCCCTGCTCGGATGCGGTGAGAGGGGACGCCCGCAGTGCTTCCATGGCGACTTCGGCCTCCGCGATCGTGGACGCCGCGGCGGGCCGTGTCGCCAGGCGACGCAGCTTGACCTGGGCGTGCACGGCCTGGCTGCTGGTTTCCTTCAGGGTCTTGGCCTGATCCTTCTGGCGCACCTGCTGGGTACGGATCTTCCCCTCCTTCTCCGTCAGCAGTTTTTCGAGGCGCTCGATCTCCTGCTGCTGGGATTCCTTCTCCACCTCCTTTTCCGCCAGAAGCTTCTCCAGGCGCTCGGCCTCCTGCTGCCACCGGGTATCCGGTGTTGCTGGTTCGGCGGGAGGCTCGGGAGGCGGAGGAGGCGAAAAGACGCCGCAGCCCGCCATGCCCAGGCTTAACAGCATGGATACGAGGCCGCAGGCGGCACGCCCTGCACAAACCTTCCCCGACCCGTACAACAACCCGCTTCTCAGCATCATGCGCGCCCTCGCCCCCACGCTTCGAGGGCTCCATACCGGTTGATTGAAATGATAACGTACTTGCTACTGTCTTCGTCCCGCCGCCTGCAGGCTGGCGGCATTCCCGCCATGCCGCATGGTTAACGGCCGATGATATCCGAACTTGATGCCGTTGCCGACTCCTGGATTATCCCGAAAGGACCGGACATTCCCTGTGGGGAAACCCACCTCCCGGACAACGGACCCCGAGACAATCGGCAAGTGCCGCATCCGCCATGCCGGCGCCGGTGAAAACCGGGCTTTACCTGTATAATGGGTGCAGCGCCGTCTCCGGAAATCCGCAACAGATATCCGGGATCGGGCATGGTCCCGCCATGCCCCGTGGGTTTCCAGGGGCTGCCGGCTTTCAAGACGCGATCCGCCTCACCGGATCCTTTTTATTTCCGACCCGGTCTTCCCGGTACTGCCATTCATGGATCTCATCATTCAAGGTTTCGACATCGCCAACCACGACCTGCGGGAGTTGGCAAAGCTTGCGGGCGCCGGCCAGATCGAACGCATCACCGGCGAGGCCTTCCGCCTGAAGGATGCGATCAGGCGGGAGCATGTCGCGGACTACTGTGGCGAAGCCGGACTGGACTTCGCCTTCGTGGAACAGGCACTCCCCCTCGAGGATTTCGGACTGCTGGCCATGGACATGGACTCGACGCTGCTCGCGATCGAGTCCATCGACGAGATTGCCGACATGCATGGCGTCAAGCCCCAGGTGTCGGAGATCACGCAGAGGACCATGCGCGGGGAAATCGTCTTCGCCGAAGGCCTGCGCCAGCGCACCGCCCTGATGCAGGGACTGGAGGAGGACGCCCTGCAGCGGGTCTACGACGAGCGCGTCCGGCTCAGTCCGGGCGCGGAGAAGATGCTGCAGCGCATGAAGGCGGCGGGCGTCAGGACCATGGTCATCTCCGGCGGATTCACCTTCTTCACCGACCGGATCAAGGACAGGCTGGGACTCGACTACGCCGCGGCCAACACCCTCGAGATCGTGGACGGCAGGCTTTCCGGCAAGGTGCTGGGCGAGATCATCGGCGCCAGCGGCAAGGGCGAGTGGGTCAGGCGCACGCGCGAGGCGCTGGGGCTCAGGCGCGAACAGGTGATCGCCATCGGCGACGGCGCCAACGACCTGAAGATGATGGAGGAAGCCGGTGTCAGCATCGCCTACCATGCCAAGCCGGTAGTGCAGGCGAAGGCTACCTACGCCCTCAACCACGTGGGCCTGGACGGCGTGCTCAACCTGTTCAGCCAGCCTTCCGGGTCCTGATTCCATCCGCATCCCCGGCCGCCCGGCCGCTCAGTAGCTGAACGCCGCCTCGACCAGGAAGGTGCGCTGCGGATAGGGGTGGAAGACGTAGGCCTTGTCGTTGTTCAGGTTGGTGATGCCGAAGGACACCCGGCTCTTCAGGCCGTTCTGCAGCCTGAAGCGGTAGCTGGTCTTGAAGTCCAGGAAGAAGAAGTCGCTCTGGGCGCCGAACACGTTGTTGACATGGTCCCGGTTGTCGAGGTCGTTGAAGGAGTCGCTGGTGTAGCGGCCCGAGAACGCGATGTCCCAGGCCTCGGTAGCGTGGTAGGTGGCGAAGAAATTGGCGCGCCAGTGCGGCAGGCGGATGCGCTGCTTGCCGGTCAGTTCGAAATCGGCGGATGTCCCGGTGGTTTCCGTAAACCTGATGCGGGGTCCCCTGTCGACCTTGGCGTTCATCCAGGTGCCGTTGAACATGAAGTCGAACTTGGATCCCAGGATACGGCGCTGCTCGTAGATCAGCTCGACCCCGGTGGTGCTGGTGCGGTCGATGTTCTGGAACGAATTCTGGGTGACGACACCAGAAACCGACAGCACCTGCTGGATGGCGTCCTTGATGTCGTCGCGGAACGCGTTCACGCGGACGTAGCCCCGCGGCAGCCCGTACTCCACCATGAAGTTGTGGTGCGTCCCGTTCTCCGGCCGCAGCGCCGCATTGGCGGTGACGATGCTGGTGGGCGTGCTCAGTGATTGGAACAGCTCCGCGATGACCGGGAAGCGGTGCGCCCGCCCGAAGGAATAGCGCAGCTTCCACGCCCCCGGTTCGTAGCCCAGCGAGACCTTGGGCGACAGCGCCGAGATGTTCCGGTCGGGTACCGAGACACTCCCTCCCGAAGTGCCCACGACCCCGTCGGAAGCGGCCCACCACTCCTGCCGCGCGCCCACCGTCACGTCCCAGTCCGGCATAAAGCGGTACGCCGACTGGGCGAAGATGGCGTGGGTGGAAGTGCGCCCGTCGTTGCTGCGGTTCGCCTGCAGGGCGCCGCGTGCCTGTGTGGCGTAGTCCGTGAGCGCATACTGGCGGAAGCTCAGGTGGTACAGGTCGAAGTGGTAGCCGCCGAGCAGCGAGATGCGATCGTTGCCCAGGAAGGCGGGGGTGCTGAGCTTGAGGTCGTAGTTGAGCCAGTTGAACCGGCGGAAATCCTGCAGCTGGCCCTCGCCGGTGTTCGCCGGATCGTTCCTGTTGTAGAAGGCGGTGGCGCGGAGGTCCTTGAGCACGTCGAAGTGGCTGAGGGTGCTGTCGACGAACCAGTTGTCGGTCAGGGCGCCGCGCAGCTGCAGCCCAAGGTTGAGCGTCTCCCGCTTGTCCTCACTTCCCCCGAAACCCCTTTGCACCACATCGAATCGGGTACCCTCCAGCGAGGCATCGCCGGGCAACACGCAACATGCTGGTGCAGATCCTCCCCAATAAGGCTGACCGGACGCCTGCGACAGATAGTTTCGTGGGCGGTTCGCGCTGCGCGTGCGGTCCTCGTACGCCACGGTGAGGATGGCCTGGAGCTCGGGGGTGAGGTCGTAGCCGAGCTTGCCCTTGAACAGGTGGGTGTTGACCTTTTCCGGCCCGGTGTCGCCGTAGATGACGCTGGGCGTGCCGCGCGTGTCGGGGGTTCGAACCCCCCCGCTCACCGCCGTCCCTCCAGCGGTTTCGGATAGCCCGGTGTTGTCGATGAAATAGGACTGCGGATGACTCTGCGCCTCCAGCCGGTTGTAGGCCAGGAACACCGACAACCGGTCGTGGAAGCGGTTGCCGTAGGAGACGTACTGGCGGTCGCCGATGAAGGTGCCCTTGTCGGGCCCGTAGATCTTGAACGGCTGGATGAAGAGGCTGGTCTCGACGTAGAATTCCTGCTTGCGCGGCATGCGCGTCTTCAGGTTGATCACGCCGCCGATCGAATTGCCGCTGTACTCGGCCGAGAACGGACCATACACGATGTCGACGGCGTCGATCTCGTTCGGTCCCACCATGGACCAGCGCGGGGCGCCGTTGAAGGACGCCTGCAGGAAATTGTGCAGCGGCAGGCCGTCGGCGTAGACCATGTTGCGCGCCGTCGAGAACATGTCCGCGCCGCGAATGCCGAGCACGCCGTTGGGGTCGCCGACGTAGCGCTGGCGTATCTGCAGGCTGGGCTGGTACTTGAGCACTTCCTCCGTGGTCTGCGCGTTCTGCAGCTCGATCTGCGACCGCGTCACCCGGGTGGATGGCGAGGTGTAGTGCGAATCCCGTTCCACTTCGCCGGTGACGACCATCTCCCGGAACACCGTCACCTTCCGGGTGTCCGCCGGGGCCTCCGGTTCCGCCCCGTCCTTCACGGTTTTTTCCTCCTCGCCCGGGCCGGCCGCGCTGCTCTGCGCGACCCGATCGGCACGCGCCGAAGGCAGGGTGTCCTCCGATGTCCCAACCGCAACCGGGGAGGCAGAGATGCGCGTGGCGCGGCCCAACTTCGCCTCATCCGCCTCTTCGTGGAGGGTTTCGGCCCCCCGGGCGTAAACGGACGACACGGCCAGTACGCCCGCAAGAGCGATGCTGAAAGACTTCATCTTGATTGTTCCGCGTGTGCTGTTTCTTGTTGTAGGGCTTGAGGAACGGACCCCCGGCTTCACGAGGCCGGGGAATCGGGAAAATCAGCTGCCGGTGGCAGTCTGCCCCGAAGAGGACTGGCGCGGTGGCGTGCCGGCCGCGAAACGATCGAACGACAGAACGCGCAGCCCCTCCTCCGCCGTGTTCCATACCAGCAATACCTTTCTTCCGCCGACCAGCAGGAGGGGATAGTCGGTCGCGCCGGCGGAATCCATCAGGCGCTGCGGCGCACTCCACGATACGCCGCCGTCGTTCGAGTACATCATCTGCGCGGAGTAGGCGCGCCCGTCGAACTCGCGCCAGGCGAGCAGCACGGTCTTGCCTTCCGCCGCCACCGCTGCGTGGTTGGCCTGGAAGGCAGGGTCGCCCAGGCGCATGGGGGCCGACCCCCAGTCGCCGTTCAGGCGCCTGTAGAACAGCCCCTGGCGCGCCTCGCCGCTGGTGAACCAGACGAGATGCAGCTGATCCTGACGATCCACCGCGATGCTCCCGCCGTTGTGAGGGCAGGCGTCGATCTTCCACTCGTCGTCGGTGGCGCGCCGCTGGCTTCCGTCCCGATCCAGATTCGCGAGGGCGAAGTCGCGCGTGTTGACGCCGAAGATGTTGCGCCAGAATGCGACAGGGCCCTCCTGCGTCCAGGTGAGTCCGATCCGGCAGCATTCGCAGGTGTGCGCCTGCAGCCTGCGGTTGGCGCCGAAGCTGGCGCCGTTGTCGCTGGAATGCGCGGTGTAGAGGGACACCCCGGTGAACGCCTCGTTCCGCTCCTTCGCCGCGTCGCGATCCCGTCCATCCAGCCAGGCCACGACCACCCTGCCCTGGCCGTCGATCGCCAGCGCATCGAAACGATGGCTGGTGACCCGGCCATCGTCGTTCAGGGTGATGGGGCGGGAGAAGGTGCGGCCTCCATCCAGCGAGCGCGAAAAGCGGACATTGCCCGCGTACTTCTGGGGCAGGGACTGGATCCAGGTGAGCAGGAGGGTGCCGTCGGAGGCGACCGCGAGCTTGGGACGGTTCTCGCCGTCGGCCGCGATGTCCTCGGGCTCGACCGTCACTGGCACGGGGGTGGAAAAGGTCTTTCCGTCGTCGTCGGAGCGGGAGACCAGCAATTGCCGGTTCTCCACCCTTGCCAGCCACAGGCGGCCTTCGGCATCCAGGGTGATTCCGACCCCCAGCGTAGCCTTGGCCGGCCGGGCTGTGGCGGAATCCTGGTCTTCCGCAGCGGGGTCGGGATGGTCGGCATGCGCCATCATCGCCCGGCCCAGCAGGAGGAGAAGAAGAACGACTGCGACGGGACCGACACGCCATTGCTGCATGGATTCCTCCATTGAATGCTACCCGGTCGGGAGGATAATCCATTTTTAGTGAAACGAGAATGCGACAAATTGTCGCACCCTGCCGCTTGCGGCGGAGGAAGAAGTCGTTCGCAGCGGAGACGCAGCCATGCGCGGCAATCGCCGCCGCGCTACGAACGGGGCTCCCCGATCCAGGCCTGCACCACCAGGCCGCCCACCATGTCGCCCTCGACGTTGACCGCCGTGCGAAAGGCGTCCAGCAACCGGTCGATGGGCAGCAGGATGGCGATGGCCTCCACCGGCAGCCCCACCGCCTGCAGCACCAGCGCCATCGTCACCATGCCGGCGCTGGGAATGCCGGGGGCACCCATCGCCCCCAGCATGGCGGTCACGAATACGACCATCTGCTGCACGGGGTCGAGCTCGATGCCCGCCAGGTTGGCGACGAACAGCGCCGCGGCGGCCTCGTACAGCGCGGTACCATCCATGTTGAGCGTGGCGCCGAGCGGCACCACGAATCCCGCGACATCGCGCCTGACGTGCAGGTGCTGTTCCGCGCAACGCAGAGTGACGGGCAGGGTGGCGGAACTGGAGCTGGTGGCGAAGGCCGTGATGAGTGCCTCGCGCGCGCCGCGCCAGAACCTGAGGGGCGACATGCCGGTTGCCAGGTACAGGATCAGCGGCAGCAGCACCACGCCATGCAGCAGCGTGGTACCCACCACCACGAGGATGAACTCCATCAGCACCGCGAGCAGATGGATATCCTGGGTAGCCGTCAGCTGCAGCAGCAGCGCCATGATGCCGAGCGGCGCGAGGCGCATGATCCAGCCCACCAGCATCAGTACCAGCTCCAGACATTCCTGCAGCAGCACGACGATGTTGGCGTAGCGCTGCCCGCCCACCACCAGCGCAATGCCGAGCAGCAGCGCGAACACCACCACCGCGAGGATATCGCCCTGGGCCAGGGCCGTGACGGGATTCTGGAACAGTGAATGCAGGAACTGGGCGAAGAAGTCCGGCAGGGACATCTGCCTGGCTTCGAAGCCCTGCATGGCATCCTGGAACATCGCCAGCGGGAGCCCCTTGCCCGGCTGGAACAGATTGGCGGCGGCCAGCCCCAGCATGGCCGCCAGGGCCATGGAAAAGACGAAGAACCCCAGGGTTGCCTGCCACACCCGGTGCATCTGCTGGTGCGCGCGCAGATTGGCGACCCCGACCGCGATGGAGGTGAATACCAGGGGCACCAATACCATCTTCAGCAGATCGATGAACAGCGTACCGATCAGCCCGGCCGCGTAGAGCCCGTTTTCCGCCAGGGAAGAATCCCTTCCGAGTCCCGATATTCCTGCGCCCAGCAGTATCCCGGCCAGCACACCGAGGAGTATCTGGGTATTGAGCGACATCCTCTTTTTCATCGACCGCTTCCGCATGCGGAAAATGGAGCGCGACTCCCCAAGACCCCGGCATATCCGGCGCAGAGCGCGCGGGCGTGGCCGCATGACGGCGCACCCGGCACTTCGGGGAAACCCGGTGCGCCGGCCATCCCCGCACGCCAACCGGTGGCGGCGCACCCTGGACAGCCCGCCTCCGGCACGCCGCCGGACATGACATTGGAACCCATCGCAAAGTATCTCGGGCAGTTATAATGGGTCATGACCGACGGATTTTTCCCTTCCACCGCCGTCTCACCGTTCATCGCGTTCGTCGTGACGTTCATCCTGATCCGATGGCTGACCGGAAGCACGGCTCCCCGGGTACTCGACCATGCCAATGACCGTTCCCTGCATACGGGCGCCGTACGCCGCAGCGGCGGGCTGGGCATGATGCTGGGCATCGCGGTTTCATGGATCGCCCTGCCGGTCGACCTGCCCGCCGCCATTCCCCTCGGCGTCGCGCTTCTGGCCCTGGTATCCCTGGCCGACGACGTGTCGGGCCTGCCCGTGCCGATACGGCTGCTGGCGCATGGCGCCGCCGCCGCGGGGTTCTCGCTGCTGCTGCTGGAGACGCACGGATGGGCGCTGGCGCTGCTGGTCGCACTGGCGATGGTATGGATGATCAATCTCTACAATTTCATGGATGGTTCGGACGGGCTCGCGGGCGGCATGGCGCTGATCGGCTTCGCCTGCTATGGCCTGATCGCCTGGCAGGCCGGGGATGCCTTCTTTGCCGCGGCCAATTTCTGCATCGCCGCAGCCGCTGCAGCTTTCCTGGTGTTCAATTTCCACCCCGCCCGCATCTTCATGGGCGACGCGGGCGCGATCCCGCTCGGATTCCTGGCCGGATCGCTCGGGGCGACAGGCTGGCTCACGGCGGTATGGCCCGCATGGCTGCCCGTGCTGGTCTTTTCCCCCTTCATCGCCGATGCATCCGTCACGCTCGCGAAACGCTGCCTCAAGGGCGAGAAATTCTGGCAGGCGCACCGCGCCCACTACTACCAGCGCCTGGTGCAGAGCGGCCTGGGGCATCGCAATACGGCATTGTTCGGCTATGCGCTGATGCTCGGCGCGAGCCTCAGCGCCCTGTGGGCGCTGCGCCAGGACTCCGCCGTCCAGGCGGGCGTCGGCGCCCTCTGGATCATCCTCTACCTGGGCATGATGCTCGCATCCGAACGGCGGCGGCCCGGATGCCGCACAGGGGACTGACGATATGACACGCTCCCGGCTCGGCATGCCCAATATACGCACAGTCATCGCGTTCGTCCACGACATCGCCGCCGCCGCGGCCGCCTGGGCGCTTGCCTACACCTTCCGATTCAATTTCGACATCCCGCCGCTGTACCAGCAGTCGCTGTTCCGCACCCTGCCCTGGATCCTGCCGGTGCACGCGGTGGCATTCCTCCGGTTCGGCCTGTATCGCGGCCTCTGGCACTACGCGAGCCTGCCCGACCTGCGGCGCATCCTGCTCGCGGTGCTGACGGCGGCCACGGCCGTACCCATGATGCTGCTCCTGCTGCAGATACATCGGGACATCCCGCGCACGGTGCTGCTGCTTGCACCCATCCTGCTGCTGTTCATCATGGGCGGCAGCCGTCTGGCATACCGTCTCTGGAAGGAGCACCGCCTCTATGGTCCAAAGAAGACCCAGGGCAACCTGGTACTGGTGCTGGGCGCCAACGACGGCGCGATCAGCCTGGTGAAGGAACTCAGCCGCAGCACGCAATGGTGCGTGGCCGGCCTGCTGGACGACGATCCCCGCAAGCGCGGCCTGATCCTGCATGGCTCCAAGGTGCTGGGCGGCATCAGCGACCTGCCCGCGCTCGCCAGGGAGCTGGACGTCGCGCACGCCATCATCGCCCTGCCCAGCGGGCCCGACCGCCGGCATGCCCGCCGCACCCGGGGCGGCGACCGCCGCCACCCCGACCGGCTCCACCGCGATCGCCGGCGCGCCCTGGAAGTATGCTCGTCCGCCGGCGTCAAGGCGCTGATCGCGCCTTCCTACGACGACCTGATCAGTGGAAAGGTCACAGTCTCGCAGATTCGCAACGTCGAACTCGAGGACCTGCTCAAGCGCGACCTGGTCGTGCTGGACGACGACAAGCTGAACGATCTGCTGGCGAGGAAGACGGTGCTGGTCACCGGCGCGGGCGGCTCGATCGGATCCGAATTATGCCGGCAGATCGCCAGGTTCGAGCCCCGCCGCCTGATACTGTTCGAACTGAACGAGTTCGCCCTGTACAAGGCCGAACAGGAATTCAGGGCCCACTTTCCCGATCTCTCCATGGTCTTCCTGATCGGCGACATCAAGGATCGCCACCGCGTGTCCCAGGCGCTCTCCCGCTACCGGCCCGCCCTCGTGTTCCATGCCGCGGCCTACAAGCACGTTCCCCTCATGGAACAGGAGAATGCCTGGCAGGCCATACTCAACAACGCATGGGGCACCTATGTCCTGGGACAGGCGGCGATCGAGCACGGCGTGGACAAGTTCGTGCTGATCTCGACCGACAAGGCCGTCAATCCCACGAATGTCATGGGCGCCAGCAAGCGCCTGGCCGAAATGATCTGCCAGGCGCTGCAGCAGCTGGCGCGGCAGGGCCGCCCCGAAGGGCAGGTGCGGCACACGTGCTTCGTCATGGTCCGCTTCGGCAACGTGCTGGGCAGCACCGGCAGCGTCATCCCCAAATTCCGCGAGCAGATCGCGAAAGGAGGACCGGTCACCGTGACCCATTCCGAGGTGACCCGCTACTTCATGTCCATCCCCGAAGCCGCCCAACTGGTACTGCAGGCGGGTTTGATGGGGGGCAGGGAAGGCGGCGGGGAAGTGTTCGTGCTGGACATGGGCGAGCCGATCAGGATCGCGGATCTCGCGCGCGACATGATACGCCTGTCGGGCCTGGACGAGGAGGATGTCAAGATCGTCTACAATGGCCTGCGCCCCGGCGAGAAGCTGTACGAACAGCCCCTGGCGGAGGATGAGGATACCCTGCCGACGCCGCACGCCAAGCTGCGGATCGCGCAGCCGCGGCAGGCCGATGCGCAATGGCTGGGACAGCTGGTGGAATGGATGGATCGGCATCCGGTGCTGGACGACCGGACGGTCAGGGAAGAGCTGGCACAGTGGGTGCCGGAGTACCGGCCCCAGGCGAACGACGCCGTTCCGCCGGAACATGGAATCAATCAGACGAAGGCCTGAACGAGCCCGGCGTAGATTCCCCGGCGGGCGAGCAATCCGTGGTGGTCCCCGGTTTCGGCGATGCGTCCCTCCTGCAGGACCACGATGCGATCCGCTCCTTCCGCCGTGGACAGGCGATGGGCGACGACCAGCGCGGTGCGTCCCCGCATCAGGGTTTCGAGCGCCGCCTGCACGTGCTGATTGGTCTCGAAATCCAGGGTTCGCGGCGTTTCATTCACCAGCACGATGGGTGGATTCTTCAGCAGGGCCCGTGCGATGGCGATGCGCAGCCGCTGTCCGCCGGTCAGCGCCACGCCCCCCTCGCCCACCATCGTCTGCAATCCCTGCGGCATCTCCCGTATGAACTCCGTGGCCCGGGCGGCCTGCACTGCCGCGATGATCCGGGCTTCGGTCTCGAACCCCATGGCGCCATACGCGATGTTCGCCGCCACGGTGTCGTCGAACAGCATGGTGTCCTCGGAGACGAGGGCGATGTTGGCGTGCAGGCTTGCCAGATCGATATCCGCCAGGTCGCGCCCGTCCAGCCATATCCTGCCCGCCGTCGGAACGATGAAACGCGGCACCAGATTCATCAGGATATTCTTGTCGGCCGCCGAAGCGCCCGCCAGTGCGACGGTTTCTCCCGGACGGATCGCCAGCGTGATGTCGCGCACGCCGTGCGGGGCAAAACCGGGAGCAATGCTGGAGGCACCCCGATGAAAGCTGACCGCGTCGAATCGCAGCTCCCCCTGCGCGCGCCCGATGACGATGCTGCCGCCCCCCGCGTCGGCCCGTGCGCCGGTATTCCGGTGCAGCAGCGCAAGCACGCCGGCCGCAGCCGCCTGTCCCTCCCTCCAGGATATCCATGCAGCAGCGATGCGCTGCAACGACATGCCCAGCATCAGCGTCGCCACGACGACGGAAACAATGCCCCCCGCCGTGATCTCGCGCACGGGGATCCACCGTGCGGCCTCATACATCATGGCCGCCAGCGCGGTGGCGGCCATCAGCTGGTACAGCGGGAAATGCACCGCCCCGACGCCTGCCCGCTTCATGCCCTGGACATGCGCGTGCCGGGCGGCCGTCCTCATGCGGCGGGCTTCATGCTCCCTGCCCCCGTACAGGGCGATCACCCTGTGATTCCGCATGGCCTCCCGGAAGATGCGGCCCAGATCGTTCTCCGCCTGCCGCATCCGGGTCTCGGCGCGACGCAGCCGCCGGCCGCTCCATCGCGCCACCAGCGATCCCGTGATCGCCAGCGCCAAGGCCGGCGCTGCCAGCCTCCAGTCGAGATAGAACATCCAGACCAGCAATCCGGCCACCGTCAGCGCATCCCTCGCCAGCGCCGCGGCAAGATCGATCAATGCGCGAAAGAAGCCGGAGACTTCGGAGGCAGGCCGGACGGCCGGGCCGCCATCCTGTGGATCGGCACCATGGCAAGGCTCCAGCGCCAGCACTCTGTCGAACAGGTCCGCCTGCAAATCCATGGCGGCCCGGCCGCATGCCCAGTGCATCGCCCAGGTGCCGGCATACGAGGCTACGCCCCGCACGGCGATCAGCCCAATGAACGCCGGCAGAATCCACTGCACTGCTTCACCGCTCCTCCCGACCAGGACGTCATCCAGCAGCGGCACCACCAGCATCGCGATCGGGAGCGTCAGGACCGCCGTCGCGGCCATGCCCGCCAGTCCCAGCACGAACACCTCCCAGTAGGGTGCGATGTACTTCGTCAGGCGCAGGCTGGACAGGCGGCTACCCATGGCGTGTGGCACGTGTCGAATGACGGGGAAAAAGCGGAACCGGAAGACTGTATCAGCGTCGGCGCGGCGAGGCAACGCATCCATTCCGCCGGGATACCGCGGATGCATGACGGCGCGACCGGGCAAACCTGGAAACGGCATTCGGGCAGCGCTCCCGGCAGTTGACTCAGCAAGGATTCCCGCACTATAGTGAACCGATGGAATCCGAGCTCGCCATCCTGGAAGAAAAGATTCATCAATTCGTGCAGCTGTGCCAGCAGCTGCGCTCCGAAAACGCCCGTCTGCGCCAGCAGCTGGCGGCGGCGACCACCGAGAACCGGGGTCTGATGGAAAAGATCGATACCGCGGCGAACCGGCTGGAAGCGCTGCTGGTGCACATCCCTGCAGGCGAGGAATGAAGACCTCCACCGCCTTGAACGTCGCCATCCTGGGTCGTGAATTCCGCGTCACCTGTCCCGAGGACGAGCGCGAGGAACTGCTGCAGGCGGTCGCCTATCTCGACGAGCGGATGCGCAGCATCCGGGATACCGGGAAGGTGGTGGGCACCGAACGCATCGCCATCATGGCCGCACTCAACATCACCCACGAACTGCTCGCCTCCAGGAAGAAAGGAGGCTTTGACATGGAGGCATTTAAGCGTAGAATCGTCCACATGCAAATGGCGCTCGATGCCGCGATGCCGACGCAGGACAGGCTGCTCTAGTTCCGGAACCCGAGCGGCGGGTCGTGGCAAGCTTTCCGGCGCCCGCGCGACCGGTTTTACCGCTCCAGCCAGGGAGGTGGCCGCAGCAACGCGGCATCGACCATGGTGAAAGCGGAAGCGTTGTTCCCTGCGGTGTTCGTCTAGACTTATATTCTTTGAACCAACTTTTTGAGAATCGGTTGCAAACCAGTATGACGCTGTTGTGCGCACCCTTCATGGGAGCGCCTGATGCGTCCGGGAAGTGACCACCTTGGACCCTGAGGTTCAAGATAATCAGTCTGACGGCATCTGCGGGGACCTTATCCACGGATAAAAAGAGCGGCATGGCCGCTCTTTTTCGTTTCCGGGACGCATTCATTGCGAGCCGAGGATCTCCCCCCACCATCCCGCCACGGCACTGCCGCCCTTGCAGCCGTCATTCGAACGCGGCCCTTTCCGGCTCCTCCGGCTTCGCCCATAATCGGGATTCGACGGCCCGGCGGGTGCCGCCTGCGGCAGCATCGTGCGCGCAACCTGCCGGGAGAACCCGGACCAGATAAAAATTTCAGGCATCCCGCCCCCGGCGAGGTTGCAAACGGATAGCACCGGACCTGACGGATTCCTATCTCAACCGGCAAGGAGAACGATCATGAGCAATGACAAGAAGCTGACCACCAACGCGGGCGCGCCCGTCCCCGACAACCAGAACATCATGACCGCCGGCGCGCGCGGCCCGGCGCTGCTCCAGGACGTGTGGTTCCTGGAGAAGCTCGCCCACTTCGACCGCGAGGTGATCCCCGAGCGGCGCATGCACGCCAAGGGATCGGGCGCCTACGGCACCTTCACCGTCACGCACGACATCACCCGCTACACGCGCGCGCGGATATTCTCCGCAGTCGGCAAGAAAACGGAACTGTTCGCACGCTTCACCACGGTGGCGGGAGAGCGCGGAGCCGCCGATGCGGAGCGCGACATCCGGGGCTTCGCGCTGAAGTTCTACACCGAGGAGGGAAACTGGGATCTGGTGGGCAACAATACGCCCGTGTTCTTCCTGCGGGACCCGCTCAAGTTCCCGGATCTGAACCACGCGGTCAAGCGCGATCCGCGCACCAACCTGCGCAGCGCGCGCAACAACTGGGACTTCTGGAGCTCGCTCCCGGAAGCCTTGCACCAGGTCACCATCGTCATGAGCGACCGCGGCATTCCCGCCAGCTACCGCCACATGCACGGATTCGGCAGCCACACCTTCAGCCTCGTCAGCGCGGCGGGAGAACGCCACTGGGTCAAGTTCCATTTCCGCACGCAGCAGGGCATACGCAACCTCACCGACGCACAGGCGGAGGCCATCATCGGCAAGGATCGCGAAAGCCACCAGCGCGACCTGTACGAGAGCATCGAGAAGGGCGATTTCCCGAAGTGGACGCTCTTCATCCAGGTCATGCCGGAAAAGGATGCCGCCACGTGCCCGTACCACCCGTTCGACCTCACCAAGGTGTGGCCGCACGGAGACTATCCCCTGATCGAGGTAGGCGTGATGGAGCTCAACCGCAATCCGGAGAACTTCTTCGCCGAAGTGGAGCAGTCCGCCTTCAACCCGGCGAACGTCGTGCCGGGCATCGGCTTCTCCCCCGACAAGATGCTGCAGGGCCGCCTGTTCTCGTACGGAGACGCGCAGCGCTACCGCCTGGGCGTCAACCATCACCTCATCCCGGTGAATGCGGCCCGCTGCCCCTTCCACAGCTATCACCGGGACGGCGCCATGCGAGTGGACGGCAACCACGGCTCCACCCTGGGCTACGAGCCCAACAGCTACGGGGAGTGGCGGCAGCAGCCGGATTTCGCGGAACCGCCATTGGACCTGGAAGGCGCCGCCGGCCACTGGAACCACCGCGTGGACGAGGACTACTACTCCCAGCCCGGCAACCTCTTCCGCCTCATGGCGCCGGAGCAGCGGCAGGCCCTGTTCGAGAACACGGCGCGTTCGATCGGCGGCGCTCCGCGGGACATCCAGCTGCGCCACATCGGCCATTGCCTGAAAGCCGATCCTGCCTATGGGCGGGGCGTCGCCGAGGCGCTGGGCATTCCTCCGGACGAACCTGAAGGGCCGTAAACTTCCCTGGCCGGGGAACGCGCGCCCGGAAAGCGGCCGGCGCAGGCGCGGCACCGGCTCGACGGCCCGCCCGCCGCGCTGTCCGGGAAACGGGATCGACCTGCTCCCTGCAGCGATCACCCGGTTGACATTTGACGATCCAAGACGACCGGTCGTATAATGCTGCCATGCCGAAACTTGCCAGAAAGGAAGCCAACAGAGAGCGCCTGCTGGATCAGGGCTTGGACATGCTCATGCGGCAAGGCTATCACGGGACCGGGCTGCAGGAGATCCTGGACGCGACAGGGATCCCCAAGGGCTCGTTCTACAACTATTTCGACAGCAAGGAAGACTTCGGGGCGAGTGTCATCGAGCACTACATCGACCCGTTCATCGTTCGGCTGACCGCCCACCTGAAGCGTTCCGAAGGCGACGCGCTCGGAGCCATACGGCGCTACTTCGACGAGCTCATCGCCGAATTCGAGCGCGATGGATTCAATGGCGGCTGCCTGCTGGGCAACCTGATGGGCGAGATCGGCGACACCAGCCCCCTGTGCCGGAAATCCCTCCACGCAGCGCTCGACCGCTACCGTGCCCTGCTGGCGTCCGGCCTGGCGCTCGCGCAGCAGCAGGGCGCCGTGAGAACGGACAGATCCGCGACGGACATGGCGGATTTGCTGATCAACACCTGGCAGGGAGCCCTGCTGAGGGGAAAAATCGAAAGATCGGGAACACCGGCCAGACAGTGCTGCGCGAATCTGCTCGACGATTTCTTCAAGGCCTGAGAATCCCCTTCTTCATTTTCCATTCATCGGATTGGCCCTATTTTCAATCGAGCGCGAGGAGGCACGGATGACAGGCGATACCGTCGCACACGGAATTCCACAAGGATGGGTCATTTCCATCATGCAGGCGTCGACCTCCATCCCATGGTGGTGTCGCCTCTTCGCCGTTCTCCTGGCGGAGACGGCGCTCCTTGCCTGCCCCGGAGCGGCAATGGCCGACAACCATGCGGTGTCCCCGCCGGGTCAGCACCGGCACTACGAGGCGTCGGAAATGGCGGCCCAGCCGGGGCCGGACGGGCAGGTCGCGCCGCGCCTGCAGAACCTCGGCGTCCACGTATTCCCGGTGAGCACGCAACACGCAGGGGCGCAGCTGTTCATCAACCAGGGCATCAACCTGGCTTACGGCTTCAACCATGCCGAGGCCCTGCGCGCCTTCCGCGAGGCCGCGCGGCTCGATCCCGCCCTGGCGATCGCCTACTGGGGCCAGGCTTTGGTGCTCGGTCCCAACATCAACGCGGCCATGGATCCGCAAGATGAGCCGCGCGCGCTGGAGCTGGCGCGCAAGGCGGCATCGCTGGCAGCGGCCGCGCCGGACAGGGAACGCGCGCTGATCGGCGCGCTGGAAAAGCGCTATTCCGGCAGGGCGGAAGATCGCGCAAGCAACGACAGGGCCTACGCGGAGGCGATGCGGGCGGTGCACGAGCGCTTCCCGGACGATCCCGACGTGGCGATGCTCTACGTGGAATCGATGATGGATATGCGCCCCTGGGGATACTGGATGCGGGACGGGCGGCCCCACGAGGGCACCGCCGAGATCGTGGCCCTCACCGAGCAGGTGCTGCGCGGCCATCCGGCCCATCCCGCCGCCCTGCACATGTACATCCACCTGATGGAACCGACGCCCACGCCGGAGCGCGCCGAGCGCGCGGCCGACGCGCTCCTGCCGCTGATGCCGGCGGCGGGCCACATGATACACATGCCGTCGCACATCTACCAGCGGGTGGGAAGGTATGCGGATTCCATGCGCAGCAACCAGCTGGCGATCGCCGCCGACGAGGACTATATCGCCCAGTGCCGCGCGCAAGGGTTGTACCCCATGGCGTACTACCCGCACAACATCCACTTTCTCTGGTTTGCGGCGACGGCGGGCGGGCAGAGCCGGATAGCGATCCAGGCCGCCCGTGACATCGCCGCCAAGATAGACGACGCCGCGCTGGAGGAGATGCCGTTGACGGCCGTATTCCGGATGGTGCCGTATTGGGCGTATGCTCGATTCGGGTACTGGCAGGAGATCCTGGAAGAACCCGCGCCCCCGTCCACCAACCTGTTCCTGAAGGGCAGCTGGCACTACGTGCGCGGCCTCGCCTTCGTCGCGACCGAGAGGCTGCGGCAGGCGGAGCAGGAACTGGCCGCCCTGCGGGAGCTCATGCAGGATCCTGCGCTGGATTTTCCCCTGTTTTCGAAAAACACCTCGCGCGGCGTACTGAGCGTCGCCCCCGAGGTGCTCGCCGGCGAGATCGCCGCCGCGCGCGGCGAATTCGACGCCGCCATCAGCCACCTCGAACGCGCCGTCCGCCTCGAGGACGGGCTGGTCTACACCGAGCCCGCCGAATGGCATTTCCCGCCCCGGCTCGCCCTGGGGGCCATCCTGCTGCAGGCGGGGCATCCGGCCGAGGCGGAGACGGTCTATTGGGAGGATCTGCGCCGCAACCGCGACAGCGGCTGGGCCCTTTTCGGATTGATGCAGGCCCTGCGCGCGCAAAAAAAGGATCCGGAGGCAGCCATCATCGAGGCGCGCTTCAGGAAGGCCTGGGAGCACGCCGACGTGACGCTCGCGGCGTCGCGCATGGGACGGTAGGCGCGCCGACAAGCGCCACTGCCGCCTGGCGCAGCCATGCCCTGGCTTGCATCACTACTTCCGTCGCTAACGGCTGTTCGATCGGTGTAACGCGCGCACGGGCTTGGTGCAACCGGACACGAGGAACAATCCCCAAATAGTCCCCGGTTGGCGGCCCCCGGGCCGCCACCACCTTTACAGCCCGGCCAGTTCTTGCTGAACCCCGAGTGGATACGACGTCACGCGCAGCTCATAACAGATAAACAATCAATAACACCGTTGCCGGCACGCCCAGCAGCCAAGCGATCAAATACCTGCCCATGATGACCTCCTGAAAAAGCTCCAGATATTCCGCATCGAACGTTGTGCATGAATACAAAGCAATTCTAGGCCACGGGTTTGCGCTTCTTCTGTGCGGCACCGTACCAGGGGAGTCGTCTCGCCGCGCTTCGCTCTCCGGGAGATTTCCTTGATTTTACGGACAAATTAAAGACTGACTATTACCGGCACCTGGCAGAAAAAAGGCAACAGTAGAAACCTAACTTAAACCAGACAGCCCCCATAAAACTCGGGGCGGTTCATTTCGGCCTTGGCCATGCTTTCTCCCTCGATCGGGCACCGAGCAGGAAACGCGCCCGGTGCCACTGCAAATAAGGCCGGTGCTCGCTGGCCAGCCAGCGCAACATCATACCTGGGTGGACACCAAGTCTGTGCAGATCGCTCTGGGACAAGTGGGTACTGGTCAGCAGATTCCCGATATCGTCGAAGCTGATCATAAAGCGATCGAACAGCGCATCGAGATTCGCCACCAGCAGAAAGCCGTTGAAGGCATCCAGCCGCTCAGCATCTTCGACACATTCCACCCACGGCTTGGCATGGCTGGCACGCAGCGCCTCGGTCACTGTGACGCCAGTCACTGCGCAGGCACCGCCCCAATAGGTCAGCAAGGCGTCACGATAATGTTCCTGCCCCACGCGCTGGCGCACCAGGCGTTCCCCTTCCGTGCCGCGGCTCTCGACAGACAGCGCCTCTACAGCCTGCTCGACAGCCGCGTGGTAGTCGCGCACTACCTGATTCGGCAACGCCTGCGACAGGCTGGCTGCACGGCGCAGCAGAGCTGCTAAGTCGGCTAGGGTGGGCACGCAAAACACGTCATCGACTCCGGCCCAGGGTTGGAAGCTGCGCAGCAGCTCCGGCAGCAGCAGGGGCGTGCCTGATTGAAAGCGCACGTCGAAGCCGTCGGCCGATGCCGTCACCACCGCCTGGCTTCGGTGGCGGGCAGAGGCCAGTGTCACCACGTCGCCAGCGGATGCCAGCACGTGCTCGAAGCCGTTGTCATGGCCAGCTTTCTCGATAAGTGCGCGTTGCAGAAAATTCATGTCAACGACGCTTGTTCTACACTCAGGCGCTTGCGAAGAAGAAGCCCGTCCATGCTATCTGTTGAGAGCCTATGACGCTCAAAATCCGTGAAAGATTCAGGTGGCTCTGTCGAGGTAATGACAATGTATTGCAGCGAGTCACTGCCATTTTCTGCGACATGTCCAAGTAGCGCCCAGAGTATGGATTCGCTCATTTCTGCCTCACGGGGAGAATCGTGTAAGAGGAATCCGGGATGAAAGCTCTGTTCCTGAGCACTATCGAGCAGGCAAGCAACATCGCCTGCAAGTATTTCCAATACCCTGTATGTGGTTGAGTGCACTGGCCCCATCTGGAAAGGGTGATTGCGGTGTTTCTCTTCATCGTTAAAAACACCCCACTGGAAAGAAGGTAGCGATTTGGCAACCGCCATCATGGCTTCACTGATTTCTCTACGACGACCTGCGACTGCCTGCTTCTCGTTCTCAAGCTGCAGCTGCAATTGGTCGAGGCGACGTCGGGCTGAATCCAGCTTGCGCTGTGCCACATTCATGTCAGCCGAATGTGATTTTCCTGATGCAAGGCTTTTGTAGTGTTCGTAGTCTTCGATAGCCTCGTTGAGTAGCTGCTTATTCGACAATGATTGAGCGTATTTCTTATCCAGTTCAATATTTTCTTTATCAATGTCGGTTAGCTCTCTATCAATCGGCATTACCTCATTCTCTAGTTCGTCCAAACGACGCCGTAGAGGAATTAGAAGACTCTCAAGGGATTCTTTGGTTTGCTGATGAAGCACGATGCGCTGCTTTCGATCAATTTGAACTTGTTCGATGCGTTCAATGACGTGATGACAATCTTTGAGCTGGCGATTTCCTGCATCGCAATGCTTTGAAAGATTCTGCTGCAGTGATACTGCTTCACTTTGCAATGCCTCTAACTGCTCGGTATCGCCAGCAATCAACGCTTCCATCTGCCCGATTTCATTGACGAGCAAACTCACGACGCCACTCAGTGGCGTCCGTTTCTCCAGCCATTTTTGACGCTCACCTGCAAGAGTTTGTCTCTCTTTTTCAATGGATTGCAACTCTTGTTGATAGGACTCGTGGCGTTGCCTGGCAATATCAATCAAGTTGGGATGTTCGATCAATCCTTCTTGACGGAAGGGCGTATTGATTGGCGCTTTAAGGCGATTGGCCAATTGGCGACGCACATGGTTCATCAAACGTGCGGGTTCCTCCCGTAATTGATCCAACCTTGACTTCTGGGTTTCTATAGCTTTGGTTGTGCTATTCAGGTCACGCAGTGTCGTGTCGTCGTGCAGGAGACCCAACACGATCTGTACGAGAGCAAGAGGTGATTTCGCTGGCAAACTGAACCGGACACCTTCTGCACGCCATTGGAAGTAATGCTGGTATCGGGCGTTTTGGTCGCGGGAGCACCAGGCCAGAATGTGGTGCCATTCAATAGGCTGTCCGGAACCAGGCAATTCCTGAACCGGCAAGGTTTCGACAAAGTGCCGCCGCAGTGCATTCTGGTAGGCGTGATATTCGTTTTCTACACTACCGTCGGCCAATTGCCGCCAATCTGAAGCTCGGGAAGCACGGTACATCTTCTGGTATCCCCACGGTTTCAGAACGGTCCATGTTTCTCCACCGACATGCACACGGGCTGCTACAGCCCCTTCCTTCAGATCCCGGTTTTGCAGCAGTTCATCGCGCAACGCCGATCCCTCGGACCAGAGAGGGTCGTCCAGTGCGAATCGCAGTAATTGGCAAAAAGCGGTTTTCCCGACACCATGCCCGGAACTGTCTTTTCCGGGCGGAGATACGATCAGGTTGAGTCCTTGACGCAACGGTATCTCGCGCAAGGGCTTATTCACCGTCAGTGACTCCAGCAGCCACATGGTCTCCACCCATAGGTGGGGTTTTGTGGAAAGTGATGCTGGAATACCGACTACGTTCATCTCTTATCCCTTTTTTTCAGACTTTCCGTTTGCATGGCTGATTCTGGCGTGACTAGCGCCTCCTCCAGGGCTGACTCCTGTTGTTGCCTTGCCTCAATCAGTGCTCTGGCAAGCGACGCCGTACGATTGTCGCCCAACACCTGTGTCAAACCTTCGGAATCATGGATGACCAGGGGCGCAGTTGTCGGCACACCCAGCAGGCTGCGAAGCCAGGCACAGATATGCAACCACCGTTCGCTATTGATCGGCTGCAACCACTCGGTCAGAAGCTCTCTATGCGAGTTAGACTCTGGCAAGGTTGTCAGCAGGATTTGACGTAGGCGAATGTCATCGCAGGAACCCCCCTGCAGGAGAATGTCGCAGACCAGTCCTGCCAGCCAATCCTCGCCTTCGGTTGCTGGTGTATGGCCCGCCGCATAGGTTCGGAATGGTGTGACTGGACGAGCAGGCTGAGCTTGCTGGATGAGGACAGACGGCTCTTGTTCCAACTGTTTCCAAGCCGCCAGCACTAACCGTTGCGTGCGGTATTCGCCGAATTCCTTGCGCTCTTTGTCCTTGAGCACACGAAAGGTTTCGCTGGGGTAATCGTCACCCATCACGTCAGCGGGGTCGAGGATGTAACGCAGATCTTCCTCGGTGAGGCCGTAGAGTTTGGCGTAGTAGGCGTCGAGTTCGGCGCGCAGGGTGGCGCGGCGGTGGGGGTCGAAGGGGAAGGGTGGGCCTTCGAAGCCCAAATCCTTGGCCCAGGCGGCGAGGTCGTGGGCGGTGTAGGTCAGTTCCAGGACGCGCGGGACGATGAAGGCGAGATCGGCTTTGGTGTAGCGTTCAGGTAGCAGGATCGGGAATTGCTTCAAATAGCCATAGGTCAGGTGCGTGCCGCCCACTTTTACGCGAGCACAATAATCAAGCATCAATGAGCACAGATTGCCTAAAAGGCAGGCTGTCAGGCGCGCATTCGCCGTCGTGGTGAACAGCGGGATGGTATGCCCCACCCCCAAAAACGGCATCACCGACGCAATCACCGTCCGATATACATGTGCGCTCGTAATATCCCGCCACCCCATCAACCACTGCGGGCAGGAGCCCTGCAACCAGCGTTCGGCCAAGGCGAGCACGGCGGGTTCGGCCGTCAAGGATGCTTCCAATGCAGGCAGATGGCCGTACTCGGCGGCGAATACCAGTACGGCGCACTCGGCTTCGGGGTCGGTGGCGTACCAAGCGGTAGCGCTGCGGGCGCCGGGCACGTAGGGCTGCAGCTTGGCTTCGCCTTCGGCGGGCAGGTAGTCGTCGTTCAGTGGTTGCAGGCTTGCTGGGCTGTTGCCGACAAAACCCAGCGACGTGGGCGCGATGGCCTGCGCATAGGGGTGTCGGGCGACAAAGGCTTTCCAGGCAGGGTACATGCCCATATTTGGATTAGTGTGGCGCTGTTCGGCCAGGTGCCAGCCAAACAGCAACTGGGTCACGCACAGCATGGTGGCCTGCGTGTTGCCATCCTTGAGGGCTTTCATCAATCCTTCGGGCAGGCGGGCAACGCGCAGCCAGACCTCGCGGGCTTGCACCCAGTAACGCGGGGTGACGGTAAATTCAGGGTCGGCTTTTTCGGCCAACGTGACATCGCGGCTGTTGCCGTCCGCCGTGTAGGTGGCCCAGCGATGGTCGAACTGGTGGATGAGCTTGGCTTCGTACAGCGGCAAGCAGTCGGGGGGCGACTCATACTTGAACAAGTGGCTGTCGTTCGACATGTGGAATATAGTCATGAACGATATGCCCCACGGGTTTTGCGCGGATTCCACCATCTTGGCTTGCTTGCCTTCCCCCTCGACCACAGCATCACGCATTAACACCGGGGCGGCGTGGTAGAGCCTCTTGGTCAGTTCCGCGTCGCGCTGGCTGCGGAATACTGGGCAGGTGAGCGTGTTCGGGTTGATGAGGCGGAATTCATCGGGCGTGAGGGTGAAGCGGCGGTGCAGGTCATGTATTTGACTTGGCTGTCGCGCGAAAAAAACGAATTCAGCTTGGCCAGCGCGTCCAAGCGTGATTAAGCAGAAACGAAATGAATGATGTACAGACGGAAAAATAAATTCTTCATTTTCGAATGCCTGCAAACTTACTAACTTGGAGTTTTGCGTTAAGTACGAAAAATACGTCTTGGTGCTGTCGTCGGTGGCAATGCCGGTGGGCACGATGAAGCCGGCGCGGCCACTGTCGGCATGGATTTGCAAAATGGTTTCGGCAAACAGCGCATAAGTATTCACGTCGCCCACGCCAGTCAGCGGGTAACGGCCACCGTCAGCGCCTTTCACATGGGCGAACACGCTGGCCGCCTCCGCCGTACGGCGGGCGGTGACGAATTTGCGGTAAAGGCGTTTTTCAGCTTCGTCCTCACGCGCTTCGTGGGCCAGGTCTGGGTACAGGTGGCGCGCCAATATGCCCTCACTGAGCCACTGGATGCGCTGGGCGCGTTCGGCCTTGTTGCGGGCTTCCGCCACGTCGCGGTGGCGGGTGGCGAAGAATTCTTCCTCCTGCAGCTTGATGCGCTCCCAGGTGGATTGCCCAGCACGCAATCAAAACCGCCCTCTGTGAACACCTGCGGAAAAGCCAGCGGCCAGTGGAACACGCGAGCCTGTTCGCAGGCCTCGCGCGCGGCGGCGATGGGGGCGGCATGCTCGGTCTGGGCACGTTCCGGCGCGGTCAGCAGCGCATGCAGGATGATGCTGGTGGGCACGGTGTCGGCCGTGTCCTCCATCTTGGCCAGCAGGTAGGCACCCACCAGCGCATCGGCGGCGTGGGCCAACGGGCTGTGGGCGGACTCCTCCAGAAAGCGACGCCAGGCTTGTTCCTTGGCGGCCACCTGTTCGGGCGTGTCGGCGGGCAGGGTTTCGATGGCGCGCAAGGCTTCCAGGCCGCTGCGGTTGTCCACCCCCAGCAGCATCTGCTTGCCTTGCAGGTCTTTGGCGATCTGCTTGAGGCCGGCGGCGTTGGCTTTGGCCAGTTCCTTGCAGACGTCCTTGTCGTCGCCGCTCAAGGGCTTGAAGGCATCCTTGGCGATGCCTTGTTTCAGCCCGGTCAGGTCGGTCAGGCCGAACAGGGCGTCGCCCACTTGCAGGTGATGGTCGAGAAAGCCCAGCGGGCGGCCTTCCTCGTAGCCTTCTAGCCACAAGGCCATGCGGGCCAGTTCGATGGCCATGGGGTTGCGGTCCACGCCGTAGATGCAGCGAGCCACAACCTTGCGCAGGGCATGACGGTAGTCCTGCGGCTGGATGGCGCCTTCCTGCCCGTCTTCGAGGCTGCGCAACTGGGCCAGCTTTTCCGCCAGACGGCGAGCGGCGGCCAGCAGGAAGTGGCCACTGCCGCAAGCCGGGTCGATGACGCGTATGGCCAGCAGCGCTTCGGTGGGGTTGGCCGGCTGGGCGGCCAAGCGCTGTTCGATGACGGGGTTGAGCGCGCTCTTGATCAGCTCCTGCACCAGGCTGTCGGGGGTGTAGTAGCTGCCGGTGAGTTTACGGGCGTTGCCGACGGTGCTGCCTTCCTCGGTACGACCGATGAAGCCAAAGATGCGGGCGGGCAGGTCAATGGCGGGCACCAGTTCCAAAAGGCTTTCATACACGCTTCCCAACTCCTCCGGGCCCATGTTGCAGTAGTCCGCAGGCACCAGGCGTTGCGCACCGACCGGTTTTGCCCAGCGCAGGTATTGCAGGGCGGCGAGCAGGTAAGCATTGTCCAGGCTGGCGACATCCAGATCTGGGCATTGTTCAGGCGCGAACAGGCCGCCCAGCGCGGGCAGGGCCAGGCGTGACTCGCCCTGCGCAAGCCCGCGGAAAACGATGCGGATGGCCTGCCATTGGTCGTCGTGCCGGGTGCGGGCGCGGCGCTTGAGGCACAGCTCGCGCAGACGTGTCAAGGCGTAGCCTTCGGCATAGGCGCGGCGGGCGGCCAGTGCTTCGGCGCTGTCGTCCTGCGAGTGCAGCACACCGCGCTCTTCAACAGTGAAGACGAAGATGAGCCGGTAGATCAGGCGCAGCAGTTGCTGGAAATAGGCATCCTTGCTGAGCGTACCGTCGTTCAGGGCAGCACGCAGGGCGTGGTTGGCGGGGTGTTGCAGGAAGCCTTGGCCGAAGGTCAGCAGGGCCTGCTCGACACCATTGCGCAGGCCGTCGCGCACGCGAGTGCCTTCCTGCTGGCCTTCGTTGCGCCATTGTTCCCAGATGCACGCCGTAGCGCCCTGGCCGGGGCGGGATGCGCGGCTGGCGTGCAGCAAGCGCCAGACATTGGCGAATTCCGCATAGCGCTGGCCGCCGAGTAGGTCGGCCAGATCGACTTCGAGAAAACTGGGGCGGGTAAGGCTGGCAGCGTCGCGCAGCAGGCGCAGTTGCTTGCCATTGCTGACAATACCCCATTGCAGCGGTTCACTGGCGTTGAGCAATTCCTGCATCGCCTGGAACGAGGCTTTCTTGCGGCTGCCGCCGCCCTGCACGGCAAACCGCGCGTCGGCCGCGTCCAGGCCCAAAGTGTGTGGTGCCACCAGGACGGGCAAGGTATCAGCCATGAGGCTGACCGGGTAACGCAGCTCACCCACTTGCTGTGCTGCCGTGGCTTGCAAGGTGGCGTAGCCAAAGGCGTCGCGCAGCAGTTCGTGGACGAAGGCTGTGGTGCACTGCGCGGCATCGACATCGGCGCGTTCCATTTGTGTAGCGAAGTGCTGCCACTGGGCGCAGGCGATCTGGAAAGCACGGCTGTATTCGTCCTTGAGTTTGACGCCCTTGGGGGTGCCGTAGTCGGCTTCAAGCTGTGCGCTGGCGCGACTCTGGGCAGCTTTTTCAAGTTGGCCGGGCAGGAACAGCCCGCCTTCGAGCTTGAGGGTGGGCAGGTCGAGCGTGGCCTGGGTTTTGCGAGTGCGTTTCATATTATGGCTTGTCCTCGCCGATGACTTCCCAGTAGCCGCCTTTGTCGGGGCCAACACGACGAACCTTGTTTTCTGCTTGCAAGCGGCGTAGGTGATGACGTGCACTGGCTTCGCTCACGCCGAGCGCTTCAGCCAAGAAACGAACGCTGGATTCGGGTTGTTGCTGCAACTGGTGAAGCAGCAGCATCCTGGTGTTTTCTTGGTGTTTTCTTGGTGTTTTCTTGGTGTTTTCTTGGTGTTTTCTTGGTGTTTCTGGCGGAGTAACTGATGTTTTCAGACCGGTTTCAGGGACAGATTCCGATACCGTCTCCAGCGCCGACGGGCGCTTGAAACGGGTGATGAACAGCCCGCCGATTTCGACGAAGCCGGCATCCGGTGCGTTTTCCAGAATCAGCGGCACCCCCCGGCCCCAGGCTTCCACCAGATGAATGCGGCGCAGCAGTTCGGCAATTTTGGGGTTGCGGCGGCGGGAGATGTTGCCCTGGCGTATCTCGTCAAAGGTCAGGTTGCCGTAGAGGCTGCCGGGGCTGCGGATTTCCAGGCGATCTTTGAACACGGCAACCTGCACGAAATCCGGGTCGCGCCAGTCGCGGTGGCAGAAGGCATTGACCAGCGATTCGCGGATGGCCTTGAGGGAGATTTCGGGCACGTCCACGCGGAGCAAGCCTTCCAGCCTCATGCCAATGTGGATGTTTTTCAGGGCGTATTTTTCGGCTTCTTCGATCAGTTCGAGAATGTCGCCGTCGAAGTCGTGACGATCGATGATGGTGGAGCTTGTGGTGGTGGCAAATACTGCGCAGCGCAACTGAATGGGCACGTCGGCAAAGAACAGTTTGGCGGCGTTGATGGGCGCACCCTGGCGCAACAGGTCGAGTTTTTCCAGGGCGCTGACGGCGCTGTCTTGCGGCAGGTTGGCTCGCGCAAGGAAGCGGCTGATTTTTTCGGGGTTCAGTTGTTCCAGCGTCAGACCGCTTGGTTCATTTTCCCAGCGCAGCGCATCCTGGTTGTTTTGCAGGATGAGATTCTTCAGTTCGCTGGCGCTGAGTTTTTTATCTTCATCGGCCACCCGCATGTAAGCACGACCATATGCCAGATAAGGCTGCTGCCAGCCCTCGGCCTTGATTTGCAGGCAATGCTTGCCCTCAATGAGCTGTTGGGTGATTTGTGGATAGATGGCCGGCTCGATATGCGCAGCAATCGCCTGGGACACGTCGCGCAGGGTCTTCTCGTTCACGTTCAGCCCCACGGCTTTGCCGTTTGGTGCAATGCCGAACCACAGCTCGCCTTGACCGTGCTTGTTGAGCATGGCGGCCAGAGAAACCAGCCCCTGTTTCAATTCGGCCAGAGACTTCTTCAGCTCGGTGGTTTCGGTTTCGATCATGGTGTGGTCATGTCCCTTCAGAGCGATTCCGGCAGCAACACGTACACGCCCATCACATCAACCGGCAGGCACGGGCTGACGCTGTGCTGGCCCACGTCGCGGGCGGCGGCGCGCACGCGCTGGTGGTCGGCCAGCAGGGCATCGGCACGCTGTCTGGCCAGTGCTTGCAGTTGCTGTGGGTGCGCAGCAAGAAAATCCAGCGCGGTGCGTATTTCACGCTGCATGGCCTCGGGTGGCAGGTTGCCGCTGGGCGTGCATTCCAACAGGCGGCTGACGTTTTCGTCAGTCAGCCATTGCGGGGCGTTGCGGCCCTGCACGGCCAGCGTCACGGTTTCCTCGGCCATCATCTGGAACGGCTCGCGGCGGCGCACGTAGCTGAGCTGGTGACGCAGGCGCAGCAGGTAGAGGGTGGTGACGACTTCGACGTCTTCGGTCAGGGTGGCGGCGCAGCGGGCGGCCAGCGGACGTTCGCTACCAAGCGCATCTTCCAGCAGGTGTTGGGCGAGCAGGCCGACCAGCGGGTGGCTGCGGTGCAGTTCGCTGAAGTCAATGGACAGGGGCGTAGTGATGCCTTCGTCGGCCAGGCGTTGGCGTAAGGCTTCGGGCAGGTGCTGCGGCAGGAAACGGGCGCTCTGTTTGCGGCCTGTTTCCAGCGGTGAACCGAGCCGCACGCAGGCGCTTTGCAGAAAGCGTTGCACGTCGGTCGGGGTGCCGAGGGCCTGCTGCTGCTTGTGCCATTCGGGCAGCACTTCGTCGGGTCGGATGCGGCGCTGGGCGAACACAGTGCGGTTGGCCTTGGCTTTTTCCAGCACGTCACGCCATTGAGCTTGCAGTGGAGCGAGCAATTGCTCCGGCTCACCGAAGTCGAATGCGGCTTGCGGCGATGAAGTGCGGCTGTCACTGCGTTTCATCAGCGCGGCCTTGACCAGAGCCTGGTTGATACGAGCTTCGTCCTCGGGCAGTGGCACCAGCACGCCCAGTTCCTTCTGGATGGCTTCGCCTTTGCGGAGGATGACATTGAGCACGAAGCCATCGACCGGGTTGTCCTGCCCGTAGAGCATGGTGCAACGCACTTCGTCGGCCTGCTGACCAAAACGATCGACCCGGCCTTCGCGCTGTTCGTGGCGGGTGGGGTTCCAGGCCAAGTCGTAGTGGACGACAGCGGTGAACAGATGTTGCAGGTTGATGCCTTCAGAGAGGCAATCGGTAGCGATCAGGATGCGTTGCTCGGTATCCTCCATGTCGTCCACGCGCTCGCGGCGTTCCTCGGGAGTAAGTTCGCCGGTGATGGCATCGACGGTGGCTTTGGGGAAAGCGGCCTTGAGATGCTCGGCCACATAGTGGGCGGTGGCGATGTAGCGACAGAACACCACCGGGTGGTAGCCATCCTTCAACAGAAGGTCGATATGCCAGATGAGCGCGGCCAGCTTGGGATCACCGGCCTTGCCGGAGAGACGTTGCGCGTCGGCGATCAGGGCTTGCAGACGCGGCGCAGCGTCCTGCATTTGAGCAGGCGGCTCCAGATCACTGCCGGAGAGGTCGTCGGCCTCACCATCGTGCAAGCGTTCATCACTGAGGAGGGCGTCATCTGACACGGTACCTTCCAGCCGCGTGGTCAGTGCCTTGATGGCGGCAGCGGGCGACGACGCCACGCAGCGCAGCAATGCCAGAGTGGCATACCAGATGAGGCGGGCGCCGCCTTGTTGTTCCCGCTGCTCAATTGTTTCAGCCAGTTCGCGGCAGTAATCCTGCACGACGTCGAAGAACGCGCCCCATTCGCCGCTGAGCTGGTAAGTGAGCTCGGTTTTCATGCGGCGGGGAAAACCACGTCCATCATGGGTCTCGACCTGCCATTCAACGATGTCCTTGCGACGGCGCTGGACGAAGTGGCGGGCCAGTTCCTGACGCAATGGGTCGGAGGCCGTCATGCGACCTTGCAAAGCGGCAAAGCGTGTATCGAGCAGCGACAGCAGGTTGTAGAAGGCAGTTTCGTCACCGGAGTGGGGAGTGGCGGTCAGCAGGATCAGGTGTCGCTGCGCGTCACGGGCAAGGCGTTGCAGCAGTTCGAAGCGCAATTGCTTGCCTGTGCCGCTGCTGGCGCAGGTGTGGGCCTCGTCAACGATGATGCATTCGGGGACGGTGGCGAGAAACTGTTCGCGGTGGCGTTCACTCTTGATGTAGTCCAGGCTGACGACCACCACGGGATGATGGTCGAACAGGCGCACACCATGCGGAAGATCACGTTCGATGCGGGAGGCCGAGGCTGAAGTCAACGCCACAGCCTGAAGATTGAAGCGAATTTCCAACTCACTTTGCCATTGTTCGACAAGGTGCGGCGGGCAGAGGACGGCGAGGCGGGCAATTTCGCCGCGATCCATGAGTTCGCGTGCGATCAGGCCGGCTTCGATGGTCTTGCCGATGCCTACGTCATCAGCGATCAGCAGGCGCACCGTGGACAGGCGCAGTGCCATCAGCAACGGCACAAGCTGGTAGCCGCGAGGCTCCACGGCGATATTGCCAAAGGAGCGGAACGGGCCGGCGCCGGCGCGTAGGGTTAGGCGCAAGGCATCGCGTAGCAACAGCGCGGCGGCATGGTTGCCGGCGCGTGCGGGATCGGGCCAGTCAAAGGTAGCAGGTTCGACGGGATGCAGTTCCAGCTCGGGGATCAGGGCGATGCTTTCGTCATCGGCACCACTCAATGGGCGTAGGCGCAACCAGTCTCGGTGGGAGTCGCTTTGCACCACCCATTCGCGGCCTCGGGCGCGCACTAGGTTGCCGGGCAGAAAGTCGTGTTCGAGGATCGTCATGCGCCTTTATTCCTTGGAACCGAACACATCGGCGTGCGCGGCGAATTGCTGCGGCCAGCGTGAAGCGTCCGAAAAATCGAGCACCTGCCAGCCTTTGTCCTGCAATACGCCGGTGGTCTGCTCATCCATCTCGAACAGAAACACTAAAGCACGAGGTGCCTTGTACTGGGCCGCGGCGATGGCTGCGCCATTGTTGACGGACACGTTGACCGCATCAGGTTGTATAGCCCCTGCCTGGCGGAGCGCGGACAGCCAAGCGTCGAATAGCTCGTCTGCTGAGGTCGTCGCGGCAACGGTGGCCGAGCTGCTCGTTACAGGCTGCACCTGGGCATTGGTCAGAGCGACCAGCAGCTTGAGCGCATCCGCATTGCGGCGGTTGATGTGTTCGTGGTCCGGTTGGTTGAAATAGGACAGCAGGCACTGGTAGCAGCCGGCTTCGCACTGATGATTGCCAAGCACATCGGTCTGTTCCATCGACGGCAGATCGTCCAGCGTCCAAATGCCGCTCTGTGGTATGAGATAGTGAATCAGTTGCAGGGCATTGCTGGCTACGAGTGCAAGGTCGTCGCGATTGTTTGCCAGGCGAGTGAGCACACCCGCACCGCCTTCGGCCGCTTCGTAGAACAACAAGGCGCGGCGCTCGTCGGACTTCGGCAGTGGCTCGACCACCAGTTCGGATTCCTCGATCTGGAAGGTCATTTCGATGCCGCGCTTGAGCGCGGCCTGCAACGTCGCCATGGCCTCCAGAGACAGGGCATGTACGGGAGCGAAGATCAGCAGATTGCGATGATCTTCCACAAAGGGAACGATGCGCTGGTTGGGCACCTTCTCCAGCAAAGCATCGTCGCCGCCTTTGTCGTCTTCCGCATCCGGTGCATCATGCTTGCTCCAGGTGCCCGTGATGGGGTTGATGTAGAAGCCCAGTTGCTCCTTGTCCTTGCGCCGGCGCCAGCCACGGTTGATGCGCCAGATTTGCGCAGCGGGCGCGTAGGTGAGCTCGCCCAGCACGTCCTCGCCTTGTTGGATCGTGGCCTTCTGCTGCTGGATACGGCTATCGGGGCCGGGCAGGAAACGGTAGGTGGTTTGCAGCTCGAAGCCCTGACGCTGGCGCTCCTCGTCGTTGATGGAGATGCGCTCGGTGGCCACAGTTTCTACGGTTTCGATACGGTAGAGCTCGCGCACCCAATCGTGCTCGGTGAGCAAGGCATCACAGTTCTCGCAGCGATTGACCAGCGGCTGTTCGCCGCCCGGCTCGCCGAGATGGCCGTAGCCACACTGGCTGCACACTAGAGAGGCAATAGTTGCCAATTGGCTGTTGCCGGAAATGTGGTCTGTATTGCCTACGTTGAGTTTGGCACGCACCACGCGGTACATGCGGCCCTGGTGATAAATGAGGCTGCGGGGGCCGAATTCGGACAGGGCCAGGAAGCGCGGCCGGCTGACCATGCTGCCTTCGTCATCCTTGCCGTTGACGGCCTGGCCGCCACGGGCGGGAATCCAGGCCATCAGCGGCAGGCGCGGGAAGTTGTAGCCTGGCAGGAAGCCTTGGCTGGCCAAGTAGCGATAGGTATAGAAGTCATTGTTCTGGCCGTTGCCGGACTTGAGCAATACGGCGTACTGGCGCGCGGCGTCGCCGTAGCGGCGCTGGGCATTTTGCCGCTCAGTGTGCGAGGCGGTATGGCTCTTGACGATGCGATCAGCCATATCCATCTGTTGGCGGGTTGCATCGAACAGCACGCGCCAGCGCTCCAGCGCCCCAGAGAACGCTTGCGCCGCGTTGTCGATGACCTGGCGCACATAGTCAGGAGTGAACCAGGTGCTGCCTTCAAGCTCGCCCTCAAGCTGGTCGATGACCCGGTCGGCACTGGCCAAGGCCCGCTGCTGGACAGCCTGCGCCCGTAGCGCTTCGTGCAAGGGCTGTTTCAGTGGTTTTCCGGGCTGATCAAGATCCAGCATGGGCGCAATGCTGTCGTCCAGCGGCACCTGGGTGCTGGCCAGCCAGACCGCTTGCAGATGGCTGTCGATGAGATCGCGATTGCTCAGGTCGAGGGTTGGCGCACGCACTACGCCATGCACCATTTGCTCGGCATTGTGGAAGAACCACTGGTCATGCGGACTGAGTGCCGCGCAGTAGGTGATGACCAACGCCTGCTGACCCGAGCGACCCGCACGGCCGCTGCGCTGGGCGTAGTTGGCGGGGGTCGGCGGCACATTGCGCAGGTACACGGTGTTGAGCGCGGAGATATCCACGCCCAACTCCATCGTGGGGGAGCAGAACATCACAGGCAGACGTTCCAACGGCGCTTCGTGGGCCAGGTTCTGGGCCCAATCCTGCCTGTCTTTTTCGGTGTAGCGAAAACGCTGCTCCAGCAGTTGCCGGCGTGGCGCATCCACCTGGGCCGTGTGTTCCTGGGCCTCGAAGTCGAACAGCGGATGCGAGGGCCGACGCAGCAGGTCGGCAATGCCGAGATACAGGGCGCGGAAATACTGATTGATGCCGCTGCTGTCAGTTTGCGGCTGATCGGCAATCAGGCACCAGTCCAGGGCAGCCGCGTTCAGGCGCCAGCCTGCGAGCTGGGCGTCGATAGGTTGGCGCTGCACATAGCCATAGTCCTTGGCGGACTCCAGAAGAGCTTCGATCAGCTTAGTCCACTCGACATCTTTCCACTGTGCAACCTCGCTGGTGCAGGCGCTGTTGCGCCAGAAGGCGGCCGTCTTTATTTGCCGCAGCAGGCGGGAGCGTGGACCACCTGTCACCAGATCGGTACGCGGCTTGCCCTTGTATTCCGGGCGCTTGCCGAGGATGAGATAGCGGCCAGTATCGGGCTTCTCGTCGGGAGTGAAAGCCCAACGTTCATTCAAGTAGGTGTAGGCGCTGGTGCGTGCCTTGTCCTGCTCAACTGGGTCAAGATAACGACTTTCCAGGCACAGATGGCGACGCAAGGCGTCGAACAACAATTCGTACAAAACTGCCCGCTGAGCAGCCGTCAATTTGGACAAGGTGCTGTTTGCAGCAAAGATGCTGGCGTCAGCGCAAAAGGCATCCAGGTCTCGATACCGAATCTGCAACAAGCCAAGCTGATCCAGATTCGGATTATTGAAACGCCAACCGCGCCGCAGATCACGTAGCAGCCGGTAGGCGATGATGAAGCGTAATGTACGTTGCGCCTCCTGCCGGGCCAGTCCCATGAGCTTGGGCGTGCGCAGATACTCCACCAAGGTCGCTTCATCGACCCCTTGAAAACCAAGGGCCTTGAATACGCTTTCGGCCAAGTGTTCTTCATCGAGTTGGCCGCCGCTGCCCTGGAGTGCACTGATCAAGCCGGCGCGCAGCGTCAGCAGGAAAATGAAGTCGTTGAAATGTCCCGCCTGCAGAGCGGCATCCTGGCGATTGTCGGTAAAACCAAGCAACTTGCGCGGATCAGGCAGGCCTGGTGCCGGCTCAGGAAGTGCGAATAATTGCTGCAAGGCCGCCAGAGCAATCATGGTGGTGGCCGAGGAGCGGCCTTCGCCGGACAGGCTGGAGAGGCGGTTGGCATCCTTGCCGTGGGCTTCATGTATCGTGCCGCAGCTCAGGCAGAATTTGAACTTACCGGGAACGAACCAACACTCCGTCCCCGAACCCGTTTGTCCTTGGGCATTAACCGTAACCATATAGGGAACGGAATTTTTGTAGTTTGATTTGACTTTTGGTTCGCTACGGCCAGGGTCGATCCAGATTTCCGGCAGGTCTTCAAGTTTTCCACCGTACTGCTGTCCGGGCAGCAAGGGACACAAAAAGCCGTAACCGGCATCATCTTCGGCCGTGATGTCATCGATCTCACGCGAGCTGAAGCTCTCAGGCTGCATCGAGTGCCAGACAGGCAAATATTCCTGACCGCAATCGCGGCAGAAGTGCGTGGGGTAAAGCAGCACATTCTCTTGCTGTCGCCCCGGCGCAAAACGCTGAGCATCGAGCGTGACATGGCGCTTACCGCGCGCCTCCAGTGTGGTGAGCACCTTACCGGGGCCACTGATAAACTGGTGCAACTTGAACGCGAAAGGCGGCCTGCCCTGGGGCGTGCGTACATCATGGGCAGCCACTAGAAAACGCTGCAGGGCGTCGCGGGCAGCTTCAGGCTGGCAACCCGTGTCTTCGGCGAGACGGCGACTGGCCTCTTCCAACATCATGGGCCTCGCCCGTCGAGGAGGCTCGTCGGCAGGTAGTTCGATACCCAGGTTCAATTCCACCCAGATGGATAACGGATCGTTGCAAAAAGCGTCGAAGTCAGCCCAGATATCCTGCTTTCGCGTAATGGCCGCCGGTAATTCAGCGCGGATGGCGTTGACGTCCTTGAGCGGGTTGGTGACCCGCTCCAAGGTCTCACCGATGACGTCTTGCTCGCCGATCTGGGTACCAAAAAGTTTGCTGGCCACGTCGGCCACCACGCGGTTGCGGTCGGCTTGGCTACCTGTGCTGGACATGGTGGCCGACGTGCCGATGCAGACCAGTTGCGCGGCTTTCAAGCGCTCGCGCAGACGCCGAACCAGCAAGGCAACGTCCGCCCCCTGACGGCCACGATAAGTATGCAACTCATCCAGTACCAGGAACTCAAGTCCCTCGCAGTGCTCCACCACGCGCCGATCCACTTCGTCGAAGCGCGTGAGGATGTACTCCAGCATCATGAAGTTAGTGAGCAGGATATCGGGCGGGTCATCCGCGATGGCACTGCGTTCCGCCTTGCTTTCCTGGCCTGTATAGCGCTTGACGGAGAAGGGACGAAGCTCTGGCGCATAGCCATGCAGAAACTTGTCGAGTTCTTCCAACTGGCTGTTGGCCAGGGCATTCATCGGATAAATGACGATGGCCCTGGTGCATGCTTTGCCATTGGATTGCTTGGCCTTGAGAATGCGGTCGATGATCGGGATGAAAAAGGACAGGGATTTCCCCGACCCCGTTCCGGTCGTGACCACATAGCTTTGGCGTTCCTGGCCTTTGGCCAAGGCTTCCATCTGGTGCTTGTAAAGATGCAGGGGTTGTGACGAGCCTTCAGACTTCCCGATCTGGAAGATCTCTGCGCAGTCAGCATGCAAGATCCCCTGCTCCGCCAGTTGCTGCACCGTGCCCTGGCGTTGGTAATTTGGGTTGATCTGCACCAGCGGCTCAGGCCAATAGCGGCCTTGCGCATATTGATATTCGACCTCGGCCTGGATATCGGGCGCAGCGATGCGAACGAAGCTGCGGGAAAAGCTGCCGTATCGTTCGATGAGTTGGTCGCGGAATTGGAAAACGTTATCCATGGAGAGCCTCACTGATCCATTTTGTGCCCAATCGCCAGAACCGCTGTACTACCGAAGGTACCTGCTGTGATGTGCTTCCATTTCGCTCCTTGCTCGTTGATTCAATCAAATCCTCTGGTTTCATCGCCCGCAGCACCAACCGCATCATCCATGTCCCGGCTCACGCCCGGGCAGGATTCCTCGATTTCCAAAATAGAGAACGGCAGGGTGCATCCCAGGACTTCCGCACACACCCGGTCATCCTTGCTGCCTCGACCGCGCTCGATGGTGGTGCCGATACGCTCCTCGAACTCACGATAGGCCCGCAGCAAGGCACCCCAGAAGTAGTCGAGCCAGGGCTTGGCGTCGTGCTGCCCCTGGCATCAGCTCTGCGAGCTGGACGATGCGCTGCACCGTGTTCTTGTTGAATCCTAACAAGTGGACCACGGTCCGGTAACCGAACGAAGGCGAAAGATCGTGGGAACGGTTAGCCTCGGCCACTGTCGTCCCGCCCTGAATGATGTCCAGAACCAACGCACTCTTGCGCTTGGCCGTTCACCGCGTGATCTCTTCCGTCATGCTCATGGTACTTCCTCATCGAATAATACCTGAGCAGGTTTTTAGTGGGTCAATTGAATAACCACGCGCAGCAGATCGACTTCGATGGCGCGTTTATGTTCGCGCTTGCTCCAATTACCCAGGTGTTCATATCCCAGGCCGCTATCAGCTACCGGAGTGATGAGCAGGCGAGCCACGCGGTTGTGTGAGTTATGCTCGGAACGCGGCATAGGCTGGATCATGGCGTATCGGGCTGCTCGTCATGCTCGCGACGCAACTGCTCGGCGGTGATGCGCATCCGCACGCCATCCCTCACCACCACAATGGCGGTATTGGTCTGGATGGCAATTTGTTTCGCCGATTCCGCGGCGCGCTGCATAGCGGCCAGCGATGCCCGCATATCGGGGTTTTTGGCTTGAGAAATGTCTTTGGGTGTTGCGGTCTGGCTCATGCTCGTTCTCCCCATTCCAGCAGCACCGGGGTACCGCCAGCGTTGTCATACAGACTCCAGTCATTCACTGCATCGCGATAATGCTGTTCGAAATTCTTCCGGCCTGCCGAAAAACGACGCCGAATGACTGCCTCTGGAATATCGTGGCCACCCTGGCGGACACGTTCGGCAACCCGCGCGATGGCCATGTCGACATCGGGCAGCGCCAGAAAGAACAGGCTGACGGCGTAGCCTTGCATCTGCCAACGCCGGATATGCCGTAGATATCCCAGACCGGACAGCGTGGTTTCCAGCGCAAAGCTCTCCCCGCGTTGAACGCTTTCCGCGATTTCTTCGAGCATCAGCCGCCCCGCCTTGATGGCAGCCACTTCTGGCGCGAACGGCGACAAGCCTGCAGCAATCAAATCGGCATTGATGAAACGAGGAAGTTTGGCCTCAGTCGGCAGGAAGGAACGCGCAAACGTCGTCTTCCCTGCGCCGTTGGGGCCGGCGATGATGATGATTTTTTTTGTCTGACTCATGGCCCAATCCTCCCACCCACAGGTTCATCGCGCCAAGGCATCGCGGTAACCTGCAATTTTCTGCCCCGGGCGACTCTTGAGCGTTGCGTTGCAGATGACCAGGGACTTCAACCGCGATGGCGCAACGGCAATGCCTTCCAGCCGGTTGGACAACTCGGTGGACTCAACCACCGCGACCTGACGCTGGCCCTTGAGGGCTTCGGGTGATTGCGTGGTGGAGAGCTGCTGCTTGCCATGGTACTCGCCCAGCGAACGCAGCGTGGCAACCCGGGTGTCATCGAAGCGAAGTGCGGCAAGGTACTCGGCTGTGAGCGAGCGCATGGAAGTGTAAATCCAGGCTGTCTAAATGGGGCAATCATAGCTCTTGAATGGGGTATTGTCGTGGAAAATACCTCATTGGCATCGCTTGCCTACCCTCTTCCCACGATCCAGCGTAGGACGCACGACCTTGAGGAAAGAAACGCGATCAGACGTTGAACCGGAAGTGCATCACATCGCCGTCCCTGACCACGTACTCCTTGCCTTCCAGCCGCATCTTCCCGGCCTCCTTGGCACGCTGCTCGCCCTCGCAGGCGATGAAGTCGTCGTAGGCGATGACCTCGGCGCGGATGAAGCCCTTCTCGAAATCGGTGTGGATCGCCGCGGCGGCGCGGGGGGCGGTGTCGCCGCGGGAGATGGTCCAGGCGCGCACTTCCTTCACCCCGGCGGTGAAGTAGGTCTGCAGCCCCAGCAGTTCGTAGGCGGCGCGGATCAGCCGGTTCAGCCCCGGCTCGGTCAGGCCCATGTCGGCCAGGAAGACCTGCTTGTCCTCGTCCGGCATGTCCGCGATCTCCGCCTCCAGGGCGGCGCAGATGGGCACCACCGGCGCGCCCTCCCGCGCGGCGTACGCCTCGACCTGTGCCAGCAGCGGGTTGTCGGCGAACCCCTGCTCGTCGACGTTGGCCACGTAGATGGCCGGCTTGGCGGTGAGCAGGCACAGCGGCTTCAGCAGCTGCCGCTGCTCCGCATCCAGCCCCAGGCTCCTGGCGGGCCGGCCCTGGTCGAGGTGGGCATGCACCGCCTCCAGCAGCGCCACGAGCCGGATGGCTTCCTTGCTGCCCGACCGGGCGAGCTTGGTCTCGCGCTGCAGGGCCTTCTCCACCGTCGCAAGGTCGGCCAAGGCGAGTTCGGTCTGGATGGTCTCGATGTCGGAAACGGGATCCACCCGGCCGCCCACGTGGACGACGTTGTCGTCGATGAAGCAGCGCACCATGTTGACGATGCCATCGGTCTCGCGGATGTTGGCGAGGAACTGGTTGCCCAGCCCTTCTCCCCTGGAGGCGCCCGCGACCAGGCCGGCGATGTCCACGAACTCGACGATGGCGGGCTGCACCTTCTGGGGGTTGACGATGGCGCTGAGCGCGGCAAGGCGCGGGTCGGGCACCTCCACGATGCCGACGTTCGGCTCGATGGTGCAGAAGGGATAGTTCTCGGCCGAGATGCCCGCCTTGGTCAGAGCGTTGAACAGGGTGGACTTGCCCACGTTGGGCAGGCCGACGATTCCACACTTGAGGCTCATGATGTCTCTCCGCCCGTGGTTGTCCGTTATATCCTGGTATGCAGCTTCAGCATGGCCGCCTGGCAGTCGCCCTGCGCGAGGAGCGGCCAGGTCTCCAGGCTGCGGCCGATCGCCTCGTCGATGAGCGCCCCCTCGTCCTTGTGCGGCGGCTGCAGTACGTAGCCCACCACGGCGTCCCGATCCCCCGGGTGGCCGATGCCGATGCGCAGGCGCCAGAAGTCCTGCGTGCCGAGCCGGGCGGCGATGTCCTTCAGGCCATTATGCCCACCCAGCCCGCCGCCCAGCTTCAGCTTCGCAGCACCGGGCGGCAGATCCAGCTCGTCGTGCACCACCAGCACCTCGTCGGGGTCGATCCTGTAGAAGCGGCACAGTGCCGCCACGGCCTTGCCGCTGGCGTTCATGTAGGTCTGCGGATTGAGCAGCCACACCTCTGCGTCATTCTGGCTCACGCGCGCACACAGGCCATGGAACTTCGCCTCGGCGTTCAACGTAACCCGCAGTCGCTCCGCCAGACGCGCCACCCACCAGGCGCCGGCATTGTGACGGGTGGCGGCGTACTCCCTGCCCGGATTGCCGAGGCCGACGACGAGTTTCATCGAGGATGCGATGCCGCAATGGGCATATGGGTAATAAAAAGATTCATCGAAGATTGCCGGGAAAAGCGGCACGGATTGTCAGGAAGGCGTACTCCTGGTCGTGAGATCCACAAACCAGACAGGATGGGCCAAATGAAATGCAACCCATCGCAGCCCCGTTCTCCAGGATGTGATGGGTTGCGCTGCGCTCCACTCATCCACTGATTCGCTCCACGCTATTCCACGATGAACCAATGAAAAGGCCCGCCGGAAGCGCGCTGCGCCAGCGGGCCGCTTGGAAGACTGCCGGGATTATTTCTTCCCGGAATCCTTCTTGTCGTCCTTTGCGCCGGCTTCCTTCTTCTGCGCCGCCGCAGCCGACTGGGCCTCCGCGGCAGCCGCCTCGGCGGCGTCCTCGGCGGCGACGCCGCGCGGGATGACGATGGTGGCGACCGGCAGGTCCTCACCCTTGGCCAGGCTGGGAATCTCCACGCCCTCGGGCAACTGGAGAGCGCTCAGGTGCACCGTGCTGCCGGCCACGAGTTCGGAGAGATCGACGGTGATCGACTCGGGCAGGTCCTTGGGCAGACACGAGACGTCGAGCTCGGTGAGGACATGGCTGACGATGCCCCCCGACAGCTTCACGCCCGGCGCGATGTCGCCGTTGATGAAGTGCAGGGGAACCTTCACGTGTATCTTCTTGTTGCGGTCGATGCGCTGGAAGTCGACGTGCAGCACCTGCTGCTTGAACGGATGCATCTGGATGTCGCGCAGCAGCACCTGCTCCCTTTCGCCATCCAGGCTCAGGGAAAGGATGGAGGCATGGAACGCATCCAGCTTGAGTTTGTGGAACAGGGCGTTGTGATCCAGTTCGATGGACTGGGCCGGACCCTCCCCGCCGTATATGACGCCCGGCACCTTGCCGGCCACGCGCAGGCGGCGGCTCGCACCCTTGCCCTGCAGCGTACGCTTGCTGACGCTGATTTCCAGTTGCATCTTTTTTCTCCAGGATGAGGAGCCTCCGCGACCAGACGGCTCCGGTTAAAAACCCTACTCCATGAACAGCGAACTCACCGAGTCCTCGTTGCTGATTCTCAGCATCGTTTCCGCCAGCAGGCTCGCCACGCTCAGCTGGTGGATGCGATCGCAGCCCCGGGCGTCTTCGCGCAGCGGAATGGTGTCGGTCACCACCAGCTTGTCGAGCGCGGAACCGGCGATGCGTTCCACCGCCTTGCCGGAGAGTACCGCGTGCGTACAGTAGGCCAGCACGCTTTCCGCGCCCTCTTCCTTCAGCGCGCGGGCCGCCTCGCACAGGGTGTTGGCGGTATCCACCATGTCGTCCATGATGACGCAGGTGCGTCCCTCCACTTCGCCGATGATGTTCATCACCTTGGCGACGTTGAACTTCGGGCGGCGCTTGTCGATGATCGCCAGGTCGCATTCGAGGCGCTTCGCCATCTGCCGGGCGCGCACCACGCCCCCCACGTCGGGCGATACCACCACCAGGTCCCGGTAGTCGCTCTTCCACAAATCCCCCAGCAGGATCGGCATGCTGTAGATGTTGTCCACGGGGATGTCGAAGAATCCCTGGATCTGGTCCGAGTGCAGATCCATGGTCAGCAGGCGATCGATGCCGACCGTGGTCAGCATGTTCGCCACCACCTTGGCGGTGATGGGCACCCGCACCGAACGCGGCCGCCGGTCCTGGCGGGCATAGCCGAAGTAGGGAATCGCCGCGGTGATGCGGCTGGCGGAAGCCCGCTTCAGCGCATCCACCAGCACCAGCAGTTCCATCAGCGTGTCATTGGTGGGCATGCAGGTGGATTGCAGCACGAACACGTCCTTGCCACGGACATTCTCGAGGATCTCCACCATCACCTCGCCGTCGCTGAAGCGGCCCACCGTGGCGCGCCCCACGTGGATGTTGAGATGCCGCACCACCTCCTGCGCCAGCTTGGGATTGGCGTTGCCGGTGAAGACCATCAGGCTGTCGTAGGACATGGGATAGGATGACCGTCAGAG
This sequence comes from Nitrosovibrio sp. Nv17, assembly GCF_900119085.1. GTDB lineage: Bacteria > Pseudomonadota > Gammaproteobacteria > Burkholderiales > Nitrosomonadaceae > Nitrosospira. Next base: position 54,610 of record NZ_FPIQ01000004.1, on the reverse strand, counting down.
GGCTCCCGGCAGCCCCCGCATGGCTCGCGCCCGGGGCTGCCGAAACCTGGCTGGGGAGGTAGGGATCGAACCTACGAATGCCGGAATCAAAATCCGGTGCCTTACCACTTGGCGACTCCCCAAGTCTGCTACTCCAAAAAAGCGTGCATGGGATGACGTTCCAGCCCTCGCGCCACGAAACCCGTCATGTCCGCCGGAATCTGCGCCCATGCCGCCCGTGCCGCGGATTCCGTCGAAAACTCTGCGAATACACAAGCGCCCGACCCCGTCATCGCCACTTTCCGGGCGTGCTTCCCGAATCGCCCGAGCCACTCCAGATGCCGCGCAACCTCCGGATATTCGCTGCACACCACCGGCTCCAGGTCGTTGCGTCCATGCTCGACCGAAAAGGGCGGTATTTTGATGGGAATCGTGTTTCGTGTCAATTCCTTACTGGCGAACACCCGCGGCGTCGACACGTGCACGGGGGGCGTCAGAATCAGGTACCATGCGGGTTCCAGCCGGATGGGCGAGAGCTCCTCGCCCACCCCTTCGGCGAAGGCGTTCTCGCCGAAGATGAATACCGGAACGTCCGCGCCCAGCTCGAGCCCCAGCGCCTGCAGGCGATGCCGGCTCCAGCGTGTGCCCCACAGGCGATTCAGCCCCAGCAGCGTCGCCGCGGCATCGGAGCTGCCGCCCCCCAGCCCGCCTCCCATCGGGATGCGTTTTTCCAGTGCGATGTCCGCCCCCAGCGCGGTGCTGCTCGCCGCCTGCAGCCGCCTCGCGGCACGCACGCACAAATCCTGCTCCGCCGGCACGCCCGGTGTCGGTACCACGAGCCTGATGAGGCCATCCTCCCGCAGGGTCAAGGTGAGACGATCGCAAAAATCCACGAAACGGAATACCGTCTGCAGGAGATGGTAGCCGTCCGCCCTGCGCCCGACCACGTGCAGGAACAGGTTGAGCTTGGCGGGCGCGAGGCAGGCGAGTTCGGTCTTGCGCGCGCGGCTCATCGCTCGCCCGCGTCCCAGCTATCTATGACCAGCTTCATCCGCAGACCGGGGCGCCTGAGCACCAGCAGCTTCGGGCGGGCGGAAGACAGCCGCGCCTTCCCGTCCTGTGCCTCAGCGGCAGGAAAATAGCGCATGTAGTCGATTTCCCATCCATCCTGACGGATGGCCACGACGGTGCCCTGCGCATCGCTGTCCACCTCTGCCGCCGACACCGGCGCGTGCACGCCCTGCACCCAGTACAGCAGGCCCGCCAGCGGCAGGCGCCAGCCCAGCACCTCCTGTGTCAGGGTTTCCGCATCGGGCGCATGGAAGGTCTCGTCCGACGCGGTCGTCAGCGACACTCCCGCGCTATCCTGCCGTATCCGCGCCACGGCCTGCCCCAGCGGCGAAAGCAGCAGGATTTCGTCGCCCGCGCCGGCGTGGTGCCACTGGACACCGCCGGAGAAATCCCCATCCTCGCTGTCCACCGACGCCCGCCCCGCCAGCCTGAAGACGTTCGGATCCGGCGCCGAGGCACCCGCCACCGGCTCGATGACGACGGTGCTGACGGCGGCCTGCCTGTGCGCCGGCCCGGTGCAGGCGGCAGAGAGCATCCCCGCGCACGCGATCAGCCCCAGCCACGAGGAGATCCGGCGGGATGCGGGCGGAACCGGCACGATGCCGGCAATGTCCGTCATCCGCGCCTACTTCATGAATTTCTTCATGGTGCCGATCAGGGTTTCATTGCCGGGATTGTTCTCGAGCGAGTTTTTCCAGACCTCCCTGGCTTCATCCTCTATCCCCTGCACCCAGAGCACCTCGCCCAGGTGCGCGGCGATCTCGGGATCGGGATTCATGCCGAAGGCCTGCCTCAGGTAGCTGAGCCCCTGGTTGAGATTGCCCATGCGGTAGTGCGCCCAGCCCAGGCTGTCCATGATGTACGGATCGTTGGGAGACAGCGTGACGGCTTTTTCTATCAGCTCCAGCGCTTCCGGGAGGCGGTCGTTGCGCTCGACCAGGCCATAGCCCAGGGCATTGTAGGCATGGGCGTGATCGGGCTTCAGCTGGATGAGCTTGCGCAGATCCTTTTCCATGATGTCGGGCTTGCCGATCTTCTCCGCCGCCAGCGCCCGGTCGTAGAGCAGATCGACATGATCCGGCAGCTGTTTAAGGCCATTGCTCAGCAGCTCGTACACCTTCCGGTGGGCGCCCGTCTCCCGCAGGAGCTGTGCCTCGGCGATGATCAGCTGGGCACGCTGCTGCTCGGTCGCGACGGGGAGTTTGTGCAGGTGCTCGCGCGCCTCTTCCATCCTGCCCTGCTTCGTCAGCAGCATGGCGTACCGTACCTGCGCCGGGATGTACTGCGTCCCGTCCGTGACGGAACGGTACCACTCCATCGCCTCGTCGAAGCGCTGCGTCTTTTCGTAAATGCCGCCGATATGAAAGCGTATCAGCCCCGGATCCTTGTATTCCAGCTCCAGCGCCTTCTTGAAATTCGATTCGGCGATGTCGTATTCGCGCAATTCCATGGACAGCAGGCCCACCGCCAGGGCCACCTCGGCATTGCCCGGGTTTTCGGCCAGCAGCCTTTCGAATTGCTCGCGGGCTTCCCCATATTTCTTTTCCATCAGCAGCAGGCGCGCATAGGTGAGGCGCGTATCGTTGGCGCGGGGATAGCTGTCCAGATAGCTCTTGTAGAAATCCATCGCATCGACATGGGAAGTGCGCGCCAGGATCCTGCCCTGGTAGATCGCGGCCGCCTCCCACTCCGGACGCAACGCGAGCGCCTGCTTCATCTCGCTCAGCGCGGTATCGAAATCGCTGGCGAACCAGGCGGCCTGGGACAGGGCGAAGTGCGCCTCCGGCAGAGCCTCGTAAGGCTGGGCAAGCTGGCGCACCAGCTCGAATACCGCATACTTGTTCGGGTTGCGCCCCAGCAGATTGTTCAGCTGCATGAAGGCTTCGTCGACCTTGGTGCCTTCGGAAGCCAGCAGTTGTTCAAGATACGGACGCGCCTCGTCCAGCCTGCCGGTATTCACCAGCAGCGCCGCGATGGCCTGGCGGGCAGGCACCGAATCCGGATCGAGCTCCGTCCACAGTTTCGCGGCCTCGAAGGCGGGGGCGGCCAACCGCGAATGCAGCGCGATTTCGGTAGCGCGCTGGGCCACGCGCGGATCGCGGGTTTCCTGCGCCAGCTTCAGGTAGGTGCGCGTGGCGACATCCTGGTCGCCTCGCTGCAGCGCCGTCTCCCCCAGCAGGAAGTCGAACAGCAGGGGCGGGGTCAGATCCCGGTTGGGCAGGCTGGTCACGCCCGCGCTGGCCCGTGGCGCCGGCTTGCCCGCCACCACGGCGGATTTCCCCGGCATCTGCGCACAGGCGGCAAGAAAGAGCAGCGGCAGGAATCTGCCGGGCGTTCTAAAATTCATGGAGAATGGGATTCGAAAAAAATATGGCGATAGGAAGCATGGAACCAGGCGGGCCGGGATACAAGCCCACATACTAGCAGGCTGTCGGACTGCTGGGTACATTTTACGCTTCTCGCGCGTGCGCGCCGACCGATGAAGACAGCGGGATCACCATGACTTATGGCAATCGGGCCGATTCAAAGTTCCGGATCTTCCGATGACGAGGACGCCAGCCCTGCTCGCCACGAATCTCGTGCGCGACTTCGGCGCATGCAGCGCCGTGCGCGGTGTCAGCCTGGTGCTCGCGCAGGGGGAAGTCCTCGGGCTCCTGGGCCCCAACGGTGCCGGCAAGACCACGCTGATGCGCATGCTCACCGGCAATCTCGCGCCCGGTTCGGGCAGCGTCGAGATCTGCGGCATCGATCTGCGGGACAGGCCGCTCGAAGCCAAGGCGCACCTCGGTTACCTCCCTGACGTGCCACCGCTCTATCCGGAACTGGCGGTCGGCGAGTACCTGCGGTTCGCGGCCGGTCTGCGCCGCGTCCCGGCCGCGGCCATTCCCGCGGCACTCGACAGGGTCATGCGGAAATGCGGCCTGGAAGGCACCGGCAGACGCCTGATCGGGGCCCTGTCGCAAGGCTACCGGCAGCGCCTGGGCATTGCCCAGGCGATCCTGCACGAACCGGACGTGATCGTACTCGACGAACCCACGGTCGGCCTGGATCCCGCCCAGATACGGACGATGCGCGCGCTCATCCGCGAACTGGGCACGCGCCACGGCGTCATCCTCTCGACCCACCTGCTGGCGGAAGTGGAAAGCGTCTGCGACCGCGTGCAGATCATGCATCGGGGAAGCATGGTACACCAGGATACCCTGGCCGGCCTTCGCCGGCGGGGACTGAGCCTGGAAGCGCTGTTCATGCAGGCCACCACAGGTGGGGGCGATACCGAAGACGCGGCGGATGAGCCCGCGGCCCTCTCATGATCCAGCTCATCGCCCGCAAGGAACTGGTGAGTCTGTTCGGCTCGCCGCTCGCCTGGATACTGCTTGCACTGGTTCACTGGGTATTGGCGTGGAGCTTCCTGGCACGCCTCGATTCCTTCCTGCACATCCAGCCGCAGCTGGCGATGATCGCCAACGCGCCGGGCGCGACGGAAGCGATCGTCGCGCCGGTGTTCGCCATGGCCGCGGTGATGCTGCTCATGGCCACACCCCTCATGAGCGCGCGCCTCATCGCCGGAGAGCGGCACAACCGCACCCTGGCCCTGCTGGTGTCGGCGCCCGTGGCGGCGAGGGATATCGTGCTGGGAAAATTCCTCGGCCTGATGACGTTCCTGTGCGTAATGATCGTGCTGGCGACCGCGCTCCCGGCTTGCCTCCTGGCGGGCGGAAGACTGGACCTCGGCCTGGTGCTGGGCAATGCGGCCGGGCTGTTCCTGGTCGCCGCCTGCTTTGCCTCCCTCGGGCTCTATCTTTCCTGCCTCGGCACCCGCCCGGCGACCGCGGCGGCGGCCACGCTGGGACTCCTGCTGATATTGTGGATGCTCGACACGCCGGGAGAAAGCGGCAATCTCGGCCTCGCTCGCGACCTCTCCCTGTTGGCGCACTACGAGCATTTCAATCGCGGCCTGATCGACAGCTTCAGCCTGGCCTACCTCACGTTGTTCGTCGTGGTTTTTCTGACGCTGTCGTCTCACCGCCTGGGCGGCGAAGGATTGCATGACGGCGCCGGCCGCGCGCTGCGGCACGGGATGCTGGCGCTGCTGGCGATCTTGGTGGCGGCATCGCTGGGCTATCTCGCACGCGAGACCCGCACCCAGTGGGATATCAGCCAGAACGGGCGCAATAGCCTGAGCCAGGCCAGCGTGACGGTGCTGGAGAACATGCACGGCCCTCTGGAAGCGGTCGTCTATGCTGCGCCGCAGGATGCGCAGGCAAGGGACGTACGCCGCATCGTCCGCGAATTCCTGGCGCGCTACCAGCGTGCCAAGCCCGATTTCAACGTCACGTTCGTCGATCCCGCAGAGCATCCCGACCACGCCCGCAAGGCGGGCATCCAGGCCCCGGTGGAAATGGTGGTCTCTTTCAGGGATCGCCACGAGCGCCTGGACCAGTTCAACGAGCCGGCGCTCACCCATCTGCTGATGCGCCTGGCACGCCCCGGCGAACGGGTGGTCGCCCTGCTCGGCGGCCACGGCGAGCGCAGGCCGGACGGCATGGCGGGTCACGACATGGGTGCGTTCGGCAGCCGGCTGGCAGCGAGGGGATACACGGTCGAGACCTTCAACCTCGCCGCCACCGCCGGTACGCCGGCCGGTTTCGATCTGCTCGTCATCGCGTCGCCCCGCATCGAATTGCGGGAAGGGGAAGTCGACAGGCTGCTGGCCTACCTCGACGCGGGCGGCAACCTGCTGTGGCTGGTGGACGCGGGCCCGCTGCACGGCCTGCAGCCGCTCGCCGAGAAACTGGAACTGACACTCATGCCGGGCGTGGTGGCCGACCCCCGGGCACGGGACCTGAAGCTCCCCATGACGGTCGCGCTGGGTATCGGTTATGGCCGGCATCCGGTCACGCGGGATTTCGGCGATACCACCATGTTCCCCTTCGCCCGCCAGGTGATCGTCGACGAGAACGAAACCTGGCGCAGCGTGCCGCTGGTCGAGGCGGCACACCAGGGCTGGGTGGAAACCGGCGACGCCGATGCCGCCATGGCCTTCGACGCAGCCTACGACGTGCCGGGTCCCGTGAACGTCGCCGTCGCCCTGACCCGCATCCTGCAGGATCGGGAGCAGCGCGTCGCCGTCGTCGGCAGCGGGCACTTCCTCACCAACACCTACCTGGGCTACGGCGGCAACCTGGACTTCGGCATCAATCTCGTCAACTGGCTCACCGAGGACGAGGATCTCATGACCATCCAGCTGCGCAGCGTGCTCGACGCCGGCCTGGCGTTCGACGAGCCCACGCTCGCCGTCATCTCGGCAACGCTTCTCGCCATCCTGCCGCTGGGTCTGCTGATGAGCGGATTGATCATCGGCTGGCTGCGTGGTAGAAGGTGAGACCCGAATCCCGCGAAACACGCCGCCCTTGCCCGAACTGCCCGAAGTCGAAGTCACCCGCCGCGGCATCGCTCCATATCTGGAAGGATGCCGCGTCGCGAGCGTCGTGCTGCGTACTCCCGGCCTGCGCTGGCCGCTGCCGGAAGATCTGGCGCGCACCCTCGAAGGCGCCACCATCCGCACCGTGTCCCGGCGGGGGAAGTATCTGCTGCTGGACTGCGGCCGCGGCACGCTGATCCTGCACCTGGGCATGTCCGGCAGCCTGCGGGTGCTGCACGCCGCCCTGCCGCCGCGGAAACACGACCATGTCGACCTGGTGCTGGCCACCGGCGCCATCCTGCGCTTCCATGATCCGCGCCGCTTCGGCGCGATGCTGTGGTCGACCGGAGACGTCATGCGCCATGCGCTGCTGGCCCGGCTCGGCCCCGAGCCCCTGGCCGCGACGTTCACCGGCCGCCTGCTGTACGAAAAGACACGGGGGCGCACTGCCAGCATCAAGCAGATACTGATGAACAGCCAGGTCGTGGTGGGCGTGGGCAACATCTACGCAAGCGAGGCTCTCTTCGCCGCGGGGATCGATCCCACCGTGTCCGCGGGGCGCATCGGCCTGCGCCGGTACGGAAAATTGGTGGAGGCCATCAAGGAAACGCTCAGCCTGTCGATTGCGGCGGGCGGCAGCACGCTGCGCGATTTCGTCGACAGCACCGGCAATCCCGGCTACTTCCAGCAATGCTACTGGGTATACCGGCGCGGAGGCCAGCCCTGCCGCAGGTGCGGCACCGCCATCCGCCACATCCGCCAGGGGCAGCGCTCCAGCTTCTACTGCCCGCACTGCCAGCGATAGCCCATGGAGGAAGAAACGATGCCATATTCCCGCAGGAACTTCCTGGCCCGGCGGTTGTTGCCCCCGGGAGTCAGGCGGTATACTTGACCCGATACGGATCGGCTGATGGAACATCCATGAACATTGCATTCATCGGCGGCGGCAACATGTCGTTCGCCCTGATCGGCGGATTGCTGCGGCAGGGCTATTCGCCTGGACGGATACGGGTGGTGGAGATCGACGCCGGCCGACGTGAAAGGATACGGACGGAACTCGGCGTCGCGTCGACGGCGGAACTTGCGGAGGGCGTCGCCGGCAGCGACGTGGTCCTGCTGGCGGTCAAGCCGCAGCAGCTTGCCCCCGTGGCGCGCGCACTGGCACCCCTGCTCGAGCGCCACCTGGTGGTTTCCATCGCGGCCGGCATCCGCGCCATGGATATCGGCCGCTGGCTGGGCGGCTACGAACGGGTGGTGCGGGCCATGCCGAACACACCTGCGCTGGTGCAGGCGGGGGTCACCGGCCTGTATGCGCTGGCGGGGGTCGACGCGGAGCAAAGACACGCCGCCGAAACCATACTGGGTGCGGTGGGCTCGGTGCTGTGGTGCCAGAGCGAGGAGCTGCTGGATGCGGTCACCGCCGTCTCGGGCAGCGGCCCGGCCTACGTCTTCTATTTCATGGAGGCCCTGCAGGCAGCAGGACAGACGCTGGGCCTCGATGCGGATCAGGCGCGGCAGCTGACGCTGGACACCTTCCTGGGGGCCGCCAGGCTGGCAAGCCATGGCGGCGACGACGCCGCTACGCTGCGCGCCCGCGTCACCTCGCGAGGGGGAACCACGGAACGGGCGATCCAGGCGCTGGATGACGGCAAGGTCAGGGAGGCGATCCTGCACGCGGCCCGTGCGGCCAGCCTGCGATCGCGCGAACTGGGCGACCAGCTGGGCGAACCGTAGCGATTCCGGAGATACGCGTGCTCAACCAGATGCTGGCATTCCTGCTCGATACCCTGCTGGGCCTGTTTTCCCTCGCGCTGCTGCTGCGATTCTACATGCAGCTGGTGCGTGCGCCCTACCGCAACCCGCTGTCGCAGTTTCTGGCAGCGCTCACCGACTTCATGGTGCGGCCGGCACGCCGCATCATCCCCGGCTACGGTGGCATGGACCTGTCCACCCTGGTACTGGCATGGCTGACCCAGTGCATCCTGCTGGCCAGCATGCTCATGCTGCAGGGATACGCGTTCGCGTCGAGTCCCGGCATCGCCGTCGCGGGGCTGGGCCTGCTGGGTATACTGGCCATCATCCGCACGACGCTGTACATCATCCTGGTGGCGGTGATCGCGCAGGCGCTGCTTTCGTGGGTCAACCCCCATACCCCCTTCGCTCCGATACTCGACAGCTTCACGAGACCCTTCCTGGGAGTCGTCCGCCGGTACGTTCCGCCCATCGCCAACGTCGACCTGTCCCCCCTGTTCGTGCTGGTGATCATCCAGTTGCTGCTGTTCATGGTGGCAAGCGCGAACCGCCAGGTCTCCATGCTGTTCTGACGCCCGGGAACCCTGCCCTGCCGCAGCCCCTACAGCCTTTCATGCCCGGCACCCCGCCCATGCCATCCTGGTACCGCAGCGACGACGCCGGACAGCGGTATACGCTCACCCTGCACGTGCAGCCCGGCGCGAGGCGTACCGAGGTCGCCGGATTGCACGGCGACGCACTCAAGATCAGGCTTGCCGCACCCGCGGTGGACGGCGCGGCCAACGCCGCCCTGCTGGCGTTTCTCGCCGAGGCGTTCGGCGTGTCGCGGCATCGGGTCACGCTCCGGCATGGGGCGAGAAGCCGCCGCAAGACGGTCGAGATCCGACAGGCGGCGCTGCCTCCGGAGGCATTGATCAGCGAAGGGCATTGAGGCGCGCCCGGCCTACTTGGCGATGGTGATGCTCGGTACGCCCGTACGCGGCAAATCGGTCACGGTCATCTGGAACAACAGGTACAGCATCTGGAACGCGTCGCGGTTCCAGCGGGCATGCGCTCCCCGCGCATGCAACGCGTAGTATCGGCCGTGCGAGCGGATCGACAGGTCGGCATCCGGCGGCACGGCGTCCTCCACGACGAATTCCATGGTGGCGGCAGGATTCTCGTCGTCGATGACGGGCGGGGTACGCGGATCCTTTCCCACGGCATACTCCGGTTCATCTCCCAGCGAGCGGCCGAGGAAACTGATGATCGCGTGAAAGCTTCTCAGGCGGAACACGCCGCGCATGGGCCACTCTCCGCCCGCTCCATCGGGACGGATGTCGAATGCGACGTCATGGACATCCCAACCCTTGGCCTCTTCCGCCAGTTGCGCGCGCTCGGTGCCGGATAGCATGCCAGGATCATAATTGGTGATCAGAATGGGTCCCTGCCTCTTGCGATGGAGCGTGAAGGCGTCATCCTGGCGGTCGTAGCGTACAGAGAACTCCTTCTCCAGGGCCTGGAACCCCTCGGCGGACACCGACGCCGCAGGCAGGACCCAGCTGTGCTCCAGGTTCAGCGGCTCGGCGTACAGGCGGTTCTGATCCTGGATCGCCGACAGGTGCAGCACCACCTTGCGAAACATCTCGTAACCCACCGCATCAGAAGGCCTGTTGCGGTACGTCGCCACCGATCCGAGCTCCTGCACGAGGACTTCCTGTGCCATCAGCCGCAGCAGCAGATCGATATCGAAGCGCTGGCGCAACAGCAGCATGAGCTTGCCCTGCTGGAACGGGGTCAGCAGCCGCCTGGTGAACTCCTCGCCTTCGATCGGAACGATGCTGATCGTGGGATTCTCCGCCACGCTGCCGCCGAATATCGGCATCAATACCTGCCCGGCCAGCCCTCCGAGCGCAGGCGTGGCGCCGGCACTGAAGCGGAAATCGAAGGTGGCCGCCACGTTCGAGACGCCGGTGAAATGGATCGGCTGGTGATGGTGGGCACGGGCGATGTTCGTCAGCAGCTGCCGGGAAACGGCACTGGTGATGGCATCGTCGTAGGCGCTCACCGCGCGATGCAGCGCCACCGGCGACACGCATCCGTAGAGCAGGGGCAGCAGGCACACGCACAGGAACCGCGATGGATGGCGCCACAGGATCGGCATGGCGGTCAGGGCGCGTCCGGTGCGGGCCGGGGATGGCACCTGATCTCCCAGACGAGGCGCGAAGAGACCACGCTTCCGCTGGGATTCATGATCGGGCGCGCCTCCTCGGACAAGCGCGTGTACTCCGCTCCGCACAGGTTGCGCGCATCGATGTCCAGGGCGTACAGGGCCTGCTCCCTCGACCCCGATTCGCCGTCGTACAGGCCGGTGATGGAGTATACCCTGCGGCCGTCGTTCGCCACGGCGGATTCCCGATCGGCGAGCAGGGCGCATCCTCCCAGGCAGAGAATGGACAGCGCCGCAAGTACGCTCTTCATGAGGAACAAGGCATCGGAATGAGGGAACGGGGCGAGGCGCGCAGATCGATGCCTCGCGGAACGCTGGAAGTATCCCGAATAATCGCCTGGTGGTCAACGCTCCCGGAACGGATCATCCGCCCCGGATGGATTTCACCCACGCAGCGCCAGGAATGCCCGCCATGCTACAACAGCCGCCTCGAACTCGCCAAGGGGAACCGTGGTGGCACTGCCGGGTTCTGCGGCATAGTCTTCCTCGATCTCGGCATGGTCGGGGTACAGGCGCAGCCAGTAGGCGTTCCCCATCCTCTCCCAGAAGGGTGCCTCCCCCGCTCCCACCGCCCGTGTCTTGCGCAGCAGCTCCTCAGCCCACTGGAGATTCTTCTGGATGTCGACGACGAGATAGGCGACGATCAGGTCGTGTGCCGGATCGCCGTGCAACCGTCCCGGCCAGGTGAAGTTCGCAATGGGGGAAGCATTCATGGGCGGATGGGGAATGCGGTGTTGATCCTGCCGTTCCAGGGCTCGGAGAAGCCGATCAGAAAAAACGTCCCGTCGCGGCTGCAGTAGTTCGCCAGCCCGCCCGCCGCGGGATCGGCGGGGCGGTTCCTGCCGCACCGGATCCATCCGGGGGCGCCCGGCGGACAACTGCGCTCGGGATGCGACGAGGCATGGGCGACGGACTTGAGGATCTGTTCCACCGAGCAGTCGTCCGGAAACATGGAGGAAAACTTCCCGCGCCCGGGGCTGCGCACGTGGGACCATCGCCCGCTGTAGATTCCCGTGGAATCGGGAAAATCCTGGATCGTGAAATCCCGCACCGTCGCCGGGTTCTTCCCCCCGGGACGCGCATGCAGGCCCTTCGCGCGACCTTCCGATTCCTCGCCACAGAAAACGTGCGCCTGATTCAGCCGCACGCCATTCTCCATCCTGACCCAGCGCGGCAAGGTAGCGCAATCCACCGCTGCCCATGCAGCGTGCATGAATGACAGCGAAACCAGCAGGCAGGCGGCATAGATCGCCACACATGCAGAATTCATGGCCATTCCCGGCCGCTCCAGCGGCAGGCTCATACCGGACCTGCATAGGATAGCACAGTCTCATTTCACGCGGAAACCGCAGGCGGCATGACGGCGGGGTATTCCGCGCACGGGTGTGCGGCAACGGCGACTCGGTATCTGCTCAACGCAAACGAAAATGCTTATCATTCATTTTACAAGCCGGCTATAATCTCCGCGCGGATGGATCCGCCATGCATCGGGCGACGTCCCGCCACCTTTTCCCGACCACCGATTATTGATACGGCCTTCATCGCCGTCCGACATCCTATGCCATCGAACCGATTCCCTCCACTACTCCTAGCCGTCGCACTCGCCGCCGCGACTCACGCCGCCCAAGCCCAATCCGTCAGCCCCGGGGAAGTCCCGCCGGGGAAGGCCACCACGCCCCCAACCGATCTTCGACCCGCCTCCGGCTCAGAGGCACCCGAGGTCGGCATGGCAGCGGTGGAACTTCCCGCCATCACCGTCAATGCGAGTGCCGATGCCTCCGCCCAGGGCCTTTCGCCCGCCTACGCGGGCGGCCAGGTGGCGCGCGGCGGACGGGCGGGGATACTGGGCACGAACGACAACATGGATACCCCCTTTTCCATCACCAGCTACACCAATGAATTCATCCAGGACAGACAGGCGCGCAGCGTCGGCGAAGTCCTGCAGAGCGACCCCAGCGTGCGGGTGGCGCGCGGTTTCGGCAACTTCCAGGAATCCTACTTCATCCGCGGCTTCACGCTGGGTTCCGACGACCTGGGCTTCAACGGGTTGTTCAGCGTGCTGCCACGCCAGTACATCGCCACAGAACTGTTCGAGCGCGTGGAGGTGCTGCGCGGGGCCTCGGCCTTTCTCATCGGCGCCAACCCGGGCGGCGGGGGCATCGGCGGCGCGATCAACCTGCTGCCCAAGCGTGCGCCGAACGAAGCCCTCACCCGCCTGACGGCGAACGTGGGTAGCGGCCTGCACCATCATGTGGCGGTCGACGTCGCCCGCCGCTTCGGACCCGATCGGAACCTGGGCATCCGCTTCAACGGCGCCTATCGCGGCGGCGGCACGTCGGTGGACCACGAGGATGTGGGCCTGGGACTGGCCGCCGTGGGACTGGACTGGCGCAGCCACAGGCTGCGCCTGTCGCTGGACGCCGGCTGGCAAGACAACCGGCTGAAGCGCACGCGCACCAACGTGATGCTCGACAACAGCCTGACCTCCGTACCGCGGCTGCCCCACCCTACCACCAACTACGCACAGCCGTGGTCCTACTCCAACGAGCGCGACCTGTTCGGCACCCTGCGCGGCGAATTCGACATCACCTCCCGTATCACCGCGTGGGGCGCATACGGCCTGCGCCGCTCGACGGAGAACAACTCACTGGCCAACTTCACCTTGACCGACGGCGCAAGTGGGGACGGCGGGGCCGCGCGCTTCGACAACGCCCGCAAGGATTACATCGATACGAGCGAACTGGGCCTGCGCGGCAACTTCGACCTCGGCCCGGTCAATCACCGCTGGGTCCTGTCCGGTGCCTATTTCAAGGACGAGCGCAGGAACGCCTACGCCTGGGACTTCTTCAATCCGCTACCCACCAATCTCTACGCACCCGTGTCCTGGAACCGGCCCGCGTTCAGCGGCACCGCATTCACGGGCAACAACCTCGCCGCGCCGGCGTTGAACGCGCGGGTGCGCCTGATGAGCTTCGCAGCCGCCGACACGCTCTCGGTGATGCAGGACAGGCTGCTGCTGACTTTCGGCCTGCGCTACCAGACCCTGCGCATGGAGGACTTCGAATACAACACGGGTATTCGGGCACCCGTCTACGACCGCGACCACGTCAGCCCGACCATCGCGGCGGTCTACAAGCTCACCCGGCAGATCTCCCTCTACGGCAATTACGTGGAGGGCCTGAGCCGGGGCGAGCAGGCGCCCGTGACGGCGACCAACAACGGCAGGATGCTGGCCCCGTACGTCTCCAAGCAGACCGAGGTGGGCGTCAAGTTCGACGGCGGCAGGCTTGGGGCGACGCTGGCACTGTTCACCACCAGCAAGCCGCGTGGCGTGATCGACGCGAGCTCGACCTTCGTCGCCGCCGGGCAGGACCGTCATCGCGGGGTCGAATTGGGCGTGTTCGGGGAACCGGTGCGCGGTCTGCGCGTGCTGGGAGGCGCGACCTGGCTGGACGCAAGGCAGCAGGCCACCGGCAACGCCCGCCTGGATGGCATGCGCGTGATCGGTGTGCCCAACTTCCAGGCCAGCATGAGCGCTGACTGGAACATCCCCTTCGTGGACGGGCTGATCCTGGACGGGCGTGTCGTACACACCGGCCCGCGATATTCGTATATCAACGACACGGATCCGGTCAAGATCGCGGGATGGACCCGCTTTGACCTCGGCCTGCGCTACCTCGCCGAGGTAGCGGGACGCCTGGTCACGGTACGCGGGCGCATCGACAACATCACCAACCACGGCTACTGGGCATCCGTGGGAGGCTATCCGGGACAAGGCTACCTCGTGGCGGGCATGCCCCGCACCTTCCTGCTGAGCGCCAGCGTGGACTTCTGAGCCGCGCGGCGGTTCCTCCTTCGCGAGCGCTGCAAGGCTTGGCGCCGCCAGCCGCGAGCCATCCCCATCCTTCGGCATGCCGTGCCATGCGCTGGTCCGTCTCGAGACCGGCGGGCCGGCAAGCCCGTATCCGGGGATGCCCATCTCGTGGAAAATATGCGGAACGCGATACGCTGGCCGGCGTCAAACCACCCGGGACGATCCTCGGAAACGAGGCCACGCAGCGCGGCAGGCCGAGCCTGCGCCAGCACAAGGAGATTTTCCATGAGATGGAACCTGGTTACGAAAAGCTGCCGCTTGGCAGCACTGTCGGCATGGCTGGCCCTGATCGCGATTGCGATCGCGTTCCCCGCGTGGGCGGACGACGCCGTCAGGCTCAGGATGCTGGTCATCGCGACGGGAACGGAGGGGGAGGATGCAGGACTCGCCTACATCCGGCCCGTCCTCGACGTGATCGGCATCCCCTACGACATCCTGGATGCCCGCAGGCAGGATCTGGCACCGGCGACACTGGCGTCACTCCCGACGGGGGATGGCTGCCAGGCGGAGGATGCGGGCTGCACGGGCCGCTACAATGGCGTCATCCTGACGCAGGCGGGGCTGGTTCCCGAGTTCACGCCGGCGGAATGGGACGCCCTGCACCGCTACCAGAAGGACTTCGGTGTGCGTGCCGCGGTCCTCGCAGGCCGGGCCGTCACCTATTCCGACCCTGCTCCCCCGCACGGCGTCTACCTGGACTACGGTCTGGCCCACGCCGCCAGCAGGAACGGCCTCGAGGCGCAATGGACGATCCCGGCCGCGTACGACCATGAAGTTTTCGAGTATGTGAACCGGGCCTACCCGCTTTCCATCGCGGGTCCCGCCCATCCCGCCCATCCCCGGCAACCCCCTGGCAGCCTGCGGGACGGTTCCCGGCCGCAGGTCGAGGTGCTGCTGAAAACGCCGGACGGCGCGGCGCTGGTATCGGTCGTGCGCTACGTCATGCCGGACCAGGAAAAACCGGTACGCGAGGTGATGATCTCCACGATCGACAATGCTTCCTCCCATCTCCACTCGAGCGTCCTGGCCTACGAATTGATCAACTGGGCGGCGCAAGGCGTTTTCTTAGGGGCGCGCTACGTGCATCTGGCCGTGCACCTGGACGACCTGTTCCGTCGCAATACCCTGTGGGATGTGGATCTGAACCGGGACAATCCCGCCACCACCTATCGCCTGAACAGCGGCGACATCGCCAACGCGGTCGACCGACAGAACGCCTTCCGCGCCGCGCATCCGCTCGTCGCCGACTTCAAGCTGGACTTCGCCTTCAACGGCTCCGGAGCGGTGGTCGACGCGGCGGCCATGCCGCTGGCAGCAAACCTGAAGGAGGATCTGGTATCCGCTGTGGTGGCCAACAGGGCGAGCTTCCGCTTCATCAACCATACCTTCGCGCACTCGGACATGGACAAGGCGCCGGCCTTTCCCGGGACGCCGTGCGACTACGCCACCTTCAGCAGCGTCGCAGCGGCGCAGGCGGACATCAACCGGAACCGGGTCATTTGGGCGCTACTGGATCTGCCCGAACGGGAGCCGAACCGGCGCGTGCTGGTGACCGGCAGCCACTCCGGCTTGAGGGATCGCAGGTGTACGGACATTTCCGCCGCCCATGCGGACATGTCCGACGTCCAGGCCGACGACGTCGCCTTCGATGCCGGCGGCGCCAATCCGCTCTTCCTGGAGGCCGCGGCGAGGGCGGGCGTGGACTACCTCGCCGCCGACGCATCCCAGCGTAGCCAGGATGTCGAACAGTACATCGCCCGGTACGACGACCGCAGCCCGAAGGATCGGCTGATGCTGCCGCGCTGGCCGACCAACGTCTTCTACAACGTGACCCATCCGTCCCAGCTCGAGGATGAATACAACCATGCCTACCACGGCAGATTCGTCGATGCGGGGCAAAACCCCTGCCGAATACCGGGCGCGCTCTGCGTCCCCCGCAGCTACCGGGAAATCCTCGAGGCCGAGGCCGACAAGGGGCTGCGGCACATGCTGACCTTCAGCCGGTGGCCGCACTTCTTCCATCAGGCCAATCTCGCCCGTTACGACGAGAGCGGGCATACGCTCCAGTTCGACTGGCTCGACGCCGTGCTCGTGCGGTACGAGCGGCTGTTCACGCTGCCCGTCAGGAACCTTCCCTACTACCTGATCGGAGACCGCACCGCGCAAAGCCTTGCCGCCCGGTCAGCCGTCATCCACGCGATCTGGAACCGCACGACCGGCCAGGTCACCCTTTCCGCGGACCGGGCCCTGCCCCATCTGCGCGTCACCGGCCTCGCGGGCGGAGAACGCTACGGCGGACAATCCATCCGCGAGGTCGCCGTGGACACGCATCCCCGCACCTATCCGGTCGACCGGGGCCTGGAGTGGTGAACGTCGGACTGGGAAGCCGCCGGACGCAACGCATCCGCTCAGGCACGCCGGGTCGCGACCGACGGGGGACACGTCATCCGCCCTCGACGAGTGAGATGGAGAGGCCGTCCCAGCCCTTCACCCCCACCGTCTGGATCGCGGTCGAAATCAGCCGCGGCTGCTCGGCGAGCAGTTCGAAGTAGCGGCGGGTGCCCGCAACATCCGCGTCATCGCTGCCCGCATCCAGCACCCGCCCGTTGCGCACGACGTTGTCGCAGACGATCAGGGATCCCGGACGGGTGAACCTGAGCGCAGCCTTGAGGTACACCGGATTGTTTTCCTTGTCCGCGTCGATGAACACCAGGTCGAACGGCTCGACGCCTTCGGCCGCCAGGCGGGCGAGCGTGTCGGTGGCCCTGCCGACCATGATCGAGACCGCATCCGACAGGCCGGCGGCCTCGACGTTTTCCCGCGCGACCTGCGCATGCGTGGCACTCACCTCCAGCGACACCAGCTTCCCGCCGGGTGCAAGCGCCCTCGCCAACCAGATGGTGCTGTATCCGCCCAGGGTGCCGATCTCCAGGATGCGTCCAGCCCCGCGGATGCGTGCCAGCAGATACAATAGCTTGCCCTGGTTCGGCGCCACGCCGATCGGCGGCAGGGCAGCCCGGACACAGCTGTCCAGCACCGCGTCCAGCACGGGGTCGGAGGGGATCAGCATCGCTGAAAAATACTCGTCTACTGCGGACCACTGCTCAAGGCTCATGTCGAACGCTCCTTTCTTCCATCCCTTCCACGGGATGCAACTGAAGTATAAAATAGGGTCGAATCCCGTCCGCGATCGAGGTGTCCATCCGTTCCAACCTGCGGATGCATGGCGGCTCTCGACGGCTGCGGCGGTCCCCGGACGATACGCGCATTCCATGGATCGATACAACAACAACCGTGCGAAGCGCCGCACGAGACCCGTCCTGGCTCTCCTGGCACTGGCCGCCTTGATTGCCGCCTCGCCGCTGCGGGCGCAGCAGAACGAGAGCGAAATCCAGGCCTATAGCGAGGAGTTCGACGAACTGTACGGCGAGCGGCGCTTCAGCGAGGCCGAGACCGCGGCCAGACGGGCGTTGGCGGCGGTCGAGCAGCGCCACGGGGCGTTCCACCCCGGCACCGCCGACATGCTCGACCATCTCGCCAAGGCGCTCACGGTTCAGGGATGGTATGTGCAGGCCCTGCCGCTGCGGGAGCGCGCACTGGAAATCCGGGAAGCGGCGTACGGCACGGATCACCGCGACGTGGTGCTGGGCCTGGCCGACGTTGCCATGATCCATTGGACGCGCGGACGCCAGCAGGAGGCCGAGGCATTGCTGCGGCGCGCCCTGGCGATCGGCGAGCGTGTCTATGGCCCGGATCATCCCGCCATCGCCATGATCCTCGAGAATCTGGGAGTGGTTCGTATCGAACAGGATGCGCATGAGGAAGGAGAATTCTTGACGCGGCGTGCCCTGGCGATACGGAGGGAAAAATCCCGCCATTTCGGGCACGATCGCCTGGGCATGGCCACGAGCCTGAACAATCTGGCCGCATCGCATGACATCCAGGGCCGTCCCGCGCAGGCACAACCACTGTACGAGGAAGCGCTGGCACTGATCGAAGCGTCTCCCCTGGATACCGATCCGTCGCTGACCGTGATTCTGGAGAATCTTGCCAGGACACACATCACCACCGGCCAGCCTGTGAAGGCGGAAGCACTGATCCAGCGCTCACTGGCGCTCGGTGAAAAAACACCGGCCACCAATCCTCTCATGCTTGCCATGAGCTTGAACCGTCTGGGAGAATTGCGCCGTTTCCAGGGCAACGATCGGCAGGCTGAGCAGGCTTTTGTGCGCGCCTTGGAACTTCTGGAAAAAATGAAGGGCACGAACTGGCCGCTCACCGCGCGGATCGCCAGAAATCTGGCCGGACTGTACAGAGCCGCTCATCGGGAGCAGGCCGCTGCGGATGTCGAAGCCCGTACAGGCCTGAAGGGATCGAGTCTACCCGACCCACTACCGAATCAGCCCTCGCCCCCTTCGCTGCTCCCGGCACGGGACGATCTCGGCAAGGTCGAGGCAATCTCTCAAAAAGTGTCGGAATATCCCAGGAGCCTGCAAACCAGGAATGGCGGCAAAGTAATGGTCAAATTCCGGGTCACGCGCGAAGGAGAGGTGCGCAATCCCGTCATCATGGAGTCCGTGCATCCTGCATTGGAGCAGAGCGTGGTGAAGGATGTGCTGGGATGGCGCTTCAAGCCCTTGTTGACAGTTGCGGGCAAGCCCGTGACATTGGAGGTATATCAGCCGTTCAGATTCCATCTGGACTACGGTGATCATGAGGATGAAACGGCCCCGTTTGTCCTGTCCGGCAGCATGAAAACGCTACCCCCGGAATTCCAGTACGACACGCCTCCTGTCATCAAGATGGTGGCGCTGGCTGTCTATCCCTTCGATCTGCTGGACCAGGGAATCTCGGGCTCCGCCAGGGTATCTGTCCTGATCGATCCGGAAGGGGCGATACGGGAAACGAAAGTACTCCAGGCGACCCATCCGGAATTCGGCCTGGCGGCCCAGGCGATGATGGCTTCCTGGACATTCGCTCCTGCCACGAAGGAAGGCCGCCCTACCTGGGCAATCCTGGCCAAGGAACATAGATTCAATCGCAGCCACCGGGATACGGAAGTCATCCTCGAAGCGTACGCCCGGATGAAGAGTGCGGACAAACGATCGGACATCCACGCCCTCTCCGCGCTGGACCATCCGCCCCGGGCGCTCTATGCGCCGCATCCCGCCTACCCCTACCACCTGAGGCGCAAGGGCATCACCGGAACCGTCCTGGCCGAATTCTACATCGACGAAGACGGCGCCGTGCAGCTCCCGCGGCTGGTGGAAGCCGCCAACCCGGAGCTGGGCTGGGCCGCGCTCACGGCGCTGTCGCGCTGGCGCTTCGAACCGCCCCTGCGCGGCGGCAGGCCGGTCATGGCGCGCACCCGGATACCCCTGGAATTTTCGCTCGAGTGAGGAAAGCATTAATGAGAAACATCGCCGTCGTTGCGGGCCTCGCCCTGCTCCTGCTGGCTGGCTGCGCGGGTACGCCCCCCTATGAGCATACCTCGACCCGGCTGGCTGACGGCACCACCCGCCACGTCCTGCGCACCAGCTTCAGGCCCTGCCAGTCCAGCCGCGACTGGGCGGTGCGGACCTTGACTCAGGGTGCCGACGAACTCTGTCCCTCGGGATATACGCTCGTGGACGAGCAGACGCCCGTCACCCTGGATCCCCTGGGGGAAGGACCGCCGGAAAAAATCCTGTCGTGGGAGATCCGGTGCAGGGACGCAGGGCGTCCCCGTCCCTGAGCATCCGCCGTTGCCGCATAGCCCGCCCCCTCCTCGCTTCCGCCGTCTGCTCCCCATGCTGGCGCTGCTGTCCGGCCTTCCGGCGGTGGGGCTGGCACGGGAAACGGCGCCGGTCGGCATCGCCACCTTCAACATGGCATGGGCGGGAACCCTCGACGACTTCAGGCGGCACGCGGAAATCTGCAGCGCACCGGAGGTGAATGGATGCGGCACCCGCAGCCGCGCCTCCTCGGCGACGCATCCGGTCTCTCCGCAGGATGCGCGGACCGAACGCTGCCGCGAGGCAACCCTGGCGGCAGCGGGCGGTTTCGAGGCGATGATCTCGGCTGCTCCGTGCGGCGCGTACGGCATCCGCAGATATCTCAGCCTGCCCGAAGCGGCCCGAAACTACCGGCTCAAGCTGGAAGGACTGCGCGCCACCGTGGAAGGCCTGATCCGCGACGAGGGTGTCCGGGTCATCGCCTTCCAGGAAATCCGGTCGCAGGCGGTCATCGACTACGTGCTGGGCGATTTCGCCAGCCGCTTCAATGCCTGTGTCGCATCCCACGAAGCCTTCCAGACGGTGGGATTCGCCTGGGAGAGATCGCTTTCGCCAGACTCCGGCGCAAATGACTGCACCCCCAATCCGGAACTGGCCATCGCATCTCCGGCACCCCCGCGCCAGGATGCCTCCCACGGCTACCGCACCCGGCCGGGACTGGCCCTGCGGCTGACCATCGGCGGCGCACCGGTGACCTTCCTCAACATCCATCTCAAGGCCGGTTGCGCCCACCCCACGGCGGGGGCGCGCGGCGACCCGCCATGGGACGAGCGCGACTCCGCCTGCGGGGCGCTCGGACGCCAGATACCCGTCCTGAGGGCATGGATCGGAGGCGTGGCCCGGAGCAGCCCCCGATTCGTCCTGCTCGGCGATTTCAACCGCCGCATAGACGAGGAACTGGCGGCGGGCGCCGCCCCCGAAAATTCCTTCTGGCGCAGGCTGGCGGACGGGCTCCCCGGCATGCGGCCGATACCGCCGACATCCTCCGCCAGGGAGTGTGGCCGCACCGCCGGCCTGGATCACATCGTCATCAGCGCGGTCCTCTGGGGATCGCAGACGCATCCGCCCGCAGTACGCAGGATCGCGACGACACAGGCGAGCGCGCAGGCCATCCCCACCAGCGATCACTGCCCCAATATCACGACCGTGGAATTATGAGCCGATTCGATCCCATTTTTCGGATCTGGCCACCCCGTAGAAAGAATAAATACGGTAAAATTGGTCAAGGGTGGGATCCTGATCGGGCAAGGTGCCGCAACGTATCGCCACCTCGACCTGGACAGCGAGACAAGGAAAAGGCAGCCCTGCCCGGATCGAAGGAGCGGTCGCGCGTCATTTGCGAGTGGACTGGGGTATATTGGCTATTCGTTCCGGGTTCAGGGACGTGCCTTCCCGACATTTCCGCCCGTCGATACCGGATACGGGGGCAAGATCGACACCACGACACTACAAGACAAGAACGACCGGTTTCAATCGATGTCTTTTAAATAGGAGAAGTCATAAATGATGAAGAAGCTGTCCGCCATTATCGGCGCTATCATGCTTACGCTGGGCTCCATGTCCGCCATGGCGGCGGGAGGCGAAGTCGATCCCAACAGAAAGCCGGACGCAAGCCCGCGGGAGATCCTGAACAGGATGGCCTGCAAGGACAAGAAGGCCGGAGAGATCGTCAGGGATCAGAGCACCAACGGCAAGCACGTCTGTCCTGAAATCAAGGATGACGACGAAGACGAGAACGAGCACTAGGCAGCGGGGATACGGATAGGCAGCATGCCGCATCCCGCCTATCCCTATTCCATCGCATCGGTATCGATCCTCGGGCTTTCCTGCCGCGGATAGCGGAGAACCCGGGGATCAGGCCCTCCCCCCGTTGCGCCCATCGCGCTGGAGCGATGCCGTGCCGGTTTCCATATTCCATCCTTTCGCGTGCCCAGACGCTATACCATTGAACAGTTCATGGCGACGACCTCCATGCTGGGCGCGTCGTTCAGCATGGATGAGCGTCGCATCCTCTTCAGCAGCAACGCCTCGGGCATCTTCAACGTCTACGCCTTGCCGTTCGACGGCGGCGACCCCCAGCCGCTGACCCGGTCGACGCTCGACAGCACGTTCTCCGTCAGCTTCTTTCCGACCGACGACCGGATACTCTTCACGCGGGATCGTGGCGGCGACGAGCACTTCCATCTGTATCTGCTGGCTCCCGGAGGCGTCGAAACCGACCTGACCCCCGGAAGCGGTCACAAGGCCCAGTTCATGGGATGGCGCGCCGACGGCAGCGCCTTCTTCGTATCCAGCAACGAGCGCGACCCGCGGTTTTTCGATATCTACCGCTATGATGCGCGCACCTGCGAGCGCATCCTGTTCTACAGGAACGAGCATGGATTCGACCTGGGGCCGATCAGTCGCGACGAACGCTGGGTGGCCCTGAACAGGAACCACACGCCCTCCGATGGCGACATCTATCTGTTCGACGTCGTCCGGGGGACGCTCAGGCACCTGACCCCGCATGCCACCCCGGTCGGCTTTCGAGCGGAAACCTTCGATCCGGCCTCCCGGAAGCTGCTCTTCCTGACCAACGAGACCGGTGAATTCAAGCGCCTGTGCAGCCTCCACCTGGAGACAGGCGACATCCGCGAGCACGAGCGCGCCGACTGGGACGTAGCCTACACCAGCTACTCCCGGGACGGCCGCTTCCGGGTGACGGGAATCAATCGCGACGGCCGCATCGCGGTCCGCATCGTGGAGGTCGACGGCGACAGGGAAAAGCCGGTGCGCGTTCCACGCCTCCCGGCTGGAGAAATCCGCGGCGTCGCCTTTTCCGCGAGCGGCACCCGCATGGCCTTCTACCTGAACAGCGACC
This sequence comes from Nitrosovibrio sp. Nv17, assembly GCF_900119085.1. GTDB lineage: Bacteria > Pseudomonadota > Gammaproteobacteria > Burkholderiales > Nitrosomonadaceae > Nitrosospira. The sequence continues at coordinate 31,669 of NZ_FPIQ01000004.1, read as the reverse complement.
GCGCACCCGACGACCTGTTCGTGCATGAGCTGCGAGCGGAGCGGAGCGGCGGAAGAAATCCATCCGAAAGGCCACCTGCCCGGCGGCTCACCCGGAATCTCGGTCCGGACATCGACACGGCGGATCTGGTGGAGGCCGAGGTGGTGCGCTTCCGATCGTTCGATGGCACGGTAATCCCCTCCATCTACTACAGGCCCCTCCAAGCCTCGGCCCGGGACAAGGTGCCCGCCATCGTCTACGTCCACGGCGGGCCGGGCGGCCAGACCATGCGTGGCTACAACGCCCAGTTCCAATACCTTGCGAACCATGGCTACGCCGTGCTCGGGATCAACAATCGCGGCAGCTCCGGATACGGCAAGACCTTTTTTGCCGCCGCCAACCGCAGGCATGGACGTGAACCGCTGTGGGACTGCGTCGAAGCCAGGACCTGGCTGGCCAGCCTCGGCCACGTCGACCATGAACGCATCGGCATCATGGGCGCGAGCTACGGCGGCTACATGGTGCTGGCGGCGCTGGCCTTCCGGCCCGAAGTCTTCAAGGTGGGGGTGGACATCTTCGGTGTCAGCAACTGGCTGCGGACCCTGGAAAGCATCCCGCCCTACTGGGAATCGGTGCGCAAGGCCATCTATGCCGAGATCGGCGACCCCGTGCACGACATCGACAGGCTCGTCGCCACCTCGCCGCTGTTTCATGCCAGGGAGATACGCAGACCGCTGATGGTCATTCAGGGTGTCAACGATCCCCGGGTCACCAAGGCGGAAAGCGACGGCATTGTGGAAGCCGTCAGGCAGCATGGTGTTCCGGTGGAATACCTCGTGTTCGACGACGAGGGTCACGGCTTCACGAAAAAAAAGAACCAGATCGAGGCCAACCGCCGGATACTGGCGTTTCTGGACAGACATCTCAAGGGCGGCGGTGCCGCCGCGGGCGGCTGAGCCCGGCACGCGCCCGGGGCGGCTAGAAAAACTCGCGTATCAGAAAATCCTCCAACCCCCGGGTATCCTCCATGCGCGCAGACAGGGTGACCACGCGATTGAGCCGGTATGATTCCCAGTTGAAATCCTCCTTGTGGTACTGGCGTATCAGTTCGATCATCTTCCGCACCACGGCGCGCTGGATGTCGCCATCCGGCCCGGCGACAACCTCGACCAGTTCACGCCGCGGCAGACTGCTGTCCATTCGCCATGCCTGGAAGATGAACTGGGCGGAGCGGACGCCCATCCGGGTCATGGTGAAGATCCCGCTCGTGCCGGGCTCACGCAGGTTGCGCTTGACGTTGGCCATCCTGAGCTCCTCCTCGGTGGCTTCCGGCTCGAGGTTCTTGGGTTCGTCGGGCTCATCCTCGAATATCCCCCCGGCGGTGCGGCGCTCCCTGTTTTCCTTCATGTAATCCGCAAGATCCTTGGGGGGTTGCGGGCGTGGCGCCGGCGTGCGGTGATTTGCACCCTGCTTCGCCGTGCTCCTGTCGCGCGGGACGGATTTGCCTCTGGCCTCACCCAGGCGAGGCCGGGACCGGGGTTGGGTTTTGGGCTCCTGGCGTGGCGTGACCACCGGATGTTCCGCCTTCTTTTCTTCCGGCAGCTCGATGAAGCTCGCCTGGACGGGCGGGCTCTCAATTTTTTCCTGCGGAGGCGTCAGGAAGAATCCGGCGATCCAGACGGCGACCAGCCACAGCAGGGCCGCCAACGGAAACGGCCACCAGAGTCGAATCTCCTTCGGCCTGGAATACCGCATGCCGGGCACGCTACTCGTGCTTCACCGCGATCAGGAAATGCTGCACTCCGGTGGTACGGGCGCGCAGCATCGCCTGTACCACGATACCCTGCGGCGCATCGCTGTCGGCAGACACGATCAGCTTCTGCTCCGATTCCGGAAGCAGCGGCTTCAGCGTGTCGGCCAGGGTATCCAGCGTGACGGGCGTGCGGTTGATGTGAATCTGGCCGTCCCGGGTCACCGTCAGGGTCGCGGGTGTTTTCGCGCTGAGTTTCTCGGCTTCGCCCTGGGGAAGGTTCACCTCGAGGGAATCGAGATTCTGCATGGACAAGGAGGCCAGGATGAACGTGGCCAGCAGGAAGAACATGACGTCGATCATCGGAATGATCTCGATGCGTCCCTTGCGAAACTCCCTGGATTTGCGCAGCTTCATCGCTATCGCCCCTCCTGATCCAGGCGGATGTGGTCGATCAGGCGCGTGCCCAGCCGCTCCATCTCGTCCATCGTCTGGGACTGCAGGCGGGAAAAATAGTTGAAGCCGAACAGGGCGATCAGGGCGATCACCAGGCCCACGACGGTTGCGATGAGCGCCTCGGCCACCCCTCCCGTCACCGCGGTGGGATTGACGACGCCGTCGCTCCCGATGACCTGGAATGCACGCATCATGCCGATCACCGTTCCCACCAGTCCCAGCAGCGGCGCCGCGGTGACGATCGTCTCCAGCACCCACAGGCGCTTGGCGAGCGCGGTTTCGATCAACTGGGCTTCGTCAGCCGCACGCGATTCGGTCCACCATGACGGACGATGCCTGTTGCTGATCACGACCTCGAAGAATCTCTTGTAATAGTGGCGCTCATCCAGCCCGGAAAGTATCTTCTCGAGATCGGCCCAGGCAAAACCATAGGTCTCGACCAGATTCAGAAGATCATGCGACAGGCGCGCATACCGCCAGTAGACAAAGGCCTTTTCCAGCATGATGGCAAGCGCCGCGACCGCCAGCACGGACAGCGGCACAATGATCATTCCGCCCAGCTTCAGGGCGATCCAGGCTGCCTGTAGTTCCTGCATACACGTCTCCAAACGGGGCAGAGCCTGCCCCCTGTCACTAATGCGTCGGCGCGGGCTTAAATGACCGACTCCGCCCCCGCCCGACCCCCTTCCATGCCGATGCGTGCCGGACCGGCGGATTGCCGATACGGAAATCCGCCCTCCTCGGGATGCAGCCTGTCCTGGTCACACTTGCCGGGCCATGCGCAAATCCTGCAAGCTGCCCATGACTCCTGTTTCAAGAGCCTCATGATCCCATAATCCCGAGTGCGGTGGCGGACCCGCCCGCGGCGAGATGTGCCGGTGCGTGACCGCATCCGCCCGGCGCGGCGGTGCCGCCTTCCCGTACTCCCCATTGACATTGCCACGAAACCTTGTCAAGCTCTACCTTTCAAATCTCCAGGCATCCGTGCCGCTGCGCAGGATGACGAGGATATCGCAAAATGGTCTTGCAAGCTTGACGTGGACGACGATTCGGCGATGGAGCAGGCTGCGCGCAGAGGCGGCATATCCGGCTGCGGCAGCATGAAAATATGGACGACAAGGTAATAACGATATTGTGGACAATACTACCGGGCACGAAAAGGGAGCGCTCACCAACCGGCAGCATGCAAGGCAGCAGGAGGCCATTGCCGCACTCGAGCAGCAGGCGCTCGATGATGAAGCGGTGGACACGCTGTGGGACGCGGTGGTGGGAACCGCGTCCCGTACGCTGGAAGCCTCCCATGGCAAGATCCTCCTGACATCGCCGCACGACCACGCACTGACGCTCAAGGCGGGCGTCGGCTGGCAGGATGGGTGGATCGGTCGCCACATATGCGGTGTTGGCGAAAACACGCAGAACAGACATGTGCTGATGAGCCATGAACCCGTCATCGTCGCGGATTTCCTCATGGACACGCGCTTCGCTCCCTCGGAGCTTCTCCGAATCCATGGCATACGCAGCGGTGTCAGCGTTCCCATCCTGGGGATCGACGGCCTGACCGGCGTCCTCAGCGTCTTTTCCCGTGACGCGGGCAGTTTCAATTCTGCTGCGGCCCGCTTCCTGCAAACTCTTGTCAAGGTACTCGTCGCCACGATCCATCGCAGGCAGGCCGATGAAAAACTGAGCTATCCGTCCCGGTTCGATGCCCTGACGGGACTGCCCAACCGGCGTCTGTTCATCGACCGGCTCGGACAGGCGATGGCACTGGCAAAGCACCGGCAGGCGAAAGTCGGCGTGGTATTCGCCGATCTCGACCATTTCAGGATCGTCAACGACGCCATGGGACGCGGCAACGGCGACAAGCTCCTGGTGCAGGTCGCTCAGCGCCTGCAGCAGTGCGTGCGCTCCGGTGATACCGTTGCGCGCGTGGGGGGAGATGAATTCGCATTCATCCTTTCCGGCATGGCGCAGGCCAAGGATGCCACCCTGGTGGCCGAGAAGGTGATCGCGGCCCTGTCCGTGCCGTGCGAACTGGAAGGCGAGGAGATCTATATTTCCGCCAGCCTGGGCATCAGCGTCTATCCCAGCGACTGCACGGACGTGGACGGGCTGCTCCGGAATGCCGATGCCGCGATGTTTCAGGCCAAGGAAAACGGCCCTGCGATCTATCGGTTCTATCTGCCGCAGATGAACGAGCGCGCCGTGGCACGCCTGAAGCTGGAAACCCAGTTGCGCGGTGCGCTGGCGCGGGATGAATTCGTACTGTACTACCAACCCAGGGCCAGCCTGGCGAACGGCAGCATCACCGGCTTCGAGGCCCTGCTGCGCTGGCAGCACCCGGCGCTGGGTCTGATGCCACCCCTCCAGTTCATCTCGATACTGGAGGACACCGGATTGATCGTCTCGGTGGGCGAATGGATCGTTCTGGCAGCCTGCAAGCAGATCATGAGGTGGAAGAGCCAGGGCCTGATGCCCCATCCCATCTCGGTCAATCTCTCGGCACGACAGTTCCAGCAGAGGAATCTGGGCTTCGTGATCGAAAGAACGCTCAGGGCGACCGGAATCGATCCCGCGCTGCTCGAGTTCGAATTGACCGAATCGATGCTGATGAAAGAAGCCGAAGCAGCGATCCATGCCCTGCAGGTCCTGAAGACCTTCGGGGTCAGGGTCTCGATAGACGATTTCGGCAAGGGCTATTCGAGCCTGGCCTATCTCAAGCGTTTTCCACTCGACGTGCTCAAGATCGACCGCGCATTCATCCGGGACGTCGCTTTCGATCCCGACGACGCGACCATTACGGTGGCGATGATCAAGCTTGCGCACAGCCTGGGGCTGAAGGTCGTCGCGGAAGGCGTCGAAACCAGGGATCAGCTGGATTTTCTGATAGAGAATGGCTGTGATGAAATGCAGGGCTACTATTTCTCCCGGCCCCTGCCGCTCGAAGGCGCATCCCGGGCATTGATGGAAAACCACCGGCTGGCGTTGCACTGATGGCACACTCCATGCGCAACTCGCCAAATTATCCAGGCCAGGCTCTTTTCCTCGTCCGTATTATTTGCTAACTTACCCGCCAATAGCAGACCCGGGCATACATGGGCTCATCCACCCCCAACGAGACAAAACAGCAGGCGGCATGAAAATACACATCCCTTCAATTTTCCTGGCATGTCTACTCGCATCCACCGGCGACGCCCTCGCCCAGCCGGCAGGATTGCATCTCAAGTCACAGGCCGCCTTGATCATGGACGTGCAGCATGGCCGCGTTCTTCATGCCAAGAATCCGGATACGATACTGCCGATCGCCTCCATCACCAAGCTGATGACGGCGATCGTGGTGCTGGACGCCAAGCTGCCGCTCGACGAAAGGATTAGGATAGACACTGCCGACATCGACCTGCTCAAGAATACGCGCTCGCGTCTGCACGTCGGCACCAGCCTGACCCGCCGCGAGCTGCTGCGCCTGGCGCTGATGTCTTCGGAGAACCGTGCCGCTGCGGCGCTGGGGCGCGCCTATCCCGGCGGCCGGCCCGCGTTCGTCGCGGCCATGAATGACAAGGCATTCGAGCTCGGCATGGGGAACAGCTACTTCGTCGAACCCACCGGACTGAACAGCGCGAACGTCTCCACCGCCCGCGACCTGGCCAAGCTGGTCGATGCCGCATACAGTTACGATGCCATCCGGCAATTCACGACGACTGCCGCCCATGCGGTCACGCTGGGCGATCAGGATCGCAGCCTGCAATTCATCAATTCCAACAACCTGGTGCGCAGCGGAACCTGGGACATCGGCATATCCAAGACGGGCTTCCTGAGCGAGGCCGGCCGCTGCCTGGTGATGCACGCGAAAATCACCGGCAAGCCGATCATCATCGTCCTGCTGGACTCGGTGGGCAAGAACTCCCGTATCGGCGACGCCAACCGCATCAAGAAATGGATGGAAACCGGGTTCACCCGCAAGATCCGCGGCTAGCCGGGAAGCGCCTCTCCGCTCCGGCTGAGCGGATTCCGGGCCCGGACGTGATGCGAGAGGACGTGATGCAGATCCGCCAGCAGCCTCTGGCTTCTCACTTCATGGCGTCGAGGTTGGCCTGGGCATCCGCGTTTCCGTTCGCCGCCGCCTTCTCGAACCATTCCACGGCCTTGGCGACGTCTCTCGGCATTCCTTCTCCGGCATAGTACATCACGCCCAGATTGTTCTGGGCATCGACGTTTCCCTGCTCAGCAGCCTGCCGAAACAGGTCTGCCGCCTTGACGGAATCCTTCGGTACGCCTTCGCCGTTCGCGTACATCAGCCCAAGATTGAACTGTGCGGCGGCATATCCCTGCTCGGCGGCGCGATGAAACCACGCTGCTGCGGTTTCCGGATCATTGCTCAGGATCCTGCCGGACGAATCCTTGGATATGGCCTCGCCCGTGTAGTACATCACGCCCAGCCCGGTCTGCGCCTCGGGGTCTCCGGCATCCGCATCCCTTCTCAGCTTCAGGAACTTTTCCTCGGGTGTGGCCTCATCGGGCGATGGCGGCATGATCTTGCTCAGCAGGTCGGATTTTTCCTCCGCCGTCAGCGTCTCCTCCAGAATGGAGGGAATCTCCTTCTCGGAGGTGAACTCATCATCGAGCCTGACGGATGTCTCCGCTGCGGTTCCATCCACCGGAGTCTTCTCCGCACACCCGGCCATGGCCAGGAGAACGGCCGCAACCATCCAGACCCCGGATCGGATCATCCCCTTCGGTCGCAGCTCCCGTTCCGTCATGAGCTTCTCTACAGGCTGTAGTACATGTCGAATTCCACCGGATGGGTGGTCATGCGAAAACGCGTGACCTCCTCCGCCTTGAGTTCTATGTAGGCATCGATCATGTCATTTGAAAACACCCCGCCATGCGTGAGAAAATTCCTGTCCCTGTCGAGGCAATCGAGCGCCTCGTCCAGGGAGGCGCATGGATTCGGAATATTCCGCGCTTCCTCGGGAGGCAGGTCGTACAGATTCTTGTCCATGGGATCTCCCGGATGGATCCTGTTCTGGATGCCGTCGAGTCCGGCCATCAGCAGTGCCGTGAACGCCAGGTAGGGATTCGCGGTGGGGTCGGGAAAGCGCACCTCGATACGCCGCCCCCTGGGGTTGCTGGCATGGGGAATGCGCACCGCGGCGGAACGGTTGCTGACCGAGTAGGCGAGATTGATCGGCGCCTCGAAGCCCGGAACCAGCCGCTTGTAGGAATTGGTCCCCGGGTTGGTGATGGCATTCAGGGCTTTGGCATGCCGGATGATGCCGCCGATATAGAACAGCGCCATTTCGGAAAGCCCGGCATAGCCGTTCCCGGAGAAAAGATTCTGCCCTGCCTTCCAGATCGACTGGTGCACGTGCATGCCCGATCCATTGTCGCCGACGATGGGCTTGGCCATGAAGGTCGCCGTCTTGCCGTAGGAATGGGCGACGTTGTGCACGACATACTTGAATACCTGGGTCCAGTCCGCACGCCTCACCAGGCTGCCGTACTTGGTGCCGATCTCGCACTGACCTCCTGTCGCCACCTCGTGGTGATGCACCTCCACCTCCACGCCCATTTCCTCCAGCGCCAGGCACATCGCGGAGCGGATGTCGTGCAGGGAGTCGACCGGCGGGACGGGGAAGTACCCGCCCTTCACGGGGGGACGATGCCCCGTGTTGCGGCCGTCGTATTTCTCCGCCGAGCTCCATGCGGCCTCCTCGGATTCGATCCTCACGAAACACCCGGACATATCCGCGTGCCACGTCACCGAATCGAAGATGAAGAATTCGGGCTCGGGGCCGAAATAGGCGACATCGCCGATCCCGGTCGACTTGAGATAGGCTTCGCCGCGCTTGGCCAGCGAACGGGGATCGCGGTCGTAGCCTTTGCCATCCGCGGGCTCGATCACGTCGCACGTCATGAGCAGCGTGGCTTCGTTCATGAACGGGTCCATGTGGGCGGTTTCGGGATCCGGGATCAGCAGCATGTCGGACGCCTGCACGCCCTTCCAGCCCGCAATGGAGGAACCGTCGAACGCATGACCATCCTCCAGCTTGTCCGCATCGAACGCGTGGGCGGGAAGCGTGACGTGCTGCTCCTTGCCGCGGGTATCGGTGAAACGCAGATCGACGAACTTGACATCGTTTTCCTGAATCATCCTGAGGACATCCACTCCCGCCATCGCACTCTCCAGACCATGAACCGGTTATTCGGCGCCTACGCAGGGAATGCGCGCCGATGCCGCCAAATGTCGATTATATATCAGCATGGAGCCCCGGCACGCATGTCGCCATCAAGCCACAAACAAAGATCCGGATGTCGCGCGGGCCGCGGTTTCAATCCTGATAGAATCCGGGAATCGCAGGATGCCTGCCGGGCACGTGCGATCGTATCTTCAACCATGCCTAACCGAGGTCCACATGGAAACCATTGCTGCAATACTTGATCGGGCACGACAGCGTGCCCAGGAAATGAACCTGCCGTACGAGGGTGCCTTGCTGCCGGCGGAGGCCCTGGTGCTGCTGCAGGAGACTCCCGACGCCCGGCTGGTGGACGTGCGTTCCCAGGCCGAATGGGACTGGGTCGGGCGGATTCCCGGCGCCGTCGAGATCGAATGGCAGTCCTACCCCGGCATGCGCGCCAACCCGGACTTTCTCGATCTGCTGGCCGGTCGGGCGGACAAGGCCTCCCCGGTGATGTTTCTCTGCCGCACCGGAGGCCGCTCGCACCAGGCCGCCAGCGCGGCGGCGGATGCCGGATACACCCGAAGCTACAACATCCTGGAAGGCTTCGAGGGCGACAAGGATGCGACCGGCCACCGGGGCACCGCTGGAGGCTGGAAGGCAGCCGGGCTGCCCTGGGTACAGAGCTAGCCCATACTCAGCCAGGGAGAATGCCGTTTCTCCTCCGGGTCATGCCTCCGACCACTGCACCCAGCCGAAGTGGGCGGTCGCCAGCACGAGGAGGCCGAAACCGATGCGATACCATGCGAACACGGCGAAATCATGCTGGCTGATGAATCGCAGCAACCCGCGCACCGCGATCAGCGCGCTGATGAACGAGGCCACGAACCCCGTCACGAACACGCCCGCATCGTCGAAGTGCAGGATCTCGCGATGCTTGTAGACGTCGTAGAACGTGGCGGCGAACATGATGGGAATCGCGAGGAAGAACGAGAATTCCGTGGCGGCCTTGCGCGACAGGCCGAAGAAGAGCCCCCCGATGATGGTGGCACCGGAGCGCGAGGTACCCGGTATCAGTGCCAGGCACTGGGCCAGTCCGACCTTGAGGGCATGCTTCCAGTCCATGTCTTCCACCCGGTGAACGTCTATCACGTGCCGCCTGCGCTCGGCCCAGAGGATCAGCAGGCCGCCGATGATGAACGCCATCGCCACCGGAACCGGGTGAAACAGGTACTGCTTGATCACCTTGATGAACAGCAGCCCCAGAAGCGCCGCGGGCAGGAACGCGATGAGCAGGTTGAGGGCGAAGCGGTTCGCCTCCTCGTGACTGCCGATGTCGGCGATCACCCTGCCTATCCGTGCACGGTACTCCCAGCATACGGCCAGTATCGCTCCCAGCTGGATCACGATCGCGAACACCTTCCCCTTCTCGTCGTTGAAGTCGAGCAGGTCGCTGGCCAGGATCAGGTGGCCAGTGGAAGAAATCGGCAGGAATTCGGTCAGCCCCTCGACGATGCCGAGAAGCAGAGCCTTGATGATCAGGTGCCAATCCATGGCCATCTATCCGGGCAGTGGGGCGCGGGCCCGGACAGGCGAATGCGGGGTGAAAGGCATCGGATCGGGAAGCGGGAGGATGAACGCCTGCCGATGCTATAGCCGGGTATAGATTTCGGCCCCCTGAGCGACGAACTCGAGTGCCTTCTCCTCCATGCCTCTCTCGATCGCCTGACGCTCGCCCAGACCCTGGTTGGCGGCATAGTCGCGCACGTCCTGCGTGATCTTCATGGAGCAGAAGTGGGGGCCGCACATCGAGCAGAAATGCGCCAGCTTGGCACCCTCCTGCGGCAGGGTCTCGTCATGGAACTGCCTGGCCTTGTCGGGATCGAGCCCGAGGTTGAACTGGTCGTTCCAGCGGAACTCGAAGCGCGCCTTGGACAAGGCGTTGTCCCGCACCTGGGCGCCGGGGTGGCCCTTGGCCAGATCCGCCGCGTGGGCGGCGATCTTGTAGGTGATGATGCCGTCCTTCACGTCGTCCTTGTCCGGCAGGCCGAGGTGTTCCTTGGGCGTCACGTAGCAGAGCATGGCGGTGCCGTACCAGCCGATCATGGCCGCGCCGATCGCGGAGGTGATATGGTCGTACCCGGGCGCGATGTCGGTGGTCAGCGGCCCCAGTGTATAGAAAGGCGCCTCGTCACAGTACTTGAGCTGCAGATCCATGTTCTCCTTGATGAGATGCATGGGCACATGCCCCGGCCCCTCGATCATCACCTGCACGTCGTGCTTCCATGCGATCCGGGTAAGCTCGCCCAGCGTCTCCAGTTCCGCGAACTGCGCCTCGTCATTGGCGTCGTGGATGGAGCCCGGCCGCAGGCCGTCTCCCAGCGAGAAGCTGACATCATACGCCTTCATGATCTCGCAAATCTCCTCGAAGCGGGTGTACAGGAAGCTTTCGCGGTGATGCGCCAGGCACCACTTCGCCATGATGGAGCCGCCGCGGGAGACGATACCCGTCAGGCGTCGCGCCGTCATGGGCACGTAGGCCAGCCGCACGCCCGCATGGATGGTGAAATAGTCCACGCCCTGCTCGGCCTGTTCGATCAGGGTATCGCGGAAGATCTCCCACGTCAGATCTTCCGCCTTGCCGTCGACCTTCTCCAGTGCCTGGTAGATCGGCACCGTGCCGATGGGCACGGGACTGTTGCGGATGATCCATTCCCGGGTCTCATGGATATTCTTGCCGGTGGACAGATCCATGACCGTATCCCCGCCCCAGCGTATCGCCCAGGTCATCTTCTCGACCTCTTCCTGGATGCTCGATCCCAGCGCGGAATTGCCGATGTTGGCGTTGATCTTCACCAGGAAGTTGCGCCCGATGATCATGGGCTCGGACTCGGGGTGGTTGATGTTGGCCGGAATGATGGCCCGTCCCCGCGCCACCTCGTCGCGCACGAACTCCGGCGTGATGACCCGGGGCAGGCGCGCCCCGAAATCCTGTCCAGGATGCTGCCGGGTGAGCAGTTCGCGGCGCTGGGCGTCGAAATGCTCGCAGCGCTGGTTCTCCCGTATCGCGACGTATTCCATTTCCGGCGTGACGATGCCGCGGCGGGCGTAGTGCATCTGCGTCACGTTCGCTCCCGCCTTCCCCCGCCGCGGCTGGCGCCGCAGGTTGAAGCGCATGCCTGCCAGCCGAGGATCGGCCAGGCGCTGCCTGCCGTAGACGGAGGCGGGGCCGGCAAGGGCCTCCGTATCTCCGCGCGCATCGATCCATGCCTCCCGCAGGGCCGGCAGGCCGGAGCGGATGTCGATCTTCACCGCCGGATCGGTATAGGGTCCCGACGTATCGTAGACATGGATCGGCGGATTGCGCTCCGCCCCCATGCCGGCGGGGGTGTCGGACTGGCTGATCTCCCGCATCGGCACCCGGATGTCGGCGCGCGACCCCTGCACGTAGACCTTGCGGGACTGCGGCAGCGGCTTGACCGCCCCCTCGTCGACATGGGCGTTCTGGCTCGAGAACGGAGGGGCGGCCGAAGGGGAATTGAGGGCTGGGGCATTCATGGTAGTGGTGCGCTCCTTTAAGTCTGCAATGCCATAAACGAGCGGGACGGACCGTCCCAGCTTCCCTACGGCGGCATTATCCGTATCAGGTATTGAGGGACTCTCTCACCGGTTTCCGGAGGTTCTCCGGAAACGGACCCCTAGCTGCTGCTGTGAAGCTAATGGAAATATGGAATAATTGCAAGCCTGCGATGGCGGCCGCTCCCTGAAAACAACATTCATTGACAAGATGGACATGGATCTCGAACAAACCCGATTCAACATGGTGGAACAGCAGATTCGCCCCTGGGACGTACTGGATCAGGAGGTGCTCCAGCTGCTGTTCGAACTGCGGCGCGAGGAATTCGTCCCGCCGGCCTATCGTTCGCTGGCGTTCGTCGACATGGAGATTCCCCTGGGATATGGCGAGGTGATGCTGACCCCGAAGCTGGAGGCGCGCATCCTCCAGGATCTGCAGGTGGAAAAAACCGACCGGATCCTGGAAATCGGCAGCGGCAGCGGCTATCTGACCGCCCTGCTGGCAAGCAGGGGGCGTCATGTCCACAGCGTGGAAATCGTACCGGAACTGAAGACGATGGCGGAAAGGAACCTCTGCGCGCACGGAATCGACAACGTGACCCTGGAACTGGGCGATGCCGGCCGGGGCTGGCCGCAGCATGCGCCCTACGACGTGATCGTGCTGACCGGCTCCACGCCGGTCCTGCCGGATACGTTCCGCCAGAGCCTCGGTGTCGGTGGACGCCTGTTCGCGGTGGTGGGCGAGGAGCCGGTGATGCAGGGTCGGCTCGTGACCCGCATGCCGCAGGCTCAGGGTGAGGATGCCGACGCCTTCCTTGCGGTCAACCTGTTCGAAACCTGTATCCCCCCGCTGAGAAATGCGGAGCAACCCAAGCGATTCACGTTTTGATTCTGCGAATGCATTCCCCGACCTGCGCGCCAACCCGATGACTCCGCCCATCGGGCCCGGCCAGACATCGGCCGTTGTTTCCAGTCAGGCGAGGCATCCCGGATCAAAGTGAAAACTTCGCGCATTCTCTTCCCTGCCCTTCTGTTCCTCGGTACCTTCCTGCACGGTGCGTCACATGCCGCCGACCTGATGGAGGTCTACCGGGAGGCGCTGGAACAGGACGCGCTGTACAGCGCGGCGCGCGCCACGCACCTGGCCGCCCAGGAAAAACTTCCCCAGGGACGGGCCGGGCTGCTGCCCACGGTCACCTTCTCGGGTGTGCGACGCCGCCAGCTGATCGACCGGGCGCTGGCGCCCCAGGTCACCATCGACAACCAGAGCCTGACCATCACCGCCACCCAGCCGCTGTACCGCAAGGAAAACTTCGCGATCTACGAGCAATCCAAGATCCAGGTCGCACAGGCGGACTGGCAGTTCATCATCGCCTCCCAGGATCTCATCCTGCGGGTGGCCCAGGCATACTTCGACATCCTGGCCGCCCACGCCAGCCTGGAGGTGGCCGAGGCCCAGAAGAAGGCCATCGGCGAACAGCTGGAGCAGGCCAAGCGCAATTTCCAGGTAGGCACCGCCACCATCGTCGACACCTACGAGGCCCAGGCCCGCTTCGACCTCACGCTCGCCCAGCAGATCGCCGCCATGAGCGAGCTGGAAGTACGCAAGCGAGCCCTGCAGCAGATCATCGGGCACATGCCCGATGATCTCATACGCCCGGATGAGGCCACCTCCGACCTGCTCACCCTGAAATATACGACGATGGACGAATGGATCCGCGTGGCCGAACAGAACAATCTCGCGCTCAGGGTGCAGGAGGCCATCGTCAGCATCGCCAAGCAGGACATCGAGAGGGCCAAGGCGGGACACTATCCCACATTGGACCTGGTCGCGATATACAGCGATCAGCAGGGCGTCGGCGGCACGATCACCGGCCGCGGGATCGATCTCACTTCCAAGGAAATCGGCCTGCAGCTCAACATTCCGATCTTCCAGGGGTTCGCCACGCAGTCCCGGGTACGTGAAGCACTGGCGAATCAGCAGCGGGCGCTCAGGGATCTGGACAATACGCGGCGCAACAGCGTGCTGCAGGTGAGCCAGCAATTCCTGAACGTCACCAACGGCATCGCCCAGGTGAAGGCGCTGGAGCAGGCGGTGGCGTCGAGCAGGAGCCAGCTGGATTCCACCAAGCTCGGACAGGAGGTGGGTGTCAGAACCGAGGTGGACGTACTGAACGCCCAGCAGCTGCACTATTCCGCCCGACGGGATCTGGCCCAGGCCCGCTACAACTTTCTCATGGCCAAACTGAAGCTGGAAGCGGAGGCGGGCGAACTCGACGAGGACGATCTGCGGCAGCTCAACGACGTGCTGACGAAAAAACCTCCTCCCGGCATTCCTTCCACCTACAGCCGGGGACAGACGGACCCGGTATCACGAATTCAATGAGAGCAAGGGTCGCCGCCTGTCGGTGCCGCCTCCGGCCGGACTCTGGCTCGCTGCAGTCCTTTCCCATACGGATTACCATGCCCGGATTGTCATCGCGGCCCCTTCGTGGCAGGATTCGGGTTCGATCCTCACGATAAGGCCATGCACACTCCGACACCCGCCCCCGCCGCCTCCGGGGAGCACCCTCCCATCCTCGCCCGCGGCGACCGCCCGGCGGGAATACGCGATACGCGCCCGGGCGAAGGCAGGGAGGGCGTCCTCGATGCCCGGACGTTCGACGCGATCGAGGTCGATGCCCTGTTCGACAGCTGCAACCATGCGGCCACGCACGTGGGCCAGGCAGTTCTGTACCGCTCCCTAGCACGCCCTTCCACCGATCCCGTGCTGGCACGGGAAAAGCAGGAAGCACTGCGCGAACTCGAGTCCGAGCCCGGGCTGCAGGAGGCGCTGCAGAATTTCATCAAGACGATGGCCGGCCAGGAGCATGCACTCCATCAACTGCTCTACGGCACCTTCACCGGCGGTCTCGCCGTGGATGGCGGCGGCAATGACCGGAACAGCATGGAATTCAGCGGCTACGGCTACCACCAGTACGTCGACGGCACCGGATTCGTGATCGATATGGTCGAATCGATCGATACCCTGCCGCCTCCCCGCAGCACCTATCTGCAGCGCCTGTTCGGCGTCATTCGCGATTTCGGCGCCTCGCGCATCTATTCCCTGATGCGCGGCCCCGTCTATCCCCTTGAGGGGAAATTCAGGACACGGGAGGAAAAGCCGCGCTATTCGCCCGCACTGCGCTTCACCCCGTCGCTCGTCAAGCCGCTCCCGGTGGTGGCCACGTTCGCCGCGCTCGGAGCAGCCCTGTTCTTCTTCCAGGATATGCTCGCCAGCTTCGGGCTCGCCCGTCTGGGATACGGGCTGTTCGTGCTCGCCATTCCCGTCCTGGCCGTCCTCCTGATCGCGATCGCGGCCTCGGATCGCGACACCGTCATCTATCCGCTACGCAAACTGTTTCGCCAGAGCCCGGAACTGGGGCGGGCACTGGACGCCCTGGGCATGCTGGACGAACTGCTGTCGTTCCGCCGCTACGCGCAGGGCTTCGGCGGCCCGATGACGCTGCCGGAGATCGTGGAGCATACGCGCCATCTGCTCATCGCCGCGGAGGCCCGGAATCCCCTGCTCGGCCACGCCAATCCGGATTACGTGCCCAACGACATACGCCTGGACGATGCCGGACGGGTACTGGTCATCACGGGGCCGAACAGCGGCGGCAAGACGGCCTACTGCAAGACCGTGGCCCAGCTGCAGCTGCTGGGCCAGGTCGGCTGCTACATGCCTGCCGCGACTGCACGGCTGGTGCCTGCGGAGCACATCTTCTACCAGGTACCGGATCCGGGCAAACTGGATGAGGGCATGGGCCGTTTCGGCCACGAACTGAAGCGCACACGCGAGATATTCTTCAATTCAACCGCGCGCAGTCTGGTCGTGCTGGACGAACTTTCGGAAGGGACGACGTTCGAAGAAAAGATGGAGCTTTCCGAGTACGTGCTCACGGGCTTCCACCAGCTCGGCGCCAGCACGCTCCTGGTCACCCACAACCATGAATTGTGCGAACGCCTGCAGGGCAAGGGCATCGGCCGCTACCTTCAGGGCGAATTCGGGCGTGGTGGGCCGACCCATCGCCTCGTTCCCGGCATATCGCGGGTCAGCCATGCCGACCGCGTGGCCGCCGCGCTGGGCTTCAGCAAGGAAGACGTGGAAAAACACCTGGCTACGCGTACTCCCTGACGGTCGCCAGACGGGCTGGATATCGCGCCGGCGCGAACCGGATGAATCACGACGCCGACTGCCCACTTTCCCGAAGCTGTTCTGAAACCGGAATGAAGGGAATACGATGAGATCACTGGTGACGGGAGCAAACGGTTTCGTGGGCTCTGCGGTTGCGCGCTGTCTGCTCGGCGCCGGCCATGAGGTCCGCTGCCTGGTCAGGCCGGGCAGCGACCGGCGCAACCTCCATGCGCTGCCGGTCGAGATTTCCGAAGGCGATCTGCGCTCGGTGCCTTCCCTGAAACGTGCGGTGGCCGGTTGCGACAACCTGTTTCACGTTGCGGCCGACTATCGCCTGTGGGTGCCCAATCCGGAAACCATGTACGACATCAACGTCAGGGGAACGGAAGCGCTCATTCGCACGGCTGCGGAAGCCGGCATGGCGCGCATGGTCTACACCAGCAGCGTCGCGACCTTGGGCGCCTGTCGTGACGGGACATGCGTCGACGAGGAAACGCCGTCCAGCCTCGAGTGCATGACCGGCCACTACAAGCGCTCCAAGTTCCTGGCGGAACGCGCCGTGCAGCGGATGACCGACGAACTCGGGCTGCCGCTGGTCATCGTCAATCCCTCGACGCCGATCGGCCCGCGCGACGTCAAGCCGACCCCGACCGGACGCATCGTGGTGGACACGCTGCGCGGCCGCATGCCAGCCTACGTCGACACCGGCCTCAACATCGCCCACGCCGACGACATCGCGCACGGCCACCTGCTGGCCTACGCGCACGGCCAACCGGGAGAGCGCTACATCCTGGGTGGGGAGAACATGACCCTGCTGCAGATACTGCAGGCCATCGATGCACTCCAGGGCAAGCGGACACGGCGTCTCGGCATCCCCATCAGCCTGATGCTGCCGGCCGCCTGGTGCATGGAGAAAATGGCGCTGGTGACGCGCGCCGAACCGCGGGCAACGCTGGACAGCGTGCACATGGCGCGCAAGAAGATGTACTACTCCAGCGAGAAGGCGATGCGCGTCCTGGGGTATCGCTACCGGCCCGCGGTCGAGGCGCTGGCGGACGCGATGGCGTGGTTTCAGGGCAACGGCTACTGCAACCCGGCGTATCGACCCGACGGGTGACGTTCTTTTCTCGCAATGGCTGCCCGCGCACCGCGATCGGAAAAGTTCAGCCTTCCGGCCGCAGCTGTGGAAACAGAATGACGTCGCGGATGCTGGGGCTGTCTGTGAGCAGCATGACCAACCGGTCGATGCCGATGCCCTCGCCCGCGGTGGGAGGCAGGCCGTACTGCAGGGCACGGATGTAGTCGGCGTCGTAGTGCATCGCCTCCGCATCGCCCGCATCCCGGGCGCGGGCTTGCTCTCGGAACCGGTCTGCCTGGTCGTCCGGGTCGTTCAGTTCGGAGAAGCCGTTGGCGATCTCGCGCCCCGCGATGTAGAGCTCGAACCGGTCGGTGATCTCCGGTCTGGCGTCGTTGCGCCGCGCCAGGGGCGAAACCTCGGCGGGATAATCGACGATGAAGGTGGGATCGAACAGCAGGTGCTCCGTGGTGGCGTCGAACAGGGCCAGCTGCAGAGTGCCGATGCCGTCGCCGGCATCGGCGGTTGTGCCCAGCAAACGCAGCCTGTCGCTCAGGAACGCCCGGTCGCCGAGCTGGGCGTCCGTGCAGTCGGGGTGGAACTGGCGGATCGCCTGGACGACGCTGAGCCGCGCGAAGGGGCGGGCCAGATCGATCTCCCTGCCCTGGTACGCCAGGCGGGTGCTCCCCAGGGCCGAGATCGCGACCTCGCGCAGCAGGGCTTCGGTGAAATCCATCAGATAGGCGTGATCCTGGTAGGCCTCATAGAATTCCAGCATGGTGAATTCCGGATTGTGCCGCGTGGATATCCCCTCATTGCGGAAATTGCGATTGATCTCGAACACCTTTTCCATGCCGCCCACCACCAGCCGCTTCAGGTACAGCTCCGGTGCGACGCGCAGATAGAGCTGCATGTCCAGGGCATTGTGGTGAGTGACGAAGGGCCGTGCCGCGGCGCCGCCGGGGATGGGATGCATCATCGGCGTCTCCACCTCGAGATAACCCCGTACCACGAGGAAGTCGCGGATCGACTGGATGACGCGCGCGCGGATGGCGAATATCCGGCGCGTGTTCTCGTTCATGACGAGATCGAGATGGCGCTGGCGATACCGCTGCTCCTGGTCGGCGAGGCCATGGAACTTCTCCGGCAGGGGACGCAGTGACTTCGTCAGGAGGCGCATGCGGGTGACGCGCACCGAAAGTTCGCCGCTGCGGGTCTTGAAGACTATGCCCTCGGCCCCCAGGATGTCGCCGAGATCGTAGTGCCGGAATGCGTCGTAGGCCTCCGCTCCGATCGCGTCGCGGGTGACGTAGAGCTGGATGCGCCCGCTCATGTCCTGCAGCGTGGCGAAACTCGCCTTGCCCATCACCCGCTTCAGCATCATGCGTCCCGCGACGCTCACCGGATGGGCCGCCGATTCCAGGACGTCCGCGGCCTGTTCCCGGTACTGCCGATGCAGCGCGTCCGCCAGATGTCCGCGGCGGAAATCGTTGGGAAAGGCGCCACCCGTCTCGCGCAGCGCGGCCAACTTGGCGCGGCGCTCCTCAGTGATCTCCCGACCGTCGACACATGCCTTGTCGGCAGCCTCGGAGGGAAACTCCCGTTCTTTTTCGATCATGGCTACATTCCCTGCTTCAGGCTCGCCTCGATGAATTCATCGAGTCCGCCGTCGAGCACCGCCTGAGTGTTGCCGACTTCGACGCCGGTGCGCAGATCCTTGATGCGCGACTGGTCCAGCACGTAGGAACGGATCTGATGGCCCCAGCCGATGTCGGTCTTGCTGTCCTCGATCACCTGCTTCTCATCGTTGCGCCTGCGCAGCTCCGCCTCGTACAGCCGGGACTTCAGCATGGCCATCGCATCGGCGCGGTTGCGGTGCTGGGAACGGCCGCTCTGGCACTGCACCACGATACCCGAGGGAAGATGGGTGATGCGGATGGCGGAATCCGTCTTGTTGATGTGCTGACCGCCGGCACCGGAAGCCCGGAACGTATCCACGCGCAGATCCGCCGGGTTGATCTCGATCTCGATGGTGTCGTCCACCTCGGGATAGACGAACACGCTGGCAAAGGACGTATGGCGCCGATTGCCGGAATCGAAGGGCGACTTGCGCACCAGCCGGTGCACGCCGGTTTCGGTGCGCAGATAGCCGTACGCGTACTCGCCGGTCACCTTGAGGCTGGCGCTCTTGATGCCGGCGACATCCCCGGTGGATTCCTCCAGCGTCTCCACGGCGTATCCCCGCCGCTCGCAGAAGCGCAGGTACATGCGTTGCAGCATGGCCGCCCAATCCTGCGCCTCGGTGCCACCGGATCCCGCCTGGATGTCCACGAAGCAGCTGCCGGCATCCATCGGGTTGGAGAACATGCGGCGGAACTCCATCTCCGCCACCCTCCGCTCCAGTCGTCCGGCATCGTCGGCGACGCTTTCCAGCGCGGCCGCATCCTGTTCCTCCCGGGCCATGGCGAACAGTTCGCGGGTATCGCGCAACTGCCGCCCCACACTCTCCAGGGTCATGACGACGTCTTCCAGCGCCTTCTTTTCCCGTCCCAGTTCCTGTGCACGCTTGTTGTCGTCCCAGATGGCCGGATCTTCCGTCATCCGGGTCAGTTCGTTCAGGCGTATCCGCTTGCTGTCGAAGTCAAAGATGCCTCCGTAGCTGAGCCGCCCGATCGTCGAGATCGTCGAGTTGGAAAAAGATGGCGTTGAGTCGTTCCGCTTCCATGGCGTGGCCGAAGATCCTGTGAAAGAAGCGGGATTATACAGGAAGAAGCCGCCACGTTTAGCCGTCCCGTGGGACGCGCCTTGCAACCCACCTGCGGCAGGCGGCGCTCAGGCCAGCGCCTGCGCATGAAAGCGCAGGTGGCTGTCGATGAAGGTGCTGATGAAAAAATAGCTGTGATCGTAGCCAGCCTGCAGGCTGATGCGTGCCGGATAGCCGGTAGCCCGGCAGGCGGCCTCCAGACGATCGATGCGCAGCTGCTCGGTCAGGAATTCGTCGGCATCGCCCTGATCGATCTTCATCGGCACGTGCGCCTCCGGCGCGGCGGCGCCGATCAGAAGCACGGCGTCATAAGGACTCCAGGCGGCCTCGTCCTCGCCGAGGTAGTGCCTGAAAGCCTTGCGTCCCCAAGGCGAAGCGGTCGGATGGGCAATGGGCGAGAAGGCGGATACCGAGCGGTAGCGGCGGGGATTGCGCAGGGCAGCGACCAGCGCCCCATGGCCGCCCATGGAGTGTCCGCAGATCGATCGCCGGTCGTTTACCGGAAAGTGCCGTTCGATGAGCGCGGGAAGCTCCTCGACGACATAGTCGTACATGCGGTAGTGGCGACTCCATGGCGCCCGGGTGGCATTGACGTAGAATCCCGCACCCAGCCCCAGGTCGAAGGCGCCGTCCGGCGCGCACGCCACGCCGTCCCCCCTCGGGCTGGTATCCGGCGCCACCAGGGCGAGGCCGAGTTCCGCCGCCACCCGC
This sequence comes from Nitrosovibrio sp. Nv17, assembly GCF_900119085.1. GTDB lineage: Bacteria > Pseudomonadota > Gammaproteobacteria > Burkholderiales > Nitrosomonadaceae > Nitrosospira. The sequence goes on along the minus strand of NZ_FPIQ01000004.1, from coordinate 11,008 downwards.
TGCGCGCCCGCCTTGAGGACGAAATTCTCGTCGGTGCACGTCAGCCCCGACAGCCAGTAGACGACCGGCACTCTCTCCCCGCGGGCGACGGCCGGCGGCAGGTAGATGGAAAAGTTCATGGCGCAGTCCAACGCGACCGACACGTGCCGGTAGCGCGCCTGGGATCCCTCGAACAGGCGATGCGAAGAGAGCAGCCCCGGTTCCGGCATATCCCGCGTCATGCGCCGAAGTGGATGACGGTACGGATGGACTTGCCCGCGTGCATCAGGTCGAATGCGGCGTTGATGCGGTCGAGCGGCATGGTATGGGTGATGAAGGTGTCGAGCTCGAACTCGCCGTCGAGATAACGCTGCACGTATCCCGGAAGCTGGCTGCGGCCCTTGACTCCCCCGAACGCCGAACCGCGCCACACGCGCCCCGTGACCAACTGGAACGGCCGCGTTCGGATCTCCTCGCCCGCGCCGGCCACACCGATGATCACCGATTCGCCCCACCCCTTGTGGCAGCACTCCAGCGCGGAACGCATGACGTCGACGTTGCCGATGCATTCGAATGAAAAATCCACCCCGCCACCCGTCATCTCGACGATGACCTCCTGGATCGGCTTGCCATGCTCCCGCGGATCGACCACGTCGGTGGCCCCGAGTTGCGTCGCGATCGCAAACTTGTCGGGATTGACGTCGATCGCGATGATGCGCTCCGCCCTCGCCATCGCAGCCCCCACGATCACGGCCAGGCCGATGCCGCCCAGCCCGAATACCGCCACCGTGTCGCCCGCCCGGACCTTCGCCGTATTGGCGACCGCGCCCAGGCCGGTGGTGACACCGCATCCCAGCAGGCACACCTTTTCCAGGGGCGCCTCCTTGCTGATCTTGGCCAGCGCGATCTCGGGGATCACGGTGTATTCGGAAAAGGTCGAGGTTCCCATATAGTGGTGGATCGGCCTGCCGTCCTTGATGAACCGGGTGGTGCCGTCGGGCATCAGTCCCTGCCCCTGGGTTGCGCGTATCGCCTGGCACAGGTTGGTCTTTCCCGACCTGCAGAACCCGCATTCGCCGCACTCGGGCGTATACAGCGGGATGACATGGTCGCCCACGGCGACGCTGGACACACCCTCACCCAGCGCCTCGACGATGCCGCCACCCTCATGGCCCAGAATAACGGGAAAACGCCCTTCAGGATCATTCCCCGACAAGGTGAACGCATCGGTATGGCACACCCCCGTTGCGATCATGCGCACCAGAACTTCTCCTTTCCGGGGGGGCAGCAGATCGACCTCCTCGATGCTCAGCGGCTGGCCTGGGCCCCAGGCGACCGCCGCGCGTGTCCTGATTCTTTCCATGAAGAGCGCTCCGTAGACAGGGAGGGCCGGTGAAATCGGCGCACCAGCCATCACCCACAGGATCGATATTACCAGTTCCATCCCTCACGGGGGCATCTCGCTCCCCGCGGCCGGCGCCTCCCATTTCCATGTAACAAGCATGGATATTGCTTTTTTCGAGGGACATTCTATGATGGGAGTGGGAGGGACGCCGCATTCCGGACGGAATGCCTCATCTGTCAACCTTCATAGGAGAGCATGATGCGACGAATCTATTTTCTCGTTCCCGACATCGACACCACCCGGCGCATCGTCGATGAGCTGCTGCTGGCACGCATCGAGGAACGGCACATACACGTGATCGCGAAACGCGGGGTACCGCTCGAGGATTTGCCCGAGGCCAGCCTGATGCAGAAGAGCGATTTCATTCCTGCAGTGGAACGAGGTCTTGCCCTCGGTGGCTCGGCCGGCATTCTCGCCGGGCTCGTTGCGCTCTCCATTCCACCCGCCGCGGCGGTCGTCGCCGGCGGCGTGCTGCTGGCGAGCACCGTGGCCGGCGCCGGCGTGGGCGCATGGGCAGGCGGCCTGATCGGTATCAGTACGGCCAGTTCGAGGATCAGGCAGTTCGAGGCGGCGATCGAGGCGGGACAGCTCCTGGTCCTGGCGGACGTCCCCAAGAGCCGTGTCGAGGAAATCGAAGGCGCCATCAAGGCTCACTTGCCCAGCGTGGAAATCGAGGGGACCGAGCCCGTGATTCCGGCGTTTCCGTAAGGGACGCCGGCAGGCCGGCCGCAGGGAGGACGCGCCGGACACCCGGCACTGCTCCGCTGCGAACACCCGCTACGTCCCCTGGCCAGCTGCGTCCGACGCATGCATGGCGAGCCTGCTCGACAGGTTGCTCCTGACCGCCGGCCACTCATGCTGCAGTATGGAATAAACGACCGTATCCCGGATCGATCCATCCGCCATCCTCCGGTGGCTGCGCAGGATGCCGTCCTGCCGGGCCCCCAGCCTCTCGATGGCTGCCCTGGATGCATGGTTGAAGGCGTGCGTCCTGAACTCCACCGCGATCGCGTCCTTCTCCTCGAAGATGTGCCGCAGCAGCAGCAGCTTGCTCTCGCTGTTCACGCCCGTCCTGCAGGCTGACCGGGCGTACCAGGTATACCCCAGCAGCGCCCGTCGGGTCATCGCGTCGACGTCGTAGAAGCGGGTAGTGCCGACGATCCGGCCATTCCTATTGAGCTTGACGGCAAACGCGATGTCTCCCCCCGCCGCGGCCTCCATGGCCTGAACCACGTAACGCTCCATGAGATCCGGCGACGGCACGCTTGCAAACCAGAGCTTCCAGTATTCCCCATCGCGCACCGCATCCTTCAGGGGTTCGATGTGGTCGATCCCCAGGGGGAGAAGGGTCACGATCTCCCCCTTCAGGGTCACGGGGTCAAGCCAGTTCATATATCTGTCGTGAGTGCCCCTGCTATGGACGGCAAGGTGTGGTCAGGACCCCGTCTTCGCTAGAATCTGGGCTTTTTCTTTGCCGAATTGTAACGCTTGACGCCGCCCATGATCTCGGCCTTGGCCTGCTTGACACCCACCCAGCCGTCCACCTTGACCCATTTCCCCGCTTCCAGATCCTTGTAGTGGGCAAAGAAGTGTGCGATCTGCGAACGCACCAGTTCGGGCACGTCGTCCGGAGACTTGATCTTCCGGTAAAGGCTGCACAGCTTGTCGATGGGCACGGCCAGCACCTTGGCGTCGTCGCCCGCTTCATCGACCATCTTCAGCATGCCCAGCGGCCTGCAGCGCACCACCACGCCCGTGATGAGCGGAACCGGAGAAATCACCAGCACGTCCACCGGGTCGCCGTCCTCGGACAGCGTATGCGGAATGTAGCCATAGTTGCACGGATAGTGCATCGATGTCGACATGAAGCGATCGACGAACATTGCGCCGGTCTCCTTGTCGACCTCGTACTTGATGGGATCCGCGTTCATGGGTATCTCGATGATGACGTTGAAGTCGTCGGGCACATCGCGACCGGAGCTGACTCGATCCAGGTTCATTCGCTTTCCTGCAGAAATTGGCAAGGATTCGGATTATAACCGCGGGCGGAGAGGATTGCCCGGCTTCCACGGCCACCGGCGCCGCACGCCGATCCCGGTAGTTGCTTTCCCTATCGACCATTCGAGGCCGGGTAGGGTTACAATACCCATCATGAATACCGTGTCCGCCGCCCCGGCATCGCCCCTGAAATCCGGATTGGACGGGCGCGCTGCCCATCCACGGACCCGAATCCGTTTTCATTCCGCCGGCCATACGGGATGGCCGTAGCCATGGCCGAGACCTCTTGCCCGGACGGACCGGCATGCTGGTGATCGCCCATCGCGGCGCCCACGCTGCGGTTCCCGAAAACACGCTCGCCGCTTTCGAAGCTGCGGTGGCCTTGGGCGCGAACGGCGTCGAGACCGATGTGCGCATCAGCCTGGATGGCCTGCCGGTGCTCGTCCACGACCGCATCACGCCCGCCGGTCCCGTCGCCGGCCTCGTCCGCCGGGACATCGAGCATGCCGTCGGGCACGAGGTGCCGACTCTGGATGAGGCGCTCGAGGGGTTTCCCGGGATCCTGTGGAACATCGAAATCAAGACGATACAGGCTCTCTTCACCGTGATGGAGGTCATCCGACGGCATGAAGCGGGCCACCGTATCCTGGTGACCTCGTTCCGCCACGACGTGGTGGCCCTCTGCGCCGCATCCCTGAAGGTGAATTTCGGGGTATTGGTTGCACACCGGCCGCGCACACCGGATTCCCTGCTGGCCTATCTGGGCGGCAACAGCAATCCCAGGATCAACCACGTTGTATGGGATTACGAGGTCATCGACGGCAGCCTGCTGGAAAAGGCCATGATGGAGGGGTTCCGCAACTTCGTCTATGGCCCGGTGACCAAGGACGAACACGACCACTGCCGGGAACTCGGGGTGGACGGCGTGATCACCGACCATCCCCTGCTCGCGCAGAACATGTGACGGAGAAGACGGTACGGTGCGTCTACTCGACGATCTTGAGGCGCTGACCGATCATCGGCTCACCGTCGGGATAATGGCCGTTGAGAAGGCGCAGGTGATTCTCGGCGCTCGCCCCCAGCGGCGAGTCCCGTGCCAGATCCGCATAGCGCACCCCGCCTGCGGCAGTGATGATCTTGATGGTCAGCGGCCTGATGGCGGCCCGTTCCGCATCGGCGAGTGTACGAAAGCTGCCGATCGAGTCGGCGAGCGCATCGCGATGGCGGTCGTACGCGGCGGGGGAAGCGCCCTTTCCCGCAAGGAGGAACGCCTGGTCGTCGTGATAGATCACAGCCACCATGTACGGCTCCCGGTTCTGCACGGAAGCGGTGACGAGTGCCATGGGAAGACCGTTGCGGGTCATCGACACCACCCGATCCGATGGCGCGAGACGCAGGCGCGCACGGATGAGATCCGCCGGCGAACCGCGAGGCTCACCGAAGAGGCGCAGGGCCACCAGCGCGTCGCCTTCCGGACTGAGCGCCGCTACCTCGTCTGGCCGGTTGCGCACGCGCCATCCCGGTGGGAACGATACTGCGAATCCCATCTCTCGATGCCGAAACGTATTGCCGCGCACGACCCCGTGGGCGACGCTGTCCCCGAACACGATACCCTCGATTTGCTGTAGAAATTCGGTGCGCCGGCCGTCTGCGCGACCGGACGGGCGGACAGGGCGGCCCGCCTCGCCGACCACTTCCTGCAGGCGTGTGTCGTTATCGGGGTGCGTGGCGAAGATGCCGTGGTAGCGGCGCGGCTCGCGACCCTCCTGGCGCGCGATCTCGACGTCGAACAACTCCTGGTTCTTGAGTACCCCGATGACCTGAATCATGGCCTGCGGATCGTAGCCGGTGCGCGCGAGATATTCGGCTCCCAGGCGATCCGCCTCCAGTTCGTGACCGCGTCCATAGCCGGAAAGCAGCGCGTTCCCGGTCAATCCCAGGAAGCTCTGCAACCCCTGTGCCAGCTGGCCGCCCGCCTGCGGCATCAGGATGCTCGCCGCCAGGCTGCCGACGGTGGCCACCGCCTGGGTGGCGACTGCTGCGCTGTACTGCCGCACGCCATGACGGGCCGTCACGTGGCCGATCTCATGCCCCAGCACGGCGGCAAGCTCGGCCTCGGAATTGAGATACGCCAGCATGCCGCGCGTAACGTACACATGGCCGCCCGGCAACGCGAAAGCATTGACCTGGGGACTGTCGACGACCGTAAAGTGGTAGTCGAGCTGCGGCCGGTGGCTTTCGCGGGCCAGCCTCTGCCCGACTGCATCGACGTATGCCTGCAGAGGCGGCAAATCGTAGCGCCCGTACTCCTTGAGTATATCGGAAGCCGCCTGGCGCCCCTTGTCGATCTCCTCGGCTTCGGACATGAGGGTGAAATCGCGGCCACCGGTCACCGGATTGATCGCGCATCCGGTCAGCAACAGGACGGTGCCCAGAAGGAGGTTCAGCCCGGATGCCGGTAACGCCATATCCGCACCCGGTCGATCCGGCCGCTTCTGCCCGGACATGTGCCGCCGATATTCATGTCGCCTGTCTCATCCCGCTTGCATCCGCCAGACCTGCCGCCTGTGCGTCGACACCCGCTCGACCCTGACTCCCTGTTTGAGACATTCGTCTGCCGGACGAGTTCGTAACGCCTTCCATGCATCGATTCCGCCGCGGCCTTCCGAGGCCGCCCGGCACGAAAATCGGGTCATGCCCGCGATCGACACGCAATAAAAAGGCCGCCCGAACGGGCAGCCCGAAGCAAGGGTTGGGGAAACCGCGCACCTGCTCAGATGGAAGCGCGCGGAGAGTCGGGAAGCGCTATCAGACCGCTGTCTGGCCGTCTGCCTTCTTGCCGTATTTCTGACGGAACTTCTCCACCCGCCCGGCGGTATCGACGATCTTCTGCTTGCCGGTATAGAACGGATGGCAAACCGAGCAGACTTCTATATGCAGAGGCTTGTTCATGGTGGAGCGCGTCTGGAACGTGTTGCCGCAGCTGCACGTCACGGTGATCTCCTGATACTCGGGATGTATCGCTGCTTTCATGGTTTCTGTCCTTGGTCGATGCCCGGCACGGCCTGGTTCGCCTCATGCCACGGGAGGCCGCATATTATCCTCCAATCCGGAAATGCTGGCAATGGCAGCACCGTCCGCGAGAGTGCATTCAATGCACGTGGTCGCCTGGAGGTGGGAGGATTTCGGGTTCCTGGTTGAGTTGTTCGATCTGCTGCATCAGCATGCTGGTGTTCTCCCATCCGGGGCCGTCCGCATCCGGGATCCAGCGCGCCCGCAGGTAGCCGAACCGATCCACCAGGAACTCCATGTGCGCAGGCAGCGTCCCCTCTCCCAGCAGGTCGGGCTTGTTCAGCGTGCGCCGGAACAGGGCGTAGCTCGGCACGATGTCGCCCACCCCCTGCGTCACCACCGGGAAGGTCGCCTCATTCAGGATCTGGGCGATCTCCCCGGCATCCGGGTCGTCCTCGGGGATCGCCAGCAGCACCGTGTCGGCCGACTCGACACGGGCCGCCAGCGCCCGCAACTGCACCAGCCGCTCGCGCGACTGCGGCCAGGAGAAGAAGACCAGCAGCAGGTTCTTGCGCCCACGAAAGTCCTTCAGGGTGCCGCTCGTGCCGTCATGCGCGCTGTAGGAGAAGTTGGGCGGGCCCAGGTTCGGCTGGGGCTGTTCGGGTACGACCCGCGGACTCATCAGGCGCGCCTGGTAGCCGCGCGACATGGCGTGCAGGAAGTTGACCACGTCCCACCGGTCTTCTTCGGTGAGGTTGTCAAACGGCGGCATGCCGGTGTTGGGAATGCCGTAGGTGAGCCAGTGCAGGAAGTCGCCCGCGGTGTGCCGCGCGGTGTGCGGTTCGGTGAGCAGGTCCACGGGCGGGGGGTTGAAGGATTTGGCGAGTACGCCGTTGCCCTTGCCCTGCGGGCCGTGGCAGGCGGTGCAGTTCTCGCCGAACAGGACGGCCCCGTTGGCAATCGAGATGGTGTCGAACGGAACCGGGGTCTTGCGGTAGGTCTCGGGATAGGCGGGTACCGCCAGCGGCGGCAGTGCCAGCGCCAGGGCGCTCGCAGCCAGCAGCGCCGGAATGCCCAGCCTGCGCTTGCGTTCCCAGCCGTGCCTGCGCCCGTAGGCGAGCGCGCCGAAGGCGAGGAGGAGCAGGGTCACGCCGCTCCAGACGCGTATCATGACGCTGGTCTCGCCCCAGGTGGCCGCCAGGGAGAAGCGGAAGCCGTAGGGCCAGTCCTGGATGATGGCGTGCTTGGCCGGAACGGTGTTGGAGACGATGGTGGCCAGCAGGACGATGAAGAGGGCGAGGATGAGTTCGAGGCCTACCCAGCGGCGCATGTGGCGCCCCGCCGCAAGCGCTTTCTCGAGGATGCCGGCAGCGGCCCCGGGCACGGCCTGGGAGAACAGCGGCAGCCAGGTGGCGCGCGCCCGCGCGGCGATCACGAGGACGAGGGCCAGCAGCAGAAGCTTGGCGTTGAGCAGCCAGCCGTACCAGGTGGAAACCATGGCGGCGTAGGCGCTGTCGACCATGCGGTCGGTGATGAGGATGCCGGTGGCGATCACCGCCAGCATCACCGGCAGCGCCAGCACCGAGAAGCGCTGCAGCGCCCGGGCGCCGGCCTGGATCAGTTCTTCGCGGGTGCGCAGGACGGGATGCAGGCGCGCGACGGCGCCGTCTCCGGCGTCAAGATCGAGGTCGGGGCCCGGATGGGCGTGCGCGGCCGCGCCGCCCCCCGACGCGCCAGGGCCGGGCCGGGCCGGGAGGGCGCTTGCGCCCGCCTCCCCGGGCGCAAGCGCACCGGTGCAGGTGAAGCAGACCAGGAGGAAGGCGGGCAGGGCGCCGAACCAGACGCTCGCGAGGATGATGTGCAGGGCGTAGGGCAGCACCGAGAGCACCGACAGTTCTTCGGCGGCGGAGTGGCTCGCGAGCGAGCCCACGATCAGGGTCAGGCAGGCGGCCGCGGTGCAGGCCAGGTAGTGCCAGCGCGCCCGCGAGGCGCTGTGGCGGATGTAGAGGACGATGGCAAGCACCAGGATCGCGCTGGCGGCCCGTCCCGCCCAGATGTGGCCCATGCGGGTGTTCTGGATGAGGGCGAGCCAGGCCTGCAGGTTCCACAGGCTGGCGTCCTCGCCCGTGGCCTGGGCAGTGGTGGTGGCGAGGATGCCCACCAGTCCCACCAGGAGCATGAGCGCCAGCCATGGCAGCAGGCGTTCGAGCCGTCCCACCCAGGGGGAGCGCCAGGCGCCGGCGATCGCCATGAAGACGCAGCCGCCCACCAGTATCATGTTGGACGCGAGCTGCAGCCAGCGAAACAGCGTCGCAACGACCTCGATCATTGCGACGGGTCTTGGCTCTTTATCGTGAAGTCATAGGAGGATTTGACGGTGTGGCCGTCCACCGAGAGAACCTTGTACTCCACGGTGTATTTGCCAGGCGCCAGCTCCGGCAGGGGGTGGACGATGGAGCGCGGATCGTCGGCCGACACTTCCGGCTTGATCCTGTCCACGATGGGGGTCTTGTCGGCCTGGTAGATGCTCAGCAAGGGGTAGTCCTTTTCGACTTCCTCGTTGAACCACAGGCGTACCTGGGTCGGGGGCTTCTTGAGCACCGCGCGCCGCGGCGGCTCCGCCTTGACCAGCATGGCGTGCGCGAGCACCGGCGCGCTGTGCAGTCCGAGTGTGGCGATCAGGAGCAGCGCACAGCCTCGGGCGGCACGCTGCAGGGGTGTCGTGCGTGATTCCATGGTGTTGACCCTCGTTTTGTAGCCGTCTCCCGGTCTTCATGAAAGCGGCGATTGTATTGGGTATGACCGTATTGCCGGTATATGGTTCGTCCGCGGCGCCAGCTCCGCCTTGCTCAGGCCGCGGCCCCGCCGCCGGAGCGCCCGCGCAGGAAGAAGAATGCGGCGGCACCCACGGCGGCGACGATGCCGCCGATCAGGAACGGGGAGGTGCCCTTGGGCTCGCCCACCGAGAAGGGAAAGCGCGAGATGTGCTCCGCCTGGTCGCGCACGGTCACGAGCCCCACGAATTTGCCCGGCTGGGCAAAGTCGTATTCGAAGTTGATGGAGCCGTTGGGGTAGACCTTGGCGGGTATGTGCAGGATGGTGATGTCGTCCAGGTTGCCTTCGCCGCCTTCGGCCGCACCGGTGTCGCGGATGATGCGTACTTCGGTGGGCAGGGGACGCAGGGCTTCTTCGATGTAGTCCAGCGCCACGACGGTGCGCCCGGTGCCGGGAATGTCTTCGCAGAATTCCTTCTCCTGGGTGGCCTCGGGCTGGTAGCCGGTGAAGTGCATGGTGTAGGGGCCGATGGTGAGCTTGCAGATGTCGTCGGCCAGCGAGAGGCCGCCGTGGGCGTGGACGGCGCTGGTGTGCGGCAGGCCCGCGGCCAGGATCAGGCCGAGCAGGGCAGGTTTGAGTGTGCGTAGAAACATGTCGGATCCACCTATAAAAAAGAGTTGTTGTCGGGCCTGCGCCGGATCTTACCGCCTTCGGCGGGCAAATGCAGCCCCTGTCAGGGCCGCTTGCGGGTTTCCCGCCATTGCTGCACACGCTTGGATTTCATGAGCTTGTAACCCAGAAGCGTCAGGATCAGCAGGATGATCAGCGGACCCACGGCGGAGCGGAACAGTTGCGCGTAGTTGACCATCTGTACCCGCAAGGGATACTGGAAGCGCAGCGGCGGCTGGCCCTCGGCGGTGATGAGGACGGTGTACAGGCCCTGATCCAGCCCGGTCTCGGTGGAGATGACGCCATCCGGGTGGTAGCTCGCCGCGAGGTATTTGAGGGTCTCGTCCTCGGCCTCGCCGGTGCCGCGCGTCACGCGCACGCTGATGGGCATGTCGCGCAGGGCAGGATCGATCAGGTCCACCACCAGGTAGGTGTCGCCCACCGCGGGGATTTCGGTACAGTACTGGGCGGTGGGTTCGAACTGCGGCTGGTAGGCGCTCAGGTGCACCATGCTCTCGCCGATGCGGCGCACGCACGGGTCTTCTTCCAGGGAGACGTTGCCGTGCCCTGCCGCCGTGCCTGTGTGCAGCAGCGCCATCAGGACGAGGGCTGCAGCACCCGCCTGTTTCAGTTGTCTGACGATGGACGGGCAAGCCCGTCCGGATTGTGATGGTGCATGGTACACGTCCCGCCCCCTCGGCCACTTCCGTTCGATTCGTATCCGCCGGCCGCTCGCCGGGGTCGTTCCTGGGCCTGCGGCGGCAGCGCCGCCAGGAGGCGCGCAGGTTGCGGTTATCCGGGCCCGGGCGCTGGCGCGCGTGCGGGCGCATAAAAAACACCGATCCCCCTTGCCGTCTGTCGACGGGGGCGGATCGGTGTCATGTGTGAAGCTTACAGCTTGGTGAAGACCGGTATCACCGCTCCGGCGATGCTGTTGATGTTGCGATCGCCCGTGTCGCTCCAGGTCATCAGCAGGCCGCCAAACCGGCTCTCCGGGTCGCCCAGGAGCGCCATCAGCCGCTGTACTTCCCACAGCGCGTCCTTCGCTTCCATCTTGATCTCGCGCGTCTCTCCCGGTTGGATCGGGGTCTCGTTGTCAAACGACAGGCCGGTGGCCACCAACTCCTTCGGGTAGTTGCGATCCAGGTGCTTCAATCCCACCTTGTTGAT
>NZ_FPIQ01000018.1 GCF_900119085.1 Nitrosovibrio sp. Nv17 | reverse complement strand
TGGAAGTGGGGGTACGACTACCTGACGGGGGAAGGCGAGGGGATCAGTTTCCTGAGCGAGCTGTCGACGCCGCGGGCACAGCAGGAGAACCGGGAGTCGAAGGGGGAGCACTATCTGCTGGAGGTTGACAACCCGATGGTGGTGCCGGTGGGGAAGAAGGTGCGGATTTTGCTGACGGCCAATGACGTGATCCACGCGTGGTGGGTTCCGACGCTGGGGGTGAAGCAGGATGCGATTCCGGGCTACATCCGGGATGCATGGTTCACGATCGACAAGCCCGGGACGTACCGGGGGCAATGCGCGGAGCTGTGCGGGAAGGAGCATGGGTTCATGCCGATCGTGGTGGAGGCGGTGGAGCCCGGGAAGTACGCGCAGTGGGTATCGCAGCAGAAGGCGAAGGCCGCCGAGGCCGCCGCCCTGGAAGGCGCCGGAACAGAGGAGGCGACTGAGTCTGCGGCAGCGGAGGGCGAGGCCGGGGCCGAATAGCACCAACGATGGGCGTGTCCCGGTTTCGGCGACGGAGCCGGAATGCGATGGATGGCTGGGATTGAGGTAGAATGGATCGAAAGGCTGATACGGGAATGACGGCACCTGGATATATCTGCCGGATGTGGGGGGTGCGGTGATGGTCATCTGCGGGCGCAGTGCGGGTTTCACGGGAATGGGCGACGTGGTGCGGCCATCGGAAATCAACGAATTCAGATAAAGTATCAAGGAGGAAGTCATGGCAGCAGTACACGATCACGATATTGCGCACGCGCACGATCACCATCCCACCGGCCTGATGCGTTGGTTGACGACCACCAACCACAAGGATATCGGTTCGATGTATCTCTGGTTCAGTTTCCTCATGTTCCTCACGGGGGGCGTGATGGCGCTGACCATCCGCGCCGAGCTGTTCCAGCCGGGTCTGCAGATCGTCAATCCGGAATTCTTCAACCAGCTCACCACCATGCATGGCCTGGTGATGGTGTTCGGTGCCATCATGCCGGCCTTCGTGGGTTTCGCCAACTGGCAGATCCCGATGATGATCGGCGCGCCCGACATGGCGTTCGCGCGCATGAACAACTGGAGCTTCTGGCTGCTGCCGCCGGCAGCCCTGCTTCTTCTGACTTCGTTCTTCGTTCCCGGGGGGGCCGCGGCGGGCGGCTGGACGTTCTATCCGCCGCTGTCGGTGCAGATGGGCATGGGCATGGACATGGCAATCTTCGCCATCCATATCATGGGCGCCTCGTCGATCATGGGTTCGATCAACATCATCACCACCATCCTCAACATGCGTGCTCCCGGCATGACGCTCATGAAGATGCCGATGTTCGTCTGGACCTGGCTGATCACCGCCTACCTCCTGGTGCTGGTGATGCCGGTGCTGGCGGGTGTGGTTACCATGCTGCTGTTCGACCGCCACTTCGACACCAATTTCTTCAACGCGGCCGGCGGCGGCGATCCCGTGATGTTCCAGCACATCTTCTGGTTCTTCGGGCATCCCGAGGTCTACATCATGATCCTGCCGTCTTTCGGCATCGTCTCGGAGGTCATTCCCGCATTCGCGCGCAAGCCGCTGTTCGGCTACTCGTCGATGGTGTACGCCACCGCCTCCATCGCCATCCTGTCCTGCATCGTCTGGGCGCACCACATGTTCACCGCCGGCATGCCGGTCACAGGCCAGCTGTTCTTCATGTACGGCACCATGCTGATCGCGGTGCCGACCGGGGTGAAGGTGTTCAACTGGACCGCCACCATGTGGCGCGGCTCCATGACCTTCGAGACGCCGATGCTGTTTGCCATCGGCTTCGTCTTCCTGTTCACCATCGGCGGCTTCAGCGGCGTGGTGTGCGCCATCGTGCCGATCGACATCCAGGTGCAGGACACCTACTACGTCATCGCCCACTTCCACTACGTGCTGGTGTCGGGGTCGCTGTTCGGCATCTTCGCCGGGGCCTACTACTGGCTGCCGAAGTGGACGGGGCACATGTACGACGAGACGCTCGGCAAGTGGCACTTCTGGCTGTCGATGGTGTTCTTCAACCTGACCTTCTTCGTGCAGCACTTCCTGGGGCTGGCGGGGATGCCGCGGCGGATACCCGACTACGCGCTGCAGTTCGCCGACTTCAACGCGATCTCCAGCATCGGCGCCTTCGGCTTCGGCTTGAGCCAGCTGGTCTTTCTCGCAGTGGTGTTGAAGAGCATCCGTGGCGGCGCCAAGGCACCGGCCAAGCCCTGGGAAGGTGCGAGTTCGCTGGAGTGGACGCTGCCCTCGCCCGCGCCCTATCACAGCTTCGAAACCCCGCCGGTCATTCGCTAGGATAGCGAGGCGGGCGGATATCACGACATGCCGGCAGGGGGGGACGATAGAGATCTGCAGAGAAGGCGGGGGGCTATCAGAACGGGTCTGATCCTGCTGGTGATCGTGATAAGCATATTTGCATCTGTTCTCATAAGGAATTGGAAATGAATCAGATTCAGTCCAACGCCCTGGTCATGAGAAAACTGCTGGTTTTCACAGTGGTCATGTTCGGGTTTGGTTTCGCGCTGGTTCCTTTCTACGAGAAAATCTGCGAGGTGACCGGCCTGAACAACCTCCTGCAGGCGGATGCGCTGGAAGCGAGCGTCGAGGTGGATACAGGTCGTTGGGTGACAGTGCAGCTGGACGCCAACATACGCAACCTGCCCTGGACATTCAAGCCGCTGGAATCCAGCGTGAGGGTGCACCCCGGGGAACTGATACAGGTCATGTACGAGGTTCGGAACACTTCCGACCGGGAAATCAGCGGACAGGCGATACCCAGCTATAGTCCCCAACTGTTGGGGAAATACCTGAAGAAGCTGGAGTGCTTCTGCTTCAGCAAGCAGGTGCTGAAGCCGAACGAAATAAGACAGATGCCGGTCCAGTTCATGATCGAGCCGGATTTTCCAGGAGATTACGGTACGGTGACAATTTCCTATACATTCTTTGAGATAGGCAACAGCGTAGCCGATACCGGGAGCGATGTGGAAAAAAGTTGAGTAGCGATCAAAGCAAGAACAGCGAGAAGACCGAAAGGGGCACCTTCCTTCAGGCCATGAAGGCTGTGACGTGGGCGTTTTTCGGCGTGCGCAAGCATACCGATCATGATCACGACGCAGCGACCCTGACGGTGGGGCAGGTAATTGCTGCCGGACTTCTGGGTGCGACGCTGTTCATAGCGGGCGTGCTGTTGCTGGTGAAATTCGTAACAAGCTAGCGGCTCTGACAGGCTGCCGGGAATCAATCCATCACAATATGCGGGAGAGTTAGCATGAGCCAAGAAGCAGGTCACGGTGATTACTACGTTCCGGCCCCGTCCACATATCCGATGACGGGATCGATAGCGTTGTTGTTCATGGGGTTCGGAGCGGCATTTTCGGTCAACAAGCTCCAACTGGGCTATGGCCTGCTGACGATCGGCTTCGCCATTTTGTTCTACATGATGTTCGTCTGGTTTCGTACCGTGGCGCACGAGAGCGAGGGCGGAAAGTACAATGCCCGTGTGGGACAATCCTTCCGCTGGGGGATGAGCTGGTTCATCTTTTCCGAAGTGATGTTCTTCGCGGCCTTCTTCGGTGCGCTCTTCTACATGCGGGTATTTTCAGTGCCATGGTTGTCCGACCTGGACCACAAGATCCTGTGGCCGGATTTCATCAACGAATGGCCGACGGCGGGGCCTGGCATCACCGAGAAGTTCATGCCCATGGGTCCGTGGGGCCTCCCCGCATTCAATACCTTGCTGCTGTTGACCTCTGGCGTGACAGTCACCTGGGCGCACTGGGCCCTCAAGCTGAACAAGCGTGGGCAACTGAAGATCGGTTTGTTCCTGACCTTCATGCTGGGATTCATCTTCATCGGCTGCCAGGCCTATGAATACGGCCATGCCTATTCGGAACTCAATCTGAAGCTTTCGACCGGCGTCTACGGTGCATCGTTCTACATGTTGACCGGTTTCCACGGTTTTCACGTGACCGTGGGTTCCATCATGCTGTTCGTGATATGGTGCCGGGTGCTGTCGGGCCACTTTACGCCCGAGAATCACTTCGGGTTCGAGGGGGTTGCCTGGTACTGGCACTTCGTGGACGTGGTCTGGCTGGGGCTGTTCATCTTTGTGTATTGGCTGATATAGCCACAGCGCGCACCGAAATCCGCCGGGGATTCCGGCTCCGGCGGAATGTGGGAGGCCAACAAGGTCAGAGGGGTATCAGGCCGATATAGGTACCCACCATCAGGAGGGTGAAGACCAGCAGCGACAGACCGACGCGGAACGTCAAGGATCGGACGGCACGGGTTCCATGGCCCTTGTCCTTGACGACATAATACAACGCGGAAGCCAGGCTGACGAGCACAAAGAACAGAAGCAGGACGATGATGAATTTCAAGGAAGATCCTGAAAACGACAAGGCTGAAAAACAAGTTTAGCCTAGTTTCGCCTACTCTCCAATGACTATTTCAGGCAGGCGATTCGTGCCGCGACTATGGTCAACGGTAACCGCAGCAGTGGTGATAGTCATCATGCTGCAACTGGGAAACTGGCAGCTTTCCCGAGCTCGGGAAAAGGAGTCGCGACAAGAGCAGTTGGATCTGCGATCCCGGCAGCCTGCCGTGGTTCTTCCCGCGACGCCCGTCGAAGTGGAGGAGATGCGCTACCGCCATACGGAGGTGAGCGGGGTCTATGCCCCGGAGCATGCGATCTTTCTGGATAACAAGCTGTATCGGGGCATGGCGGGCTACCATATCGTCGTTCCCCTGCGCATCGGTGCAAGCACCATGCATGTTCTGGTGAATCGCGGCTGGGCGCCTGCCGACCCCGATCGCAGCAAGCTGCCCCGGGTAGCGGTGCCGGATGGGACGGTGACGGTTTCGGGGATTGCCACCGCCGCCACGCAGAAAACGCTGGAGCTCTCTGACGAGCTGGTGCGAGGGCAGGTGTGGGAGAATCTCGATCTGGAACGCTATCGCGAGTTTACCGGACTGGCATTGCAACCGGTGATGATATTGCAGCAGAGTGACGAACAGGACGGACTGGTGCGGCAGTGGCCCAGGCCGGATTCCGGTTCCGGCAAGAACCTGGGATATGCGTTTCAATGGTTTTCCATGGCGCTTGCGGTATTGATCATTTATTTGGTGCTAAGTGTCAAACGAGAGCAGCCTTCCGGGCACCAGCAGGACACGTAGTCGCCGCACGCTCGTGCTGTTGCTGCTCGTGATGAGTGCGCCGTTCGTTGCATCCTATGCGCTGTATTTTTCCAAGATCAGGCCGGACAGCAGCGTCAACTACGGGGAATTGCTCAAGGTGAAGACCTTGTCGGGGAATGGCCTGAATCTGTCGGATGACACCATTTTCCGCATACGCGACCTGCGGGGGAAATGGGCATTGATATCGGTGGATTCTGGCGCCTGCGACGAGTACTGTCGAAAAAAACTGTACTATATGCGGCAGGCGAGATTGGTGCAGAATGCAGAGAGGGATCGCATCGAACGGGTCTGGCTGGTTGACGACCCTGAAACGCCTGCGGTCGGGGCCGGCGACGAGTTCGAAGGAGTATGGCGCATTCGTGCGACTGACGGGGGCATGCTGGAGCAGTTTCCGGCGGATGTCACGCCGCACGACCATATCTACGTGGTGGACCCCATCGGCAACCTGATGATGCGTTTTCCCAGGAATCCCGATCCGGCACTGATGGCAAAGGATATCAAGCGTTTGCTCAAGGTGTCGCAACTGGAGCACGCATTGGGAACGGACATGAAGCACTGAGAGCGTTACGCCGGCATGCATTGGATAGATTGCCGGTGCGGATGGAGAGGTGGGGCCCCGGAAGGGTCGAACGGTTGCAACGAGAAAACGAGCGGACAAGGCTATCCGCAACAGACGAACAGGAGACATCACTCATGGCGACTTCGCTGGCTTGGCAACAGACTGCTTCGCGTGTACAGGAATTCTATCGACTGACCAAGCCAAGAGTCGTATCTCTCATCGTGTTCACCGCGTTCATCGGCATGTTTCTTTCAGTGCCGGGTGCGGTACCGCTGGACGCGCTGGTGTTCGGTACGCTGGGCATTGCACTCGTCGCAGGTGCGGCCGCGGCGGTCAACTGTCTGGTGGAGCAGAAGCTCGACGCCGTGATGGCGCGCACCCGCGCCCGGCCGTTGCCGCGCGGCAAGGTGACGTCCCCCGAGACTCTCCTCTTCCTAGCGCTGGTCGGCGGCGCCGGGTTGGTGATCCTGCACGAATTGGTGAATCCCCTCACCATGTGGCTTACCTTGGGCACCTTCGTCGGTTATGCCATCATCTACACCGTGGTGCTGAAGCCGATGACGCCTCAGAACATCGTCATCGGCGGCGCCTCAGGGGCCATGCCGCCGGTGCTCGGCTGGGCTGCCGTGACGGGCGAGGTCAGCGCCGACGCCCTGTTGCTGTTCCTCATCATATTCGCGTGGACCCCGCCGCATTTCTGGGCGCTGGCGCTCTATCGTAAGCTGGAGTACGCGAAGGTGGGAATGCCCATGCTGCCCGTCACCCACGGGGACAAGTTCACGCGCCTGCACGTCCTGCTCTATACACTCATACTCATCGGCGTCACGCTCATGCCCTACGCCACCAAGATGAGCGGGCTCATCTATCTGGCAGGCGCGGGGATACTGGATGCGATCTTCCTCTACTATGCGGTACGCATTTATTTCCGCTATAGCGACGTGCTGGCCCAGAAGACCTTCCGTTATTCGATCTTCTACCTGACGGCCTTGTTCGTGGTGCTCCTGGTGGATCACTACATCCGGTTCTGAGTCGCTTCACCGTCGCTCCGGAGCAATTTCACGGGAACAGTTTCCCGGGATTGAGGATGTTGCGCGGATCGAAGGCGCGCTTGATGTCCTTCATCAGTCCCAGCGTGCCCGCATCGATCTCCTTGCCTACGTAGGCGCGCTTCTCGCTGCCTATCCCGTGCTCGCCCGACAGCGTGCCGTTGAGCCGGATGACGAGATCGAACATTTGGTCCAGGCACTTCTGCGCCCGTTCCATTTCGTCGCCCGCATCAGGGTTCACCAGCAGATTGACATGGATGTTGCCGTTGCCGGCATGGCCGAAGTTGACGTTGGCGATCCGGTACGCGCGCACCAGTCGTTCCAGATCATCCAGGAACTCCGGCAGCGCCGCGACGGGTACCACCACGTCCTCGTTGATCTTTCTGGGCGCCACGTCGCGCAGCAACGGGGAGAGCGCCTTGCGCGCACGCCACAGGCCCGCGGCGTCCGCAACCTGTTCGGCCAGTATCAGGCCGGGGTCACGGCAGGCGTCGAGGATCGCCTTGCTGGCCGCGGCGATGGCATGCTCCGATCCATCCACTTCGATCATCAGCATCGCGCGGGTGGCGTCGGGCAGCATGTCCGGAAAGCGCTTGCGTATGAGATCGAGTGCGCCCCCGTCGAGGAACTCCAGCGCGCTGGGCGTCTCCGGCAATGCCATGATCCTGACGATGGCTGCGGCGCAGCTGCGGGCGTCACGATAGTGCGCCGTGATCCCGCTACGGGATCTGGGCAGAGGCGTCAGCTTGAGCGTGGCCTCGGTGATGATCGCCAGGGTACCTTCCGAGCCGATCAGTAATCGTGTCAGATCATAGCCCACCACGCCCTTGGTGGTATAGCAGCCGGTCCTGATGAACTCGCCCGCCCCCGTTACCGCCTTCAGTCCCAGCACATGATCCCGCGTCGTTCCGTACTTCACGGCGCGGGGGCCGCCCGCGGAGGTTGCAAGGTTTCCCCCCACGCTGCAGTAAGCAGCACTGGACGGATCGGGTGGCCAGAAAAATCCGTGGGGCCGGGCGGCTTCCTGTATCGATTCGTTGAGCACGCCAGGTTCCGTGACAATCACGCGGTTGGCAGGATCCATCGAGACGATCCGCAACATGCGCTCCAGCGAAAGGGCCAGGCCTCCCTGCTCGGGCAGGCTGCCCCCCGAGGTACCGGTCCCCCGGCCGCGCGGCGTGAGCGCCACTCCGTGCATATTGCATAACGCCACAATGGATCGAACTTCCGCCCCGGTGACCGGGAATGCCACCATCTCCGGTGGAAAGATCCTCCGGCTGTTGTCGTAGGCGTAGGCGTAGCAGTCGACCGGGTCCGTGAGCACCCGGTCGACGGGGAGCAGCTTCCGAACCCCGTCAACGAAATCAGCGGCAAGCATCGCTGTTCCTGTCCGGTCGTATGCCGTACCCAGGGGCGGCAATCAATCCAGGTATTCGAACACCTTGACCACCTTGCGTACCCCGCTGGTCGAGCTTGCAATACCGGCCGCGCTGGCGGCCTCCTTCCGATTCACGACGCCCAGCAGGAACACCACCCCGTTTTCCGTCACGACCTTCACGTGATTGGCCTGGAATCCGCCGATATCCAGAAAACGGCTCTTGACCTTGGACGTGATCAAGGTGTCGTTGCTGCGCGACGCATAGGAACTGGGGGCGGCGACAACCATTTCATTGACCACGCCACGTACGTTCTCGACCTTGCCGACCAGCATGCCGATCTCCTCTCTTGCCTGATCCGATGGCGCTTCGCCCGTCAAAAGCACGTTGCGATTGAAGCTGGTGACGTTGACGTGCACGTCGCTGCCGAACTTCTCGCCGATACGCCGTCCGCTCTTGATCTCGATGCCTTCGTCCTCGACGAAGGTGCCGCTCGTTCGTCGGTCCTGGGAGATCGCCACTCCCGTGCCGACACCGGACACCACGCCGGCCGCGATCAGCGGCGCGCATCCCGGAAGCAAGGGAAGCAGCAGTGCAAGCACGAGCGGCTGCCACGGTGCAGCTGAATCTCTCATCGGTCGTTTTCTCTCCATTCGTATATCCATGCAGGTGACCGGAAGGTCCGCGCTATTCGGAAAAGGCATTCCTGATCCAGTCGATCTGCTCCCCGGCGGCTCCCGACAGCAGCACGGCATCGAAGCGGCATGGCGGCACCGTCTTCAGGCTGCAGAGATAGTGCCGTGCCGATCGCAGCAGCCTTTTCTGCTTGGAGGCGGTGATACTGGCGGCCGGTCCCCCGAACGCTGCATGCGTACGCAGCCGCACCTCGATGAATACCACCACCTCTCCGTCCTGCATGATCAGGTCGATTTCGCCGTAGCGGCAGCGATAGTTGCGTGCCAGCAATCGCAGATGCTGATGCAGAAGAAACGCCTCCGCGCGCTGCTCGGCCTCGCTACCCCGCATGCACGGAATTCCGGGCATTCCCGGCCGCAAGCCGCGTGACTTCCATTCCCGAATCCCAGCCGATTTTCTTCAACCGTGACTGCCTGCGAGATTGCCCTGTACAGGAAGATACCGGACAATGCTACAGCATTCTCAAAAAAATTGGGTGGAATCGACCCGTCCGGCCATTCGGGCACGCCACCTGGACGGACAGCGACCTCCTATTCAGCCGATCGGGTTCTCGAACTGCATGGATATCTCCCCCCTACCGTCCGGTACGCTGTACGTCGTTGCGACCCCCATCGGGAATCTGCGGGATATCACGCTGCGGGCGCTGGACGTGCTGGCGTCGGTGGACGTGATTGCCGCCGAGGATACGCGCACGACCGCAAATCTGCTGGCGCATCACTCGATAGGCGGCATCCGGACCATGGCGCTGCATCGCCACAACGAACACGCATTGGGACAAAGGATCGTGGAGCTGTTGGCCCGGGGCCAATCCGTCGCGCTCGTCACCGATGCCGGCACGCCCGCGATATCCGATCCTGGAGCCATGCTGATCGCCTTCGCGCGTAGCCGCGGCCATAGGGTCGTCCCCGTTCCGGGTGCCAATGCGGCCGTATGCGCCTTGTCCGCCTCCGGAATCATTGCTTCCCGCTTCATTTTCTATGGGTTTCTTCCCGCGGGCTCCGCTATGCGCAGGCGCGAATTGGAGTTGTTGAAACCGCAGCCCTACACCCTCGTATTCCACGAAGCGCCTCATCGCATCCTGGAGTGCGTAGCCGACCTGAGTGAGCTCCTTGGAGCGCAGCGGCAGCTGGTCATTGCGAGGGAATTGACAAAACTGTTCGAAACTTTCCATCGCTGCCGGCTGGATGAAGCGTCAGCGTGGCTGCAGGCGGACTCCAACCGCTGCAGGGGCGAATTCGTGCTTCTGGTGGAGGGTGCGGCGCCTGCCGTTCCGGATGAGATCGGAGAGCAGGCACGGAAAACGCTCTCGCGTCTCCTGGAGCACCTGCCGCTGAGGCAGGCTGTCGCGCTTGCCACCGAGATAACCGGTGAAAGCAGGAAGCGCCTGTACGCCTTGGCACTGGTACTCAAGCGGTCGGGACCGAAGGCGAAGGACAGCGGATAGCCGGCCGCCTGGCTGGCATGGAAGCATGGAGGCCTTGCTCTACCGGGGTCTTCGGTTATAATAACACTCGTCGCATGGTTACAATTCTATCCTTTCTTGCGAACGTGGGCGGCCCCCACTGATCTGATTCAAATCTTCTGGAGATAATGACTATGACCGCTAAAACAGCAGCCATCTTTTACCACGCCGGTTGTCCCGTATGTGTCGAGGCTGAGCGCCAGATCGCCGACGCTCTGGATACCACTCGCTACGATGTCGAGCTCGTGCATCTGGGCGAACAGAAAGACCGCATCGCCGCCGCGGAATCGGCAGGTGTGAAGTCGGTTCCCGCGCTCGTCATCAATGGCGCACCGTTCCACATCAATTTCGGCGCTCCGATCTCCGCTTTGAAGTCCTGACCCTGGTGTTGGCGGGCGGCTCCAGGTCAACTGCCCGCCGCTTCCGGAGCACGATCGCTCTCCAGCGGTCGACAGGCCCGACGACGGGCCTTTTTTGTTGAGGGATGCTATCGTTTTGCCGAGAAGATTCCCGTCGACGGGGGTGGAGGATACCATGGAACTCATACTGTGGCGCCATGCGGAAGCCGAGGAGGGCGTGCCGGACATCACCCGCAGGCTGACGGATCGGGGCCTGAAGCAGGCACGGGCCATGGCGGGATGGCTCAATCCCAGGCTGCCAAAAAATGTGCATATCATCGTCAGTCCCGCCACGCGTACCCAGCAGACCGCAGCAGCGCTCGGCTGTGACTTCGAGACGGTCAAGGCGCTCGCACCCGGGGCTTCGGCCGATGCGGTGCTCGATGCCGCGGGCTGGCCGAATGCCGAGGAGGCGGTCGTGGTGGTGGGTCATCAGCCGACGCTGGGGGAGGTCATTTCCCTCGTCATGTCGGGCGAGGAGTCGAGAGGATGCAGCGTTCGCAAGGGTGCCGTGTGGTGGCTGAGCAGCAGGAAAAGGGAAGGTGCAGCCAGTGTGGTGCTGCGTGCCAGTATCGCGCCGGACATGCTCTGATCCCTGCGGATCACGTGTAGACACGACGTGGTTCACGTCAGCCGTTCGTGGGGTGATCAGAAGGCTTCTGTTTTCGTGACCGTCTCTGACAGGCCGGGGCCTTCTAGAGCAGCGGCCGGGACGTTGCGGATGAGGCTTCCGGAATGACCTCCTCCGTCGACCACCCGCGTCTGGGAAGCCTGAGTCTGGCTGCACTGGGCGTGGTGTACGGAGACATCGGCACGAGCCCGCTCTACGTCATGAAGACCGCCTTCGATCCCCAGCACGGGCTCGTCGTCAGTGGCGACAACATCGTCGGCATCATCTCGCTCATCCTTTGGGCGCTCGTGATCGTGATTGCGCTCAAGTACATCACGCTCATTCTGCGGGCGGATCACAAAGGCGAAGGCGGCATCATGGCGCTGCTGTCCCTGGCCGCATCCTCCGCCGCAGAGCGGCCCCGGCTGCGCAATGCGCTCATTCTGCTCGGCGGCTTCGGGGCAGCGCTGTTCTACGGCGACGGCGTCATCACCCCCGCCATTTCCGTACTGAGCGCCATGGAGGGGCTGGAGGTGGCGACGCCGCTACTGCAGCCGTACGTGATCCCCGCCACGCTGGCTGTCCTCATCGCGTTGTTCGTCGTCCAGCAGTATGGCACCGGGGGACTGGGCACCCTGTTTGGTCCGATCACGCTGATATGGTTCAGTACCCTGGGCATCGTCGGCGTCATCAACATCGGGGCTGCGCCGCAGATCCTGGCGGCACTCAATCCGGCGCATGCCGCCGCTTTCTGCCTGGACAACGGCTGGCGGGCATTCGTCGCCCTGGGTGCGGTGGTGCTCGCGGTCACCGGGGGCGAGGCTCTTTACGCGGATATGGGGCATTTCGGCGCCAAGCCGATCCGCATCGCCTGGTACGGGTGCGTGCTCCCGGCACTGGCATTGAACTATCTCGGCCAGGGTGCCCTGCTGCTGTCCGATCCGGCTGCGATCGTCAATCCCTTCTATCTGCTGTTTCCCGCCTGGGCCCTCTACCCGGCGGTCGGACTGGCCACGGTGGCCACCGTGATCGCCTCACAAGCGGTCATCTCGGGTGTCTTCTCCATGACCCGGCAGGCCATTCAGCTCGGATTTCTGCCGAGGATGCGGATCAAGTACACGTCGGACCGGAAAATCGGGCAGATATACCTCCCATTCGTCAACTGGATTCTGCTCGCGGCGGTGGTGATCGCCGTGCTGGGCTTCGGCTCCTCCGCCAGCCTGGCTTCCGCCTATGGATTCGCCGTCACCGCCACGATGGTGATCGAGACTCTGCTCACGCTGTTCGTTCTGCGCTACGCATGGCGCTACTCATGGTTTCTGGCCGTGGCCGCGACGGCGGTGTTCATCGCGATCGACGTCACCTTCTTCGCGGCCACCACCATGAAGCTTGCCCAGGGCGGATGGCTGCCGCTCGTCATCGGCGTGGCGGTCTTCACCGTGATGATCACCTGGCATCGTGGGCGCCGGCTGCTGTTCGAGCATCTGCGCGCATCCGCCATTCCGCTCCAGCCTTTTCTGGACTCCCTCATGGCCCATCCCCCGCTGCGCGTCGCCGGGACGGCGGTGTTTCTGACCGCCGATTCCGAAGGGGTTCCCCATGCGCTGCTGCACAATCTTGCCCACAACCAGGTTCTGCACCAGCGCGTCGTATTCCTGACCGTGACATACCTGGAGATACCTCGGGTTCCGGATGCTGAGCGGGTCTCCATGGAGCCGCTTGCCAACAACTGCTATCGGATCACCATACGTTATGGTTTCAAGGATGAGCCGGATCTGCCGCATGCCTTGGAATCGTGCGCGGTGCACGGTTTGGCGTTCGAGCCTCTCCAAACATCCTATTTCCTCAGTCGCCAGATCGTCGTACCCACTACCGGCGCCGGCATGGCGATGTGGCGGGAGCAGTTGTTCGCAGCCATGGTGCGCAACGCCGGGAACGCGGCGGAGTACTTCAAGCTGCCGGACAACCGTGTGCTGGAGCTGGGTGCCCGGGTGCAGATCTAGGGCTTCGGGGCCACGCATGCCTGAAAATCCTCGATCGGCATCGGCTTGCCGAACAGGTAGCCTTGGTAGGCGTAGCAGCCGTTGCGTGCAAGAAAATCGCGCTGGGCTTCAGTTTCCACCCCCTCGGCGATGACATCCATGCCAAGACTGTTGCTCATGCCGATGATGGTGCGCACGATGATCTCGTCGCTCGGGTCGGTCGTGATGTCATTCACGAAGCTGCGGTCGATCTTGATCTGTTCCAGCGGCAGGCGCTTGAGATAGGCCAGGGATGAGTGTCCGGTGCCGAAGTCGTCCAGTGCGAAGCGTATGCCGCTGTTGCACAGTATTTCCATCTTTCCGATACTGTGGGCGACATCCTGCAGCACCAGGCTTTCCGTAAGCTCGAGTTTGAGCTTGAGGGGATCGGCGCCCGACTGCCCCAGTACTTCCAGCACTTCGTCGGTGAAATCCGTCTGGCGAAATTGGCGGGCGCTGATGTTCACGGCGAGTTGGAAACTCCGCGTGCGGGGATCGTCTTCCCATCGCCTGAGCTGAGTACAGGCCATCCGCAGCACCCATTTCCCGATTGGCACGATGAGACCGGTTTCCTCCGCGATGGGAATGAAGACCATCGGTGAGATGGTTCCCCATTCGGGATGCTGCCAGCGTAGCAGGACTTCGGCTCCAACCACCACGCCTTCCGCATTCACCTGCTGCTGATAGTGGAGCCTGAACTGCTGACGCTCTATCGCCTGGCGCAGTTCGAGCGCCATTTCCGTGCGTTCTTCCAGGGCAGTCTGCATGGACGGATCGAAGAAGCTCAGAGCGTTGCGGCCGGCTGTCTTGGCCTGGTACATCGCGGTATCGGCATGCTTGAGCAGATCGTCGATCCTGTTCTCGCCATCATGGAACAGCCGGATGCCGATGCTCGAGGATCCATGGTATTCGAATTCCTGGAGCATGAAGGGCTCGTTGATGGCCGCCAGCAGCTTTTCCCCGATATCCTGCGCCTGGGCGGCTGCCTGCCACGCATCCCGGTTCAATTCCTCGACGATGATGACGAATTCGTCGCCGCCCAGGCGCGCCACGGTATCGCCGCTGCGCACGTGGTCGCGAAGGCGCTTGGCGATTTCCACCAGAAGCAGGTCGCCGATGTCGTGCCCCCGCGTGTCGTTCAATGCTTTGAAGTTGTCCAGATCGATGAACAGCAGGGCGCAATGATTATCATGACGGGTACTGTGGGCCTGTGCCTGCTGCAGCCGATCAAGAAAAAGCCGCCGGTTGGGGAGCCGGGTGAGCGGATCGTAGAAGGCGAGCTGGTGCACCTGCTCTTCCGCCCGCTTGTGATCGGTGATGTCCTGTATCACCACGATGTGGTAGTCCGGTTGCATGCCCTGCATCCACATGGGCGAAATCGTCAGGTGCACCCATATGCTGCGGCCATCCTTGCGGGAGATGCGTCTTTCCAGGTCCAGTTCGCGTATTTCCCCCGTATGCAGGCACTCCATGCCGGCAAGGTCGGTCTCCACGATGCCAATGCGGAACAGTGTCCGGAAATCGAACGCGAGAATCTCCGTGTGCGTATAACCGACGATTTCGGCATGCTTCCGGTTGGTGCGTACGAAGCGGTTCGTTTTGATATCGACCTGCGCTACGCCTACCGCAACCTGCTCGAACAGGAATCTGAAGCGCGCCTCGCTGTCCGCCAGTTCCGCGGTGCGCTCGGTTACGAGCTTCTCGAGATTCTGGTTCAGTTGCTGCAGGCGCACCTTTCCTTCCTGCAGGGCTTCTTCGCGGAACGATGCTTCGACTCTCAGGCGGATGGTCTCATGGATGGCGTGTCTGACCCGGGCTGCGTTCTGCGTGATGATGAACAGGAAAAGCACGGTCATGATGCCCATGGACAGAAAGATCTCGGTGTCTTCCAGCATGAAGCGCACAATCAGCGGTATCAGGACGAGCGACACGAAGGTGATGACCGATAGCTTGTCGACCGCCAAGGAAGTGACCGCGCCGGCACTCAGCCCGGCCAGGATGAACGAATGGAATACCTGGTGAAGTACGCTCTCGGTCGGGAACAGCAGTACGCTGCTCAAGCTCCAGACCGATCCGCTGACGATGACTCCCACGCGAAACCTGTATCTCCATGACGATATCTGCGACATGTCGTTCCTGCCGTTGCGATGCCAGAAGACCGCCAGGGCTATCCTGTACGTCGAAATTGCGGCCACGGCGGCAAGCCATCCGAACAGCAGAGTCTGGTCGATCATCGTCCTCTGGACGTAAACGAGGATCATGGCCAGGAGGAAATTGGCGCCGACGGCGGTGGGCAGATTGGCATACAGCAGACGGGTATGTTCGATTCCCAGCGTGTCCGGTCGGGTGGCACTCGAGTCACGTGATGGCCTGGAGCGGGTCATGATTCGAAGGGATGGGGCGGATGGCTCATGGCGCTGCGTACGGCGTGCGTACGTGGGACGGGACAGACGGCAGGGCGGCGACACGCCCGGGTGCCTGCGTGAAAGCTGCCGACCCCGCCGGATGAGAGGCCGCTGCCGAGGAGCACCGTGTTTTGCGTGTATCGGCTCATTTTCCGCAATGGCATCAGAACCGATGGTTCAACTGGACAGAAAAAATGTGCGCCGAACTGTCGAAGCGGCCGTGCACTTTCTGCAGCAGCGGATCATCGGCGGTCGCCCGGTCGATCGAAGCGCTGCCGATGAACACATATGCATATCCCGTATCGATCGAAGTATGCTCGGTGAGCCTGCAGTTGAAACCGAACGCCAGCCAGATCCGGTCCGCATCCGGCAATCGTACGGTCCGGTCTTCGCGGTTGCGCACAGGGGAGCGGTCGTAGGCAACGCCGGTGCGCAGCCGCACCGCCTCGCTGAACCGGTATTGCGCCCCCAGACCTGCGCGTATGCTGTTCCTGAAAGCCAGCCTTTCGTTCACCAGTATGGTGCCGGAAGTGCGGCTGCCCGCGGTCAGTGCCTGAATGCCGTTCCAGCCCGTCCACGTCAGGTCGCCTAGAAGCTGCCACCGTTCGCTGATCCAGTGGGACAGCGCCAGCGACGCGGTAGCCGGCAGCTCGACCGAAACGAAGGTGGGGATGTCGCTGCCCGGAGCCTTCAGATGTCCCTCGACCTTCAGATCCACCGCCGATCGATAGGTGGCGCCGATGCGTGTGGCAGGCGTCAGCTGGATCATGGCGCCGAGATTGTAGCCGAATCCGATATCGCTGCCGGTCATCCGGGTTTCGATATCCGCCCGCACGGGCAAGAGCGCCGTGGCCGGAGACATCGTGCGCAGGTCGGCGTCGAACCGCACCACGTTCAGGCCCAGGCCGAGCGAAAGGGCGCCATTGACCTGCCAGGCGAGGCTGGGATTGAAGTTGATCGCGGTAATGTCCGAGAACGTCCCCTGGTAGCGGCCGATGAAGCTATCGTTCCATTTGGTGGCATTGCCGAAGGTTGGTGACAGGCCCAGCCCGATTCGCAGCCGGGAGGTGACCGGCATGGTCCAGTAGGCTGCCGGAATCGCAGCTACGCCGCCTCCCTGGCCGCCGCTGTTGCCCAGCGGATAGATTCCCATGAGCGGGTTGCTGCCGGTATCGGAAAATCTCAGCGACCGGACCAGGACGCTCAATGCGCCCGAGACATGGTGATGCGCGGAAAGATGGGTCATCCCGGCGGGGTTGAAATAGATCGTCGAGGCGTCCTCGGCCATGGCAGCGGCCCCTGCATAGGCATACCCTGTTCCCGCTCCATTCTGGTTCTGCAGCCCAAATCCTGCTGCGACAACACTGCCGGAAACCAGCAACCCGCCCACGAATTGAGGCAGAAGCAGCGGCCAGATGAAGGAACCCGATCGTGGCTTGGAGACGTGCAGAAGTGCGCGAAGGGCGGAGGGGCGTATGTTCGGCAAATTGCGTTCCGGAACCTGTGCAGGGGAATTATTGATGTGATCGCCGTCTGGGGCAGGGTCACCTTCATTCCAGGAGAAGCCGGTCGGTCATGCACGGCGATGCGGGGCGGATCGTTGCGAACTCGCCGAGTCGATCCATATCAGTATTTGCGGCGGATGGAGCAGATCGGGCTTTCATTTTCACGCTACCGCCCTAATCTGTTTTCTCGGTCATCTTTCCGGCCAGCGGGCTGCCGGGACATTTGAGACAAAGGGGGAGCCAGACGCCACCACGGATCAATTCCTCATTGGGTCTGCCCAGGAAACAGGGACGACCAACTCCAGCCTCCAATATTAGAAACCAGGATCAGACGGGGGTGTAGCTGTAGAATCTTACAGGTGGGGATCAGAATCCACGGAGAACGTTCGCAAGCGGGGTTCGGCATCTTTCCTGACAGGGGTCATGGCTTTCCTTGTTGCCATCATGTACGTTGTGCATACACCTTTTGCATTTGGGGATGACCCATGACGGCTCTCGATGCAGCTGCAACCCGATCAATGCCCTACCATCTGATTGATGAGGCTGGCCGGGTCCGTCGACCCCTCCTCATCATTGGCAGGAAAAGCAGGAGCATCTTGTGTTCGGATCAAGACTGGAATGCCACGGATGAAACCCTGTACCAGCTCTCCCTGCCGGGGATGAGTGAGTCCGTTGACATGGAGATGACATCCGACCTGAGCGAATGCGCAAAGAACCTCGATTGGCAGTCCGAGAAATTTGCCATGCACGGCAGACTCAAATGGATGAGAAAAAGCCTGCCGTAACCGGAGTAATGGACCAGGTTCGGAGTTGAGCCTCATCCAGCCGGAGGCTGCGGGTCTGAAGTCGCCCTCTTCGGCTCCACCGGGAGCCCTCATCCATGCGGCCATGAAAAATGTCCGTTTTCAAGCTTGTTGTGAAGCTGGACAGCGGTTCGAAAGGTTTCATGGCGCAATAGGTTAGGCCAGATTTTGCTCCTCACACACACTCGGCGCGCTGGAGACCAGATGGCACATAGTTGCCTGTGACGGTCAGCTCCGAAGTAGCGCAGCGATAACTAGCGTGGGCCCGCCGAGGACACAACGACGGAACCGGCCTACTGCGATCGTGCGTAGTGGCTCGGTGGTTGCCCGACATGCCTGCTAAACGCAACGCTGAATGCGCTTGTCGATCCGTAGCCCACGCGTTCCGCGACTTCGGAAACTGCCAGATTGTTATCGCGGAGCAGATCCTTTGCGATCTCCATTCGCCATGCAAGTAGGTATTCCATCGGTGCTACTCCCACCATACGTGTGAAGCGGTCAAAGAATACGGAACGGGAAAGGGCTGCAATCTTCGCCAACTGATCGATGGTCCAGGTGTGATCGATACGGGCATGCATATGCTTCAGCGCACGTGCCAGTCGATCATCCGCCAAGCCCCGCAGTAGTCCTGGCGGGGCGCTTTCGGCTGCGGCTGATCGCATTGCCTCCACGAGTAGCAGTTCTACCAATCTGGCGAGAATGAACTCGCTACCCGGCTTCTGGCCTGCTGATTCCTCGCCCACCATCTGAACTAGCTGCGACAAGCGAACCGAGTCTCGGACGTGCACCACCTTTGGCAGAAGCGAAACCAGTAGCGATGGATCGGTACTGTCGAATAGGAACGAACCTCCCAACGAACGCATATCCGCACGGCCTTTGCGTTCGCCGTACCGAATCTCGCCACGGACTTTGGACATCGCATTGGGGTCCAGATGCACCGGAAGCGCGGGTACGAAACTCGATAGGGTGAAGGCCGGAGTCGTCGGCAGCAAGATGAAGTCACCTTCGCTGACGGTGATGGGCTCATGCTCGTCAGGCGTCAGCAGGCAGCTTCCGTCCAGCATGATGCAGAAGCTGGGCAGGCCGTACTCGGAATAGCGCACGGCCCAGTTTCCTTTGCCACTGATGATGTTGGCAAAGGCTGCGCTTGGGTGGAGTAGCCGAACCATCTCAGAAAGCGGATCGCTCACTTCAGGACTTCCACTAAAAATAATAGGACTATGGATTATCTTTAATCCCGAGGTGCGAGTCTATAGTTCACTCCGAGACAACTCACACTTCGGAGCTAGAAATGAAGACTGTACTGATCACCGGCTGTTCTTCCGGCTATGGCCTGGAGACCGCACGCCACTTTCTCGCGCAGGGCTGCAAGGTCATCGCCACGATGCGAACTCCGAAGGAGGACCTTCTCCCGGCATCCGGAAATCTGCAAATCCTCCCTCTGGATGTGACCCGACCAGACAGCATTGCCCGCGCCCTGGACGCAGCAGGCCCCATTGACGTACTGGTGAACAACGCCGGCATCGGCCTGTTCGGGGCGTTCGAGGCCACGCCCATGTCCACTGTGCGCGACATCTTCGAGACCAACACCTTCGGCGTCATGGCCATGTGCCAGGCGGTCATCCCGCAGTTCCGGACAAGCCGCTCCGGCATCATCGTGAACGTCACCTCCAGTGCCGTGCTCGCGCCGTTCCCGCTGGTTGCGCCCTACACGGCCAGCAAGACTGCCATTGAAGGGTTCACAGCTTCCCTGGAACTCGAACTCAAGGGCTTCGGCGTACGAGTCAAGCTCGTCGAGCCCGGATACGGCCCTTCGACTAGCTTCATCGCCAACGGCCAGCAGCGGATGCAGGGGCTGATTCCGGAAACGTATGAACCTTTCGCCCACAGCGTGTTCGCCGGGTTCTCGAACCTCAAGGCGGTGACCAAGGAGACCGACGTAGCTGCGGCCGTATTGAAGGCCGCAAGCGACACCTCCGATCAGCTTCGCTTCCCCGCAGGTGCTGACGCCATCGCACTTGCGAAGTCGGCGTAGCCAAAGGGCGGCCGTGGCTCGTCGCATCTGCACAGGGTCGATGAATATCAACGGAGCGTTCTCCCGTGAAGCAGTAGTGGTGGAAGCATGGCGCCGGGAAACGCCTCGATTGAATCATTCTTCACACATTTCACTTGCCGCAGCCGACTCGGGGCCTCCCGGCCGCCTGCTCTCCAGTGCGACACAACCTGTACGCCATATATGCCGCCTTACCAGACGCCTTGTGAAGGTGTGAAGGACAGTTTTCCTTTCGTGCCGGATACGCGATCAGCGCTGAAGGCCGCGAAGACGCCCCGCTCCCGCTGGACCTGGGGACGTCCTATTCCTCCCCACAGAAGCGCGCGCGCAGTGGGAAGCGTCGCAGGGACATTCCAAAGCGGCCACGAGAAGGTGACCCGCTGTCGATGCCGCGTCGAAGCGACAGTGACGGGCTGCTTGTGGGGTACGACCGGCAGCAGGCCAAACGCCGGGATGGCAAGCGCCTGGGCGCCGAGTTCGGTGCGGAAGTCGTCCGTCGTAGTCGGATTCGAGAGCCGGAGCGCATAGAGCCGCTCGTCGGATGGATCGAGGCGAAGAGTGGGTTTCCGGGTGCCGAGTTGGAGTTGCTGACGCTTGTCGTCCGGCACGCGGTAGGCTTTCTGCCAAATTCCGAACAAGGCAAGCCGTACATGCTCGTCCTCGACGAGCCTGAGAATGTCGCGCATGGATTGGACGAGGTTCTGATGGCTCGCGCCATTTGCTGCGCACAACGTGGACTCGGATACCTCATCGCCGACGACGCATGCCAGGCCGGCGAGAAAGTCGAGCGTGTCCGGCCTGCTCGCGTACGCGATGCTCTCGTAGCTCGCCCTCATGAAATCGCCGGGCTTCTTTACGGTGGCGAGGTCCTGTTCCAGATAGGGCTGGAGCCTCCGTAGCCTGGCCAGCAGTGTTGCAGCGAGCTGCTCTTTGACAACCCGGGAGTGAACCACGGCCGTCCCGTCTTCCTTGAAGGCCAGCTTGGGCGCTTCGAGCATCTCCGCGCGCGCATGCTCGTCGAGCAGCGACAACGAACCGAGCGCCGTCAGAAATCCCCAAAGATGTTGGCCATCGATGCCTTCAAGCGTCAATACTTGCATTCCGTTTCTCCTCGCTGGCGCGATGATCGGCGAGGCGAAGAATTGCCTCCAGCCAGCATAGTTCCTGCCAGCCATACTTTGCGATAAGAGACCAGAAGCGATCGGCCAGTGGTGAATCGAGCCGGTGAAGCTCGTGCCTCGAGGGCGTGCCCGCGAAGTCGAGTTCGCCATAGGTTGGGCTCGTATGAGCCGAAAGCGCGACGTCGACGGGAGCATCGTCGAGGACGACGGGCGCGAAGGGACGGCAGTAGCCGTGGTGGCTTCCGATGAGATGGAGCACGAGATCGAGGTCCGGCTCCATGGCGGCATCATGCCTCTTCAAGCACGCCGCCAGCACCTCCCGTTGCCCCTGCAGCATGGCGAGCGACTGCACCTCATGGCGGGCACCGCGCGGATAGCCGCTCTTTTGCTGTGCAAGCCGGTGTACCTTGCGCGCGCCGGGTGGTATCGCCGACTTGGCCCACGGTGTCTCGTCCTTGAAGTACTCGATTTCGCTCCCGCCTCGAAGCATGAGCTGAAAACGTCGATCGGCTTTCCCGATGTCATGCAGCCATGCCGCGAACGCGATGTGCTCTGCGAGCCACGATCCGAGCCCGCAACGCATCGCGTACTCACGTGCGAAGCTCTCCACGTCCACGCTGTGCTCGGCCAGTGAGACAGCACGACCAGCATGAAACGAGTCGTCACCATCCGTCGTCAATTCGATCCCATCTTCAAGCGTCTCTTCGGGTCGAACGACGCTGCGGAGCTCGGCCAGCGGCACGTGTCTGCCTTCGAGGACGGTCCATGCGGGTTCTCCAGCCACGACCAGAGCCCCACGATTAATGCTGAGCTTTTTCATCCACAAGCGCTTCCACTCCGGCCGGTCCCCGTCTGAAGCGAGGTGACCGAGAACGAGGCGGGCTTCGTCGGGCTCGTCGAGGGGCAGCCTCAGTCCAAGTGCTTCGACGATCGCGGGATGCAGACGCAGCACGGGCCTTCCGCGCGCGAAGAACTCCGCCTGTTCCGCACGGTCGCGGACGGGTTCGTTCGAAGACGCCTCGAAACAGCCATTGCGGATGCCGCCGTAGGACGCCGGCACGACGATGGTGTCGCCCGGCCTCAGCGAGGAATCCGTACCTGGCCGAGCGAAGACGATCTCGCTCTCATCACCTTTCCAGCAGAGGGCGGGCCGCCCTTTCGCGTCCACGTGCACGATGTCGGCCGGAGTCGCTCCTTCCGTATCCCCCAGCTCCCGCGCCAACTGTCCCGCGAGCCAGGCCTGCGCGGTCGCGAAGGGCAACGACATCGCTTCGAGGCTCGAAGGGCGAACTGCCGTGACGATGGCTATCGCCATCTCGAGGTCTCTTCGCTGAAGTACACTTTCCGAAAGATCGGCGCGCCAGATCACCTGCACATCGGCCGGGCCCGAGCTTGGGCCATGCAGCCAGAGGCTCACATCAGGGACCTGGCTCGGCGCGGGCGAGGTCTGCGCCCACAAGTCGAGATAGGCCGGAAGCAAGGTCGGTGCATTTGACTTGGGGACGAGCAGTTTCGCCAACTCGTTGCCGGCCGGCACATCGAGCGCGAGGACACCGAAATCGACCTGGACTCTTCTGGCCAGTTGCTCTTCGGCCTGCTGCTTGGCTTCTCCCCTGAGTTTCTTCAGCTCCTCCTTCAACCTCTTCGATCGCTCCTTCTCTTGCATCTTGAGCCATCTGACGGTCTCGCCGAGCGCTTTGCCATAAATTGGATCGTCGTCAGCCAGCGAAGGCTTCTCCCCTCGCTGCTTGAGATCTTCTTTCAATTTCCTGCAGTTGTCGTAAATGATGACGCCTTCGGCCTTCCCGTAGCTGCCGAGTCGATCGATACGGCCAAAGCGCTGCCGCAGGCTGTCGAGGCTTGCAGCCTCGGTGATGAGGGCGTCAAAGTCGAAGTCCGCGCCTGCCTCGATGCACTGGGTGCCCACGATGATGCGCTTGGGAAGATCATCGTTGCGCATTCGACCTGTCTGGACGGCGGGCCGCAGCTCACGCAGCACGCCGTCACAGTCCAGCGGGCGCATACGACCGATGAGCAGGGTGACGATCACCTTGCTTCCAAGGGATTCCGTGAGCTGCCGTGCGATCATGCTTGCACTCGCGACGCGGTTGACCACCACTGCGACCGTCCTGTGCCGTTCGAGCAGGGCGATCGCCTGTTCGGTACATTTCTTCTCCAGTGTGGTCCGATCTTCAACCTCGACGAGGCGCACGGGTTTGTTTGCATGGAGGCGCGGTCCCAGCGGCGAATCGGGTTTCTTCTCTTCGTCGAGCAATGCGAAGGATGGCTCCGTCCCCGTCCCCGTCCCCGCCCCCGGCGTCGCGGACAGGAATGTATGGAAGAACCGCGTCTTCATACCGTTCCCAGAAAATCGCCCACGAAGGCGGGCGAGCTGGTCGAGGGTCTGCCGGAATGGTTCGGAGAGGTGTACCTCGTCGAGGAGGAGCAGCGTGTCATTGGCCAGGAGACCTGCATTCACCGGCTTCATACCCTGGCTCACGCCGTAGCCCTGCATGAGCATCCGCGATCCGACTTGATCGACGGTCGAGGCGATGATGAGCGGCTGATCGGGCGTGCGCGCCCAGCCGTCGTCCTTGGGCATCCCGCCGCGCAACGTAAACACGCCGAGGGGTTCCTCGCCCTCACGAGTCAGGGAGCGGAGCCGCTTCGCCGTTTCGACGACGGCCGTATCCGTGCTCGTCAACAGGGTTCGAAGAAGGACATGCCCGCGCTCGGCAACCTGGTTGACCACCATACGGCGGTCCACCACCATCGCAATGCGACGTGGACACCAGCGCTTCTCCATCTGCTGCTCCGCGTCGAGCGCGAGCGCGAAGAGGGCAATGTCGATGCACGTCGTCTTTCCCGAGCCGGTCGGGAGGTCGAGCACACGCGGCCAACGTCTGTCTCGGACGATCTGCTCGAGCAGACGTTGCTGCCATGCAAAGGGCTGCCTTCCGCCGTGAACGGCCGCGTGGAATGCACCGAAGCGGGAAGTGGAGAGCGTCATCGGTCCTCCGCCGGCAGGCAGAGTCCAAGCCCAAAGTAGCGCCCGGCACCGAGCAGGAGCGGGCCGCGCACGCGTTCTTCGAAGCGGATGTCGGCATGGATGCGCATGCGCGCCGGGCGACCGGGCCATGGGAGGAAGTCACGCGCATGCTGCGCCCCGGGGAGCAGCGGTGCGAGCGACACCTCGACCGAGGCCGGTCGGATGCCGGCGACGCGCAGGCACGCATCGCTGATGCTGTGCTGAGCTTTCACAGCGGCCTTGTGTGCCGTGCCATTCTGGTTGCTGCGGAGGTTGCCGGGATTCCTGTCGAGGGCGATCGGCGTTGCGGTGATGAATCGCGTGGACGCGCGGCACCATAGTTCGGGCGAGAGCGACCTCTTCGCCGACACGTCCACACGGCGGACGGTGAAGAGGGGAAGCGATTCACCAGCAAGTGTCAGGTTGCCGCGCTTGTTGGAGCGTTCCTTCTCCCACCTCGCGACGAGGCGCAGCAGCGTTTCGCACTTGCTCCTCGGAAGCTGACGAGGCAGCACCAGCGCGCAGCCCATGATGGTTCCGTCGGCATGCTCGTGTCCGACGAACGGCAGCGGGACGAACGCGACCTGTGCCTGTTCGGCCGGGGTGCTCCCTGAGTCGCACGAGAATGCCGCCGACAGGCCCTTGTCGCCGTGCTGCTCCAGCAACGCGGCGCGCAATGCCTGCGCGAGATCGATGGAGCGAGAAGAGAGCAGGCGCGATCCGCCGACGTGTTCAAAGACGATCCAGTCGGCGGAAAAGACGCTCTCGGCCTGCGGAGCCGGGGTGGTGACCTTGGAGATGGAGCGATAGCGCTGCGGACGTGCTGGCAATACGCGGCTCTCAACGCCGCAATGGTGAGTGAAGGCACGATCGAGCCGCTCAAGTTGGCCGGCTCCGATCACGCGCAGGATAGTATCGCCTTCATCGCTGGGAACCAGCGTCGGGGAGATGTCATGGTCAACGACATTGCAACGCACCAGCGAGGAGGAGTGGCCGAGTTTGGTTACACGCAGGCAGAGTCGTTGGAGCGCCTCCCGATGCTCTGTTGCATCCGCCGCTTCCCAGAGGAACGCAAAGGTCGGCGTCTCAGGGATGACCACCGGGAACGTCCGCACCTGGCGCGTACGCCGCTCGGGGAGAAGCGCAATCGCCGTCTTGAGCGCCTTGTCGGAGGGGGCCGCCTCCACGATGTTCGGTGCACTCCTTGCGATGGCCAGCTTCATCTCGGCTATCTTCCGCCTGCTGCCCCCATCGGCCTGCTGAAAGGCATTCTCGGCACGGCGGATCTCGGTGTCCAATCCGAGCGTGACGTCATTGACGGGCACATACACGTCCTGCACCTGTCGCCTCCCGACCTTCGACTCGGGATCGGCCCACAGCAACGGTGCGCTCTGCCGCTCGAGCCACAGGAGCGCCGCTCGCTCGACCGGGTCAACCTCGTCGTGGTCGTGGAGCGCGGCGACCAGCGCCGAGAAAAAGCGCGCGGGATGTGGCGGCCACTCGGCGCGTCCGCGGTCGTTGTACGCGGTCGCCGCGTAGCGCCCCGTCAGGAGTTCCACCTCGATCGCGAGCATCATCCGTCTCCGACATCGGCGCCCGTTGCCACGAGCTCGCGGCTCTTCCTCAAGAGGTCGGCGAGCTTCGGCGAAGGCCGCAGTTCCGCGAGGGCTTCGCCCGCAGGCCTGTCGAACTTGATGCCGTCTGGAAGTTTGCCGATTGCCTCGTTGTAGAGCGCGATCGCTCCCGCGAGGTCCAGATCCACGGGTGTCGTACTGCCATTTCGGGCGACCGCCTCGAGCTTCAGCGCGAAGCCTTTTCGCGGTATCAGCAGGCAGCGGGAGCGCAGATCGTGTCCGCGGCTTTCCGCGGCGAGTACGGCGAGCAACCCGAGCGCAGCCAGTACCGTGCGGGCTTCCTCCGCTCCAGTGGTGAACCCCAGACGTTGCAGCGAGGCCAGGGAGAGCACCACGGTGTGCCTCGCTTCGTCGATCGTCACGCCGCCTCCCGAGGAATCGATCGTTGGCGGGACGTTGCTGTGATTCGCAGTCGTCAGTTTGCCCTCGCCCTGCTTCCACTTGTCACCCTCCCTCCTGGCGCCCCATTTCAGCCGTACGTTGTCCTCGTTTCCCACCTTCCCGCGCTCCGCCTCGGCCTCGTTGAACGTCCAGGTGAGCGGAGCCTCGTTTGTCTTGCGATAGAGAACAGCCGCCGCGTTCACGAGCTGAGCGGGATCGATGCGACTCTCGGTCCTGTTTCCAGGGACGGCGTTGATACCGATGATTTCGGAGACCAGCGCACGCTGGAACTTGGCGCCGAGGCCGCCCCTGGGCCCCGTACTGTCCCACAAGCCAAAGACCAGCCCCGTCGGGCAGATCTTGAACAAGGCGGTCGCGTTTCTGGGGCTTGCGTCGGTGAACGACTTGCCGATCTCCGAAAGCCGAAAGAGCTGATCATTGAACAGGCTGTCGCGCAGGAGTGCGTCGGCAATGCGGTGAGGCGCCGTGAGCGATGTGACGCGTCCCACTTCGGGCGCGACCGACGAGAAGTCGACGCTCACGACGGGAAGCACGATCCGCCTGTCGGCCCACAACGCCTGAAGCGCCTCCTCCATCCGATTCGCCTGACTCTGCACGGAGTCGATGAGCACGCACGTCGTGTCCTGCCCGTCGATGCGGCGGTTCTCGAAGGCGTACTTCGCCCCGGGCTTCTTGTTCTTCTCGTCCACCGCGTGGGTCGGGGGAAAGATCTTGTCACCAGGGCCGCCTGCGGGTTCCAGTGTCGCCGTGCCGCGGATGGCGACCGCGTCTCCGGCTACCAGTTCCTTGAGTTGATCAGCATTCAGTGGCATCGGGTCTCTCTCCTGTCATATGCATATGAATTGGTGTTCTTGGAGGGCTCGCACATGTTCGGACAATGTGGCGATGGAAATCCTGAACGGCACCGGTCATGGCCGATCACAAGCGTGCCTGGCTCGGCTTGCACGCCGAAGGCATCGTCTTCCTCGCCCGTTGTCGAACGCGGTGCAGTGCGCGCGCGTTTCCGTGATATGTCGAGCCAGATAGACCGCGTGGGCCAGGTAGTTGGTACGACCATCGCGATACTTCCGCCGCATTACAGGGGCGGGGTAGCGATCTCGTGGAGAGGGTCAGGGCTGAACTGCGGGTATCCGACCCATCGAATGCTGCTGCAAAATGAGCTTAAGGGCGTTCACGAGCTTTCTGGTGCGCTCGATGTCAGCGGCCTTGCATGGCTCGATGCAGCCTTCTTATTCTCCTTGATGTCTCCCAAATCCAAGCATACTCTTATTCGCGGCCTTCGATTCGCCATCATGGCCCACCTTCTCCACCGTGCGGCTGCTTGTCGATATTGGCCGCTGGG
Source organism: Nitrosovibrio sp. Nv17 (assembly GCF_900119085.1). GTDB lineage: Bacteria > Pseudomonadota > Gammaproteobacteria > Burkholderiales > Nitrosomonadaceae > Nitrosospira. Next base: position 36,010 of record NZ_FPIQ01000018.1, on the reverse strand, counting down.
TGCGCCACCGTCTCTGGTCTTGAAGATCAGAATCCGGCCGGCATGAGCCATGTATGGGGTGCTTCTTCCTAATAGCTCGGGCGGATAGCCTGTTTCCAGCCACCAGAGCCTTATCGGGTCGTGGACTCGGCGTGGTGTGAAATGAGGACATTACGCCGCCAAGGTCCAGACCGTCTTATTATACTCCAGCTTATTGACCGACGGGGCAAGAAAGACGCAAGATCATACCCTGCATGAAAATCCGGGATTGCACTGGCTTGTTCCGTCGCTGCGATGATGTTACTGCTTCCTGAAGGGCTTTTGAATCCAGCGGATTCTGTACCATTTGAGGTGTGGAAAGCAGTGCTGGGATCGATTTATATCGACAGTCTTTCTTGTTTTTCTTCCAGAAGAGGGATCAACCAGAATCCAGCTTTATCATTCAAGGTCTTATCGATCTGATCCAGCGGGCCTGACGGGGCGTTCTCCCCCGATGCAGACGTACTGCCAATGGGTCTTTTCCGGGGGTGGTCCTGGCCGTCCCTTCACCTCGGCTTCTCCGAACCTGCAGGTGTGAGCCTCCGCCCGGCACCACGACTCGGCTCGACCAAAATAGGTCACGCGGTCCAGCAGCAGCTTCGGGCCCGACCGTGTTTGCCCGTCGAGATCGAGGTACGGCCAGTGAAACAGCAGGGCTGATCCTTGGGGATCACGGCAAAGGTGTCGAACATCCCGCAACCGGTGAGGGGCGACAGCGCGCGCGGGCGTGATCGGCGATGCCGAACTGCACCTTGTCACCACCACCTCAATGCCAGGGTGGCGTTCGCAATCCCGTTCTGCAATGGCGCGCCCAACACGATTCGAACGTGTGACCCCCGCCTTCGGAGGGCGGTACTCTATCCAGCTGAGCTATGGGCGCCTGGTGCCTTGGGCTGATCCCCGCCGGGCGAGCAACGGGGTGCAATAGGATAGTCTTTTTTCTATTCGGCGTCCAACATGGGCAGTGCGCATTTTTGCCTGAAAGCGCGCGACCCGATACAATATCAATTTTTTTCCGGGGGTCATGTGAGCGAGTCCGAAGACGAAGAGCATTCTTCCGCCATCCAGACACCAGGGCAACTGCTCACAGTGCTCCTGGCGGCCTTTGGGTTTCCGATAGTCATCATTCTGATGCTGGCGCAATTTGCCACCGGTGATATATTGACGAGCCGAAGTGATGAGGGATTGTCTCCCGAGGAAATTGCAAAGCGCCTGCGCCCGGTGGGTACGCTGGTGCTGGCCGAAGACCTGCCGCAATTGGAAGCGGAGTTCCAGGCAGCGAGCCGCCAGGCGCAGGCCGATGCAGGTACGGTGCAGGAAGCGGGCGGTCCCGGCGACGCCAAATCCATCTACACGGCGAGTTGCGCCGCGTGCCACGCGAGCGGCGCCGCAGGGGCACCCAAGCTGGATGACAAGGGGGCATGGGCCGGACGCCTCGGCAGCGGCATCGACACCTTGTACAAGAGTGCACTCAACGGCAAGAACGCGATGCCTCCCAAGGGAGGGAATGCCGCGCTGTCGGACGACGACGTGAAGGCGGTCGTGGACTACATGGTGGAGCAGGTGAAGTAGATTTCAGGGGAGTATGAGCCCTGGTCCCGCATCGCCGCCTCTTTGCGTCCCGGCCGCTGATTCGGGCCTGCGAAATGCTTCTTTGAACGATGGCCATTTTCGCGATCGGCGACGTGCAGGGATGCTACCGCGAGTTCAGGCGGCTGCTCGATCTGGTGCGCTTCGACGATGCCCGGGACAGGCTGTGGCTGGTGGGAGACATCGTCAACAGGGGTCCGGACTCACTGTCGGTGCTGCGCTTCGTCCGGGACCTGGGCGATGCAGTCATCATGGTGCTGGGCAATCATGACCTGCACCTGCTGATGGTTGCGGAAGGGTGCGCCCGTCTGCATCGGAACGACACCTTGCAAGAGGTTCTCGCCGCGCCCGACAGGGACGAACTGCTCCACTGGCTGCGGCATCAGCCGTTGCTGCATGTGGAGAACGATCATGTCCTGGTGCACGCAGGCCTGCTGCCATCCTGGAGCGTGTCGCAGGCTGCCGCACATGCTCGATCGGTCGAGGCCGTGCTGCGTGGCGACGGTTTCCACGCCCTGTGTGCCCATATGTACGGGGATGCGCCTGATCGCTGGGACGAGCGCCTGACGGGTTACGCGCGGTTGCGGGTGATCATCAACGCCATGACGCGCATGCGCGTGTGCACGCCGGACGGGCGCATGGAATTCGCTCACAAGGGTACTCTGGAGGATATTCCGGACGGGTACCTGCCATGGTTCGAGGTGCCGGGGCGTGTCAGCCGGGGGGCCACCGTCGTGTTCGGCCACTGGTCCGCCCTGGGCCTGCGTGTCGCCGCCGATCTGATCGCGCTGGATACGGGATGCCTGTGGGGTGGCAGCCTCACGGCGGTGCGGCTGGAGGATCGGAGGATTTTCCAGGTGCCGTGTGCGGCAGCGGCAGGGACAGGGCTTCGGCGATAGCGAGTTCCACCACGCGTGCCAGTTCGCGCCGGTTTCTGCCCTGGCTGCAAACGGGGCTGATAAATGTCAGTTCGGCGTCTATCCATGGCTGGCGCAGTACCCGCCGCAGCGATTCCAGCAGCGAGATTTCGGAGAACGCCGCCGATCTGCCGGGTGTCCCTCCTGTATCGGTGTAGCGTATCGCCACGGGGTGCAGGGTCGCTGCAACCGCGACCGCTGGCTGCAGCAGGGATGCATGGAAGTGCCGCAGCAGGGTGCCATCGCTGGTGGTGCCTTCCGGAAATATCGCGACGCGGTCGCCCTGGATCAGGGCATGGGCGATGTCCGCGTTGATGCGGGCCGTATCGCTGCGCTTCGTCCGCTCGATGAACAGCGTGCCCACGTTCCGGCTCAGCCAGCCGAACAGCGGCCAGCTGCGGATTTCCGCCTTGGCTACGAAACGGGCGGGGCATGCCGCATTCAAGGCATGGATGTCCAGCCAGGAAACGTGGTTGGCCACCAGCATCACCCGCCGGGTGCCGGGAGGGATTCCGGTGCAGCGCAGCCGGACGTTCAGGATTCGCAGCAGCGTCGCGCACCACCTCTGCGCCATGCGCTGCTGTGTGGATTGGCCGAGGTGTGGATAGATCGCGGACTGGATCAGGCCGGACAGGATGTGCAGAAGCAGCCGGAGGGTACGGACGGCCCAGGTTAGGCGAGGGGTGGCGGCGGGTTCCATTCCGCCATTATCGCACCCATTCTCCCGTCCGGTCGGGGGTCGGGGTGCGGCCGCTACAGAATGCGACTGCCGAAAGCCTCGAAGTAGTGCTGGCCGATCGCTTCCTGGTCGAGGTCATGGTTCTGGCCGCCACGCCGGGCGATCTTCAACGCACCCATGAGCGATGCGAGCCGTCCGGTCGTCTCCCAGTCCATCCCGCTGGCCAGCCCGTACAGGAGTCCTGCGCGGTAGGCGTCGCCGCAGCCGGTGGGGTCGACGACCTGTTCCGGCTGGACGCTGGGGATCCCGATCTGCCGGCCGCCGGCATGGATGACCGACCCTTCTCCTCCCCGGGTCACGATGAGGGCCTTGACTCGCCTGGCCAGCGCCTCTGGCGCGAGTCCGGTACGTTCGCAGAGCATCTGGCCCTCGTAGTCGTTGACGGCGACGTAGTCGGCCTTGCCGATGAAGTCCAGCAGTTCCTCGCCGTTGAACATCGGCAGCCCCTGTCCCGGGTCGAAAATGAACGGGATGCCGGCCTCATGAAATTCGCGGGCGTGCTGCACCATGCCCTCGCGCCCGTCGGGAGCGACGATGCCCAGCCCGACATCCTGGGCGTCACCGACGTGATTGGCGTGGGAGAAGTTCATTGCGCCTGGATGGAATGCGGTGATCTGGTTGTCCCCCAGATCGGTGGTGATGAACGCCTGCGCGGTGAATGTGCCCTCGACCCGGCGTACATGGGTTTGCACCAGCCCGAGGCGATCCAGCCGGTGCGTATAGGGCAGGTGGTCATCGCCCACGGTGGCCATGACGAGCGGCTTGCCGCCGAGCATGCGCAGGGTGTAGGCGATGTTTCCGGCACAGCCTCCGAATTCCCGGCGCATGTCGGGAACCAGGAAGGCGACGTTCAGGATATGGATCTTGTCGGGCAGTATGTGGTTCCTGAAATGGTCGTTGAACACCATGATGGTGTCGTAGGCCATGGATCCGCAGATGAGCGTGTGCATCAGGCCTGCTTCCAGGCCAGATCCAGTTCCCGGGCTGCCTTGACGTCGTCCAGCTTGCGCACCGGGGTGCTGTGCGGCGCACCTTTCACGAGATCCGGCTGGGTGCGGGCTTCTTCCAGGATTTCCTTCATGGCCGAGACGAAGGCGTCGAGCGTTTCCTTGGACTCGGTCTCGGCGGGTTCGATCAGCAGGCACTCCGGCACCAGCAGGGGAAAGTAGGTGGTCGGGGCATGGTAGCCCTTGTCCAGCAGCCGCTTGGCCAGGTTCATGGCGGTGACCCCGGTTTCTTCCTTCAGGTTCTTCAGCGTGACGATGAATTCATGGCTGGCGCGGCGGGTGGGGTAGGCGATCTCGAAGCCCGCGCGGCTCAATTCCGCCATGAGGTAGTTGGCATTGAGCGCGGCGAAGTCGGCCACGCGATGCATGCCTTCCGCGCCGAGCAGGCGGACATAGACGTACGCGCGCAGCAGCACGCCTGCATTCCCCATGTGCGCCGACAGCCTGCCGATGGTCTGGGGACGATCCTTTTCCGTGAGCCAGCGGTAGGTGCCGTTCTCCAGGGCCACCACCGGCACCGGCAGGAACGGCAGCAGGCGCTCGGCGACGCCTACCGGGGCGGCGCCGGGCCCGCCGCCGCCGTGAGGGGTCGAGAACGTCTTGTGCAGGTTGATGTGGATGACGTCGAAGCCCATGTCGCCGGGCTTGACCTTGCCCAGGATCGCGTTCAGATTGGCGCCGTCGTAGTACAGCAGGCCGCCCACCTGGTGCACGAGCCTGCTCATTTCCGCCACATTCTTTTCGAACACGCCGAGCGTGGAGGGATTGGTCAGCATCAGGCCGGCGGTACGCGGCCCTACTGCCGCCTCCAGCGCCTGCATGTCCACGTTTCCTTCCCGGTCCGTCGGGATCTCCACGACCTTGTAGCCGCACATCACCGCTGTCGCGGGATTGGTGCCGTGGGCGGCATCGGGCACGATGATCTCGGTGCGCGCGGTATCGCCGCGGGATTCATGGTAGGCGCGGATCATGGCGATGCCGATGAGCTCTCCCTGCGCGCCGGCCATGGAGGTGAGGCTCACCCCGGACATGCCGGTGACGTCCTTGAGTATCTCCTGCAGTTCGTACATGCAGGCAAGGAATCCCTGGCCGGTGCTTTCCGGTGCCCGGGGGTGCCGCGCAAGGAATTGCGGCAGCATCGCCAGGGAGTTGCACGCCCTGGGGTTGTACTTCATGGTGCAGGAGCCCAAGGGATAGAACTGGGTGTCGATCGAGAAATTCTGCTGCGACAGCCGTGTGTAGTGGCGTACCGCATCCATTTCAGAGACTTCGGGAAGCAGGGGCGGTACGGTGCGCAGCAGATCTTCGGGAATGCCGACCGTTGTCGCTGCGGCTGCGGGAGACTGCGAATAGTTGCGCCGGCCTGGGCGGGCGTGTTCGAATATCAGCATGGGCGTGGTCCGGGCTTGGGAATCAGTGAAAAAAAGGTCTGTTGCCGATCAGGCTCGCTTCAGCACCGCCAGTGCGGCATCGTAGTCGGGTTCGTCCCGTATCTCCGGCACGCGCTGCGCGTGGATGACGATATCGTTCTCGTCCAGCACCAGCACGGCACGGGTGGTGAGGCCCGCGAGTGGGCCGTCCGTGATGGCGACCCCGTAGTCTTCCTTGAATCCGGCGCCACGGAGGGTGGACAATACCACCACCTTGTCCAGTCCCTCGATGTCGCAGAAACGCGCCATCGCGAACGGCAGGTCGGCGGAAACGATCAGGACCACCGTATTGTCGATGCTGCCTGCCCTTTCGTTGAACTTGCGGGTGGACAGCGCGCACACGGGCGTGTCCACGCTGGGAACGATGTTGAGCACTTTCTTCTTGCCGGCGAAGTCGCCCAAGGTGACGTCCTTCAGGTCCCGGTTCACCAGCGAGAAGATGGGCGCCTTCTGGCCGGTCTCGGGGAATATGCCCGAAATCGTCACGGGAGTGCCTGCCAGCGTGACCATGCCGTTCTCCCCTACGCCGCGCCGAGCGCCAGACCCAGGCGCTGCGCGAAGCGCTCCAGATCCGCCGGCGTCTTGGTTTCGGTGGCGCAGACCAGGATGGCGCTGCCCAGTTCGGGATGGCTTTCCTCCAGGCTCAGCCCGCCCAGTATTCCCTCCCGCTCCAGGGTGCGCAGTACCTCTCCGGCGGGACGCGACAGCGACAGCGCCGCTTCGTGGAACACCGGCCCGCTGAACAATCGTTTCACACCCTCCAGTGCTTCCAGTTTTTCCAGCAGGGCAAGGGTATTTGCGTGCGACTGCGCGGCGATCCGGCGCAGTCCCTCGGGCCCCGTCAGCGCCATGTAGATGGTGGCAGCGGTGACCATCAGACCCTGGTTGGTACAGATATTGGAGGTCGCTTTCGAGCGCCGGATGTGCTGCTCGCGAGCCTGCAAGGTCAGGACGAAGCCGGGCCTGCCATCCAGATCGGTGGTGCGGCCGATGATGCGGCCGGGCATCTGGCGTACCAGCGCCTGCTTACAGGACATGAAGCCGAAGTATGGTCCCCCGCTGGAGAGCGGGATGCCCAGCGGCTGGCCCTCTCCCACCGCGATGTCGGCGCCTTTCTCCCCCCAGTTCCCGGGGGGGGTGAGCAATGCCAGCGTGGTGGGATTGACCACGCCGATCGCCAGCATGTTGTGCCGGTGCGCCCAGTCGGTGAGCGCGTCGACGGGTTCGAGGATGCCAAAGAAATTCGGCTGGGGAATGACCAGCGCCGCGAACTCCTCGCCACCGAAAGCATCGAGGGATTCCGGCAGGGTCTGGCCGGATTCGCGGCAGTAGGGGGCCTCGACCACCTCTATGCCCTGGTTGCGGACGATCGTGCGCACTACGTTGCGGTAGACCGGGTGCACGGTCGCGGGGATCAGGATGCGGCGCGAGGATTTGTGGGAGCGCACTGCCATCAGCGCCGCTTCCGCCAGCGCGGAGGCACCGTCGTACATGCTGGCGTTGGAGACGTCCATCCCGGTCAGGGACGCCATCATGGTCTGGTATTCGTAGAGCAGTTGCAGCGTGCCCTGGCTGGCCTCCGCCTGATAGGGCGTGTAGGAGGAGTAGAATTCGCCGCGGGTGGTGATCTGCCACACCGCGGCCGGAATATGGTGCTCGTAGGCGCCCGCGCCGATGAAGCTGAGGTAGCGGCCGTCGGTCTCGGCCCGCTCCAGCATCAGCCGGGAAATTTCCATCTCGCCCAGGCCGTCGGGTACGCCCTTGAGGCCCGTACTCTTCAGTTCGGAGGGGATTTCGTCGAACAGGTCGTCGATGGCGCGTGCGCCGATGCTCGCCAGCATCGCCTGGATGTCGTCGTCGGTATGGGGAATGAACGGCATGGTCTGTTCCGCGGATCAGGGTATGTGAGGAGGGGAGAAGCGCGAGAGAAGGTCTCCGCGGGATGTCCGGAGGCTATGCATCCTCTTCGCTTTCCAGCAGCTTCTGATAGCCTGCGGCGTCGAGCAGGCCGTCCAGGTCGGCGGCGTTCGCTGGTTTCAGCTTGAACAGCCACGCAGCATAGGCGTCCTGGTTGATCGATTCCGGGGCGGACTCGAGGTCGGGGTTGGTGGCGACGACCTCGCCGCTGATCGGCGCATAGGCGTCGGCTGCAGCCTTGACCGACTCCACGACGGCGCACTCTTCCCCCTGCCTGAGCTGGCGCCCCACTTCGGGCGTTTCCACGAATACCATATCGCCCAGCAGTTCCTGGGCGTGCTGGGTGATCCCGATGGTGACGGTGCCGTCATCTTCGAGTCTGATCCATTCGTGGGACTTGGTATATTTCAGGTTGTCTGGAATGCTCATGTTCTTGCTCCGAGATTGAGGGATGTCATCCTGATCAGATCAGGCTCTTGCCATTTCGCACAAAGGGATATTTTACCGTTTTGGCCTGCAGCGCCTTGTCACGCACTACCACCTGTACCTCGTCTCCGGCGGACGCTTCCAGCGGCAGGCGCGCCAGGGCAATGGACTGGATGAGCGTCGGCGAGAATCCGCCGCTGGTGATCTCTCCCTCGCCATGGGACGTGACCACTTTCTGGTGACTGCGCAGTATGCCGCGTTCGGTCAGCACCAGGCCGATCAGTTGTCGCGTTACGGGATGTTCCAGCAATGCCGCCTTGCCGATGAAGTCGCGGTCGCTCTTGAGGTCGACCGTCCAGCCCAGGCCGGATTCCAGTGGGCTGGTGCTTTCGTCCATATCCTGCCCGTAGAGGTTCATGCCCGCCTCGAGCCGGAGCGTGTCGCGTGCGCCGAGGCCGGCCGGGGTCACGCCCGCAGTATGGAGCGCGCGCCAGAAATCCACGGCATGTTGCGACGGCAGGGTGATCTCGAAGCCGTCCTCGCCCGTATAGCCGGTGCGGGCGATGAAGTACTCACCCCATATGGCTGCCTGGAACGGCTTGAGATTCTCGGTCTCGCCCCGGGCCCCCGGGATGACTTGCCAGACCTTGGCACGGGCGTGAGGTCCCTGCACCGCGATCATCGCCAGATCCCGCCGGGAGACGATCTCCAGTTTCGGGTCGATCTCGTCCCGCCGCGCCTGCATCCATGCCAGGTCCTTGTCCGCGGTGCCCGCGTTCACCACCATGCGGAAATGGGATTCCGTCAGGAAATAGATGATCAGGTCGTCGATCACGCCGCCCTGGGGATTGAGCATGCATGTATACAATGCCTTGCCGGGCTGCACCAGCTTGTCCACGTTGTTGGCGACCAGCCTGCGCAGGAACGGCCGGGCGGATTCTCCCTTGAGTTCCACCGTCAGCATGTGGGATACGTCGAACATGCCGGCGTCGTTGCGCACCCTGTGGTGCTCGTCGAGCTGGGAGCCGTAGTGGAGAGGCATGTCCCAGCCGCCGAAGTCGACCATCTTGGCCTTCATCTCGCGGTGGATCGGATTGAGAATGGTAGTTTTCAATTGCATGCCTCGAAAAACACAAAAAAGGGTGAGGCCATCTGCATGACCTCACCCCTCTGTCCTTTTTACCTGAGAGATTACGGGGTGATCCTCCCGCATGCCCCTTCGGTGGCCGGTATCCGTCGAATGGTGCCGGCACTCTCCAGATTGCCTGTCACAAGCGGTTCTCAAGGATCGGGACGACCCGATCTGTACCTGAGCGATTCCGGGGGGTTGCGCCTTCGGCGGCGACGATGAAGCTGGCGCCCTCTTCCGCTTGGATGTGGATGGCAAACTCGCACTATACTCCAGCACCGGGGTTCAAGACAAGGTAAATAGCGTTCGGGAGAAACGTTTTGGGGCACAATCGGGGTCTGAGAAGCTCCGAGTGTATATAGTGGTATCTTTGCTTTCAGCCAATTGCCAATCTTCGAGCCTGGAATGATGACTCTCGGTCATTTTGGATTATATGAACAACTGCGTGCCTCCGGGGTTGACGCCACCCCTTTCTTCGAGGGAGGTGGCCGGGGCGCGACCCTGGATGCGCTGATCTACATGCTGGTTCAAGGCGAGGGTGCCGAGGGAATGATCCAGTTAACGGGTGGAGCGGGCAGCGGCAAAACGGTATTGTGCAAGGTGCTGAGCGAGCGGCTTCCCGTCAGGATGAGGCCGGTCTATCTGGACGTGGCGAATCTGCCGGAAAACAGGCTGCTGCAGGCATTTGCCGAGACGCTGCACATCGGGTTGCCTGACGCCGCAGGCGTGTCGGATGAAGAATTCTCCGATACGGTGATCGACGGTCTGCAGCATGCCCTGATCGAAAAGTACGCCCACGGGGGGCGGGTGGTGTGGCTGGTGGACGGAGCGCATGCCCTGTCCCCGGAGGCGCTGGAGGCGATACGACGTCTCGATGCTCCCGCAACTGTCCGTTGCAATCCGCTGCGGATCATCCTGGCAGGGCGTCTCGAACTGGACCATCTGCTTGCGAATCCGTCCATGCGACCGCTGCGGGATCGCATTGCGCATCGCTTGGATCTGCCGATGCTGGACGACAGGGCCGTGGGTGCATATCTCGGATGGCGCATGCGTGCCGCCGGCCATCCCGGCCCGGGGATGTTCGCCCCCAAGGCAGTCAGCCTGATCGCCACGATCTCGGGGGGCGTGATCGGCCGGATCGGCCTGTTGGCCGACAAATCCCTGGAGGCGGCGCGTTCCGAAGGTGCGGACACAGTGAAGACCCGCCACGTCCGAGCGATCATGGGCGACTGCGGCATCCGGCACCCGCCGTCGCCGGACACCCGCCTGATCGGAGCGGGTGCCGCGCTTGCGATCGCGATACTGGTTGTGACGGGATGGCAGATGCTGCAGCCGGCATCGACCGCGATCACTTCGACGGCCGTTGCCGTCACCGATCCTTCTCACCTCGACGGCGAACTCTCGAGCCCTCTTCCGGACGGTTCGTCGCCGGTTGTCGCCTTGGTCACGCCCAGCGCCCCTCCTGCGGCGCAGCCGCCAGCCGAGCTGAACGTTTCGCCCGTTCCGTCCGCCGAAGCTCCATCCAACGAGATTCCGCCACCGGTTGCCGTGACCCAAGATGCTCCCGTCAGGGAGACCATGTCCGCAAAGGACGATTCCACGGCGGCTACCGGGCAGGCTGGTACGACGGTACCCTCGCATTTCGGCGGAATCAGGCTGGCGGACTACCCGCTACTGGCGCAGCGCATTCGAGAAACCGAGCAGGTCCTCGCGGCGGCGGACAGACGCCACTTCACGATCCAGCTATTCGTGACCGAGAGTGTGCTCCCGGATCGGATGGAGCGATTTCTGGGGCGTGCCGAGCGTCTCGTCAATCTGGCCGGTCTGTACATCCATCCGGTGATTCGCGATGGCCAGGCGGGATTCAGGGTCTCGTACGGAATCTATCCCGACCGGGAGCAGGCCGCCACGGCGATGGCCGAGTTGCCATCGAAGTATCGGGAGGATTTCAGAATGGAATTGTATACGATGGACGACTTGCGTTAATCTTCGATCCATCGTGCGTTTCCGTCCCGCCAGGGTGGCGGGTTCGCCGCAACGTCTGAAGCATCCGGATGGATTCGCTATCACATATCGAGTGGCACCGCTGGACATGATCGGCATCCTGATCGTCTCTCACGGCGACCTGGGACGCAGCCTCGCCGATTGCGCGAGTCATGTCCTGGAAAGCGACATTCCGCAATTGGCGTGGCTCGGCGTCGCCCCCGGGGATGACCCCGATGTCATCGTATGCAGCGCGGAAGCCCTGATCGGTCGGCTCGACGGTGGCGACGGCGTGCTGGTGCTGAGCGATATCTGCGGGGCCACGCCCTGCAACGTCGCCACCCGGCTGGTCGTTCCAGGCAGGGTGGCATGCGTGGCCGGCGCCAATCTTCCCATGCTGCTGCGGGCGCTCACCTATCGCGGCGAGCCGCTTGCCGCGGTAGCGGACAAGGCACTTGCGGGAGGAAGGGAAGGTGTCATGCGTATCGCAGGAAAATCGCACGATGCAGTATAGACAGATCGAGATCGTCAACAAGCTGGGGCTGCATGCGCGTGCATCCGCCCGGCTGACCCAGCTGGCCGGCCGCTACGACAGCGAGGTGTGGTTGTCGCGGGACGAGCGCAAGGTCAATGCCAAGAGCATCATGGGTGTCATGATGCTGGCTGCGAGCAAGGGAACCATGCTGGGTATCGAGACCTCCGGCGGCGACGAGGTGGCTGCGATGCAGGCCCTGGTAAATCTGATCGAGGATCGCTTCGGGGAACCGGAATGAGTTTCGCCCTGCATGGCGTGGGCGTGTCCGGTGGCATCGCCATCGGCCACGCCTGTCTCGTCTCCCATGCCGCGCTGGAGGTGACGTACCGCCTCGTGCCGCCGGAGCGCATCGATGGGGAGATGCTCCGCCTCGATGCCGCCTTTGCTGCCGTGCGCGATGAGCTCGACGCCATGCACGCTTCCATTGCGGAAGGGCCCGCCTCCGCGGAGTATGGCGCCTTCCTCGACTTGCACCGCATGATACTCGACGATCCGACGCTGTCGACCGCCGCCGGGGCGCACATCGCCCAGCATGGATGCAATGCCGAATGGGCGGTGGCGCAACAGATGAACGTGCTGATCGCGCAGTTCGAACAGGTCGAGGATCCCTACCTGCGCGAGCGCAAGGCCGACGTGACCCAGGTGGTCGAGCGCGTGCTGAAGGCCCTGCTGGGACATCCCGGACACGTATCCGTCGCTTCCCGGCGGGATGGCGACAACATCCTGGTGGCGCACGACCTGAGCCCGGCAGACGTCATCCAGTACAGGCGGCATCGCTTCAGCGCATTCCTGACCGACCTGGGAGGCTCGACTTCTCACACAGCCATCATCGCGCGCAGTCTCAACATTCCTTCCATCGTGGCCCTGCATCATGCCCGCAGCCTGATAAGGGATGGCGATCTATTGATCGTGGACGGTACCCAGGGCGTGGTGATCATCGCTCCCGACAGCCGTGCGCTTGCCGAATACCGCTTGCGCCAGGAGCGGCTCGAACTGGAAAAGCAGAAGCTGAAGCGTCTCAAGACGACGGCCACCGTGACACTCGACGGCACTGCGGTGGAGTTGCACGCCAACATTGAATTGCCGCAGGATGTGGAGCAGGCCAGGGAGAGCGGGGCGGCTGGCATCGGGCTGTTCCGCAGCGAGTTCCTCTTCCTCGATCGGGCAGATTTGCCCGACGAGGATGAGCAGTTCGAAGCATACCGCAAGGTCGTGCGCAAAATGCGGGGTCTGCCGGTGACGATACGCACCTTCGACCTGGGGGCCGACAAGAATCTCGATAGCAGCAGGCGCGTAGCGGCCAATCCCGCCCTCGGACTGCGTGCCATCCGCCTGAGCCTGGCCGAGCCGCAGATGTTCCAGGTGCAGTTGCGCGCCATCCTGCGCGCCTCACAGCACGGCCCCATCCGCATCCTGATACCGATGCTCTCCAGTGCGGCCGAGATCGCGCAGACGCTGCATCAGATCGAGCGTGCCAAGGATGGGCTGCGGCACGAGAGGATCCCCTTCGACGAAGATATCGAGGTGGGCGGCATGATAGAGGTTCCCGCTGCGGCCTTGTGTCTGGAAGTGTTCATGCGCAGGCTGGATTTCCTGTCCATCGGAACCAACGATCTGATCCAGTACACCCTCGCCATCGATCGCGCCGACGATTCCGTGGCGCACCTCTACGATGCCATGCATCCAGCGGTGCTGCGGCTGGTCGCGCATACCATACGCAGCGCCAACCGGGCGAAGGTGCCGGTGACGGTGTGCGGCGAGCTGGCGGGAGACGTGTCGTTCACCCGGTTGCTGCTGGGTTTCGGTCTGCGCATCTTTTCCATGTATCCGGCACAGTTGCTGGCCGTGAAACGGGAGGTGCTGCGCAGCGACCTGCCCGGCATCGTCCCGCTGGCGCGAAAGATACTCAGAAGCGACGATCCGGAGAAGATCCGGACATTGCTGCAAAGACTGAACGGCTGATCCGTGGATTGCCGCACCATCTGAAGGCGGAAATCCATGGCAGCGCCAGCTCGGCGTGGTATGATATATGGATAGCATCCCGGAAAAAGGGGTGGGACAGATGCAGGCGGAGGCCGCCTGCCGGGAGACGCATTGATCCATGATTGGTTCATGAACAGTTTTTTCGATGCAGAGCTTGGATACGACTGATATCGTCACGCCGCAGCGTATGCGCTTCGATATGCCGCTGCGGCTGAAGAGCGGTGCCGTGCTGGAGGGTTATGACCTGGTATACGAAACCTACGGCAAGCTGAACGCGGCCCGATCGAACGCAGTACTGGTGTGTCACGCGCTTTCGGGCAGCCACCACCTGTCCGGCCGTTATGCGGATGATCCCAAGAGCATGGGCTGGTGGCACAACATGATAGGTCCGGGAAAATCCATCGATACCCGCAGGTTCTTCGTGGTGGGCGTGAACAATCTGGGCGGATGCCACGGTTCCACCGGTCCGGCCAGCATCAATCCCGCCACCGGCAGGCACTACGGGCAGGATTTTCCCGTGATCACGGTGGAAGACTGGGTGCAGGCGCAGGCCAGGCTGGCGGATCACCTGGGGATCGACCAGTTCGCCGCCATCGCGGGCGGCAGTCTTGGCGGGATGCAGGCGCTGCAGTGGACGCTGGACTTCCCGGATCGGGTGCGGCATGCGCTGGTGATTGCCGCGGCCGCCAAGCTGACCGCACAGAATATAGCGTTCAATGACGTTGCCCGTCAGGCCATTCTCACCGACCCCGACTTTCACAACGGCGACTATTATCTGCATGGCGTGATCCCACGGCGTGGACTGAGGCTGGCGCGCATGCTGGGACACATCACCTACCTGTCGGACGATGCGATGGCCACCAAGTTCGGACGGGAGTTGCGCAACGGGGCGCTTGCGTTCGGTTTCGGCGTGGAGTTCGAGATCGAATCCTACCTGCGTTACCAGGGAGACAAGTTTTCCGACCAGTTCGATGCCAATACCTACCTGCTCATGACCAAGGCGCTCGACTATTTCGATCCCGCATACCTGCACGACGGCAACCTGAGTGCGGCCTTGCGTGCCGCCAGGGCAAAGTTTCTGGTATTGTCGTTCACCACGGACTGGCGTTTCTCCCCGGAGCGTTCGCGGGCCATCGTCAAGGCGCTGCTGGACAACAAGCTGGACGTCAGCTACGCCGAAATCACCTCCAGCCACGGCCACGATTCGTTCCTGATGGAAGACTGTCACTACCACAAGCTGATGCGGGCCTACATGGGCAGCATTGCTCTATAGGCGGCGGGAGACGAGTTCCATGCCAATCGACCACAAGATCGATACGATGACGTCTTTCGCACGTATCAGACCGGACTTTGCGGCCATCGCCTCCTGGATCAGGCCGGGTACGAAAGTACTCGATCTGGGTTGCGGCGATGGCTCCTTGCTCTGCTTCCTGCGGAACATGCGCCAGGTTCATGGATATGGAGTGGAGATCGACGACGAAAATATCCTGGCCTGCTTCAACAACGGCGTCAATGTGATCCAGAGCGACCTGGAGGCAGGGCTGCAGAGCTTCGAATCGGATTCGTTCGACTACGTGGTGCTGTCGCAGACGCTGCAGGCGGTCAGGCATACCAAGGAGATCATCCGGGAGATGCTGCGGGTCAGCAGGGAGGGAATCGTGTCATTCCCGAACTTCGGGTACTGGAAGAATCGCCTGCAGATCATGGCCGGCCGCATGCCGGTATCGGAAGCCCTGCCTTATCAATGGTACGACACGCCCAACATTCACAACTGTACCCTGGGCGACTTCGAGGCATTCTGCGGCCAGCACAGCGCGCGCATCCTCGAGCGCCGGGTGATGAGTGGAGAACGGCAGGTCGCATTTCTCCCCAACCTGCTGGGTGTACTGGCGGTCTACCGTTTCGAGCGGCGCAGGTAGTTCAGTCCCGTTCCGGCCCGGAGGCGTGCCGGTCGCCGAATTCTCCCCGTCCCGCCAGCCACACCAGCAGCAGCACCGGCATGCCGATCAGGGCGGTGCCGGTGAAGAAGCTGGCGTAGCCATAGGCATCGACGAAGGCTCCACTGAATCCGGCGATGAATTTCGGCAGCAGCAGCATGATCGAGCTGAACAATGCATACTGCGTGGCGGAGTAGGCGGAGTTGGTCAGGCTGGACAGATAGGCGATGAAGGCGGAGGAGGCAATCCCTGCGGAAAGGTTGTCGGCGGAGACGGTGAAGACCAGTCCCGCGACGTCGTGCCCGCGCCCGCTCAGCCAGACGAATAGCAGGTTGGTCGCTGCCGACAGTACCGCACCCAGAAAAAGCGTGCGCATGATACCGATCCTGGCGGTGAGCACGCCGCCCAATGCCGCGCCGATGATCGTCATGAGCACCCCGTACACTTTGGAAACGGTGGCCACCTCGTCCTTGGTGTAGCCCATGTCGACGTAGAAGGGGTTGCTCATGACGCCCATCACCACGTCGGAAATGCGGTAGAGGGCGATCAGCGCCAGGATCACCAGCGCCTGGCGGCCGTGGCGCACTATGAAATCGCGGAATGGCGCGATCATGGCTCCATACAGCCATGCGAGCAGGCGGGCAAGATGGACGTTCAGGTGCCAGTGTGCGATGGCCTGCCGGGCATGGCGCTCGTTTTCCGTGACGAGTTGTGTGGCAGGTGGGCCGGGCTCACGGACGGCGAGCGTGGTGAGGATGCCCACGGCCATGCAAGCGGCCATCGCGAGATAGGCCGCACGCCAGGGCGCGTGCTCATACGTCGTCTCGGAAGGATCGAGCGCTGCGGCAATCCAGAGCACGCCGGCAGAGGCGACGATCATGGCAACGCGATAGCCGGCCTGATAGGTGGCCGCCATGGCTCCCTGCAGGCGCGGTGCCGCCGCCTCGATCCGATAGGCGTCCAGTGCAATGTCCTGAGTGGCCGAAGCAAAGGCGACCGCCAGAGCGAAATAAACAGTGTATGTCAGATGTCGGGCCGGATCGGTACTGGCAAGGCCAACCAGGGCGATGGCGATGACGATCTGCGACAGCAGCAGCCAGGCGCGCCGCCGGCCCAGCAGGCGCGTCAGCAACGGCAGCGACAGGCGGTCGACCAGGGGCGACCACAACCACTTGAATCCGTAGGCCAGACCAATCCAGCTCAGGTGGCCGATGGTGGAGCGGTCGATGCCCGCCTCCCGCAGCCAGAACGAGAGCGTCCCCAGCACCAGCAGCAGCGGCAAGCCGGCGGAGAATCCGAGCGGCAGCATGCCCAGGACGCGCGGATGGGCATAGACGCGGAAGGCATGGAGCCAGCCGGCTGGGGTTGTAAACGCCATCTATCCGTCGTGGCCGGCCGAAGTGGCGACTCCGTGGGACGGGTGTTCAGGTACCAGGGGTGGGGAATACGTCATAGTCGTAGTCGATGATGAGCGGGGCATGATCGGAAAAACGCTCCGTTTTATGGATATGCACCTTTTTGGCCCTGGCCGCGATGCCGGGCGTGGCGATCTGGTAGTCGATGCGCCAGCCGACGTTCTTGGCCCATGCCTGGCCGCGGTTCGACCACCATGTGTACTGCTCGGGTTCGGCATTCAGTTGCCGAAATACGTCGATGAAGCCGAGTTCGTCGAATACGCGTCCGAGCCAGGCGCGTTCCTCCGGCAGGAACCCGGAATTCTTCTGATTGGTGCGCCAGTTCTTGAGATCGATCTCCCGGTGGGCGATGTTCCAGTCGCCGCACAGGATGATTTCCCTGCCGCACCGCGCGAGTGTCTCGAGCATGGGCAGGAACCGCTCCAGGAAAAAGAACTTCGCTGCCTGGCGGTGCTCGCCGCTGGATCCGGAAGGGAAATAGATCGAGATGATGGTCAGCGCATCGAAATCGGCACGCAGGAAGCGTCCCTCCATGTCGATTTCGGCGATGCCGAGGCCTTCCACGACGTTATCGGGCCGCCGCCGGCTGTAAAGGCCGACACCGCTGTATCCCTTCTTTACGGCGTAGTGGAAGCAGCCGTGGTAGCCGTCGGGCGCCAGCATTTCCACGGTCATGTCCTTGGCGTGTGCTTTCAGTTCCTGTACGCATACGATGTCGGCCTGCTGGACGGGCAGCCAGCGGAAGAATCCCTTGGTCGCGGCGGAGCGTACGCCATTCAGGTTAAGCGTTATAATTCTCACGTTCTGGTTTTCGGCCCGTCATCGGATCATGACTGCTTTGCGTCGGGAGTTCATAGGGTTCGCCGTGGATTGCGGGGCGCTGCGCTTTGGCGAATTCAAGACCAAGGCGGGGCGGATGTCGCCATACTTCTTCAACGCCGGTGCGTTCAACGACGGCAACTCGCTCCGGCGCCTGGGGCAATTCTACGCCAAAGCCATCCTCGACGCCCGGCTTGCATTCGACATGCTGTACGGTCCGGCCTACAAGGGAATTCCGCTGGTCAGCGCCATCGCCATCGCGCTGGCCGAGCATGGGCACAACCATCCTTTCTGCTTCAATCGCAAGGAAGCGAAGGATCATGGCGAAGGCGGGAGCCTCGTGGGTGCTCCTCTGGCGGGACGCGTCCTGATCGTGGATGACGTCATTTCCGCAGGCGTGTCGATGCGCGAATCCGTCGGCCACATCCGCGCCGCGCACGCAGTGCCTTGCGGTGTCATCATTGCCCTGGATCGCATGGAACGCGGCATGGGAGAACTGTCCGCAACGCAGGAGGCCATCCATGCATATGGAATGCAGATTGCTTGCATTGCAAATCTGGACGACATCGTGGAATACCTGCGGTGGGCAGGGAACGAGGAAGCCGATCTCGGTGCGATCGAGGATTACCGCGCGCGCTATGGCATCATCTGACCACAGGTTCGGCTGGCAGTTCAGGCAAGGCAATCTCCCCCTTCGAGTCGAAGTATCGCCCCATGGCCAGCCCCTGCCCGCCGAGGTTGCCGCGTAGCTGGTAGTCGACCTTGGTGCGGTCGCCGGTCGCAAAACCGACGACATGGCGGATGATGGTCGTGGCGGGTACCGTTACCGGCACCATGATGACCGTTTCTCCATAGCGCGGGATCGTTCCGCGCTGGTCGCTGACCCCGCTTGCGAAATTCATGCCGCGCAGATCCAGATCCAATGCGATGCCGTCGTAGTCCAGCGGCGAGTTGCCATGGTTCTGGATCCGGAGGTATACCGTGAAGCGTGCCTCCATGCCCTTGCCTTCAAGAGGCTCGATGCCGGCGACGGAGGTACGGATCGAGTCGTCCAGGCGCAGCGCTGCGCAGCCCGACAGGACGAGAAGCAGCATGGACAAAAGCAGGAGGAAGCGGTTCATGGTCATGGCGCATCGGCTTCTGAAAGCGCAGATCATACCCTGAATGCTCATGGCTGAGCGGCTTTTTGGGACTCGGGAAGACACGTCTCGCCGTCGGCCGGGTTTGATGATACCATCCCGATCGAAGCTGGCCAGACAGTCGCCGCCCGTGTTCAGCCCATGAGCGCGGGGGGAGGAAAGTCCGGGCTCCGCAGAGCAGGATGCCGGTTAATGGCCGGCCACCGCGAGGTGAGGAACAGGGCCACAGAGACGAGCGTATTGAGTTACGGTGAAACGCGGTAACCTCCATCCGGAGCAAGACCAAATAGGCAGGCTATGACGCTGCTCGCCGAGCCTGCGGGTAGGTTGCTTGAGCGCATGGGCAACGATGCGCCTAGAGGAATGATTGTCCACGACAGAACCCGGCTTATCGGCCAGCTTCATTCTTTCATTCCGCGGGGATCGTTCCCCGTCCGATCGGCATTCTTGTCCGACGTTCGTCAAGACCGATAGTCTGCCGTTCGGGAAATGGGGAGGGAACGTGGCCGGCAGGCGCTGCTTCCTATCCCCGAAGGGTTTGGTATACAATCCGCGCTTGCATTCAGTCTCCGGCCGGGCATGGCGTACGGCTGAGGGCGAGGAGGCCGTGGCACACCGGGAAGCGTGGCGTGGTCTCCTGATGAGGGGTAGCGCCCGCGGGGTGAGTCCGTGGCAGGGATTCCTGGGTCTGGGCCCTGGATCCGCGATATGCGGCCCGCCGCCGCATCCAGCTTCAAGGAGTTGTCTGTCGTACGATCGATCGAAGGATTTGAAACCGGAGAAACCATGAACAAAAAGTTTGGATGGGTTGCGGGGATGGCATGTTCCGCGTTGCTGGCCTTGGCCATGATGCCGGCGCAGGCGCAGCTCATGCTGGCCCACGAAGGCCATCATTCGGGTGACTGCGCCATCAAGACAGGCGATTTCCCCGTGGCTTTCAGCGCCTATGAAAAACCGAAGGGCGATCTCCCGCCCATGCATGCGTACTGCGATCACGTTCCCGAAACCGGCGAACTGTTCATGTCGGTGGACCTGACGGACCCGGAATCGCGCGAGATTCCCATCGCTGCGCGACTGGTCATGGAAGGGCATGGGGAAGGCGGGCACGAGATCCTGTCCGTTCCGGCACAGGCCTATCCTTCCGGCAGCATCACGTTCACGGTCAACCTGGAAGACCTGGGCCAGTACGCGATCCTGCTGGAGACGGAAAAGAACGGCAAGCTGGCGACAGCCGTGCGCATACCGATCCATGTCGGTGGCGGTGGCGGCCATGGCGGCCATGGCGGAGGAGTCGGGGTGACCGAGATCGCGCTGCTGCTGGGTGCGGTCGGTATCGGCGTATTCTTCTGGATGCGCAGCCGGGCGAGCGCCAAGGCATCCTGATCGTCGATCGTTATTGCCGCTTCCGATTGGGTGGCTGCCAAGCGTGATCGGAGGCGATATCCAGGAGCGCCGGGGAGTCTGCGCCGTTACCGGGCTGCAGCCGTTGCGCGGTTCCCTTGGAAAGGGTATAGACAGTGTGCGCCGCAGTGACCACCGCAGGCTGGTGGGATACGGCGATGATGGTCAAGTTCTCCGCCAGCCGTTGCAGTGTTTCGCAGATGATCTGTTCGCTGTGCGGATCCAGTGCGCTGGTCGGTTCATCCAGGAGCAGAAAGGACGGCTGATGTGCGAGCGCCCGGGCGATGGCGATGCGCTGTCGCTGTCCGCCTGACAGCAGTCCCCCGCGTTCGCCCACGACGGTGCGCATGCCCTCCGGCAGGGCGCTGACGAAATCCCAGGCACCCGCCTGATGCAATGCCCGCTCCGCATCCCCCGCGTCAAGGTCGGGCGCGCCCACCAGTATATTGTTGAGAATGGTGTCATGCAGCAGGATGGTCTCCTGGGAGACGTAGCCGATCATGCGCCGCCATAGACGCAGGTTGATATCCTGCAGGGGGACGCCGTCTATCAGGATCTCTCCTGCTTTGGGTTCGGCCAATCCGCAGAGCAGATCCAGCAGCGTGCTTTTTCCGATTCCCGACGTGCCGGTGATGGTCGTGAAGGATTTCACGGGAATGTCGATGTGGAGATCCCGGAATATCACCTTGCTGCCGTAGTCGAAGTCGATGTGCCTCAGGCTGATCTCCTGCTGCAGGGTGGGCTGCAGCGTACCCGTCGTCCTTTCGGCGGCTGCCTGGGCCTCCTGGGTGGCTGCCCGCATGGCCCAGTAGGCGCTTTCCTGGGCGACGAGTTGCTGGTAGCGCCGCTGGGTCTTGTTGAGCAGGCCGAGCACCCGGGTCAGCAGAAAGACCATGACCATCACCTCGGGCAGGGACAGCTCCCAGATGACGAGTGCCAGATACAGGCCGCTCGCCGTGAGCGCGGCGAGTATCGGTTCCTGTAGCGCCATGAGGGCTTCCCGGCTCATGACCTCCCGGCGGGTAGCTCTCTCCAGCTGCTGGGTCTGATCGCGCAGGATGGCGTCGGCCACATTGTCCCGCGCCATGGCCTTGAGAGATTTGACGGAGCTGAGCACGTCGGAGAGATAGGTCAGCAAATGACGTATCAGGTGCGTCTGCTTGGAGCCCGCCTTGCGCGTGGCCCGCACGAGGCGATGCAGTACCAGCAGCAGCAGCAGGCCGATGACGAGCGAGGTGAGCGTCGCCTGCCAGGAGATGAAAAGGGCGACGACGGTATAGACCAGTACCTGCATCGCCAGAGCGAGGACATTGGCGCTGTGTTCGAAACCGTTCGCCGCCCGGTAGGCTTCGGTGGCGACTGAATTGGCGAGCGAGCCGATGGGCTGGCGCAGGTAGTATTGCCAGCGGCTGGCGAGCAGCGCCTTGATGAGTTCCAGGCGCAGGGTGGTGGCGACGTGGGCCACGGTATAGCCGACCTGCCGGTTGGCCAGCAGCAGGATCAGGCTCTTGACGAGCATGCCACCGACGATGATCAGCAGCATGGCCCCTATCGTGGGCTCGATCCCGACTTTCTGCAGCACGCTGACGATGACTCGGCCAATGTCCGAGTCTCCCGTTCCCCCGATGGCGGTCGACAGCAGGGGAAGCAATGCGGTGAGGCTGAGCCCTTCGGCGACGCCCGCAGCCAATAGCGCCATCAGCACGTAGGCGCTGCGTCGCGGGAAGACCATGCTGTAGGTCAGAAGGGTGCGCATCCTGCTTCGGAATCAGGGACGGCAGAAGCCCGATCGTTGCCTGGAGGACCGGCGCGCCAGGGGCAGCCAGGGCATCTGGCGGCAGGAATTTTCATGACATGGCCGTGGCGCGCAACTCGGCAAAGACCCGCCCGGCAAAATCCATCTGATCGCGGGTATGGGCGGCACTGACGCTGCACCGTACCAGCGATTTTCCATCCGGTGCAGCGGGAGGCAGCATCAGGTTGACGTAGATGCCGTGTTGCAGCAGGCCGCTCCATAACGCCAGCGCCTGCTGCGGCGTATCCAGTATCGCGGCGACGATGGGGCTGGGCTCCGGCCCCAGCCGGTAACCGAGCTCGTGCAGGCGGGAATAGAGTCGGTGGGCATTGCTCCAGAGCTGTTCGCGCAGCGTCGTTCCATCGCGCAGCAGACGAAGCGCCGCCCGGGTGGAGGCGATGGTGGCCGGTGAGGGCGAGGCCGTGAAGATATAGGGACGGCTCACGTAGCGCAGTTGATCGAGCTGGGGATGATTGCTGATACAGTATCCGCCGATGCCGCCCAGGCTCTTGCTGAAGGTGCCGGTGATGAAATCGACTCCCTCGATCAGGCCGGTTTCCTCTACCAGGCCCTGCCCGGTTGCGCCCAGCACACCGAGGGAGTGAGCCTCGTCCAGCAGCAGCACGCTGCCGTAGGCGTCCTTCAGGCGGACCATGTCGGCCAGCGCCGCGCGATCTCCCAGCATGCTGTAGATACCCTCGGCGACGATCAGGGTCGAGCGCGACCGTTCGCCCAGGCGGCGCAGCCGCTTGTCCAGATCGGCCATGTCGTTGTGGCGGAACCGGATAATCTCGGCACCGCTCAAGCGGCAGCCATCATAGATGCTGGCGTGGGAATCGGCATCGATCAGGATGACGTCCCCTGCGCCCGCCAGGCAGGAAATCGTGGCGAGATTCGCTTGGTAGCCGGTAGTGAAGACGATGCACGACAGGACTCCGTAGAATTCCGCGAACTCCCGTTCCAGCGCCCGATGGCCGCCGTAGCTGCCGCTGGCCATGCGCGAGCCGGTGGTGCCGGTGCCTTCGGCGTCGAGCGCCTCGTGCGCAGCTTTCAGGCACTCGGGCGCGAAGGTCAGGCCCAGATAGTTGTTTGTGCCCAGAAAAAGGATGCGGCGCCCGCCGATCTCGGCTTCCGTCGTGGAGTGGATCTGTCCCACGGGAATGCCGAAGACGTCCATGCCTTCGGGTAGCAGGGCTTTTCTCGCCGCCGCCACCGCATCCAGCTTGTCCAGGAGGCTCACCGTGCCTCCGACCTGATGCGCAGAATCAGGTTCGTCAGTTCGTCCACCGTCTGCACGTCCGCAAGCGCGTTGATCGGGACCGAGATATCGAATTCATCCTCGATTTCCATGACCAGGTTCAGCAGCTTGACGGAATCGATCGCGAGTTGCTCGATGAGATCGGTCCGGGGCGTGATGTCCGCGTCAGACGGGGAAAGCTGCCGGAGGTGGTGGCAGAGTTTCTGGAGGACGTCTTCGTAGTCGCTGGCCATGATGGATGCCGGGTCGGGTTTCTGATGGATTATATCGCCTGGGACAGGGCATCCTGCAGGCGAATGCGGGGTTGCCAGCCCGGAATTGCACGAGTCAGCGGTCCGATGTCGCAGACCCAGTCCGGGTGGCGCAGTTCCCTCACCTTTCCGGGAGTCAACATGGGCGCATAGCGCAGCCGCCGTGCCAGCCACAGGTTGGCGTGAGCTATCAGCGAGACCAGCGGAGCCGGGAGGAACAGGCAGCGTACCGGCCGTTTCCACGTATCCTGCGCGATGCGGGCGACCGCACGACTGTCGTAGCCTCCCGGCAGACCGTCGTCGAGTTCGTATATGCCCTGAGGCGGCGGTTGCGTTGCAAGCCAGCAGCGTATGGCCGAGACCAGGTCGTCGACGTGCAGCAGGCCGAAACGCATCGTCACCGGGCCCACCATGGGCAGAATGCCGTGCCGCGTAAGCCTGAAGAGCGGGCTCATCTCCTTGTCGCCGGGACCGTACACCGCCGTCGGACGGAAAACCGCGCAGGGGATGGCACGCGTGTACTCATTCACCAGTTGCTCGGCCATGTGCTTGCTGGCAGCGTACCATGAAAGCTCCGGTTGCCGGGCAGCCAGGGAGGAGACGAGAAGGAAGCGGGATGGCGGGACTGCTTGCTCTATCGAAGCCAGCACGAGATTGCGCGTGCCGGTGACATTGGTCGCGATGAAATCTTCCAGGGATCGCCCTCGCACCCGTCCGGCGCAGTGAACCACGGCGGACACCCCTTCGACCAGCCGCCGCAGCGCATCCTGGTCGTCCAGGTCACCCTCGATCCATTGCACCGAATTGTCGATCGCCCTGCGAGGACTGCGGGTCAATGCCCTGATCTTCCATCCACCCTGCGTCAGGGATTCCAGCAACGCACCGCCGATGAAGCCGGTGGCTCCGGTCACCGCCACCCATGAGCCCGACATAGATCGATTACTTGTCCCCCGACTCGGCGGATAGCTGGTCCGTCAGATTGGTGCGCTGAATGAAGCCCTGGCGTGCCGCGAAGCGCGACAGCTTTCCGGACGAGGTGCGCGGCAATGTATGCGGCGGCACCAACTCGACCAGGCAATTGACGCCGAACGCCATGTACACCTGCCGCTGCAGCCGGCTGATGAGGGATTGCCGGTCCGCCGCGGAGGTCAGGCGGCACTCGATGACCAGTACGATGGTGGTCACATCGCTGGTATCGGTGATGCCGAAGGCGGACGCTTCCCGGGTTCTGACTTCCGGCTGCTGCTCGGCGAGTTCCTCGATATCCTGCGCGCGGATATTGCGACCGTTGACGATGATGACGTCGGTACGGCGACCGGTGACATACAGGTCGCCTTCGAAGATGAACCCCAAATCCCCGGTATCCAGCCAGTTTCCGGGGAGGAGGGATCTCTGGCTGTCCTCAGGGTTGTTGAAATAGCCGGCCATGATGCTGTTGCCATGCACCAGCACACTGCCCACCCTCAGATCGGGCACGGCCTGCCCGGCTTCGTCGACCACCTTGACGATATGTCCGGGCAGCGGGCGGCCGCAGTTCACGAATTCGC
The DNA here is from genome assembly GCF_900119085.1 of Nitrosovibrio sp. Nv17. Classification (GTDB taxonomy): domain Bacteria; phylum Pseudomonadota; class Gammaproteobacteria; order Burkholderiales; family Nitrosomonadaceae; genus Nitrosospira. The sequence goes on along the minus strand of NZ_FPIQ01000018.1, from coordinate 10,774 downwards.
TATACTTCCTGCCTTCCACCTGGAGGCGTACCGCCATCTTCTTGTCTACCAGCGTCCCGGCATCCACACGCAGGCTGTCGAAGCCATGGCCGACCTTGGAAAAGGTGACGGCCAGCGTCGATTCCGCCAGCCCGTAGCAGGGCAGGAAGGCGCGCACGTCAAAACCCGCCGGGGCGAATTTCTCGGCGAAGTTCCTCAGGGTATCCGGCCGTATCATCTCCGCACCGACACCGGCAGCCCGCCAGCAACTCAGGTCGAGTTCCTCCAGGTCGGAATCGCGCACCCGCAGCGTGCAGAGCTTGAGTCCGAACGGCTGGCTGAACGCGACGGTGGCACGATTGCGGCTGATCAGGCGCAGCCATTGCAAAGGCCGGATGGCAAAGTCGCGGGTGGCCAGGTAATCGACCGACACTTGTGCCACCATCGGGGCCATCACCATGCCCACCAGCCCCATGTCGTGGTAGAAGGGCAGCCACGAGGCACTGCGGTCGCCGGGGCCGATCTCCAGGCCGTTGCGCACGATTCCCTGCAGGTTGCTCATGAGCGCCCGCTCGGTGATGATCACGCCGCGCGGCGCGCGCGTGCTGCCGGAGGTGAATTGGAGGTAGGCGACTTCATCCGGGTGGTTTTCAAGCAATTCCACTTGCGTGGCCGGGCGCTCGCCCAGTTGCTCGGGTGTGCCGACCCACTTCAGCCTTTCGGATCCGGCAGCGGCTTCGGCAAGAAAGCCCACATAGTCAAGGTTGGCCAGCGCGGCGGCGGCCTGGCCGCTTTCCAGCATTCCCCTGAGCTGCTGCACATAGACCGCGTGGCTGCCAAGATTGACCGGAACGGGCATCGCAAAGGGAACCAGCCCGGCATAGCGGCACGCGTAGAACAATTCCACGAATTCCGGTGTGGTATCGGCGATGAGGGCAACCCGGTCGCCGCGAGTCATGCCGAGCCCCGCCAGACGGCGGGCCTGCGCGCGCGCGTTGTGTCTCAGGGCCCGGTAGGGCAGCACCGAGCGCAGATTTCCCCTGGCATCGTAGAAGTTGTATCCGGTTTCTCCGGTCGCTGCGTATTCCAGGGCCGCCGTGAGCGTTTCGAAGTCGGCCAGCCTCTGTGGCTGGGTATTGGAGGTGGGAGTGGGCGCAAGCGCCACCGCAAGCTCGTCTGACGATCGAAGAGCAGACGCTTGTGCCAGCGGAGCATTTAACTGCGCTATTGTTGAACTCAAGGTCTTCTCCTCCAAATGAATGGTACTGGCCATTATTTCTTATTTAAATTCAATAATGATGGGTTCCGGTCGATACGAGGGGTCTTCGTTTCCGAATTATCTGCTCCATCCCTACCGAAACAATGTGGAAGCCAGTCGGGTCACGCCGGTTCTCAGGCCGATGCCCGGGCGTTCCAGTGCCCGAATGTCCTTGGCCCTTCACATATGTGTACAACAAACATAAGGAGAGGCAACGGGCTCCATTTTGGACGAGTTGTGGATCAATATAAAGAAATTTTGGAGCAGAAAGGCGGAATGTGTAGTTTTTTTGCAACAATTCCTCCCGGTGACGCGGGGGCGGCAGGGCTTTCGGTGCAGACCGCCATCCGGTTCCTCCGCTGGCCAGGAGGACTGGACTTGCCGCGTGCCCGGTTGCCGCAGCACGGCTTTTTCCCCTATCGGTCAGTCACCCACGCATTGGCGCTGTCGTAGTCGCTGAACACCCGGACACTGGCATTCATGAAAAGATTGGACACCCAGGCCCCCCACGCCTGCCATTGATCGTCGGTGATGATCGCGATCCGGTCGAATGCGCTGCCATGTTCCCGCATGAACCGGATATCCTCCCAGGCGACGTCGACGGTGTAGTCGAGCATGGCACGCCAGTCCAGCAGCAGATTCAATCGGCCCTCGAACCGGGACTTGTAGACCACCTGCTCCTCGAATTCCCTGTAGTCGGCCAGAGTGAACTCACCATATATGGTGGCGGATATCAGATTTCCGGTTTCCTCGATCGTGATCATGGGCGGGTTGTCCGTGGATGGGGGATACGGCTAAACAAAGGGCTCGATCCTGCGCTTCAGGAACTCATGGAAATGCACCATCCCGTCCTCCATGGGCGACTGGTACGGTCCGGTCTCACTGATGCCCTGCGCATGCAGGGCGCGCCGCCCGGCGGTGATCAGCCTGCAGATTTCATCATCCTCCGCGGCGGTTTCATGATAGGCGGACTGCTCCGCCTCGATGAATTCGCGTTCGAACAGGGCGATGTCTTCCGGATAGTAGAATTCGACGACATTCGTGCAGCGCTCCGGCCCCCTCGGCAGCAACGTGCTGATGATCAGCACGTGCGGGTACCATTCCAACATGATATTGGGATAATAAAGCATCCAGATGGCCCCGTGGGCCGGTATTTTTCCCTGGGTCTGGAGCAGCAGCTGCTCATGCCATCTGGCATAGACCGGCGTGCCGGCATGGGCGAGCCCGGCGTGGATCCCGACCGTCTGCACGCTGTACCAGTTTCCGAACTCCCACTTCAGGTCGTTGGTGTCGACGAAGTTGCTCAGCCCGGGATGGTAGGTCTCGACATGATAGTCCTCCAGATAGACCTCGATGAATGTTTTCCAGTTGCAGGCATATTCGTCTATCTGCACCCGTTCCAGCACGTGCCCGGAAAAATCGAAGTTCTCCAGCACCTTCAAATCAGCCATATCGCGGGCCACATCCCGGCTCCCCGTGAAGAGAAGCCCGTTCCAATTCTGCAGCGGCGTACTGCCAAGATCGAGGCAGGGTTTTTCCGGGAAATGGGGAGCGCCCAGCAGCGTGCCGCGCATGTCGTAGGTCCATCGGTGGATGGGGCAGACGATGTTGCGGGCGTTGCCGCGGCCTTGCAGCAGCAGCGATTGCCGGTGGCGGCAGACGTTCGACAGCAGTTCGATACCGCGTTCGTTGCGCACCAGCACCCTTGCGTTCTCCATCCATTCCAGCACGTGGTAGTCCCCAATATTGGGCAGCATGATCTCATGGCCGACGTACCCTGGCCCCTGATCGAACAGGAGATGTTTTTCCAGTTCCAGAATGCGCGGGTCGAGATACCAGTCCGTCGGCAGGGATGTCGATGCACGCGTCAATTGCGAGACGTCAACGATATTGGACATATCGGGTATTTTTTCTCCTTTTCACGAAGGTTGAAATATATCCTTCATTTTAACCCAAATCGGCCGGCCGGCCGCTGATTTATGGATTCAGTACCATGATTCATAACACGATTTCTCAGGGTCGGCGCAAGGATCGGCGGGTGCTCCGCCAAAGGCCGGTTTACCTTGCGGGTCCCGCCTCGCACGGATCGTGTCGCAGACGCCGGGTGCCATTCTTCCGTGCTCCGGGTACCCTCCGGCTGTTTGCGGCTTCGTATCGAAGGATCGATTCCTGTTATACAGGGGTAAAGGATGATGTAGCGCAAGCGTATCTTGTTTCTTCGGGAATGAACGGTAGGGAAGGATCGGCTGCACCGATCCCGCCTCGTGCGATTTGATTGACCTGACCCCGCTTGATGCGTTATTTTTAGAGGTTTCCAGTGGCGTATCCCTCCCTGCGGACATCGTATCTTGGTTATCATGACTCAACCTGCAAAGCCCGCGGATCCAGCCAAGCCGTTCCAGGAGTCCTCGCCGCCACCGAACTTCGAAGCGGCGCTGGCGGAACTGGAGAGCATCGTCACGGAGATGGAAGCCGGGCACCTGTCGCTCGAGTCTTCTCTCTCGGCCCACCGGCGTGGCACGGAACTGCTGCACTACTGTCAATCCCGGCTGCAGGATGCGCAGCAGCAAGTGCGCGTGCTCGAGGCCGACGTGCTGAAAAACTTCTCCCAGACCGGTGGCGATGACCGCTGATTTCCAGGATTGGGCGAGTAGCCGCCAGGCGCGCATAGAAACTTCCCTGCAAACCCTTCTTCCCGCTGCCGATGTGCCGCCCGAGCGCCTGCACGACGCGATGCGCTATGTGTCCCTGGGCGGGGGAAAGCGGGTACGTCCGCTGCTTGCCTTTGCCGCTGGCGAACTCGGTGAGGCCGATGAAGAGCGCGTCACCATCGCGGCGGTAGCGGTGGAATTGATACACGTCTATTCGCTGGTGCATGACGATCTCCCCTGCATGGATGACGACGTGCTGCGGCGGGGAAAACCCACATGTCATGTAAGATACGACCAGGCGACGGCGCTGCTGGTGGGCGACAGTCTGCAAAGCCTGGCATTCCAGCTGCTGGCCGAGCATCACCTGGCGGATGATGCCGATACGCAGCTGGAAATGGTGAAACAGCTGGCGCAGGCGGCAGGCTCGCGCGGCATGGCGGGCGGCCAGGCGGTCGATCTTGCCAGTGTCGGCAAGAGCCTGACCCTGCCCCAGCTGGAATTCATGCATATCCACAAGACCGGTGCACTGATTCGTGCCGCAGTCATGCTTGGAGCGCGTTGCAGCAACACCCTGGATGAGGATAGCCTGCAGAAGCTCGATCATTTCGCCAAGTGCATGGGCCTTGCGTTCCAGGTGGTGGACGATCTGCTCGATGCCGAAGCGACCACTGCCACACTGGGCAAGACGGCGGGCAAGGATGCCGAGCGCAACAAGCCTACCTACGTCAGCATCCTCGGCAATGCACCGGCCCGTGAACTGGCGACGGAGCTGAGGCAGGACGCATATCGGTCGCTGGAATCCTTTGGCGAGGGTGCACGGCGATTGCGGGAGGTGACGGATTTCATCATTCACCGCACGTTCTGAACCCCGGCAACGCTCGGAGCGAACAGGCACTATATAATAAATAACAGGCGTCTGCGCATCCCCGAAAACCATGCCACGGATGACAGGCGCCAACTAGCGGATGAGTTAAATGTACCCACTGCTCGATACCATCGATACCCCTTCGACGCTGCGCAAGCTGGAGCGCAAGGTATTGCCCCAGCTTGCGGATGAGTTGCGCCGATTCCTCGTGGAATCGGTCGCCAGAACCGGTGGACACCTGTCGTCCAATCTGGGAACGGTGGAACTGTCCATTGCGCTGCACTACGTCTTCAACACGCCCCATGATCGCCTGGTGTGGGACGTGGGCCACCAGACCTATGCCCATAAAATACTGACCGGCCGCCGCGCAGGCATGAACAGGCTGCGCATGCAGGGCGGCGTGGCAGGATTCCCCAGGCGCGACGAGAGCGAGTACGACGCGTTCGGTACGGCGCATTCCAGCACGTCCATCAGCGCCGCGCTCGGCATGGCGGTGGCGGCGCAGCAGGAAGGGAAGGGGCGGCGCGCGGTAGCCGTGATCGGCGATGGAGCCATGAGCGCCGGGATGGCGTTCGAGGCCCTGAACAATGCCGGCGCCATGGATACCAACCTGTTGGTCATCCTCAACGACAACGACATGTCGATCTCGCGTCCGGTCGGCGCGCTCAACAACTACTTGGCGCGGCTCATGTCCGGACAGTTCTACGCAACCGCCCGTCGTGCCGGCGAAAAGATGCTGGGCGTGGTGCCCCCGGTGCTGGAACTGGCCAAGCGCGCGGAAGAGCACGTGAAGGGCATGGTGACGCCCAGCACCCTGTTCGAGGAGTTCGGCTTCAACTACATCGGCCCCATCGATGGCCACGATCTCGACATACTGGTGACCACGCTCAACAACATCAGGCATCTCAGCGGCCCCCAGTTCCTGCACATCGTCACCCGCAAGGGAGCGGGCTACAAGGCGGCGGAAGAGGATCCCATCCTCTACCATGGGGTCTCGAGGTTCAATCCGGAAGCCGGCATCGTCTCCAAGCCTGCGGACAAGCCGGCCTACTACCAGATCTTCGGGGACTGGCTGTGCGACATGGCGGCGCTGGACGAGCGCCTGGTCGGCATCACGCCGGCGATGCGCGAGGGATCGGGGCTGGTGAGATTTTCCGAGAAATACCCGGATCGCTATTTCGACGTCGGCATTGCAGAGCAGCACGCTGTCACCTTTGCGGCGGGTCTCGCATGCGAGGGAATGAAGCCGGTGGTGGCCATCTATTCCACCTTCCTGCAGCGCGCCTACGACCAGCTGATCCACGACGTCGCGATCCAGAATCTGCCGGTAGTATTTGCAATCGATCGTGCCGGGCTGGTAGGGGCGGATGGTCCCACCCATGCAGGCAGCTTCGATCTGACCTACCTGCGATGTATTCCGAACATCACGGTGATGACGCCCGCGGACGAAAACGAGTGCCGGCAGATGCTCTACACCGCGTTTCAGATGGACACGCCGGCGGCGGTGCGGTATCCCCGCGGCGTGGGAACCGGCGTGGCGCCCGACAAGCAGATGCAGGCGCTGCCGGTGGGCCGCGGCGAAATACGCCGCAACGGGGAAAAGATCGCCATCCTGGCTTTTGGAAGCATGCTCAAGCCCGCCCTGGAAGCGGCGGATGAACTGAACGCGACCGTCGCCAACATGCGATTCGTCAAGCCCCTGGACGCCGATCTGGTGCTATCCCTGGCTCAGCGTCATGAGCTTCTGGTGACGGTCGAGGAGAACACCATCATGGGGGGCGCGGGTAGTGCGGTGCTGGAACTGCTTGCCGCCAGGGGCCTGGCCGTTTCCGCCCTGCAACTCGGGTTGCCGGACACATTCATCGACCAGGGTGATCCGGCCCAGATGCTGGCCGATTGCGGGCTGGACAAGGCGGGGATCATCAGATCCATCGCAGCGAGATTTTCCGGGTAGCCGGCTTCATCGATCCGGCTGCCTTGTCTCGACTTCCAGTACCTCCTGTTCCGCTTCTGGACCCGGGAATTCGTCCCGGCTTCCGTTGCGGCCGCAGCCCATGCCGGCTGGGGGCCGTGCAGCGGCATACCGTGTGAGGCCTTTCGCCGAAAGGATCATGACCGACACCAGCGTTTCCATCTCGGATGTCCAGGGCGCTTCGGATGCCCGCCGCATCGCCATCGACGAAGTGGGCATCCGTGCGCTGCGCCATCCCGTGACGATCGTGGACCGCCATGGCGGCCGGCAGCACACCGTCGCCGTGTGCAGCCTGCACGTCGGCCTGCCCCACAGCCGCAAGGGTGCGCACATGTCCCGCTTCGTCGAAGTGCTGGCCGCCCATGGAGACGATGTTTCGGTCGTCTCCTTCGAGCACATCCTGCGTACCGTGATGGTTCGACTGGAAGCCGATTCCGGGGGCGTCGAGATCGTCTTCCCCTATTTTGTCGAGAAGGTGGCGCCGGTTTCCCGGTTGAAGAGCCTGCTGGACTATGAGGTAACCTTTGCCGGCGAAATCCGGAACGGGAAGTACACGTTCACGATGAAGGCCGTGGTGCCGACCACCAGCCTGTGTCCCTGCTCCAAGGAGATCTCGGCCTATGGCGCGCACAACCAGCGTTCCCATGTCTCGATCTCGATTCAAGGGAACCGTCCCGTATGGGTGGAGGAGCTGATAGACCTCGCGGAAAGCCAGGCGTCGTGCGGACTCTATGGCCTGCTCAAGCGGGCGGATGAAAAATACGTGACCGAAAAGGCGTACGACAATCCCAAATTCGTGGAAGACACGGTGCGCGACATTGCCGCCGTGCTGGACCAGGATGAGCGTGTCGATCGTTACACCGTGGAGTCCGAGAATTTCGAATCGATCCACAATCATTCGGCCTACGCACGCATCGAGCGGGACAAGTCGAAAAGTGCATGAAGCATGGCGTGCGGCCGCACGCAGATACCCGTCCCGACAGGATTTCGGAAGCATGCGCGGGACAGATGCGAACTGCTTTGAAATTGACCTTTGACGGCTGGAAAGGTATAGTAGCGCCCTTTCCGGGGTGTAGCGTAGCCTGGTAGCGCGCCTGGTTTGGGACCAGGATGTCGGGAGTTCAAATCTCTCCACCCCGACCACCGGCCATTCCCTGCCAGCACGGGGCGAAATCCGATTTGAGTGGTGCCCGTAGCTCAACCGGATAGAGCACCAGCCTTCTAAGCTGGGGGTTACAGGTTCGATTCCTGTCGGGCACGCCATCGGCGTTCTCCTGCTTTCGGGCGAAGAGGCGCAGAGGCGGAATTCAGGTCATGCAGTCTTGCAGATGGTGGCTGTAGCTCAGTGGTAGAGTCCCGGATTGTGATTCCGGTTGTCGTGGGTTCGATCCCCATCAGCCACCCCACGACCTTCAAGACGCATCAGCGGACAAGACCTGGCCAAGCGACAGCCTTTTCCTGAATCCGCCTTATTCCAGTTGCCGAACCTTTCTCCCCTTCATTCATAGAGTTTCGAGCCTTCCTTTTTCCGCCACTCCTGTTCTTCCGTCTCGTCTTTTTTGAATGGTTGCAGTTTGGGTGTCTCCTTTTAGAGACATTCGAACCGATTTTTCGCGGTGGAATACTGCCTCATGCGACGAAAAATCCGCCCGCTCCCGGTTGAAAGTAACAACTGCTGCCGATTTCAGCTGCAGCTGAATACATGGCATGAATATTGCTTGATAGTTCAATGCGTCAGAACCCCGGCCTATGTTAGGCATCGTACAGATTTTGCCGGGAAGAAAATGCTGAATAAGCATCGGGATATTATGGGAAGGTATTGACGTCGCTGTCGTGCTGATCCGCCGAGAGGGTACGGATGCATCGATCTTCCCCTCGCATAAAAAGAAACCAAGAACGACATGGATAAATTCTCCTCACTTTCTGCCGATCACCTTCGGCGCTACGCGCGCATCATCCAATCAGGCATCGCCGTCCGCGGTCATTTCGACCTGCTGAGATGGCTGCAGGGCGAAGTGCAGCACTACCTGCCGCACGAGATCATGCTGGCTGCCTGGGGCGACTTCGATTCGGGAAACCTTCATTGCGACATCGTGTCGGCATTGCCCGGCGTCAGGACGGATGGCCTGCACTTGCAGCACCTGCTGCCGCTGCTGCGGAAGTACTACAACCTGTGGAACGGCTCCGGGAGGAGCGCTTGCGTACAGAATGTCCGATCTGGTATGCTGGGCAGCAGTGGCAGTCCGCAGTGTTCTCTTGGCAAGGCGCTGCGTGGGATGCGCAGTGCGCTGCTGCACGGCATCAGCGACCGTCGCGGGCGCCACGACTGCCTGTACGTGATCTTCAGTTCGCGCGACACGCTCGATGGCGGCACGCTTGCCGCCATGGAGATCCTGCTGCCCTACCTCGACACCGCCCTGCGCGGCGTGGCGCCCCTGCCGCAGCGCACCTATCTGCCGGAAGGCGCGCAGGAGACCGAGCACCACGGACTGAGCGAGCGCGAAAGCGAGATCATGGACTGGGTCAAGCTGGGCAAGACCAATGCGGAGATCGGCAGCATCCTCTCCATCAGCGCCTTCACGGTGAAAAACCACATGCAGCGCATCTTCAAGAAACTGGACGTCTACAACCGGATGCAGGCCGTATCCAAGATCGAGCGCAGCCTGAGCCATGGCTGAAGCCAACCCGGCCTTTTCCGCCTCCCGGGTCTCGGCGCGCGCCGAGGAACCGCTGGGCAACAACATGCTCAGCGCCGTGGAGGCCATGCTCGACCCCTCCATGCTGGCGCTGTCGCTGTGGCTGATCGGCGTGAGCATCGAGGGCGAACTGCAGCCCCCCTACCTGATCCTGGCGGTGATCGTGTTCTCGATCACCTTTCCCGGCACCTCGCGCCTGCAGTTCTCGCTCAAGCGCCTGGTGTTCGACGTGCTCTACAGCTGGTTCTGGGTGATGACGCTGCTGCTGCTGCTGGGCATCGCCACCGGCTACGTGCACGAGTTCTCCCACCAGGCGCTGGTCGCCTGGCTGTGGCTGGCGCCCTTGAGCCAGATCGGCGCCCACCTGGTGCTGCGCGCCGCCGCCCCCACCCTGCTGGCGCTGCAGGGGCCGCCGCAGCGCGCCATCATCGTCGGCCTGAACGACCAGGGCGCCGCCCTGGCCGGGCGCATCCACAAGGCGCGCTACTCCAAGATCGCCCTGTCGGGCTTCTTCGACGACCGCAGCCCGGATCGCCTGAGCCGTGCCGAGGACAGCCCGCTGCTGGGCAGGCTGCACGAACTGCCGGGCTTCGTCAAGACACAGCGCATCCAGTTCATCTACCTGTCCCTGCCCATGGCCTCACAGCCGCGCATCCTGCACGTGCTCGACGAACTGAAGGACACCACCGCCTCGATCTACTTCGTGCCCGACATGTTCGTCACCGACCTCATCCAGGGCCGCAGCGGCACCGTCTGCGGCACCCCGGTCATCTCCGTGTGCGAATCCCCCTTCACCGGCTCCAACGGCTTCATCAAGCGCGCCAGCGACATCGTGCTCTCCCTGCTGATCCTCGCCCTCATCTCCCCCCTGCTGCTGCTCGTCGCCCTCGCCGTGAAGCTCGACTCCCCCGGCCCGGTCATCTTCAAGCAGCGCCGCTACGGCCTGGACGGAGAGGAGATCCTGGTCTACAAGTTCCGCTCGATGCGCGTGTGCGAGGACGGCGAGACCATCCGCCAGGCCAGCCGCGAGGACAGCCGCATCACCCGCGTCGGCGCCTTCCTGCGCAAGAGCTCGCTCGACGAGTTGCCCCAGTTCATCAACGTCCTCCAGGGACGCATGAGCATCGTCGGCCCCCGCCCCCATGCCGTGGCCCACAACGAGACCTACCGCAACCTCATCAAGGGCTACATGATCCGCCACAAGGTCAAGCCCGGCATCACCGGGTGGGCGCAGGTCAACGGCTACCGCGGCGAAACCCGCACCCTCGACAAGATGCAGGCTCGCATCGACCACGACCTCGACTACCTCAGGAACTGGTCCCTCAAACTCGACCTCCATATCATCCTGAAAAC
>NZ_FPIQ01000047.1 GCF_900119085.1 Nitrosovibrio sp. Nv17 | reverse complement strand
GGAGCGGTGATACCGGTCTTCACCAAGCTGTAAGCTTCACACATGACACCGATCCGCCCCCGTCGACAGACGGCAAGGGGGATCGGTGTTTTTGTTTCTGCGATCCGGATAATGCCTGCAGGACGTCAGGTCGACGGGATGCTCGCGAACACGTCTGCGATCCGCCGGATGCCCGCTCGGATTTGATATTCGTTCAGAGAGGCGAATCCCAATATCAGTGTCCGGGCACTGTAGCGGCTTTGCCCGTAGTCGTAGGCGGTGCCGGCTCCGATGGCGTAGACACCCACCCCATGCTGTAGCGCAAGTTCCTGCAGTTCGGGTGCGCTGGGATAGCCTTCTGGCAGGTGCCAGGCCAGATGCAGGCCGCTTTCCACGCCTGAGAGCTCGACCGCTCCGAAGTGCTGCCTCAACGCCTCGATCAGCGCATCGCGGCGCTTGCAGTATACATGGCGCATGCGCCGCAGGTGGTTGCCATAGGCGCCGCTGCGGATGAATTCGGCCATGGTGATCTGGTCCAGCCAGGAATGCCCGTTGTTCAGCAGGGCCTTGGCGGAGCGTGTCGCGTGTATCAGTGTCTTGGGCACCACCAGGTAGCCCAGGCGCAGCCCGGCGCCCATGGATTTGGAAAAGGTGCCGAGATACATCACGCATCCGTAGTCGTCGAGACCCATGAGCGCAGTCAGCGGGGAGCCGCGATAACGGAAGTCCGAATCGTAATCATCCTCGATGATGTACGCACCGCAGCGCTGGGCCCAGTCGAGCAGCTTCAGGCGCCGTTCGATCGGCAGCGTGAAGCCAAGTGGATACTGATGGGAGGGAGTGAGGTATAGAAGCGTGACACCTTCCTTGGGGAGTTGCTCCACGTCCAGGCCGGACTCATCCACAGGGACGGGCGCCAGTTTGGCATAGTAGCTCTGAAAGAGCAGGGCTGCGCCTTCATAACAGGGATTTTCCGTCGCAACCAGCGTTCCATCCTTGATCAGGAGGCGGGAGGCCAGATTCAGTCCCTCCTGGGAGCCGGCGGTGATGATCACTTGATCGGGGGTGACGCTGATGCCGCGTGCGACGCCGAGATGATCCGCGACCACCTCGCGCAGTTGAAGCAATCCGCCTGGATCGCCGCACTCGGTGAAGTGGGTGCTGGAAGAAGCAAACGTCCGGTTGATGAAGCGGCGCCAGATTTTCTGTGGGAACAGGTCGAGGTCGGTCCGGTCCGGGAAAAAATCGAAGTCGAGGTGGCGTGTATTGCCGCGTGTCTGCTTCTGTCCGATGAAGGGGATATCCGGTTGCCGGATCGCTTCTCCCTGGGCGGGGACTGCGGTTGCGATCCTGCGTGTCGCCGCAAGGCTGGTTTCCGGCAGCTCCAGATTGACGTACGTCCCGATCGCCTTCCGGGCCTGCAGATACCCTTCCGCCATCAACCGATCATAGACGAGCAGAACCGTATTGCGGGAAATACCCAACTGCTCAGCCAGCACCCTGCTGGCAGGAATGGGTGTCCCTGGCTTCAGCTTTCCTCCGAGGATCAGATGGCGCAGTTGCTCGAAAATCTGCCCTTGCAGCGATTGGGGACTGTTATGGTCAAGTACGATGGGAATTGCCATGGATGCCGTTTCCTATCGTCTCATTCGGGCGCCGCCGCATGCGCGTTCCGGCGAACGATGCCCGTTTGCCGCCCGCCCGATGAGGACGAGGGACTATTCTTCACCGGGCTTGTCGGATTCTTCCTGGGAGGGGCTGCTGGAGGAATCCTCGTCGTCGTCGTCCTCATCGTCGTCGTCGTCCTCCTCCTTGGAGGACTTGAGCACCA
>NZ_FPIQ01000022.1 GCF_900119085.1 Nitrosovibrio sp. Nv17 | reverse complement strand
ACCAGTATTTAGATGGATAACTGCGAGAGGTCAGCTGTTCAGAAGTATACCATGGATGCAATATGCTGACGAACAGCCCTATCATAATAAATTATTCCGAATTTTTAAAGACCTAGCACTACCGAGCGCTGCATGGCCTTGAAGACATCACTGCAGCGCTCGCTCGGTCTCGGCAAAAAAAAATTAAACGATCACGGGCTCTCGAGCTACTGGGGTGAACATTTTCCCGAGACTGATCACCCTCGGCACAACCTGCTCGGCGAGACCAAGATCAAGCAGCATCAGATGGTCATCCCTATGATGAATGATCCCGTCGAGCAGTGCAACCAGCTCGGCATGGCGCTGTGCTGTGAGACGGCATTGAAAGATCGACAGCTGGAGCCATTCACCGTAGCCGTTCATCAGATTGTAGACCCGCCGCCATCGTTTCTGATCAGCGATGTCATAGGCGACTATATAAAGATGTTCGGTGTGCATGGCTACCTCGTGGTGAAATTGGGATACTCGGCAATCTCCCCCAGAAGATGCCGCGCCAAGAGCCTGGACTGCAATTCCAGCAACCTGCGGTAACTCAGCTTGTAACCGAACAAGGGATGGGTGACTTCCTGGCTCATGCGTCGTTCAAATGTTCCGATGAAACGCTTCCGGCCATCCTCGGTAAGCGCGACGCTGCCGGCGGCGCTGATGAAATCGGTAGGCCGCACCTCCCCATTGTTGATGGCCTGGATCACGCTCGAATCCGCGATGAGCGGCCGAAACGGCTCCATGATATCGAGGGCAAGCGCGGGACGGCCGTAGCGTGGCTGATGATAGAAACCCCGATACGCATCGAAGCCCACGGCTGTCAACACCATGGTCCATGCACGAACCAGTAGTGCATAGGCATAGGAAAGCAAAGCATTCACAGGATCGGTCGGCGGCCGCCTATTGCGGGTCGTGAAGTCAAATCGCATCGACACATTATCATGCCGGCTCAGCATTGCGGAGAAATGACCAAAATAGCGGGCAGCGGCCTGTCCTTCCGCACCCAGCAACTCGGGAAGATTCGCCGCCCGCTGAGCTCGGCGCAAATCATGAGGAAAACCGTCCATCACGTGCTCGGCACCCTCCTCGCGCTTCCAGTTGCGTCGCAATAATGTACGCTGATTCTGAATCTTGGCCATGACCAGGCCCTTGGCGATGCGCAGACATACGCTGTCGTCGAAGCTTGCACGGTACTGAGCAGTTCGGATTTCGACATTCTTGTGGCCCGTGCCAAAACTGTGACCCAGGAACCAACCGCCAAAGGAGTGCCACGAAATCGGGATACCACGTGCCATCAGCTCATGCAGCGTCGGCGTGGTGACATAGATGTTTCCCATCAGCACGAGTTGGGATACATCGATCAACCGTGCCGTCTGCATGGCCTTGTCCTCAACCGATATTTCGAGCACCTCACCCTTTTTCGCCACTTTTGCACCACGTGCCTGTACATAAACCGGCAGCGCCTCACTGCGAGCCACGGCCAGAGGACGCGGTGCCGTGTCCTCCTTCTTGAGAAAATTCACCTCATCCGGCAGGCAGATGCCGACCAGTGAGCAGCGAGGACATTTGGGACTGTCCTGGAGCGGGGGCGGGATACGTCCTCCCGCTGCGATAAGCCGCAACCCATCGATGGCATTTCTCGTCAGTGCGCGCAGTTCCTCGCAAAAAGCCACGCGTACCCGTTCGCGACTCTCAGCAAAATAAAGCATGCCCTCATCGCACTGATAGCCATGCTCTTCCAATATCAGACCCTGCACGCATAGTTGAACGCGTTCCGGATCATAGGCCCCTTGAGCCACATGAGGGCGCTTGCCGCGCTTGTAGTCGACGGGAGTAACGACATTGCCGTCTCCTTCCACCAGATCCATTCTCGCGATCAGTCCAAGCCGGTTCGACGAAAGCGTAATCGAGCGTGCATGCACGCGCTCCCCTGCCTCGACATCGGCTGGGTTCGGCAAATCACCCCCCGGCTTGTCAACCCGACGATGCGCATGCCGCCCTTCAACAGTATCCGACGACTCCGACCATTCCCCCTGAACCCATTCCAGATATGCCAGCCGGGGACAATACTGGTACTCGTTGACCATGCGCGCGGGCAACAACGGCAGATCGCCGGACAGCTCCGGAAACGGCAGCGGCAACTCCCTTTGTGGCTCATCCATAAATAATTCCGGTCTGACAATATACGTCTATGTCATACTAAGTTTTATCCCCTGTCCCTGCCAAGCGTTGCAAAGAAATTGATCGTAGACGGAATATTGATGAATACCGGGATCGTCCGCATACTCCGCATCAGCTCACTGTCTCATTGAATGTGAACAGCATGTTACTGATCCCTGTAGATCACCAACGCCTGTCCAGCCTGGTCATCGTTCAACGGTTGATGCAACGCTCGATATCTGTCCACGCTATCCGCACATGCCCGCACTTTAACCATCTCCACTTTCAATTCGCGATAGCGATGAATTCAGTCTCCCTACCCGTACCGCTTCAACGCCGCATCGAGGCTTTCCACCACTGCCAGGCGCAGAGAGGCGGGTGAGACCACCTCAACTTCCGGGCCATGCTTGAGGATATCCATGACGAGCTCGCGATCGTCCCGGTACGGAATCCTGAGTTCATAGCTTCCATCGGTCAGGAACTGGCCGGCCTGCCGCGGATGCCACCGCTCGTCGGCCACCCACCGCGCGCGCCCGGGAGAGAAACGCAGGATGGCGGTCTTGACTGCCCTGCCGCCGAAAATGCCGTAGGCACTCGCGTAGTGCTCGTCCAGCTGCTCGTCGGCGACATCATGCGCAGGTTCCCCGGTTTCCGACACATGTGCGATGCGGTCGACGGCGAAACAGCGTAGGCCGTTGCGCAGATGACACCAGGCGTCGAGGTACCAGTTGTCCCGATAATGCGTCAGGCGCTGCGGCGATATCGTACGTTCGGTCGTCCGATCGCGTTCGCGACCGTGATAGCGCATCTGCAGCATCCTGCGCTGCAAGGTCGCGCTGGCCGCGACATGGAACCATGATCCCGCCGGTCGCGCCGCCATCCCGAGGATTCGGATGCGCTGGACAGCCTCGTTCAGACCGAGACGGTGATGATCGAGCAATGCCTGGATGCGATGCGACAAGGGCGCCAGGTGCTCGCGCAGGAGACCTGAATCGAGGTTCTCGAACAAATGCCCGAATACCAGCAGAGCCTGCAGTTCCCTCGAATTGAACCAGAGGCCCGGCAGTTCATACGTACCGCCATCGGCATTCTGCTGGTAATAATAGCCCCCCAGTTCTCCATGCCATTCGATGGGCGCATTGAGGTAGTCCTTCATCGCCCGGATCAGGCGATAAACCGTGGGCTCCGTGCATTCAAGCTGCAACAGCAATTCCGCCCGCGTGACCGGAGTACGCCGGTTGCGCAGGATGCCGTGCAGCTTGTAGATTCGATCGAACTTGTCCAAGGCTGGGGCCAAGCCTGAGCCGACGTAAAATGAGTTTACCCTGGAGGTTTTTATATAATGCTGAGTATATTCTCATCAGTTTGTGCTGAATGTCAACAATATTTGCTTGCCTTTGAAGCAGCTGTCAGTCGGCCGAGCCGATATTCCAGCGTATTGGAGCCCCAGCATGGGACCATCCCGATCACGGATGGTGCCCATGCGAAGGCTCTGGTCTTTCGTCCGGCAACAATTATTCTCTGAATGGGATGCCGCGGGCATCGAAATGTCATCGACATTGAAAGTTGCCAGGGCGACAACCATCGGGCTGGATCGCGATCATGGCATGTCGCAATGGGCGGCATCCGTATCTGATTCATTGCCGGATACCGCTCCATTTCCGCACCGCGCAGAACGGGCCGTGAAAAATTCAATGCGATGCCTGGCCCTATTTCTGATCTGCTCGGTGCCCCTCGAAGGATGAATGCTACGGTTGTTGCAGGCCCCCCACCGGAAACCCACGCACCGGGTGCGCCTGATCTCCCGTATGCTGCTACACCGCCCTCCCCGCCTCCCTGGCGAGGCGCTGTGCCTCGCGCATCGCGCCCAGGAGGCCGACCTTCGGATTCGTCACGACGTGCACGGGGATCTCCTCCATCAGTCCGGAAAACCGTCCCTTGTCGCGAAACGCCTCGATGAACCCCCCCTCCCGCAACTGTCCGACTATCCGGGGAGCGATGCCCCCAGCCACATAGACTCCCCCACGGCTCAGCGCCGCCAGTGCCAGGTTCCCGGCATAGGCCCCATATATCCGGACGAACAGATCCAGCGCCTCCAGCGCAAGCGGATGGCGGTGATTGAGCGCAAGGTCGGTCACCTGTGCCGGCCCCTGGTGAGTCCCGTCACCCGCCTGGGCGATCATCGACGCGTCGGTTCCATGACGATCGACGATGAAATCGAAGATATTGACCAGCCCCGGCCCCGACAGCAGCCGCTCGACCGACACGTGCCCGAATCTTGCTCGCAGGTACTGCAGCAGCTCATCCTGCAGGGCGTTGCCGGGAGCGAAATCCATGTGTCCTGCCTCGCTGGACAGCGGCACGTGGCGATCCCCCTGCCACACCAGCCACGCTCCTCCCATGCCGGTACCCGCTCCGAGTACCACGCCCGTCCCCCGCGCCTCCGGCCTGCCGGGCTGCAAGGTCGCCAGATCATCCGCGGAGAGAATCCCGATGCCCAGAGCCACCGCCTTGAAGTCATTGATGAGACTGACGGCGGGAATCGAGAATTCGCTTGAGATGGCGGCACCGTCCATCACCCACGGCAAATTGGTGAGGCGCACCTGTTGCCGCGCGATCGGCCCCGCCACGGCGAAACAGGCCGAGACGGGGACGTCCGGCAGCCCTGTCGAAGCCACTTCTCTCAGAAAATCCGCAAGCATGCGGGAAAAATCCGGGTAATCGCGGCTCGGATAGCGCCGTTCACAGCACACCCGGATACCGCCTTCGACGGACTGCGCCGCCTGCAGCAGAACCTTGGTGCCGCCGATATCGGCACCGATGAAATATGCGCCCATCCGCTCCTCCTCTCAGGTTCGATCCGGCACGCCCTTGATCCAGCGCAGTGCCGGATCCTGGCGATAGAACAGCGCCAGTTGCGTATAGACCACCGGAAAATGCAGCTTTACCGCCAGCGGAATCTCGAAGAACGCCTCGCTCAGGACGGCAAAGAACTCCGCAGGGCTCTCGGCCGCGTAGGGATCGATGCCGGCACCCACGGCGGAATGGGCGCCCGCTTCGGGCGCGTCCCTTTCGATCGCCTCCACTTCCTCGCAGAAATCCGTGTACGCCCGACCGAAAGACTCGCTCCAGGCCTGTTGGCTCATGCCGGTATGCAACGGGGGACACCCGTTGGCGTCGCCGTTGAGCATGTCGAGCTTGTGAGCGAACTCGTGTATGACTACGTTGTAGCCGCGCCCCGATGCGGCTGCATCCTCCCATGACAGGATGACCGGTCCTCCCAGCCACGACTCGCCCGACGCCGGTTCGCTCTCATGATGCACCACCCCCGCTTCATCTGTATACTCGTAGGTACGGAGGAATTCGCCGGGATATACAATAACTTCAACCCAATCGTCATAGTAGTCCAGATCGAGATTCAGGATCAGGATGCACGCCTGCACCGCGATGAGTACGTGCATCTCCTCCGTGACGACCAGCGCGTGCGCCCCGCTTATCTGCTTGGCATGGAGAAACAGCGTGGCGCACTCGCGCAAACGCTTCAGTTCGACATGATTCAGGCCTCGTAGAAAATCCAGGCGACTGATCACCCTCTTCCACAGATCATCCGGAATCGACTGGTTTTCTAGGATACGGGCACGGTACCAGTTCTTGAAATTCCATGACATCAGCATATTCCAGACAGTGCCCCGACGCGCATGAGACATCCGGCTCCCGCCGAGGCTTGTGAAGCAACCCTCACCGTGGCTCGTCGGTGGGCTGTTCCGCCAGATCTCCCGAATCCACCTCGACCGCGTCGATGCGCGCAAAGCGCTGGCTGATCCGGCGGCTGGAAATATGTACCTCCTCCACGTCGTGGTTGGCCTGGCGGATGTGGTCGGCCAGTTTCTTCATGCGCTCGTCGAAGCGCACGAAGTCCCTGCCGAGCTTGGAAAGCTCGTGCTTGATGACATGCACCTGCTCACGGGTCTCGAGATCCTTGAGCACTGCGCGCGCAGTATTCAGCACTGCCATGAGCGTCGTCGGTGAAACGATCCAGACCTGCTTCTGCATGGCGTAGTCCACGACATCCGCGTGATAGGCGTGAATCTCGGCGAATACCGCCTCTGCGGGCACGAACATCACCGCGCCCTCGCATGTCTCCGGTGGCAGGATGTATTTCCCGGCGATCGCATCCACGTGCCTTTTCACGTCGAGCTTGAACTGCCTTTGCGCGGATTGCCGTCCGGCCTCGTCAGTATCCCGATCGAACATGCGGTGAAAGTTCTCCAGGGGAAATTTCGAATCCACGGCCACCATCCCGGTGGGTGGCGGCAGTTTCAGGACACAGTCTGCGCGGTAGCCGTTGGAGAGGGTATGCTGCATGGCATAGGCTGCCGTCGGCAGAATATTGCGTACCAGGGTCTCCAGCTGGACCTCGCCGAACGCGCCGCGGGAACGCTTGTCGCCCAGCAATTCCTGCAAGCTCACCACGTTGGTGGTCAGACTGTCTATCTTTTTCTGCGCCTCGTCGATGGCTGCCAGCCGCGCCATGACGCTGGTAAAGGTTTCGTTGGTCTTCCTGAAGCCCTCGTCGAGGCGATCGGTGACGCGCCCGCCGATCTGGTCCAGTCGCGTTTCCACGGTACCGCGCAACTGTTCGGTCGTCCTTGCGAGGGTCTCCGACAGACGGTCGCCCTGATGCGCGAACCCCTCGTGCATGTCCTTGAGCATATCGCGATGCTTCTCCTCGAGCATCGCTGCCTGGCGACCCAGCAGTTCCCGCACCAGCGTGGAGAGCATGCCAAGTCTGACCACCAGGAAAGCCATGGTGACGAGGAGCGTGGCAGCGGCAGCGATGATCAGCAGGTTATCGGACATGGCATTCCAAGGGAAAAGGGAAGGGAAGAAGTCTGGTGCCCCAAGGTCGGCGGGCCGGCACAACCGGAGGGGATCGAAGGACACCCCCGCTCACGCACGCCCATTCGTCAGGTGATGCCACCGTCACTGCTGGCGTACGCCCCAGGGATCGTAGCGCTCGTTGTTCAACTGGTGCCGCCTCCACTTGCTTCGATGCTGGGCCGCCCCCCCGTGGCCTGCGGCTTCGTCATCCCTGCTGTACTTCTGCTCCATCCTGTCCTTGCGGCTTGTCCGCCAGGTCTTGTTCGTTCTCTGCGGCTTTGATTTCTCGGTGGCGCCCTCCTGTTCCCAGGGCCTCGCCTCCCAGGGCTTCGCCTCCTGGTTCGGTTTCTTGCCCTTCAACCCCAGCCCGGGATCGTCCGCCTGTTGCGGCTCCGGGTTCCCTGCAGCCTCACGTTTCGAAAAGATATCCTGGTAGGCCAGAGCGACCCCCTGCCACCCCACCAGGGCGCAGGCGAAAAATGCTATCGAAAAGATTCTCATGAGACCCCCTGATGGAATGAATGGCATTCCCGTTCATCCTGGCAGGCACGCCGGTACGGGAATCATACGGTAACTTATAATCCTACGGCACCATGATGGCAAGCAGTCTATCGGATCGGACGCTCACGGCGCTCATTCGTCCAGGTATCCAATCCCGCCGACAGCCAGTACGGGATACATGCAGCGACCCTGCCGAACCTATGCGCGAACAGCGGCCGCAGAATTGTGGCGCAGTGCCTGGAGACGCGCCAGGCCGAAATGGATGAACGTCAAGCCCGCCAGCACCGGGGCAAACAGATTGAAGAAGGGGATGAACTGTACCAGACCCGTTACCAATCCCAGGCTCCAGAGCGATGAACGGCACGCCGAGAACAAGACCCGCATCTCCTCGCGATCCGCATGCTCCGCCAGCGCATCATAGCGGAACAGGCGCTGGTTCAGATAGGCAGCCGCGACGAAGGGAATGATCATTCCGGCACCGACCAGCCATAGCGGAATGGCGGCCAGCCAGATGACGATGAATACGGCGACGGCAACCATGGCATTGAGGAGGCTGCCCATCAATCCGCCTCCGCGCGCGCGGACGAGCGACGGATAGTCGCGCGCCGCCACCAGGCGTACCAGGGCGGGCATGGCGAACAGTGCGGTCATCACCAGCGCCGTCACGAACACCAGCGGCACGAAGAGCAACAGGTGGGCGACTCCCTGGAGACCATGGGCCATCCAGCGCGGTTCCACGCCTTCGAGCCAGTCCTGAATGCCGATCGCAGCAAGGCCCTCCGCGATCCACCCTGAGAAGGTTCCCCAGAACGCCACGCCCAGGATCAGCCATAGCGTCGCCGCCGCAAGTATCGGCCATACGACGATCCACAGCACCTGAAACCGGAACAGATCCCGGAAGGCGCGCACCAACGCGTCGAGTACCGAGGCCATGGATGATCCTCCTTCTCCGGATGAATCCCATCGAACGTTCGCTACCATACGGCATACGCACCGCATGTCCTGCACACCGTCTTCGAAAAGCAGGATCGTGCCTCATGCGCCCGGCGTCCCTATTCCCGTCGCCAGGTCGTACCCTGGGGGCCGTCCTCGAGGACGATGCCAGCCTCAAGCAATTCCCCGCGGATACGATCTGCCTCCCCATAATCCCTGTTCGTCCGCGCGACGAGACGCTGCTGGATCAGGCGCTCGACATCGGCCGAGTCGAGGACGGCATCTTCCCTGCCCATCGTATCCTGGAAGTGTTCCCGCGTATCCCGCTGCAGCAGTCCCAGCACGCCGCCCAGCGCCCGCAGCAGTCCCGCATCCCCCGGCGACCCGTCGCGGTTGATGCCGCTGGCGAGATCGAACAGCACCGCGATGGCCTCAGGCGTGTTGAAATCATCATCCATCGCCTCTCTGAAGCGCCGCGCCGAAGCCTGGCTCCAGTCGACGATCTCGGAAGAGCCGGTCGCCGTACTGTCCTTCAGAGCAGTGTACAGGCGATCGAGCGCGCGTCGCGCGTCATCGAGATGCTGATCCGAATAATTAAGCGGGCTGCGGTAGTGCGCACGCAGGATGAAGAAGCGTACCACCTCCGGCTGATAACGGCGCAGGATTTCACGTACCGTAAAAAAATTGCCGAGTGACTTGGACATCTTCTCGTCGTTGATGCGCACGAAACCGTTGTGCATCCAGTAGTTGGCGAAAGGATGGTCATTCGCACCCTCGCTTTGCGCAATCTCGTTCTCGTGGTGAGGAAACTGCAGGTCCTGCCCACCGCCGTGGATGTCGAAATGCCGGCCCAGGTAGTGCCCGCTCATCGCAGAGCACTCGATATGCCAGCCGGGGCGTCCGGCCCCCCACGGCGAATCCCACTGCGGCTCGCCCGGCTTGGCGGCCTTCCACAACACGAAGTCCAGCGGGTCGCCCTTGTAGGGATCCACGCATACCCGCTCCCCGGCCCGGAGATCCTCCAGCGATTTCCCGGAGAGCTTCCCATAACCTGGAAACCGGTGCACAGCGTAATAAACGTCGCCATTCCCCGCAGTGTAGGCCAGCCCTTTATCCAGCAGCGTACGGATCAGGACGATCATCCGATCCACGTGCAGGGTGGCACGCGGCTCCAGACTGGGAGGCAGGACACCGAGCGCCGCACTGTCCTCATCCATCGCCCGAATGAAGCGGCCGGTCAACACCTCGATGGATTCGCCGTTTTCCTGTGCACGCCGGATGATCTTGTCGTCGATGTCGGTAATGTTGCGGACGTATGTCACCTCGTAGCCGCTCGCCCGCAGCCAGCGCACCACCATATCGAATACAACCATCATGCGTGCATGCCCGAGATGGCAGTAATCGTAGACCGTCATGCCGCAGACGTACATCCCGACGCTCCCCGGGACCAGAGGAACGAAGAGCTGTTTCTCCCTTGCGAGCGAATTATGAATCCGGAGCATGGGGCAAGATTGTGAAACGCACAGGCTTCTTGGTAGAATCGGCAGGCATTCTGACGAAGATCGGATACTCTGGCAGCCAGTCGGACGCGAGGAATCGAAGTGGGAGGACGGGTTGGGCAAAAACGAATGACGGCGACTTCACGTGCTCAAGTGCCAATGGCAGGCATATTCGCTGAAAAATGACGCAGCATGGATTCCTGATGCCTTGCAGCCGATTTCCCCCCAGGCTGGTCAGGCTGCGGGACTGGCCCAACACAAAACCGAGGCAGTATAGCACAATGAAATCGCCAAATTTTCGCCGGGTCGATATGCTCCTGGCTGCCTGTGCCGCTGCTCTGCTGATGACGACCGCCACTGCCTTTGCCGATGAAAACGAAGAAGTCTCCAGGCTTTTCCGACAGGGCAATCTGGCCAAGGCACTGGAACGGGCCGACGCCTACCTTGCCAAGCACTCCAAGGATGCCCAGATGCGATTCCAGAAGGGATTGATCCTGACCGAGCAGAACAAGGTGGCGGACGCCAGCCGGGTGTTCGCCTCGCTGGCGGAAGACTACCCTGATATGCCTGAACCCTACAATAACCTCGCCGTACTGTATGCCAGCCAGGGCCAGTACGAGAAGGCCAGGAGCGCGCTGGAAGCGGCTCTGCGCACGCATCCCAGCTACTCCACCGCGCACCAGAACCTTGGCGGCATCTACGCCACGATGGCCAGTCAGGCGTATGACAAGGCCCTGCAACTCGACAAGGGCAAGGCGGTGGCGCAGACCCGGCTCTCGATGATCAGGAATTGGGGCGTGCAGGACCATCCCCGGGAAACCCAGCTTGCCCTCGCAGTCCCGGTGCCACCGGCACCCGATCCAGGCAAGGCCGCTGACAGGACACCAGCAAGGTCTGCAGAAAAATCGCTGGAAAATACCCCGTCGAAAACCGCCGCAAGAACGCCCGAGCACCCAGCCCCCGCCAATCCCTTTGCAGCCGTGAAACCAGCTTCCGCCCCACGAAACGACTCCAGCGACGTTCTCGGAGCGATCGACGCCTGGGCGAAGGCATGGTCGAGCAAGGATGTCGAAGCCTACCTCGGGTTCTATGCCGGCAGCTTCCGCCCGCCCAAGGGCGTGTCGCGCGCCGCATGGGAAAAGGGTCGCCGCGAGCGTATAGAAAAACCGAAATCCATACGCCTGGACATCACTCACGTCAAGGTCAGCTCGGTGGATGCAACCCATGCGCGGGTCAGTTTCCGGCAATCGTATTATTCCGATATCGTCAGAAGCACCACGGGCAAGACCCTTGAAATGGTCAAATCAGGAGACAGATGGCTGATCCATCAGGAGCAGATCGGACGATGAACGGACGACGGCTGGTCTTTCCCGGGCGAGATCGCGCACTGGGCAGAAACCTGACGGGAGCAGCCCTGCTGTCGGCGTGCTGCCTTGCATCGACGAGCGCATCCAGTGCGGATGACAGCCTGATTCTTTCCGAATTGTCCAGGGCCAATCCGGAGGCAATGCTCGTCAGGAGTCTGCAGGAAATTGCCGAGAACCGCATGGATGCCGCCCTGGACAGCATCGAGCAACTGCTCAGGATCACTCCCAATTTCCGGCTGGCGCAACTCGTCAAGGGTGACCTGCTGATGGCGCGTGCACGCGCCATCAGCGACCTTGGCGATGGCAATGGGATATCCCGGCAAAGCATCGTGGACCTGCGTGAGGAAGCCCGTGCCAGGGTGCAGCGTCATCGCGAGACCGTCCCGCGCAACATGGTGCCCAGGTATCTGCTGCAGATGCCGCCGGAACAGAAGTATGCCATCATCGCCGACACCCGCAGGTCCCGGCTCTATGCGTATCAGAATGTTGGGGGAGAACCCCGCTACCTTGCCGACTACTATATCAGCAGCGGCAAGAACGGATCGCAGAAGCTGAAGGAGGGGGACAAGAAGACTCCGGTCGGCGTGTACTTCATCACGGCCAATCTGCCGCGCGAAAAGCTTACCGACTTCTATGGTAACGGTGCATTCCCGATCGACTACCCCAACGAATGGGACAAGCGCCACGGACGCAACGGATATGGTATCTGGCTGCATGGAACCCCCTCGAATACCTACAGTCGACCCCCTCGTGCCAGCGATGGATGCGTGGTACTCTCCAACCAGGACCTCGATACGGTAAGCAAGCTGCTGCAGGTCGGCATCACCCCCGTCATCATCAGTGACGAGACGGAGTGGAGCACCTCCGGCGACACAGCCGCACTTCGCTCCGTGCTGGCACAGCAGTTGGAAAGCTGGCGGCGAGACTGGGAAAGCGGGAATATCGACTCCTATGTCCGGCACTATGGACAGGATTTCTCCAGCGGCAGCCAGGGGCTTGCCGAATGGATCCAGCACAAGCGTCAGGTCGGTGCGACCAAGAACTGGATCAGGGTGAGCATCGAAAACGTCGGGATGTACCGCTATCCCGGAAGGGACGATCTGGTGGTGATCGACTTTGACCAGGAGTACGCCAGCAATAACCTCTCCAACAGGATGAAGAAACGTCAGTACTGGATGAGGGAAAAGAACGAGGGTGGTTCATGGAAGATCATCTATGAAAACGCCGCCTAGCGATCATTGATAAACTTTTTTCCTCTGCTTCCATGAAGAATCCCATGCCATCCGCCAGACTTCTCTTCTTCACGCTGCTTTCCTTCTGCGTTCCGGCGACGACCCATGCCGCGGACCCCCAGATCGAGATCAGGACCAGCCTGGGTACGATCGTGCTGGAACTCTATCCCGACAAGGCTCCCAGGACAGTTGAGAATTTCCTGGGCTACGTGCGAGAGGGCCATTACGCAGGCACCCTGTTCCATCGGGTCATCCCCGGATTCATGATCCAGGGCGGCGGGTATGACAAGACCCTGAAAGAGAAGCCGGAAAAAGGACCCATCCGGAACGAGGCGGCGAACGGACTGAGAAACGAGACCGGCACCATCGCCATGGCCAGGACCTCGGATCCGCACTCCGCGACTGCCCAGTTCTTCATCAACGTCGCCGATAATACCTTCCTCGACCATACCGCACCAACGCCCAGAGGCTACGGCTACACCGTATTCGGGAGGGTGACCCAAGGTATGGAGATCGTCAACCGCATCGCCGCGACGCCGACGGGTTCGGCGGGTCCGTTCGCCGGCGATGTTCCCGTCACCCCGGTCGTCATCGAAGCGGCCAAGCTCCTGCCGGCCGCCACGACGAATACCACCACCCGATAAGGACCATCATGATCAGACTGCACACCAGCCATGGCATCATCTCGATCGACCTCGACGCCGAGAAGGCACCCCTGACCGCCCAGAACTTCATCGACTACGCCAGCAGCGGACACTATGACAACACGATATTTCACCGTGTGATCGATGGATTCATGATCCAGGGCGGCGGCTTCGAGCCGGGCATGAAACAAAAACAGACGCGCATGCCGATACAGAACGAGGCTGCAAACGGCCTCAAGAACAAAAGATATACCATCGCCATGGCCCGCACTTCCGACGTGCACTCGGCGTCGGCGCAATTCTTCATCAATGTCGCCGATAATCATTTTCTCGACCATACTTCTCCCACCCCACAAGGTTTCGGCTATTGCGTGTTCGGCGAGGTCGTCGAAGGCAGGGAGGTGGTGGATCAGATCCGACAGGTCCGTACAGGCAGCCGCAGCGGTCATCAGGACGTGCCTCTGGAAGACGTGGTGATAGAGCGGGCGGAAGTCGTCCGGTAGGATGCCCGACGACAGGCAGCAAATGCACGCATATCTTTCCTCGAGCCCATTCCTTTTCCCTGTCGCTGCGATGCCAATCCGGCGATCCGCACCCATTTTCCGGGGGTGGACGGCCATGGCCTGCTTCGCCGCATTGGCGATCCTGGCCGGTTGCGCCACGACGACCGCAGGTGGCGCGGTCGGTGCAAGCCGCTCCCAGCTGATGCTGATCTCATCGGAACAACTGGAGCAGACTGCCGCCCAGGGCTATGCCAGGATGAAGACGGATGCGGTGGACAAGGGTACGCTGAACCGGGATGAGGCGATGCTGCGGCGCCTGCAGGCGATCTCCCGCAGGATCGAGCCGCAGACCGGCATATTCCGGCGTGATGCGCCGGCGTGGAAATGGGAAGTCAACATCATCGAAAGCAACGAGCTCAACGCTTTCTGCATGCCGGGTGGAAAGATCATGTTCTATTCCGGCCTGGTCAACCGCCTGAAACTGACAGACGACGAAATTGCAGTCGTGATGGGCCACGAGATCGCCCACGCACTGCGCGAACATTCGCGCGAACAGATATCCCAGGCGATCACGGCGCAGGCGGCGATGCAGGTCGGGTCGGCAATGCTGGGTCTTGGGCGCAATGCGGCCCAGCTTGCCGGCATTGGCTACCAGACACTGATCGCCACTCACTTCAGCCGCACCGACGAGGCAGAGGCCGATCGTATCGGCCTGGAATTGACTGCCCGCGCGGGCTACGATCCGCAGGCCGGCGTCACCCTGTGGCGGAAAATGATGGGTGCCGGCTCCGGATCGCGCCCGCCCGAATTCCTCAGCAGCCATCCGACCGACTCCACCCGCATCCAGCAGATCGAATCACTCCTGCCTGTCGTCATGCCGCTCTACCGGGCTGCCCGGCCGGGCTAACCGACGGCCTCTTCCACGCGCAGCACCTGGAGATGATCAGACCCGAGGCGACTTGAATACGGAGGCGTCGAGCTGATATCTCTGCAGAAGCTTGTAGAATTCTGTCCGATTGCGCTTTGCAAGCCGTGCCGCCTGGGTCACGTTGCCATCCGTGATCTTCAACACACGCACCAGATAGTCTCTTTCGAATCCCCGGCGCGCATCCTCGAATGAGACCAGTTGCTCCTCCTCCTTGTGGATCGCGTCATACATGAGTACCGGCGAGACCAGCGGAGCGGTGCTCAGAGCCACGCACTGCTCCACGACGTTCATGAGCTGGCGCACGTTGCCGGGCCATGAGGCACTGACCATCATCTCCATCGCCTCCGGAGAGAAGCCGTTGATGCTCTTTTCGTACTTCCGGGAGAACGTGGCGAGAAAGTGATTCGCCAGCAGGGGGATATCCTCGCGCCGCTGCGATAGGGCGGGAATGGTCAGCGCGACGACATCCAACCGGTAGTAGAGGTCTTCACGAAAGCTCCCGTTGACGATCTCCGACTTCAGATCCCGATGGGTAGCCGAAATGATGCGCACATCCACCGGGATGGTATGCGTGGCGCCCACCGGACGGACCTGCCGCTCCTGGAGCACGCGCAGCAGCTTGACCTGGAGCAGCAGCGGCATGTCCCCGATCTCGTCCAGGAACAGCGTTCCCTTTTCCGCCAGCTGCAGCAACCCCTTGTGATCCCGTACGGCGCCCGTGAATGCTCCCTTGACGTGGCCGAACAATTCCGATTCGAGCAGCTGCTCCGGGATCGCCGCGCAGTTGATCGCCACGAACGGATGGTGGCGACGCTTGGAAGCCTCATGTATGGCATGCGCCAGCAGTTCCTTGCCCACCCCGCTCTCGCCGTAGATCAGCACGCTCGCGTCGCCATCCGCCACCAGCCTGGCCTTGGTGAGCAGGTCTTCCATGACGGCGCTGCGCGTGACGATGGTGTCGGACCACGCAGGCCCGTCCTCGCCCGCACCGCCGTTGCCGGGAACGCACCTGAGCGCCTGGCTGACGTGGGTCAGCAGCGTCTTGCTGTCGAAAGGCTTGGCGAGGTAGCCGAATACGCCGCGCTGGACTGCTGCCACGGCATCGGGAATGGTGCCATGCGCGGTCAGTATGATCACCGGCAGAGCCGGCAACGCGCGGTGCACCTGCTCGAACAGCGCCATGCCGTCCATGCCGCTCATCTTCATGTCGCTGATGATGAGCTGGGGACGCGTCACATCCAGGTAGTTGAGCGCTGCCTCCGCACTGTGAGCCACGTCCGTCCTGTAACCCGCCGCCGTCAGGCGGATGGTGAGGAGTTCCAGCAGGTCTGCATCGTCATCGACGACAAGGATTCTGGGGCGGATATCAGGCATGTGTCATACTCGGAGATACGGCAGTCATTGGCATCGCTTCATCCCGGGATTGGGTAGAAACCTGGAAAACGACGGAATAGATGCAGGGTGCGATTCGGAGGATCGCCGCCACGGCCGCAACCGCCAGCCCGCTCCCCGCCCGCAAGTCAAGGCGCCCTGAGGATAAGATTCCTTTCCATGCTCTTGATGGCCTCGATCTGCTTCTGCAGGATTTCCGCCCGCTTCTGCTCTTCCTTCAATTTCAACGACAATTCCTCTACGCTGCCGCCCAGCTTCTGTTGCTCCGCAAGCAGGGCCAAAAGCAGGTTCCTGAAACTCTGCAGGCCCGTCACCGGTCCGTTGCCGCGCTGCCAGTCGTTGAGCAGCTGCAATGCCGCGACAGGATCGCGCGAGGCGGTATTGGGCAGGATCAGCAGCACGATCAGCCTGGCCCGGTTCATGTCGCTCCTGTTGAGCGTAAAGTTCTGCCTGACCTTTTCATGAACGCGCGCAAGCTCCCCTGGCGGCAATCTGCGCACGGCGTCGTAGTACTGCATCAGATCCTCCAGCTGACCCGCCACGATCAGATCCAGCGGCAGAGGATCCGCTGCCGGATCCGGTGCCGCATCAAGCGGCACCGCCGAGACCGGCTGCGGGGTCTTGGAAACCTTGGGGGGAATGGAGCAGGCAGCCAGCGCCACCACGATTGTCGTCGCCAACAGGCGAGCCAGTATCACACGGTTCATGCGACCCTCTCGGAATCGCGAACCGGCAGGATGAATCGAAAATGCGCACCCGGGCCGGCATGCTGCAGCAGTTCCATGGTGCCTCCATGTGCATGCGCATATTCGCGCGCGATGGAGAGTCCGAGCCCGGTCCCCCGAACATGACCGTCGAATGCCTGTTGCCCTTGATAAAAAGGTTCGAATACGTTCTTGCGATCCATCTCGGCAACGCCCGTTCCTTCATCCCGGATGTCGAACTGCACCATCTCGCCGACCCGCTCCGCCCGGATATGGATCTGCCCGCCTGGTGGAGAGAATTTGACCGCATTCGACAACAGGTTGTCCATGATCACCTTGATCTTCTGCCGCTCACAGTCCAGGAGGATATCTGGACAGCATATATTCATTTGCAGGCCCTTGTTCATGATGGCAAGATTCTGATCCTGCAATACCTCCTCGAGGATTTGTGCCAGATTCATGCGCTGCTTCACCAGTGCCGCTTTCTCTGTCTGCAATGCGCTGTAGTTCAGCAGGTCCTCGATACGCCGCTGCAATTGTACGCTGTTGCTGTACAGAATTCTGGCTATCCGCTGCTGTTCCCCGGTCAACTCCCCCGCGATACCCTCCGCCAGCAGATCGGCGCCTTCGCGCATGGCGGTCAGGGGCGTCTTGAGCTCATGGGAAACATGCTGCAGAAACCGGGTCTTCTGTTCTTCGAGCTTGAGCAACCGATGGCGCAGCCAGTCCAGGCGTTCTCCCAGGTACCGCAGATCCTGCGGGCCATTCACCCGAATGGACTTGGACAATCCTCCCTCTCCCATGGTTCGGATCGCTTCGTCGATCTGGCGCATCGGATGCGCGATCCACAGCGAAAAAACGAATGCCAGCAGGATCGCGAAAGGAATCAGTGCAAACAGCTGCCATACGACCGTGATGCGGGCATTCGTCGCCATGTCCTGCATCTCTCCCACCTCGCGCTCGATCAGCGTATACCCTGCCGCCGAGAAGACTCTTGCGGCATCCCTGAGAGGAACGAACTTTCCCACCAAGGCGAGCAGTTCCTCCGGAGAATTACTCATCAGGGAGATTTCCTGAAGAATCGAGGCTTCCAATCCCTGCATCTCTTCCAGCAATCGCTTCTGCTCGGCATGCAGGGAGAGTTCAAGGAGATCGGCGACGGCGCTTCCGAACTTCTCGTGTGCGCGGAAGTAGTTTTCCAGCAGGGAGGTATCGCCAAGAATGTGCGTCTGCCTCACGGCGCGCTCCATGGCGGCGATCTCATCCGCAAGGACACGGCTGCCATGGGCGATCTGCGCTGCCCGATAGACGGCCTTTCGACTTTGGTCCGCCATGCGGTCGATGGAAAACGCACTGTCGACGAGCGCAATGATGGGGGGAAGTCCCACCAGTGCGAATCCGAGCAGGATCAGCTTCAGAAAATTCTTGGGCTTGTCCTGCAGCCGCGACCGCGAGGCGATGCCGGTGTCGCCATCTTCCCGCATGGTATCCCCATGAGCGACCATTTCTATCCTTTCTCCCGCACATCCGCCAAAAAAGAATCCTCGCGGACTGTCGGGCAAGCATGCGCCGGGCGGTTCCGGATCGGTTTCGCCAGACCGCTAGGGTTTCAACGGGAGATAGGGCTTGCAATAGTGTTTGTAGGGAAACTCCGGATTCCGGCGCGAGTTCATGAAAACGTCTCCCCCGTTCTTGACGCACTCCCTCATTGCATTGTTGAGGCTTGCATAGTGGGCATCCGGCTCCGTCTCCTTTGAAACCGGGGTGACGCTCTCGCGAATCCTGACACATGCGCCCACTTCCTGCGCTGCATCCGGACTGTCCTTCAGCGGCGGCAGGGGGCACAACTTACAGGGATTGCCCGGACACAGGCATCCGCTGCAAGCCGCCTGGGCCGGAGCGGCGGCCCACCCCGGCAGGGAGATCACCATGCACCACGCCATCCACCGTACCGTTCCGATCAATCGGGCCCGCACGCCGCTTCGCCTACCCGCCCGTTCCGGCATCATTTCTCCAGCAGGTGCCGCACGTTCTCCGGCGGACGGCACAGCACCGCCTCCTCGCCGCGCACCACGATCGGACGCTGGATCAGATCCGGATTGGCCACCATGATGCGCAGCAACTCGTCATCCGGTGGCTGACGCTCGTCAAGCCCCAGGCTGCGCGCCAAAGGCTCGTCCACGCGCAGTATGTCGCGCACCGACAAGCCCAGCTTGACGATCAGTTCGCGCAACGCCTCGACGGTCAGGGGCGTCCCGTAGTAGTCGACGGCATCGAATGCCTTTCCGCTGTCCTGAAGCAATCCCAGCGTGGCGCGACATTTGCTGCAGCCGGGCTTGTAGTAGATCGTGATGTTCTTCTCGGTCATGCAAGGTTCCTCGTCTTCACTCTTTATTCCCGCGCCGTACGGCAGATGTACGACGCTGCCGGCGCGTGGCATTCGTCCTCGAACGGTCCGCCACGGAGGACAGCCGGTCTCGTCAGGCATTACTTTAACAAATACTGGCGCACCCGTGGCGAAACGCGCCGCAAAAACGGTGCGGGTGGGGATCGCGACGCTCCGGTTGCGCGCTCGCCTTCCAGCAACGCGCTATCCGTGTCCCACGCCGCGGGTCTGCGCCCCTGTCGTCTCGTACGTGCCGCATACCTGCAACACATGGCGTGTCATGCTGAGTGCGAGTTCACGCTCACCCAGGAATACCGTACTTCCGCTCTCTCTGCTCAGCAACCCGGCCTCTTCCTCGTTGTGGGCACGCACCGTGACCTCGACCGAAGGATTCAGCATGTGCGCGATCTCGATCATGCGGCGGGATCGCAGCGTATCGGGAACCGCTATCACGAGTACCCTGGCGCGCGCGATGTGGGCCTGTATCAGTACCGCAGGATCGGCCGCGTCTCCCGCCACCGCATGGATGCCATGCCTGCGCAACCCCTCGACCATCTCACGATTCTGATCCACCACCACGAGCGCCAGACCCTGTCCGGTAAGGGTCTCGCCTATATGCCGGCCGACTCTGCCGTATCCCACGAGTACCACGTGGCTGGTCACGTAGCTCGAGGCCACCGATCCCGGCAGCTCCGCCAGGGGGTCGCCGGAACGCTCCAGAACACGAGCCACCCGGGAGCGTGAGCGTATCCATTCCTGCGCAGGTTCGATGATCCGGAACACCAGGGGATTGAGCGTGATCGAGATGAAGGCTCCCGCCAGGATCAGGCTCTGCGCCTCGACCGGCAACAGTCCAAGTGACACCCCGAGCGCAGCGAGAATGAACGAGAACTCGCCGATCTGGGCAAGGCTCGCCGATACCGTCAGTGCGGTATTGAGCGGGTAGCGGAACGCCAGCACCAGCAGGAAGGCTGCCAGCGACTTGCCGATGATGATGATGGCCAACGTCGCGATCACAGCGAAAGGCTGGTCGATAAAAACGTTCGGATCGAACAGCATGCCAACCGACACGAAGAACAGCACGGAAAAGGCATCCCTTAGCGGCAATGACTCCTGCGCGGCACGATGGCTCAGGTCGGACTCGCGCATGACCATGCCGGCGAAGAACGCGCCCAGTGCGAACGAAACACCGAAGAGCATCGCTGAACCATAGGCGATACCGATGGCCACCGCAATCACGCTCAGGATGAAAAGTTCGGTCGAGTGGGTGCTTGCCACATGCCACAGCAGCCAGGGAAACACCCGCTTCCCCACGATCAGCATGAGTGCGATGAATATCGCCACCTTGCCGAAGGTGATCAGCAGCGGCATCAGCCATTCCGCGCCGATGGGATGCGCCGCACTTTCGGCAGGCGCATCCAGCCAGCCAGCGAGTGGCGGCAGGAGCACGAGGACCATGACCATGGCGAGATCCTCGACCACCAGCCAGCCCACCGCGATCGACCCGTTGACGGACTTCAGCACCCCGCGCTGCTCCAGCGCCCGCAGCAGCACAACCGTGCTTGCGGTGGAGAGCGCCACACCGAATACAATCGCCGCCCCCGGATCCCACCCCCAGGCCGTGGCGACCGCCGCGCCCAGGGCGGTGGCCACGCCTATCTGGACGATCGCTCCCGGCAGCGCAATCCGGCGCACCGCGAGGAGATCATTCAGCGAAAAATGCAGGCCCACCCCGAACATCAGCAGGATGACGCCAATTTCGGCCAGTTGCGCGGAGAGTTCCATATCCGCCACGAAACCTGGCGTATTGGAACCCAGGATGACGCCTGCGACCAGATAGCCCACCAGCACCGGAAGCTTGAAGCGGTTGGCGAGCAGGCCCAGGAGCAGGGCAAGACCCAGGCTCACGGCGATCGTGGTGATCAGGGTGACGCTGTGGGGCATGGGCGTGCCGTCCGTCTGGGCAGTAAGAAGTTTGCCCTGCTGACGCGCTTCTGCTATGGAATCGCGGCGCGAGCGCCCTCAGCGAGGCAGAGGGTCACCCGGATGGACGATTCCGTCACCATGAGCGATGAAAACAGGGAATGCTCAGTGAACAAGATACCTCATAAACGGATGGGACAAAAAGGCAAATTTTCCGCTCCGGCATCCCGGGGACGCGATCAGGCTGCGCGCCGGGAGGATGCCCGCAGGCGCCAGCCGAGCAGTCCCAGGCCGGCAAGCATCATGGCCCAGGTATCCGCCTCCGGGATGGGTGACACTTCCCAGCCGATGTCCTGCAACGCCGCAAAGTCGAGTTCGGTAAAATGCTTGCGCTGTCCGGCAGCGATGGTGGGATCCAGCGCCGCTTCCTGGCCCAGGTAGCTGAGCCCGTCCCGCCAGTGGTCGTTGTCGCCGGCCAGGGGGGGAGGGTTGCCCAGGAGGGCGGTCGCGGCAGCCCCGGTGAAGACACCGTTGGAAACCAGATTCCCGTACGAATCGGCGGTACCGAAGCCCAGGATGTGACCCAGTTCATGCACCGCCACGGAAAACAGGTCGAATCCGGAGAAGGTCTCGTCCGTCGCGGGATCGGGATCGAAGTACCAGTTGGCGGCGCTGTCGAACGCGAGCGATCCGCCCCATGGCCCGAAGTCGGTCCGCCCGGCGAGCGGGCCGAGCGCCCCCGTCTGCCCCCTGCTCAGCACATTGTCCCTGAATTCGATACTGTTGACGCGATCGATGCCCACCCCGCCCGGACCGCCGGTGGCGATGGCACTGCCGGCGATCGCGCGGGCGCCGGTGAACACCACGATCTGGTTCTCGGCGACGCTGAATTCGCGAAGGGTTTCCAGGACGCCGCTGTCCGGCCGGAAGAACGTGGCGCTGAAGCTGTTCGATCCGGACGACAGGACCGCACTCAGGCTGTCCTCCAGGCGGCTCTCGAAGGTCGCGGCGGCGGCGTTGAGAATGTCCTGGCGATGGCTGTTGGCGCCGGTGAAGAAACCGGTGTCGTACCGGTAGTCGAAATGGATGTCGATGGCAGCCGAAACGGATGGGCTGGCGGCGAGCAACACACTGATGAGTACAGGAGTTGTGAATTTCATTTCACGTGCCTCTTGAGGGTTGAACTGCTCGGTGGGAGGGGTGGGTTACAGCGCTTGGAGTGGATCAATATACTTCAGGTCGAACTCCTTTGCAATCGCCGGATGGGTCATCGCCCCAGCGTGTGTATTGAGGCCGTGGCGCAGCACCGGGTCGCGGCGCAGAGCATCGAGCCCCTCATTGGCGAGATGCAGCGCATAGGGCGCCGTCTGAGCGTTCAGCGCAAAGGTGCTGGTGCGCGGCACCGCACTGGGCATGTTGGCGACACCGTAGTGCAGCACGCCGTCGACCTCGTAGGTCGGATCGCTGTGGGTGGTCGCACGCGTGGTCTCGACGCATCCTCCCTGATCCACCGCGACATCGACGATCACGGCGCCCCTACGCATGTTCGGCAGCATCCCGGCCGTCACCAGCCAGGGGGTGCGCCCGCCGGGTATCAGCACGGCGCCGATCACCAGATCGGCGCTGCAGACCATCTCCTCGATGTTGGATTCGTCGCTGATGCGCGTCTGCAGCCGCCCATGGTAGATGTCGTCCAGGTACTTGAGGCGGTCATGGCTGATGTCGAGAACGGTGACCTGCGCACCTGAGCCGACCGCGACCCGGGCCGCATTGGTGCCCACGATGCCCGCGCCCAGGATCGCGACGTTGGCCGGCGCCACGCCGGGCACGCCGCCCATCAGGACACCGCGGCCGCCGTAGGTCTTCTGCAGGTAGGTCGCGCCGATCTGGGTCGCCATGCGTCCGGCGACCTCGCTCATGGGCGTCAGCAGCGGCAGCTGCCCGCCATCGGTCTGGACCGTCTCGTAGGCGACGCCGGTCACGCCGCGCTCCAGCAGTGCCAGGGTAAGCGCCCGATCCGAGGCGAGATGCAGATAAGTGAAAAGAATCAACCCCGGATGCAGATATGCGTACTCGGCTGCGGTCGGTTCCTTGACCTTGACCACCATCTGCGCCGCCCAGGCATCCTCGGCGCGGGAGACGATGGTGGCTCCAGCGCCGAGATACTCCTCATCCGCGAGATAGCTGCCGTTCCCTGCCCCGCTTTCCACCAGCACCCGGTGTCCATGGCGCGTCAGGGTCTTCACGGCGCTGGGCGTCATACCCACCCGGTTCTCGTGATCCTTGGTTTCCCTGGGCAATCCGATCAGCATGCCGGCGCAACAAAAAGAAAGGGGTTCCTGAATATGGCCTGCCGGAATTCTACAGCGCCTTCACCATGTCCTCGACGACCTTCTTGGCATCACCGAACACCATCATGGTCTTGTCCATGTAGAACAGGTCGTTGTCGAGCCCCGCGTAGCCCGCCGCCATGCTGCGCTTGACCACCATCACGGTGCGCGCCTTGTGGGCATCCAGGATGGGCATGCCGTATATCGGGCTGCCCGGTACGTTCGCCGCCGGATTCACCACATCGTTGGCACCAAGCACCAGCACCACGTCGGTATTGGAGAAATCGCTGTTGATCTCGTCCATCTCCAGCACCTGCTCGTAGGGTATTTCCGCTTCGGCGAGCAGCACGTTCATGTGCCCGGGCATGCGGCC
The DNA here is from genome assembly GCF_900119085.1 of Nitrosovibrio sp. Nv17. Classification (GTDB taxonomy): domain Bacteria; phylum Pseudomonadota; class Gammaproteobacteria; order Burkholderiales; family Nitrosomonadaceae; genus Nitrosospira. The sequence goes on along the minus strand of NZ_FPIQ01000022.1, from coordinate 25,671 downwards.
CGCCACCGGATGGATGGCGAAGCGCGCGTTGACGCCCTTCTCCTGCAGCTTGTGCGCCAGTTCCTTGACGGAATGCTGCGCCCGCGCCACCGCCAGGCCATAGCCCGGCACGATGATGACGCTGTCGGCATTGCCCATCAGGAATGCCGCATCGTCGGCGCTACCGCTGCGATAGGTCTTCTGCGCACCATCCCCCGCCGCGGCTGCCGCACCGCCGTCGCTGCCGAATCCGCCCAGTATGACCGAGAGGAACGGGCGATTCATGGCCTTGCACATGATGTACGACAGGATCGCTCCGGAACTGCCCACCAGCGATCCTGCGATGATGAGCATGGGATTGCCAAGCGAGAAGCCGATGCCGGCCGCGGCCCAGCCCGAATAGGAGTTGAGCATCGAGATCACCACCGGCATGTCGGCGCCGCCGATGGGTATGATGATGAGAAAGCCCAGCACGAAGGCAATGGCGGTCATGGTGGCGAAGGCTGTCCAGTTGGTGGTCTCGCTGAAGAAGAACCACAGGCCGAACCCTACCATGACGATCGCAAGCAGCAGGTTGACGATGTGCTGCCCCCCGAATATGATGGGCGCGCCGCTCATGCGGCCGGACAGCTTCAGGAACGCGATCACGGACCCCGACCAGGTCATGGCGCCGATGAAGGTACCGAGAAACAACTCGAGCTTGCTGCCCATGGGCAGCACTGCGGGCAACCCGAACGAGACCGGATTGTTGACCGCGGCGATGGCGATGAACACCGCCGCCAAGCCTACCAGCGAGTGCATGAAGGCGACCAGCTCCGGCATCGCCGTCATCTGCACGCGCTGCGCGACTACGGCGCCGATGGCGCCGCCCAGCGCGATACAGGCGAGAATCAGCGCCCAGTTCTGGGTGATCGTCAGCGTGGTGGCGACGGCGATGCCCATGCCCACCATGCCGAACAGATTCCCGCGACGCGCAGTCAGTGGTGAACTCAGGCCCTTGAGCGCCAGAATGAAGAAAACCGATGCGACCAGATACGCGAACGCAACAAAGTTTGCGGACATTTCCTAGCTTCCTTTCTTGTCTTTCTTTCTGAACATTTCCAGCATCCGCTGGGTCACGAGGAATCCGCCGAATACATTGATCGCCGCCAGCGTCACCGCAGCGGCGCCGAGCCACACACCCCAGTCGGTCTCCGCCGGGCCCGCGGCCAGCATCGCACCCACGAGAATAATGCCCGAGATCGCATTGGTGACCGACATCAGCGGCGTATGCAGCGCCGGGGTCACATTCCACACCACATGGTAGCCGACGAATACCGCCAGCACGAACACCGTCAGGTTGATGAGGGTTGGATCGACTTCACCGATCATGATGACTCCTTGGTTTCGTTCATTGTCTGTTGAGGTCCCGGGATATCTTGCAGGCCACCGTCATGCAGGAAGAGGAAAGCCGCGTCATGCCCATCAGGCCCTGGCAACGGTATTTCCGTCCGCGCATACCAGGGTGCCGGCGATGATCTCATCCTCGCGGTCGATCTTGAGTTCTCCGGTGTCCCCGTCGAGCATCAGGTTCAGGAAATTCATCAGATTGCGCGCATACAGCGCGCTGGCGTCCGCCGCCACCAGCCCCGGCAGGTTCGAAATGCCGATGAGGTGCACGCCGTGCTTCACCACCACCCTGTCCAGCTCAGAGAGGGGACAGTTGCCTCCCGCCTCTACGGCCATGTCCACGATCACGGAACCGGGCTTCATGGCGCGCACCGTTTCCTCCTTGATCAGGACGGGAGCCGGACGCCCGGGGATCAACGCCGTCGTGATGACGACATCCGCGGCCACCGCGCGCTGGTGCACCAGTTCGCCCTGCCGCCGCTTGTAGTCGTCGGACATTTCCCTGGCATATCCCCCCGCCGTCTCCGCCTGCGCCTTTTCCTCGTCGCTCAGCGGCACCTCCACGAACTTGGCGCCGAGGCTCTCCACCTGCTCCTTGGCCGCCGGACGCACGTCGAACGCCTCGATCACCGTGCCCAGGCGCTTCGCCGTGGCGATCGCCTGCAGACCCGCCACGCCTGCGCCCAGTACCAGCACGCGCGCAGCCTTCACTGTACCCGCCGCCGTCATCAGCATGGGAAAGAACCGCTGGTAGGTATTCGCCGCCACCAGCACCGCCTTGTACCCTGCGATATTGGCCTGCGACGACAGGACGTCCATGCTCTGGGCGCGGGAAATCCGCGGCAGCCTCTCCATGGCGAATGCAGTCAGGCCGTGCCGGGCCAGTTCATCGATGCTTCCCGGCTGATGGGGAGCGAGCAACCCCAGCAGCACGGCATCCTTGCGCATCAGTGCCACCTCCGCCGCCTTCGGGGCGCGTACCTTGAGCACGATCTGGGATTGCGCGTACAGCGCTGCCGCGTCCTCGACCAGCGTCGCGCCCGCCTCCTGGTACGCCTCGTCGGGCATGCTCGCCCCCGCCCCCGCCCCCGCCTGCACCAGGACGGTGTGCAGGCCCTTGACGGTGTACTTTTTCACCGTTTCGGGCGTGGCCGCCACGCGCGTCTCGCCTGCGCGAATCTCGACAGGTATGCCGATATGCATCGATGATCTCCCTAATATGTCCGGATGCCGCCCGCGATCGCCCCGACGATCCGGGGCATCTGATAGACGAGCCAATCCCGCCCGTTTCCACCGCAAAAGCGGGATTATAGATGAACCCCGGGAAACAGACTGCCCAAAATTGGGAAGCGACGCCTGTTCCGGGGCGCTTCGGATGCCCTGCTCAGGCCTCGACCCGGCTCGCTTCCTGTCCCGTTTCCTGTCGGGTTTCGTTGAGGCAGCGACTGATCCAGCGGGTCGTCAGCTTCTCCTGGACGCTGTTCTGGCGCAAGCGCGACGCCAGTCCGCCGAAATCGACCTGATCCAGCGGCTGATCCTGGTTGAAGCACGAAAAGACGTACGTGATCTCTCCCGTCTCGGGATCCTTGTGCGGTTGCAGGCACTGGGCGCAAATCTCCTTCATCATGCACTGCATCGGCGAATTGATCGATCCGATGGCGTAGTGATCGGTCTTCAGGTAGGGCTGGAGCTTGCTGCGCCGCGCCGCGCCCACCGCCGCCATCATCCGGTCGGAGCCGATGGCGATGATGCGGTCCGCGTCCGACAGCGGAATCTCCTGGTTGCCGAGCGCGCCGCTGCCGTAAGCGGCCATGGCGTCGACGATGTTGCCCACGAAGCTCAGGTCGTGCGGCCGGGAAGGCGCGAAGCCCGGCGCCTCGTCGCAGCACCATACCACGACGTCTGCAGCCGCCTCGATTTCCGCCACCTTGTAGCGATCGATCAGTTTTTTGTAGCCGGCGAAGTACAGGATCCGGGAACCCGCGGCGCGGGCGGCGGCACCGATGGAGAACAGAACCGCATTGCCGAGCCCTCCCCCTACCAGGACGACAGTTTCCTGGGGCAGGATTTCCGTGGGCGTTCCCGTCGGCCCCATCAGTATCACGGGGTCGCCAGGCTTGAGCCTCGCACACAGGTCCGCCGACCCCCCCATTTCCAGGGCGATCAGCGAGACCAGCCCGCGCGCCACGTCGACCGCCGCACCCGTCAGGGCGATGCCTTCCATCGCCAACCGGGTGTCGCCCACCGTGGGGGCTAGCGTGGCGAAATTCTGGAAACGGTAGAACTGGCCCGGGTGGAAGCGCTCCGCCGCCATCGGCGCGTGCACCACCACCTCGATGATGTTGGGCGTCAGCCGCTCCACCTTGTGCACGGTGGCGCGCAGGCGCTCGTTCATCTCGGCGAAGAACCGCGCGACGGATTGCGCCGAGGCCGGTGCGACGCGAGCGAGCATGCGGCTGACCACCGGATACCCCTGCTTCGCGCTGGACATGGCCTTGACCACGTTGCCCGAGTACGAAGGGTGCAGGTCGCCGAAGAAACTGATGAAGCGGCCGTCCTCGCAGCGGCTCAGCAGCACCAGCGGCATATCGGGCTTGGGATTTCCCCTGACGGGATTCGCCGGCTCGCCGTTCTCGTCACAGGCAGCGAAGTAGCGTCCATGCAGCTTGAAATTCTTTTCATCTTCCCGCGCAAGTACCGTGTTGGGCTGAGTCCCCGCCGCCACCAGCACTGCGCGCGCCGGCAGCTCGGCCTCCCCGGCGGCCTGCCATGTGCCGCTCTCGTCGAGGTTCTGCACCCTGAACCTGACCGACTGTGCATGCTGCCACCTGTCGATCTCCACCCGTATCGGCGTCAGGCCTTCGGCGAACCAGATGCCCTCCTCCAGGGCTTTTTCCACCTCCTCATGGTTGAGCGTGTAGGAAGGACTATCCACGAGCCGCTTGCGATAGGCGATGGTGGCCCCGCCCCAGGACTGGAGCAGCTCCAGCACATGCGGCGGCCGCCCTTCCTGCTCCGCCCGCCTGCGCTCGGCGCGGATGGCGCGGGCATGGCTCAGGAACTCCTCCGCGATGAGCCGCTCCTCCTCGTCCCACGCTCCCCGTATCGCCGCCTCACCCTGCACCGCGACCAGAATCTCGTAGCGGCGCAGGAACTTCTCCACCTGGACGGGATAGTACGCGAGCGCTTCCGTCGCGGTATCGATGGCGGTCAGGCCGCCCCCGATCACCACCACCGGCAGGCGCAGCTGCATGTTGGCGACGGAGTCCGTCTGGGCCGCTCCCGACAGCTGCAGCGCCATCAGGAAATCGGACGCCGCGCGCACGCCGCGCGCCAGTCCGTTGGGCATGTCGAGCACCGTGGGCCGCCCCGCCCCGGCGGCCAGGGCGACGTGATCGAATCCCATCGCCAGCGCATCGTCCGCGGTCAGCGTACCGCCGAAGCGCACGCCGCCGAACAGCGCGAACTCCTCCCGCCGCTCCAGCAGCAGGCGGATCAGCTTCAGAAAATTCTTGTTCCAGCGTACGGTGATGCCGTATTCGGCCACCCCGCCGAACCCCCCCGGCATGCGCTCGTCCAGGCTCTCCTCAAGCTCGCTCGCGTCACGCACCGCGGCGAACGGCACACGCCCACCCGCTCCGTCCACGCCGGAGAGCGCCGGAGGCAGGGGCTCGATCTTGAGGCCGTCGATCCCCACCACGGTGTGGCCGTCGTTCATGAGATGGTGGGCCAGGGTATATCCCGCCGGCCCCATTCCCACCACCAGCACCTTGCGGCCCGTAGCCGGCCGGGGTACCGGGCGCCGCAGGTTGAGCGGGTTCCAGCGGGTCAGCAGGCTGTAGATTTCGAACCCCCAGGGCAGCGCCAGGACGTCCTTGAGCGTACGCGTCTCCGCCTGGGGAATGTCGACCGGCTCCTGCTTCTGGTAGATGCAGGACTTCATGCAGTCGTTGCAGATGCGGTGGCCCGTCCCCGCGCACATGGGATTGTCCACGACGATCATCGCCAGGCCGCTGACGGCAAGGCCCTGAGTCTTGAGCTTGTGAAACTCGGAAATACGCTCTTCCAGCGGACATCCGGCGAGCAGGACACCCAGCTGGCTCTTCTTGAACACAGGCGGATCTTCTGGTGTCTTGGGCTTTTCCTTCAACCCCTTGGAGCAGGAATCCCGTCCCTGCTCGTGGCACCAGATACAGTAGTTGGCCTCGTCCAGCGCCCCCACCAGGTCGGTGCCAGGGTCGGTGAGCGCGAAGCCTTCACGGCGACGTATGTGATGCAGGCGATGGACGGTATAGCCCGCGGTGGTATCGGCATCCGTCTTCAGCAGGTGCAGGAAGTCGAGCTTGGCGGGCGCCTTGAACAGCACGCCCTCCGCATTGCGCCTGCGACCCGCTTCGGTTTTCAGCGCCCACCCCGCATAGAGAAGGGCATCTCTGAGCCGCCCCTCATTCGCGGCTTCATCCAGCAGCCACTCCGACACCCGCGTTGCAAATGCCAGTTCGGAGAAAGGCTCGCCGAATTCGGCGGCCAGCCTGGCCTCCAATTCGGTTCCATCCACCCCGGCCGCCTCGGCGTCGCTCACCTTGTTGGCGGCGCGGCGCTGAACGAATTGCCGCTTGCAAGCATACAACGGGGCCAGACGGTGGTGGCTGGTAGCCAGTATGGCGATCTCTGATTCGATGCCGAACAGCCTGGCGATGAAATCCTCCATCCAGGGCGCAACTTCTATCAGCAGCGCAGCCTCGTCCTTTCGGTCCAGGCTGTCGGGCTGGGCACGCGCATGATCCAGGCGCACGCGCAATCCCGCATCACCTTCCTCTAGAAAATGGAGGAACGCCTGGTCCAGCCTCACCAAGCCTTCGCGCTGGTATAGATCCGCAAAGGCCATGCTGAACCCCAGTTCGGGAAGCGTGCTCGATGCGGCGCCGGAACCGGATGCCGATTGTGTATGTATCATGATGATCGTCGATAGTGTGAAGATAAATCAGACAGGAGCAGCAAGCATTCGACCGCATTGGTCAGGACTGCGCGGACTTTCTCCCGCCGGAAAACACGAGAGCGGCAACGCACTCCTCGCACGCTGTCCGCCCTCATCGTACTGCTACGCTGTATCCGAACACTCTCTATGTCGGCCTTTCTCCCTGTATGGATCAATGCTGCCGATTCCGGTTGCGTAGTGGGCGGGCCGGTTTCAATTCAGCTCATCCCCGGAGCGGATCATGCCTGCCGCCACGGTATTGTTGTTGAGCTCATCGATGACGATGAAGCTGCCGGTGGCGCGGTTGCGGCGATACGAATCGCACAGCAGGGGCTGGTGCAGCTTCAGCACCACCTGGCCGATGTCGTTCATCTTGAGGGTCTCGACCGACTCATGGTTGAGCGTATTGATGTCCACGCGGCAATCGATGCGCGAGATCTGCGTCTTCACGACGCGCGTCGTGTGCTTGACGAGATACTTTCGCCGAAGATCCAGACTTTGTTCCGATAGCCAGCACAGGGTCGCCTCGCACTCGCGCGCCACCCGCGGAACATGCTCGCCGGTCCTCACCAGCATGTCGCCCCGTGAAATATCCAGATGGTCCTCGATGGTCAGCGTGATCGACTGGGGCGCAATTGCCCGCTCGATCGCGCCTTCGTATGTCACGACTTCCTTGATGCGCGTCGTCTGGCCCGAAGGCAGCACCGTGACTGCGTCGCCGACGTGGATGGATCCCGATTCGACTCGCCCCATGTAACCTCGGAAATCGTGCATTTCCTCAGTATGAGGACGACATACCCACTGTACCGGGAAGCGAAAATCCTCGAGATTGATGCGATGGCCGACGGGAATGGTCTCCAGCAGCTCCAGCAACGTCGCGCCCTCATACCAGCCAAGCATGTCCCCGCGCTCCACCACCATGTCGCCGTTCAGAGCCGACATGGGAATGTAGCGGATGCTGTCGAACCTGAGTCCGCTGGTAAAAGCCATGAACTCGTCGCGAATCCGCTCGAATGTCCTGCGGGAATGGCCCACCAGATCCATCTTGTTGACCGCCACCACCAGATGGGGAATTCCCACCAGGCTCGCCAGGTAGGCATGGCGGCGCGACTGGGTCAGCACGCCCTTGCGCGCGTCGATCAGTATGATCGCCAAGTTGGCGGTGGAGGCGCCCGTCACCATGTTGCGGGTGTATTGCTCGTGCCCCGGCGTATCGGCAATGATGAATTTTCGCCTGGGTGTGGCGAAGTAGCGATAGGCCACGTCGATGGTGATGCCCTGCTCGCGTTCGGCCTGCAGGCCATCCGTCAGCAGCGAGAGATCCACCCCCTCCATGCCGCGCCTCTGCGTCGTATGGGTGATGGCATTCAACTGATCCTCGAAGATGGACTTGGAATCGTGCAGCAAGCGCCCGATCAGGGTGCTCTTGCCGTCATCCACGCTTCCGGCGGTGATGAAGCGCAACAACTCGGCATGCTCGAGCGCAATATTCTCGACCGCCAGCATCTACATTCCTTCCATTGGCCTGCTCACCCGCACCTCACCTCCCGCATCTCAGAAATACCCTTCCTTTTTCCGCAACTCCATGGAAGCTTCCGAAGTCTGGTCGTCCATGCGGGTAGCGCCGCGCTCGGTGATCCGGGTGGTCGCGGTTTCGGCGATGATCTCGGCGATATCGGAAGCGGTGGATTCCACCGGGCAGGTACAGCTCATGTCTCCCACCGTGCGGAAGCGCACCATCACCCGTTCAACCCGTTCCCCCTCCTGCGGTTGCACCAGGTGAGAGACCGGCAGCAGCCCGTTGCCGCGGCGGATGACGTCGCGCATGTGGGCAAAGTAGATACGCGGCACCTCCAGCCGCTCCCGCGCGATATATTCCCAGACATCCAGCTCGGTCCAGTTGCTGATCGGAAACACGCGGATGTTCTCCCCCGGGTGCACGCGCGTATTGTAGATGTCCCACAATTCCGGCCGCTGGTTCTTGGGATCCCACTGGCCGAACTCGTCGCGAAAGGAAAATATGCGCTCCTTGGCCCGCGCCTTCTCCTCGTCGCGGCGCGCACCGCCGATGCAGGCATCGAAGCGGAACTCCTCGATGGCGTCCAGCAGGGTGACCGACTGGAACGCGTTGCGGCTCTGGTTCTCGGAGCGCAGCACCACCCTCCCCTGCTGGATGGAGGCCTCCATGCTGCGCACGATCAGGCGTTCGCCCAGTTCCCGTACGCGGCGGTCGCGGAATTCGATCACCTCCGGAAAATTGTGACCCGTGTCGACGTGCATCAGGGGAAAGGGGAAGCGGCCAGGTCGAAACGCCTTCTCCGCCAGGCGCAACAGGACGATGGAGTCCTTCCCGCCGGAGAACAGCAGCACCGGATTGGCACACTCGGCCGCCACCTCCCGCATGATGTGTATCGCCTCGCTCTCCAGTGCGTCCAGGTGATTCAGCCTTTTCACGGACGCATGCCGGAAGGGAAGGGGATTTCCCTGTGCCGCCGGATCCGGAGAAGTGCCGGTCCGTTCCTGTACGTCGCTCGCCAAAATGCTCATGCTCGATCCCGATAATGATTCATTCCACCCGCCTTGAGGCATCATCGCCCTGTCACCCGCATCCGGGTCGCGTCTATCCCGCGACCGGTGCCGCCTTGCGCCGCTTGTCCGGCGGATGCAGGCCGCACTCCTTGAGTTCCGGATTCTCCCACCACCACCGTCCGGCACGCACGTCCTCGCCAAGCGTGATGGCGCGCGTACAGGGCGCGCAGCCGATACTGGCGTATCCCTTGTCGTGCAGGGCATTGTAGGGAACATCGAACAGATGCAGGAAGTCCCACACATCCGATTGCTTCCAGTCCAGCAGCGGGTTCAGCTTCTGCAGACCATTGTCGGCATCGAACACCGATTCGGCCAGATCCCTGCGGGTCGGCGCCTGGTCCCGGCGCAAGCCGGTGATCCATGCCCGCTTACCTGCCAGCGCCCGCTTCAGGGGCTCCACTTTGCGGATATGGCAGCAGCTTTTGCGGAGATCCACGCTTTCATAGAACCCATTGGTGCCATTCCGGGAAACGTATGCCTCCACTGCGGCAGGTTCCGGAAAATAGACCGGAACCCGAATGCCGTAACGTTTCGATACCTCCTGCATCAGGCGATGCGTTTCTTCCGGCAGGCGCCCGGTATCCAGCGTGAACATGCCGATGGCGGGATAGTGTTCCGCGATGAGGTGCGTCAGCACCATGTCTTCCGCACCGAAACTGGTGGCAAAGACCACTGGCGCGTAGTCCGCCTGCGCCCGGTCCAGCAGGACCCGCACCCTGCCTATCCTGCCATCCAGATCCCTATCCCGGGTCTTGAGGAGCGCCCCCATTGCTGATCTAGGCGATGACGGACGGCTGTTCCCGCGACACGGCCGAGGACCGGGTAACGATTTTGAGGGGTGCCGGCAAGGCCCCGGTCAGGTCCAGTTGGCGATCGAATGTCAGGCAGAACTCCGCCACCTCCATGGTCCAGGCATCCAGCTCGGAAAACAATTCTGTCAGGCGTCCGTCGGTCAAGTCTTCGGCCGGTTGCGCAAAATCCTCGGCGAACTTGACCAATTGACGGGACAGGCGCGGCTTGGTCGGCAATACGCGGTGCAGCTCCTCGGCCTGCTCGAGCAGATCGTCGTAGCGCTTGCCCCCCAGCAGGTCGGTCATACCCTGACTGATCAGCCGGGCGATTTCGGCGGCACAATGGACGGCATCCACGAACTTGGACTGGAACTTGAGGGCGTCACGATAGTTTCTTTCATGAGCCGCCTCGTAGAAATTGGTGCCGATCCGGGCCTGCACCACTCCGGCGCACTCCCCGCCGCCCAGTTGCAACACCCGGAAATCCTCTTCCTGCCCGTGGTCCCGCGCGACCCGCTCCACGTCCTCAGGGGCGACGACCAGGAGATCCGCCAGGAGTTCGCCAAAAAACGTGCGATCCATCCGGTGCGCCCATGTGAAGAAGGTCTCGCCCCCTTCCCGACCGCTGTCGTAGGCGCCCTGCACCCGTTCGATCGCTTCCTGGATACGCGCCGTGGGTACGGAGGGCCCCTTGAAAGCCAGTGCGCCGCCTGCCATGGCATTGCCGCCGAAGTGCATCTGGTAGTGGGGCACGAGCCTGCCGTGCATGCGCTTGCCCTCCCCGTAGATGCCGATGTCGGCGGCCTCCGGCTGGGCGCAGCCGTTGTGGCAGCCCGATACGCGAATCTTCAGGTCGTGCTTTCCTCCGCTGAGCTTGGGACCGACGATCGTACTGGAGGTGATGCCGAGGCGGCAGGTCGAGGTGCCGGGGCAGGCGACGACATCGTCTCCCACCTGCGGCAATCCCAGTCCAAGCTCAGCTAGGGCTGCGCGCACCGATTCGATCCTGCTTTCGTGCACGCCGGTCAGGAACATGTTCTGGTCCTGCGTGGCGCGGATGTCGGGCAAATCGAACGTGTCACACAGATCGGCCAATCCACGCAACTGCCGCGCATCCAGGTTGCCCATGGGCACGCCGATCGGAAAGACATAGTGCCCCGACTGCTTCTGGGCGAACAGGCGCCGCGGCGCGCCCATGCCGGGGATCTCCCCGGTGGCGCTTCCCGCGCTCCATTCTCCCGCCGGGCGATCCTGCAGGGACAGAGCGGACCGGGCGCGCCCCAGTTCTTCCCGGTATTTTTCCACGAAGCCTTCCGGACCGAATTTGTCGACGAGGAATTTGATGCGCGATTTGGCGCGCTTGGCACGGTCGGAATAGCGGTTGTGCACCTGTATCACGGCCTCCATGACCGCAAACAGGTCTTTTTCCTCGACGAATTCCTCGACCACGACGGCCTCATGCGGCTTGTGCCCCAGCCCCCCGCCGGCAACGACCTTGAAGCCGAACCGGTCGCCACTGTGCACCGCGATGACACCCAGGTCGTGCATCATGCCCTGCGCGCAGTCGGCTTCGCAGGCCGACAGACTGATCTTGAACTTGCGCGGCATCTGCTGGGTCAGCGGATTGCGCAGAAAATGCTGCACCGTACCCTCGAGGTGCGCCGTCACGTCGACGTGCTGGCGCGGGCATACCCCCGACAGCGGGCAGGTGGTGACATTGCGTATGGTGTTGCCGCAGGCCTCGCGCGTCGTCAGGCCGCCCGCAGCGAGATGGCGCAGCGCTGCAGGGGTCTGCTCCAGCGGCACGTAGTGCATCTGGATGTCCTGGCGCGTGGTGATGTGCACCACATCGTGGCGCGAATAGGTCTCCAGCGCACTGGCGATGGTCCGCAGCTTGGATGCGCTCACACGCCCGCCCGGGAGCTTGATCCGTATCATGTTCACGCCTTCCTGCCGCTGGCCGTAGATCCCCATCTGCAGGCGGCCGGCGGTAAAGCGCGTGACATCCATCTTCAGATCGAGGTACTCCTGCACGGATTTGCCGTACGCCTCGATCTCGGCATCATTTGCGAGATTGTCCATGTAACTCATCTGCATTCTCCTTTGCCCGTCACCTGTCATCCGGTCTTCATGACGCCGGAAAGAAAATCCGTGGGGCAGTTTCCGTGCGGGAGCGCAGCAACGGGACCATTCTCGATCCCTCGCCCGCCTTCAGTCCCTTTTTCAACATGAACCGAACGAATCTCTTGATCCCCACACTTCCGTACCCGCCCCGGCACCCATGGATCCCCGTCTGAACCATGCATGATACAGCAGATATATATATCACGAAAGAATATTATGTTAGATTATTATAACCAAACCATATATCTCGGAATAGACGGTACCCTATGAAGCTGCAGCAGCTGCGCTATCTGCACGAGGTCGTGAGCCAGGGCCTGAACCTCTCCAAGGCCGCGGAGGCACTGCACACCTCACAACCCGGGATCAGCAAGCAGATACGCCTTCTGGAGAATGAACTGGGAGTGGATATCTTCGTCCGCCACGGAAAACGCGTAGTCAAGGTCACGCCGCCGGGGCAGGCCATCCTGGACATCGCCGAAAGAATGCTGAAAGATGCGAAAAATCTGAAACAGATCGGCCAGGACTTCGCCAACGAAGCCTCCGGTTCCCTTACCATCGCCACCACCCATACCCAGGCACGGTATGCCCTGCCGCCCGCAATCAAGCATTTTACCGCATGCTATCCTAAGGTGAAACTCATTTTGCGGCAGGGCAACCCGACCCAGATCGCCGAGCTGGTCACATCGGGGGAGGCGGACATCGCGATCGCGACCGAGGCGATCGAGTTGTTCGAGGAACTGGTGATGCTGCCCTGCTATCAGTGGAACCGCTGCATCATCGTGCCGCAGGGGCATCCCCTGCTCGAGCTCCGGACATTGACCCTGGAAGATATTGCCCGCCACCCCATCATCACCTACGATTTCGCGTTCACCGGACGATCGAAGATCAATCAGGCCTTCGACGCCAGGGGACTCAATCCCAACGTGGTGCTGACGGCCATCGACGCGGACGTGATCAAGACGTACGTGGAACTGGGCCTGGGCGTCGGCATCCTGGCAAAAATGGCGTTCGAGCCGAAACGCGACCACTATCTGCGCGCGATCGACGCAGGCCACCTGTTCGAGCCGAGCACCACCCGCATCGGCATCAGCCGCAACAGCTATCTTAGAGGATATGTCTATGATTTTATTGAAATGTTTGCACCACACCTCGACCATGCGACCATCCGGGCGGCAATGAGATGATCCATCCCCGCTTTCACACGCACCCGCATCGGCGTCCGGCGCAGTGAGCGCGATCAGGCTGTTGCCGGATCTGCTCATCAGCCAGATCTCCGCGGGGGAGGTCATCGGACGGCCCGCCTCAGCCCTCAAGGAACTGCTGGAAAACAGCGTGGATGCGGGCGCATCGGAGATAGCGGTCCATCTGCTCCAGGGAGGCGTGAAATCGATCCGCATCACGGACGACGGCATCGGCATTGCACCGGATGATCTGCCGCTCGCTCTCGCCCGCCATGCAACCAGCAAGATCGGTACGCTGGAGGAGTTGCAGGGCATCACCAGTCTGGGATTCCGGGGCGAGGCCCTGGCCAGCATCGCAGCGGTCTCGCATCTGACCCTGACGAGCCACAGGCAGGGAATGCCGTACGCATGGAGTGTACAGGCAAAGAATGGCCGGGCGTTGCCGCCCGAACCGGCTGCACTCACCCAGGGCACGGCGGTGGAAGTGCGCGATCTCTACTTCAACACGCCCGCCCGTCGCAAATTCCTGAAGACCGAAGCCACGGAATACGCCCACTGCGACGAGATCTTCAAGCGCATTGCACTGTCGCGCCCCAATATCGGCTTTACGCTGCAGCACAATGGTGGACTGCGCCGACACCTGCGCCCGGCGGATGCGGAGCGTCGCATCGCCGCGATCCTGGGGGACGAATTCGCCCAGGCCTCGATATCCATCGACGAGGAGGCGGCAGACTTGAGACTGTGGGGCGCTTCCGCGCTGCCGCACTACTCCCGCTCGTCCCGCGACAACCAGTACTTCTTCGTCAACGGCCGCTTCGTGCGCGACGGGCTCATCATCCACGCGCTGCGCGAAGCCTATCGCGACGTCCTGCATACCGAGCGCCACCCAGCCTTCGTACTGTTCCTCGAAATGAACCCCGGGGGCGTGGATGTGAATGTCCATCCCACCAAAACCGAAGTCAAGTTTCGCGACCCGCGCGCACTTCATCAGTTCGTGTTTCATGCGCTCGACAAGGCATTAGCGGCACCGCGATACAGCCCTGCGGCCGCTGCAAATACCGCTTCCGGCCCGGATTCGGGTCATGCCGGGAAGGGTGCGGCGGCGGATCCGTCCTCTCGGCAGCATGCCATCCCGTTCGCATCACCGGTGGGATCCGGCGGATCCCTGGCCTTTCCCCCGACCGCCGCCCAACCGCAAGCGTTCTATCGCACCCTGTTTGGTAGCGGTGCAACGCCTGCAGCGCTACCGGCGACATCCCCGGGCACCGATGCCGCTCCTGCCATGCCTCCGCTCGGATTTGCACTGGCACAACTGCTGGGCATCTACATCCTTGCCCAGAACGACCGCGGCCTGCTGATCGTGGACATGCACGCCGCCCATGAACGAATTCTGTACGAAAAACTCAAGTCGGCGCTCGACACCCGTCCGCTCGCAATGCAATCCCTGCTGATTCCCGTCACGTTCCAGGCGGACCATCTGGATATTGCCACGGTCGAGGAGAATGGCCCGTTGCTGCACGAGCTGGGGTTCGAAATGGCAGCGCTCTCCCCGACCATGCTGGCGTTGCGTGCGGTTCCCGTCACGCTCCAGCACGCCGATGTGATCAGGCTGGCGCAGGACGTCATCGGCGAAATCCGTGAATTCGGTGCCAGCCAGGTAATGACCGCGCGGCGCAACGAACTGCTCTCCACCATGGCCTGCCACGGCGCGGTGCGTGCCCACCGCACGCTGACCCTTCCGGAGATGAATGCGCTGCTGCGCGAAATGGAGGCGACCGAACGCTCCGGCCAGTGCAATCACGGCCGGCCCACGTGGCTTGAAATCAGTCTCGTGGATCTCGACAAGATGTTCATGCGCGGCAGATGAGGGCCGGGCTGCTGGGAGCGCTCACGCCGCGTGCCTTCCTGCGCCGGCACTGGCAGAAAGAACCTCTGCTGGTGCGCAATGCCCTGCCGGGTTTTGAGGGACTGTTGACACCGGACGAACTCATCCGCCTAGCCTGCCACGTGGATGCACGCGCGCGCCTGGTCATCCGCCGCGGAAACACGTGGCGCGTGAAGCACGGCCCCTTTGCCCGGCGCACTTTCGCCCACCTGCCCCAGGGGCAATGGACGCTGCTGGTCCAGGACGTCAACCATTTCCTGCCCGACGCCTGGAAGCTGCTGCTCGAGTTCGACTTCATTCCCCGCGCGCGCCTCGACGACCTGATGGTAAGCTACGCACCCGACGGGGGCGGCGTCGGCCCCCATGTCGACTCTTACGACGTGTTCCTCCTGCAGGGTGCGGGGCGGCGGCGCTGGCAGATATCCGCTCAGCAGGACACCCGCCTGGTCGAGGGGGCGCCGCTGAAGATTCTCCGGCACTTCGAAGCGGAGCAGGAATGGATGCTGGAACCTGGCGACATGCTCTACCTGCCCCCCGGCTATGCGCATGACGGCGTGGCGCAAGGCGACGGCTGCATGACCTGTTCGATCGGATTCCGGGCCCCGACCCACCAGGAACTTGCCACCCAGTTCCTCTTCCACCTCCAGGAGCGTCTCGCGCTCGGGGGCATGTACCGGGATCCGGATCTGGCGCCGACGGCACGACCGGGCCACATCGGCACCCCTGCGATCGAGAGGGCGGCTGCGGTGCTGGACCGAATCCGCTGGAACCGCGCCGATGTCGAGCATTTCATGGGGTGCCATCTCACGGAACCGAAGCCGCACGTCTTCTTCACGCCTCCGGCAGATCCTCTGGGCGAAAAGGCGTTTGCACGCGAGACGCGTCGCAATGGATTGAAACTGAACCTGAGGAGCTGCCTGCTGTATAGAAAAAAAACCTTCTTCCTCAATGGGGAGTCGTACACGGCGGATATCCGTGCGCGGCGATGGCTGAAGCGGTTCGCCGATGCACGTGCGCTGCCCCCGGGAAAACGCATCGACAGGGATGCGCTGGCACTGTGCCATCAATGGTATCTTCATGGATTCATTGAGATACCCGGCCAACCTTCGGAAGACGATGCATGATCCTGCCATCGGCATATGCGCGCATCGAGCGGCAGCACGATGAAAAACGATTAAACGTCATTTTCGTGCCGACCGAAAGCCTTGCCATCCGGCCGTTAACAGCTTATGCGTATCCTTGTGGATACGCCACAAAAACTGGACAACATATCCCAATTCTGCTATTAAAGTAGTGGTCTTTTCAGATTTGAAGCAGTGGCTTTTTCAGATTTGAACGACTGGTGCAGACGAAACAACCGGAAGCACTGTGCAACGTACCAACGTACCCGTGAGTCGTTATCAACACGTATCTACCTTAAGGAGATCAAAACACATGAAGTACTCGCTCCTCGCCGCCGCCCTGATACTGACACTGACCGGATGTGACCAGCTGAAGTCGCACGAGCCGGGGGAAGGAAAGCCAGGGCAATATCCCCCGAGCCTCTGGAATCGCGAGGGCCAGCTGACCGACGCAGAAATCGAAGCCGCGCAGAAGGAAGCCGAGGCGGCAGCGCAGCAGCAGCAGGCGGAACAGTAAGCCAGGTGCCCGGGAGAATGACGCCGCGCATGGTGTATGGAAACCAGCTGGCACCAAGAAAAAACCGCCCCTCCTCCAGGGGCGGTTTTTTATGATGAGGCATTTTGCGTCGAGACGCGCGCAAGCGGGTTACGGTTTGAACGGGTAGAAAGCTTTTGCTATACTGGGCTTTCCTGCAACGAACCATAGGATCATCGAATAATGAAATATTCGTTTCTTGCCGTCACCCTGGCGGTGCTGGCATTGACCGCGTGCGAATACAAGAAGCACCCCATGGACAAGCCTCCGCCCTCCGCCTCGGTCGAGCGCGATTCGGCCCCGAATTTTGACGACCTCAACGAACCCGATGCTCCTGCAGATGGCAGTACCGGCGCCGGTGGTGCTGCGGAAGACGGCAAGTAGAAATGAAGCGGAATGTCTGCAAGGCATTCCGTCCTCCGGCAGGAGTCGCCCGCTCCTCCCCTTCCGGGAAGGGGCCCGAAAACCGATCGCTCGGGTGAGCGCACTCCCTTCCGGGCATTCATTATTTTTGATACACGGGTATTCTTTTGTTATATCATCGTTCCTTCCATCCACTCTAATTTAAGGAAGCCATACATGAAACGAACACTTCTCGCCGCTGCTCTGATGGCTCTGGCGTTGACCGCATGCAAAAGGCCCGAACAGGCGCTGCCGGAAAATTCCACAACCTATGGCACTCGACTGGAGGGTGGCAGCACAATGGATGAGGAACGCTCCGCGATCGGGCAGTCGACCACTGCTGAGGACGTGGCCACGGCAGACGCCGAGGACGAGTATTCCGGGCAGGCCGTGCTTCCCGGCCATCAGCTTGACGGCAATGGCAATCCCCTGCCGCCGGGGCAGAGCGCCATCCCGGAGGGGCACTGACGCAAAAAAGGTAACACCCGACAAAGGGGCTGCCTCGAGCCACTCAGCAGGTACACGATTCCCTGTCGCATCCCTGTCCGGCCAGCCCCGTCTGCCCGTTGCGGCGTCGTCGCGCCCTCAGTGCTTCTCCATTCCAGCAGCGGCACACGCAGGTATCCGGCTGCCATTTGAAGAATCGCGCAGCTTCGTTATATACTTCGCGCTTTAGTTTTATCAACCTGACGAGGGCATCAAATAAAATGAGACCTACCCTTCCCCTTCTCGCGGCGACGCTGGTGGCACTGACCCTGGCCGCCTGTGGCAAGCCGAACCAGGCGCTTCCGGAACAGGAAAAGGAAAATTTCCAGAAGATCATCTCGGGCGGCGGCGCCTCCGACGCCTCGAAATCATCCTCCGTGGGCGATGAGGCATCGGCTGCCGTGGATGCCGCCAAGGATGGCATCGATGATACCGTCGATGCAGCCAAGGATGCCGCTGCGGCAGCAGGCGAGAAACTGTCGGACGCAGCCGACGCGGTCGCGGAAAAGGCGGAAGAGGTCAAGGATGCAGTGGGCGACGCCGTGGGCGCGGGCGTGGATGCAGTGAAGGAAGGCGCCACTGATGCGAAGAACAGCACGCTGGATGCACTGAAGTAATCCCGCACGCCGGGTGACCACGTGGTCGCCCGGCACCTCTGCCGAAGCCCTCACACTATCTGGCGCCAGCCGAATCCCTCGTCCTGGTCCGCCACGCCGATCCAGTCCAGTCCGCAACCCAGGACACCGCTCAGCACGGTCTGCGCCAATCGCGGCGTGTTGTTCTTCCGGCTCAGATGCGCGGCGATGACATGCTGCAGGCGGGAACGATCGAGGCTGGCGAGCAGGCTTGCAGCGACGGAATTCTCGAGATGCCCGAGGCGGCCCCCGACCCGCGCCTTGAGGCTCCGCGGATAGTCACCGTGCGCAAGCATGCCGGCATCATGGTTGCATTCGAGCACCAGCGCAGCGCATCCGCCCAGCACTGCTTCGATGTGCGGCGTGGAACATCCCGCGTCCGTCAGGATGCCGAGGCGGCGGGCTCCATCCCCGAACATGAACTGCGCAGGCTCGCGGGCATCGTGCGGAACGGGATAAGGAGTCGCTTCGATGTCTCCGATGGAAAACGGCGCATATCCCTCTATGATATTCACGATGGGCAGCGAGGCGGCGGCCCCCATGGCGTTCAAGGTGCCATGCGTCAGCCACACGGGGATGTCATACCGGCGCGCCAGCCTCGCGACGCCGCCGACGTGGTCGTCATGCTCATGGGTGACGATGATGGCGTCGATCGTGGCGGGCTCGACCCCCAGCCGCGCCAGCCGATACAGGGTCTCCTTCAAGGAAAAACCACAATCAAGCAATACCCGGGTCTGTCCGACCTCCACGATCAGGCCGTTCCCCTGCGAACCGCTTCCTAGACAGGCGAAGCGCATGCCACGATAGGGAGAGCATTGCGGGTGAAGAGACGCATACCCCGGATCTTAGCACTCCTGCTTCCTCCGGAGACGCACCCCGCAGGAAGTCCTGCATTTTTTCCGCAAGCCGGCGCTCAGCGCTCCGCAGGGACAAGGGACAGATCGCCTGCCAGAATCGCCCTGGAGATTTCTCCGGCTGAGAGCGGCCGTGCCAGGTAGTAGCCCTGAATCTCGTCGCAGTCCCGCATGCGCAGGAAATCGAGCTGCTCCGCACTCTCCACCCCCTCGGCCACCACCCTGGCATCGAGGCTATGCGCCATGCCGATGATGGCGGTCACGATCGCGGCATCGGCACGGCTAGTCACCACATTGGCAATCAGGGAGCGATCGATTTTGAGCACATCGACCGGAAGCCGTTTCAGGTAGGCGAGGCTGGAATATCCGATACCAAAATCGTCGATCGAGATCCGGATACCGGTTGCTTTCAACCGCGCGAACGCATCGATCGTTCTGCGGGCATGCATCATCAGCGAGCTTTCGGTCAGCTCCAGCTCGAGCAGGCGGGCGTCGATGCCATTCTCCCTCAATGCCCGCTCCGCCTGTAGCTCGAATTCGATCAGGCGGGGATCGATTCCGCTCTCATGAGTGGCCTGGACGACATCATGGCCAGGATCACCTTGAGTGAACTGTCTGGCCGATACATTGATGGAAATGGGAATCTCGCCCGCTCCCAGACGCTTCCATTCGGCAATCTGCCTGCAGGCGGCCTGAATCACCCAGACCCCTGCCTCGCCGATCAACCCCGTCTGCTCCAGGATGGGTATGAATTCTTCTGGTGCCACGAGCCCATGCCCCGGACGATTCCATCGGATCAGAGCCTCCACCCCGGTCATGTGCCTCTCGGCGGAGAGCGCCATCTTCGGCTGATAGTGCAGGACGAATTCTCCCCGATCGAGCGCCTGGCGCAGACCATTTTCACACGCCGCCCGTTCCATGGCATGCGCGTTCATGCCCGGCGCGAAGAAGCGGTATGTATCCCTGCCCGCCGTCTTCGAACAGTGCATGGCACTGTCGCTCTTTCTTATCAGAATGTCCGCGTCCGCAGAATCGACCGGGTATACGCTGATTCCGATACTCGCGGTCAGGACGATCCGATGGCCCGACAGGGTGAAAGGCCGGCGCAGCGCTTCGCGGAGCTTGCCCGCCACCACGCCGGCATCCTCCGAACCTTCGGGCGTATCCAGGATGCATCCGAACTCGTCGCCATCCAGGCGGGCGATCATGTCCCGAACCCGCAGGCATTGCAACAGGCGCAGGCTGAACTGGCGCAGCAGTTCGTCGCCGGACGCGCGTCCCAGGGTATCGTTGACGCGCTGGAAGTGATCGATATCCAGCGTCAGCACCGAGACCATGCGCTGCCCGTATCGCGCCTGGGCGATGATCTTCCTCAGTGTCTCATGAAACAGCACACGGTTGGGCAAGGCAGTCAGCGCATCGTAGCGCGCCAGCGGCGGCTGCCGATCCGTTTCCCGCCGCTGCCTGAGATCATCCATTCATCCCCTCGCTCCTGCTCATTCCCCCAGGGTGCTTCCATCCGGGCCCTTTGAAGACATGCAGCATTCAAGATACAGGCACCCGGTATCCGACAAGCATGATTCATGCCAGAATGGGCGCATCGGATCCGATGGAATCGACTCGAACGGCCGTGTCGCATGTGCCAGCCCGCTGCTGGAGGCTCAGGCATCGGTGCGATATCTGCCGCCCATCGCCCGAAAGAAGGAATGGCTCAGCAAACCCGGGCATCTGTTGTAAAATTTGCCGATCCCGGCAACGCCTTGGCGTATCGCATCCACGCCACGACACCGACCGCCCGATCAGGCGCTACATGCTGCACGACATGATGGAATTTCTGGCGCATTGCGGCATCACCGCCCTCTCCCTGTGGCTGGCGAGCCTCGTCTTCCATGGCGTCTCATTCGCCAGCCGGAAATCCCTGCTGGTATCGGCCCTGCTGCTGGGAATCGCCAACGCGGTGATCAAGCCCGTGATCATCGTCCTGACGATCCCGTTGACACTCGTGACGTTCGGATTTTTCCTGCTGGTGATCAATGCGCTGATGCTGCTCCTGGTATCGACGCTGGTGCCGGGATTCCGCATTTCCGGATTCTGGACGGCGTTCTTCGCGAGCATCCTGGTCACACTGCTCAGCCTGTTCGCGGGAGCGTTCCTGTTCGACCCGAACGGATACCCGGCAGACACCGCGCTGCATCAGGGCGTGATGATCTGAGGTCATCCGGCGAAGGGCGCGGAAAAGTCAGCGTCAGCCGGGAACCTGGCGAATTGACGTCTGCTCCAGGCGGTCGATGTCCAGCAGCAATGACAGTTGCACCGCATCGATGGCCGGCCCGAACGGCAGAATGCCCAGCAGGGGGCCATCCAGTCTTTGCGCCAGCGTGCCGATATTCTCGTCGAGCATCGCCAGCTCCGGCTCGATGCAGTTGGCCACCCATCCCGCAAACGGCAAACCCGTATCGCGTACCGCTCTGGCGGTCAGCAACGCATGATTGAGGCAACCCAGCCGCATGCCCACCACCAGTATGACGGGAAAACCCAGTGCCACCGCCATATCGGCGCCATCCCGATCCGGGCCGAGCGGCACCAGGAAGCCCCCCGCCCCCTCCACCACCACGCGTTCGGCCATGCCCTGCAACAGGGCGGCGGCGGCGCGGATGACATCCATGTGGATCACGACGCCGGCCCGCTCCGCAGCGATGTGCGGCGCGATCGCCGGGGCAAAGGCGTACGGATTGGCCTGACGGCGCGAAACCGCCACGCTGCTTGCCGCCTGCAGCAGTTCCACGTCCCGGTACGACCCGTCCTCGCGTCCGGCCACCACGGGCTTCATGCCGACCGTCGTCCTGCCACGCGCACCGAACGCGCGCAGCAGTGCGCAGCTGACCCGCGTCTTGCCCACGCCGGTATCCGTACCGGCGATGAAATAGCCCCTCGATTCCCCTCCAGCCATATCCCCTGGTCCTGTCCGATTCCCGCCGGATCCGGCAATCCGGGCTATATCAGTCCGAGCTGCCGCCTGAGCTCCGGCGTAACGATGGATGTGCGCGGCTGCGGTTTCCAGGCGTGGCCATACACCACCTCGAAGGTTGCCGGCAGCTTCCCGTCCGTGCGCAATGCCTCGTAGGTGTCGACAGCCCGCTGCCATCCGCGCCTTCCCATCAGGCCCCGCCGCCTTCCCTGCAGTACGGTGTGGGCGCCGATGGCCTTGAGATCCCGCATCACCGCAGCGGCATCGTCATATGTCAGAGTGAAGTACTCCATATCCATGACGGGCGTGGCAAAGCCGGCATGCACCAGCATGTCGCCGATATCGTGCATATCCAGGAAACGGTTGACATGATTGTAGCGATCCGTGCCGCGAAAGGCCGCGCGCAGCTCCTTCAGGGTATCGGGCCCGAAAGTGCTGAACATGAACAATCCGTCGGTTTGCAGGATGCGGTGGATACCGCCCAGCGTCGGTCCGAGATCATTGCACCACTGCAGCGCCAGATTCGACCAGACCAGGCCGGCGCACGCATCCCGCAGCGGCATCTGCTCCATGTCCGCGCACACGTAGCGCGTGCGCCCCTTCTGGCCGGCCAGCAGCGCTCGCCACCGGGGGGGAGCCAGGCGGCGCGCCTGTTGGTGCATCGGCAGCGCGATGTCGAGCGCCACGACCGTCGCACCGGCATAGCGCCGCCGGAGTTCGCGGGAGCCGCGCCCCGTGCCGCTGCCGACGTCGACGATGAGGCCGGGCACATGCCTGACGTAGTCGAGGCGCGACAGCATGCGGTCGCATATTTCCCGCTGCAGGATCGCCGCCTGATCATAGCTCGCTGCCGCTCGCCCGAAAGCATTCCGTACCTGGCGCTTGTCAGCATCGTGGGTGTGATTCATTCCAATCCATTCAAATCCTGGCCACGAGCGCCGCGGGAAACAGCAGGGGCGCATGACCGCGGGAGGGAAGCAACTCCAGTTCCGAATCCGGCAACCGCTGCTGCATCCACCTCGACGCGGCTGCGGGAATGATCGCATCATTCTCGCCGTGCAGCAGCAGTGTCGGCTGGATCACGCGCGGCAGCGCTTCGCGCAGATCAATAGTCAACAGGCTCTCCAGGCCGGCCAGCAGGGTACCCTCATCCGGGAGATTGCGTTCCGCGAGCACCGCCCGCAACCGCCGTGCCGTGGTGGCGGCATCGGCATCGCCGAGCGCCTGCAGGGCGATGAACCGGTCGAGCGTCGCAATACGATCCTGCTTCAGCCCATGCCCGAACTGCCGCAGCACATCCTCCTCCATTCCCCAGTGCCACTCATCCCGCCTCACGAAGCAAGGCGTCGTCGATACCAGCACCAGCCGATCGACGCGGTCGGGCCGGCGCAATGCCAGCGCGAGCGCGATCTGCCCCCCCAGCGACCACCCCCATACTGTGCAGCGATCCGGCAGGATTTCCGATACCTGCTCCACCACCTGTTCGAAGGTGCCGAAACTCCGCAACCGGCTCCCCCCATACCCCGGCAGATCCACCCGATGCACGCGAAAGCGCGGCACCAGCTGTTCGCACAGCTCGCGCCAGACACCGCCATGCATCGCCCAGCCGTGCAGCAGCACCAGATCCGGGCCCGCGCCTATGGATTCCACGTGCAGGCTCATGCCTCAAGCGCCATCCAGCCCTCTCAGCACCGCCCCCAGCCGCCGCACATCCTCCACCTCGTGGGCCGCGGACAGCGAGATCCGCAGTCGCGCCGAACCCTGCGGCACGGTGGGCGGGCGAATCGCCGGCACCAGCAGGCCGTGCTCGCGCAGTGTACGGCTCAACGCCAGCGCGCGTGCGCTGTCCCCGATCAGCAACGGCTGGATGGGCGTATCCGACGGCAGCAACCGCCAGCGTATCGGCCGCACTTCCTGCTTCAGGCATGCCACCAGCTGTGCAAGCCTTTCCCGACGCCATGCATCCGTCTCGATCAGGTCCAGGCTGGCCAGCAGTACATGGGACAGCAGCGGCGGCGTCGCGGTCGTATAGACATAGCTGCGCGCGTGCTGTATCAGGGTCTCGATCACCTCCGCTTGTGCCGCGACGAAGGCGCCGAACACCCCCGCGGCTTTGCCCAGCGTGGCCATGTAGAGGATGCGCGGAGAATGGAGCCCGAAGTGCGAAACCGTCCCCCGTCCCTGCGATCCCAACACGCCGAAACCGTGGGCGTCATCGAGCAGCAGCCAGGCGTCGTACCGCTCGCACAGTGCCAGCAGATCGGCCGCGGGTGCGATGTCTCCATCCATGCTGAATACGGCATCGGTCGCCACCATCCTGTTCTTGACACGGCAGGCGGCCAACCGGCGCTCCAGCACGGCCAGGTCGAGGTGCGGATAGCGGACGAGCTGGGCACGCGCGCCCAGCACCGCATCGTTCAGGGATGCATGGTTGAGCCTGTCGCCGAATACCACACCGTCGCGGCCCATCAGACCGGCGATCACACCGGCATTGGCCATGTAGCCGGTCGAGAACAGCAGTGCCCGGGGAAAACCGGTGAAACGCGCCAGCGCCTCCTCCAGGGCATGGTGGACCGAGAAGTGGCCACTGATGAGATGAGAGGCCCCCGCCCCCACGCCGTGGCGCCGAGCCCCCTCGCAGGCCGCCCTGATCAGTCCGGGATGATTGGCAAGACCCAGATAGTCGTTACTGCAGAACGCCAGGCATTCATGCCCCGCCACTCGCACGCGGGCCTGCTGCGGGCCGTCCAGAACCAGGCGGCGGCGGTACAGGCCTTCCTCCTCGCGCGTGCGCAACTGTTGGCGCAGCCGATCCTGCGGACCGGTGCCGTCGGCATCCACCAGGATTCTCCCGTCTACATCGGTCGCAGGCCGAGCTTGTCGAGCAGGGCCCGATCCTGCGCCGCCTCAGGGTTCTCCGTCGTCAGCAGCTTGTCCCCATAAAAGATCGAGTTCGCCCCCGCCAGAAAACACAGCGCCTGCACCGCCTCCGACATCTCCCGACGCCCCGCCGACAGCCTCACCAGCGCACGCGGCATCGTGATCCGCGCCGCCGCCACCGTCCGCACGAATTCCAGCGGATCCAGCTCCGCCGTCCCATGCAGCGGCGTCCCCTCCACCTGTACCAGATGGTTGATCGGCACCGACTCCGGATACGGATCCAGGTTCGCCAGCTGCGCGATCAGCCCCGCGCGCGCTGACCGGCTCTCTCCCATCCCCACAATCCCCCCGCAGCACACGTTGATCCCCGCACCACGCACTTTCTCCAGCGTGGCCAGCCGATCCTCGTAACCACGCGTGGTGATCACTTCCCCATAGTACTCCGGCGAAGTGTCCAGATTGTGGTTGTAGTAGTCCAGCCCCGCTTCCTTCAACTGTTCGGCCTGCCCCGCCTTCAGCATCCCCAGCGTCGCACACGTCTCCAGCCCCAGTCCTTTCACCGCCCGTACCATCCGCGTCATCTGCTCCAGATCACGCTGCTTGGGACCACGCCACGCCGCACCCATGCAAAACCGTGTCGCTCCCCGGGCCTTGGCCGCACACGCCGATTCCACCACTTCCTCCAGCGACAGCAACCCATGACCCTCCACCCCCGTGTGGTAGCGCGCCGCCTGCGGACAGTACCCGCAGTCTTCCGGACAACCCCCAGTCTTCACCGAAATCAGCGTCGACAGTTGCACCGCATTGGCCTCATGGTATTGACGGTGCGTCTCCTGCGCACGGTACATCAAATCCCCGAACGGAAGATCCAGCA
>NZ_FPIQ01000015.1 GCF_900119085.1 Nitrosovibrio sp. Nv17 | reverse complement strand
ATCAACAAGGTGGGATTGAAGCACCTGGATCGCAACTACCCGAAGGAGTTGGTGGCCACCGGCCTGTCGTTTGACAACGAGACCCCGATCCAACCGGGAGAGACGCGCGAGATCAAGATGGAAGCGAAGGACGCGCTGTGGGAAGTACAGCGGCTGATGGCGCTCCTGGGCGACCCGGAGAGCCGGTTTGGCGGCCTGCTGATGACCTGGAGCGACACGGGCGATCGCAACATCAACAGCATCGCTGGAGCGGTGATACCGGTCTTCACCAAGCTGTAAGCTTCACACATGACACCGATCCGCCCCCGTCGACAGACGGCAAGGGGGATCGGTGTTTTTTATGCGCCCGCACGCGCGCCAGCGCCCGGGCCCGGATAACCGCAACCTGCGCGCCTCCTGGCGGCGCTGCCGCCGCAGGCCCAGGAACGACCCCGGCGAGCGGCCGGCGGATACGAATCGAACGGAAGTGGCCGAGGGGGCGGGACGTGTACCATGCACCATCACAATCCGGACGGGCTTGCCCGTCCATCGTCAGACAACTGAAACAGGCGGGTGCTGCAGCCCTCGTCCTGATGGCGCTGCTGCACACAGGCACGGCGGCAGGGCACGGCAACGTCTCCCTGGAAGAAGACCCGTGCGTGCGCCGCATCGGCGAGAGCATGGTGCACCTGAGCGCCTACCAGCCGCAGTTCGAACCCACCGCCCAGTACTGTACCGAAATCCCCGCGGTGGGCGACACCTACCTGGTGGTGGACCTGATCGATCCTGCCCTGCGCGACATGCCCATCAGCGTGCGCGTGACGCGCGGCACCGGCGAGGCCGAGGACGAGACCCTCAAATACCTCGCGGCGAGCTACCACCCGGATGGCGTCATCTCCACCGAGACCGGGCTGGATCAGGGCCTGTACACCGTCCTCATCACCGCCGAGGGCCAGCCGCCGCTGCGCTTCCAGTATCCCTTGCGGGTACAGATGGTCAACTACGCGCAACTGTTCCGCTCCGCCGTGGGTCCGCTGATCATCCTGCTGATCCTGACGCTTCTGGGTTACAAGCTCATGAAATCCAAGCGTGTGCAGCAATGGCGGGAAACCCGCAAGCGGCCCTGACAGGGGCTGCATTTGCCCGCCGAAGGCGGTAAGATCCGGCGCAGGCCCGACAACAACTCTTTTTTATAGGTGGATCCGACATGTTTCTACGCACACTCAAACCTGCCCTGCTCGGCCTGATCCTGGCCGCGGGCCTGCCGCACACCAGCGCCGTCCACGCCCACGGCGGCCTCTCGCTGGCCGACGACATCTGCAAGCTCACCATCGGCCCCTACACCATGCACTTCACCGGCTACCAGCCCGAGGCCACCCAGGAGAAGGAATTCTGCGAAGACATTCCCGGCACCGGGCGCACCGTCGTGGCGCTGGACTACATCGAAGAAGCCCTGCGTCCCCTGCCCACCGAAGTACGCATCATCCGCGACACCGGTGCGGCCGAAGGCGGCGAAGGCAACCTGGACGACATCACCATCCTGCACATACCCGCCAAGGTCTACCCCAACGGCTCCATCAACTTCGAATACGACTTTGCCCAGCCGGGCAAATTCGTGGGGCTCGTGACCGTGCGCGACCAGGCGGAGCACATCTCGCGCTTTCCCTTCTCGGTGGGCGAGCCCAAGGGCACCTCCCCGTTCCTGATCGGCGGCATCGTCGCCGCCGTGGGTGCCGCCGCATTCTTCTTCCTGCGCGGGCGCTCCGGCGGCGGGGCCGCGGCCTGAGCAAGGCGGAGCTGGCGCCGCGGACGAACCATATACCGGCAATACGGTCATACCCAATACAATCGCCGCTTTCATGAAGACCGGGAGACGGCTACAAAACGAGGGTCAACACCATGGAATCACGCACGACACCCCTGCAGCGTGCCGCCCGAGGCTGTGCGCTGCTCCTGATCGCCACACTCGGACTGCACAGCGCGCCGGTGCTCGCGCACGCCATGCTGGTCAAGGCGGAGCCGCCGCGGCGCGCGGTGCTCAAGAAGCCCCCGACCCAGGTACGCCTGTGGTTCAACGAGGAAGTCGAAAAGGACTACCCCTTGCTGAGCATCTACCAGGCCGACAAGACCCCCATCGTGGACAGGATCAAGCCGGAAGTGTCGGCCGACGATCCGCGCTCCATCGTCCACCCCCTGCCGGAGCTGGCGCCTGGCAAATACACCGTGGAGTACAAGGTTCTCTCGGTGGACGGCCACACCGTCAAATCCTCCTATGACTTCACGATAAAGAGCCAAGACCCGTCGCAATGATCGAGGTCGTTGCGACGCTGTTTCGCTGGCTGCAGCTCGCGTCCAACATGATACTGGTGGGCGGCTGCGTCTTCATGGCGATCGCCGGCGCCTGGCGCTCCCCCTGGGTGGGACGGCTCGAACGCCTGCTGCCATGGCTGGCGCTCATGCTCCTGGTGGGACTGGTGGGCATCCTCGCCACCACCACTGCCCAGGCCACGGGCGAGGACGCCAGCCTGTGGAACCTGCAGGCCTGGCTCGCCCTCATCCAGAACACCCGCATGGGCCACATCTGGGCGGGACGGGCCGCCAGCGCGATCCTGGTGCTTGCCATCGTCCTCTACATCCGCCACAGCGCCTCGCGGGCGCGCTGGCACTACCTGGCCTGCACCGCGGCCGCCTGCCTGACCCTGATCGTGGGCTCGCTCGCGAGCCACTCCGCCGCCGAAGAACTGTCGGTGCTCTCGGTGCTGCCCTACGCCCTGCACATCATCCTCGCGAGCGTCTGGTTCGGCGCCCTGCCCGCCTTCCTCCTGGTCTGCTTCACCTGCACCGGTGCGCTTGCGCCCGGGGAGGCGGGCGCAAGCGCCCTCCCGGCCCGGCCCGGCCCTGGCGCGTCGGGGGGCGGCGCGGCCGCGCACGCCCATCCGGGCCCCGACCTCGATCTTGACGCCGGAGACGGCGCCGTCGCGCGCCTGCATCCCGTCCTGCGCACCCGCGAAGAACTGATCCAGGCCGGCGCCCGGGCGCTGCAGCGCTTCTCGGTGCTGGCGCTGCCGGTGATGCTGGCGGTGATCGCCACCGGCATCCTCATCACCGACCGCATGGTCGACAGCGCCTACGCCGCCATGGTTTCCACCTGGTACGGCTGGCTGCTCAACGCCAAGCTTCTGCTGCTGGCCCTCGTCCTCGTGATCGCCGCGCGGGCGCGCGCCACCTGGCTGCCGCTGTTCTCCCAGGCCGTGCCCGGGGCCGCTGCCGGCATCCTCGAGAAAGCGCTTGCGGCGGGGCGCCACATGCGCCGCTGGGTAGGCCTCGAACTCATCCTCGCCCTCTTCATCGTCCTGCTGGCCACCATCGTCTCCAACACCGTTCCGGCCAAGCACGCCATCATCCAGGACTGGCCCTACGGCTTCCGCTTCTCCCTGGCGGCCACCTGGGGCGAGACCAGCGTCATGATACGCGTCTGGAGCGGCGTGACCCTGCTCCTCCTCGCCTTCGGCGCGCTCGCCTACGGGCGCAGGCACGGCTGGGAACGCAAGCGCAGGCTGGGCATTCCGGCGCTGCTGGCTGCGAGCGCCCTGGCGCTGGCACTGCCGCCGCTGGCGGTACCCGCCTATCCCGAGACCTACCGCAAGACCCCGGTTCCGTTCGACACCATCTCGATTGCCAACGGGGCCGTCCTGTTCGGCGAGAACTGCACCGCCTGCCACGGCCCGCAGGGCAAGGGCAACGGCGTACTCGCCAAATCCTTCAACCCCCCGCCCGTGGACCTGCTCACCGAACCGCACACCGCGCGGCACACCGCGGGCGACTTCCTGCACTGGCTCACCTACGGCATTCCCAACACCGGCATGCCGCCGTTTGACAACCTCACCGAAGAAGACCGGTGGGACGTGGTCAACTTCCTGCACGCCATGTCGCGCGGCTACCAGGCGCGCCTGATGAGTCCGCGGGTCGTACCCGAACAGCCCCAGCCGAACCTGGGCCCGCCCAACTTCTCCTACAGCGCGCATGACGGCACGAGCGGCACCCTGAAGGACTTTCGTGGGCGCAAGAACCTGCTGCTGGTCTTCTTCTCCTGGCCGCAGTCGCGCGAGCGGCTGGTGCAGTTGCGGGCGCTGGCGGCCCGTGTCGAGTCGGCCGACACGGTGCTGCTGGCGATCCCCGAGGACGACCCGGATGCCGGGGAGATCGCCCAGATCCTGAATGAGGCGACCTTCCCGGTGGTGACGCAGGGGGTGGGCGACATCGTGCCGAGCTACGCCCTGTTCCGGCGCACGCTGAACAAGCCCGACCTGCTGGGAGAGGGGACGCTGCCTGCGCACATGGAGTTCCTGGTGGATCGGTTCGGCTACCTGCGGGCGCGCTGGATCCCGGATGCGGACGGCCCCGGATGGGAGAACACCAGCATGCTGATGCAGCAGATCGAACAACTCAACCAGGAACCCGAAATCCTCCCACCTCCAGGCGACCACGTGCATTGAATGCGGATGAACGCCTCTCCGGAGGCGGCTGCTATCCGCCCATTCCCGATGCCGGCGGCTCTGCCAAGGCGGCACGTCGGCCGCGGCGGACGTCCACACCCGCGAGGATGATCAGCCCGACAAGGAAATAGGCGCCGGTGATGAGCATGGCCAGGCGGTGATCGCCCCGTGAAATCCAGGTCACCAGGCCGTAGGTCACGGGGCCGAGGATCGAGGACAGTTTCACCGCCAGACCCCATAGCCCGAAGAATTCGGCCCGGCGCGCTCCCGGACTGAAATACCCGACCAGCGCCCGGCCCGCCGATTGCGACGCGCCCAGGCACAGCCCGGCGATGTTGGCGGCCAGCCAGAACATGGCGCTGTCGTCGGCCTTCCAGGCGATCAGCACCATGGCCATCCAGCCGACGAGCGTGAGCGCCACCGTCGGAACGTGGCCTATCCTGTCCTGCACGCTGCCGAAGGCGAAGGCACCGCCTGCGGCCGTGACGTTGACCACCAGCACCAGCAACATGGTATCGCCAGTGCTGAAGCCCATCGCCTGCTGGGCGTAGATCGCCGCCAGCGTGATCACGGCCTGGATTCCAGCCTGATAGAACACCAGGCAGGCGAGAAACGTGCCCAGGTCGCGATAGTGCCGGACATGGCTCAGCGTCTGCACCAGCCGCGAAAGCGCTTCGTGGGCCGCACCGCGTCCTGCCCCACGTGCCTGTGGAAGCGCCCTCTCCTTCAGGTACACGAAGGTCGGAATGCTGGAGACCGCGAACAGCGCGGCCGTGATCAGCATGGTCACCGGCACGAACTGCGCGGCCTGCAGCTCCTGACCCTGGGCCCAGGTGACATAGGCCAGCGAGCATCCCAGGCTTACCAAGCCGCCGATGTAGCCCAGGCTCCATCCCCAGCCGGATATCGTTCCCAGTGCTTCGCCGGCGGCAAGTTCCGGAAGAAAGGCAGCGATCAGGTTTTCGCCGGAACCGAAGAAGAAATTGGTCAGGATGATGAGTGCCACGGCCAGCCAGAGATCCCCCGGCCCGACGAGGGATAGCATTGCCGTGAATACGACGCATCCGGCGGTGGTCAGCAGCAGCAGGCGTTTCTTCGCGGCATGGGCATCGGCATAGGCACCCAGCAGCGGCCCCGTCACCATGATCATCGCATACGACACGGCCAGCGCCATAGTCCAGGCAAGCGTTCCCCACTCCTCATTGTTCGCCACCACTGCCACGAAGTAGGCATTGAAGATCGCGGTGATCACCACCGTGGTGTAGCCCGAGTTGGCGAAGTCGAACATGGCCCACGCCCACACCTCTCGGCGGTTGACGCCAACTGCAAGGTGTGGGGACGCCGAAGATGAGGGTTGATGGTTCATCGGTTTTGGCACGAAGGGGCGGGACCGCTGCGATTCATCATGATACTCCTGGCGCCGGCGGGCGCCCCTTTATCTCGGTCATTCGTCATTTTCCCCGATTTCATCGATATCAGCCGTTCCCGGTCTTGTTCACACTCAAATCCACCGCCATCGGCATGGCAACGGCTCTGCCTGGTAAGCCCTCTAGTACCGAAGTCCATGTCGGGGGAGTTTTCATATTTCCTCAAGGTCACACGCTCCACTAAATAATATATTACATATCAGTATCTTAGATACTGGCATGGTATTTGCTTTTAGAGAGTGTACACAGCGTACCCATGGCCGCAACGGCGGCTTTCAAATAAAAGACAGAAGAGGAGATTCAGATGAGAACTCGCATGATCAGCGTTCATACAGCCTCTACCCTATTGGCCCTCGGGATCGCCATCGCGGCACCCGCCGGCATGGCGGCTGCGACACTGACCGCTTCGGTGGGCGGAACTCCCGCCGGCGGTGCCGTCTATGAGAGCTTTGACACCCTGGCGGCCACGGGCGGGGTCACCGATAGCGGCATCACCGTGTCCTTCAGCGGAACAGGGGCCAGGACCGTCGACCTACCCAACCTTGCCGGATATTATGCCGCGCCCTATATTTCCAACGGCAATGGCGCGCTGTTCGACAACTTTCAGGCCGATGGGCCGAATGCAACGCAGTATCTCACGACCGGCATCGGGCAGGTCACGCTGGATCTGGGCGGACATCACCAGTATTTCGGTCTGCTGTGGGGTTCCGTGGACAACTACAACACGCTGTCCTTCTACGACGGCACGACCCTGCTCTTCAGCTTTTCCGGACTCGACGTGGATAGCGCGGCCAGTGGCAATCAGGGCGCCGCAGGTACCTTCTACGTGAACATCGATTCCACCATACCTTTCGATCGGGTCGTGGCATCGAGCACGCAGTACGGCTTCGAGTTCGACAATGTATCACTGGCGGTCAATCCCTCCAACCCCGGGGGCGTCCTGCCCATTCCGGAACCCGAAACGTACGCCATGCTCCTGGCAGGGCTGGCCATGGTGGGGGCGATCGTACGACGCAGGACCTTGGCCATTTCGGCCTGAGACAGGCCGGCAGGTCCCCGACGTGACGGCGTGCCTTCGTTTCATGGGAGCTTGCCGGCCCCGATAATTTATATGTCATGAAAATGCCGGATGCGGTCCGGAACGGGCGCAAGAGTACGCGGCAATCTGTTACCATAGCGGCTCCAAACTCTGTGCGGAGCCGTTTCCATTCCTGACGTGAAGTGAGGGAAGCCTGCCGCATCTTGCGAACACCATCACGCCATGACGCCCGGCAATCTGTTCATCATCAGCGCGCCATCGGGCGCGGGGAAGACCAGCCTGGTCAAGGCGCTGCTCCAGACCGGCATCGATCTGCGCCTGTCGGTGTCCTATACCACGCGACCCGCGCGTCCCGATGAAGTCGACGGGCGCGACTATCACTTCGTCAGCCTGGAAGGCTTCAGGCGAAGGCAGCGGCAGGGCGAATTCCTGGAAAGCGCGGAAGTGTATGGAAATTTCTACGGGACGTCGCAGAAATGGATCGCCCAGACCATGTCCGCAGGGCACGATATCCTGCTGGAGATCGACAGCCAGGGCGCGGCGCAGGTACGCCAGGCCTTTCCCGGATCGATAGGAATTTTTGTCCTGCCGCCATCCCCGGAAGCGCTGCAAGCACGTCTGACCGGGCGGGGACAGGACAGCCCCGAGGCAATCAGGCGGCGTTTGGCCGCTGCCCGGGAAGAGATGGTGCATGCGCGCGAATATGATTATGTTATCATCAATATGAAACTTGATATGGCGTTGCAGGATCTGGCGTGCATCGTGCGGGCCGAGCGTCTCAAGGCAGCGGGACAGCTCGACCGCCACCGCGACCTGATGGCACGATTCGGAATCGAATCTGTCATATAAGAGAGGAGGCCTTGCCCTGCAACACAAGCTGATGCGGAGCAACGCCATGGACGGGCCGCCTGACAGCACATTATTGAATGGAGCAGTGATCATTATGGCACGTATCACCGTTGACGATTGTCTGAAGAGGATTCCCAATCGTTTCGACATGACCCTGGTCGCAACCATCCGGGCGCGGCAGCTTTCCGTGGGCGGCGCCCCGATGGTGGAGTCCGCGCGCGACAAACCTACCGTGATCGCGTTGCGCGAACTGGCTCAGGGAAAGGTCGGACTGGATTTGTTGACGAGCGTGCCGCTTTGAGCGCGTGAGGGGAATCGAGATTCATGCTGAAGATGAAGATTGGCGGCGGACGGGGATATCCGTCCATCTGGCTGGCCATGAGGGCATTGTCATCCTGAAATTTCCATGCTTCGGAGCGTGTCACAGCAAGCGAAGGAAATGACCATGCAAGCACGAGGTTTGCCAGACTCCTCTGCTACATTGCCCGAAGCGGATTTCCTGTTTGGCGAACTCTCCTGCTACCTCAAGCCGGACGACATTTCCGAGCTCCAGAACGCCTACCTCTTCAGCCGGAGCGCGCACTCCGGGCAGTTCCGGCAGTCCGGCGAACCCTATATTTCCCATCCCCTGGCGGTAGCCGGCATCCTCGGCAAGCTGCGGCTCGACTCCCAGACGCTGGCTGCTGCGCTGCTGCACGACGTGATGGAGGATACCCATGTCTCCAAGGCCGAGCTCAGCGACCGGTTCGGCAAGCCAGTGGCGGAACTGGTGGACGGGGTTTCCAAGCTCGACCAGATCGAGTTCCAGACCCGTGCCGACGCCCAGGCCGAGAATTTCCGCAAGATGCTGTTGGCGATGGCGCGCGATGTACGCGTCATTCTCATCAAGCTGGCGGATCGACTGCACAACATGCGCACGCTGGAAGTGATGCGGCCGGAAAAGCGCCGCCGCATCGCCCGGGAAACCATGGAAATCTACGCACCCATCGCCAATCGGCTGGGACTCAACAACATCTACCAGGAACTGCAGGAACTGGGATTCCGCCATCTCTACCCGACGCGCTATCGGGTATTGAACAAGGCTACCCGGGCTGCACGCGGCAACCGGCGCGAAGTGGTGAGCAAGATACTCGAATCGATCAAGCAGCGGCTGGCGGCGGCGGGGCTGGAAGCGGAGGTGACCGGGCGTGAGAAACAGCTCTACAGCATATATACGAAAATGGTGGAAAAGCACCTCACCTTCTCGGAAGTGCTCGACATCTACGGCTTCCGGGTGATCGTGAAGGACGTGCCATCCTGCTACGTCGCGCTGGGTGCACTGCACAGTCTTTACAATCCCATTCCGGGAAAATTCAAGGACTACATCGCCATTCCGAAGGCGAACGGCTACCAGTCCCTGCACAACACCTTGTGGGGACCCTACGGCACGCCCATCGAGGCTCAGATCCGGACCACGGAGATGCACCGGATCGCGGAAGCCGGCGTGGCCTCGCACTGGCTCTACAAGAGCACCGATGCCGACCTGAACGACCTGCACATGAAAACCAACCAGTGGCTGCAAAGCCTGCTGGAGACGCTGAGTGACTCCGCCGATTCCCTCGAGTTCCTGGAGCATCTCAAGGTCGACCTGTTTCCCGGGGAAGTCTACGTCTTCACTCCCCAGGGCGAGATACTGGCGCTGCCCAAGGGGGCCACCGCGGTGGATTTCGCCTACGCGGTGCATACCGATATCGGCGATCGCTGCGTGGCTGCCAAGATCAACGGCGAGAATGCGCCACTGCGCACCCATTTGCGAAACGGCGATCGCGTGGAGATCGTCACCGCCTCGCATGCCAAGCCCAATCCCGCCTGGCTCAACTACGTGGTGACCGGCAAGGCGCGCTCGCACATCAGGCGGTTCCTCAAGACCATGCAGTATGAAGAATCGGTGCGAATGGGGGAACGTCTGCTGAACCAGGCGTTGCAATCGCTCGGGATCGATCCGCTGATGATCAGCGAGACCCAGTGGGAAAAGCTGGCGCGCGAGAGTGGAGCCAAGTCCAGAAAGGACCTGCTGGCCGACATGGGGCTGGGCATGCACCTGCCGGCGGTGGTGGCGCGGCGTCTGGCAGCGCCGGAGGACATCGCGTCCGCAGGCAATGGCGGAGGTGTCATCACGATACTCGGCACCGAGGGTGTGGCGGTGCAGTTTGCCAAATGCTGTCACCCGATTCCGGGGGACTCCATCGTCGGCTTCATCAAGAAGGATCAGGGATTGGTGATCCATACCCACGACTGCCCGGTGATCTCCAAGACTCGAGGACATTCCGACAATTGGCTGGATGTGGCATGGGGCAAGGAGATCGCCAGGCATTTCGAGGTCTGCGTCAGGACCGTGGTGGTCAACCAGCGGGGTGTCCTGGCGCGCGTCGCGGCGGCGATCGCCGGGGCGGGATCCAACATCGACAACGTTGCCATGGACGGAGACGACACCTACACCACCATGAGCTTCACGCTCCAGGTGCGCAACCGCTACCATCTCGCGCAGATCATGCGCGGGTTGAGGGGGATTCCCGAGGTGGCCAGGATCATCCGCGTGAAGGGTTGAGCCGGCGCGTGCTGCGGTGTGGATTCAGGTGCGAACGCGTTCCCGGGCGTCCTTCCTGCCCATGCCCAGGCGCTGCAGTTCTTCCAGCGCATAGCGGTAGCCCGGCTCCAGCGCCAGCGCGGCTTCGAAATGCCGCAGGGCCTCCGGCAGGCGGCCAAGCTCCCGCAGGCAGACTCCCTTGTTGTGGTATACGACGGCGCGCGTGGCATCGATTGCCAGCGAAGCGTCATACATCGGCAGCGCCTCGGCATAGCGTCCCATGTCGAACAGCACGTTTGCCCATTCATTGAGCGCCGGCGCATATTCCGGGTCGAGTCCCACCGCGACGCGGAAGGCCGCGATGGCAGCCTGTGGCTGATCCAGGTCGCGTCGGACCAGGCCCAGATTGCCCCAGTGCATCGGATTCCATGGAGCAAGCCGCAACGCCGCGTCGAAGTGGACCAGGGCGAGCGGGAACTCGCGCCGGGACCATGCGACGTTCCCCAGTCCACGCCAGATGTCGGCTTGATCCGGTTGCCCTGCAGATGCCCGCTCGAAAAAACGCCAGGCCTCGTCGAATTCTCCGGCGCGCCAGGCCTCATAGCCTGGCATCAGCGCGGGATCATTCGGCGGCCAGTCGTTCCATTGCATCGCGCTGCTCCAGAGAGATGTCCGCGAGCCGGTAGCATCCCGCCAGCATCGTCATGCATTCTCCCATCGCCAGGGCGGGTCGCAGGTGTGCCTGCTCGGCGCCGTTGAGAATGACGATCCGGTTGGACAGGCCGGTGATGCGCAACAGCAACCCGCTGGCAGCATTGTCACCGCGGAAGACGTGCAGCTGGAGTCCCGGCGTGGGTTGCGCGCCGGGTGCCCACGTGCTGTGCAGGTACGCCAGCAGGGCGATCCGGCACGCTTCCCGCTTGTCGCAATGCTCTCCCATGTGCTGGCCCGGACCCTCGTAGTAGGTATAGCAGCTCGCGCTCCAGGAAGGAACGAGCCTGTGGCCGGTGACCGATTCCAGCATGGCCAGTATCGATGCCGATGCCAGGAAGCCGCGTGCATGCGGTCCGAGATGCGCACGAAGATTGTCCTGGGCGATCTCTCCCGGGCAGCGATGCGCGAACAGGCTCCAGCTTGCCTCCCGCCGCTGCGCCAGGGCTTCGTCCAGTAGCCGTGCGTGGATGTGGGGATCGAGAGCGGGCGGGCCCCATACCGCCGCTCCCCTGCTGGAGAATTCCATACGCAACCGTATCAGCATGGAGGCGTCGGCCTCCGGTTTCATGCCGATGCCTTGGGTGGCGCATGATGCGAAGATCGTCACAGCAGAGGCTCCTCCAGAGCGAATTCCTCGAACAGCAGGGCGCCGACCCGTGTGGGTAGGGCGTGCTCGCGCAGCGTGGACCAGGCCTGCCTCACATTGCGTCGCTGCCGTTCATAGATCACGCGGGAAGGCCATGAATCCGCATGGCATCCCGCCAGTCGGCGATGATAGCGGCAGACGTTGAGAAAGGCGTGCACGCCATCCACCAGCCCGCGCAGGGGGCGCCGGTCTGCCCGCCAGGGAGAGACGAAGCCGGCAGCTTCCATTCCTGCGTCGCGCGCACGGGCGATGGCGTCGTAGCGGCGGAAGATGTTCATCCTGACATGGCTCGATTCATGGCAGAGCAGGTCGCCGATATGCTCCACGTCATCCGCGCTCATGAATATCACGCCGGGCATCTCTGGCGGACTGTGGCTGCGCGAGTAGCCGCGCTGCTCCAGGATGCAAAGCGCCTTTACGTGGCGGTGGAGCGCATGCAGGGCCAGCGGCCAGATTTCCCCGAGCAGGGCCAGTGCCGATTCCACCCGTCCGCTGCTCGTGCGCACCGCTTCGTCCATCGCCGGGCCAAAGCCGGACAGGAGCGGAGCAATGTCGGAAACGCCATTGAGCACGGGCAGTCCGCCTATGATCGGCAGGGCTTCGAGGCGGGGATGGTCGAAGCCTCCCGGCAGTCCGTAGCCATCATTCCCGAGCGTCAGGCTTGGGCCGTCGCTCCAGACGAAGCGGGTGCAGCCTCCATCCTCCACGATGGCGAGCGTGGTGCGGGGCGATTCGTTGTACAGCAGGGCATGGACGTGCGGCAGGTATAGCGGCCCGGACGAGAACAGACGCGCAGGCAGGACGAGGGTGAAGTCGCGCACGTCGGGATGATGGATGAAATGCCGGACGCTGCATAGGATCCGGCGCACGCCGGCCTCGTTGAAGCGTTCCTCTCCGGCCTGCGGCACGGTGTCCATTTCCGCCAGGGGCGTGGAGAATACGCGGGCCAGACCATCGGCAGGCAGTTCATCGAGCAGGGTGGCGAGGCGTTGTGCGAAAAGCCGCTCGGTCGCGTCCATCGCGTCCATCGCGGCAGGCAGCAGGCCGCCCAGGCGCATCGCCCGGGCGAGCGCCGCCAGCCTGGAAAGGATATCCACGGTCCTGCCGGGAGGAGCCGGGTAGCACAGGCCGCTGCAGTCCGGTATCCAGGGTGCTTCCATTTTCGGGGGCGTGTGTGACGGTTCCCACGGCGCCTGCACCGGATCGAGGCCGTTGGCCTTCATGTCGTGACAACTTCGTCTTGGGCGACGGCGAAGTCGCGGGAAAAACGCTGCCCTTCGTTGTTGAAGTAGTTGCACGCGTTCAGATGGTCGAATGCCATCGCGTCCGAGGACAGCCAGTGCATCAGATAGGGATAGAGCGTCTTGTAGAAGGCACATTCCGGCGTGCGGTGCCGCACCGTGCCGTATCGCTCCCACGCCTGCGCGGAGCATCCGGACTGGCATAGCTGCCGGTAGGAGCAGGTGCTGCATCCTTCGAGATCGGCAGGCCTGCGTTCGCGGATCTGCTGCATGATTTCGTGGTGCCTGGACGGTTGCGACAGGCTTTGCAGCCCGCTGTCGAATATGTTTCCCAGCTTGAGTCCGGGCGACTGGGTGGCTCGGCCGCAAGGATAGATGTCGCCATTGGCGGCGATGGCCTGGAAAGTATCCCCGGCGCCGCAGTGGGTGCGCATGCAGCGTGTCCGGCGCTGCTTGCTGGTAAGAAAATCGCACATGCTGCGCACGTTGTCTTCCAGCAACGGCAAGCGCTGCGCGACGATGTGATCCATCAGCCGCTTGATGAAGCCGATGATCTCGTCCTGACCGAGCCCCACCCTTTCCCAGTTTTTCCGAGCATCGCCCAGATACGCCACCGGGTTCAGCCTGAAGCCGTAGATGCCGAAGTCGAGCATGGTGGCGGCCAGGGCAGCGGGATCGTCCACATTGGATCGGTTCAGCACCACCAGGCCGCCGAACGGTACCCCGAACCGGTGCAGGAGATCGATGCCCCGGGCCATCTTGCTGAAGGATTCCTTGCCATTCACCTGCGGGCGGCTCATGTTCTGGCGCTGCGCTCCGCCATCCAGCGAAATTCCCACCCGGATGTCCTCGTCCTTCAGCCAGCGCACCCGCTCCTCGGTCAAGAGGGTGGCGTTGGTCTGCGTGCTGATGAACAGCCTGCGATGCCCGCGCATGGGATGGCTGCGGATATATTCCACGGTTTCCTTCATCAGTTCGTACTTGAGGAAGGGTTCGCCGCCGGCAAATTCAAACGCCAGCGTGTCGCTTTCCTGCATGGCGAACGCGAGATCCACCGTCTTTCGGGCGATGTTCCTGTCCATGGCCGGCATGGAGGAACTGGCTCCCGCAAGGCAATACGGACAGGCGAGATTGCATTTCTCGGTGATGAGGAGTTCGATCAGGTTGCCTTCGTCGTAGTTGGGGCCCTCCGCAAACATGCGCCGATCGACGGCGGCCTGTCCATCGAGCGTCAGCAGGCCACGGCGGTAGAGCTGGGCGGTGAAGTCGAGAGCCCCATCCGGATCGTCAGGCGACAGGTGGTGCCTCAACCAGGCGAACGATTTCCCGTTCGCCTGCTGGAACCATCTCGATTCCTCCTCATTGAGAAACGCCCATGCTGCGCTTTCGGGATGGATGGCGAGCATTTCGCCGCAGATACGTTCGAGAACGACGCCGTCCGTACCCAGCACGGTCGTGTCGCCGAGGCTGAGCATCCCGAATGGCTCATAGTGTCTGCCGCAGGATTCCGCCAGATAGGCACTTTCGGCGCTTTCCCTGGGAGGTCTGCTGAAGTATTTCATGCCATGATCCTCCTAAACAGCCATCTCGTCCGGATGGCTCGTGTCCAGCACCCAGCCTGGAACGGCCCGGTCGGCAATGCGCCAGTTGGCGACGGTACCTGCCGTCAACTGACGCGACGAGGCGATCGCACGGCCGAGCCCGTCGTTCATCCCGATGGTTTCCACCCGATCGGGATCGTAGATCAGGCGTATGCCGCCATGCTTCCGTACGACGCGCCCCCCATGAAACAGAGCGTAGCCATGGCCGGGGGCAGCCAGCATGGGAGAGGCCAGGCATGTCCGTATTTCCAGCGCGTCCGCCGGCCAGTAGTGTTCCAGCGCGGCCAGGTGCCGGCGGGCCATCGCCACAGTTCCCGAGCAGTGCCACTGGCATGGGAAGTGCTGCAGTATCTCCCGCCCGAAGTAGCGCGCAAAAATATTCGCGGCCCAGTTCATTTTGTATACCGGATGCATGCCAGCTGATTCTTCCAGAAGCATGAGGCCCACATCCCCCTCGTGCCCGGCAGCGGCCCTGGGCCAATGCTCCTCGAACGCTCGGCAGCAGCACGAGGGATAGCCGAGCAGCCCCCCCAGGAAGCGTTCCCATCCGAACAGCTGGCATAGCCAGGCCAGCAGTACCGTCTGCTGGTCGGTGGAGATCAGCAGTCCACGCCATGCTCCCGAACCCGGCGACGCCGCTGTCACCGTCGCTGTGCGATTGCTGTAGCCGTTCTTGTGCCGGTCCTGCTGTGGCGAGAATTGGTACGGACCGAGGAGCGCATAGTAGCCGCGTGCCTGCGCCCAGCTTGCCAGGGCGACCAGGCTTCGCTCGTCGCCGTGGATCAGGCCCAGGGGCTTGGCTCCCGCAAGCAGGAGGCGCAGCTGCGTTTGCCGCAGCTGCGCCGCATCGGGTTCAGTGCACCATTCCACGGGGCCCAGGAGGGTCGCATCGTCCATGCGGACCGATATCGCACTCATGGGAGGCGGCAGCGATTCCGGCACGGCATCGGGCTCCCATTGCCATTCGCGCAGCGCCGTGGCGGGATCATTCGCCAGCATTCCTCGCAGCCTCATATCCTGGCAGGCGGCAGCGATGAAGGCCTGCAACCGCCCTGCAGCATGGCGTGACCACGCCGTGCCTTCGGCCAGTACGGATTTCACCGCCCGGAAGCGTCGCTAGCGCGTGATATGAAAGCCGCGTACGTGCAGATCCACCGGGCCGGTTGCCGGAATGGCAACCTGGCCTCCGTCCGGCAACGTGACGTTGATGAATGCCGCGGTACTCGTCCTCGGATCGAAGTTGGCGTGCCCGCCGCCGTTGACGAATCCCGGGGGGCCGGAATTCACGTGAGAGCCTGCCCTGCCCAGGTCACCCACATTGACACGGCTGCCGATGTTTCGGGCGGGATCGAAGTTGGCGTGCCCGCCGCCGTTGACGAATCCCGGGGGGCCGGAATTCACGTGGACGCCTGCCCTGCCTGCATCGCCCACATTGACGCGGCTGCCGATGTTTCGGGCAGGATCGAAGTTGGCGTGCCCGCCGCCGTTGACGAATCCCGGGGGGCCGGAATTCACGTGGACGCCTGCCCTGCCTGCATCGCCCACATTGACGCGGCTGCCGATGTTTCGGGCAGGATCGAAGTTGGCGTGCCCGCCGCCGTTGACGAATCCGGGAGGTCCGGAATTCACGTGACTGCCGGCCAGTCCGCCCTGATTGGCCAGCCGGGAAGCGATGGCCTTGCTGGCCTCCGCCGAAATGATGGAATTCAGGTCGTCTATCGTCAGTTCGCTGAGTCGGGTGTTCGCAGCCAGTGAACGGGATTGCGGAGCTTCAGCCGCCTGGGGATCGGCTGCGGTTTTCGGAGCAGGCGAGGCGGGGGAATCCTTGGGGTTCTGCTTGTCGGTCATGATGGGCTCCTCAAAGCGAAAGGTGATGGGATGGGGGAACGGGAAATGGCGGATATCGGGTCTGAAGGAGATCCGCGAGGCGGTTTTCCCTATCGGAAAGACAATATCCATTTCACGATCATTGTTTTTCCGGTCCGCCTAATTTATTGCCCGGGATTGCCATTGTCAAGATGCCGCCGAAATATATTTGTGTCATGGAATCGCGACGACGGGTACCGACTCAATGCTCAGTCTCTGTCCAGCCTGTGGTATTGCACCGCTTCCGCGACGTGTGTGCTGACGATGCGCTCGCTGGCTCCGAGGTCGGCGATGGTGCGCGCCACCTTGAGGATGCGGTGGTATGCCCGGGCGGAGAGATTCAGGCCGGCGATGGCCTGCTTGAGCAGATTCAATCCCGGGACATCCGGAGTGCAATGGGTGTCGATCTCCCCGATCGTCAACCGGGCGTTGTTCCTGCCCTGGCGCTGCAGTTGCCGCTGGCGGGCGGCTATCACCCGCTGCCGGATACTGTGGCTGGATTCGCCGGAAGTGCGTCGCATCAGGTCCTCCTGCGGGACGGCGGGGACTTCGATCTGCAGGTCGATGCGGTCCAGCAAGGGGCCGGAGATCTTGCTGCGGTAGCGGGCCACCTGATCGGGAGTGCAGCGGCACTTGCCGAGATAGTGTCCGAGGTAGCCGCATGGGCAGGGATTCATCGCGGCGATCAGCTGGAAGCGTGCGGGAAATTCGGCTTGCCTCGCCGCGCGCGAGATGGTGATGCGGCCGGACTCCAGCGGCTCGCGCAGCACCTCCAGCACCCGACGGTCAAATTCCGGCAGTTCGTCGAGAAACAGCACGCCGTGCATGGCCAGCGAAATTTCGCCTGGCCGCGGGTTGCTCCCGCCGCCGACCAGGGCGACACCCGAGGCGGTATGATGCGGCGAGCGATAGGGGCGACGCTTCCAGCGGGCGATGTCGAAACCGCCGCTACCCAGGGATTGCATGGCCGCGGATTCAAGCGCCTCTTCTTCCGTCATGGGCGGCAGGATGCCGGGGAAACGCGCCGCCAGCATGGATTTCCCCGTACCGGGCGGACCCATCATCAACACGCTGTGCCCACCCGCCGCCGCGATTTCCAGAGTGCGCCGGGCCTGTATCTGGCCCTTGACGTCTCCCATGTCGGGATACGGGAATGAATCGGTCCCGGGATCGTCCTTGTCGAGTGTGCCGGGCTGGATGAGCGGCTGGATGAGTTCGCGTCCTGCGAGATGGGCGCAGATCTGCAACAGCGACACGGCGGGATAGACCGTCGCTTTCCGGACCAAGGCGGCCTCGGCGGCATTCTGGCGAGGCAAAACGAAACTGCGGCCCGAGCGGGCGGCGCCGTACGTCATTGCCAGTGCCCCGCGTATCGCGCGCAATTCTCCGGTCAGGGCGAGTTCGCCCGCCCATTCATAGCGGTCGAGCGCATCCGCGGGAATCTGGCCCGTGGCCGCGAGTATGCCCAAGGCAATCGGCAGGTCGAAGCGTCCGCTTTCCTTGGGCAGGTCGGCGGGCGCGAGATTGACGGTGATGCGCCGGATGGGAAATTCAAACCGTCCGTTCTGCAGTGCGGCGCGTACCCGGTCCTTGCTTTCCCTGACCTCCGTTTCGGGCAGGCCGACGATGGTGAAGCTCGGAAGACCGTTGGCGATATGGACCTCCACGGTGACCAGTGGCGATTCCATGCCCGAGATGGCGCGGCTGTACAGAACGGCGGGCGGCATGCGGTCTCG
The DNA here is from genome assembly GCF_900119085.1 of Nitrosovibrio sp. Nv17. Taxonomy (GTDB): domain Bacteria; phylum Pseudomonadota; class Gammaproteobacteria; order Burkholderiales; family Nitrosomonadaceae; genus Nitrosospira. Next base: position 53,209 of record NZ_FPIQ01000015.1, on the reverse strand, counting down.
TTCGATCGGCTTCTTCGCATGCCGTTGAGGGTGGCTACTCCGTTTCTGCGGGATCGTCCAATGTCTCTGCCGGTACGCCGCCACCGCCCGCAGCCCCCAGGCTTTCCAATTCCGTGACGCGCGCTTCCAGGATGGACAGTTTCTCGCGTGTGCGCCGCACGATTTCCTGTTGCACTTCGAATTCCTCGCGCGTCACCAGATCCAGCTTGGTGAACACTCCGGCCAGCATGACCTTGATATTCTTCTCCACATCCTTGACCGGGCTCTGCGCCAGCAGTTCGCCGACCTTGGTTGCGATTTCGTCCAGTACCTTCTGATTGAGCATGGGTGCCTCCATGATGATCCTCGCATGATCCGCCAGGATGCCAGGATAAGAGCGTATCGTACGCATGCTAAAATCTCACACTTCGGGTATTTAGGCAAATCGTCCATCATGGAGCGCCTGCAGCTTCTGGAAAACTGGATCGGGAAACAATTTCCCGGCGAATCCTTTGCGCTGTCGCCCGCTTCCGCCGATGCAAGCTTCCGCCGCTATTTCCGTGCGACCTTCCCCCATCGAACGCTGATTGCGATGGATGCGCCGCCCGGTCAGGAGGATTGCATTCCCTTCCTGAAGGTGGCCGGATTGTTTGCAGCCGCGGGCGTGCATGTCCCCACGGTGGTGGCCCAGGATCTGGCGCGAGGCTTCCTGCTGCTTTCCGACCTGGGGGATACCACCTACCTGCGGGCGCTGGACGAGGATCCCGGCAGCGCCGACCGTCTGTACCGGGATGCCTGGACCACCCTCATCGATATCCAGCGGGCGAGCCGGCCCGGCGTTCTGCCCGCGTACGACGAGGCACTGCTGCGGAGAGAACTGAACCTGTTCCCGCAATGGTATCTGGCGCAGCACCGGCGCATGCCGCTCGATGCTGCCCGAAATGCCGGACTCGAGGCTGTGTTCGACCGGCTCGTGCGGAATGCGCTTGCCCAGCCCTGTGTATTTGTGCACCGCGACTACCATGCGCGCAATCTCATGGTTTCCGCCCCCAATCCAGGGGTCATCGATTTCCAGGATGCGGTCTACGGTCCCGTTACCTATGATCTGGTGTCTCTGTTCCGGGATGCCTATGTTCGCTGGGATGAGGAACGGGTGCTGGATTGGGTGGTGCGCTACTGGGAATCGGCGCGCAGGGCGCAACTGCCGGTCACCGCCGATTTTGCGGAGTTCTACCGCGACTTCGAGTGGATGGGCGTGCAGCGCCACCTCAAGGTGCTGGGCATCTTCGCACGCCTCTGGCACCGCGACGCCAAGGCGGGATATCTCGAAGACATGCCGCGGGTGATGCGGTACCTGCGCCAGGCGTGCGCGCGCTATCGTGAACTCGATTTCCTTCATGCTCTGCTGGAAAAGCTGGATGAGGTGTCGTCGGGAACCAGGATTGGCTATACGTTCTGACGTGCCGCCCTTCAGAGCCATGATCCTTGCGGCGGGACACGGCACGCGCATGCGGCCGCTGACCGACGCATTGCCCAAGCCGCTGCTGCGGGCCGGTGGGCGAGCCCTGATCGAGCACCAGCTCGTGCATCTTGCCCAGGCCGGTTTCGTCGAGATCGTAATCAATCATGCTTACCTGGGCCACATGATCGAGGCGGCCCTGGGCGACGGAACTCGTTACGGCGTTCGCATCCGTTATTCTCCCGAGGCGGCGGGACTGGAGACAGCCGGCGGAATCTCGCAGGCGCTGCCGCTTCTGCAGGACGGAAATGCCTCGCCATTCCTGGTGGTCAACGCCGATGTCTATTGCGAATTCGATCTCGTATCGCTGCTGCCGGTCCTGCGCCACATGCGCGCTGAGCCGGGCGCAGACCTCGCCCATCTGGTGCTGGTGGACAATCCACTCCACCATCCCGGGGGCGATTTCACTCTCGAGTCCGGCCGGGTTCTCCCCGCTGGGCAGGCGGCGCTGACGTTCGGTGGCATCGGCGCCTATCGGCCGGAGCTTTTCAGGGACGTCGTGCCTGGCACCGCAGCGAAGCTGGCGCCGCTGCTGCGCGCTGCCGCCGCGTGGGGCAGGGTGAGTGGGCGCCACTATAGGGGAATGTGGGTGGACGTGGGTACCCCGGAGCGCCTGTGCGACCTCGACAACAGGTTGGGCGGGCCGCCATGAACGCCGCTGCGCGGCCTTCTTTTGCGTTATTACGCGAATGCTGCAAGAATGAGGAATCATGATCCCGATCGATTGCTATCGCGAGCGGCGTCTGCATCTGGCATCCCGGATGGAGCGGGGCGTTGCCGTCATCCCCACCGCGCCGGAGCGGGTGCGCAACCGCGACGCGCACTACTCGTACCGCTTCGACAGCTACTTCTACTACCTGACCGGTTTTCGCGAGCCGGAGGCGGTGCTGGTGATCGTGGCCGGTGGCGTGGCGGAACCGGCCCGGCACATACTCTTCTGCCGCGACAAGAATCCGGAGCGTGAAATCTGGGATGGCTTCCGTTACGGGCCACAGGCGGCGCAGGAGACGTTCGGCCTCGACGAGGCCTTTCCCCTGGACCGGCTGGAAGCCTTGCTGCCCGGCCTGCTGGCCGACCAGCCGGCGGTGTACTGTTCCCTGGGGTACGAGGCTGGCTGGGATGCGCGCGTGATGGGGTGGATCAACCAGGTGCGGCAACAGGCGCGCGGCGGCGTGACCGCGCCCTCCAGCATCCATGACGTGCGGCCGCTGCTGGACGAAATGCGGCTGATCAAGAGCGAGGAGGAGATCGCGATCATGCGCCGTGCCGGCGAGATTTCCGGGGGAGCCCATCGCCGCGCCATGCGCGCCGTCCGTCCCGGCATGAGTGAGTACGAGGTGGAGGCCGAGCTGCTGCACGAATTCCGGCGTCATGGCGCCCAGGCGCCCGCCTATACTTCGATCGTCGCGGGCGGAGCCAATGCCTGCGTGCTGCACTATGTCGAGAACGATGCCCGCCTGAATGCCGGCGATTTGCTGCTGGTCGACGCCGGCTGCGAACTCGATGGGTATGCCTCTGACATTACGCGTACCTTTCCGGTGAATGGACACTTCAGCTCCGCGCAGAAGGACCTGTACCAGCTGGTCCTGGCAGCACAGGCGGCGGCGATCGAGGCGGTGCGGCCCGGCAACCCCTGGGATGCGCCGCACGAGGCGGCATTGCGGGTGCTGGTGCAGGGCTTCATCGATGCCGGGCTGTGCCGCGGCAGCGTGGACGCCGTGGTGCAGTCGGAAGACTACAAGCGCTTCTTCATGCATCGTACCGGACACTGGCTGGGGCTGGACGTGCACGATGCGGGCGACTACAAGCGCGAAGGGCAGTGGCGGCCGCTGCAGCCGGGGATGACCCTGACGGTGGAGCCGGGCTGCTATGTCCGCCCGGCGGACGACGTGCCGCCGCACTTCTGGAATATCGGCATACGCATCGAAGACGACGTGGCGGTCACGTCGGCCGGCTGTGAGATTCTGACGCCGGCTGCGCCCAAGACGGTGGGAGACATCGAGGAATTGATGCGGGAGCGCGATCGATCCATCACCAGGGAGTATGGATATGGATGAAAACAGAAAGATCATCATCCGGCACGTCATCCGCAGTGGCGATACAGGTACCTCGGACGAGTCTGCCGTGCGCGTGACGCCCGCCAGCCGCTGGGCTGCCTACCTGCTGTTCATTCCGGTGCTGGCGGTCATGGCGATCCTGGGCGTCTTCTTCTTCACCGCTTTCCTTGCCCTGTTCGCCGTCACCGCCGCGGCCATCTCGCTCCGACTGTGGTGGCTGCGCCGCAAGTTGCGCCAGACCGTGGAGGTTCAAGAAGGAGAATACAGCGTCATCGAGGATGTCGAAATCCTGGAAGAGCACTCGGACGATCCCCATGCCGGACCCGACCGATGACGGATGAGCACAGCATGGAAGGGAAACAATCCGACCCGGCGCGCACGTACGACCTGGTCATCGTCGGGGGCGGGCCTGTGGGTATGGCGCTGGTGCTGGCGCTGCGTGGCAGCGGGATATCGGTCCTGCTGCTGGAGGCGCGCGGGCTGCCGGAAGAAACGGAGGATGCGCGTCCCCTGGCGCTATCCCATGGCAGCCGCCTGATCCTGGAACGCCTGGGCGTATGGCGGAGCCTGCCAAGCGTCACGCCCATCACGACCATCCACGTTTCAAGTCGCGGAAGTTTCGGTCGTACCGTCATGACCGCTGGGGAAGTTGGGGTGCCGGCATTGGGTTACGTCGTCAATCACCACGATGTATTCCGGTCGATGCATCGGGCACTGAAGCGGAGCGGCGCCGACTATCTGACCGCTGCCCAGGCGCTACGGCTGAAAGCCGATGCCGATGTCGCGCGGATCGATTTTCAGCATGGCGATGCAACTCAACAGGCCGGTACCCGCCTCCTGGTGTTGGCGGATGGCGGGCGCCTTGCCGCCCAGGTCGAAGGCGTGACGCAGCACGTGCGCGACTATCGGCAATGGGCGGTGGTTGCGCGCGTCAGGAGCGAATACGTGCCGCGCTTGCCGGAAGAGGCGGCTCTCCCTGGCTTGCCCGTCCGTGGCGGCGGAGGCATCGCGGCTTCGCCGGCGGAGGCGGGGGTGGCTTACGAGCGTTTCACCCCGGATGGTCCGGTGGCGCTGCTGCCCATGGGCGAATACTTTGCCCTGGTGTGGACGCTCCCGCCTGCTGCGGCGCAGGGGATCCTGGCACTGGATGAGACCGCCTTTCTGGCCCGGTTGCACGACCGCTTCGGCGATCGTCTCGGCAGATTCGTGGAAGCGGGCAAGCGTTCCGGATTTCCGCTTGCGCTCAAGTATGCGGATCCGGTGACGGCGCCCCGCGTGGCGCTGGTCGGCAACGCGGCACAGACGCTCCATCCGGTCGCAGGACAGGGTTTCAACCTGGGCCTGCGCGACGCATGGGAACTGGCCCGGGAAATCATCGCGTCGCCCACCGAGGCCGGCAGTTCCGCGATGCTCGCACGCTACCGCGACAGGCGCAGGATGGACAGCGGAGCGGGACGGATCTTCACCGATTCCCTGGTGAAGCTCTTCTCGAACGACGATCCTCTGCTGGGCAGCCTGCGCGGAGCGGGGCTGGGTGCGCTGGACTGCCTGCCGCAGGTCCGCCGTTTCGTCGCCCGGCGCATGATGTTCGGCGCGCGCGGGTGACCGGTGCACAGCCCGAAGCGTCGTTTTCGGGAACTCAGGTGCTATCTCAAACACAGCCCGGCGTCACCTGTAAAATCTTACATCTATCCCACCCCCGCGGGCGGCGCTAACCTACCGCACAATCACAAAAGATTGTCAAGGCTACGAGAATTTCGCCAGCCTGCTAAAATCGTAATCTTTCTCACCTCCCGCGTTGCCGGCCAAGCCCTCGCGCCGGCTCGAAGCCAAGCATGCAGATCGGTTCCCACATCCTGAAGAACAAGCTCATCGTGGCGCCCATGGCGGGCGTTACCGACCGTCCCTTCCGCCAGTTGTGCAAGAGCATGGGCGCGGGCATGGCGGTGTCGGAAATGGTGTCGAGCAACTCACTGCTGTGGGGTTCCGAAAAAACCCGAAGACGCGCCAATCATGAAGGCGAGGTGGATCCCATTTCGGTGCAGATCGCGGGCGCCGACCCGGCCATGATGGCCGAGGCTGCGCGCTACAACGTGGCGCAGGGGGCGCAGATCATCGACATCAACATGGGCTGCCCGGCCAAGAAAGTCTGCAACGTCATGGCGGGTTCCGCACTGCTGCAGGACCAGCCGCTCGTGGGCAGGATACTGGACGCGGTGGTGGGGGCCGTGAATGTTCCCGTGACGCTCAAGATTCGTACCGGCTGGGATACGCAGCACCGGAACGCCCTGGTGGTGGCCGGCATCGCCGAACGTGCCGGAGTACAGGCCCTGGCGATCCATGGCCGGACCCGCGCCTGCGCGTATGCCGGGCACGCCGAATACGACACCATCGCCGAGGTCAAGTCCGCAATCGGGATCCCGGTCATCGCCAACGGCGACATCACCACGCCGGAACAGGCAAAGCGAGTACTCGACTATACCGGCGCCGATGCCGTCATGATCGGCCGGGCGGCCCAGGGGCGGCCCTGGATCTTCCGCGAGATCGACCACTACCTCGCTACCGGCAAGCATCTGCCGCAGCCCGAAGTGACCGAGATCCATCGCGTGCTCGTCGATCATCTGCATGAGCTCTACGATTTCTATGGCGAGTATACCGGGGTGCGCGTGGCCCGCAAGCATATTTCCTGGTATACGAAGGGGTTGATCGGTTCTGCCGGGTTCCGCCACGCGATGAACCAGTTGCAGACGATGGAGCAGCAGCTGGGGGCGGTCGAGGAGTTTTTCCATGAGCTTGCCGGACACGGCCAGCGCCTGACCTACGTTGAGCCGAAGGAGTGGGTGGCATGAGCATTATCAATGAAAACGAGATCGCCCGATGCGTGCGTGAGGCGGTGAACGGCTATTTCAGCGACCTGGATGGCGAGAAGCCGCATCCCATCTATGACATGGTTATACGCAGCGTGGAAAAGCCGCTGATCGAGCTGGTGATGACCCATGCCAAGGGTAACCAGACGCGTGCCGCGGAGCTGCTGGGCATCAACCGCAACACCCTGCGCAACCGCATCAAGCAATACCACATCAAATAAGTTCCACCGAGGCATCGGCCGCATCAGCGAAGGTCGCGTTCGGCTATAATGTTCCGATGACCGTCCAGCAAGCCCTCATCAGCGTGTCCGACAAGACCGGCGTCGTCGGGCTTGCCCGGGCGCTGTGCCGGCTCGGCGTCCACATCCTTTCCACCGGCGGCACCGCCGCGCTGCTCAGGGATGCGGGCGTGGCCGTCACCGAGGTGGGCAGCCATACCGGGTTTCCTGAGATGCTGGACGGGCGCGTCAAGACCCTGCATCCGAAGATTCACGGCGGCATCCTGGCGCGCAGGGACGTTCCGCAGCATATGGCGGCTCTCGCTCAGGCGGGGATCGATCCCATCGACCTCGTGGTCGTGAACCTCTACCCTTTCGGCCAGACGGTGGCGAATCCCGGTTGCAGCCTGGACGAGGCCATCGAGAACATCGACATCGGCGGGCCTGCCATGGTGCGGGCCGCCGCCAAGAACTACCGCAGCGTGGCCGTGGTGACCGATCCCGGTGACTACACCGCGCTCCTGGAGGAACTGGAGGCCCATGGCGGCATATTGTCGCTGGAATCCCGCTTCCGGCTGGCCCGCAAGGCGTTCTCCCATACCGCCGCCTACGATGGCGCCATCAGCAACTATCTGACTTCCCTTGATACGGCGGCCGGGCCGCAGGGGCAAGACGCGCAACGCCAGGCGTTTCCCGACAGCCTCCACCTCCATTTCCAGCTCGGCCAGCGGCTGCGCTACGGCGAGAATCCCCACCAGCAGGCCGCCTTCTATCGTGACCCCGTGCCGGTTCCGGGCAGCCTTGCCGGCTATGTCCAGCTGCAGGGCAAGGCGCTCTCGTACAACAACATCGCCGATGCGGATGCGGCGTGGGAGTGTGTCAAGACCTTAGCTCGGCCCGCATGCGTCATCGTCAAGCATGCCAATCCCTGCGGCGTGGCCGTGGCCGACGACCCGCTCGCAGCCTACCGGGCGGCGTTTGCCACCGATCCGACCTCCGCCTTCGGCGGCATCATCGCCTTCAACCGCCCGCTCAACGGCGCGGCTGCGGAGGCGGTGAGCGGGCAGTTCGTCGAGGTCGTCCTTGCGCCGGATCTGACTTCCGAAGCGGCGGCGATACTGGCGCGCAAGCCCAACGTGCGCGTACTGACCCTGCCGCTCCAGGCGGGGAGCAACGCCTTCGATTTCAGGCGCGTGGGTGGGGGTCTGCTGGTGCAGACGCCGGACGGTCTCAACGTTGAGGCTTCGCAACTGACGATCGCCACCCACGTGCAGCCGACGGCGCAGCAACTGCAGGATCTGCTGTTCGCCTGGCGCGTGACCAAGTTCGTGAAGTCCAACGCTATCGTATACTGCGAGGGCGGGCGCACCCTGGGCGTGGGTGCGGGACAGATGAGCCGGGTGGACAGCGCCCGGATCGCCTCCATCAAGGCGCAGAATGCGGGATTGTCGCTTGCCGGCTCGGTGGTGGCCTCGGATGCGTTCTTCCCCTTCCGCGACGGGCTGGACGTGGTCGTGCAGGCGGGTGCGAAAGCGGTGATCCAGCCCGGCGGCAGCGTGCGGGACGAGGAAGTGATCGCCGCCGCGAACGAACACGGGGTGGCGATGGTGCTGACCGGCGTGCGCCATTTCAGGCATTGAAGGTTTGCTGGACATGACGCAGCCTGCCTCCGGGAACGTTCCCCCGTACGGACCCTCCTCGACATGAAGCTGCTGGTGATCGGAGGCGGCGGGCGGGAGCACGCGCTCGCGTGGAAGCTGCTCCAGTCCCCTCGCGCCGCCCGCGCCCTCAAGGTATTTGTCGCGCCTGGCAATGCCGGCACCGCCCTGGAGGACGGCATCGAGAACCTTCCCCTGTCCGGGATTCCCGAACTGGTGGAGTTTGCGCGGAAGGAGTCCGTTGCCTTCACGGTGGTCGGGCCGGAGGCGCCCCTGGCGGCGGGCATCGTGGATGCCTTTCTCGCTGCGGGTCTCAGGATTTTCGGCCCCACGCGGGCGGCGGCACGGCTGGAGTCTTCCAAGGCGTATGCCAAGGACTTCATGACGCGCCACGGTATCCCGACCGCGGCGCACGCCAGCTTCAGCGCCGCGGCGCCGGCGCACGACTACCTGGACAAGGTCGGCGCCCCCATCGTCGTCAAGGCGGACGGCCTGGCCGCAGGCAAGGGCGTGGTGGTGGCACGAACGCCGGAAGAGGCGCATGCCGTAGTGGATGCCATGCTGGCGGGCGGCGGCAGCAGCCACGGAGAGGCGGCCGGCATCGTCATCGAGGAATTCCTGGAGGGCGAGGAGGTCAGCTTCATCGTCATGGCCGATGGGCGCCACGTGCTCCCGCTCGCCACCAGCCAGGACCACAAGCGGCTCAAGGAGGGCGACCAGGGTCCCAATACCGGTGGCATGGGCGCCTACTCCCCCGCGCCGGTGGTCACCCCCATGCTGCATGCCCGCATCATGCGCGAGGTGATCCACGCAACGATGGCGGGGCTGGAGCACGAAGGCGAAAGCTATACCGGTTTTCTTTACGCCGGATTGATGGTGACGCCGGACGGCGGCGTGAAGGTGCTGGAATTCAACTGCCGCATGGGCGATCCTGAGGCCCAGGTCATCCTGATGCGCCTGAAGAGCGATCTCGTCGAACTGGTGGAGCACGCCATCGATGGCACCCTGGACCGGATCGAGGCGGAGTGGGACCGCCGCACCGCCCTGGGAGTGGTCATGGCGGCGCAGGGCTACCCGGAGGCGCCGCGCAAGGGGGATGTGATCCATGGCCTGCCGGCGCTTCTTTCCGCCGCCACGCCGGAAAAGGACTTCCACGTGTTTCACGCGGGCACGGCCGATAGGGGCGATGGAACCGGGATCGTGACTGCGGGTGGGCGGGTGCTGTGCGTGGCCGCGCTGGGCGACAGCGTCAGGATGGCGCAGCGGCGTGCCTACGATATCGCGGAGCAGATTCATTTCGGCGGCTGCCAGATGCGCCGTGACATCGGATACCGGGCGATCGGCCAGAAAAAGTGAGGCTCGGGGTGGATTTCAACTTTCCTCGAGCACCGGAAACATGGCATTCAGGCATATGGATACGATACGGCAGGTCAGCGAATACTTCATCGGACTCCAGGCGCGCATCGTCGAACGCCTGGAGGAAGTGGACGGCCAACGCTTTCGCCGCGACGAATGGACGCGTCCCGAGGGCGGCGGCGGCCTGAGCTGCGTGCTGGAGGAAGGCGGGGTGTTCGAGCGGGGCGGGGTCAACTACTCGCACGTGTTCGGCGGCGGCCTTCCCGCCTCCGCCACCGCGGCCCGGCCGGAACTGTCGGGCCGCGCGTTCGAAGCGATGGGGGTCTCGCTAGTGCTGCATCCGCGCAATCCCTACGCGCCCACGGTGCACCTGAACGTGCGCTACCTGGAGGCCCGCAAGGATGGGGCCGAACCCGTCTGGTGGTTCGGCGGCGGCATGGATCTCACGCCCTACTACGGTTTCGAGGAGGATGCGGTCCATTTCCACCTCACCTGCCGGGAGGCGCTCCAGCCTTTCGGCGATGGCCACCACCCACGCTTCAAGAAGTGGTGCGACGAATACTTCTACCTCAAGCACCGCAAGGAGCCGCGCGGTGTGGGCGGCATATTCTTCGATGACCTCAGCGGCCCTGATTTCGATACCTGCTTCGCGTTGACGAAAAGCGTGGGCGACCATTTCCTCCCCGCCTACGTGCCGCTGCTGGAGCGGCGGCTGGCCACGCCCTATGGCGAGTCCGAGCGCGACTTCCAGGCCTATCGTCGGGGCCGCTACGTCGAGTTCAACCTGGTGTGGGATCGCGGCACGCTGTTCGGGCTGCAGTCCGGGGGGCGTACCGAATCCATCCTGATGTCGCTGCCGCCCCTGGTCAAGTGGCGCTACGACTGGCAACCGCTGCCGGGCAGCGCGGAGGAAAAGCTCTACACCGATTTCCTGACCGGCAGGGACTGGGTGTGATGAGGCTGGGATGAGACTTCTTTCTCTGAGGACGCCGTAGGTGCCGCTTGGAGTTCGCCGGCACACATCAGGGCACTGCTTTTGGTATAGAATACCCGGACAATCGGGGACGTAGCTCAGCTGGGAGAGCGTCGCGTTCGCAATGCGAAGGTCGAGGGTTCGATCCCCTTCGTCTCCACCATTTAGATGTTTCAGGATATCTCAGGAAATCCAAAAAGCCCGCACTACGCGGGATTTTTATTGGTTTTCCCTCCTACCACGTCTCATTTCGTCCATTCAAGATGGCGGATGGTGGGGGCATGTACCTTGAGATGATGCCGACCGGTTCAAAATACTGACGGTTCAAATACCGTTTTGGGGCAAGGAAAAGCGCCTTGCTTTTGGGGTTTATCGGATGTGACCCTGAGCCTTGCGCGTAGCTGGCGAGATGGTGCTCGCAAGCTGCTGGCAAATGAGGTTGATCCAGGCGTGGTCAAGCAGCAGTCCAAGAGAATCAGCGAGGAAAATGCAGCAAACAGTTTCGAGACGGTAGCCCGTAAGTGGTTCGCGAAGTTCTATTCACGGTGGGCGCCCTCCTATGCCACTGCGCTGTACTGGCGCGATAGTCCAGAGTTCCTCCACGCGTGGCTGCATTGCGCCGCACTTCACGCGAAATCGTGCTCGGCGACCTGCCCAGCTTACGAGCAATGGACCTGATGCTTTGATCTTTAGCCAGTTCGAGTGCGATGTCCTCGCGCTCGGAGAATGTCAGATACCGACTGCCAGACAGCTTCGCCGACGGCGCTAGATGTGTTGGCGGCATTCCTCCTCCATTGCGGAACCATCGAGCTCCGACCGGAGCCGACACGCCAACGGATGCAGCCGCATCTTCGCTCGTCTTGCCTGATGCAATAGCTTGCCAGAAACCGCGCAGTTGTTCCCGCTGCCAAACCGGCGGACGCCCGGGGGAATTTAACTTGCCTCGAGTACACCGATCCAAACAACGCTTGTATGGCTTCATCGCAACCTCCCGGAAATAGTGGGTGTTGCGACGACCGATGACGACGTCACAGCGCGCTGGGATATCTCTCGCCTGTCAACTTGAAAGGAGATCAACTTCTATTCTTGAATTTTGTCGAAATTTATTACAATTGGGCTGGATATAATGTCTTTCGCTAAATAAGTAATTGATAATTAGAAAGATATAAAAAAGGAATAAATATTGCTTACGCAAGATTGATTTGTGCTGATGCGAGCAGAAATATTTTTCGTGCGAAATCGGCTTTTTATATAACACTCCTTCAGGAGGGGCTGTGAAAAAAAGTGCTGGTCATCTGATAGCTTCAATCTTGAGTATCAGCTTTGTATTATCGTCGTCTACATGGGCAGCAAATTATACGGCTTTGGATCTGGGCGAAATCTTTCCCACAAGTATTAATCACAATGGTCAGGTGGCAGGCACTGCCGCCAATCCATTAACTTTTCTTACCATGGGTGTTATAACCGGCATTATGGGTCAGACCAACATATATGACGTATATTCCATCCGCGGCATAAACGATTCTGGTCAAGTAGCGGGTACACAAGGTCTTAGTGGTTATCCGACTACTGCTTTTTTCACGGGCCCCAATGGCGTGGGTAAGATTTATCTTTCATCCTTCAGCGGCGTTGATAGCAACGCTTACGATATCAACAATATTGGTCAAGTGGTGGGCAGTTCTCGTAATACCTCGGGAGATATTCATGCTTATGTCACGGGACCCAATGGTATGGGCATGACTGATCTCGGTACGTTGGGGGGAAGCGTAAGTGTAGCCTATGCCGTTAATACTTCAGGCCAAGTTGCAGGCTATTCTTACAGGTCTGATGATAATGGACCGCATGCTTTCTTTGCAGATCCAAACGGTGGGGGGATGATCGATCTCTTTGCTCAGAAGGATGAGTCCAGCAGCTACGCGACAGCTATCAACGATGCGGGACAAGTAACAGGATTCTTCATTACGTCCACATCTGGTAATAATTATAATGCACATGCTTTTATCACCGGCGCTAACGGCGTAGGTATAACAGATCTCGGTACGCTGTCTGGGACAGATGATAGTCAGGCTTATGGTATAAATGCTTCGGGCTGGGTGGTGGGAACTTCTATAATAAGACCCACCGAGCCAACCGGTTCGTATCAAATGCGTGCCTTCATTGCCGGTGTGGATGGTGCAGGTATGATGGATCTCAATAGTTTTGTGAATCTGGCGAATAGCAATCTCACCTTTAGCGAAGCACGTGGGATAAATGATCTGGGGCAGATCATCGCTCGAGCTAACGATGGTCACGCTTATCTGCTTTCTCCCATTCCTGAACCCGAAACCTACGCACTGCTGCTGGCCGGGCTTAGCTTGATCGGTTTTATTGCGCGCCGGAGAAAGCAAATATCCTAAAAAGCAGCTTACTGTAGGTAATATCGAACCTGCCCCGTGAAACGGACGCCAGGAAGCGATATTCTTTTCGTTTCTGACATTTCCCCGAGAACCGGACAGTTTTAAGCTAGAGGCGGACCGCTTCATTGGTTTGCACTGACCTTTTCTTGACGAACTCACTCGGGGTCAGATGGCCGAGCGAGCCATGGGGACGGTGATGATTGTAATCCTCCTGCCAGGCTTTCAGTTTCTCACGGGCATCGTGCAGCGTGATGAATTCGTGGAGATTGAGGAACTCATCGCGCAATCGCCCGTTGAATGACTCGATCAGTCCATTGTCCGTACGCTTGCCCGGCCGGGTGTAATCGAGCTTGATACCCCGGCGATAGGCCCACTCGTCCAGGGCCTTGGAGGTGAATTCCGTGCCATTGTCCACGGTGATTGCCCCGGGCCATCCCCGCTGTGCCGCAAGCCGATCCAGGGCCTGGGCAACGCACCGCCCGGACAGCCTGAAGTTGGCCTCCAGGCATGCACTCTCGCGACGCCACTGATCGATGACGGCGAGGATGCGAAATGCCCGGCCGTCTTGCATCGGGTCGTGGACGAAATCCATGCTCCAGTGCGGGTTTGGGCCGGTAGGTGCCTGAGGCCTGCCCCGCAGCAGCGCGATGCGCTTACGGCGTTTGACCTTCATGCGCAGTTGCAGTCCCTGCTGGCGATACAGCCGATACACGCGTTTCTTGCCTACCTCCCAGCCTTCGCGCCTGAGCATCACCAGCACCCGTAGATAGCCGAACCGGGGACGGCTCATGGCGATGTCGCGAATGCGCTGGCACAGTGCGCTCTGATTACGCGCCCTGCTCCTGGCATACCACACCGAGCGCCGCAGTTGCGCCAGGCGGCAGGATCTTTGCACACTGATTCTGAAGCGCTCCTGCATCCAGGCTGCCAGATCGCGCCGCTTGGCAGCCTTCAGAGTTTTTTTCGAACCACCTCCTGCAGGATCTGCCTGTCCAGCGTCAGTGGGAGTGAATAGCTCCTCCTGGGCTACTTTCTTACTTGGGAGACGTAAATTTGAAGGATAAGACAATAACAATAGGGGCATAATTGGGGGCATATTTCCTGCCATATCCAATCTATTCGTTTATTTCAATTGGTTAACTGTTAATTCGATCCTCCTCGTCCACCATTTCAGTTCCAACAACGTCCAGATACATCCTAGAAAATCCACAAAGCCCGCGCCATGCGGGCTTTTTCATTGCGCCCCCTACGCTACCATTGTCCCATGATCGAGATCTGGACGGAGCATTTCGATCCTTGGCTGCTCAAGAGATGACAGTTCTAGATGTATGGATAGCCAGAGTAGTTTTTCTTCTCGATGTTTTGTTTTTCTTCGCGTCGCAGAGATGCCATGGTATGTTATATACGTAGTCTTGAGGCGAGGAGAACAACATGAGGGATCTGGCGAGGTTGCGACAGTTTGCGACGCTGGTCGACGAATTGATCTTCCATGCGAGCAAGGAAGAGCTTGCTGAGTGCGCGCGGCTACTGGCGGTCACCATTACTCACTATGAGATGAAGTACGGCGAGCTGACGATGGACGGCGGTCTTCTGCCGCAGAGCACGAAGGATTTCACCGACACGCATTATGTGATCGTCACAAAAGGAATGGAAACGCTGGCTGGGGTGCTGGGGAATGTTATTCGTGGCGCGGAGGAAAGGGCGCGGCATTGATTCCACCGGTGGGTGATTCCGTGCCCGGAGAGATTCACGCCTGACAGCATTTAGAAGTACATCGCTTCTTCGGGGCGGATGGAATTTCAGTCCATAAAATGACGATAGAAAACAAACTCTCCAACAGAAGTAGCGAATCGGGCGAAGCGTGATCCGGTAGCGATTCCAGGAGTATCACTCCTCCGGCCATAGATCTGCGCTCGATCCGTTCCGTGGGAGCGGCAGGCCGAAGTGCCGGTAGGCGATGGAGGTTGCTACGCGTCCGCGCGGGGTGCGCTTCATGTACCCCTGTTGGATCAGGTAGGGCTCCAGTACGTCCTCGATGGTGCCGCGCTCCTCGCTGATGGCGGCGGCGAGGTTGTCCACACCCACCGGTCCCCCCTCGAACTTCTCGATGACGGTGAGCAGCAGCTTCCGGTCCATGACGTCGAGGCCGAGCAGGTCCACGTCCAGCATGGTCAGGGCGGCGTCCGCCACCGGCCGGGTGATGCAGCCATCGGCGCGGACCTCGGCGAAGTCGCGTACCCGCCGCAGCAGGCGGTTGACGATGCGCGGGGTGCCGCGCGAGCGGCGTGCGATTTCCGTCGCGCCCTCGGGGTGGATCTCCACGTCGAGCAGCGCCGCGGAGCGCGTCACGATGCGGGTGAGTTCCTCCACCGAGTAGAATTCCAGCCGCGAAATGATGCCGAAGCGGTCGCGCAGCGGGTTGGTCAACATGCCGGCGCGCGTGGTGGCACCCACCAGGGTGAAAGGTGGCAGGTCCAGCTTGACCGAGCGTGCCGCAGGGCCTTCGCCGATCATGATGTCGAGCTGGTAGTCCTCGAGCGCGGGATAGAGGATTTCCTCCACCATCGGGGAAAGCCGGTGGATTTCATCGATGAAGAGTACGTCGTTCGGCTCGAGGTTGGTCAGCAGCGCCGCCAGATCCCCGGGGCGCTCCAGCACCGGCCCGGAGGTCTGGCGCAGGCTGACGCCCATTTCACGGGCGATGATGTGGGCGAGCGTGGTCTTGCCCAGGCCCGGCGGGCCGAACAGCAGCACGTGGTCGAGCGCTTCGCGGCGCTGCCGCGCCGCCTCGATGAATATCTGGAGCTGCCCGCGGATCTTTTCCTGGCCGATGTATTCGTCCAGGTGCTTGGGGCGCAGCGCGCGCTCCTGCTCCTCCTCCCGGGCGGACGCGGGCGCGGCGGCGATCAGGCGATCGGTCTCTATCATTCGGCCCCATCCATGTGAATCGCGCTCCCGCGCGAATGCCGCCGTGTACCGGGTCGCGCGGGCGGCGCTGCCATGCTACTTCTCCTTCGACAGCAGCTTCAGCGCCTGGCGTATGCCGTCGGATACGGTGACGTCCATGGGCAATTGCCGGACCGCCCAGCCGGCCTCCCGGTCATTATAGCCCAGGGATACCAGCGCATTGAGCACGTCGCTTCCCGCACCCGCCGCCGGCGCGCCGGCCGTGGCCATGCCGCCCGAACTGGCATCCAGTTTGTCGCGCAGTTCCAGGAGCAGGCGTTCGGCGGTTTTCTTGCCGATGCCGGGGATTCTCACCAGGCGTGCGCTGTCCTGGGCCGCGACCGCCTGGCGCAGATCAGCGACGCTCAGGCCGGACAGCAGCGCCAGGGCGGTGCGCGCGCCGACGCCGGAAATCCTGACGAGCTGGCGGAAGGTGCTGCGCTCCGCCTCGGTGGCGAAACCGAAAAGCAGGTGCGCGTCCTCCCGTATGACGAGATGCGTGTACAGCGTGACCTCGGCGCCCGTGCCCGGCAGGCTGTAGAATGTGCTCATGGGCACGTCGATTTCGTAGCCGACGCCCTGCACGTCCACCAGCACCAGCGGCGGCAGCTTCTCCAGCAGCCGTCCCGTGATGCGCCCGATCATACGAGGCGTCCCTTCTTCATGCGGTAGCCGGCGGTCGAGATCTTTCCCAGTCCCAGTCCGCCGTGCGCGTGGCAGATGGCGCACGCCAGCGCGTCCGCCGCATCCGCGCCGGGACTGCCCGCGAGGTTTAGCAGGCGCTTCACCATCTCCTGCACCTGCTCCTTGTCGGCGTGTCCCTGCCCCACTACCGCCTGCTTCACCTGCAGGGCGGTGTATTCAGCGACCGCCAGATCGTTCAGCACCGCCGTGCAAATGGCGGCGCCCCGTGCCTGGCCCAGCATCAGCGTGGACTGGGGGTTGACATTGACGAACACCTGCTCCACCGCGACCTGCTCCGGCCGATGCTCGGCGATGATCTCGTTCAGGTGATCCATGATGGATTTCAGGCGCGAAGGCAACTCGCCTGCCGGAGTGCGGATGCAGCCGCTGCTCACGTAGGACAGCCGGCCGCCTGCCTTGTCGATGATCCCGAAGCCGGTGATGCGTAGGCCGGGATCTATGCCGAGGATGCGGATGTACGGCTCCTTACCGGTGTGCGCCGGTGCGCCTATCCATCGATCACCGCCGTGGTGTAGACCTCCTGGACGTCGTCGATGTTTTCCAGCGCGTCCAGCATCTTCTGCATGCGTGCGGCATCGTCGCCGGTCAGCACGGACTCGCTGGTGGGCTTCATCGTCACCTCGGAGAATTCCGCCTTGAAGCCCGCCTTCTCCAGTGCCGCCTTGACGCCGATGAATTCGTACGGGTCGGTGAGGACCTCGATGCCGTCGTCTCCGTTGTCGACGACATCCTCCGCCCCCGCCTCCAATGCCGCCTCCATCAGCGCGTTTTCGTCGGTGCCGGGGGTGAACAGCAATTGGCCGCAGTGCTTGAACATGAACGCCACCGAGCCGTCCGTGCCGAGATTGCCGCCATATTTGGCGAAGGCGTGGCGCACGTCCGCCACGGTGCGGATGCGGTTGTCCGTCATGCAGTCGACCAGCACCGCCGCGCCGCCGATGCCGTAGCCCTCGTAGCGTATCTCCTCGTAGTTCACGCCCTCGAGGTCGCCGCTGCCGCGCTTGATGGCGCGCTCGACATTGTCCTTGGGCATGTTCTGCTCGAAAGCCTTGTCGATGGCCAGGCGCAGCCTCGGGTTGCTGTTGATGTCGCCTCCGCCGAGCCGGGCGGCGACGGTGATTTCCTTGATCAGCCGGGTAAAGATTCGGCCGCGCTTGGCGTCCTGCGCGGCCTTCTTGTGCTTGATGTTCGCCCACTTGCTATGACCAGCCATGATGCCCTTGTTTTTGGTGGATGCCTGCCGGCGAGGGGGAGTGCTGCCGTACGCTGCAATGTTACCACCCTGCATGCGGGCGATAAAGCGCGAGGGGCGTCGCGCGGCGTGCCATCTCGCCTCATGGCGGCAGGCGTCATGCCGGCCAGCGGTAGGGCGCGACGTCCAGGGGCTGAGGCCGGCCCAGCAGCAGGTTGCACAGCAGGCGAGCGCTTGCCGGGGCCATGGTGACTCCGTAGCGGTGATGGCCGCTGTTGAGGTAAAGGTTCGGAATGCGGGGATGCCT
The DNA here is from genome assembly GCF_900119085.1 of Nitrosovibrio sp. Nv17. Taxonomy (GTDB): domain Bacteria; phylum Pseudomonadota; class Gammaproteobacteria; order Burkholderiales; family Nitrosomonadaceae; genus Nitrosospira. The sequence continues at coordinate 35,036 of NZ_FPIQ01000015.1, read as the reverse complement.
GGCGATGACCGGCATGTTGCCGGGAGAGCCCGGCCGCAGCCCTGCCCACTGTCCGGCGACGAGACTTTCCGTCAGCGCCGGCAGCAGGCCGGCCGCCTTCGATAGCAGCATCTCCCGCGCATCGGCCGTGGTGCGTTTGTCGAAGCCGGCTTCCTCCAGCGTGCTGCCTGCCAGGATATGGCCGTCCCGGCGGGGAATGAGGTAGAGATTGTCCGACACGCGCAGCACGATTACCGGCAGCAGGCCGGGTTGCCCCTTGAACAGCAGGATCTGCCCCCTTACCGGATGGATGCGCAACTGCAGCGCGTGTCCGGACAGCAGCTCCCGGCTCCACGCGCCGGCAGCCACGATGTAGTGATCGGCGGCGTACTCGCGGCCGCCCTGCGTGCCAACCGCGCGGATGCGTCCGTTTGCAATCTTCCACTCCACCACTTCCTCGCGTTCGGCAATGACACCTCCCCGCATGATCACCGCCTGCGCCAGTGCCTGCAGCAGGCGGGGATTGCGTACCTGGCAGACGCCCGGCAGCCACAGTCCTGTTTGCTCGGAGGCGAGCGCAGGCGCGATCCTTCGGGCAGACACCTGCTTGGCCGTCAGCCCATGACGATCGCACCAGGCCATGTCCGCATCCAGGCGTCCGGAGTGCGGCGCCGCCGCCTCTCCGACGGTGGAATCCGGCAGTACCAGCATCCCACTCGCATGAAATTCAGGATCGAGCCCAGTGCCGGCCTGCAACTCGTGCACGAACGCCGGATACAGCAACCCGCTCAGTTCCGCCAGTCGCACCACCGGTTCGGCGTAGTCCCATGGCATCAGCGGCAGCAGGATGCCGCCCCCGGCCCAGGAAGCTTCCCGTCCGCAGCGATCGCGCTCCAGCAGGGTGACCTGCGCACCCTGCCGGAGCAGTTCGTGTGCCGTGGCGAGGCCAATGACTCCACCGCCTACCACGATTGCATCGCTCAAGGGCCGATCTCCCGCATGCCGGCAGTTTAACCCGGAACGATTTTCCGGATGGCGCTATGATGCCCTGCCGGATGGCGCGGCCCGGCCAAAAGGCTTTATATCGCAGGGGTGAGCCGGTATAATGCACTCCCCCGGAAATCTTCGGGAAACCTCCGGGTCGTTAGCTCAGCCGGTAGAGCAGCGGACTTTTAATCCGTTGGTCGCCAGTTCGAATCTGGCACGACCTACCAAGCCAGTCAACTCTTCCCTCCTTCCGTTACGACACCTCGCTTGCTCGCCACCCATGCCGGCGTCGTGGCGGGGCTTCGCGTGGGCTGCAGGAATGTTGGCTGGCGCACGGAATACGCATTGCGGGAAGCTCACCATGAAGGTTCGAGCCCGCAGTGCATGGGGTTCGCATTCGATCCGCCCCAGGAGGTCATACAATGAAACCAACGGATATCCTTACCCTGTGCCTGGCATGCCTGAGCGTCGCGGGCCATGCCGCTGCACAGAATGATGATCAAGTACGTCCGCGTGCCGCGCGCACGGCCGACGCCGTGGACGACGCCCAGCAGATTCGCGAAACGGCCACTACACGGCCAGAGCAGCGGAAAACGCCCCACGACGAGTCGGGAGCTTTCGCGGCATCCGCCACGGAGGCGTCTTCCCCCACATTCGAGCGTCAACCCGACCAGGGCAAGATCCTGGGCTTCGATTTCTATCGGGATCCGCTGAACGCGAAGACTCCCATGCAGTCCTTCGAGGACATCATGCGTGCGGACGTGGCCCAGCGTGCCGGGGTGATGCAGCGGCAGCACGAACTCCTCCGGCAGCGCTACGACCTGACGCCCCGCCTCGATCCCGAGGCCAAAATGTCGCGCGGCAAGCCGCTGGCGGTGGGGCCGACTGCCCGCCTGGCTTCCGGCATGAGTTGGCAGAAGCTGGCCGGCATGTCTCCCGCCGAGATCCGTGCCCGCGACGTGTTTCCCTACCCGGCGCTGCCTCATCCCAAGCAGTCGACGGGTGGGCAGGTCTTTCCACCGGTGCAGATCGAGATGTTCCCCCGTCTGGAACGGTTCGACGTCGAGTTCGATCTGCCGGAGGCTTTTTTGCCCGAGTTTCCACCGGCGATCTATCTTCAGAACCGCCCCGAGCTGGGCGACGTTTCCAGAGGCGAGGTGGTATCGATCAACAATTACTACCACTTGTTCAAGGATCTGCTGACACCCGTGCAACTGGACGGATTGAGGATGCTGCTCACGCCGTTCCCCCAGGAAGAATTCAATCCGACGGACGACAGGAAAAGTCCCCGGCCCAGCCTGGGGGTGACCTGTTTCGATTGTCACGTGAACGGCCATACCACCGGCCAGTTCCACCTCAATCCGGACACGCGCGGGCAGGAGCGGCGTTTCCGCCTGGATACCGTCAGTCTGCGCGGACTGTTCAACCAGCAGATTCATGGTTCGAAGCGCAGCCTGAGATCGGTGGAGGATTTCACCGAATTCGAGTTTCGCACGGCGTACTTCAACGGCGATCCGATCCATTCGATGAAAAAGGGCTTCACTCTCTTCGACAGGATACACGTCAGTCACATGGCGCAATTCCAGAACATGCTGGATTTTCCTCCCGCGCCGAAGCTGGATGGCACGGGACGGCTGGATCCCTCCAGGGCCACCCGGCAGGAGCTGCGCGGCGAGAAGGTTTTCTATGGAAAGGGCAAGTGCGCGCAGTGTCATATGCCGCCGGCCTTTCTCGACCACCAGATGCACGACCTGAAGCTGGAGCGCTTCCTCAAGGAGCCGGGGGATGGACCGATCAAGACCTTCACCCTGCGGGGCATCAAGGACAGCCCTCCCTATCTGCACGACGGCAGACTGCTGACACTCGAGGATACGGTGGAGTTCTTCAATCTGGTATTGCAGCTCAGGCTCACGGACGAGGAAAAATCCGATCTGGTGGCCTTCATGAGGCAGCTCTGAGAGATTTACCCACCCGGGCCTGAAGTCAGCGTCTGTCCGAGGAAGGTATGTGACGAGCCTTGGTACGGCGTATGCCGTGCCGGGGCTTTTTTGCATGGGGCCGCCGGTATGTGGGATATATCCTATTCGTTTGCGCTGGTCGCGTCTATCCTGGCTCCATCGCGGCATTTTAAGCGTTAGAATAGGCATCGCCTCGTTCTCGAGATTCCTGGAAACCGGCCATGAATCCGCTGTCCATCGCTTCGATCTCCTCTTCCGCGTCCTATGCGGCGCCGGTTTGGCTGCGCGGCGGACACGCGCAGACCATCTATCCCTACCTGCTGCCCCGCCCGCGGGTGACCTACCGGCGCGAGCGCTGGGAACTCGATGATGGTGATTTCGTCGATGTCGACTGGCTGGACAATCCTGCGCATGCGCCGCTTCTGGTCATGTTCCATGGACTGGAGGGAAATTCGGGAAGCCACTATGTGCGCAGCATGATGGTCGCGCTACAGGATCTGGGGTGGCGCGGGGCCGCAGTGCACTTCCGGGGCTGCTCGGGCACGCCCAACCGTCTTGCGCGCGCCTATCACGCCGGTGATTCGGCCGAGATCGACTGGATCCTGCGCAGGATGAGCAGATGCAGCCGGTCAGCGGTTTCCACGCCACTGTTCGTGGTGGGGGTGTCGCTGGGAGGCAACGCCTTCCTGAAGTGGCTCGGGGAACAGGGTTCGCGGGCACGGGAAGTGATAGATGGTGCCGCCGCGATTTCCGTGCCGCTGGACTTGGCGGCTGCGGGAAAAGCGCTGGCCTCCGGGTTCAATCTGGTCTATACCCGTCATTTCCTCGATACACTCAAGCGCAAGGCGCTGGAAAAGCTCGATCGCTTTCCCGGCCTGCTCGATGCGGAGGCGGTGGCCACGTGCACCACGCTCTACCAGTTCGACAATCTCGTCACCGCGCCGCTGCATGGATTCAGGGATACCGAGGACTACTGGCGCCAGTCCAGCAGCAAGCCATGGCTTGGGCATGTCGAGGTGCCCACCCTCGTGATCAATGCTCGCAACGACCCCTTCATGCCGGCAGCCGCGCTGCCTGCCCCGGGCGAGGTATCCCCGGCGGTGACGCTCGAGCTTCCTGACGAGGGAGGTCATGTGGGATTCCTGGATGGCGCGTTTCCCGGCAGGCTGAACTGGTTGCCCCAGCGCGTCATCCGGTTCTTCGAGGCGCAGCAGGGATGGCGCGCCGGCATCTGCCACGCGTCACAGCCGGGCCTGGCGGCCCTGGAGCCGTCCTGACGGGTTTCGCCCCTGCGGCGATCGAACTTCGCGATTGGTGTAGAATCGGGTTCCGTTCGCAGCAGTTTTCGCAGGCCGGCGGAGTATGGTCCCGTTCCGGTCCGGCCGCAACCCCCGCTGCCCGAAGCTCGCGTTCAATCCGGATCGTGCCGAATGTCCCAGTCCCCCGTCTTTGTTCACCTGCGCATGCACAGCGAGTACTCGATCACGGATGGCATCGTGCGGATCGGCGACGCCGTGCGAAAGGCGCTGGCCGACCGCATGCCGGCGCTGGCGTTGACCGACCTCTCCAATTTATTCGGCATGGTGAAGTTCTACCAGGAGGCGCGCGCCGGAGGAATCAAGCCCATCATCGGTTGCGACGTCTGGATACGCAACGAGGAGGATCGGAGCAAGCCCGTGCGCATCGCACTGTTGTGCCAATCCAATTCCGGCTATCTGCTGCTGAGCCGCCTGCTGTCGCGCGCGTATCGCGAGAACCAGGTTCAGGGGCGGGCGGAACTCAGGAAATGCTGGTTCACCGAGGAGGAAGGCGGCACTGCAGGGCTGATCGCCCTCTCCGGGGCGCGCCTGGGCGATATCGGACAGGCGTTGATGCAGCACGATGCGGGACAGGCGCAGGCGCTCGCCCGCGAATGGGCGGGGCTGTTCCCGGGCCGGTTCTACATCGAGGTGCAGCGCCTCGGCCATGCCGATACCGAGATGCTGGTGCAGCGTTCCCTGGCGCTGGCGTCGATGCTGGGTCTGCCGGTGGTGGCGACCCATCCGGTGCAGTTTCTGGAGCCCGACGACTATCGGGCGCACGAGGCGCGGGTATGCATCGCGGAAGGATACGTGCTGGGAGACCGCCGCCGCCCTAAGCTGTGTACCGAGGCGCAGTATTTCAAGACCCAGGCGGAGATGGCGGAGCTGTTCGCCGACATTCCATCGGCGCTGGAAAACACGGTAGAGCTTGCAAAACGCTGCAACCTGGCGCTGGAACTGGGGATCAACCGCCTGCCGCCCTACCCCGTTCCTCAGGGCCAGACCCTGGACGCGTACCTCTGGACGCAGTCGCTGGCGGGCCTGGAAACGCGCATGCAAGCCCTCTATCCTGAAGCGTCCAAGCGCGATGCGCAGATGTCGAGGTACCGCGCCCGGCTCGATTTCGAGACCTCCACCATCGTGCAGATGGGATTTGCCGGCTATTTCCTGATCGTTGCTGACTTCATCAACTGGGCCAAGCGCAGCGGGGTGCCGGTCGGGCCTGGGCGAGGCTCCGGCGCCGGCTCCCTGGTGGCCTACTCGCTGGGCATCACCGATCTCGATCCCTTGCGGTACGATCTGCTGTTCGAGCGCTTCCTCAACCCGGAACGGGTTTCCATGCCCGACTTCGACATCGACTTCTGCCAGGATGGGCGCGAGCACGTCATCGACTACGTCAAGCAGAAATACGGTGCCGAAAGCGTCTCACAAATCGCGACCTTCGGCACCATGGCGGCGAAGGCGGTGGTGCGCGACGTGGGTCGGGTGCTGGATCTGCCCTACAATTTCGTCGACCAGCTGGCGAAGCTGGTGCCGTTCGAGCTGGGCATGACCCTGGAGAAGGCGCGCGCGGAGGAGCCGCAGCTGAACCAGCGGGCGCAGGCCGAGGAGGAGGTGCGTACGCTGCTGGAGCTGGCGGAGCGCCTGGAAGGGCTGGCGCGCAACGTCGGCATGCACGCGGGGGGGGTGCTGATCGCACCGGGGAAGATCACCGATTTCTGTCCGGTGTACTGCACCGATTCCGGAGATTCGGTGATCAGCCAGCTGGACAAGGACGACGTCGAGAAGATCGGGCTGGTGAAGTTCGACTTCCTGGGGTTGCGCACGCTGACCATCCTCGACTGGAGCGTGCGCTACATCCGGCAGCGCGCCGAGCGGGCCGCCATGGAGGCCGGCACACAGGCACCGGCGCCGTTCTCGCTGGAGAGCCTGTCTCTGGATGATCCGGCCACCTACGCGCTGCTGCGCCAGGGAAACGCCATAGGCGTATTCCAGTTCGAATCGCGGGGCATGAAGGACCTGCTGCAGAAGGCCAGGCCCGACTGCTTCGAGGACATCATCGCACTGGTCGCGCTGTACCGCCCCGGGCCGATGGCGCTGATTCCGGAATTCACCGAACGCAAGCACGGCAAGCGCGTGGAGTATCTCGATCCGCGCCTGCAGCCCATACTCGAGCCCACCTACGGGGTGATGATCTACCAGGAACAGGTGATGCAGATCGCACAGGTGATCGGCGGTTACAGCCTCGGCAGCGCGGATCTCCTGAGGCGGGCGATGGGCAAGAAAAAACCCGAGGAGATGGCGCTGCAGCGCGACATCTTCGTTTCGGGAGCGGTCAGGAACGGCCTGACGCAGCGTGACGCGACCGAGCTGTTCGGCCTGATGGAAAGGTTCGCGGGGTACGGTTTCAACAAGTCGCACGCGGCAGCGTATGCCCTGATCGCATTCCAGACCGCCTATCTGAAGGCGCATCACCCCGCCGAGTTCGTGGCGGCCACGCTGTCGGCCGACATGGACGATACCGACAAGGTGCACATTTTTTTCGAGGATGGGATCGCCAATGGCCTTTCCATCCTGCCGCCCGACATCAACCTCTCCGATTACCGTTTCGTCCCCGTGGACGACAGGAGCATACGCTACGGGCTGGGGGCGGTGAAGGGAACGGGGGAATCGGCGATCGATGCGATCGTCAAGGCGCGCGCGCAGGGCGGCCTCTATGCCGATCTGTTCGATTTCTGCCGTCGCGTGGACAAGCGCATCGTCAACCGTCGCGTCATCGAGTCGCTGATCCGTGCCGGGGCATTCGATGCCATCGATGACCACCGGGCTCGTCTGCTGGCGTCGGTCGGCCTCGCGCTCGAGTCGGCCGAGCAGGCGGAACGTGCGGCCAACCAGGTGAGCCTGTTCGAGGATGCGGACGGCGGCATGGCGCGTCCCGATTGGGTCGAAGTACCGCGCTGGGACGAGAAGGACAGACTGAAGAACGAAAAAATGGCGCTGGGGTTCTACCTCAGCGGCCATCCTTTCCATGCCTGGACGGAAGAACTCAAGGGCTTCGTGCGTACCCGCCTGGATCGCCTGAGCGTCCAGCGAGAGCCGCAGTTGCTGGCTGGCATCGTGTACGCAGTGCGCACGCAGATGACCCGGCGCGGCAAGATGGGTGTAGTGGTGCTGGACGATGGCAGCGCACGCGTGGAGGTCGTGGTGTACAGCGAGTTGTTCGAATCCGCCCGCCGCTGGCTCAAGGAAGATCAGCTTCTGCTGGCGGAGGCCCGGGTGGGCAACCGGCGCGGCGACGAGGGCGGCACCGAGGAATTGCGCATCTCGGCGGATCAGCTCTTCGATCTGGAGGGTGCCCGCTCCCGCTACGCGAAGTGCATGAGGCTTCACTGCAATGGCCTTTCGAATGCCGAGGAACTGGGAAGGCTGCTCGCTCCCTATCTCGGACGGGACGAGCCGGACGCCGCCCATCCCGGCTGTCCGGTGTCGGTGGTGTACCGTAACCAGGAGGCGGCATGCGAACTGGAATTGGGAGCAGCGTGGCGCGTCAGCCTGCGTGACGATCTGCTGCAGTCCCTGCGTGCGCGCTTCGATGCGGGAGGCGTGGAGGTGCTGTATTGAGGCCCGCATGGCAGGCGCTGTTTCCGCCACGCGGTCCGTCTGATCCTTGACCGGAAACTCGAGTAGTTCTACTATGCGCACATTCTCGCGGTATGCAGCCCCTGCGGACGTTGGAGATGGCGACGGTCGGCCCAGCGCCCGCTTCCTTGAATGCCGTGCCCGGCAACCGATGGGCAGGGACAGGTAAAGTGCAATTCAACCCATTGAATTCGGACGCGATACCGGGCCGGCGCGGGTCTTTCCGTTGCTCCCTTTCAACCGCAGGAACGACGATCGCTGATCAAAGGTAAAAGATGGAACCCAATACGACGACCATTGCCTCGGGACTGCAGAAGGTGAAGGCCCGCATCAGGGAAGTGGCGGGAAGAGCGGGCCGGGATCCCGCGGACATCACGCTTCTGGCCGCGAGCAAGACCAATCCCGCGGAATGCCTGCGCGAAGCCTTTGCCGCAGGACAGGCGATCTTCGGGGAAAACTATCTCCAGGAAGCCCTGGGAAAGATGCCCGAGCTTGCGGATCTGCCGATCGAGTGGCATTTCATCGGGCCCATACAAAGCAACAAGACGCGGCGCATCGCGGAGAATTTCTCCTGGGTGCACAGCATCGACCGCAAGAAGATCGCCGATCGCCTGTCCAAGGACCGGCCTTCCGTCCTGCCTCCCCTGCAGGTGTGCGTGCAGATCAACGTGAGCGGCGAGGACAGCAAGAGCGGCGTGGCGCCCGAGGAAGCCGCGGAACTGGCAGCGCACATCGCCGCCTTGCCGCGCCTGAGGCTGCGCGGCGTCATGGCCATCCCCGAGTTGACGCGCGCCACTGCCTTGCAGCGCAGCCAGTTTCGCATGCTCAAGGATGCCTACGACCGGCTGAGGCAGGAGGGGCACGACCTCGATACGGTCTCGATGGGCATGTCGGAGGATCTCGACCTGGCCATCGAGGAAGGCGCCACCCTGGTGCGGGTGGGCACGGCCATCTTCGGGCCCCGGCGCTATCCCATTCCCGAGGAGCTGGCTATCGCCCGCCAAGGGTGAGATATTTTTCGTACAGCTGTTCTTCGGTCTCGACCACGTCCGGGTTGAGGACGATGCAGTCCACCGGGCACACTTCCACGCACTGCGAGGTGGCGTGGTGTCCCACGCATTCGGTGCAGCGGCCCGCGGCGATCTCGTAGATCTCCTCACCCTGCGAGATGGCGTCGTTGGGGCACTCCGATTCGCACACATCGCAGTTGATGCACTCGTCGGTGATCATCAGCGCCATGGGGCTCTCCTGTTCCGCCTAGCCGGCGGACTGGGAATGGATCTTTTCCCGGAGCCGCGCGGCGACCAGCGGATGCACGAACTTGTCGACGCTGCCGCCGAGCAGCGCGATTTCCCGCACAATGGTGGCGGAGATAAACATATACTGCTCCGAGGGCGTCATGAATACGGTCTCGATTCCCGGATGGATGCCGCGATTCATGCCTGCCATCTGGAATTCGTACTCGAAGTCCGACGCCGCACGCAATCCGCGCAGCACCACCCTGGCTCCTTGCCGATGGGTGAACTCCATCAGCAGGCCGGAAAAGGCCGTCACCTCGACATTCGGGTAGTCGGCCAGCACCTGGCGACCGATTTCCACCCGCTCATCCTGCGCGAAGAACGGTTTCTTGGCGCTGCTTGTGGCCACGGCGACCACCACGCGGTCGAACAGCCCCGCAGCACGCCGGATCAGGTCCTCGTGCCCGCGGGTGATGGGATCGAAAGTGCCCGGGTAGATCGCCTTATCCATGTTCTTGCGGTTTCAGAAGCTGATAGTATACGCCGCCTGCCTGTCCCGTGCGCCAGGCCAGCCAGTCTGCGCCCGGCTCCGGCGGGCGCTCGTCCTCGACGTAGACCAGTCCGCTTTCCGCGAGGTGCGTGGAAAGCAGGGAGAGAAGCCGGGGCAGCAGAGCTTTCCGGTAGGGTGGGTCCAGGAAGATGACGTCGAACTGCTGCCGGTCGGAATCGAGGAATGCCAGCGCGTCCATTGCGACCAGTTGAATCCGGGTGGCTTTCAACGACTGGATATTACGCCTCAGCGCCTGCAGGGCTGCCCGCTCGATTTCGACCATGACCACTTGCGCAGCCCCCCGGGAAGAGGCTTCGAAACCCAGGGCGCCGCTGCCTGCGAAGAGATCGAGGCAGATTTTACCGCTCAGATCCTGGCCCAGCCAGTTGAACACGGTTTCGCGTATCCGGTCGGGGGTCGGGCGCAAATCCGGATTGTCGGCAACGGCGATCGTGCGGCTGCGCCAGTCGCCGCCGATGATGCGCACCTTGTTTTTCATGAAAACGGATTCAACCGGGACGCGGCGTCTGCTATTCCTTCTCCGGCGCGCCCACCACGACAGCCACCATGCCTTCCGGTTTGATGCGGCGCTGGAAAGCGTCCTTGATCTGGGCCACCGTCACGCTCTCCACGCGCTTCAGGTAATCCTCGAGGTAGGTCAGCGGCAGTTTGTAGAATCCGATCATGGCGAGATACCCGATGATTTTCCGGTTGCTGTCGATGCGCAGGGGAAAGCTGCCGATGATGTTCTGCCTGGCCGCTGCCAACTCCCGTTCCGTTGGTCCGTTCGCCACGAAATCCTTCAGAACCTTGCGCGTCAGCGCCAGCGCCTCTTCCGACTGCTCCTTGCGGGTCTGGAGGCCGATTTCGAACGGACCCTGCTCCCTGAGCGGCATGAAGTGGCTGGAGACGCTGTAGGCCAGGCCGCGTTTCTGCCGGATTTCCTCCATCAGGCGCGAGGTGAATCCGCCGCCGCCCAGGATGTGATTGCCGAGCAGCAGCGGAAAATAGTCGGGATCGTCCCGGCGCAGGCCCGGATAGGCGAGCAGGATATGGCTCTGGGTGGCGGGATGGGCGATTCTCCGGATTTGCGCCAGCGGCTGTGATACCGGCGGCACGGCACCCACTGCCGCGCTCTTGGGCAGCTGGTTCGTCAGCGATTCGGCGATGGCGGCTGCTTCCTCGCGGGTGACGGCGCCCATGATGGAGACGGTGGCGCCGGATGCCACGTAGCGGGAATGATGGAGCGCCACCAGATCCTCGCGTCGCAGCGCACCCACCGTAGCGATTTCGCCCGAGCCGCGCAATCCGTATGGATGGTCGCCGTAGAGCATCTGCATCAATGCGCGGTCGGCGATGGCATCCGGCCGGGTGTCGGCTTCCTTCAGGCCGGCGATGATGCGTTGCTGTTCACGCTCCATCACGCCAGCCGGAAATTCCGGGTGCTGCACGATGCGGGCCAGCACGTCGAGGGCCTGCCGGCGCTCCCGTGCGCTGCTCAGCGTGCGCAGCACGATGCCCGCGCGATCCTGGTCAAAGTAGGCCCCCAGTTCGGCGCCCACGTCTGCGATCGCCCTGGCGATCTGATCCTCGGACAGCCCATCCGCACCCAGGCTGAGCAGACGCAGGACCAGGGCGGCGCGACCGGAGGTTGCAGGCGTATCGGTGCCGCTTCCCGCGCCGAAATCCACGCTGACGTCGAGTATCGGCAGGTCGTGGCTTTCGACGAAGTACACCTGCGCTCCGGTGGCGGCCTGCCACTGCTGGATCGGCAGCGTGGCCGAAGCCCATGGGGCCGAAATGCCCAGAAACAGGATCAACAGGCTACGTGTCGCTAGCATCGGGAATCCTCTTCGCTGGATGGCTTTCCGGCCGGGGCCGGCATCGCTGCCGGTGCCGGAAAGCGGATGGCTCGTGTTTGCGTGCATCAGGGGAATCGGCGGGAGCGGTTCTCGATCAATGGCGCATTCCGGGTGGCGTGGCGAATGGCGGCTTATGTTCCAGCGGCTGTGGGTCGAGCACCGCGACTGTCAGGCCGTCATCCTGAAGGTATTTCCTGGCGACCTCGCGCACCTGCTCGGCCGTGACGGCCTGCAGTTTCTTCAGCATGGTATCGATATCGCGGTGGGACAGGCCGATACTCTCCAGCTGGCCGATCTGCATCGCCTGGTTGGACATCGAATCGAGCTGGAATATCTCGCTGGCCACGATCTGCGCCTTGATGCGTGCCAGCTCCTCTTCGGCGATGCCTTCCTGCACGAGTTTCTCCACTTCCGCGCGCAAGCCCGCCTCCAGGTCGGCCACCGTCTTTCCTTCGCTGGGAATACCGTTCAGATAGAACATGCCGGGGCCTCTTCCCGTGGAGTCGTAGCCTGCACTCGCCGAGCTGGCGATGCGCTGCTCGCGCACCAGCTGCCGGTTGAGGCGCGCGGATTCGTTGCCGTCCAGCACACCCGCCAGCATCTCCAGCGCATAGGGTTCCCAGTCCGCGGCAGGATCGCGCAGTACCGGAGCGTGGTAGCCCATCACCAGATACGGCAACTGGGCGGGCGCCTTGACGGTGATCCGCTTGATGCCGATCTGCGGCGGTTCGGCCTGTGGCTTGCGCCGGCCCAGCGGCAGCAGGGAACGAGGCTTGATCGGGCCGTAGTATTTCTGCGCCAGAGCGAACACCTGCGCCGGATCGACATCGCCCACCACCACCAGCACGGCATTGTTCGGCGCATACCACCGGTCGTACCATGCCCGCGCGTCAGCGACATTCATGTTTTCCAGGTCGTTCATCCAGCCGATGACTGGACGCCGGTAGGGGTGCGCCTGCAGAGCGGACGCGACCATCTTCTCATACAGCAGGGCGCGTGGCTGATCGTCCGTGCGCAGGCGCCGTTCTTCCATCACCACCCTGATTTCCTTGGAGAATTCCTCTTCCGTCAACACCAGGTTGCGCATCCGGTCGGCCTCCAGTTCCATGGCCAGCGGCAGACGGGACTTCTGCAGCTGCTGGAAGTAGACAGTGTAGTCGCGACTCGTGAACGCGTTCTCGCGACCGCCGGCCGCAGCGATCCGCCTGGAAAATTCACCCCCGGGAACTTTACGGGTACCCTTGAACATCATATGCTCCAATACGTGGGCAACTCCCGTGGTGCCGTTGAATTCGTCGATGCTGCCGGCCTTGTACCAGATCTGCGAGACCACGACCGGCGAACGATGGTCCTCCTTGACGATCAGCCTGAGTCCGTTGCCGAGCGTGAACTCGTGTATCGCGGCCAGAGCATCCGGAGAACCCGGCAAGCCCGCCAGCACCGAAATGGCGGTCAGTACCGCCAGCTTCGCGGTTCGCCGCCGGGCGAGGGGGATGATGCGATCGTGAAAGCGCATTTTTGGCAACCTGAACACGGGTGAACGGACTAAGATCCGGATCGCATGTTCGTTCCGGATCAGCATTGTTTCGACGAGGGTAGACAGCCTAACAGAATGCAGAGTTTCTTCAAATCCCAAAAAAGTGCCGTGCCGAACGATGGGCAGCCTGAAAACTGGGCGAGCAGGGTCCGGGTCGGCCTTTCCCGTACCCGCAACAGCCTGGGCAGGCAGCTGGCGGGGCTGTTTGGCGGGGGGAAGATCGACGACGTTCTCTATGAAGAACTGGAAACCGCCCTGCTGGCGGCCGATGCCGGGGTCGACGCGACGACTTCGCTGCTCGACGAGGTGCGCAAGCGGGTCAGGCGTGAAGGATTGGTCGACGCGGCGCAGCTCAGGATTGCCTTGCAGCAGGCGTTGGTGGATCTGCTGGCGCCGCTGGCGCAGCGCCTGGATACGGATGCGCACAAGCCGTTCATCGTGATGCTCGTGGGCGTGAACGGTGCTGGCAAGACGACCTCGATCGGCAAGCTTGCCCGTTACTTCCAGTCGCAAGGCAAGACCGTGCTTCTGGCTGCAGGCGATACTTTTCGTGCCGCCGCACGCGAACAGCTCATGGCCTGGGGCCAGCGCAACGGCGTCGCCGTGGTTGCGCAGGAGGCAGAGGGGCAGCACAAGGGCGACCCGGCGGCCGTGATATTCGACGCGGTGAATGCCGCCCGGGCGCGCGGTATCGACATCGTTCTGGCGGACACGGCTGGGCGGCTGACCACGCAGTCCCACCTCATGGAGGAGATCAAGAAGGTGAAGCGCGTCATCGCCAAAGCCGAGGCGGGCGCACCCCATGAAGTGCTGCTGGTGCTCGATGCCAATACCGGACAGAATGCCGTCAGCCAGGTCAGGTCCTTCGACGAGGCCCTGGGTCTCAGCGGCCTCATCGTCACCAAGCTTGATGGCACCGCCAGGGGAGGAGTGGTCGCCGCCATCGCCCGGGAGCGTCTGCAGCGGCCGCCCCTGCCGATACGCTTCATCGGCGTGGGCGAGGGCATCGACGATCTGAGACCGTTCGAGGCGGAGGCGTTCGTCGAAGCGCTGTTCGATTGACACCGCCATTGATGGAAATGGAATGAGATTCAGATGCGGGTTTCCAGGCGGATCCCTTTTCATGCGCCGGTTCCGTAGCGCACGCGATTTCTCGTGATCAGCTTCAGCCAGGTCTGCAAGCGCTACCCCAACGGCTTCACCGCGCTGCAGGACATCGGCTTCACCGTCGAGGCGGGGGAAATGGCACTCGTCACCGGCCATTCGGGCGCTGGCAAGAGCACCCTGCTTCGCCTCATCGCCGCGATCGAGCGTCCCACCTCCGGCAGCGTCATCGTCAATGGCCAGAACGTCGGTGCCCTCAAGAGCGGAGCCATTCCGTACCTGCGGCGCAATCTGGGACTGGTTTTTCAGGACCAGAAGATCCTGTTCGACCGCTCCGTCTTCGACAATGTCATGCTGCCGCTCCAGGTGGGCGGCTTCGATTCCCGTGCGGCATCCGGCAGGGTGCGCGCAGCCCTGGACAAGGTGGGGCTGCGGGACAGGGAAAAGGCGCGTCCGATCACGCTGTCCGGCGGCGAACAGCAGCGCCTCTGCATCGCGCGGGCCATTGTCCACCGGCCCTCCATCCTGATTGCCGACGAGCCGACCAGCAACCTGGACATCGGCTATGCGAAAGACATCATGGCGATGTTCAGGGCGTTTCACCAGGTCGGCGTGACGGTGCTGATCGCCACCCATGACACGGAATTGCTGTCGGAAATGGCGGTGCGCATCCTGACGCTGGATCACGGCAGGCTCGCCGCATGAGCGTGTGGCTCTCTCATCACTGGCATGCCTTCGTGCTGTCGCTGAAGCGGCTGGCGGCGGCCCCCGTCGGCAGTGTGCTCAGCATACTCGTGATCGGCGTCGCCTTCAGCCTGCCCGCTGGAATCCATATGCTGCTGGGCAACATTCAGACACTCTCCGCGCACATCGCAAGCATGCCTCAGCTGAGTCTGTTTCTCCGGGTGGATGCCGGGGACGAGGAGTCGGCGCAGATCGGAGTCCGGCTCAGGGAGCATCCGCAGGTAGCGAGTTTCGAATTCATTCCCAGGGATCGCGCCCTGGAGCAGCTCAAGCAGGAGAGTGGGCTCGCGGGACTCATGGAGGGGCTGGAGCGCAACCCGCTGC
The DNA here is from genome assembly GCF_900119085.1 of Nitrosovibrio sp. Nv17. Classification (GTDB taxonomy): domain Bacteria; phylum Pseudomonadota; class Gammaproteobacteria; order Burkholderiales; family Nitrosomonadaceae; genus Nitrosospira. Next base: position 19,813 of record NZ_FPIQ01000015.1, on the reverse strand, counting down.
CTGACGCGTTCGTGGTGAATGCCGCGAGCCCCCTGCCGGCCGTACTGGAGGCGTTGCGGACGGAATTGCAGGCATGGCCGGGCGTCGAGCATGCCCAGCTGGATTCGGCATGGGCGAGCCGCCTGGATGCCTTGCTCAACCTTGGCAGGCTGGCGGTATTGATGCTTTCCATCCTGCTGGGGTTCGCTCTGATAGCAGTGACGTTCAACACCATACGCCTGCAGATACTCACCCGACGGGACGAGATAGAGGTCTCCAAGCTCATTGGTGCAACCGCCGGCTTCATCCGCCGGCCTTTCCTCTACTTCGGCGCCCTGCAGGGAGTCGCCGGCGGCCTGGCGGCATGGTTCATTCTCCTTCTCGGCATCCGCCTGCTCGACACCGAGTTGCGGAAGCTGGCGCAGCTCTACGGGGTCGATTTTTCCCTGCATCATCTTTCCATGGAGGAAAGCCTGATCCTGTTGCTGGTCTCGGCATGCCTGGGCTGGATCGGGGCGTGGCTTTCCGTGGCCAGCCATTTGTGGCGGATAGAGCCATATTGATCATATGTTTATGTTTTATCTGAGGAACTTTTCCCGATAATGGCTTTCTTATCTTGAAAGCACAGGTTCAGAGATTTTGAGGAGAGCACATGACTTTTGCCCTGACCATTCCATCGACGAGCGGCAGCATCGAAAGCTACATCCAGTCCGTCAATCGTTTTCGCATCCTGACGCCGGAGGAAGAGTTCCGGCTGGCACGTTCCCTGCGAGACGACGGCGACATCGATGCCGCCCGCCAGCTGGTGCTGTCGCATCTGCGCGTGGTAGTGGCGATTGCCCGGGGGTACCGCGGCTATGGCCTGCCCCAGGCGGACCTGATTCAGGAGGGCAACATCGGACTCATGAAGGCGGTGCGGCGCTACGACCCCGATCGTGGGGTCAGGCTGGTGTCGTTCGCGGTGCATTGGATCAAGGCGGAGATACACGAGTTCATCCTGCGCAACTGGCGGCTGGTCAAGATCGCCACCACCAAGGCGCAGCGCAAGCTGTTCTTCAACCTGCGCAGCATGAAGTCGGCGCTGGACACCATGAACCCGGAGGAGGTGGATGCCGTGGCCAGGCAGCTCGGCGTGAAGACAGAGGATGTGGTGGAGATGGAAACCCGCTTCAACGGGCGCGACGTGCCCCTGGAGTCGTCCGATGAGGATGATGACGAGACATTCAGCCCCATCGCCTACCTGACCGATGGCTCCGAGCCGATGCACCTGCTGGAGACCGAGCAGACCATGCGCCTGCGGGGAGAAGGGCTGGAGCGAGCCTTGGCCGGCCTGGATGCGCGCAGCCGGCACATCATCGAGGCACGCTGGCTGAGGGAGAACGGTGCCGCCACGTTGCACGATCTTGCCGGGGAACTGGGTATTTCCGCAGAGCGGGTGCGGCAGATCGAAGCCAAGGCGATGCAAAGGATGCGCGCCGTGATGGGAGATGCCACCGCCGCGTAACGCGGGTACCGTGCGGCGGCGCCCTGTGCGCGGACGTTCCTTTCCTCAATGCGCTTCCGCCCATTGTTCCGGCGTCAGGGTTTTCATGGACAGTGCGTGGATTTCCTGCCTCATCCTGTCGCCCAGGGCGCGATAGACCAACTGGTGCTGCTGCACCTTGTTTTTTCCCCTGAATTCGATACTGACGATGATGGCGCTGAAATGGCGGCCGTCGTCACTTTCCACGTGCACCAGTTCGCACGGAAGGGAGGTCTCGATATGTTGCTTGATGCTTTCGGGTGTGGCCATGATTCCCTCTTCAAGAAAAATGGGTAGTCAAGAGTAAGAGTCATCGAGGCTCGGCGCAGCGAGCACCAAGTCCGGGACCCGTCAGTGACGGATCTTGTAGCCCTTTCTGAGCATCCGCAGCGTCAACCATGATACCGTCAGAAAGCAGGTTGCCACAATGGCGAGACTGGTGCGTGGAGAAACGTCCGAAATGCCGAAGAAGCCGTAACGGAAGCCGTCGATCATGTAGAAGAACGGATTCAGATGCGACAGCACCTGCCAGAACGGCGGCAGGCTGTGGATCGTGTAGAACACGCCGGACAGGAATGTCAGGGGCAGGATGACGAAATTCTGGAACGCGGCAAGCTGGTCGAACTTGTCCGCCCATAGGCCGGCAATGACGCCCAGCGCACCCAGCAATGCGCTGCCCATCAGGGCGAACGCGAGTATCCATGGAAACGACTCGATGGCCACGTCCATGAACCCCGCCGCCACCAGATAGACCCCGGCACCCACCGCCAGCCCGCGCACCACCGCCGCCGCCACGTAGGCCAGAAACATCTCCCGATAAGACAGCGGCGAGAGCAGAATGAAGACGAGATTGCCCGAGACTTTCGATTGGATCAGGCTGGAGGAGGAATTGGCGAACGCATTCTGCAGCATTGCCATCATCACCAGTCCTGGAATCAGGAAGACGACATAGGCGATACCCGGATACGCCTGGACGTGCTTCTCCAGCGCATGTGAAAAGATCAGCAGGTAGAGCAATGCGGAGAGCATGGGAGCCAGCACGGTCTGCAGGCCGACTTTCCAGAAGCGCAGCAGTTCCTTGTGAAGCAGGGTCAGGAATCCGGTCACGCGGCAATCATTCCGCGGCATTGCCTGGACGGCGGTGCCCGGTGCTCATGGCGAGAGGATCAGGTCGGAAACACCGTACAGCTGCGCCAATCGCTGCAGAGCCGTCGGCAGATGGATGAAACGTACCGTACAGCCGCGCTGCCGTGCCGCGCGCTTCCATTCCAGCAGCATGCTGAGGGCGGAGGAGTCGACCTCCGTCACCCCTGCCAGATCGATCACGTGTTCGCCACGGTTGAGCAGGGCAAGGCCCCGCTCCATCATTGCGGCAGCGTTGTCGAAGGTGATGGGCCCTTGGAGGGCCAGGTCGCCGTGTTCCGAGAGGATGGGCGTGGCCGGCATGGATCAGTATGCCGCCTCGGAATTGCTGTCGTTTGCCTGGTTCTTGTCCACCAGCGTCTTCAGCAGTTTTTCCACACCGCCATCGCGCACCTGGTTGCTGAAGGTGCTCCGGTAGTTGGTGACCAGGCTGATTCCGGCAACCGTGACATCGTACACCTTCCAGCCGTCATCGGCCTTTTCCATGCTGTAGTCGATGGGAACCGGCTGCTGCCCACGATCCTGCATCACCTTGGTCTTGACGATGACCTCTGATGCATCCGCCGGCGCCTTGAGCGGCTCCACCTTGATGGCGTAGTCGCGATAGTCGGTCAGGGCATTGGAATAGGTGCGGATCAGCAGCGTGCGAAACTCCTTGATCAGTTGCTGTTGTTGATCGGGTGTCGCCCTGGACCAGTTTTTCCCCATCGCCAGGCGGGTCATGCGGGTAAAATTGAAATGGGGCAGGATCTTGGCCTCCACCAGGTCGAGCAGCCTGGCGCGGCTGCCCTGCAATGTCTTGTCCTGCCTGATGATCTGCAGGACTTCCTGCGCGGTATTCTCGACCAGGGTATCGGGATTGGCCGGTGCCGATCGTGCGGGCGACGCCAGCAGCCCAATTGCCAGAAACAGGAAGATGCCCAGGTTTTTTTTCATGGTGTTCCCTCGCGATGATGATTCAGTTCAGGTTGCCGGGATTTCCGGAGACGACGGAACGATCCGGGTACCTCCTCATTCGTCCGACGTCTTGTTCTCCGAGGCCTTGTCGAACAGGAATCGTCCGATCATTTCCTCCAGGACCATGGCGGAATTGGTTTTCATGATCCTGTCCCCGTCCTCGAGTATCGTGTCGTCGCCGCCCGCTGCCAGGCCGACGTATTGTTCGCCCAGCAGGCCCGATGTAAGGATGCTGGCAAAGGTGTCCTTCGGGAAGCGGTAGCGCTGGTCGATGCTCATGGTGACCGTGGCATCGTAGGTGCCGGTGTCGAGCTGGATGTCCGTGATGCGTCCCACCACCACGCCTGCGCTCTTCACGGGCGCACGGACCTTGAGGCCGCCGATGTTTTCGAAGCTGCCGGTCAGGACATAGCTTTCTCCCGTGCTGTAGGTCCCCAGGTTTCCTATCTTGAACGCCAGTACCAGCAGTGCGCCGATTCCGGCCATGACGAACACGCCCACCCACAAGTCCATCGTCGTGCGCTGCATCAGCCCATTCCCCTGAACATGACCGAAGTCAGAACGAAATCCAGTCCCAGTATCACCAGGGCGGAGGTCACCACCGTGCGGGTGGTGGCGCCGGAGACGCCCTCGGCAGTGGGTGACGCATCGTAGCCTTCGAACACCGCGATGGCCGTGACTGCCCCCCCGAATACGCAAGTCTTGATGACGCCGTTGACGATATCATAGCGATAGTCGACTGCGCTCTGCATCTGCGACCAGAACGATCCGTCATCCACGCCGATCAGCACCACCGCAACCAGGTAGCCGCCGAATACGCCCACCACCGAGAACAGCGCGGCGAGGAGCGGCATGGAGATCACGCCAGCCCAGAACCGGGGCGCGACCACGCGTGCGATCGGATCCACCGCCATCATCTCCATCGCCGCCAGCTGGTCAGTGGCTTTCATCAGGCCGATCTCGGCGGTGATCGCGGAGCCGGCCCGGCTGGCGAACAGCAGCGCCGCCACCACCGGGCCCAATTCCCGGACGAGGGACAGCGCCACCATCGTGCCCACCGCGGATTCGGCGCCGAATCTCTGTAGTGTCTCATAACCCTGCAATCCCAGCACCATGCCGACGAACAACCCCGATACGATGATGATGATCAGCGACAGCACCCCTGTAAAGTAAAGCTCCCTGACGACCAGTCCGATCCGCCGGAAACTGGTACCGGACTTGAGCAGTATCAACGCAAAGAAGCGGCTGGCATAGCCCAGCCGCCAGATGCTGTCGATGACCCGATGACCGACACCTCGGACACCGGCAACGAGGCGGCTAGGCAAGGCCGCTCTCCAGCCCGAGATCGTTCTCGTAGGCGCCGGAAGGGTAGTGAAAAGAGACCGGGCCGTCCTCCTCGCCATGCAGGAACTGGTGGACGAAGGGTGTCGCGGATTCGTGTATCTCCGCAGGTGTTCCATGCGCGGCGATCACGCCGTCCGAAATGAAGTAGACGTAGTCGACGATCTTGAGGGATTCCTGCACGTCATGCGTCACCACGATGGAGGTCATGCCGAGCGCATCGGTGAGGCGGCGGATCAGATTGCCGATGACGGCCAGGGAAATGGGATCGAGGCCGGTGAATGGTTCGTCGTACATGATCAGCAGGGGATCCAGCGCGATCGACCGCGCCAGTGCCACACGCCGGGCCATGCCTCCCGAGAGCTGTGCCGGCATCAGTTCGTGCGCGCCGCGCAGGCCGACTGCCTGCAGCTTCATCAGCACCAGGTCGCGGATCATGGCTTCCGGCAGGTCGGTATGCTCGCGCATCTGGAAAGCCACGTTGTCGAAGACCGAGAGATCGGTGAACAGCGCGCCGAACTGGAACAGCATGCTCATCCTGCGACGCATCCGGAAAAGCTCTTCCCGTCCGAGTTCGTGCACGATCCTGCCGGCAACCTTGACGTATCCCGAAGCGGGACGCACCGCGCCGCCGATGAGGCGCAGCAGCGTCGTCTTGCCGCTACCGCTACCGCCCATGATGGCGATGACCTGGCCGCGTGCCATCGTCATGTCGATGCCCTTCAGGAGCGCCCGCTCACCGTAGGAAAAATTCAAATTCTTGATTTCTATCAGCGTTTCGGAGGGCATGTGGCCTGAAGGCGTGAATTCCGCGGACGTTGATTTTAACCTAAATACGGAGGATGGGCAGGAAGGAAAGGGCTGCGGACCGGAATCCCTCCGACGGCTGCTCCGGATAGAACAGGAAAATCCGGTATCCGTCCATGTCCGGATGATCGCCTTCGAAACGCAGCTTGACATCGAGATCGTGCCCGGGAGCGATGGCCCCGGAAGGATGCGTGTGTGCTTCCAGATATCCTGCCGGATCGAAGACATGCCTGGCCAGAGGCCGTTCGCCGGCATCGGTGAGGGTCAGGTCGAAGGAGGGAAACGCCTGGGGGTAGGATGCATAGTTGTGTACCGTGGCGTGGAGCGTCATGATGCCGATATGCTGGGCATCCGTCTGCAGATCGGATGTCTCGATGCTCAGGAGTGCCGCGTTGCGTGGATAGGGAATGCTGCATCCCAGCAGCTCGCAATAGCGTTCCAGCAAGGGCCGGATGGCGGGCATGGCGGTGGCGAGTTCGACGCGGAAAAGATGGCCGGTCTGGAGCAGCAATGCCAGCAGCAGGACGCCGTTTGCGATATTCCACGGCATGGCGATGTGCCTACTCCAGGGCAGCCTGCCGGGATCGGTATCGGCAGGTGCCGGGTCTGCCTGGATCGGATTGGGTGCGACCTCGTTCCGCATGCTGGAGAGGGAAGGTGGATCGGCAAGTGCCCCCTCTACGGCCACGGGTTTTGTTTCCGCGGGCAACTGAATCCGTGGGGCGGCTGCAGGGCCGGCCTGTTTTTCCGCCTCGGCCGATTGGCCGGCGTGGGGCGTGGCTGCCGGTTCATCCGGGAGGGGAATGCCCTGTTCATGCGCGTGGGCCACGTCGGAATGATCCGGTTCTGCCGCGTCCGGCGGCGCCGACGAGGGTGGCTCAACGGATTTCATCGCCCGTATCAGGGCGAGCGTAGCAAAGCCATCGAATACGTGCAGGCAGCGCCCGCAGCGTACCTTGCCACCCTGGGCGCGCAGTTGCGGCGGAACGACGCGGAAAGCGGTGGTGCAGCTAGGACAACGGGTGACGAGCGTCATGAGCGTTCCCGAGCAGGAAGTTCAGTACTCCTTGATCCCGGCCAGCAGTACCCAGCCTTCACATCTACCGCTTGGCGACATCCGGAACCATGGCCGATAGGCGTGCTCGATCTCCTGCGCCTGCGTATCGAGTATGCCCGAAAGCACGATGCGGCCCTGGGGACGGGTTGCCTGCGCGAGTATCGGCGCCAGCATGACCAAGGGGTTGGCGAGGATGTTGGCGACGACCACATCCACCTGAGTGCCGTGTGCGGGGTTCGAAGTCTCGGCATGCGCCGCCTGGAATGTCACGCGGGCTGCGTCGCATCGGTTGAGGGCGGCGTTGCTGCGACTGGCCGCAATGGCCTGCGCATCGATGTCCACACCGATGACACGGCGGGCGCCGAGCTTCCACGCGGCGATGCCCAGTATGCCGGAACCGCATCCATAGTCGAGCACATCTTCCTCTCCATGGAGATTTTCGTCAAGCCAGGCAAGACATAGTTGCGTGGTGGGGTGGCTACCGGTGCCGAAGGCGATGCCGGGGTCGAGCACCAGATTGACGGCGGCAGGATCGGGTGCGCGATGCCATGTCGGTACGATCCACAATCGCGACGATATCCGTATAGGGTCGAACTGGGACTGCGTCGTGCGCACCCAGTCCTGCTCCTCCACCGTGGTGACGTGGCAGGGGGGCGGATTGGGCAGTCCCAGCGCCTGTGTCGCGGTGCACATGACCGAGGCGATGTCGGTGTCAGCCGGGAACAGGGCGGTCAGTTCCGACACGGGCCAGATGCTCCCGGCCGATCCCTCCGGCGCGCACGGCTCATCGAACAGCGGTTGCTCATGCTCGGTGCCGGCTGCGGCGTCGCGCAAGTCGGTGGACAGGGCGCCGAGCGCGAGCAGTGCATCGCTCAGGATTTCGGCATGCGCGGCGTCGATTTTCAGCGTCAGGGCGACCCAGGGCATGCGCTAGGGAGATACCCGCAGGGGGCGCGCTGGAACGGCGGTTCCCCGGTCACGAGGTCTTGTTGTGATTGGCAAGCTTCTGCTCTAGATAATGGATGCTGGTGCCACCCGTCAGGAAAGCCGCATCCGACAGCAGGTCGAGGTGCAACGGCGTATTGGTGTGAATTCCTTCGACCACCATTTCCGACAGGGCGATACGCATCCGGGCGATGGCCTGGTCGCGGTTGTCCCCGTAGGAAATGACTTTGGCGATCATGGAATCGTAGTAGGGCGGTACCATGTAGTTATGGTAGATGTGGGAATCGACACGTATGCCGGGACCACCCGGCGCGTGGTACTGGGTGATGCGTCCCGCCGACGGCGTGAGCTTGTAGGCATCCTCCGCGTTGATGCGGCACTCGATGGCATGTCCTTTCCAGGTGACATCGCGCTGGCGGATGGTCAGCTTTTCGCCGGCTGCGACGCGAATCTGGGCCTGCACCAGGTCCAGGCCCGTGATGGCCTCGGTGATGGGATGCTCCACCTGCAGGCGCGTGTTCATCTCGATGAAGTAGAATTCGTTTTTTTCGAACAGGAACTCGAATGTTCCCACTCCGCGGTAGCCGATGCGGCGGCAGGCATCGGCGCAGCGTCCGCCTATCCTGTCACGCAGCCGCGGAGAGATGCCCAGGGCGGGCGCCTCCTCGAGTATCTTCTGGTGCCGGCGCTGGGTGGAGCAATCGCGCTCTCCCAGGTGGATGGCGTTGCGATGCTCGTCCACCAGCACCTGGAATTCGATATGCCGCGGATTCTCCAGGTATTTTTCCGCGTATACCATAGGGCTGCCGAATGCTGCCTGCGCTTCGGTGCGGGTGATGGTGACCGCGTTGGAGAGCGCCGCTTCGGTGTGCACCACGCGCATCCCGCGCCCGCCGCCGCCCGCCGCCGCCTTGATGATGACGGGATAGCCGATCGCCCGTACGATCGCCCGAACCTCGTCGAGCGATTCCGGCAGTGCGCCATTGGAGCCCGGGACGCAGGGAACCCCCGCCTTTTTCATCGCGTTCTTGGCGCTCACCTTGTCGCCCATCAGGCGGATGGTCTCGGGGCGCGGGCCGATGAAGACAAAACCGCTGCGTTCCACGCGTTCGGCAAAATCGGCATTCTCGGAAAGGAAGCCGTAGCCTGGATGAATGGCTTCCGCGTCGGTCACTTCGGCCGCACTGATGATGGCAGGAATGTTGAGGTAGCTCTGTGCCGACGGGGCCGGCCCGATACACACGGATTCATCGGCAAGCTTCACGTATTTCGCATCGGCATCCGCCTCGGAGTGCACCACCACCGTCTTGATTCCCATTTCACGGCAGGCGCGCTGGATACGCAGGGCGATCTCACCGCGATTGGCTATCAGGATTTTTTCGAACATGGAGTATTGTGGTTGAGTTTCCGGAAACGCCGTCATCTTCGGCATTTCCGGAAGGGTTTGCCGTCATTCGATCACGAACAGGGATTCCCCGTATTCCACCGGCTGGCCGTTTTCCACCAGCACGGCGCGGATGACGCCGGCCTTGTCCGCCTCGATCTCGTTGAGCAGCTTCATGGCTTCGATGATGCACAGGGTGTCGCCCACCTTCACTGTTTGCCCTACCTCCACGAATGGGTTCGCCCCCGGCGAGGACGAGCGGTAGAACGTGCCCACCATCGGTGATTTCACCACATGGCCTGTCGGAGGCGGTTCGGCCGGCGCGGGCGCAGCCGGCGGTTCGGCCACAATCCCCGGCGGAGCGGCCTGCAGCACCTGCGGCGCCGTGACGTAGGCATGCGCCACCGGTGCGGCTGCGGATTTGCTGATGCGCACCCGCTCCTCGCCCTCGGTGATCTCCAGTTCACCTATGCTCGATTCCTCCACCAGTTCAATCAGTTTTTTAAGCTTGCGCAGATCCATGAAAACCTCCGAAACGATGATGCATGTTGGTGTCCTGTTTCCTGGGCATTCGATCCATCGATTCGATCCCTTTCCGGCGGCATTCGATGGCGATGGGTTCTCGCCGGCGTCAGCGCATGGCCAGCGCGTAGCGCAGGGCCAGTTCATATCCCTGCGCGCCCAGGCCGCTGATCACCCCCAGGGCTAGGTCGGAAAAATACGATTCCCTGCGAAAGGATTCGCGCGCGAAGATGTTCGACAGATGGACCTCGATGAACGGCAGTCTGGCCGCGGCGAGCGCGTCCCGCAGGGCGATGCTGGTATGGGTGTAGGCGGCCGGATTGATGATGATGAAGTCGACGCCGTCAGTGGCCGCCTTCTGGATGCGATCGATGAGCTCTCCTTCCGCGTTGCTCTGGAATGCTGTCAGGTTTACACCATCCTGCTCTGCCAAATGCGCCAGATTGCGGTCAATTTCAGCTAACGTCGCAGAACCGTAGATTTCGGGCTCCCGACTGCCCAGCATGTTCAGGTTGGGGCCGTGGAGAATCAGGATGTTCCTTACGGGATACAGGCCGGCTGTCATTTCTCAAGTGTGCCGTAATCAGAAAAAAATGTCCATAAAATTAAGTGACGATCGACGAAAATAAGAGCAAATATGACTATTTCAATTGCCATGAGGTATTGCGCTAGCCTGGCGGCCCATACGATGGAGCGTTATGGATTTACCTTGATTTTCTGCAAAGATTCGATATCTAGCATTGATCTGCAACATTCTGCCGTAAGTGGCGGATGCCTGCAGAGCTGGACGATGGGGAAGCGGAGTAGGGACGGAATGGGAGACGCAGCTGCCTGAGAGGTCCCGCGTCCGGGACATGGGTGTACGGTTTATGTGCCTGCTACGCCAAGGCAGCAACGGCATTTGCCCGGCCCTCCTCAAACCTCTATAATTCCGGTCTGTCCCCGGGCTGTTGTAGCTCAGCTGGTAGAGCAACTGATTCGTAATCAGTAGGTCGGAGGTTCGACTCCTCTCAACAGCACCAGACCAGCGCCGGTCGATTCCTGACGGGACCGGGACCGCGGCGGAAGTATCGAGACCGTGGCTTGATGGCCTGGCTGCTCGTTGCTGTCTGTTTCCTGAAAAATCCTTGCCGCCTTCCCCGGCGATATTCGTTGAGCCTTTCTTTTCGTGGCTTCCTTTCTGGGTCGATCATCCATCCCGGAGCGTCGCACGTTCCTGCAATGCGGCGGCCGACACCCTGCCCTTCCTATGGAATCCACACTTCGAGTTCATGTCGAGGCCGGTTCCATGCGGGTCACCCCGGAGGACATATGACAAAGCAGTTCGTGCTCCATTCGCACCGGCTGTGGCGAAGGTGGGAGATATCGGATAAAATGCTCATCGACATCCACTCCTGGATGTTTCCAGGGCATTGATAGCAAGGAAGATATGTTCCCGGGTCGTTAGCTCAGCTGGTAGAGCAGCGGACTCTTAATCCGTAGGTCGAGCGTTCGAGCCGCTCACGACCCACCAAGTATTAAAGCGGCTTTCCGGGAGGGAGGCCGTTTTTCTTTTCTGCGTTCTGTGTAATTCCTGTGCAATTGCGTCAGCTAGATTTGCGAATGACGTGAGGCGAATTTGTTCATTGTTGCCTCGATGTGAGCCCGTCCTGGCGGCTATACCTTCTCTCATACTTAAATTTTCTGCCCCGGAATACACGCTTCACGGTCGGCAAATCAACGCCCACTTACAGATTGAGCGAGTGATCGCAGCGAGTCACAGGGTATGCCTTACTACTGAAGTTAGGTCCGAGGCCGGCACGAGTTGCTACTCGCTGGAAGGGTTTGTCCAGATTGTTGACGGTGTGGGCTTCACTCACGATCAGCGAGAAAATAATCGGGTGCGGCGGGTTGCAATGCTGCCGCATGTTCAACCAGAAATTCGGCAAGATACACTGTAATCGGTTGCTCGCGTTCCATTCACTGTTAATTATTTAGGTACTGCCTGCAATGTCGAAATTATTTACAGATGATCAGGCGCAATCATTACCTATGAGACGTGATCAATCCACAAATCGCCTATCCATGGGGATGAATGCATTAAAGGCATGATTATTGCTCATCATCATTATTCCAGCGTCCAGTCATACCTCATACATAATCCATTCTCCCCAGTCATGAACCTAGCTATTCGATTCTGCCAGAATACGGTCGTGCTGCCCCTTGCGGCCATAGTGCTGATTGCTGCTGCCACTAGCTCGCACGCGGTCATTGTCAACATCGACCCTAGCCAGAGTTCGGTGACTTACCATCATGGGCCCTCATTTTCTACTTGTGACCTCCAAGGCATTTGCGTGCCCCCATCTGATCCGCAGACTTTTATACTGTCAGGCAATTTCAACGTCATCCAGGAAGTCCCTGTGTGGCTTGATTCCCAGATAATCCGGTTTGACACTCTGGCGGTCGATAGTGGGGGCGCAACCGTACTGGGCTTTTCATTTCCTACTTACGCTGGTCTCTTGATGAATGAGGGGGATTTCATTGCAAGCAATGATCCTTGCTTCCTCTTGTCGTCGACGACCAGCTGTACAGGGTTATCGATGGGTGGGATAGATAATTTTTCCGGTACGTTTGATGGTGCCACACTGTCCATGACTGGAGATGAATACATAAGCGGCTCTTTCTACCACGACAGGTTCAGTTTCACTATTGTTGCCCAGGTGGGCAATCCGTTGCCCGTACCAGAACCTGAAACGTACGCCATGCTGATGGCCGGTCTAGGTGTTTTGGGATGGAGGGTACGAAGAGAGACTGCCAGACCGCCTCGTTGATTGCGTCGCCGGCAGTGACACTTCGAGGTCATTGGCGCTACTGCTCGGGCTAATCTATCCAGTCCCAATATTCTTGATCCGTAGGTCGAGCGTTCGAGCCGCTCACGACCCACCATTGGAACAGGTACTTGCAGCAGCTCTTCGGAGCTGTTCGTTTACGCGATGCCGAGCCCTTTTCCCGGAAGCCTGAAGAGTTCCGATCAGACGACCGGCGGCATCATGCCGCGATGGAACACCCACGCGACCCCGTACGCGATCGGAGCGATGATGCCGAACAGGGCAATCGCGTACAGTAGCGCGAGCTTGCCCATGCCCCTGAGCTTGCTGAAGTCGGTGATGGTGCCGATGCTGAGGAAGGTCAGCATGAACATCAGGGTGCGCATGGGGCCCTCCACCGGCGTGGCGGCCTTGTGCAGAACGTCGGCGACTTCCGCCCCGCTGGACGCGATGGCGATGTACGAAAGCCAGACCAGCAGATAGCCCAGCACGAACTTGGGGAACCGGTGCCAGATTTCCATGGGTCCGATCCTGGATTGCCCCGGCTGCCGTTCCACCTTGTACACCCATACGAGCGCCAGGACGAACGCCCAGACACCGATGAACATGTCGATCCAGATCTTGGTGGTGAGCGAAGCCATCAGGATCCATCCTTCCTTCCATACGACACCCTGATGGGTCAGGGCGTGGGCTCGCATCAGTTCGTCCAGCATGGCACCGGCAGCGGCGTCTGCGCCGTCGGTCTTGACCGTGAGTCCCAGGGCGGAGCCGTTGACGATGGGCTGTCCGGGGGCGAGGGCAGTGTACAGGCCGGGCAGGATGATGAGTTCGAACATGGCAAAGATCACCACCAGGATCGAGACCACGACCGGGATCACGGGACGGGCGCGAATCGCTCCCGCGGTGGCGATGGCGGCTGAGACGCCGCAGATCGAGATGCCCGAGGAGAGCACGGCGGATGCCTCCCGGGACAGGTGGAAGACTCTGCGGCCGAGCGCATAGACGATCGGCCAGAACAGCATGTAGGCGACGAAGGTGGCGGCGACGCCGGTCATGACCAGTTCGGCGATGAAACCGGCTGCCTCGATGGACATCACGCCGATCTTGATGCCGAGGAAAACGATCGCCGTCTTGATGAACCATTCCGGCTTGGCCGCTTCGCTGAGGAAGGCGGCGGTGCCCTTGAAGAAGTTGCCGATGACCAAACCGACCAGCAGGGCCAGCAGGTACGAGAAACCCCCGCCCAGCGACAGGCCCCAGTTCAGGCCATGCTTGTCGAATTCGTGGACGGGAACCTTGAAGTGTGCCTCCTGGCCGACGATCCATATGATCCAGGTCATCACGAAGAGCGCGCTCCATCCGGCGAGGAAGCGCTTCAGATTCAGCTTCATCGACCACGCGGCGACGCACGTCAGGACCGTGAACACCAGGTAGGTGGTGAACCAAGACAAGATCGGGTCGCCGTCGGCCTTGAGTGCGGCATTCAGCGAGAATTCGCCCCATACCCAGGTGCCGGGTTTGACCATCCATCCGGTGAGGTTCCATCCCCAGAGCGCGCTGACGCTCGCGAGAAACATCGACAGGCCCAGCCAGACGGCCCACCAGTCTTCGGTGCGCGCCATACCGGAGTACCACTTCAGGTTCATGGCGTGCCCTCCACCGCCGCTGTTGCGACTGCTCCGCCGCGCCGGGCGGGAGCGCGGCCGATGGTGCCGCCGGATACGTGCTCAGAGCATTCCATTCCCGGATTCAGGGTCAGCCTGACGTGGCGATTGAAGTAATGGTAGGCGTACTGCCTGATCCAGATGGGAATGCAGCCGAAGTCGAACGCCATGAACACCGTGATTTCGGTACGGCCCGGAAACAGTCGCGCACGCTCCAGGCAGCCGGCCAGATTGAGGTCCAGCTCGGACAGATCCCGCCCTTGAGCCTCGAAAACCGGATGGCATGCGATCCAGCAGTTGCCATCGTGGATCAGGCGGACGCCCAGATCGGCCTGCATGCAGCCTATCCGGGGAGCAGAAACAAGTTCACCAGCACTCCCAGGATGACCAGCCCGGCGATGCCGATGCCGATGCTCCACAGGCACAGGCTCGTTTCCCAGGCTTCCCAGGGCTCGGGTTCCCCCAGAATCGACTGGCCGGACAGGAGCGTGCCGGGCTCACCGGCAGCCTGGCGCAGGATTTCGCTTTCGGTATCGTGCATCGTCGTCATGTGCTCCACGGGGTCGGAAACGTGGTTTTGCGAGCGCCGATGATCGGGCGCTCTGGCTGACTATAGCTTTCGTCGGCGCGGCTTTCAAGAGACAGCGGTAAAAAGCGGCATGGGCCAGATCGGAATGATCGCGGGATGGCCTTCGAAATCCCGAGTCGGGTTTCCCATTCCGGCCATGGAGATGGGTGGAGCGCAGCAACACGGCCGCAAAACAAGTGCCTTGGGAACACTACTTCCCGGAAATCCGTGCTGCTTTCCCCGGCAATCCTCGATGGACAAAAAAAACGGCCATCGCATGGATGGCCGTCAACCGACAGTAAGGTGAGAGACTTGAGCTACGGGCCGGGATTGCGCTGCTCCGCGGTCAGCTGGGATTTCCAGCTGTCGGGCAGGTGTTTGACCCAGCTGTTGTACACGTTGGGGATACCAAGCACGCCCTGCCCCCCATAGCCAGGCAGGCCGCTGACGGGATCGTCGACAGGCGTCCCGCCGTTGCCGACCAGGGAAACCCTGCCGGCGATGCGGGCATCGGAGATGTTGCCGTCGTTATTCGGATCCACGTCGACCACGATCAGTTCGTTGGAGAACTTGCTGGTGACATAGGCATAATAGCCGCCGCCTTTCTTGGCCCCGAAATTTGCCCCATGGCAGCCGGGGTCGCAGGGCAGCATCTTGGCCACGGTGTCGGTCTTCGTGTCGATGACGATGATCGAGGGCGTCATCGTCGCCACCACCACGGCACGGCCGTCGGGCGAGACCGGCAGCTGGATGGGCAGCATGCCGGCAGTCGCCTCCCCGTTTCCATCCCGGTCCACGATCGTGCCGTCGATTGGATTGTAGTCCGCGATAAGGTTGATGGTCTTCAGCAGGGTACCATCTCCGTCGACGACGCTGACACTGTGGTGCAGCAGGTTGGCCGCGTAGTACTTGCTGGAATCGGGCATCATGGCGATGGCGATGGGGTGGGCGCCGGGTACCGTGCCGGTGGGCGTCCGCTCCAGTACGGCTTCGCTGTCCAGGTCATAGAATCCCACGTCGTTGGTGAAGATGTTGGGAGTGACGACCCGGGTGCCGTCCGCGCTGATCCAGTGTCCATGCGGATTGGCGGCGAGCTGGCCGGGTTTCTGCGTGGGAATCATCTTGCTGACCTCGGTTCCACCCGCCGGAATGAAGGAGATGCCGTCTTCACCGTTGTTGGTGACGGTGATGTCATCGGTGTCGGGACGGGTCATGACGTGGGCGGGCGCTTCGCCGACCTGGATGTTCCGGATCAGCGCGCCGTTGCTTCTGTTGATCAGCGTCAGCTTGTTGTCGAACCATTGCGTCTGGTAGACCACCGATTGATCCCGGTTGGTCCACATGTTGTGCGGATTGTTCATGTTGATCTGCGGCAGCGAGATCTTGCGAATGATGCTCCAGTTGGCAGTGTCGATCGCGGTGATCGTGCCGGGCTTCGTCTTGCCCGCGGTCTTTTCGAACTGGGTGTTGACCCATACCTCTCCCACGCCGGGTGTTGCCGGCGGAACCGGTGCCGTCAGGACCTGGTGATTGCCGTAGCGGGCGACAAGAACGTCCGACAGGTCGGCGACCGCGCCGCCGGTGATGCGTACCGGTACGCTGGGGTAGGTCAGCGTCCAGGGAGTCGGAGGCTGGTAGTTCTGCCAGTTGCCGGGCGAAGTGGCGATGAAGAAGGTTCTCAGCAAACGGGTGGCGAGGTCGCTGCTGGTGGGCAGATCCGTGATGCCGGTGGCCAGGTCGATGGCTTCCCCCAGATCCAGACCATCGGTGGCCGGATCATCCACGATCACCGCGCCGAACATGTAGGGATGCACCTTGCAGGTGAATACGTACAGGCCGGGCGTCGTCAGCTTGACGATGCCGCCGCCCTTGTAGGCCCTGCTTTGGTCGAAGGGCATGGAGGCGAGGTGGCCGCGGCTTCTCGGCTTCTTGCCGTCAGGGTGAGCATGTCCCGTCTCCTTGGCGGGGTCATCGGCCTCGCTGGGCCAGATCAGGCTGGTCATGGTATGCACCGTTCGCGTATCCGCCATGATGAAGTTCACGCTGCTGCCGGGCGGGATCACTTCCAGGGAACGGGTGCTGATCCTGCGTCCTTCCGTACCCGGGATGGCGCCGATCAGGGCGTCTCCACGCGCGCTTCGGAACCAGCTGCCCGGCTCGTCCGAGATCACGAAGGTGACGAGGCCGGGCTCGGTGCTGGAATTCGGGAAAATGGCCCCATAGGGCGAGGCGCCGGCGATGCTCAGGCCGGCCTGGTCGCCCTGGCCGCTTGGGGCGTCGACCCTGAAATTGCCGTGCATGCCCGCTTCCATGTGGGAGAACAGATGGCAGTGGTACTGCCAGCTGCCCGCACCCACCCCGGTGCCCGCCTTGACGGTGAAGGTATGGCTGTCGGCCACGTCGTTCATCAACCGGGTGTCGATGATGCTGTTGGTGCCGGGTTCCAGCCAGCGGTGGGCGTGCAGGTGGAAGGTGTGGCCGGGTCCGAGCGACAGGATGTGGAACCTGACGACATCGTCCTTGACCGCCCCGAGAATGGGATTGGTCCAAAGCGGCGTCTCGGTGCCCGACCTGGATATCTCCGATCCCCAGAAGGTCGAGCCGACCATGAACAGCACGTACTGCTTGTCGAGTTGCTGCACGTCGACCGATTTCAGGGCACCGTCGCCGTCGACGAAGCGTTCCGCTTTTCCATCCGGCCGATCGACCACGATCGCACCGAACAGGCCGAGCAGTTCCTGGCCCTCACCGTAGTACGGATAGGCGCCGGTCTTGCCGGCGGTGAGGGAGTAGCTCAGCGTGCCGCCATGGGGAGGCGCCTGCGTCGCGCCATGGGTCGCAAGGCCTGGCACCCTGAAGCCCGCCGGCTTGTCCGTATTGTTGGTCACCGTGACCTGGATGGTATCGCCCTGCCGGACGAACAGGGTCGGGCCCGGGATGACCGCTTGCCCATCCCCCCGTTTATAGCCGTACTGCCCGTTGGGCAGTATTTCTGCGGTCAATGCAAGGGTGTGGGTCGCCGCCCAGATTGCACACGGGGTCAGCAGGAGGGCCATGGCGCACAGCAGGCGTGCAATGCCTGCCATTGCGACGGCTCTCGGTCCGGAAAGATGCTGGTGCTTGTTCATTTGATGTCGTCCTCTTGATCTGTCTGCCGGTTTCTCAGGGAGTGCCGTGGGTAACATTGAAGCTCCCCCTCATGCCCATCAGCCTGCGGGAGAAATTCTCGTTGACATAGCTGGCGCTGTTCAGCGCCTTGATGGTGAATGCATGGTTTTCGAGAGGGCCGATGTTCTTTGCCTGGATCAGCTGTGTCGTGCCCGGCTCGAGCCAGCGATAGCCCTCGAGTCGGAAGCGGTTCAGGTAGGTTCCCATCGCGATGAGATGGAACCTCACATACTCGCCGCCGCCGGCCGTCAGTGCGGGATTGACGCCGAGCGGCGTCTGCCGCTTGGTGGCACTGTCAATTTCCATGCCCCAGAAGGCGTCGTCGGCCAGGTACAGCACGTAGTCTTTCCGGATATCCTGGATGGATACGCTCGATGCGCTGCTGCCGTTGCTCGCCGCGACCGCTCCGGACGCCGGGTTGACGATGACCGTGCCGAACAGTCCCCTGTCCTCGGAGCCATTGTGGGTTTCGAAGTTGTGATCGTGGTAGGGCCAAGTGCCGGCAGTGCCGGGCGCGACATCCCACAGATAGGTATAGAAGCGTCCCCCGGTCCCATGCTGGGGATGGGCGCCTTCATCCTCGACCCTGTTGATGATCTTCAGGGTGCCGTCGCTCAGGATGGTGTAGTGGACGCCATGCACGTGCACGCTGATCTGCTGTTCGGGACGGGTGTTCACGGCGTTGCGGATGGTCAGCCTGACCTTGTCTCCCTCCGTCAGCACGATCGTCGGGCCGGGGATCGTCGCCTGCGGGCTGTAGCGGGACGTGACATCCACACCATCGATCCGGTGCGAGACCATGCGATAGGCGAGCAGGCCGTCCTCGGTTTCCTCCCCCGCCATCTCGATGATATGCCTGGATCCGGCGCTTTGCTGTGCCGGCTGACTCTTGGCCGTTGCAGCGGGCGTGCTGATGGTTTTCTTGTCGTCGGCACGGATCACCTCCTTCCGGCCATCGGTCTTGGCCTTGACGAGAGGCTGGAGCGATTCCCCCTTACCGGAAGCGGCGGTGTCGCTGCCGATGCTCTCGGCGGGGACACCCAGCAGCATTCCGACCGACAGCAGAAGAACGATTACCGGTTTCAGCATGGAATGCCTCGATTGCCGCATGGGTGAGGCGTGTCGGGCATGGCCGATGTCCCCCGTCGCATGCAGATATTTACTTTTCATAGTAGAAAACTCCTCTCTGAAAGAACGGCCATCCTCCGGCCCCGGCAAACGACAAGTGCCGCACTGGATCAGGTGCGATGTCGAATCGCCGGGCTGTGAAGGATCGGCGGGATCGGCGCGAGGCCGGGCGGCACCGGTGGGGCTGGCCGATCATGCGTTCCGATCGGGAAAGCGCGTGCGGAAGGCCGTCGAGAATCGCTGCATGTCCTGTGCGGCAGGCGAGATTCCTCCCTGATCGCGCTGCGGATTATGGGGCAGCAGAAAAGGATGTGCTACGGGAGGGTTGTCTCTGCCAGAGCGGATATTTGTACCGGATTTGCGGAGCGCGGCCGGTACGGCTGTCCCGGCCCGCCCTCCCGGGGCTGCTAGGGATGGACGGGGCGGGAACGGGCAGGCGCGATGTCGAGCCGGTGATGGTGGAGCTGGGCGAACATGAAGAGGTCGAAGCGGTTGCGGATGCCAAGCTTGCCGAAAATCGAGGTCAGGTGGTTGCGCAGCGTCTGCTCGCTGATCCCCAGCGTGTGCGCAATCCTCTTGTTCGAGGCGCCCGCCTCGCTCGCGAACGCCGCCACGATCGCGCCTTCCTTGCGCGTCAGCGCAACGATCCGCTCGGTGACGGGATCGGCAAACGCCGGCTCCGCCTGCACGAAGCTGGTCACGACGCGTCCCATCGTCTTGCGCGGCAGCCACAGCTCGCCCTCGTGAACCTTCTGGATCGCCTTGAGAATGGTCGCTGTCGGCTGCTCCTTGTACACCACGCCCCGCGCCCCATGGAAGAC
>NZ_FPIQ01000016.1 GCF_900119085.1 Nitrosovibrio sp. Nv17 | reverse complement strand
CGTAACCAATGCTGCGGCTGCCATCTCCCACGGCGGTGATGCGTCCCGAAACGTAGGTGAACGTCAGGGTGCGGCCCAGGCTGTTCTGCACCTGGGTGAGGTTGTCGCCGGTATATGTATACTTGACCTGCAGGCCGTTCGCATGGTTGTAAGTGGCGATCTTCCCCGCAGAATTGAAGTTGAGCTTGTCGCGGTTGACTGTCTCGTAGGTATAGGTGCCATCGCCGTTCTTGATCAGCCTGACGGAATTGGCGGGAGGGGGATTGTAAGTGCCATCCGGCAGCTTGACGAAAACCTCGCCGTTCAGCCCCTGGCGCACGATCACGGTATTGTCGAGCAGCTGGTCGCCGAACCATCTCTGCCCCAGCGTGGCGATGACCAGCTTGTCCAGGGGCTTCGCCGTATCGGAGAGCAGATCGAAAGAGACCATTTGCTCCACCAGCGTGTTCACCGCATCCAGGGCCGAATCCTCGCCCATCCCCTGGAAGCCGTCGCTGCTCACGAAAACACTGGAGGCAAGGTTAT
Organism: Nitrosovibrio sp. Nv17; assembly: GCF_900119085.1. Lineage (GTDB taxonomy): Bacteria > Pseudomonadota > Gammaproteobacteria > Burkholderiales > Nitrosomonadaceae > Nitrosospira. The sequence goes on along the minus strand of NZ_FPIQ01000016.1, from coordinate 70,011 downwards.
GGCTCCATCCCTTGCCCAGGGGACCCGCCTGGGCACGCGCGCCCGAGCTGTAAATCTTCTGGAAGGCGAGCGCATGCGGATAACTCCCTACCCCCACCTTCATGTCGTCGCTGCTGTAGAGGTAATTGCCTGTCTTCATGTCGATCGGTTCGCCAAAGACTTTCCCGATAGTGTACTGCGCGGCAGCCGGGCTCAGGGTATTGTTGAAGGTATTGCTGACGTAGGGCGCCGGCGGTTGAGGCGACGACGAGAACCCGCCTGCGAGATTGCCATCTATGATTGCGCTGATGCGCACGCCGCCCGGGGCGATGCTGTAATATCCCACCCCCGTCCAGCTGTTCTCATTGAGATTGCAATGGGACGCCAGAATCAACCGCCGGCCGGACGATATCGCGTTTTGGAAAATGGTTTTCTGTGGCGAGGAGCAGGCAACCAGGAGACTCTGGATATTGGTGCCGGTGGAATAATTGCTGGATGTCGCATCGTAGATGCGGTAATTATTGAGCGCGGCGATGTCGATCAGCTTGACGGTAGAAACCGCGCTGTTATTTGAAAGTTGCTGTACCGTGGTGGATTCGAAGATACTAAAGTGTGTGGACAGGTTGTAAAACGCCGTCAATTCCTTGGCGCTATCTTCCGCCTGGTTGGTGATGCTCACGATGTTCCCAGGCAAGTCCACGTAGGCCGCCGAATAATATCCGGCGATACCTACTTGATGATGATAGGTTGTATTGGCGTTTGCCAAACGGTCACCGATGTCCCCGATGATGCGGCTTTGCGCAATCCAGCTTGATGAAAGCGCTGCCAGGCTGGATCCCATGATCACTTCGGAAGTGTCCGCGCTGCCTGCCGCCCTGCCTTCCTCGAGCCGCTGGCGATGCAGGTCCACCACTCCGCGTCCGCCGGGTCCCCATCCGTTGCCTATCAGATAAGTCCCCCCGGCCTTGATCTGCTGGGTAAACGTTTCATTTGCCCCGGAACCGACGTAGGCGCTGTGAGTGATCGTAAAGGTTATCGGACCTGAGGTTCCTGGGGCGATGGGATTTCCCGTCGCCATCACGGTGCCGTCCAGCATCAGGACTGGTCGGTTTAAGCTATTGTAAGTGATGGTCAGTCGCGTGCTGTAGATGACATGGGATTGATAGGTTACATCGATACCCTGATACTGGATCCTTAAGGTGGGCTTGTAGGCGTCGGGAATGTACCCTGTCCATTCGGTGAGCGGTACCGACATGTCCTGGTAGGGCAGGCTGGTCTGGCGCAGGGGGGCACCGGTGTAGGGGACGATGGTTTTGCCGCCAATGATGTCGTCCAGTGTGCCTGCCGGATAATTGGTGCGCAGATAATTGGCTAAAGTGGTGGCATAGGCATTGAGGTTGTTGCGAATATTGGTGCGGTTTGCCCCTTGGATATAATCCGCAGTGATGGTCGCCCCGCTTCTCGCCTGAGAGAGGTAAGTAGCGGCGTTGTAGCCGCTGGCGCTGGTCAGATTGATGCCTATCTTGATGGTATGGGGTTTAAAGCTGGGATCGAAATAATAATTGGTGCCGCTGATGTTTACCTTCACCCACACATGGGACAGCTTGATGCTGACCAGGGCTACCGGCGTTCCGGGACAGGTGTAGCTGCTTGCCCCCACGGCAATATGAGGTACCTGTCCATTCGCCAGCAATTGACGTACCGCACAGATGTTATTCGTATCGACCCCCAGCCATTCCCCGACTTGGGTGGCATTCAAGTTGATCTGGCCGAGTACATAACTGGCGGTGAAGCCGGCTTCACGCAATAAGTTCACCATTAAAGCTGCTTGGTCGAAAGCGGTGCCCTGGCGGTCCAGGATGGTGCCCAGCGGCCCTTTCTGGATGCCCCATACGGGATAGTAGCCGATGTTGTTGCGCACGTACTCATAGATGAGATCGGGGTCGTTCTTAAGAGCTCGCACAAGTTCTGTAGTTGAGGCGGGCCCCACCGGTGCAGTGCTCTTGGCCTGTTGGGCACGCTGAAGCGCGTTTTCCCGAAGCGATGGATTCAGGTCCGGGGGCACCGGCCGGGAGTGGATCGCCCGCTCGGATTCCTCAGGCGTTACCGGCTGGAAAATAACTCTTCCGATATTGGGTATTTGATCGGAAGGCTCGCGCGGCCATCCGCCATCTGATGATATCTCGTTCCCGCCATCGGAAACAGAGGATCTCTTGTCGACATTCTCTTCAGATTGGGCTACCGAGGAAAATAAAATCAGGAATGTGTAAAAACCTGCGCACCAGTATGGCATTGTCATATCCTCCGTTGTTGGCGGCCCTGTAGCTGAGTAAGCTGAATATTTGGTGGGCTCAGGAAAAAGCGAAGTGGGAAAGGGCCATCAGGGTGCCCCGGTAGTCACAACGCTGGTGCGATTGCCAGAGGCATCATATGAATAGGTGATAACAACACCGGTGCCATAGGTGGCTGTGGTGAGTCGCCCCAAGACGTCATAAGCGTAGGTAACCGAACCGGCAGATATTGGCATGCTCAAGAGGATGGCCAGAAATCCCGGGGTCAATGTGCTTCCTGGCAATGCACTCAGAACTTGTCTGGCCCAAGCACGACGGCGAGATAGGGGGCGATAGCAAGCATTCATCATTTTTCTCCATATCAAAATGCGTTAGCAAGTGACGAAGTATTTACCACCAATGATAAAAAACTAGAGCTATACTGCCGAGTTTGCTATCCCGCCACCGGTCTCTTTGGAAAATAAGTGGAATTCTGCCTTATGTTATTTCTGTTTTTACAAAGTATCTCCAAGCTATAAAATAGTCAGCCGAGAGAGAAATCAAATTGCGAAAAAAGATCGAGAAGCTTTTTTATTTCTGGCATGGATCACCTTTTCCCAGTGAGACGGGCGGCCTTCGAAACCTTACAGAATTTCTCAAGCTGGCTAATCTTGTTTATCTTCCGCAAGAAATAAAAAGAAATTCGGGAAAAAATAGAACAATAAAGCTTTACTCTACTTTACGGTAGAGACTACAGGAGATTTTTATCTATTGTCAACCATTTGTTGACCATGGTTATAAAAATAGTTTCGAAATAAATTGAAGGGTTCTTACAAGAATAGAAAAAGACTCGTCGACAGGATGAATAGCCACTAGGTTAATGTGATCATTCTGTTTTTTTCGATCCAAGATAACTTGAGAGAATGGCCACTTGCGGCGATCGGTGCCCACAATATGGATCCTACGGGGCCGCCCGATCGGTTTGGTGAGGTAGAACCCCAGCATATCCTGTCGGTAGTTAGCAAGGTAGGTTTTGAGACCTGACACCCGGTCGGGTAGTATCACGCCCATACTGCTCTGCATCCCTTATCACAGCGGTGGTTCGGAGAAGCTCAGGATGAAGATGGAATCAAGGGCGGTATGGACGCGGCCGGATGGTCGGCGGTGCCGGGGTCGGGCGGCGCGGGCAGGATCAACACGGTGACGCGCCGGTTGCGCATCCGCCCTTCGACGGTATCGTTCGAGGCCAGCGGGTGGTTTTCTCCATGGCCCAGCGCCGTCAGGCGCGTGGCTTCCACCCCGTGGTCGATCAGCAGGCGCACCACGCTGCTGGCGCGCATCGCCGACAGTTCCCAGTTGGACGGGAACCTGCCGGTGGCGATGGGAATGTCGTCGGTATAGCCTTCCACCTGGATCAGGTGGTCGCCGTCTTTCAATACCTGCGCCAGTATTTCCAGCATCCTGGCGGCGTCTTCCCGCACCGCCGCTTGCCCAGGGGCGAACAGGACCTGGGCGTTGATCTCCACCCCCACGCCGCGCACGCCGGGAACGATCTTCACCTGGCCATCCTGCATGAGCGGGGCAAAGGGGACGAAGGCGGCCGCCACGTCGCGGGCGACCGCTGCCAGCCGCTCCCGGCGCGCCGCGGCAAGGCGATCAGTCTCGTCTTCCGTGGTTGCGGGGACGGCCGGCACCGATGCAGGGGCGTCGGCCAGCGGTGGTTCAGACGGGGGGTCGTTGCGCACCTCGTCCGACGGCATGGAAATCGGCCGGCGTGCCGGCTTTCGCAGGGGCAGCGGCGCCGGCAATGCCGCGGCGGTCTCGGGCCGCGCTGTCCGGCCGCCGGACAGATCGATGAAGAAGCCCATCGGAGTACCCGGTTTTCCCGCATTGACCTGTGACATCGCGTACAGCACGACAAACAGCGCCAGCAGCAGCGTCAGGAAGTCGGCGTAGGGAACCAGCCAGCGTTCCCTGTTCTCGTGTTCTTCGGGACGGAGCCGGCGCGGCGTCCTCATCCTACCGCCGTTCTCATACGACATAGCCCTGCAGGCGCCCGGTGATCAGCCTCGGGTTCTCGCCATGGGCGATGCCCACCAGCCCGTCCACCAGCATCTCGCGTATCAGCACCTGGCGGGAGATCAGGGTCTTCAGCTTGTTCGCGATGGGAAGGAAAGCCAGGTTCGCCAGCCCCACGCCGTAGATCGTCGCCACGAACGCCACCGCGATGCCGGCGCCCAGATGGGCCGGGTCCGACAGGTTCTCCATGGCCTGGATGAGGCCCATCACGGCGCCCAGAATGCCGATCGTGGGCGCATAGCCGCCCGCCGCCTCCCATATCCGGGCGCCCTGGCGGTGAAGATCCTCGAAGGTGTCGATCTCCACCTCCAGCACACGCTTCAGTTCCGTCGGCGCGGTACCATCCACCACCAGTTGCAGGCCTTTTTTCAGGAAGGGATCGTCGATGCCCTCGATATGGGAATCGAGCGTCAGCAGGCCGTCCTTGCGCGCCACCGTACCCCAGCGGCCGATATGCTCCACCAGCGCCGCCGCGTCGAGCGTGGGCGGAATCAGTATCCAGCGGGCCATCCGGATGCCAAGCACGAACTGGCGCAGCGGGCTCTGCAGCAGCACGGCGCCCACCGTGCCGCCCAGCACGATGGCCAGGGCCGTGGACTGCACCAGCGCGCCCGGGTGCCCGCCTTCCAGCGCGTACCCGCCGAAGACCGCCGCCAGTGCGATGGCGATACCGATTACACTGTTGAAGTCCATGCGCATTGCTTGAGTCCCGCACGCAGGCGGGCCACCGCCTGATTGTGTATCTGGCATACGCGCGACTCGGACACCCCCAGAATCGCGCCGATCTCCCTGAAATTCAGTTCCTGTTCGTAATAAAGCCCCATCAGCATCTTCTCGCGCTCGGGCAGGGACTCTATCCCATCCACCAGCGCCTGCCGCAGATCGTCGTCCAGGAGACTGTCCAGGGGATCGGGGCCGCCGCCGGCACAATGGCGTTCAAGGAAATTCCCCTCGTCGCCGTCGCCGAAATCCTCGTAGTGGACCAGTTGCGCACCGTGCGCATCCAGCAGCATTTTGTGGTAACCCTTGATGGGCATGCCCAGTTCTGCGGCGATCTCGGTTTCGGAGGGAGCGCGTCCCAGGCGCTGTTGCAGCGCGCCGATCGCGGCATCGATCTGGCGCATGCTCCTGCGCGCCCCGCGCGGCAGCCAGTCCATCTGCCGCAATTCGTCCAGCATGGCGCCGCGGATGCGTTGCTGCGCATAGGTGGCGAACTGGGCGCCCGGCGTCTCCTGGTAGCGGCTCAGCGCATCCATCAGACCGATCATCCCGGCCTGGATCAGGTCGTCCACCTCGACGCTGCCCGGCAGCCGGGCGAGCATATGATGCGCGATCCGCTTCACGAGCGGCACGAACTCCTCGAGTTGCAGCGGATGATCGATCGTCCCGGCCGGGCTATACATGGCTCGATGCCTCCCGTACCGCGGACAGGACCGCCGAGGCCGCCATGGCGCCATCCCCCGCGTGTCCCTGCTGCCCCGCCTGCTCGTCCGGGCCGCATTGCAGCAGACGCCGCATGAAGCGCCCCAAATCCATTCCTTTGTCCTGCCGGGTGGGCCACCGGAGCAGCGACTCCGCCGCCAGACGGAAAGCGGCGGTCGAGCGCGCGGCGGGATGCGTCTCCACCGGCAGCCGGCCGGGGCAAAGCGTGCCATCCGGAGGGACGAACCCCGTGAAATCAAGGGAAATGCCCAGGTGGCGCCTTGCCACGCCCGCCATGTTGTCGAAGATGACACGCGCCTCCGATTCCTGGCGCGCCTTGTTGACCAGTACGTGAAAAACTCCCTCGCCGTTGCCGCGCATGCGTTTGATGAGCGCATACGCCGCGGTGATGGAAGCGGGTTCGGGAGAAACGACCATGACGACCTCGTGAGCTGCACAGGCGAGAAAAGGAGAGCACCCGGATCGACCCGGCGCGGCATCGATCAATACCACGTCCATCGGCCGGGTGAAGCGTTCGAAGGATTCCGCGAGATGGATCCGGTCGGCCGTGCCGAGTGTCTCCAGCACACGCATGCCGCGTCCCGCCGGCAGGACGTGCAATCCCACGGAACCTGAAATGATCACGTCATCGAGTGTCTTGTCGCGCCGGATGACGTCGAGCAGATCCCGGTGGGCGTTGAGCCCCAGCGTGGCCGCGACATTGCTGGCGCCCACGTTCTCGTCGATCACCAGTACGTTCCTGGTTTCATCCGCGAGCGCGGCCGCCAGGCCGACCACCGTCGTGGTCGCACCCGTGTCCATGCGCCCGGACGCGACCGCGACGATGCGCAACGGTTCCGGTACCCGCAGGCGGCGCAGCCCTTCCGCCTGGTCGCAGGAAGCATGGGTCATCAAGGCGCACCCCGCTCGTTCAGGCCGCAATCGGCATGGACATCGCCGCAGGCGGCCATGGGCCACGCGGATTCCTCAGCGGAAGCCGCGACAGGAGCAGCTTCGGGGAAGCCATCCAATGACTGCTCCACCAGCGCCGAGGGGTTTGCCAGCTCGAGATCCTCGGGTACGCGCTGGCCACACGCGACATAATAGAGCGGCAGGCAATGGCGCATGGCGACATCCAGCGCGCCGCCGGTGACGACCGCCTCGTCCAGCTTGGTGATGATGGCGCCCGCCAGCCCGTTGCCGCGATAGGCGTGCGCCACCTGCTCCAGCGTATGCCAGTTGGATGCCGCGTTGAGCAGTACCAGGCGCTTGATCTCGGTGCCGCAATCGGCCAGCATGGCGGATTGCTCCGCCACCATCCGGTCGCGCTGGCCCATGCCGATCGTGTCGATCAGCACGATGTGCTTGCCTCGCAGCTCGGCCAGCGCGAGCGCCAGGTCCTGCGTGTCCTTGACGGCGTGTACCGTCACGCCGAGAATCTTGCCGTAGATGCGCAGCTGCTCGTGTCCGCCGATGCGGTAGCCGTCGGTGGTCAGTAAGGCCAGCCTGCTTGCGCCATGGCGGACGACGCAGCGCGCCGCGAGCTTCGCGGTGGTGGTGGTCTTGCCCACGCCGGTCGGCCCCACCAGCGCATAGACGCCGCCTTTTTCCAGGATCTCGTTCTCGTCGCCGATCGCGTGCAGATTGTGCGTCAGGGCAGCCTTGGCCCATTCGGTCGCACCCTCCTGGCCCATGCCGGCCGGGAGACCTTCCACGAGATCGCGCCCGAGCGGCCCGCTAAAGCCGGCCGCGAGCAGGCGCTGCAGCAGGTACTCGCGCACGGGATCGCCCGGTTCCTGCATGTTCCATCTCAGCCCGGCCAGCTGCTGTTCCAGCGTGCCCCGCATGGACTTGATCTCCTGGAGCACGCTGGCCGTCATCTCGTCGGCCACCAGGCGCAGGTCATCCGCCGAGGTTGACCGCACGGCCTCGCCTGCGGGAGATTCGGATGCCCATCTGGAGAACAGACGGCGGGCGGAACGCGGTGCGGCGGATGCCGCGGCCTGCGGTGCCACCGGTTCGGGCTCCGGGCCGGGTATGGCGAGGGGTGCGCCGGCGGGCGCGGATGTCTGCTCCCCGGCAGAGGGCAGGAGTGCCGCCACATCCGCCCGGGCCAATGCCAGGAGTTCGACGCCCTCCTCCATCGTGCGGTTGGAAAGAATGACGCTCTCAGGTCCAAGCGCGTCGCGCACCTGGCGCAGCGCCTCGCTGGACGTTGCAGCGACGAAACGTTGAATGCTCATGCTCTGGCTCCCAGGATCGAGGTGACTTTGATGTTGCTGGAATCGGGTACTTCGGCGTGCGACAGGATCTTCAGCTGCGGCACGGTGCGGCGCAGGAAGCGCGCCAGCAACGTACGCAATGAGGCCGGCACCAGCAGCACCGGCACCAGGCCGATCTGCTCCTGGCGCTGGCTCGCGCCGAAGGCTTCGCGCAGCAGCGTGTCGGCGAGGCCCGGCTCGATGCCGCCTCCGTCCGGGCTGGCCTGCAGCGCCTGCGTCAGTAGTCTCTCCAGCCCCGAATCGAGCGCCATGACCTGCAACTCACCCGCCTGCGGCCAGATCTGCTGAACGATTGCCCGTCCCAGCGCGACGCGCACCAGGGCGATCAGTTCGTGGGGATCCTGGATTCGCGGCGCGTGTTCGGCCAGCGCGTCGACGATGGTGCGCAGGTCGCGGATGTGGACGTTTTCCTCCAGCAGGCCCTGCAATACCTTCTGGACGGTCGTGAGGGGCAGCTGCTTGGGAACGAGATCCTCCACCAGCTTGGGGGAATCCTTGGCCACGCGGTCGAGCAGCTGCTGCACCTCCATGCGCCCGAGCAGTTCGGCCGAGTGGCCCCGCACCAGGTGATTCAGATGCGTCGCCACCACCGTGCCGGCATCCACCACGGTGTAGCCCAGTGCCTGGGCCATCTCCCGCCGTTCCGCCTCGATCCACAGGGCGGGCAGGCCGAATGCCGGATCGCTGGTGGCGAGGCCCGGCAAGGTGCCCTGGACCGTACCCGGGTCGATCGCCAGGTACTGGCCGGGATGGGCTTCGCCGCTGCCGATCACGGCGCCCTTCAACGTGATGCGATATCCGTTGGGACGCAGATCCAGGTTGTCGCGGACATGGATCGAGGGCGGCAGGTAGCCGATCTCCTGGGCGAATTTCTTGCGCACACCCTTGATCCGCCGCAGCAGCTCGCCATCCTGCCCCTTGTCCACCAGCGGCACCAGGCGGTATCCCACCTCGAGGCCGAGGACATCGACCGGCGCCACGTCGTCCCAGCTGGCATCCTGCACGTCCGCCTGCACCGCGGGCGCCGGAGAAGCCTGTGCCCGGGCCAGCCCGGCGCGCCGCCGCAGCACGTGGGCGCCGCCGCCCAGCAATGCCGCCAGCAGCAGGAAGGCCAGGTGCGGCATCCCGGGTATCAGGCCCATGAGGCCGATGATGGCTGCGGTGAGGATCAATACCTGGGGCTTGGAAAACAGCTGGCTCGCCAGCTGGGTGCCGGTGTCCTCGTCCGTGCCGACGCGGCTGACCACCAGGCCCGCGGCGGTGGAAATGATCAGCGCCGGAATCTGCGCGACGAGTCCGTCGCCGATGGCGAGCAGCGTGTAGTTGCGCGCGGCGGTGGCGAGGTCCAGGTCATGCTGCAGCACGCCGATGACCAGCCCGCCGATCACGTTGACGAACAGGATGAGGATGCCCGCGATCGCGTCCCCCCGGACGAACTTGCTGGCGCCGTCCATGGAGCCGTAGAACTCCGCTTCCTGGGCGATGCTGGCACGACGCCTGCCGGCCTCCTCCTCGCCGATGAGGCCCGCGTTCAGATCCGCGTCGATCGCCATCTGCTTGCCGGGCATGGCGTCCAGGGTGAAGCGCGCCGAAACCTCCGCGATGCGGCCAGCGCCCTTGGTGATGACGATGAAGTTGATCACCACGAGAATGATGAAGACGACGATGCCGACCGTGTAATTGCCGCCGACCAGGTAGTGGCCGAACGCCTCGATCACCTTGCCGGCCGCGTCGGGCCCGTTGTGGCCTTCCATCAGCACGATGCGGGTGGAGGCCACGTTGAGCGACAGCCGCAGCAGCGTGGTGAGCAGGAGCACGGTGGGAAACACGGCGAAATCCAGCGGCTTGTTGGTGTGGATGCCGACCAGCAACACCATGATGGACAGGGCGATGTTGAAGGTGAACATCATGTCGAGCAGGAATGCGGGCAGCGGCAGCACCATCATGCCCAGGATCATGAATATCAGCAGCGGGCTGGCGAGGGTATGGATCTTCATGCTGCCGAATGCGGCACCCTTCCTGAAGATTGCGCTCATGGGCGATCCGGCCTCGGGCCGTCTCCGCCCGCCCCCGCGCTTTCCGGGTCCAGAGCGGCGGGCACCGGCAGGGTTTCGGGTTTGCGCGGGGCTCCGCCGCCCTGTTCATGGTAGCGGCGCAACTGGTACACATAGGCCAGCACTTCCGCCACGGCGTTGTAGAGCGCCTGGGGAATCTCATCCCCCAGCTCGGCATGGTGGTAGAGCGCACGCGCGAGCGGCGGCGCCTCCAGCAGCGGCACGCGATGCTGCTCGCCGATCTCGCGGATTCGCAGGGCCAGCAGATGCCTGCCTTTCGCGACCACCCGGGGCGCGTGCATTTTTCCTTCCTCATACTTCAGCGCGACCGCAAAATGGGTGGGATTGGTGACGATCACGTCGGCCGCGGGAATCTCGGCCATCATGCGCTTCCTTGCCATGGCGTGCTGCTGGGCGCGGATGCGGGACTTGACGTGCGGGTCGCCCTCGGTTTCCTTGTTTTCCTGGCGCACTTCCTCCTTCGTCATCCTGAGCCTGCGGGCGTGGTCCCAGAGCTTGAACGGCACGTCCACCGCGGCGACCAGCGCCATCATGCCTGCGATGGCGAGGAAGCTCATGACGGCCAATTCGCCGAGATGGCCGATGCTTGCCCCGAGCGGCGCCGCAACCAGCGACAGGACCGCGTCCTTGTCGTGCCAGATGGTCCAGACCGCCATGGCGCCGATCAGCGCCGCCTTGAGCAGCGCCTTGGCCAGCTCGATCATGCTGTTCGTCGAAAACATGCGCCCCACGCCTTTCAACGGATTGATCCGCTTGAAGTCCGGCGCGAGCGACTTCCACGTGAAGAGCCATCCCGAGAGCAGCAGGGGCGCCACCAGGGCCGCGATCATCATCAGGAGAAAAAAGGGGGACAGCGCAAGCAGGGCGTGCAGGGATTGCTCCAGCAGGCGCTCGAGCAGCAGTGCCGGATCGAAGCCGAAACTGCGGGGAATCTTCATCCCGTCGCGCATCAGGTTCGCAAGCTGGCGCGCAAGCGGGCCGCCCATCAGCCACAGGCCGGCACCCGCCGTGATCAGGACGACGAACGTGGAGAGTTCCTGCGAGCGCGGCACCTGCCCCTCGTCGCGCGACTTCTCCAGCCGCCTCTGCGACGCAGGTTCCGTTCGTTCCAGATCGCTTTCTTCGCTCACCGCCCACTCCCGACAACGCGCCGATAACCGGACACGTGGCGATTATCGGACGATGCGGGGATGGGTCATCCGGGGAAAAGAACGGCATTCCTCCTTCAATTCCGCCGGGGCATGGCGTCATTCGCCGGCACCGCCATTGCCGCCCTCGGGACGGCGCGGTGCGTCAGGCGCGTTCCAGGGAACGGCGGCGTGCCGCCTGCGAAGATCGCGAGTCGGCCAGGATGTGATCCTTGATGTCCTGCACTGCGCCTCCCTCCCGGATCAGCGCCTCTGCAGCCCTGCCGTTCATCACGATGACGCTGATGCGCCGGTTGACAGCATGGAAAGGATCTTCCCGGTCGAACGGTACCGCGGCTCCCAACCCCACCACCCGCATGAGCTTCTGCTCGCTCATGCCGCCCAGTATCAGCTGGCGCCGCGAGGCATTGGCGCGATCCGCCGACAGCTCCCAGTTGCTGTAGTATTTTTCGCCACTGGCGTACGGCGTGGCGTCGGTATGGCCCGAGAGGCTCACCCGATTGGGTATTTCGTTCAGCACGCCTCCCAGTTCCCGCAGAATCTCGCGGGTGTGCGGCTCCAGCTCGGCGCTGGCGCGCGCGAACATCGGCCGGTTCCGGTCATCCACGATCTGGATGCGCAGGCCCTCGGTGGTGATGTCCAGCAGCAACTGCTTCCTGAATTGCCGCATGGTGAGATTGGATTCGATCAGGCGCTCCAGCCGCCGCTTCAGGTCTTCGAGCCGGATCCTGTCGAGGCGTTCGAGCTCCGCCTGCGCCCGCCTGAGGCTGGCCGGCCGCTCGGGCGTCTCGCTGTCGTTGCGCTGCACGCGCCTCTCACGCCGCGTCGGATCCCCGCCCCCGCCTTCCAGGATGCTCCGGTCGCCGCCCGAGCCGCGGGCCGCCATGACCAGCGGCGTCTGGAAGTACTCGGAGATTCCCTGCAACTCGGCCTTGGACGAGGTGCTGAGCAGCCACAGGAGCAGGAAGAACGCCATCATCGCCGTGATGAAATCGGCATAGGCAATCTTCCACTGGCCTCCGTGGTGGCTGCGGCGCCTCTGGATCTTCCTGACGACGATGGGGCGGGGTGGCTTCGCCATGAGTTGTGTCCGGCCTTCTTACCGGCTTCTTGTCTGCCTGACGCAGTCTTCCAGTTCGCTGAAACTCGGCCGTTCGGTCGAATACAGCACCTTGCGCCCGAACTCGACCGCCAGCGCGGGGGCGTAGCCGTTGATGCTCGAGAGCAGCGTGACCCGGATGCACTGCAGCATCTTGGTCGACTCGCCCAGCTTCTGCTCCAGCACGGCAGCCAGCGGCCCGACCAGCCCGTAGCCGAGCAGGATGCCGAGGAAGGTGCCGACCAGGGCCTGGGCGATCAGCCCTCCCAGCTCGGAAGGGGGCAGCCCCACGGAGGCCATGGTATGCACCACTCCCATGACGGCTGCGACGATGCCGAAGGCCGGCATGCTGTCGGCCACCTTGCTGATGCAATGCACCGGTATCTCACCCTCCTGGTGATGGGTCTCTATCTCGTTGTCCATCAGGTTCTCGATTTCGAATGCATTGAGATTGCCTCCCACCATGAGGCGCAGATAGTCGGTCATGAACTCCACCACATGGCGATCCGCCATGATGCTGGGATAGTTTGCGAAGATCGGGCTTTCATGGGGGTGATCCACATCCTGCTCGATCGACATCAGCCCCTCCTTGCGGATCTTTGCAAGGATGTCGTAGAGCAGGGCCATGAGATCGAGATACAGGGTCTTGGTGTAGCGCGGGCGCTCCAGCACCCGGGGCAGCGCCTTGAGGGTGGCCCGCTGCGCCTTGCCGGTGTTGCCCAGCACGAAGGCGCCCACTGCCGCGCCGCCGATCATCAGCAGCTCCAGCGGCTGAAGCAGCGCGCCCAGGTGTCCTCCGGAAAGCGCAAACCCCCCGAAGACTGACATGAACACAACAAGAGAACCGACGATGACCAGCATTTTCAGATTTCCCAGTCGAGATTCGCATCCGGTTCGAGATGTCTCTCCCGGCGTGCGATGCCTGCATGATTGCGAACCATGCAATCCCGGTAACGGCCGGATCCGGAAAATCTTTAATGGGAAAACCGGTGCACGACCGGCGAATACGGCGAATACGGGGAAACGAAGGTGCTGGGGAAATGAGGCCCTGCCCGGCAGGATGTTGCGGCCCGTGGCAGAAGCATGGTGTGGCCGCATCCGCAGCCGCCGGCGCGGCCGCAGCGGGAATCGTCAGGATCCGCGCGGCGATGTCCGGCGCCGATGCGGAGAGGTTCCTCGCAGGTTCCGGGGACCGGGCGTCAGGCCGCCAGGGCCGCGGCCGCGGCGGCAGAAGGGACGCGGGACTTGCTGGTTTTCCCGGCTCGCGAGGGTGTATTGCACAACCCGCAGACGTAGCGGTGGTGAAGGTCATGGACGTGTACCACGAAATGCCCGTGGCATTGCGTGCACGCCGTGGTCTGCAGGATGCCGCTATCGAAGAATCGCACCATGGTCCAGGCGCGCGTCAGGCTCAGCACCGGCTCCATCTCGCTCATCCGGCAATGCTCCAGATAGAGCTTGTAGCTCTTGACGATGGCCGTGATGCCCCGGCACTCGGCATGGCTGGTCAGGTAGCGATGGATATCCGCGAAGACCGAGGAATGAACGTTGGGCTGCCAGGTCAGGAACCAGTCCGCGGAAAACGGCAGCATTCCCTTGGGAGGCGAAACTCCTTTCAATTCCTTGTAGAGCCTGATCAGGCGCTCCCGGCTCAGGCTGGTTTCATTCTCCAGCAGCTGCAGGCGTGCGCCCAGCTGGATCATCTCGATCGCGGCCCGTATCTCGTTGGCCTCCGACACCACACTCTTCTTGCGCATGCGCACTCCTCTAAGCCCTCTCCGTGGCAGTTCGGCAAATGCCCGGTCGAGCCGGCGATTCAGAATCCATGATGGAAAATCAGGGCTGACTGCTATCCAGGAAACTTTTCAGCCTGGAAGGCATTCCCGGCGTCAGGCGATCTCCTCGGCCGGCTGGCCGGCGAGCAGGATGGCCGCGTGGGACTGGGACATCAGTTTTTCCTTGCTGTAGTCCGTGAGCATGCCGAATACCAGGCTGTCGTCGAAGCGTATCCGGCACAGCATCATGTTGGAATTGGCGAGCTTGAGGATCTGGCTCAGCGACAGGACTTCAAGCACGTCCGCGATATCCTTGCTCACGCCCAGGCGGAAGATGGCCATATCCTTGTCGGCCAGGACCATCTGCTGGGCCAGCATCAGGTACGTCAGGTTGAGATCTTTGATCTCGGTGGTCAGTTCGGTGGCTTTCATCTTTCTCCCTCGTGGTTGTGACAATGGGGCTCATTCTGCCGCGCCGCACGAGATCGCGAAATCGGAATCTGTCGGATTCGCGCGTAGAAATAGCAGGGGTTTCCGTGTAGGAAAACTTCCTACAGGAGTACCGTTGCGATTTCTCCGGCGATTCCCGCATGTCCTGGTGGACGTGGGTGTAGTAGACATCGCGAGTGTCGCGGTATTCCTGCAGGATCTGCGCCGTGTAGAGCGCGGTGTCTCCGCCTCCCACCGAATCGCCTACGAGATAGCGGGGCTGCTCCGTCAGCACGTTTGCGGTATTGCTCTGCTGCCCGTCGTTGATGTCGCCCAGTACGATGACGGGAGATAAGTTGCGGATTGCATACTTTCGTTATCGATATTTACGGTTGACGTAAATCATCAAAACCTGCTATTCTGGATTTATGATTCTGGGCTACCGCGACAAACGAACCCAAGATTTCTCCGAGGGCAAATTTGTCCAGGAGTTTCAGGGCTTCGACCGACAGGCGTGGAAGCGCCTCGAAATCCTGGATGCCGCGATAGGCCTCGACGAATTGCGGATTTTGCCGAGCAACCGCCTTGAGGCGCTGCACGGCAACAGACGCGGCCAGTTCAGCATCCGCATCAACAGTCAATGGCGGATTTGCTTTGAATGGCTGCAAGGTGCCGCCGGACCGTCGAATGTCGAAATTGCGGACTCTCATTAGGAGGCAGAACAAATGACGCGTCCCCCCATTCATCCCGGTGAAATCCTCGCCGACGAATTGCAGGAGATTGGCATAACGCCAACCGAGTTGTCACGTCAGATCGACGTGCCCACCAACCGCATCACGCAGATCATCCACGGCCGGCGCGGCATTACCGGGGATACGGCGTTGCGCCTGGGTCATTGGTTCGGTACGTCAGCGCAGTTCTGGCTTAACCTCCAGAGCGCCTACGACATCCGCTTGGCCGAGCAGATGGCCGGTGCGGAAATTGCCATGCTGCCGACCAGATCGACTGGTCGAATTGAACATCCGAAGCAGCCGGGTTTGCTTTGAATCCAGATAATCTGTAGTAGTCACGACTTCATCCGACAGTCACCCGATTTGACAGGTGCAATTGCCAGATTGAATCGAAGCGACTACACATGAGCGAATCCGGCGTCAGCGAGTCGAGCTGCCTACCTTCCAGCATCGCACGGACGATATCGGGTGCAAGGAATGCCAGATACACCACCCGCGTCACATAGGAGCTGGTGACCTCCTCCTGCGTTGCAATCGCCTGCATGCTTCCAGCCGTGCCCGATGCCAGACGATCGAACCAGTCATGCGTCCGGGATAGCAACTGCACCAACATCGGATCTGCCCCTCGGGGCACATCCAGCCCCGCACGATCAGCCGCATCACCCGGCCGCTGCGCTTGAGCTGTACAGGTGGCGGGAGGGTATCGGTCTCCGGTGGCCTTGGAAAAAGAGCTTTCCGTATTATATCTTTTTTGGTTGACCGGCACACGGCCCACGTGTAGGCGGCCTAGTTCGGAATAGAGGAAGAGAGCAGGGTATCGCGGGTCATCGTGGCGGAGAGAGAGGGATTCGAACCCTCGATAAGCCTTTTGAGCCTATACTCCCTTAGCAGGGGAGCGCCTTCGACCACTCGGCCATCTCTCCGTGGAAGAGGCGTAAGGATACCGGTTTGCACTTTTCCGGTCAAACGGTACGCCGCGTGCTTCTCCGAAACCCCGGGGCCTCAGGACGACTGGTCCAGGTCGAACACCTTGTGCAGCACCCTCACCGCGAGTTCCATGTATTTCTCATCCACCACCACGGAAATCTTGATTTCGGAGGTGGAGATCATCTGGATGTTGATGCCTTCCTCGGCCAGGGCGCGGAACATCCTGCTGGCGATGCCGACGTGCGAGCGCATCCCCACGCCCACCACCGAGACCTTGGCGATCTTCTCGCCGCCGACCACGCCGCGGGCGCCGATGTGGGGTTGAACCTGGTTTTCGAGGATGCCCATGGCCCGGCCGAATTCGCTGCGGTTGACGGTGAAGGAGAAGTCCGTCAGGCCGTCGTAGCCGATGTTCTGGATGATCATGTCGACGTCGATGTTGGCGTCGGCGATCGGACCCAGGATCTGGTAGGCGATGCCGGGGCGGTCCGGTACGCCCAGCACCGTGATCTTCGCCTCGTCGCGGTTGAACGCGATGCCTGAAATGATTGCACGTTCCATGTTGCCTTCCTCGAAAGTGATCAGGGTGCCTTCGCCTTCCTCGTCGAAGCTGGACAGCACCCGCAACCTGACCTTGTATTTCCCGGCGAATTCCACCGAACGAATCTGCAGCACCTTGGAACCGAGGCTCGCCAGTTCGAGCATTTCCTCGAAGGTGATGGAAGCGAGCTTGCGCGCCTCGGGAACGATGCGCGGATCGGTGGTGTAGATGCCATCCACGTCGGTATAGATCTGGCATTCCTCCGCCCCGAGCGCGGCTGCCAGCGCCACGGCGGTGGTATCCGAACCGCCGCGGCCCAGCGTGGTGATGTTCCCATGAGCATCCGCGCCCTGGAATCCCGCCACGACCACGACGTACCCCGCATCGAGGTCGGTGCGGATGCCGCCCTCGTCGATCTTCAGGATACGCGCCTTGGTATGGGCGCTGTCCGTCAGAATGCGCACCTGCGCACCGGTATAGCTTTTCGCCTTGAGGCCCAGATCCGTGAGTGCCATGGCCAGCAGGGCGACGGAAACCTGCTCGCCGGTCGAGACCATGACATCCAGTTCCCGCGCCGAGGGATCGGCCTGGAATTCCCTGGCCAGGGCGATGAGACGGTTGGTCTCCCCGCTCATCGCAGAGACCACCACCACCACCTGATGGCCGCGCGACTGGAATTTCGCGATGCGGCGGGCGACATGCTTGATGCGCTCGGTGCTGCCGACCGAGGTTCCGCCGTATTTCTGGATGATCAGTGTCACGCCGTTCTTGCCATATTAAATAAAAAAACGGGGAACTCTACGTGGAACCCAAGTGTCACATATGTTGAATCAATTATGCCTGCGGCAATGGATTCAACTTTCCCTCGAAGGTGGATTTTACCCGATTGCGGGGAATAAAGTCCGATATATGCAATAATGATAACCTCTCCAGGGATTGTCTGCCACGCAAGGGTTGCATTGCTTGGAAAAACGAATTAAATTTATGAGTTTTCGATAGTCCTACACGATCAACCGTATCACTCACAGCGAGCCGATCTCATGAAACTTTTCGAAGAAATATCCAATCCTCGTGAAATCCGACGCAAGCTCGGGTTGAATCAGCATGACTTCTGGAGCAAGGTCGGTGTCACCCAGAGCGGCGGCTCCCGTTATGAAAGCGGACGCAACATGCCCAGGCCGGTCAGGGAGCTTGTAAGACTGGTGCATATCGAGCACATCGATCTGGCAAAGATCAAGAAGGATGACCTCGCCATCGCCGCATTGCTCAAGAGCCAGGATCCCGATCTGTACAAAACCCTGAAGAAAGCCGCCCGGGCAAAATAACCCCTGCAGCCGCGCAGCCCAGATTTACACAGCGCAGCATCCGCAGTACATATTCCGGTTTCCCCGGCTCACGGGAACGACGGCCCCAGGAACTCGATGCGTGTCTCATGGATTGAGCCTGACAGCGAGCCCGGTTGCCCGGATTCTTTCATGGAATGCATCCATCCATGCCCGGTCGACCTTGGCAAGCCGCGGCGCATCCGGCTGCATGGAGGGGCGGGCGAGCCCGTATAGCAGCACCCCTTCGAGCGGCACGCCCTCCCCCCGCAGTTCCTCGACAAACCGGAGATAGGCATCGGCTTCCGAATCGGAAGGAGGCCTGCCGTCGATCTGCAGCACGCAGGTCTGGAGCCAGGTAGGGCAAGCGGCTGCGGCCAGCTTCAGGTTCTCCTGCATCCGGCGCAGGCTCATGCGCGTGCCATTGATGCGCAGCCTGCCCGCGGGCGTGACGCTGTCCACCTTGAACCACACTTCGCCGTTCAGCTGCGCCATGCGGTGCAGGCCGGCGTGGACGCCCGGACGGTCGATCAGGCTGCCATTGGTGATCAGTACCAGCTTGAGGTCCGCGGGCAGATCGCAATCTCCCCTCACCCTTCCGATCAGCTCGATCACCTGCTCGAATTCGCGGGCGCTGGTGGGCTCGCCGTTGCCCGACAGGGCAATGTCGCGCAGGCGCCTCGCATCCGGCGGCACCTGCGTCTCCATGAATGCGCCATACCGGAGTTCCTGCAGGAAGGCGCGCAATTCCGCCTCCAGGCGAGGCAGGTCGATCGCCGGCGCCGTACCACGCCGGAGCTCCGGAACCTGGCAATAGACGCAGCGCCAGTTGCAGGCATTGTTCGGGTTGAGATTGATGCCGACCGATACTCCCCCCGCCCGGCGCGACACCACCGGATAGACGTAGGCCAGCCCGGCGCTGTCGCGGCTGTGGTCCGTCACGTCCAATAGTCTGGAAGCGTGCGCCAATGCTACAATCCTCTGATGTTGATCACCCGCAGGCTGGAATTCGACGCCGGCCACCGCATCCCCGCCCACGCCAGCAATTGCCGCCATCTGCATGGCCACCGCTACGCCATCGAAATCACCCTGTCAGGGGACATTATCACCGAGGCGGGCACCGCCGGGCAAGGCATGGTGATGGACTACTCGGAGGTCAAGCGCATCGCCAGGGCGGCGCTGGTGGACAAATGGGATCACGCCTTCCTGGTGTATGCCGGAGACGTTGCGGTGATGCAGTTCCTCGAATCCCTTGAAGGCCACAGGACGGTCGTGCTGGACGCTCCGCCCACGGCGGAGAATCTTGCCCTGGCGGCCTTCCGCATTCTCGACGCTGCCTACGGCGATACTTACGGCAACCACCTGCGTCTGGAACGGGTGCGCCTGTTCGAAACGCCCAATTGCTGGGCGGATGCGGTGCGAGGGCAGCTGCCGCAAAGCCCTGCCTGACGGCATCGCCGGGGTCCCGTCCTCCCGTGCAGAAAGGTTGATTTTCTTTGCATTCGCTTTTTGTTACCATGCGGGACGGCCAGAGTTACGGGCATATTTCCATACCACTCCAGACGAGGTCCTCATGCCGAGCCAGCCTGCTCCCGATTTCGAGCTCCCCTCCACCAGCGGCAAGACGTTCAGGCTGTCCGGCGCGGCAGGCAGGAATCTGGTGATCTACTTCTACCCCAGGGACGACACGCCCGGCTGCACCGTCGAGGGCCAGGAGTTCCGCGACGCCTTCGACGAGTTCACCGGGCTCGGTTGCGACATCGTGGGCATCTCGCGCGACACGCTCAAATCCCATGAGAAATTCAAGGAGAAGATGGGGTTTCCCTTCGAGCTCCTGAGCGACGTCGACGAGTCGGTCTGCGGGCTGTTCGGCGTCATGAAGATGAAGAACATGTACGGAAAGCAGGTGCGCGGCATCGACCGCAGCACCTTCGTCGTGGACGCGAAGGGCGCGCTGCGCCGGGAATGGCGCGGCGTCAAGGTTCCCGGCCACGTCCAGGAAGTGCTCGAGTTCGTGAGGACCTTGTCCAGAGCGGACTCATGAACTCCCGCAAACCGGCTTCATCCGTCACTACCATCACGCGCCTGCGCGCCCACCCCAAGCTGTTCGTGCTCGACAGCAATGTCCTGATGCACGA
Source organism: Nitrosovibrio sp. Nv17 (assembly GCF_900119085.1). GTDB lineage: Bacteria > Pseudomonadota > Gammaproteobacteria > Burkholderiales > Nitrosomonadaceae > Nitrosospira. The sequence goes on along the minus strand of NZ_FPIQ01000016.1, from coordinate 49,794 downwards.
TCCCACCAGCCTGTTCCATTTCGAGGAGCACGACGTCTACATCACCATGGTGACGCTCGAGGAACTCGACAACAACAAGAAAGGGATGTCGGAAGTGGCGCGCAACGCCCGCCAGACCAGCCGGTTCCTGGACGAGATCGTGAACAGTGCGGTCACCAACATCGAGGAGGGCATTCCGCTGGCCGAGCATGGCAGCAAGAGCGCGACCGGACGGCTGTTCCTCCAGACGCAGACGATCAACAATACCCTGCCGGTGCGGCTGGCGAGCGGCAGCGCCGACAACCAGATCATCAGCGTGGTGAAGTTCCTGCACGAGGCCCATCCCAGCCGGATCGTCACGCTGGTCTCCAAGGACATCAACATGCGCATCAAGGCGCGTGCCCTGGGGCTGGCGGCGGAAGACTACTTCAATGACAAGGTCCTGGAAGACACCGATCTCCTGTATTCCGGCACCCTGCAGCTGCCGGACGACTTCTGGGACAGCCACGGCAAGGACATGGAGTCCTGGCAGCAGGCCGGGCAGACGTTCTATCGCGTCAGCGGACCCCTCTGCCGCGGTTTCCTGGTCAACCAGTTCGTCTACCTGGAGCACGACAAGCCCTTCTACGCCCAGGTGAAGGAGCACGACGGCAAGACCGCGGTGCTGCAGACGCTCAAGGACTATACCCACCAGAAGAACAACATCTGGGGCATCACGGCGCGCAACCGCGAACAGAATTTCGCGTTCAACCTGCTGATGAACCCGGAGGTGGACTTCGTCACGCTGCTGGGCCAGGCGGGAACCGGGAAAACCCTGCTGACCCTGGCTGCCGGACTGATGCAGACGCTCGAGTCCAAGGTCTACTCGGAAATCATCATGACACGCGTCACCGTCCCGGTCGGCGAGGATATCGGCTTCCTGCCCGGCACCGAGGAGGAAAAGATGGCGCCCTGGATGGGCGCGCTGGAAGACAACCTGGAAGTGCTCAACCACGCGGAGAATGACGGCGGGGAATGGGGGCGCGCCGCCACCCGCGACCTGATACGCTCGCGCATCAGGATCAAGTCGCTCAATTTCATGCGCGGGCGCACCTTCATCAACAAGTTCCTGATCATCGACGAGGCCCAGAATCTCACCCCCAAGCAGATGAAGACGCTCATCACCCGCGCCGGACCCGCCACCAAGGTGGTCTGCCTGGGCAACATCGCCCAGATCGACACGCCCTACCTGTCGGAAGGAAGCTCGGGGCTGACCTACGTGGTCGACCGCTTCAAGGGATGGGATCACAACGGGCACGTCACCCTGCAACGCGGGGAACGCTCGCGGCTGGCGGACTATGCCACGGAAGTGCTGTAAGCGCACCGCGCCGGCCGCGATTTCCGCACGGATCAGTAGCGGCCGGTGCGGGCGTAGCTCTCGAAGCGGGTATATTCGCCGAGGAAGGTGAGATCCACCTTGCCGATGGGACCGTTGCGCTGCTTGCCGATGATGATCTCGGCGATGCCCTTGTCCTGCGTGTCGGGATTGTAGACCTCGTCGCGATAGATGAACAGGATCAGGTCCGCGTCCTGCTCGATGGCGCCCGACTCGCGCAGATCCGACATCACCGGACGCTTGTTGGGGCGCTGCTCCAGGCTGCGGTTCAATTGCGACAGCGCGACCACCGGCACCTGCAGTTCCTTGGCCAGCGCCTTCAGGGAGCGGGAAATCTCCGATATCTCGGTGGCGCGATTCTCGCCCTGGCCCGTGGCCGACATCAGCTGCAGGTAGTCGATCACGATCAGCCCCAGCCCGCCATGCTGGCGGTACAGCCGCCTCGCACGGGCCCGCAGCTCCAGCGCATTCAGGGCGGCGCTCTCGTCGATGAACAGAGGGGCATCGCTCAGCCTGCCCAGGGCATGGGTCAGCTTGGACCAGTCCTCGTCCTGGAGACGCCCGGTGCGCACCTTGTGCTGATCCAGGCGCCCCACCGAACCCAGCATGCGCATGGCAAGCTGCGCCCCGCCCATTTCCATGCTGAACACCGCCACCGGCTTCTCCAGTTCCAGCGCCACATGCTCGGCAATGTTGAGGGAGAATGCGGTCTTCCCCATGGAGGGCCGGCCGGCGACGATGATCAGGTCGCCGGGCTGAAAGCCCGACGTCTTCTGGTCCAGATCCTGGAACCCGGTCGCGATCCCGGTCACGTCGCTGGGGTCGTCCTGGTTGTAGAGCGTCTCGATGCGCTCCACGACTTCCTTCAGCAGCGGCTGGATGTCGACGAAGCCCTGCGTTCCGCGTGCGCCCGCTTCCGCGATTTCGAAGACCCGGGCCTCCGCCTCGTCCAGCAGATCGGCGGCGGAGCGGCCTGCCGGGTTGTAGGAGGATTCTGCGATCTGGGATCCCACCTGGGCCAGCCTGCGCATGACCGCCCGCTCCCGCACGATTTCCGCGTAGCGCCGGATGTTGGCGGCCGAGGGCGTGTTCTGCACCATGATGCCGACATAAGCGAGGCCGCCGACGTTCTGCAGCTCCGCGGATCTCTCCAGGGATTCCGCGACCGTCACGACGTCGGCGGGCTTGCCGTGCTCGACCAGTCTGTTGATGTGCCGGTAGATGAGACGGTGATCCTGCCGGTAGAAATCATCCTCGGTGAGGATGTCGGCCACCCTGTCCCACGCGTGGTTGTCCAGCATCAGCCCGCCCAGCACCGACTGCTCGGCCTCGACCGAATGCGGCGGCATCTTGTAGGATTCGAGCGACGGGTCGGGAGGGGTCGCAGCAGCGAGGAATTGAGCCATGGAAACCGGATGACGTCAGGAGTGTCGAAGGGATTCTACCATCGGGGGATCGGCCCGAAACAATTAAAAGGGGGCTGCAAGAGCCCCCTTTCATTTCTTCCTTCAAATCCGCCCATCGCTCAGGAAGTCGGCTCTCCCAGAACCGAAACGACGATCTGCACCGACACGTCGCTGTGCAGCACGACCTCCACCGGATAGTCGCCTATCTGCTTGAACGGCCCCTCCGGCAGGCGGATCGCGGAGCGTTCCACCTCGAAACCCTGATTTGCGAGCGCGGTCTCGATATCGGCATTGGTGACGGACCCGAACAGCTTGCCATCCACACCGGCCTTCTGCGTGATCTGCACCATCAATCCCTCGAGCTTGGTCGCGCGCGTCTGGGCGTCCGCCAGGATTTCCGCCTGTTTTTTCTCCAGCTCGGCGCGCCTGGCGTCGAATTCGGCGATGGCGGCGGGCGTCGCCCGTCTTGCCTTGCCCTGGGGAATCAGGAAATTGCGCGCGTAACCGTTCCTGACCTTGACGACGTCGCCCAGCTGGCCGAGTTTTGCGATCTTTTCCATCAGTATGATCTGCATGGCCTCTCTCCTCAATGCAAATCGGTGTAGGGAAGCAGCGCGAGGAAGCGTGCGCGCTCGATGGCGGTGCTCAGCTGGCGCTGGTAACGGGACTTGGTGCCCGTGATGCGCGCCGGAATGATCCTGCCATTCTCGTTGATGAAGTCCTTCAGCAGGTCGACGTCCTTGTAGTCCACCGTCTGGATGCCCTCGGCCGTGAAGCGGCAGAACTTCCTGCGCTTGAACAGCGGGCGGTTGGCCTTCTTGTCCTTTTCCCTGTCCTTCCCATCCTTGCGTCTTGTGGTAAAGCGAGCCATGATTTTCTTCCTGTCAAATGATGTCTATGCTGTTCAAATGCAGTACCAGTTGCCGGTTCACGCGGCTCCTGCCGCAGAGGAAGCCGCCCGACCGCACCTGGGTGCCGGGGAGCATGCGGGAAACCGTCTCGGCCAGATCCGCCAGCGCCACCGCGGGCATCTCGCATTCCACCCGCCGGCGCATGCCGGCTTCGAGCTGGTGCGACGCATGGCCGATCTTCAGTTCCACCACCGCCACCCCGGCCGGCGTGTAGCGCAGGCCCTCGACTTCCATGATCCTGCCGCAGATGACGACTTGATTGCAGTTCATTGCGTGGGAACGCACCCGCCCGGCGAAGGAAGCGACAGGTGGCGGCCGATACGGCCAGAGGCGATACCCGCCCCGATCCCGTACGATCCGGTGCTCACACCGCCAGCGTCGTTTCCTTCTGCTCGTTTGCGGCAGGCGCGGCCGGCTTCGCCTTCTCCTCGCGCATCATGGGCGAGGCCGTGGTGACCGCCGCATCCATCCTGATGGCGAGGTAGCGCAGGATCGCATCGTTGAACTTGAAGGCGTGATCCAGTTCGTCATGGGTTTCCTGGTCGCACTCGATGTTCATCAGGACGTAGTGCGCCTTGTGCACCTTCTGGATCAGGTAGGCGAGCTGGCGGCGCCCCCAGTCTTCCAGGCGGTGAACCTTGCCGTTCTTCGCCGTGACGATATTGCGGTAGCGTTCGATCATGGCCGGCACCTGGTCGCCCTGATCGGGATGGACGATGAAAACGATTTCGTAGTGTCGCATGCAATCTCCTTATGGGTGAAGCTCCCCGGATGCGAATCGGTGGAGCAAGGCGTGAAGCGGAATCGAAAGTCGCTCAGTATAGCCAGGCGAGGTGAAAATATCAATTCATGTCCACGCGGGCATCCCGGCCTTCATCCGCTGGCGTCGTGACTCGAACAGGCAGACGCCGGCGCTGACCGAAACGTTGAGGCTTTCCACGCTGCCCAGCATGGGGATCGCAACCAGCCGGTCGCAGGCCTCGCGCGTCAGCCGGCGCATGCCCTTTCCCTCCGCGCCCAGCACCCATGCGATGGGCCCATCCAGCTCCACCGTGCCGAGCCGTTCGCCGGCGTCGGCGCATGCACCCACCACGCTGACGCCGTGCTGCTTCAGTTCGCGCAGTGTACGCGCCAGGTTCGTGACGGAAATGTAGGGTACGGTATCGGCGGCGCCACTGGCGACCTTGTGCACCGTGGCGGTCAGGCCGACGGCGCGGTCTTTCGGGGCGACGACGGCATGCGCGCCGAAGGCGTCCGCCACGCGCAGGCAGGCGCCGAGGTTGTGGGGATCGTGCACGCCGTCGAGCACCAGGAGCAGCGCGGCCTCCTCCAGCGTGTCGAGCACGTCCCCGATATCGACGTGGGAGCGGGACGCATCGATGTTGGCCGCCACCCCCTGGTGGCGCAGGCTTCCCGCCATCGCATCGAGTCGCTGGGCGTCGCAGGCGATCAGACGCACGCCCTGCGTCTCGGCGAGCTTCGCCAGGCCGCGTGCCCGCTGGTCGCGGCGGGCCGGATCGAGGAATATCTCGCGGATGCTGTCCGGATTCTGCCGCAGGCGGCTGGTGATCGCGTGGAAACCGAAAACGAGGCGGATGCGGGACACTTCAACGGGCCCCGCGGCCGCGGCCTCCCTCGGCCACGACGAAATCGATCTTGCTCGACTCCAGGTCGGCACGCACCAGCCGTACCCGGATCCGGTCTCCCAGGCGATAGCGCTTGCCGCTGCGCTCTCCCAGCAGCATGTGCTTGGCCGCGTCGAAGTGGAAGTAGTCGCTGGGCAGTTCGGAGATGTGCACCAGCCCCTCCACGTGGATGCCGTCCAGCGCCACGAACAGGCCGAATCCCGTCACCCCGCTGATCACGCCGTCGAAGCACTCGCCTATCCGGTCCTGCATGTAGTAGCACTTGAGCCACGCCTCCACGTCGCGCGTCGCATCGTCCGCGCGCCGCTCGGTCTGGGAGCAGTGCAGGCCGAGTTCACGCCAGTCGCCCGGCGCATATGCGGCGCCGTTCAGGACGGCCTTGATGGCACGGTGCACCAGCAGGTCGGGGTAGCGCCTGATGGGCGAGGTGAAGTGGCTGTAGGATTCGTAGGCGAGCCCGAAATGCCCCACGTTGTCCGGGCTGTAGACCGCCTGGCGCAACGAGCGCAGCATCACCGTCTGCAGCAGCTGGGCGTCGGGCCTGCCCTTGATCCGGGTCAGCGCCTTGGCGTAGTCCTTGGCGCTTGGCGCTTCGCCTCCGCCCAGCGGCACGCCGAACTCCTTGAGGAAGTCGCGCAGCGCGGCGAGCTTTTCCGGGGTGGGGCCCTCGTGGATGCGGTAGAGGGTGGCTTGCCCATGCTTCTGCAGGAAGTCCGATGCGCATACGTTGGCCGCCAGCATGCACTCCTCGATCAAGCGGTGCGCGTCGTTGCGCTCGACCGGCAGGATGCGCTCGATCTTTCCCTGCGCATTGAAGACCATCTGAGTCTCGATGGTCTCGAAGTCGATCGCGCCCCGCTTGCCCCTCGCCTTCAGCAGGATCTTGAACAGCCGGTACAGCAGCCGGAGATGCGGCAGGAGCGCCCGATGCCGGCGGGCGGCCTCCCCCCGCGGGTGCTCGATCATGTCCGCCACCTCGGTGTAGGTCAGGCGCGCGCGGGAATTCATGATTGCCGGATAGAATCGGTAGCCGCCGAAGCCGCCATCCGCCTTTATATCCACCTCGCATATCACGCACAGGCGGTCGACCTGGGGATTCAGCGAACACAGGCCATTGGACAGCACCTCCGGCAACATCGGGATCACGCGCCGCGGAAAATACACCGAATTGCCGCGATGGCGCGCCTCCGCGTCGATGGCATCCCCCGGACGCACGTAGTGGCTCACGTCGGCGATCGCCACGTACAGCCTGAAGTCCTTTCCGACCTGCTCGCAATGGACGGCATCATCGAAATCCTTCGCCGTCTCGCCGTCGATGGTCACGAGCGGCAGGTGGCGGGCATCCGTCCTCCCGGCCGGATCCGTTTCCTGCACTTCCTCGGAAAACCGTGCGGAGAGCTTCTCCACCTCGGGCGGGAATATGTGCGGAAGATCGTGCTTGCGCAGGGCGATCTCGATCTCCATGCCCGGGGCGGTATAGTCGCCCAGCACGTCGATGATGCGCCCGATGGGCTGGGCGTGCTTGCTCGGCTGCCGGATGATCTCCACCATGACCACCTGGCCGTCGCCGGCATCCAGCGACTGCTCCCTGGGAATGAGGATGTCCTGGCTGATGCGCCGGTTCTCCGCTTCCACGAACAGCACGCCATGATCCACGTGCAGCCTGCCCACCAGCTGCGTCACCGCGTGCTCCAGCACCTCGACCACGACCCCTTCCCTGCGCCCCCTCCGGTCCACTCCGGTCTCGCGCACCATCGCGCGGTCGCCATGCAGCGCCTTGTGCATCTCCTTCTCGGTCAGGAACAGGTCGGGGCCGCCGTCATCCGGCACCAGGAACCCGAAGCCATCGGCATGCCCCTGTATCCGGCCCTTGATGAGATCGAGCTTCTCCACCACGCAGATGTCGCCCTTGCGGTTGCGCATGATCTGCCCTTCGCGCAGCATGGCGGCGATGCGGCGGCTGAAAATCTCGTTCTCCGCCTCCACGATCCCCAGCAGATCCTGCAGCGCCTGTTCATTGACCGGCACGCCCTGCTCCTCCAGGATCTGCAGGATGAATTCCCGGCTCGGAAGGGCGTGGCCGTAGCGCTGCTTCTCGCGCTCGAAATGGGGATCCAGCTTGCGCACGCCGCGTTTCTTCTTGATTGACAAAGCGGTAATTTCCTATAAAATTGGCGCCTCTGTCCGATGCCGGAACAGAGAGTATCGCCCAGATGGCGGAATTGGTAGACGCACTAGGTTCAGGTCCTAGCGGTGGCAACACTGTGGAGGTTCGAGTCCTCTTCTGGGCACCACTCCATACTCTCAATCCCCTGATTTTCCAGAAACAATTCCTTCCATTCGAACCCGGGCAACGCCTCGAGGCGAGGAGTATACGCCACCCTGCCCCGCAATTGAACCGCCATTGCGCGATCCGCCAGGTTCATCGGATTCTCTGAAACCGCCGGATCGACGCGGTGCATCTCCCGTACGGGAGCGGGTATCGGCCGCAGACCCGTCCCCGCGGCGTACAGCGGGAGGATGGTGCCGATGCGATCCGTGGTCTATCATGCAAATCAGGAATTCAAGCGGGGTTCCCATTCTACCCATATAAAGAGCATGAGCAAGGCATTCACGAGAGAACCCAATCCCGCCGATGCGCTGGACGAGGACGCCATCCCCGACCCCTCCCCCGCCATGCCCGCGGGTGCCAGGAACTACATCACGCCGCACGGCCATGCCCGCCTCGTGGACGAACTCGCATGGCTGGTGCATACGGAACGGCCGCGCGTGACGGAAACAGTGGCCTGGGCCGCCGGCAACGGTGACCGCTCCGAGAATGGCGACTACATCTACGGCAAGAAGCGCCTGCGCGAGATCGACCGGCGCATCCGCTTCCTGACGCGGCGGCTGGATGCAGCCGAGCTCGTCGATCCTGCGGCGCCGAGGGACGACGGCGAGCAGATCTTCTTCGGTGCCACCGTCACCTTCGCCAATCCGCAGGGTGAGGAGAGAACGGTGTCGATCGTGGGCGTGGACGAAATCGACACGGCCAGGGGACACATCAGCTGGATCTCGCCGATGGCGCGGGCGCTGATCAAGGCGCGGCAGGGGGATGTCGTCACCTTGCACGCGCCCGGCGGAACGGAGGAACTGGAGATTCTGGAGGTTGCATACCGGGCCGTTCCCGTGGAACCCTTCCGCGGGGACTGAAGCCGATGCCGAGTTCGCGCGGATTCGCCCCGCATCGGCCGTGAAGCGCATCACCTCGCGCGACAACCCCTTCTACCGGCAGCTGGTGAAGCTGGGGAAATCCGCGCGGCATCGGCGGGCGGCCGGGATGGCGCTGCTGGATGGCGCCCACCTCGTCGAGGCGTACCGTCGAGCGCTGGGCGCGCCGCACACCCTGGTCGTGAGCGCATCGGGCCGCAGGCACGAGGAAATAGCCGCCCTGCTCGCGGCCTGTGCCGAAGGCGGGCGCACGGAGCTGTACCTGCTGGACGACGCCCTGTTCCGGCAGGCTTCTCCAGTCGACACCCCCACCGGCATCATGGCACTCGCCCCCATCCCCCCGTCAAATGCCATTCGGGTACACCCCGGCATGGAATCCTGCCGTGTGCTGCTCGAAGCGATACAGGATCCGGGCAATCTCGGCTCGATACTCCGCTCTGCCGCCGCCACGGGTGCGGCCAACATCCATTTGTCCGCCGGCTGCGCCGACGCCTGGTCGCCGCGGGTGCTTCGCGCCGCCATGGGTGCGCACTTCCTGCTGCGCATCCACGAACATGCAGATCTCATCGGCGTCGCGCGGCAATTCGAGGGCAGGGTCGTCGCCGCGACGCCGGCAGCGGCCACGAGCCTGTACCGGGCCCGGCTGGCGGGCCCGGTCGCGTTCGCCTTCGGCAACGAGGGCGCCGGCCTGTCGGACGGGTTGCTGCAGGCGGCTACCGAACACATCCACATTCCCATGCTCGGCGATACCGAGTCGCTGAACGCGGCCGCGGCGGCGGCGGTGTGCCTGTTCGAACGGCTGCGGCAGACGGATCCCGATCCGCGGCAGGCTGCCGGCACCTGAATCCGGCGGCTGCGGAAAGCGCAGCCTCAGTTTGCCGCCGGTTGATCCAGCCAGTGCGCCAATCCCTGTGCATTCAGCTGCACATCCAGATCCATCAGTTCCCGGATCTCTTCCGGGGACAGGCCGCAGCCGTGTCCGGCGAGACGCTGCAGCAGCAGTTCCTCGATCCCCCGGGCCAGCGCCGCATGCCTGCCGGATACGTCGCGCAGTCCGCGGGCGATGTCCACGTGTGCGTCGATCAGTTCGTGCATCGCCTGGGCATGGCGCGGCAGGTGGCCGATGCGGCTGTAGTGGGTGAGGAAGGCATGCTCCGGATCGTGGCGCATGATGCGATCGATGGAGGCGTGCGCCGCTGCGGGATCGAACTGCACCGGCGTGGTGGTCGGGAACACGAACTCCCTGCCGTCGACGTCGAACTCGCGATAGGAAAGCCCGAAAGTGTCGCCGGTGAAGAACGACCGGCTGGCCTCGTCGAAGATGCAGTAGTGATGGCGCGCGTGGCCCGGCGTGTCCAGGAAGCGCAGCGGCCTGCCGTTCAGTTCCAGCACGAGGCCGTCGGGCGCCTCCAGGATGCGAGCGGCATCCACCGGACGGATGTCGCCGTAGATGCGCGCGAACTCCGCCTCGCCATACACCGCCCGGGCGCTGGCGACGAGGCGCGCGGGATCCGCCATGTGCCGCGCTCCACGCGGATGCACGACCAGCTGTGCGCGAGGCAGCCGGTGCATCAGCTCGCCGGCGCCCCCCGCATGATCGAGATGGATGTGCGTCACGCACACGTAGGCCACGTCCTCCGGGGCCAGGCCCTTGGCCTGCAGCGCACCCATGACACTGGCAACCGAGGCACAGGTTCCGGTATCGACCAGGACCGCCTGACCGCCCTCGACGACCAGATGGATCGCCGCCAGGCCGAGACGCAGATAGCCGGCGTCGATGGCACTTATGCCATGATCATAATCTGCGATGCGGTGCGAGGCGGCAGGCGGGGGCACCCCATGAAGCAGGCTGTCGTTCATGGAAGACGGGACGTGGAGAATGGATTATGCGGCCGACTGCTTCAGCTGCTCGAGGATGGCCGGGTTCTCCAGTGTCGAGACGTCCTGGGTGATCTCTCCTCCCTGGGCCAGCGTGCGCAGCAGGCGGCGCATGATCTTGCCGGAACGGGTCTTGGGCAGGTTGTCGCCGAAACGGATCTCCTCCGGACGGGCGATGGGCCCGATTTCCCGGGACACCCAGTTGCGCAATTCGGCCGCGATGCGCCCCGCCTCCTCTCCCTGCGGGCGCTCGCCCTTCAATACCACGAATGCCACGATCGCTTCCCCCCTGATGTCGTCGGGCCGCCCGACCACCGCCGCCTCGGCGACCAGCGGGTTCGCCACCAGCGCGGACTCGATTTCCATCGTCCCCAGGCGGTGACCGGAAACGTTCAGCACGTCGTCGGCGCGCCCCATGATCCAGAAATAGCCATCCTCGTCCCGATGGGCGGAATCCCCCGCGAGATAGTAGCCGCCCAGCTCCCGCGGAAAATAGGTATCCCGGAAGCGCTCCGGATCTCCCCAGAGGGTGCGCGCCTGATACGGAAAGGGCCGCTTGATGACGAGAAACCCGCCCTTGCCGTTTTCGATGTCCTGTCCGGCCTCGTCCACGATCGCCGCCGCGATTCCGGGCAGCGGCAGGGTGCACGAACCGGGCTTGAGGGGTATGGCGCCCGGCAGCGGCGCGATCATGTGGCTTCCCGTTTCCGTCTGCCACCAGGTATCCACCACCGGGCAGCGGGATTGCCCGACGACGGTGTAGTACCACATCCATGCCTCGGGATTGATCGGCTCGCCCACCGATCCCAGCAGCCGCAGCGAGGAAAGATCGTACTCTTTCGGCCTATCCGGACCATTCTTGATCAGCGAGCGGATGGCGGTGGGAGCGGTATAGAAGGTGGTCACCCTGTGATCCTGGATGATCTTCCAGAAACGGCCCGCGTCGGGGTAGGTGGGGATGCCCTCGAAGATGACCTGGGTGGCGCCCACCGCGAGGGGGCCGTAGGTGACGTAGCTGTGACCGGTGACCCATCCCACGTCCGCGGTACACCAGAAGACGTCGTCGGGCTTGTAGTCGAAGACCCATTTCATGCTCAGTACCGAGCCCAGCAGATAGCCGGCCGAGGAGTGCTGCACGCCCTTGGGCTTGCCCGTGGAGCCGGACGTGTAGAGGGTGAACAGCGGGTGCTCCGCCCCCACCCATTCGGGCTCGCAGACGACCTCCTGGTTCCCGACCAGATCCTGCCACCAGACGTCGCGGCCCGCTTCCCACCGTATATCGCCGGGCCCGCGCCGGTATACCACCACGGATCTCAGGGTTTCCAGCCCCCCCAGCGCGATGGCCTCGTCCACCGCCGTTTTCAGATGATTGGTGCGTCCGCCGCGGTACTGCTCGTCGGCGGTGACGACGGCCACTGCACCGGCGTCCCGGATGCGCTCGTGCAGACTCTTGGCGGAAAAGCCGCCGAATACCACCGAGTGGGTCACGCCGATGCGGGCGCAGGCCTGCATCGCCACCACCGCCTCGATGCACATGGGCATGTAGATGACGATACGATCGCCACTGGCGACTCCCAGCGATCGGAGTCCGTTGGCGAGCCGGCACACGCGTTCATGGAGATCGCGGTAGGTGCAGCGGGTCACCCTGCCGTCGTCCGCCTCGAAGATGAGGGCGACCTTGTCCGGCTGGGAGGCGAGATGCCGATCGAGGCAGTTGAAGGAGACATTCAGCACCCCGTCCTCGAACCACTTGAAGAACGGATGGGCGCTTTCATCCAGAACCCTGCTGAAAGGCTCGCGCCAGAGGATGTGCTCGCGCGCCAGCCTGCCCCAGAAGCCCTCCGGATCCTGTTCGGCCTCGCTGCACAGGGCACGGTAGGCCTCCATTCCCGAGAGATTCGCCTGCTGCACGAAGCCCCCGTCCGGCGGGAACACGCGGGTCTCGTGCAGAACGGATTTGATGGTGGCCATGGGATGCTCCGGTAGATTTTCCGCGAATGGGCGCGCAGCCGGAATTGTATCACTCCATGCCGGCAGGATGAACCCGCACAGGGCGCCGGCACCTCGGCGTTCGCTGAATATCTATTTCATTTGCTCCCGATTTTTGCTAACATAGCAACGATTCATATGGGCTTTTTCAGCCCATTTTTTGTTTGCGAGCCTTGAAGGAGAGTCCATTATTGGCGGTTGCGGATCTGCACGGGCTGCTGGAGTCGACGCTGCATGGACTGGGGTATGAGCTGGTCGACGTCGAGCGATCGGGACGTGGCAGGCTGATCCGGGTATTCATGGACAAGCCGGATGGCATCGGTGTCGAAGACTGCGCGGCGGTCAGCAATCACCTGACCCGCCTGCTGGCGGTGGAAGGCATCGACTACGACCGGCTGGAAGTGTCATCGCCCGGCCTGGATCGCCCCCTGACGAAGATGGCCGACTTCATCCGCTTCTCCGGCGAACCGGTGAAGCTGAAGCTGCGGATGGCGGTGGAGGGCCGGAGGAATTTCTCCGGCACCCTGCGCGGAGTGGACAATGGTACGCTGCAACTGGAAGTGGATGGAAAGCTGCTGAGTCTTGAGCTGAGCAACCTGGGGAAGGTCCGCCTCATTCCGAAGCTGTAAAATTTACCGAGAATTCAGGTTGGAGGTAACATGAGCCGCGAGGTTTTATTGCTGGTGGACGCACTGGCGCGCGAGAAGAATGTCGAAAAAGGCATCGTTTTCACTGCGCTTGAACTGGCACTGGCGTCTGCGACGAAAAAGCGCTTCCGGGACGATGCCGACGTGCGCGTGTCGATCGACCAGCAGACCGGCGACTATCAGTCCCTGCGCCGCTGGCAGGTGGTCGACGACGGCGCGGTCGAGGACCCGGCCCGGCAGATCGCGCTGAGCGAGGCACGCGCGCGGGACCCCGGGATCGCCCTGGAAGACTACATCGAGGAAGCGCTGGAACCGGTGGAATTCGGCCGCATCGGCGCCCAGGCGGCCAAGCAGGTGATCTTCCAGAAGATACGCGATGCCGAGCGCGAGCAGATCCTGAACGATTTCCTCGAACGCAAGGAGTACATGGTCACCGGCAGCATCAAGCGGATGGAGCGCGGCAACGCGATCATAGAATCCGGCAGGGTCGAGGCGATACTTCCCCGTGACCAGATGATCCCCAAGGAGAACCTGCGGGTCGGCGACCGCGTGCGCGCCTATCTCTACAAGATCGATCGCGCCGCACGAGGCGCGCAGCTGGTTCTGTCGAGGATCGCCCCGGAATTCCTGGTCAAGCTGTTCGAACTGGAGGTTCCGGAGATCGAGGAGGGCCTGCTGGAAATCAGGATGGCGGCCCGTGATCCGGGCTCGCGCGCCAAGATCGCGGTGAAATCCAACGATCCGCGCGTCGATCCGATCGGCACCTGCGTGGGCATGCGCGGCTCGCGCGTGCAGGCCGTCACCGGCGAACTGGCTGGCGAGCGCGTCGACATCATCCTCTGGTCTGAGGATCCGGCCACGTTCGTGATCAATGCCCTTGCCCCGGCGGAGATCAGCAGCATCCTGATGGACGAGGAAAAGCACAGCATGGACATCGTGGTGGACGAGGACAATCTCGCCCAGGCGATCGGCCGCGGCGGCCAGAACGTCCGGCTGGCCTCCGAGCTGACCGGTTGGGAGCTCAACATCATGACGATGGAGGAATCGCAGGACAAGAATGAAAAGGAATCTTCCGTCACGCGCCAGCTTTTCATGGAAAAGCTGAACGTGGATGAAGAGGTGGCGGACATCCTGGTGCAGGAAGGCTTCATCTCCCTGGAACAGGTCGCCTACGTGCCGATCGAGGAGATGCTGGAAATCGAGTCCCTCGACGAGCAGACCGTCAACGAACTGCGCAATCGCGCCCACAATGCCATCCTGACCGCGGAGATCCTGGACGAGGAACAGTTCGAGCAGGCGGCGAAAGAACTGCTTTCCCTGACCGGCATGACCACCGAGATTGCCCGCAAGCTGATGGCGCGGGATGTCAAGACGCAGGAAGAGCTTGCCGATCTGGCGGTGGACGACCTGGTGGAAATGGTCGAGATGGATGCCGAGGATGCCAAGCAGCTGATCATGGCCGCGCGCGCGCCATGGTTTGCCTGACCGAGCCGATTTGTGCATTGATAGCGTATCGCATTACTGAAGGGTATCGATGTCTCAGACGAGTGTAGAGCAATTTGCCAATGAACTGGGCATGCCGTCGAACGTGCTGCTGGAGCAGCTGCGGGCGGCGGGCGTCCAGAAGAGTCTGGCTGCGGATGGCCTGACGGAACAGGACAAGAACCAGCTCCTCGACTATCTGCGCAGGCTTCATGGCGCCCGCGAGCGCAAGAGCCAGATCACCCTGTCCCGCCGGCAAACCTCTGAAATCAGGAAAGCGGATGGCACCGGGAAGGCTCGCAGCATCCAGGTCGAAGTGCGCCGCAAGCGCGTGGTCGTCAGGGCCGATCCTGCCGACAAGGCCCCTGCCGTAAAACCCGCCGCACCCGATCCGGACGCGATCCCGCAGGCGCCGGTCCCGGTGATCGATGCCGCGCAACAGGCGTTGCGCCAGGAAGAGGCGAGAAAGCAGGCCGAATTGATTTCGCGCCAGGCAGCCGAGCTCAGGGAGAAAAAGGAACGCCAGAAAGCGCTGCTCGGCAAGGAAGGCGAGCCTGCAGCGGCTGCCGCGCCGGCGGCGACGACGGCAGCTCCGGTCAAGGAGGCGCCTGCGCAGCCCGCCGTGACACCGGGCATCCTGCACAAGCCGGTGGTCAAGCCGGAAGACAAGACCGCCAAGGCGGACAAGAAGAAAAAACAGACCAGACAGGTCGTCTGGAAGGACGAGAAGGCGGAGAAACGCGGGATCCGGACGCGTGGCGACCTCTCCGCCGGCAGGGGGTGGCGGACGCGCAAGGACAGGCACAGCAAGCCCGCCGGCGAGGAATCGGCGCACGGCTTCTCGGCTCCCACCGAACCCATCGTGCACGAGGTGATGGTGCCCGAGACGATCTCCGTCGGCGCCCTGGCACAGAAGATGTCCATCAAGGCCGCGGAGGTGATCAAGGCGCTCATGAAGATGGGCAACATGGTGACCATCAACCAGATGCTGGACCAGGAAACCGCCATGATCGTCGTGGAAGAGCTTGGCCACGTCGCGAAGTACGCGGCCCTGGACAGCCCGGAGGCCTTCCTGACGGATACCGAGTCGCCCTCCACCGGGTATTCGATGGAGCCGCGCGCGCCGGTAGTCACGGTCATGGGCCACGTCGACCACGGCAAGACCTCGCTGCTGGACTACATCCGCCGCACTCGCGTGGCGAGCGGCGAGGCGGGAGGCATCACCCAGCACATCGGCGCCTATCACGTGGAGACCGAGAAGGGCATCGTCACCTTCCTCGATACGCCGGGCCACGAGGCCTTCACGGCCATGCGCGCCCGCGGCGCCAGGATCACCGATATCGTGATCCTGGTGGTGGCGGCCGACGACGGTGTCATGCCGCAGACGATCGAGGCCATCCATCATGCCAAGGCTGCCAAGGTGCCGATCGTGGTGGCCATCACCAAGGTGGACAAGCCCGAGGCCAATCCCGAGCGCATCCGCCAGGAGCTGGTGACGCAGGGCGTCGTGCCGGAGGACTGGGGCGGCGACACCATGTTCGTCGAGCTTTCCGCCAAGACCGGCCAGGGCATCGATACGCTGCTGGAGAGCGTGCTGCTCCAGGCCGAGGTCCTGGAACTCCAGGCTCCGCGCGAGGCACCCGCCAAGGGCATCGTGATCGAGTCGCGCCTGGACAAGGGACGCGGGCCGGTGGCGACGATACTGGTGCAGTCCGGTACGCTGAAGCGCGGCGACATCCTGCTGGCAGGCGCGGTATTCGGGCGCGTGCGCGCGATGCTCGACGAAAGCGGAAAATCCACGGAGCAGGCGGGGCCATCCATTCCGGTGGAGATCCAGGGGCTGTCGGAAGTCCCCGTGGCCGGCGAATCGGTCGTGGTGCTGGCCGACGAGCGCAAGGCGCGCGAGATCGCCCTCTTCCGCCAGGGAAAATTCCGCGACGTGAAGCTCGCCAAGCAGCAGGCGGCCAAGCTGGAGAACGTGTTCGACCAGAAGGGCGACGTCAAGATACTCGCGCTCATCATCAAGGCCGACGTGCAGGGATCATACGAGGCGCTGGCGCACGCCCTGCAGGGCATCTCGACCGACGAGGTCAGGGTGAACATCATCCACAGCGCCGTGGGCGCCATCAGCGAATCGGACATCAACCTGGCGCTGGCGTCCAAGGCGGTCGTCATCGGCTTCAACAGCCGCGCGGACTCGATTGCCCGGAAACTCATCAGCTCCACCGGCGTGGATGTGCGTTACTACAGCATCATCTACGAGGCGGTGGATGAAATAAAGGCCGCCCTGTCGGGCATGATGGCACCCGACCGCAAGGAAAACGTCACGGGCCTGGTCGAGATCCGGGAGGTATTCCGTATTTCCAAGGTCGGCAGCGTCGCGGGATGCTATGTGCTGGACGGAACCGTCAAGAGAGGCTCCCTCGTGAGAATCGTGCGCAATGGCGAAGTCATCCACACGGGTGAACTGGACTCGCTCAAGCGCTTCAAGGACGACGTCCGGGAAGTCAAGGCCGGCTTCGAATGCGGCCTGTCGATCCGGGGTTTCAACGACATCCAGATAGGCGATCAGGTGGAAACCTATGAGATCGTCGAGGTCGCACGCAGCCTGTAGCGCCGGGATCGCGCATCCCCGCGGAGCGAGTGTTCCATGCCCAGAGACCATTCCCGTACCCTGCGGATCGCGGACCAGATCCAGCGCGAGCTGGCGGAACTCATTCGTACCGATGTCAAGGACCCCCGCATCGGCATGCTCACCCTGACGGGTGTCGAAGTCAGCCAGGACTACGCGCACGCGAAGGTCTACTACACCATGCTGGGGGGGGAAAACGATCACTTTCTCGCGCAGAACGGGCTGGAGCACGCATCCGGCTTCCTCCGCGGCCACCTGTTTCATCGACTGAAACTGCGCGTGATCCCGCAGCTTCACTTCATCTACGATGAATCGATCGAGCGCGGCGTGCACCTGTCGAACCTGATCGACGAGGCCGTCTCCCAGGAAGGAACGGTAAAAGGAGTGGATGACCTCCCCTGACCTCCCGCCGCACCAGAAGACGGGACAGTTCAGACACGCCCGCCGCCCTGTCGACGGTATTCTGCTGCTCGACAAGCCTCCGCGCATTTCCTCCAATCAGGCGCTGCAAATGGCCAGGCGCCTGTTCATGGCCCGCAAGGCCGGTCATACGGGCACGCTCGATCCGATGGCCACGGGGCTGCTGCCGGTCTGCCTGGGAGAGGCCACCAAGTTCTCGTCAGCGTTGCTGGGTGCCAGCAAGACCTACGAAGCCGTGCTCAGGCTGGGTTACCTCAGCACCACCGGCGACGCCGAAGGCGAGATTTCCGCATGCGACACGCCGGTCTCCGGCATGCGGCCGCCGGCAGCGCTCGTCGAAGCAGTGCTGCAGAGCTTCGTTGGCCCGATCATGCAGATCCCGCCGATGCACAGCGCCTTGAAGCACCAGGGAAAGCCACTGTACCACTATGCCAGGGCAGGCGTGGAAATCGAGCGGCCACCCCGGCCGGTGGTGATTCACGCCCTGCAAGTGACCGCAATCGAGGAGAATGAAATGCGCATCATCGTCAGGTGCAGCGCCGGAACCTACGTGCGCACGCTTGCCGAAGACATCGGCAGGGCGCTGGGATGCGGCGGCGCCTATCTCACTGCCTTGCGCCGCAACGCCCTCGGTGGCTTCAACGTCTTGCAGGCCTGCACCCTGGATGCGCTCGAGGCGATGCAGCCGGCGCAACGCGACGCCTGCCTCTATCCGGTGGATGCGCTGCTGCAGGAATTGCCCGCCGTCATCCTGGACGATACGGCGGCAACCGCCCTGCTGCGCGGACAGAACGTCCCGGCCGACGCTGCCGCGGTGGACGCCGGGGAAGGCACGAACATCCGCATATACGATCTCGCCGGCGGCTTCCTCGGCCTGGGCGCGATCACGCCCCGGGGCGCGATCGCGCCGAAAAGGCTCGTGAACCGGTCGGATTGACCCAGCTATGTACTCCGTCTTTCCTGCACGCTTTCAGTGACGTCCCTGCCGATCCCGCGATAGCCGATGAAGCGGCCGGTCGAGTCGAACATGGGCTCGCCGCTGACCATCAGGTACTGCCGTGAACCGTCGGAGCGGGTGCGGCTATAGACGAAATCGATGAAAGGACGCCGAGCCGCGATATTCTCCTTGAGCACCTCGTACTCGGCCTCGTCCCACTGCGTCTTGCCGTTGTTTCCCTTGGATTCGGCCAGCGGGATATCGTTTCCGGCCCCGAGCATTTCCAATGCCGGACCGTAGACCTTGGTGAAATGCCCGGTTTCATCCTGTTCCCAGTACCAGTCCGATGCCAGCTCGGTCAGGCGGCGGAAGCGTTCCTCGCTTTCGCGCAGCTTTGCCGTACGCTCCGCCACCGCCTGCTCCAGTTGCCTGTTGTAGGCTTCAAGCCTCTTGTGGAGCAGACGTATCTCCAGCATGTTGCGAATGCGGGCCTGGATTTCGACCAGGTCGAAAGGCTTGCTGACGAAATCCTTGGCCCCGGCCTGCAGTGCCTGCAGCTTGTGGCCCGGCTGGGCAGTAATCACGAGCACAGGCAGATAGTCGTCCGGATCCACTTCCTTCAACGCTTCGAGCACCTGGAAGCCATCCATGCCCGGCATCTGCAAGTCCAGCAGGATCAGATCATGGCGATGCTCGCGATAGAGCGGGCACACCTCGTGGGGATTCGTGGTGGAGGTCGTGGCAACATAGCCGGCATCGCTCAGCATCAGTTCGAGCAGCCGGACATTGGCCTCCTTGTCGTCGACGATCAGGATACGGGCATCATGAATGTCGGATTCGCTAATCATCATTCCCGTGCATTGTCGGTCCATCAACCCATGGCCCGATTGGAACCTCCATCGTCCTATATCCGGTCCACGCCCCTCCTTTCCCCGATTTAGGCAGATCATCCGCCAGTGGTCTCACCAGAACAACCTCCATCGCCCCTTCATCCGACAAACGACTCCGAAAAGCAGGCCAGACTCCCGCCCTTGTTACCATGCCATCACTCGGGCGGGGAATCTGTGCGCTACCCCTCATAAGATACCGGCGTTTTGCCGGGGGTATCGACATTGACCCGCAGGATCCATGCCTGTATAATACTCCATCTGGCGCGGGGTGGAGCAGTCTGGCAGCTCGTCGGGCTCATAACCCGAAGGTCGTAGGTTCAAATCCTGCCCCCGCAACCAATTCCAACATAAATCCATAAAAAATATCAATATAATTAACTGGTTGAGCGGAGTTGGTGCGCTGCGTGCCCGTCAGTTAAAGGTAGCTTTGCGCTTTCATCCCGTCGTTCGATGTGCTATGGCCGGTCCTGATAAGCGGACGTTGGCCGCCGCTATCTTTATGGCTGCAATGGGGAATCTTCTGGGAGCCTCTTTACAGACGCAGATTGACTGAAGCTGCCTTTCGTTCAGGTCAGCTATATGCGCTATGCATCGACTGCCTCGTTGGACACTCCGGAATATCGCCATTGCAGGTTTTCGTAGCTCACTAGACATTCGTCCTAGAATCGACCTCACGCGTCGAAGAATACTGCTCGAGGATCAGAAACAATTATTCCCCGCCTTCCCTTGGCGGCGGCAAGCTGTAAATTGAACTTCGTCGATCGCTCGGAAACTCGTTCGGCTGACCATTTTCACGATGCAGTTCGGTGGGTTAGAAGGTGGAGACGAGGGGGCGTTTCCGGGATGACGATTGAGTTGAAATTTTATGAGTTCTTCGCCGGCGGGGGCATGGCGAGATTGGGGCTGGGATCTGACTGGACCTGCGTCTTCGCCAACGACAACGCCCATCAAAAAATCGCCGCATACAACGCCCGATGGGGTACCGGCGAACTCGACGCGCGGGGCGTGGAGGAGATCGATGTCGCCGATTTGCCACGGGGTGCGCAATTGGCCTGGGCCTCCTTCCCCTGTCAGGATCTCTCCGTCGCGGGCGTCGGCAAGGGCGTCGGCTCAGCCGAGGATCGTGCGACCCGCTCCGGCGCGCTCTGGTCGTTCCTTGATCTTATTGTAGGACTGAAGCGTGAATCCGCCCATCCGGCCGTCATTGCGCTTGAGAACGTCACCGGCCTGCTCACGTCCAACAGTGGGCGCGACTTCGCCGTCATCTGCGAAGCGCTCGCCAAGCTTGGTTACGTGTTCGGCGCGGTGATAGTCGACGCCAAGCATTTCGTGCCCCAATCGCGCCCTCGCATATTCCTCATCGCCGCGCGCGAAGACTGTCCCATTCCCGAGAGCGTCGTCTGTTCGACGTCTGAACGCCCTTGGCACAGCGCCGGTGTCGTGAACGCTCAAGCCAATCTTTCCGATGAGCTCGCCGCACGCTGGCGCTGGTGGCGCTTGGGCGCCCCCCCGCATCTGGAAGAAGACGCACTTCTTCGCGCGGTCAATCTCGACGATGACGCCGAATGGCACGCCCCCGTGGAAACCAAACGCCTCTTGGCGATGATGCCTGCGACCCACTGCGCACGTCTTGCCGAGGCCAAACGTGCCGCAAAGCCAATGATTGGCAGCCTCTATTTGCGAATGAGGCCGGCGAAAGATGGCAACGTGCAATGCGCTGAGATCGCATTTTCTACGACTCTCGGCTGTCTGCGTACGCCGCGCGGCGGCGCGTCGCGACCCCGGATTATCGTCGTTGAAGGTCACAGGGTGAGAACCCGCCTACTTTCACCCCGTGAGGCTGCGGGGCTGATGGGATTGCCCGACGATCATCCCCTCCCAGACAGCTATCAGCACGCGTTCCAGCTCATCGGCGACGGCGTCGTGATTCCCGTCGTCAACTTTCTTGCCCGCACCCTTCTTAAGCCGCTCGCCCTTGCTTCGATGAACGTCTCGCGCGTTCATCCCACTCCGAACGCCGACCTGATTGATCAGGAACAACCTGCATGAACGGCAAGGGCTCGCTTCCTACGACCTTGGCGGCTTGGGAGCGCGGTTTCGTCGATCGCTTCTTGAAAGTCAGCGATGGCGGCGACGCCTCGCCGTTGCGGTCCTTCGAGATTACCGGCGGCACTCTTGCCACCGTTTTCCCTCACGCCTTGGCTAGCGCAGAAGATGCGGAAGCAGCGTTCCGAGCAGCGGTGCGAGCCGATCCGCATCTGTACCGCGCATTTCGCGAAGGCAGCCCGGTGCCACCGACGCAAGAAGTTCCGAACTGCTTCGCCTATCTCTGCGCGTCACTATTGATCGATACACTTTTGGACGGCACATATTCCGGCCAAGGTCAGTATCGCGACCGCCTGCGGACGTGGCTGGGAACGTCGCGTTCGATGATGCAGCTCACGGGCGTCGCTTCAATGTGGCGCACCTTGGATCGCTGGCTCTGTGAGCGCGTCTCGGCTGGCGACGATTTTCGGCGTTTGGTGCTGCCTGATCCCCGCAGTTGGCGACAGATCGGGTACACGCGCCGCTTGTCGTTTCCAACTCGCAGCGATCTGCGGTTCTTGGAGCGGGTGCTCGCTGGCTTCCCGAGCGGCAGCGCAGATCCGCCTGGCTTGATTCGCGCAATTGAAGCCGCGATGGAGCGGTACGGCGTCTCGTGGGGGATGGAGAATGCATTTAATGAGTTTCGCATCACCTTTCGAAGCGGCAGCGCACTCGTCGGCCATCGCTTCTGGCGGCTCGTTCAACTCGCGGAGCGCGCGACCGGCACGAACAAGGATCATGTCGCCGCCCATCTGGAGGCTGCGTTTGACGAGGATGGCCGTCCCGAGTTCATGGTCAATCAGGAGTTGGCTCCCGACCTCACCACCGCAATGGGATCGCCGGCAATCACCGGTAGCGTCAACCTAGGCCTTTCGGTCCGTCGCGGGATCGTGTTTTTCCGACAAGTCGGGATAGCTCGCTGGATCGCTGAAGGCGATCCCCCCTTGGGCCGCGTCCACCTGGCCGTCGCGCCGCACATCGCGGGCGTCGCGCGTGGGCTGTCGATTCAATTCGAGGAAAGCGGCGAGTGGCTTTTTTCGTGCAGCCCCGTCGATTCGGGTCTCGTAGGCGACCTCTTGGCTCGACTGCGGCTCGGTCGATTGCAAGGCGAACGCCTGATCGAGGTGACTGTAGAGGGCGGCGTGCACGTGGACGGCGGATTTTTGGGTCGAACGCGCTATCTGCCGCACGTTGCGGCGGCCAATCGTCAGGTTTCGGTCCACGAGCTTGTCGAACATGGTAAAGTGCCTCCGGCAGTGCGCAGCAATGACGGCGCACTACACGCAAGCCGGCCGCTTCACGGCCGCTACGAAGTTTCGGTCTTTGGCGATGAAAGCTCGCAGACACCGGAATGGTCACGGCGTCTGCGCTTTTATCCAGACGCGCGGCCGCACGCCGATCTAATCTGCGCCGCGCTTCGCGAACCCGCGATAGTGGAATGGACTGCGATGCAGCGGGATGACCGCGCATGGCCCGCTGCCGCTCATATAGATTGGGAAGATCTTCCCGATCCGATCTCAGACTTGCTTGAGGCCATATACGCTGCCGGTCGATCGGGTCATTCCGATCCGGACATGCTCGATCTGATCCATCGGGCCGGGGCGGGACCGTGCGCATGGGACGTGCTTCGCTCAATACAGGAATCAGGCTTCGTACGCGCCCGTCGGCGATCACGCTGGCGCGGCCGGATCTGGACACTTGAGCCCCCTAGCTTGGTCGCAAGGGGCAAAGCGGTATATCTCGAAGGGGCGACGTGTGCCCAGCTGCAGGATGAGTTTCGACGTGTGGCTGAGGCTGCTGGCGGAATCACCTTCAGGCACACCGCGGATCTGGCTTGGAGCTTGCCGGTCATCGGTGCGGCAGGGATCCAAGTCGAGCAAATTGCCCCAACATTGGGATGGAAGCTGGCTGAACCGATCGCTGCGCCCATGTTGCTGCCCGACCGGCTAGAGAATTCGCAGCTTGTCGCCGATCACCACGTCAAGACGTCGACCTGGGACTGGGATCATCGACGTTTTGTTACCAATCCTGGCACCCTCTCCGAGGTCTCGATCGAGCGATGGATCCACCCCGGCGCGCGTGATCACGACCAATACCGCGTTCGTTCCCCGAAGGGGGAAACGCGGCACGCGACACGCACGGCAGCGATCTTGCAGGGGCACAGCCTTGCAGGAACCGCCATGTTTCGAATTGACGGCGATCTGATTGTGCGAACGTCCGCAGAAGGCGCGCTGCCGCTTGAAATGGCGCAATGGTTGCGCAGCCGCGCCATAGAAGGTGCCGGTCTCTCGTCAAATGGAAGCTACAGCTATCCCATAGGCGATGTTGCCGCAACGCAGTTAGCGCGCGCCTTGCCCGACTGCATTGAGGGCGCTTCAGCACTGTGGCGCGAGATGGACGCGTCCGAGAATGAACACACTGCACTGCTCCGATCCAGGCGAAGCGGCGGCAGGACGCGCCTCCGCTGGATCGACGGAAAGGTGCGCGCCGCATGAGCGTCAGCCGGCCCTGGTATATTGGTCGGCTCACTCGCCGGCGGGGCGTGCGCACCCCGGTCGACGTTGTGGCGATAGCGTCTCAAGAGGGCTGGGACCCCCTCGAAGATCCGCGAAAGCTTTTTCCGAAGCTCGGCCAAATCGAACTGGCGGGAGCGCTCCCCGGGGAAGGCAGTCCGGGCGAGTGGCTTGTCTTTCAAGTGACCGAAGAAGGGAGGCCGGGCGCCCGGCAGCTGCGCATCGGCCCACACCGGTTCGTGCCGCGCTTTGCAGATCTGAAAGACCTGGGATCAGTTGAAGCTGCGCGCTTCCTCTTTACCCGCCAAGGATGGGATGGCGCGGATGATCCTGGACGCTGGATAGTTCGATTCGCTGCAGATTACGCCCTCGCTCTTCATCTCGACCGCGAGCAGGACGGGCGGCTGCGATGTGCGGATCGAAGCCTCGGCAAGGTCGCTTGCATGCCGTTTGAGCAGGCAAACGTTGTTTCCCAGCCCGCTGCCGAGACGACGCAACTGCTCTACGACCCTGCTAATGCCGAACCTTTGGCGGTCTATGATTGGTCTTCTGACGCCGATTATGTTGCGCATGTCGTTCGCGCCCTTGCCGGTGCCAATGATCCCCGTCTTCCTGAACTCATCACTTGGCTGGAACTGCACCGCGACGACGTGGCGGGGCGAATCTCGGCAATTGGCGTCGATCCTGAGTTGGCCTATGAAGCGCTGCGTTCAGGCGAACTAGCCGCTCGATTGTCTGCCGATCGCGACGTTCTCGCTGCCTACTTCGCTACCGTCCGAGACGACCCGGGCATCGCCGCCGCGGTCGCAAAGGCGATCGCGCAAGAGGCCGAAATCGGGCGTTGTGAAGCAAGGGCCGCCTTCGAGCGTAAACTGGTTGACGAAAAAGAGGAGCGACAACGCAAACTCGACGCCGACCTCGCGGAGTTGCGCGCCAAGAGAGAGGGAGAGCTCCAGACGATTATGAGCGTCCGCGAAGCCGAGGCTCTCGTCGATCTCGATCGGCGTCTAGCGGATCGCCAGGCGGCAACCGTCAACGCGCTTGACGCCGATCGTGCCGCCGCAAACGTGGAAATGGCGAGGTTGCGCAAAGAGATCGACGCGCTGCAAGTCGAGCGCCAATCTCTCGTAAGCGCTGTATCGGCGCTGCGGTCTGATGCCGCCATCCGCGAGAAAGCCATCCGCGCCGCCGGTGCCGAGCTGGCCAGACTCGCCAGTAAAATGGCCGCAACAGAAGGGCGGGCAGCATTGATTGCGCGTCCGTTGACCGTGGTGTCGGCATCCGACGGCAAAGAGCGGATCGACCGCGCGGAACTTGGGCGACGAATAGCTTCCTGCAGCCTATTGACGGCGGCGGGCAAAGAAGCGACGGCGGCCTTCGCCGCCTACCTGCTCGCCGGAGAGGTGCCGATCCTCGAGGGGCCTGACGTTGAGAATTTCGTCCGTGTGGCCGAGTCCCTGATGGCGGCCGGGCGCCTCATTCCCTTCGACGCGGATACGACGGTTCTGACGCCCGAGGATCTCTGGTCGCGGCCAGGCTCCAATCTACCGTCGCAAATTGCTCAAGCGGCCGGCCACGCCGCGGAAGGACGCGTCTTCCTCGTGGAGCTGCGCGGTATTGAGCGATCTGCGGCGCGTCATTGGCATCCCGCTCTCGTAGCTTTGGTCCGGCGCGGCATGTTGCCCCGACCCTTGCTGCTCTTCGCAACGCTCATCGACCGGGACGCCGAAGAGGCCCAAGCCATTCCGCCCGGTGCCTGCCGCATGACCATCGAGCGCGCGGTCGTCGAGGCTGCCGGTCTGGCCGCGCCCACCTTGCTCAGTGGCACCGTCAACGCGATCGCCTGCCGCGTCGACGTCGGTGAGCGGCCAGACGACCTGTCGCCCGCGACGGCGGTGCTGACGGCGCTGCCAGAGATGGAATTGAGCATTGCGACGGCACTACGGGTCGCCAGGATCGCTGTTGAAGCGGCGGCGCTCGCTCCCGAGGCCAGCGACGCGATGTTGAAGGCGGCGCGCCGCTTCTGCTGCGAGATCGGCAGCGTCCGAAACGACGAAGCCCGTGGGGAGGCCGACCGTGCTTGATCCGATTGGTGGTTTCAATCGCATCCAGGACTTCTTCACATCCTATGTCGAGACCAGCTTTCGCATATCCGATCCGGCCGTTCAGGCGGCTCGCCACGAGCTGCTCGGCCGCCCGGACGTCTTCGCGACGCTTCCCTTCATTGAACCGGTCCCTCGCTATCGCTCAAGCGAACTGAGCCTCGAGGATCTGGTCGACATGGCGCGAGGTCCGCTGGAGCCTTTGAGCCGCGCTGGCCGCCTCGCCTTTGTAGAACTGGCGTTGTCGGGATTGTTCGAGGGCCGCCCTAACGACGGCGAGCTCAGACGGGCTTCAAGCTATCCGCCATATCAGCATCAAATGGAAATGCTGACGCGCGGTGTGCGGTCGGGTAAACCCGGGATCGTCGCGTCGGGAACCGGCTCAGGGAAGACCGAGAGCTTCATGCTGCCCGTTCTCGCGGCAATCGCTAACGAAGCCGTGTCCTGGCAAGCGCCCTCGCCAGGCTACCTGTCAAACGACTGGTGGAACACGCCGCGCTCGCGGTGGGTGCCGCAACGGACTGGCGAAAACCGCACGGCGGCCGTTCGCGCGCTCGTGCTATATCCCATGAACGCTCTGGTGGAAGATCAGATGGTGCGGCTCCGCCGAACTCTGGACTCCGACGATGCCCGCGGCGTCATGGATCACCGCTTCGCCGGCAACCGCATCTTCTTCGGTCAATATACCGGCTCGACGCCGGTGACCGGCTACGAGCGCCACCCCCGGATTGCAGGAGAGCAAGCCGAGCGCGATCGGCGGGCGCACCGCCTGCGGCAACTCCGCCTCGCGCTTTTAGAGCATGAGCAGAATCAAGCTGCAGCGCGGCGTCACGACGCCGAAGCGGCCGAACGGGCCCGGGCGGAAGGGATGAGGTCGCCCGACCTCACGCGATACATATTCCCGTCGCTCGACGGCGGGGAAATGCTCTCGCGCTGGGACATGCACGCAAGTCCGCCCGACGTACTCGTAACCAACGCCTCGATGCTCGGGGCGATGCTGTCGCGGGAAGTCGAACAGGGAATGTTCGAGCAAACCCGCGGATGGCTCGAGCAAAATGACGGTGCCTATTTCTACTTGGTTTTCGACGAGCTACACCTGATCCGCGGCTCGGCTGGAACTGAGGTGGCATTTCTCGTCAAATCGTTAATCCAGCGCCTTGGTCTTGACCGGCTCGAGCACCGATACAAGCTTCGCATCCTCGCCTCTTCGGCCTCGCTGCCGATGGATGGTGAACGAGGAGAGCAGTCGAAACGCTACCTACGCGATATGTTCGCGCCGTTCGGTACGTGCAGCGGCTCTGAGGATCCGGGCTCGGAAGCGACCGACTTCTGGTCCGATTGCGTGGTCCGCGGCGTTCCGGAGCTGCCCCAATGGGAAGGCGGACGCGTGCCGGCTGAGCCGTTCGAGGCTCTGTTGGCAGCCTGTTCGGGCGGCGTGGACTTTGTTGCAGGCCTGGAAGATCCCTCATCAGCGCAACTCGCCGTAGTGGATGCGGCACGCGCTCTGGGCATCGC
Source organism: Nitrosovibrio sp. Nv17 (assembly GCF_900119085.1). Lineage (GTDB taxonomy): Bacteria > Pseudomonadota > Gammaproteobacteria > Burkholderiales > Nitrosomonadaceae > Nitrosospira. Next base: position 22,177 of record NZ_FPIQ01000016.1, on the reverse strand, counting down.
CGACAACCAGCGCCTTGTTTCAGCTTTGGCTGAAGCTGCGGCGGCCGTGCTGACCCAATGCTGTCGAGAAGGCGAGGGCGTGCGCGCGCACTCGATCGCCGATGTGGCCGAAACTGCGTTCGTCGACGGGGGAAGCCAGGCGGCGGTCCGGGGCCTTATGCTCGCGCGAGCGCTTCCGGAATCGGCAGCTTTTCGCGGAACGGCCGACATTCTCCCCGCGACGCCGTCGTTCCGGCTTCACTGCTTCGTCCGCAACATCGAGGGACTTTTTGCGGTGCCCTCGGCAGATGACAAAAACCGCGTGGAATATTCGAGCCTGAGCGTTGACCGCGGGCTATCCCATGCCGCGCCTGCGCCGGGCGAAGCGCGCGGACGCAGGCTGTTCGAGCTGCTGTATTGCGAAGCATGCGGTGATCTTTTGATCGGAGGCCAGCGCGGTACGATCAACGGCGGGCGGCGCGAGACGGAGCTACTGCCGGCAACGGCCGAACTTGAGAACCTGCCGGAACGGGCCGCTGCCGAATATTACGACCGCATGACGCAGGATCAGTTTGTAGTGTTTTGGCCGCGAAGAACGACCCCGCAGCTTCCCGAAAGCGGCTTCGACACCTGGGAACCCGCAAGCCTCAATCCCGAGACCGGGGTGGCAACAGCCGGATACGACGTCCCGGCAGGATCGATTACCGGTCATCTCTATTTCCAGGCGGATGCTGCCGTTCAACGGCGCGGTCGCACAATTGGGGTGAAGTCGGCGCAGCCATTTTGCTGCCCGAAATGTGGGACAGATTATTCCAACCGCCCTCCAACCAGCAGATCGCGCTCTCCGATCAGGGCGTTCCGAACGGGCGTAAGCAAGGCGTCGCAGCTCGTTGCGACCGAACTCTTCGAACTGCTCTATGCGATCGGTGCCGACCCGAAGAGCATCGTCTTTTCCGACAGTCGGCAGGATGCAGCCAACCAGTCTCTTGAAATCGAGCGGTTGCATTTGCGTGATTTGCGCCGCGAGGTGCTCGTCTCTGTGGCGCGCGCTTATCTCGAACGCCGCACCACCGAAGCATTGGATCCAGACGAGACGGCCTTGCGCATCCGCGAGTTGATGAGCACCGACGTTCAGGCGGGCCTGGACCTCGCGGCGGCGCTGCAAAGGCAAAACACTGATCGACAGGTGAGCGTCGTCAACCGCAAGGTGCAGCTCTCGCGTATATTTGAATATCAAGCCGACGACGTCGGCGACGTCGGCGAGCTCATCGCCGAATATGTGCGTCTCGGCGTACATCCGTTCGACGAGGTTGGTCTCCAGACGTTCCGCGGCAGACCATGGTATGAAGCCTTTCAAGAAGTGGGCGGGGCGATCCGCTATAATTCGGCGTTGTCCGACACCGACCGCCAGCAACTTTGGCTCCGGATATTTCAGGAGCAGTGCGAACTTGTCGACGACGTTATCTTCGCCAACACGTTTTTCGCGTTGGAGGAAACGGGGCTGGCCTATCCATCCACTTCGCCCGAGGCCGGTCAGGATGTTGATCGCATGGACGCCTGGTTGAGGGTCTTCGCCAGCGCCACGCGCGTGCATGAAAACAAGTTCTTCGACCCGACGCGCGCGCGTGAGTGGCCCGACGCCTCCGCAATCCCTCCGACTAATCGTGTCGCGCGCTTTGCTGGCGCAGTGTTTGGCGATGACGGCGGAGTTGGTTTGGATGATGTGCTTCGTCGATTGAGCGGCCTCGGTCACCAGAACGGCGTGATGCGCGTGCAAAACGTCTATCTGCGGATTGCCAGCGAGCCCGATCCCTACTGGCGCTGCGGATCGTGCGAGCGCGTCCACATGCACCGAGGCGTCGGCTTATGCACTCGGTGCTATGACCCATTGCCACCCGATCCGACAGGCCCCGTCATGGATCTATGGCGGTCCAATTTTTTGGGCCGCCGTATCGCTCGAGGACGAGCAGGCGGCGTTCGACGCTTCCGGCTGCGGTGCGAAGAGCTCACCGGGCAGACCGACGACTTCGCTGACCGCCTTCGAAAGTTCAAGGGCATCTTCGTCGAGGGCGAAAATGCAGTTTCTCGGCGCGCCCGCGAGATCGACATGCTCTCCGTGACCACGACCATGGAAGTCGGCATCGACATTGGCTCGCTTCAAAGCGTCTATCAGGCGAACATGCCGCCGCAACGCTTCAACTATCAGCAGAGGGTCGGTCGAGCTGGTCGGCGCGGCCAAGCTTTCTCGCTCGTGGTCACGTTCTGCCGCGGGCGCAGTCACGACGCCTATTATTTTGCGCATCCCGGCGCGATCACCGGCGATCCGCCGCCTCCGCCTTTCTTGGCGGTCGATCATGATCCCATCCCCTTGCGTCTCTTGCGCAAGGTGTGGCTGCGCGCTGCGTTCGATCTCCTCCGCCGCGAATATGAAGCGCGCGGCGTGGGGTTCCCAAGCGACGGGCTCGTGCCGCCGGACGTCCACGGCGAATACGTCCCGACGGACGAATATTATGCAGACGTCCCAAGCGACGACTGGCCGGCTGAGTTGCGGCGCTCGCTGCAAGCTACTGAGGCGGTTCGCGAGGGCTTCATCGTAGCCGCGACCATTGACGGGGCGCAAAGGGACCGTTTGCGGCACCACGCCACGGTAGACCGCCTTATCGATGAGATTTGGGCTGAGCGCGAATTCCGGCCGCGTAACATGCGGCGTGGTCTGGCGCAGTTTCTCGCTGAGCGAGGCCTGCTCCCCATGTACGGGATGCCGACGCGCGTGCGTCAGCTCTATCTGGGCTTGCGGCCGGAAAGCGACGAGAGAGACGCAAACTATGACTGGTCGACGATGGATCGCGACCTTGATATGGCGGTCTTTGAATTCGCACCGGGTTCGATTCTCACCAAGGACAAGCGCAGGCATCGGGTCGTTGGTTTCACCGGCGACCTCTTGCCGCCAGAGCGGCGGGGACGCGACCTGCTCATCGCCGCGGCCTCGACCTGGCGCGAATCAGATCATCACGTCGCGCTCTGTCCCATGTGCGGATCGGCTCGCTATTCCGTTAATCAGCCTATCGAAGCGCTCGCCTGCGAAGACTGCCTCGCGGACATTCCGAGCGAATACTTCCTGCTCTACATTACGCCGGCCGCCTTCCGGACCGACTTCAGACCCGAACGAAATGATCTCGATACGATCGGGCGCATGGCGACCCGCACGGTCGCGACGGTCTTGCATCATGGCGAGATGGTCGAAGTGGACAACGTCCGCGTCCGCCGCGGGGCGGGCGTGACTATCATGCAACTCAACGACGGGCCCGATGGCGATCAAGGAGGAGCGGAGCGGTTCACGATCATCGAGGCCGAGGATCTTGCCGTTCCAGTTCCGCCCTCCCACGCAATGACCGAGCTGCACGCAATCCAAGCGATCGATCTTGACCATGCCTCCGATCAGCGCAGTGCCGGCCGGTGGGCGACGGACCCCAACAGCGTCACCACGTTCAGCCTTATAGCTAAGAAGGAAACCGACGCGCTATATCTCGAGATGATGCATTTTGATCGTCGGCTCACGCTCGATCGGGTCGCCCGGCGCGGCATGAATTCCCATCTTCCCACACGAGCTGCAGCGATCAGCGCGACGCAAATGCTGGTGCAACGGGCGGCGATCGAGCTCGACGTCTCAGCCGACGAGTTCGAGGCGCTGGAACCGAGGCTGCGCGACGGCCGGCCCATGCTGCAAATCGCTGACGCGCTGATCAACGGGTCGGGCTTGTCGCGGCGGCTCGGGGCGAACGCCGGCGGGAACAGGCCCTACATCATCGATGTCGTTCGCAGCCTCGTTTCGGATGCAGCCACATGGCCGTTGATCGATCTCCTGGACAATAATGAGGAAGCGCACGCTACGCAGTGCCAGACATCCTGCTATCGCTGCATTCAACGTTACAGCAATCGACCATATCACGGGCTGCTCGATTGGCGGCTCGGGCTCTCCTATCTACGCGCGATGCTCGAGCCCGACTACGCATGCGGGCTGAACGCGGCTGATTTGCAGCATCCCGAGCTTACGGGCTGGCATGAACGCGCGGCTGCTCTCGCAGAAACTGTCGCGCAGATGCGGCCGGGCTCGCTTTCCTCCGGCGTGCACCCTGCGACAGGTCTGGCCTGTCTCTATGAGCAAGGTCAGCGGGATGCCGCCCACACAATTGTAATCAGTCACCCGCTCTGGAAGCAGGACGGTCCAGAAGGCGTAGCGCTCGGCGGCGGCGAAGCGGTCCGGTTCGTTGACACGTTTGAGTTGGAACGACGCCCACTGCGCGCGCTGGAAAATTCTCGGAGCACTCGGTGAAAGCCGTTTTCGACACGAAGGCCGGATCACCCTACGACGACGAAGCGGCATCGCGCTATCATTTCCCCAAGCGCTTATATTGGGACACGATGCTCGCGGCGCGAGGAGACTGGATCGTCTATCGGGAGCCGCGGGAGAACGACGGCTCCATGGCCTACTTCGCCGTGGCTAGGGTCGCAGACATCGTTGATGATCCGCGCGACGCGGCCCACGCTTATGCATTGATGACGGACTACCTGCTCTTTGATGCGCCAGTACCATTCAGCTCGCTCGGGCGATACGAGGAAGGGCCGCTTCGCTCTCTTCCCCAGCGCGCGGGTGTAGGCGTTGCGCTGAGGGGACGATCGGTAAGGCCGCTGGCGGACGAGGACTTCGCAGCAATCACCTTAAAGGGACTATCCATGACCTTGGCTCCCGCGAATGCAATACGACTGCAGCTAGATGTACCAGCGCTTGACTTGGCCGAAGAAGCAGCGGCGGCCAGCGATCCTATCGAGCGCGCCCGCCGCGTCGCGCAGCTCCTTCTCAATCGGCCAGTGCGGGACGCGAACTTTCGACGCGCGGTGTTGGCCGCCTATGCCGACACTTGCGCCATTACTGGTCTGCGCATCATCAACGGTGGAGGGCGCGCAGAAGCGCAGGCGGCGCACATTGTCCCGGTAGCCGAGCAAGGACTCGACATAGTGCAGAATGGCATTGCCCTGTGCGGCACCGCACATTGGCTATTTGACCGCCATCTCATCTCTATCGGTGAGGATTTGCGGCTGTTGGTCGCACACAATCAGCTGCCGGAGCATTTGCGACGCACCTTCTTGCCGACAGATAGACGGCTAATATTGCCAAAAGACGAACGCCTCTGGCCGGCCGCGCATTTCTTGGCTCATCACCGAGAACGTTTCGCCAGCGTCCATTGAGGTCGGGATCGTTAATCTCGACCGTGCGTCGCTCTTGCGAGTTGTCGCTCCAACTCGGGAACGTCTCGCAAGCTGCATTCCCATAGGACGAGCACCTTCCAGCCCATGCGTTTGAGGGCTTCCTCCGCTCGTGCGTCCCGCTCGACGGTCCGCGCGAACTTGGGTAGCCAATAGTCGAGCCGCGTCCTCGGTGTGGTTGCGCGGCTGCACCCTGTATGCGTGTGCCAGAAGCAGCCATGAACGAACACCGCCAACCGGTAGCGGGGAAAGACAAGATCAGGAGACCCTGGTAGGTCGCACCTGCCGAGTCTGAAGCGCAGCCCCATCCGGTGCGCCGTTTGCCGGACAAGTAGCTCGGGCCGCGTGTTTTGCGAACGCACCGCCTGCATAGCCGCCCGCCGCTGGTCGGGGCTCAGATTGTCGATGCGGCCTGGGCCGTGCGCCTCTGATCTTGGCATTTGGCCCTCAATCTCTCGAATGGAGCTTGGAGGCTCTGGAATCTGAGAGTGCCATTGCCCTTTCTTTTATCTAGACCTCACCATTGGCGTGGAGCTCTCCTACCACATAGAAACTCCAAGTGTCATGTTGGAGTTGACTCTTTTTCGTGGATGGTTATGGGCTTGATTTCCGAGCTTCCTGACGTTTCCCCGGGGAACGGACAGTTTTAAGCTAGAGGCGGACCGCTTCATTGGTTTGCACTGACCTTTTCTTGACGAATTCACTCGGGGTCAGATGGCCGAGCGAGCCATGGGGACGGTGGTGATTGTAATCCTCCTGCCAAGCTTTCAGTTTCTCACGGGCATCGTGCAGGGTGATGAATTCATGGAGATTGAGGAACTCATCGCGCAGCCGCCCGTTGAATGACTCGATCAACCCGTTATCCGTGGGCTTGCCCAGCCGGGTGTAATCGAGCTTGATGCCTCGGCGATAGGCCCACTCGTCCAGGGCCCTGGAGGTGAATTCCGTGCCATTGTCCACGGTGATCGCCTTGGGCCATCCCCGCTGTGCCGCAAGCCGATCCAGGGCCTGGGCAACGCACCGCCTGGACAGCCTGAAGTTGGCCTCCAGGCATACACTCTCGCGACTCCACTGATCGATGACGGCGAGGATGCGAAATGCCCGGCCGTCTTGCATCGGGTCGTGCACGAAATCCATGCTCCAATGCTGATTCGGGCCGGTGGGCATCTGGGGTCTGCCGCGCAGCAGCGCGATGCGCTTGCGGCGTTTGACCTTCATGCGCAGTTGCAGCCCCTGTTGGCGGTAGAGCCGGTACACGCGTTTCTTGCCCACCTGCCAGCCTTCGCGCTTGAGCATTACCAGTATCCGTAGATAGCCGAACCGGGGACGATTCATGGCGATGTCGCGAATGCGCTGGCACAGTACGCTCTGATCACGCGCCCTGCTCCTGGCATACCACACCGAGCGTGCCAGCTGCGCCAAGTGGCAGGATCTTTGCACACTGATTCTGAAGCGCTCCTGCATCCAGGCTGCCAGCTCGCGCCGCCTGGCAGTCTTCAGAGTTTTTTTCGCACCACCTCCTGCAGGATCTGCGTGTCCAGTGTCAGGTCGGCCACGATGCGCCGCAGCCTTGTATTCTCTTCCTCAATCTGCTTGAGCCTGCGCAACTCGCTCACGCCCAACTCCGCGTACTTCTTCTTCCAGGTGTAGAACGTGGCTTCCGATACGCCAAGCTGTCGGCATACATCGACCACCGTCTGGCCGCCGTCGGCCAGACGCAATGCGTAGACAATCTGCTCCTCCGTATATCTCGACCTTTTCATCGCTTCTCCTCGCCCCGCTCGGGGCCTCGGGAAGCAATCCTACCTCCAGTTCCAACCCGTATCAATTTCCCGGGAGAACGTCAGTTTCTCCTATCAATACTCCGCCTCCACATCGATGTTGACGGCGACTTTCCACGTCTCATCGCGGGGCGTGCCTGCCATGGCGGCGGCCAGCAGGGGCGTGACCTGCCGTGCGTGAGTGCCTACATAGGCTTTCAGGGCAACCGCTTTATCCGGCGCGCCGGCCTGCTCCAGAAGATAACCAAGACGCTGCGCCCATGGCAGGGGCGCGGAGCCGGCGATGGCTTCCAGTTTGTCGGGAGCGATCATTTCGGAAAGCTCTGAGAGCACGGTAGCGACTTGATCCAGCCCGCCGGCCTGTGCCTGATAGCCCACGAGATCAAAGGCCGTCGCCTCGGGCGACGAAGCGAGGATCGTGCCCCGGGGCGTGTTGAAGCTCTGCGTCGGAATAGCCGCGAGGTTCTTGCGGACGAAGAATGCGACGCGCACCTTTCCGCATACGATCGGCCGGCGCACCTTGGCGACCATGATCTGGAATTCCTGCGGTCTGTGGTGGGCGGCCCCATGAAACTGTGCGGCTGAGAGAAGGCCAGTATAGTATTGAAGGCCCTGACGCTTCATCAGTTCCGGTATGAACTGCTCAGCCGGCAGGCAGCCCAGCGCGCGGTACTCTGGCGGGACGATGACGTAGAAGCCGCGGCCCGGTGATGCGACCAGTCCCTGCTTGGCCAGGCGGTTGAGCGCCAGCTTCGCAGCATCGGCGCTGACACCCATTGCCTCCCGGGCGTCCGCCGACGAGAACAAATATTGCCCGCGCGTGGCAAGACCGTTCACCAAATCCCGAACATGAAGAGTATTTTTATATTTTATTCTCGTAAAGTATCATAAACCGTTACTTTGCGTAAATGTTATACACGGCCCTCCTTCATATTTAACATTGTCAGAGGTTTTTTATATGATATTGACATAGAGATCGCACTATGAAGTGACAGTGACGGACCACGCAAAAGCCGGCAATCCATCTCCCCAGTAATGCCATGAATGTCGTGAACCGAGCGCCACGGTGCATCGGTATGCCTTGGCTGGAGCCGTATCAAACGGGAAAGCCGGCAGTGGAAAAAGATGAACGCCTCAAGGGCGTCCGTAAACCATGAATGAGCCACCCTGAATATTGGGCAGCTCAATGGGGAGTTCGGGTCGTTCCCTCCTGGATGACCTGTTCAGATGCATCCCGTCTAGAAATTTGCAACGACCGCCAGGCGATAGATACGAGGGGCGCCGGGCAGAAGATTGTTGTTATTGTGGGCGGACGCAACATAGTCGATATTGGCCAGATTCTCGATATTCGCCTGCACGCGCAGAGTCTTGTTGATCCGTACGAACATCGCTCCATCGAGACGTGTGAAGCCCGGCAGCAGCACGGTATTGTCGAGGGACGCATACATGCTGCTGCGATGGATCACCCCCAGCCCCAGCCCAAGGAAAGGCGTGAAATCATATCGATTCCATACGGAGACGGTGTGCCTTGGAACCTGCGCCACGACGGCTCCCGCCCGCGCTCCCATGATGGCCCGTGTGATTTCGGCATCGGTATAGGCATACCCTCCCATCACGCTCCATTGGGGAGTGATGCGTCCCATGAGCCCGATCTCCGCCCCCCGGCTGCGCTGCCCATCCACCAGCATCGTCCGGGTGGGGTCGCCCGGAACAGGCGCGATGACATTGCTGCGCTCGAGCTGATACAAGGCAGCCGTCAATGAAAGATCGGGGCGGATATCCCATTTCGCGCCAAGCTCCAGGTTCATGAACTGCTCCGGCTTCAGGGCCTGGTTGCTCAGGGTGAGCGAGCTCAGCTGATCGCCCGCACGCGGCACGTAAGCCAGACTGTAGTTCCCATAGATGGAAACCGGTTCCGCCGGCTTGTAGATCAACCCGACTCGCGGCGAGAGCAGCCCGTCGCTGGCATGAAATCTCTGGCCGTTGCGATTGTTCACGAAATTTGCATCGAAATTGTCATAGCGGATGCCGAGAACGGCTTTCACCTGGGGCAGCAGGGTGATCTGGTCCTGGGCGTAGACACCCACAACATCCACCACACCGTGATTGTCCGCATCCGTCGCGCTTTGCCTGAAGGTGACGGGTGTATTTGTCATTGGACTGAAAAAGGATACGCTGGCACTCGTACTAAGATTGTTGAAATAACCTGTATTGCGGAAGTTATCCGAAACCTGGCGGCCGTATTCCACTCCCGCCATGAATTCATGCGCAATGCCCCATGTGCTCAGCTTGAACAGCAGGTCGGTCTGGGTGAAGAGATTCTCCCGTTTCGTCAGGTTGTTGTATGCCGCGAGCGCGACCGTCCCGGTGGCGTTCTCGGCGCTCGCCACGCCGTTGGCGAAGATGTTCTGATAGAACTTGTCATAATTGGCATAACGGGTGCGGTTGCGTATCGTGATGCCATTGTCGAAAGCATGCTCGATCAGCGAATTGAGCGACCATGCGTCGACGTGCGTCGGACTGTTCTCGGCATTGCCGAAGAACGTGGACCGATGAGTATTTGCCATGCGGCCGGAGTTGACGATACCGGATACCGTTCCAAAGGAAGGGACACCGCGATCCGCCGTGCGGCGGTCGAAGAAGTACTCTCCGCCGACCACTATCTTGGTCTGCGCGGTGGGCCTGAAGGTGAAGGTGGGGTTGATGCCTCCGCGCTCCATGTCGACCCCGTTGCGATAGCTGTTCGAATGCTCGTACATGGCATTGAGGCGGACGGCGGCGACATCTTTGATAGGTTGTCCCAGGTCGACAGCAATACGCTTATGGCTGAAGGCACCGTACTGGGCCTTGATTTCCCGCACCGGCGTCCAACCAGCTTCCTTGGTAACCCGATTGATCACGCCCCCAGCACCACCGCGTCCAAAAATCATTCCATTCGATCCTTTCAAGACTTCGACCCGATCTATATTGTAGAGATCCCGAAAATATTGGACGTCGTCGCGGAGACCGTCCACAAAGAAATCCCCGGTCGTGCTGTTGCCGCGGAAAATCACGGTGTCACGATTGCCTTCTCCCTGCGAAGGCGCGACGCCGGGCACGTATCGCACCACATCCGTCATGTTCTGCATGGAAAGATCCCGGATCACGTCCCGGGTTAGAACGGTGATGGACTGGGGAACATCCCGCAACGGGGTGTCCGTTCGGGTGGCGGCGAAACTCCTCACGGCCACGTAGCCGTCCGTCGCCTCATTTAGGGTGCCTGCAATCACTTCAATGGGCGCCAGTACCGCGGGCTGCTCGCTCGCTTCCCGCGGCTGCCTTGCCACCACATATCCCCCGGCGTGCGGTGCCGCCTGCAGACCGCTGCCGGCCAGCAGGCGCTCCAGGCCCTCCTGAGCTGAAAACCGTCCCTTCAGCCCTTGTGTCGCGATGCCCTCCACGTCCGCGGGAATGTATGAGATATCGATGCTCGCCTGCTGCGAAAAAAGGTTGAGCGCATCCGCCATTGCACCCGACGGGATGCTGTAGGCGATGGCGGAAACCTGAGTGGACGGAGTGGATTCCGCAGCGGCCACACCGGGCAGGACCAGCGAGGCCAGGCCAAAGACGATCAGCGCGCGACGCACGGAGCCCGCCACGCGGAGAAGACAGAAACCACGTACTGCCGGCAGCCGACTCTGTTTCCGTGCGGGTTCGCAGCATTTGGCGACAAAAACGGAACCGTTGTTTCTCATAGCACAACCCTCCAGAAGGCACATCAAGAATTGGCTGGCTTGCCAGGAGCTCTGGCGGGCTGGCTGGGATTAAAGACACAACTCATATTCGGGCGATGGCATTGGAGACCGGGGACGGAAAAACCCGCGATCCTCGCACGGCATCCCACGCTGCGGATGTGGATGACGAAGCGCGATCCGGTTGTCCCGGAATCAATGAGTGGGAGCAGTGGCGCTTGCCTGGGAATCGTGTGCAGTTCTTCCACGATTGCTTTACGGCGACCGGCAATCGTTCCCATGAAATAAAAATGCCAGATTAGCTGATGAAGCTTATGCAATCCTTATGAGGATGGATGCCGGTCGACCCAGGGGATGGCGACAGGGTGCGCCGATCGGACGGATACTGGCTGGAACGCGGAAGGAATGCCGAAAACCGATCTCCCCGAATACGAATGGGTACTCGGGGGACGGAAATTCGAGAGAAAGCCGCTGGCCCGACTATGTTGGGCCGCAGCGGTCGTCGCATTGATTTCTTGCGTGACTTTCGATCATTGCGGACGATTGAACGCCTGCTGAGAGGGTTCGGGTGTGTCGTTGTCGAGTGATGGACGTGGCAGATAGACGATGAAGGAATTGCCTGCTCCGTCACTTCGTGTCCGTAGCCCAACCTGTCCATGATGCTGCTGCACGATGTCGCTGACGATGGCCAACCCCAGGCCGTTGCCGGCGGTGTTCCTGCTGGTGCTGCCGCGATAAAAGCGCTCGAAAACCCTTTCGCGCTCGACGCCGCCGATGAGACTGGCGCTATCGCGTACTTCCAGTACCACAAACAATGAATCCAGCCAGGCAAGGACATCCACCCTGCCATGGGGCGGAGAGTAGCGGATGGCATTGTCAAGCAGATTTCCCGTCATGATGCGCAGGTTTTCCTCATCTCCATTGACGAGTAATGGCTGACTCGCCGAAAATCCAATATCTATCTTCTTGGCCTCAGCCTGGCCTATATGATCCTCGATGGTCAAGCGGATTACCCGATCGAGGTCGATCACCCGGTACTGCCGGTTGGGCTCGAACCCCAGTCTGGTCAGGGTGAGCAGCTGCACCACAAGCTTGCTGGCGCGGGTGATGCCGCTTTGCAATCCGCCGAGCGCCTGTTCGCGCTCCTGGTCGCTCTGGGATCTTGCCAGGATATCCAACTGCAGCTGCAGCGCTGTCAGCGGAGTACGCAACTCATGAGCCGCATCGGCGGTAAAGTGCTGCTGCGACGTAATGGCGTCACCCAGCCTCGTCAGCAAGTGGTTCAGCTCCTCGATGGCAGGCCGTATTTCTATGGGCAGCGACTGGGTATCGAGGTGTTCCAGGCTGGCGGCGGAACGCATCTGGATGGCATGGGACACCTTATCCAGGGGCTGCAGGCTCTTGCCTACCGCAAACCAGATGAGGCCGCCGATCACAGGAATCTGCAGCATTAACGCATACAGCAGATTGGAAGCCAGTTCCCGGATGTAAATATGCCGGGCCGCCTGCGGTTGCGAGACCTGTACGAGACCTGCCCCGGTCTGCAAGGAATACACCCTCCATTCTTCCTGCTGGTAACGCGTGGTGAAGAAACCGTTCTCTCCCTGACGTGGAAATGCGATGAGGGGATGGGAGGTATAGACGGCGTCTCCGACGGAATTCCAGATCTGGATCAGAAACTCTTCCTCTTCCCGGATCTCGTCGTGCAAAGCGTTGTCGCCGGTATTCGGAATCGGATGATCAGGCAGATGAAACACGCCGTGTTGGGCACCTATCACGGTTGCCAACTCTCGCATATTGCTATCGTAGAGCTCGTTGATCTCCTCCGCAGACTCGATGTAGAGGAATACAGCGATCACAAGAGTGCCAAGTGCAAGAGCCGCCAGCAATGATCCCAGCAAGTAGCGGCGTATGGATCTCATTATTTTTTTATGCAATAGCCCATGCCGCGGATATTGATGATGAGATGGGACCCCAGCTTCTTGCGAAGCTGGTGAATGTGAAACTCGACAACATTGCTTTCGACTTCGTTTTGCCATCCATAGAGACGCTGCTCCAACTGAGCGCGAGACCAGATCTTGCCTGGAATCTCGAGCAGTGCGTACATGAGGGCATACTCTCTGGCCGATAGGGAAAAAGTGGTCTCCCGGTAGTGGAGCAGCTTGCTTACGGTGTTCAGGCTGAATTCTCCGCTGCTGAGAACGGCATTCCCATGCCCGGTTGCGCGACGCAGCAGGGCGCGTATACGCGCCTCCAGCTCTGCCGATGCAAAGGGCTTGATCAGGTAGTCGTCTGCTCCGGCATTCAATCCTGTGACGCGATCTTCAACCGCATCGCGAGCGGTCAGGATCAACACCGGAACGACATGCTTCCTGGCGCGTATCTGCCGGAGCAAATCGAGGCCGCTGCAGTCAGGCAATCCCAGATCCAGCAGGATCAGCGCGTAATTCTCCGTTGCCAGGGCAAGTTGTCCGCTGGCCGCATCACGACACCAGTTGATCGCATAGCCGTCTTGCCGGAGCAACTGCTCCAGGCTGCTGCTTATCATCGGGTCATCTTCGATCAGGAGAATTTTCATACAGCCCTTCTGCGATTTTTTTGCGGCGGCCGGCCGATATCGATCGATGGAAAATGGGCAATGCCAAAATATCCGATGAAACTTAGACAACCCTTAGAGAGCCTCATTCGCGACCCTTTGCGGACGGATCGAATGCCGAGGGAAGGAACCGAGGGAAGGAAATGTGACATTCGAGATGCGCCGATCGACACAATAGTAAAGTAATTCTTTACAATTTATGGGGATCCATAAAACCCATAAACCTGCCGTTTTACGGTGCCAAGGCCTTCTCTTTCCTTGCATCAGCTCCGCAGGGAAAAGTGAATACTTTTCCCCGATATGACGGACATAAAGAATAATTTTTATAATTAATATATTGCAGGTATCCACTACTCTTCCCGCCCATGTATGTGGTAAATCGCACAGAATCGATCCCTATCCTGTAGGACACTTGTTGATAGTTGGAGCTTTTCACGCAAAGTTTATGGTATATTAAACATTGCTAAACTTTAAGAATGAAAGCGAGAAATCCATGGTACAAAAAGAGGAACAGCCCAAATTGATAGACATGCTGGGATTGAGCGGTGATCCGTCGAGCGAGAGACTGCTGGATGAACTGCTAGCCCGTCTGGATGAAGAGGAATCCATTCCGTTCCCCAAGAAGAAGGGATACGCATGCAAGCTCTCCCTGGCTGCGGCGCGATACCCTGGCAGCATCGCAATCAAGCCCGACCCTGGTAAAAACTAGCCACACGGGATTCCGACGGTCGAAGCCGACGGGATCCATGCAGCATGGCCTGCCGTTCCTTCAATCCGGCGGCGATCATGCCCTGGGCTACCCGTCGCATGAATCCCGATTTTCCGGGGCTCTGCCCTGGCGCCTTTTCCCTCCCCTTCTTCCTGGATGACCTGATCCGGCGGAAAGGGCGTCCTGCACCTGCAATCCGTGCATGCGTGCATTGCCGATATGCTAGAATGGTTATTTGACGGTGTGATTTTTCTCACAGTCAGGATGCTCCGCATGCCGTTATTCTGCATCCGAGTATCCCGTCGTACACTTCCCCGGTGCTGTCGTCCGACAGCCTTGTCCTAGAAAAACAATAACGCTGCAGGCCTGATCCGGCGAGTCGGCGGGTGATGCCCATCGGACCGGATCGCTGGCCTGTGCACTCCCTCAGCATATTCCGTACCGGTTGGCATCCAGAGACTATGGCAGCATGGATCAGGCGTCTTGTGATGGGGTTGCTCGTCGGCACGCTCGGCGTGCTGGCCAGCTGGACGCCATGGGGATCCGAATGGGAAAAGGGCCTGGGGTTGTCGTGGCTGTTCCAGTTGCGCGGCGCGACGGCTCCGCCGGTCAATGTGATGGTCGTTGCGATCGACAAGCTTTCTTCTGACGAACTGGGATTTCCTCCGATGCCCGACCGATGGCCCCGCGGGACGCATGCCCGCCTCATCGAAAAACTGTCGAATGCCGGCGCCCACGCGATCGCCTTCGACCTCAGGTTCGATGTTCCGGGCGCCGTCCCGGAGGATGATGCGAAGCTGGCGGCTGCGATGCGTGCTGCCGGCAATGTCGTGGTCGTCGAAAGGCTGGATCGGATTCCCCTGGCGGGCCGATCCCAATCCATGCACTTCAGCGGATCGATGGAAACATCCGCCGCCCTGCTGCCGGAGATCGCCGATGCGGCCGCGGCTCGGGCCCCGTTTCCCCTGCCGCGGGCCGCGCGCGTGAACGAATACTGGACGTTCCGGCCCGATGCCGGCGATACCCCCACCCTCCCGGTCACGATGGTACAGCTGGTGGCACTAAAGGCCTACGAGGACTTCGTCCGCCTGCTGCATCGCACCAGCCCCGCGCATGCGCGGAGCGTGCCGGCGCACCGGGATGCCGTCGTGATCGACGACCTGATCCTCACCCTGCGCGGCCTGTTCAGCGGCGACCCCGGGATCGTCCGGCGCATGACCGACGCACTGGATCACGATCCGGACATCGGCGTGCGCAACCGGCATCTCATCCGCGCGCTGTTGAACCTGTATGCCAGTGACGAGCTGCACTATCTGGATTTTTACGGCCCACCACGCACCGTGCCAACCGTCCCCTACCACGTGGCACTCGGGGATGCCGCAGGCGCCTCGCCTGGCGTGGCCGATTTCGCCGGCAAGGCGGTCTTTGTCGGCTATTCTGCCGCCACCCAGCCCGAACAGGACCGGGTGCGGGACGACTACCACACCGTGTTTTCCCGCACCGACGGGCTTTATATCAGCGGCGTCGAGATCGCCGCCACGGCATTCGCCAATCTCATGGACGGCCGCGCCATCCGCCCCCTGTCCTTCTCTTCCCGGCTGGCGCTCGTGTTCGCCTGGGGGTTCGTGCTCGCCGGTACGTACGGCATCCGGCGACGCCCGGGCGCCTTCGCCCTGGATGCCGTCTTCGTGATCGCCACCCTGGCGTGGGTAGCCGCATATGTCGGCATCGCCCGCCACCGCTTCGCCGCGGACGGCACCTGGCTGCCGCTCGTGATTCCGCTGCTGCTGCAGGTCCCGCTGGCCGTGTTCGGCGTCGTCCTGCTGCGGTACTACGACGCCTGGCAGGAACGCAAGGCATTCAAGGCGGCGGTCGGGAAATTCCTCCCCGAGCGCGTGCTTGCCGAGATATCCCGGAGCACGGACGCGGCGGTGCCGGACAACCAGCTGATCCATGGCGTCTGCCTCGCCACCGATGCCGAGATGTACACCACGCTCGCGGAGCGCATGGAGCCCGCCCGGCTCGGGGTGCTGATGAACGATTACTACGCGGTCCTGTTCGAGCCGGTGGAACGCCACGGCGGCATTGTCTCGGATGTGGTGGGAGACGCCATGCTGGCGATATGGAGCAGCGCCGCCGCCGATGCAGCCGTGCGCAGGCGGGCATGCCTGGCCTGTCTCGACATTGCCGCCGCACTGGAGCGCTTCAACCGGGCGCCTGGCAGGCCGCCGCTGCATACCCGCATCGGGCTGCATTCCGGAGAAATGCTCCTGGGCCGCGTCGGCGCCTTGCAGCACTATGAATACCGCGCCGTGGGCGACATGGTGAACACGTCGAACCGCATCCAGGGTCTCAACAAGCACCTTGGCACGCGCCTGCTGGTGTCGGAAAGCGTCGTCGCGGGATTGGACGATTTCGTGGCGCGCCCGCTGGGCAGCTTCCTGCTCGCGGGGAAAACGTCGCCGGTGCGCGTGCTCGAACTGCTGGCGCGCAGGGAAGACGCCAGCGCGGCGCAATTGTGGCTGTGCGACGTCTTCGCCCGTGCGGTACGGGACTACGAGTCGCAGGCGTGGCCGCAAGGTTGCGAGAAATTTGCGGAAATCCTGGAAGCGGTTCCCGGAGACGGCCCGGCGCGGTTCTATCTGGAGCGCTGCCAGGATTACCGCGCGGCAGCCCCGGTGGGGCCATGGGACGCATCCATACGGATTGCGGCGAAGTAGCATGAAGGCAGAGACGGCACGAGGGAGCGGCCGGCCCATGTAATCCGGGCAGGCCCGACAGGACAAGAATTCATACGACAATGAACGGATATCAGGGAGAACGGCATACACGGACGAGCCAGCGGGGCCGCACCGCGGCAGGCGTGCTGGCCGCGGCGGTGATCGCGCTCCAGGGCTCCGCAGCCTTCGCGGCCGCGCCGTGCGCATCCGCCGTCGCGCACGTCGTGTCGGTGCAGGGCATCGTTGAGGTTCGCCGCTTCGAGGAAAGGATCTGGCAGCTCGCGCTGCTGAACAGCGCACTGTGCCCGGGGGACAGTGTCCGTGTGCGCCAGCACAGCCGTGCAGCCCTGCGGCTCGGCAACGAGACCCTGCTCAGGCTCGACCAGAAAACCGCGCTGACCCTCGGTGCGCCCGAGGATGGCAAGACCCTGCTGGAAATGCTGAGCGGCGCCCTGCACGCCCTGACCCGTACTCCCCGGCCCTTCGGCGTCAGAACCCCTTTCCTGAACGCGGGCATCGACGGCACCGAATTCGCCATCGGCATCGATCCGGATCGTACCCGGCTCGTGGTCTACGAGGGCCGCGTCTCGGCCGGCAACGAGCACGGGCGCATCACGCTCGGCGACCATGAGGCAGCCGTCGCCGCCAGGGGCGAGGCGCCCCGCCCGGAAGGCCGCATCCAGCCGACCGACGCGGTGCAATGGGCGTTGCACTATCCAGCGATCCTTGCCGGCTGGAAGGAAGGCTCGCCGGGCGAGGCGCCATCCGCAGCGCTGGGTGCAGCCGTCGCCCATCAGCAGGCAGGGCAGCCGTCGGAGGCCCTGGCAGCGATCGCCGACCTGTCCCCGGATCGATACACTGCGGACATCCTGGCCTATCGGGCAGGGCTGCTGCTGTCGGTCGGGCGCGCCGACGAGGCGGACGGAGACATCGCCCGGGCGCTCGCGCTCGACCCCCGCCACAGCGGTGCCCATGCACTGCGGGCGATGATGCGGGTGGTGCAGAATGACAAGGACGAGGCGCTTGCTCTGGCCCGGCAAGCGGTGGAGTACGACCCCGGCTCGGCGGCCGCGAGGCTCGCGCTGTCGTATGCGCAGCAGGCGCATTTCGAGGTGGAAGCAGCCCTGGAAAGCGTGCGCCAGGCGACCATGCTCGACCCCGCCAATGCCCTGGCCTGGGCGCGCCTCGCGGAACTGCACCTGGCGACCGGCTACGCCGACCGGGCGCTGGCGGCGGCGCAACGCGCCGCGGAATCGAACCCGAGGCTGGCGCAGACGCACACGGTCCTCGGCTTCTCGCACCTTGCCCGGATCGACACCGACGCCGCCCGGACTGCCTTTGCCACCGCGATCGGGCTCGACTCCTCCGACCCCATGTCCAGGCTCGGCATGGGCCTGGCGGAGATCCGCGACGGCCGGCTCGAGGCGGGACGCATCGAAATGGAGATCGCCGCCAGCCTGGATCCCGCCAACTCCCTGGTGCGCAGCTATCTCGGCAAGGCCTACTTCGAGGAGCGGCGCTATCCACTCGCTGCCACGCAGTTCGACCTGGCGAAGGAGCGCGATCCGCGCGACCCTACTCCCTGGCTGTACGACGGCATCATGCAGCAGACCCAGAACCGGCCCGGGGAGGCGCTCGGGAGCCTGCAGCAATCGATCGACCTGAACGACAACCGCGCGGTCTACCGTTCCAAACTGCTGCTCGACCAGGACCAGGCAGCCCGCGGATCGAGCCTCGCACGCGTGTACGACAACCTCGGCTTCGAGCGGCGCGCGATCATGGAAACGGCGCGCTCCCTGACGCTGGATCCCGCCAGCCACTCGGCGCACCGGTTCCTGTCCGACGCCTATCTGGGATCCCCGCGGCATGAGATCGCACGGGTCAGCGAACTGCTCCAGGCGCAGCTGCTGCAACCCATCAACGTGAACCCGGTGCAGCCGCAGCTGGCACTGGCGGATCTCAACATCATCACCGGCACCGCTCCCGCGGCGGCAGGCTTCAACGAATTCGCCCCGCTGATGGAGCGCAACCGGCCGCAACTGGTCGCCTCCGGACTCTTTGGAGGACGGGGGACACGCGGCGCCGAGACGGTGCTGTCCGCGCTCTACGGGCGCGCCTCCGCCAGCATCGGCCAGTTTCACTACAACACCGACGGCTTCAGGCCCAACAACGACCAGAAGCACAACGTCTACAATGCCTTCCTGCAGTTCGCGGTGACGCCCCGGTTCAACGTGCAGGCCGAGGTGCGCACCCGCAAGAGCGAGCACGGGGACCTGCTGCTGGATTTTGGCAGGGCACCCACCCTGGACCGGCGCGACCTGTCGGAAGACACGGCGCGCATTGGCGCGCGCTACGCCCTGTCCCCGCATCAGGATCTCCTCGTCTCCGCCAGCTACCGCAATCGCAGGGAGCTCCAATCCTTTCACACGCCCGCCTTCATCCGCGGAGAGGCGGTGCACGACAGCGGCTACCAGGCGGAGGCCCAGTACCAGCTGCGGCAGGAGCGGTTCAGCGCGATCGCCGGCGGCGGCGCCTATCGTATCGATGCGGACAGAGCGTCCGAGACCAGCTTCGCTCCGCCGCCATGTCCCCCCGAGCTCTGCCCTCCCATTCCCCCGATCCGATCCGATCTGCCGGGCTTCAAGCGGGAACGCAGCAACGGCTATGTCTATACGCACCTCCACCTTCCCCGCGACTTCACCCCTACCCTCGGCCTGGCCTACGACTGGTATGCGGAGGCTCCCGACGCGATGGCGCCGTCCGAGAAGAGGCTGAGTTTCGGCAGGCTCAATCCCAAGGTGGGCCTGCAGTGGGACGCTTCTTCCCGCCTGCGGGTGCGCATGGCGTGGTTCCAGACGGTCAAGTCGGCGCTGATCTCGCAACAGACGCTGGAGCCGACGCAGGTGGCCGGCTTCAACCAGATGTTCGACGACGTGAACGGCACCCGCGCCACGCGCGCCGGCGTGGGCGTGGACGCGCGCATAGCGGATGCGCTGTACGGCGGCGCCGAGGTTTCCCAGCGCGATCTGCGAGTTCCCGTCGTCAAGCCCGTCACGCAGACGCTGGACTATTGGCAGAGCCAGCACGAAAAACTCTACCGTGCCTACCTCTACTGGCTGCCGCATCCGAACTGGGCGCTCAGGGGAGAGTACCAGTTCGAGAGATTCTCGCGCGAATTGCTCCCCAGCAGCGCCACGCCTCAATCCGACATGCCCATTCGGATCGAAACATCGCAAATCCCCCTCGACATCCGCTACTACGATCCCTCCGGCGTGTTCGCGCAATTCAAGACCACCTACGTACGCCAGGAACTCGAGCGCATGTCGTCTCTCCTGTACACGGGAAGTAGCGACTTTTTCATGCTCGACGCCGTGCTGGGCTATAGATTCCCACGCCGCAGGGGTATTCTCAGCGTGGAAGGAAGAAACCTGCTGGACGAAGCCATCGTCTTCCGGAACATGAATTTCGAGACCTCTGAGCCCCTCTATAACCAGCGCTACACGCCGAGGCGTACATTCTTCGTGCGCCTCACCCTGAATTTCTAACAGCAGAAGGAGACACCACGATGAAGACGAGCCTCGCCACCCTTACGGGAATACTGATACTGAGCGGATGCGCCGCCCTGCACGCGCAATCCCCATCCGACCAGGCGCGCAAGCCGGCCCCAGGCTACAGCGACGGCCATGACCACAAGAAGGACGACCCCTACGTCCGGGCGCTGCCCAAGGAGGCGGAGGCGGCGCTGGCCAAGGCAGGCGTGAAGGACAGCACCATCGTCGCCGCCATCGACCAGGATGGCGTCATACGCCTGCTGATACCGGAGAACGTCAAGCACGACAGGGTGACCTTCGATCAGAAGAACCCCCTGGCAAACAAGGGACTGACGGGGCTGGGCTCGATCTCCCTCGCCAGCTACCAGGGATCGCACTGCTACGTCTGGAGCGACGGCACCGTGGTGGACAAGAATGGCAACATCGTGATACAGGGTCGCGGGGGCGGATTCGTCAGCGGCGGCACGGCCTACTCGGTGTTCTGCCTGGTATATCATCAACACTGACGCGCCATGAATCACGGCATGCATGCGTGGCGGCACCGCTTTCCGGCGATCCCTGCGCCGACGCGCTGTGCGTGGCATGCCGATACCGGCCCCCGGCGGCCCTGCCACGCCGTCGGGAAGGCCACTGGAGCTGAATCATGACCACACTGGACATACCCATCGAGCGCGCCCGTATCCTGCTGACTGCCATCGCCGAATTCGCGGACCTGCCGCCCGCCGAACTGGAAGCGATTTCCCATCCCTGCCGCTGGTACCGGTATGCGGCAGAAGAGCACATCATCCGCTACCAGGACACGACCAACAGCGCCTTCTTCATCATCCAGGGCGCCATTCGCGTGACCTACTACGCCGTATCGGGCCGTGAAGTCATCCTCTGCGACCTGTCGGGCGGCGACATGTTCGGCGAACTGACCGCCATCGACGGCCAGGCCCGGTCGGCGAACGTGGTCGCCCGCTCCGATGCACTGGTGGCGATCATGCCGGCGTCCGACTTCCTGGATCTGCTCCAATCCAATCCGCGCATCTCGCTTGCCATCCTGAAGCGCCTGACGCGACACGTACGCCGCCTGACGGAGCGTGTGTTCGACTACAGCACGCTGTCCGTGCGCGACCGCATCCACGTCGAACTGCTGCGCCTTGCACGCCCGGCCACCGCGCAAAACCTGAGCGTGATCTCACCGGCACCCACCCATGCGGATCTCGCCAACCTCGTGAGCACCCACCGCGAGGCAGTGACCCGCGAACTGAGCGAACTGACCCGTTGCGGATTGCTCCAGCGCAAGGGCCACGAACTGCACATCCTGGACGTGACGCGGCTGGCCCGCATGGTGGAGCAGGCCCGCGGGATCTGAACGTCCACCCATGGCTCGCCGCCCGCCATCGCCTTCCGGGCACGACAAAAAGCAGGCGGGACGCGTGAAATGAGATGCAACCCATCGCAGCGTTTTCCGGGAGATTCTTCCGGGAGATGATGGGTTGCGCTACGCTCCACCCATCCTTGTATGATCAGAGATATTCAGATTTTGTTTGTGATGCAAGTAAGATGATGCTTCACTGGGGAAGCCGTCCCATCCTGAAGACAGGTTTTTTAAGGTCTGAGCTTGTGATGTAGATTGGCTCCCCGCCCTATTCGCCAATACCGTGGAGTATCCGAGGCTTTGAGCCTGTATACACAAGGATGGTAGGCGCGTGTGCAGGGTCGGGGAACCCGTGACATTGTATCGCGACTTCATTCGAGGATTCATCATGACACTTCAAACGACTGAACCCGGAACACCTGCACAGATTGCTGTTCCCGTTGCTGCTGGTATCGATGTGGGAGCCACAGAGCTATTGTTGG
>NZ_FPIQ01000029.1 GCF_900119085.1 Nitrosovibrio sp. Nv17 | reverse complement strand
AAAGGGCACAACATGGCAAAGAGCAAATTTGAGCGGACGAAGCCGCACATCAATGTTGGGACGATCGGGCACGTGGATCATGGGAAGACGACATTGACGGCGGCGGTGACGATGGTGTTGTCGAAGAAGTTTGGTGGTGAGGCGAAGAGTTACGCGCAGATTGATTCGGCGCCGGAGGAGAAGGCGCGGGGGATCACGATCAACACATCGCACGTGGAATACGAGACGCAGACGCGGCACTATGCGCACGTTGACTGTCCTGGTCACGCGGACTATGTGAAGAACATGATCACGGGTGCGGCGCAGATGGATGGAGCGATTTTGGTGGTATCGGCGGCGGACGGGCCGATGCCGCAGACGCGGGAGCACATATTGCTGGCGCGTCAGGTTGGGGTGCCCTACATTGTCGTATACATGAACAAGGCGGACATGGTGGACGATGCGGAGCTTCTGGAGCTGGTGGAGATGGAAGTGCGGGAGTTGCTGTCGAAGTACAGTTTTCCTGGGGACGACACGCCGATCGTGATTGGTTCGGCGTTGAAGGCGCTGGAAGGGGA
The DNA here is from genome assembly GCF_900119085.1 of Nitrosovibrio sp. Nv17. Lineage (GTDB taxonomy): Bacteria > Pseudomonadota > Gammaproteobacteria > Burkholderiales > Nitrosomonadaceae > Nitrosospira. The sequence goes on along the minus strand of NZ_FPIQ01000029.1, from coordinate 18,013 downwards.
TCAGAGCGAGATCGGGGAGCCGTCGATTCACAAGCTGGCGGATGCGCTGGACAGTTACATACCGGAGCCGGTACGGGCGGTGGACGGAGCGTTTCTGATGCCGGTGGAGGATGTTTTTTCGATTTCCGGGCGAGGGACGGTGGTGACGGGGCGGGTGGAGCGCGGCGTGGTCAAGGTGGGCGAGGAGATCGAGATCGTGGGTCTGAGGCCGACGCTGAAGACGGTGTGCACGGGTGTGGAGATGTTTCGCAAGCTTCTGGATCAGGGGCAGGCGGGGGACAACGTGGGCGTGCTGCTGCGGGGGACCAAGCGCGAGGAAGTGGAGCGTGGGCAGGTGCTGGCCAAGCCTGGGAGCATCACGCCGCACACCAAGTTCACGGCGGAGATCTACGTGCTGAGCAAGGAGGAGGGTGGGCGTCACACGCCGTTCTTCCAGGGATACCGTCCGCAGTTCTATTTCAGGACGACGGACGTGACGGGGGCGATCGAGTTGCCGTCGGGGACGGAGATGGTGATGCCTGGGGACAACGTTTCGGTGACGGTGAACCTGATTGCGCCGATCGCGATGGCGGAGGGGCTGCGCTTTGCCATCCGCGAGGGCGGCAGGACCGTCGGCGCCGGCGTCGTCGCCAAAATCATCGAGTGAGAGCGAGAGAGGGGTGCAAGTTGTTTTTCAGGCGTGTCCCGGGTGTTTGATGCAATACAGGCCAGTAGCTCAATTGGCAGAGCGTCGGTCTCCAAAACCGAAGGTTGGGGGTTCGATGCCCTCCTGGCCTGCCAGCAGGCGAATATGCCGTTGAAGGTTTCCGGGCATCCGGATGAGGCGTCCCATGGCGGATGCATGGATTCGATGGTCATGGCCATGCGCCATGCTCGGGTCCTCTGCTGCGCCGGCTTGCGCGCACCACACGCATCGGCAGCTGCCGGTGGAATGGAGTAGAGTGGATAAGGTCAAGCTGGGACTGGCACTGCTCCTGCTGATCGCGGGAATCGCGGGATTCTATTATCTGCGCGACAGCGCAATGGTGATTCGCGTCGTGGTGGTGTTGCTGGGTATCGTGCTGGCGGTGGCGGTGGCCTGGTTCACCGATCCGGGCCGGCGGTTTCATGCATTTGCCCGGGAATCTTCCGAAGAAACCAAGAAGGTTGTCTGGCCGAACCGCAAGGAAACGACGCAGACCACCGGTATCGTATTCGCCTTCGTCGTGGCGATGGCGCTGTTCCTGTGGATGGTGGACGCGGGCCTGCTGGTGGCGGTGAAGTATCTCATGGGACAGGAAGGCTGATGGAAAAGAAATGGTTCGTGGTGCACGCCTATTCCGGTTTCGAGAAGAGCGTTCAGCGTGCGCTCACGGAGCGCATCAATCGTGCCGGGATGCAGGACAAGTTTGGTCAGATACTGGTGCCGGTGGAAGAGGTGGTCGAGATGAAGAGTGGCCAGAAGAGCCTCAGCGAACGCAAGTTCTTTCCCGGGTACGTGCTGGTCGAGATGGAAATGACGGATGAGACGTGGCACCTGGTGAAGAATACCGCCAAGGTGACCGGCTTCATCGGGGGGTCGGCCATGAAACCGACCCCAATCAGTGAAAAGGAAGTGGAAAATATTCTCCTGCAGATCCAGGAGGGGGTGGAAAAACCCAAGCCCAAGATCCTGTTCGAGGCAGGGGAGGCGGTCCGCGTCAAGGAAGGTCCATTTACCGATTTTCACGGTAACGTCGAAGACGTCAACTATGATAAAAGCAAGATCAGGGTGTCGGTTTCCATTTTCGGGCGCCCGACCCCGGTGGAGTTGGATTTCAGTCAGGTCGAGAAGGCCTGAGCGTTCCGGTCGGGGACGCTGTCCGCCGGGGGCGGGGTAGCGTTCGTATCGTTGGCTAATCGGGGAGAGCGTGGCAGCGCTCGCTGGCACCCAACAGGAGGTGATCGTGGCAAAGAAGATAGTCGGCTATATCAGGCTGCAGGTGCCGGCAGGCAAAGCCAATCCCAGCCCGCCCATCGGGCCCGCGCTGGGGCAGCGCGGACTCAACATCATGGAGTTCTGCAAGGCGTTCAACGCCGCCACCCAGAAAATGGAGGTGGGGCTGCCGGTGCCGGTAGTGATTACCGCCTATGCCGACAAGAGCTTCACCTTCATCATGAAGACCACGCCCGCCACGGTGCTGATCAAGAAGGCGGCGGGCATCGGCAAGGGAAGCCCCAGGCCGCACCTCGACAAGGTGGGGGTGCTGACGCGCCGGCAGGCGGAGGAAATTGCCCAGATCAAGATGCCGGACCTGACCGCGGCGGATCTGGACGCAGCGGTGCGCACCGTCGCGGGTACGGCCCGCAGCATGGGCGTCGACGTGGAGGGCGTATAGCATGGCGCAGAAATCCAGGCGTTTCAAGGAAATCAGCGGCAGGGCCGATCGCAGTAAATTCCATGCGCTGCCGGATGCGCTCAGGATCGTCAAGGAGACTGCCACCGCGAAGTTTAACGAATCGATCGACGTGGCGATCAACCTGGGGATCGATGCCCGTAAATCCGACCAGGTCGTGCGGGGATCGGTGGTGCTGCCGGCAGGCATCGGGAAAACGGTGCGTGTCGCGGTGTTTGCCCAGGGAGACAAGGCCAGGGAGGTGCTCGCAGCGGGAGCCGATGTCGTCGGTTTCGAGGATTTGGCGGAGCAGATCAAGGGGGGCAACATCAATTTCGACGTGGTCATTGCCAGTCCCGACGCCATGCGGATCGTCGGGCAACTGGGGCAGATACTGGGTCCGCGTGGCCTGATGCCCAATCCCAAGGTGGGAACGGTGACGCCGGATATCGTGGGTGCGGTGAAGAATGCCAAGGCAGGACAGGTTCAGTATCGGGCGGACAAGGCGGGCATCGTCCATTGCACCATCGGTCGCGCGTCGTTCGAGGTGGAGGCCCTGCAGGAAAATATGCGGGCGCTGGTGGATGCGCTCAACAAGTCCAGGCCTGCCGCCGCGAAGGGCATCTATCTGAGAAGGATATCGGTTTCCAGCACGATGGGGATCGGAGTGCGGGTGGATCAGGGCAGTGTGCGGTAGATGAATGTTTGCATGAACAAAAAGGCTTTGGGTCGTCGGGGGATTGATTTTCAACTGACGGGTTATCAAAGACCGCCGGGGTTGCCGGCGCGGAACGACGGCAGTATTGCAGTGGCGCTGCCGTCCCCGCATCCGGGAGCTTAATTGCAGGATGGAATGGAATGTGCTGGCAGGAAGGGGTTCATCGAGCTTCGTCCCTGTCCCGCCTGCCCGGTTCCCTTTCCCCCTGCGCCCAGCGCAGATGGCGTACCCATGAACGGGAATGTGTCTCCTGATTAAGGTCGCCGCGTCGCGGTATCGGCTTGGATGGCGGATCTTGCTGGATCCGGCATCGGATTGATATCGCATCAAACTGATGGAGAGAGTGTCTTGAGTCTGAATCTGGAAGAGAAGCAGGCGGTTGTCGCAGAGGTAGGTGCCCAGGTAGCGGCGGCGCAGGCCATCATCATCGCGGAGTATCGGGGGTTGAAGGTGGGGCATATGACCCAGTTGCGTGCGAAGGCACGGCAGTCGGGAATCTACTTTCGGGTCTTGAAGAATTCGCTGGTGCGGCGCGCGGTGGCGGAGACGCCATTCACCATCCTCACCGGGCATATGGTAGGGCCGCTGGCCTACGGCATCGGCAGTGATCCGGTGGCGGCGGCAAAGGTGCTGTACGAGTTTTCCAAGGGCAACGACAAGTTTGTGATCAAGGCAGGCGCCATGGCGAATCTCTTGTTGTCCGGAAAAGAGATTGCAGACCTGGCCGTTCTGCCGAGCCGCGAAGTGCTGCTGTCGAGGCTTCTGGGCACGATGCAGGCGCCCGTCGCCGGCTTCGTGCGCACCCTGAACGAGGTTCCTGCCCGTTTCGTGAGAACTCTCGCGGCCGTGCGGGATCAGAAGCAGGCTGCCTGAGGCTGGCCGGACCGACTCGAGACGCTCGATACCATCGCAATATCGCAAGATTAAAATTCACCAGGAGGCAATCATGGCCGTAGCCAAAGAGGACATTCTAGAATCGATCGCAAACATGACGGTGCTGGAACTGTCCCAGTTGATCAAGGACATCGAGGAAAAATTCGGGGTTTCCGCCGCCGCTGTCGCCGTGGCGTCCGCCGCGCCGGCTGCCGGTGCCGCAACCGCCGCGGCCGCGGAAGAGCAGACGGAGTTTACCGTGGTTCTCACCGCGGTCGGGGAGAGCAAGGTCAACGTCATCAAGGTGGTGCGGGCCATTACGGGTCTCGGACTGAAGGAGGCAAAGGACCTGGTCGATGGCGCACCCAAGGCAGTCAAGGAAGGCATCGCCAAGGCGGATGCCGAGGCGATTCAGAAGCAGCTCACCGAGGCCGGTGCCACCAGCGAAATCAAGTAGCAACCTATATCCGGACTGGTTGCGGTTTCCCCCCGGGAACGGCAACCAGTCCGGTATCCGTTTTCGAATGAACGATTCACCATCGGACAGGCTGCCAGGTTGAATAGTCGCATCAGGCGTTGCACAATGCTTTACTTGGTCCAGCGATACGCGGCGGACGCCATGCTCCTGTGTTCTGTCCATCCGCCCCTTGGTCTCCCGGAGATTTCATGAGCTATTCGTTTACCGAGAAAAAGCGTATTCGAAAGAGTTTTGCCAAACGTGCCAGTGTCTTGCCGATTCCTTTTCTCCTGGCTACCCAGATCGAATCGTACGCGTCGTTCCTGCAGGCCGAAACCAACCCCGACCAGCGCGACAACCAGGGATTGCAGGCAGCCTTCACGTCGATTTTCCCGATCGAGAGCCATTCGAAGAACGCTCGTCTGGATTTCGTCAATTATGTCCTGGGGACGCCTCCGTTCGACGTCAAGGAGTGCCAGCAGCGCGGCTTGACCTACGCGTCTCCGCTGCGTGCCAAGGTTCGGCTGACGATACTGGACAAGGAAGCCTCCAAGCCGACGGTGAAGGAGGTGAAGGAACAGGAGGTCTACATGGGAGAGATCCCGTTGATGACCGGTACAGGCTCGTTCGTCATCAACGGGACGGAGCGGGTGATCGTCTCCCAGTTGCACCGTTCGCCTGGGGTGTTCTTCGAGCACGACCGGGGCAAGACGCACTCGTCCGGCAAGCTGTTGTTCTCGGCGCGCATCATTCCCTACCGGGGATCCTGGCTCGACTTCGAGTTTGATCCCAAGGACTATCTGTATTTCCGCGTCGATCGCCGCCGCAAGATGCCGATCACCGCACTGCTGAAAGCAATCGGCTATACTCCGGAACAGATTCTCGAGCATTTCTTCGTCTTCGACACGTTCCATCTTTCCAGGAAGGACATTTTCTTCGAACTGGTGCCGGAGCGTCTGCGCGGCGACATCGCGCGCTTCGATATCACTGCCAAGGGTGGGAAGGTGATCGTCCAGAAGGACAAGCGCATCACCGTCAAGCATGTCCGCGAGATGCAGCAGGCGGGCATCCAGAAGCTTGCGGCGCCCGAGGATTTCCTGCTTGGACGGGTGCTGGGTCACAACGTCGTGGACAAGGAAACGGGAGAAGTGGTGGCCTTCGCCAACGACGAGATCACCGAACCGGTGCTGGCAAAGCTGCGCGAGGCCGGTATCGAGAAAATCCAGACCATCTATACCAACGATCTCGATCAGGGCGCCTACATCTCGCAGACCATGCGGATCGACGAAACCGCCGACCAGATGGCGGCGCAGATCGCGATATACCGCATGATGCGCCCGGGCGAGCCCCCTACGGAGGAAGCAGTCAAGGCCCTGTTCCACGGTCTGTTCTACGCGCCCGAGCGCTACGACCTGTCGGTGGTGGGACGGATGAAGTTCAACCGCCGCGTGGGGTGGGAGGCATTGGACGGGCCAACCACGCTGTCGAACGAGGACATCGTCGCGGTCATCAGGATCCTGGTGGAACTGCGCAACGGGCGCGGCGAGATCGATGACATCGACCATCTCGGCAATCGCCGTGTCCGTTCCGTCGGCGAGTTGGCCGAGAATCAATTCCGCTCGGGATTGGTGCGGGTCGAGCGGGCAGTGAAGGAACGTCTCAGCCAGGCCGAGTCCGACAACCTGATGCCGCACGACCTGATCAATGCAAAACCGGTATCGGCGGCGGTACGCGAATTCTTCGGATCCAGTCAGCTGTCCCAGTTCATGGATCAGACCAATCCGCTTTCCGAGATTACCCACAAGCGCCGCGTTTCTGCGCTGGGGCCGGGCGGGCTGACGCGTGAGCGCGCAGGTTTCGAGGTGCGCGACGTGCATCCGACGCACTATGGGCGCGTGTGTCCGATCGAGACGCCGGAAGGGCCCAACATCGGCCTCATCAATTCCCTTGCGCTCTACGCCCGCACCAATGAATACGGGTTCATGGAAACGCCCTATCGCAAGGTGAAGGATGGGAGCGTCACCAACGAGATCGACTACCTGTCCGCGATCGAGGAAGGACAGTACGTCATCGCCCAGGCGAACGCGGAACTCGATGCGCGAGGAAGGTTCACCAACGACATCGTCTCGTGCCGTCACAGGAACGAGTTCACGCTGGCGACGCCGGACCGCATCCAGTACATGGACGTTGCGCCCGCTCAGATCGTGTCGGTGGCCGCCTCGCTGATTCCGTTCCTCGAGCATGACGACGCCAACCGCGCCCTCATGGGATCCAACATGCAGCGGCAGGCGGTACCCTGCCTGCGCGCCGAGAAGCCCTTGGTCGGTACCGGGATCGAGCGGGTCGTGGCGGTGGACTCCGGCACGGCGGTGCAGGCGGTGCGCGGCGGTGTGGTGGATTATGTGGACGCGAGCCGGATCGTGGTGCGGGTGCATGACACCGAGACGCGTGTCGGCGAGGTGGGCGTGGACATCTACAACCTGATCAAGTACACCCGTTCCAACCAGAATACCAACATCAACCAGCGTCCTCTGGTGAAGGTGGGGGACGTGATCGCCCGAGGCGACGTGGTGGCTGACGGCGCCTCCACGGACAAGGGCGAGTTGGCGCTGGGACAGAACATGCTGGTCGCGTTCATGCCGTGGAACGGGTACAACTTCGAGGATTCGATCCTCATTTCGGAGCACATCGTCGCCGAAGATCGCTTCACTTCCATCCACATCGAGGAATTGTCGGTGGTCAGCAGGGATACCAAGCTGGGGACGGAGGAAATCACCGCGGACATTTCCAATCTGTCGGAGGTGCAGCTGGCCCGCCTGGACGCATCCGGCATCGTTCACATCGGAGCGGAGGTGGAGGCGGGCGACGTGCTGGTCGGCAAGGTGACGCCCAAGGGCGAGACGCAGCTGACGCCGGAGGAGAAGCTCCTGCGGGCTATCTTCGGAGAGAAGGCGTCCGACGTCAAGGATACCTCGCTGCGGGTGCCCTCGGGCATCTCCGGGACGGTGATCGACGTGCAGGTATTCACGCGGGAAGGGATCGAGCGCGACAAGCGCGCCCAGCAGATCATCGACGATGAATTGAAGCGCTACAAGAAGGATCTGGCCGACCAGATGCGCATCGTGGAGGGCGACGCATTCGAGCGCATCGAGCGTTTGCTGAAGGGCAAGACTGCGACCGGAGGACCCAAGAAGCTCGCCAAGGGCGCCCAGATCACCAAGGAGTATCTGGACGGCATCGATCCGCACCACTGGTTCGATATCCGGCTGACGGATGAGGAGACGAGCCGGCAGCTCGAGCAGATCGAGGAGAGCCTGGCGCAGAAGCGCAAGGCCTTCGATGATGCTTACGAAGAGAAGAAGAAGAAGCTGACCCAGGGCGACGAACTGCCGCCGGGCGTCCAGAAGATGGTCAAGGTATACGTGGCGGTGAAGCGGCGTCTCCAGCCCGGTGACAAAATGGCCGGGCGCCACGGCAACAAGGGCGTGATCTCCAAGATCGTCCCGGTGGAGGATATGCCCTACATGGCGGATGGCACGCCGGTGGACGTAGTGCTGAATCCACTGGGAGTACCCTCGCGCATGAACGTGGGGCAGATCCTGGAAACCCACCTCGGGTGGGCGGCCAAGGGCCTGGGGAGGAAGATCGGAGACATGCTCCAGGCTGGCGGCAAGCTCGCGGAATTGCGCAAGCAGCTCGACAAGATCTACAACACGAGTGGCAAGAAGGAGGATATCGCTTCGCTCACGGACGAGGAAATCCTCGATCTTGCGAAGCATCTCAAGGACGGCGTCCCCTTTGCAACCCCGGTCTTCGACGGCGCCACAGAGCATGAAATCAAGGATATGCTGGAACTGGCGGGACTGCCGCGGTCCGGTCAGGTGACCCTGTGCGACGGCCGGACGGGCGAGGTCTTCGATCGCTCCGTCACGGTGGGCTACATGCACGTGCTGAAGCTGCATCATCTGGTGGACGACAAGATGCACGCCCGCTCGACCGGGCCCTACAGTCTGGTGACGCAGCAGCCGCTGGGCGGCAAGGCGCAGTTCGGCGGCCAGCGCTTCGGCGAGATGGAAGTGTGGGCGCTGGAGGCGTACGGCGCCTCCTATACCCTGCAGGAGATGTTGACGGTCAAATCGGACGACGTGAACGGGCGTACCAAGGTCTACGAGAGCATCGTCAAGGGAGATCACAAGATCGACGCCGGCATGCCGGAATCGTTCAACGTGCTGGTCAAGGAAATCCGATCCCTCGCGATGGATATCGACCTGGAGCGTCATTAGCGGTCCCCGGCGCGGTGGGTGGTTTTTGTATCGGCCCCTGACTCACAGGAGTGATGAATGAAAGCATTGCTGGATTTGTTCAAGCAGGTCACCCAGAAGGAAGAGTTTGATTCGATCAAGATCGGCCTGGCTTCTCCCGAAAAGATACGCTCCTGGTCCTATGGAGAGGTGAAGAAGCCCGAAACGATCAACTACCGGACGTTCAAGCCGGAACGGGACGGGTTGTTCTGCGCGAAGATCTTCGGGCCGGTCAAGGACTACGAGTGCCTGTGCGGGAAATACAAGCGCCTCAAGCACCGCGGCGTGATCTGCGAAAAGTGCGGCGTCGAGGTGACCCTCTCGAAGGTGAGGCGTGAGCGCATGGGCCACATCGAACTGGCCTCGCCCGTGGCGCACATCTGGTTCCTGAAGTCCCTGCCGTCCCGCCTGGGCATGGTGCTGGACATGACCCTGCGCGACATCGAGCGAGTGCTCTATTTCGAGGCATATGTGGTGACCGATCCCGGCATGACGCCACTTGCGCGCTGCCAGTTGCTGACGGACGACGACTACCGCGCCAAGACGGAAGAGTATGGGGACGATTTTCGTGCCAGCATGGGCGCGGAAGGTATCCGCGACCTGCTGGGCACGCTCAACATCCGCAGCGAGATCGACAGCCTGCGGCGCGAAATGGGTGAAACCGGGTCCGAGACCAAGATGAAGAAGATTTCCAAGCGCCTGAAGGTGCTGGAGGCATTCAACAAGTCCGGCATCAAGCCGGAGTGGATGATCCTGGCGGTGCTGCCCGTGCTGCCCCCGGAGCTGCGACCGCTGGTGCCGCTGGATGGCGGACGCTTCGCCACCTCCGACCTGAACGACCTGTACCGGCGCGTCATCAACCGCAACAACCGCCTGAAGCGGCTGCTCGAGCTGAAGGCTCCGGAGATCATCGTGCGCAACGAGAAGCGCATGCTGCAGGAGGCGGTGGACTCGCTGCTGGACAACGGACGGCGCGGCAAGGCGATGACGGGCGCCAACAAGCGGCCGCTGAAGTCGCTGGCCGACATGATCAAGGGCAAGGGCGGGCGTTTTCGCCAGAACCTGCTCGGCAAGCGGGTGGACTATTCGGGACGCTCGGTGATCGTGGTGGGCCCCCAGCTCAAGCTGCATCAGTGCGGTTTGCCGAAGAAAATGGCGCTGGAGCTGTTCAAGCCCTTCATCTTCAACAAGCTCGAAATCATGGGTATCGCCAGCACGATCAAGGCGGCCAAGCGCGAGGTCGAAAACGAGACACCCGTCGTCTGGGACATTCTCGAAGACGTGATCCGGGAGCATCCGGTCATGCTGAACCGGGCGCCGACGCTGCACCGCCTGGGCATCCAGGCATTCGAGCCGGTCCTGATCGAGGGCAAGGCGATCCAGTTGCACCCGCTGGTGTGCGCGGCATTCAACGCCGACTTCGACGGCGACCAGATGGCGGTCCATGTGCCGCTGTCTCTGGAGGCGCAGATGGAGTGCCGTACCCTCATGATGTCCACCAACAGCGTCCTGTCGCCGGCAAATGGAGAGCCCATCATCGTGCCTTCGCAGGACATCGTGCTGGGGCTGTACTACACCACCCGGGAGAAGATCAACGCGCGCGGCGAAAACATGGCATTCGCCAATCTGGCGGAGGTATCCCGTGCCTACGAGAACCGCATCGTGGAATTGAATGCCAGGATAACCGTGCGGATCAGGGAATACGAAAGTGGCGCCGAGGGCGAACGCCGCGAAAAGGAAACGCGCTACGACACCACCGTCGGGCGTGCGCTGCTGTCCGAGATCCTGCCGGCCGGCCTGCCGTTTTCCCTGATCAACAAGGTGCTGAAGAAAAAGGAGATATCGAGGCTCATCAACGCGAGCTTTCGACGCTGTGGCCTGCGCGAGACGGTAATCTTCGCCGACAAGCTGATGTATGCCGGTTTCACCTATGCGACCCGGGCGGGCATCTCGATCTGTCTGGATGACATGCTGACGCCCGCGCAGAAGAACGACATCATCAACGCCTCTGAAAGGGAGGTGCAGGAAATCGAGGTCCAATATACCTCCGGCCTGGTCACCCAGGGAGAGCGCTACAACAAGGTCGTGGACATTTGGGGGCGTGCCGGCGACCAGGTGGCCAAGGCGATGATGGATCAGCTGGGGGTCGAACCGGTGCATGACGTCGCCAGCGGTGATGTGAAACGGGACAAGGACGGCAAGCCGCTGACGCAGGAGTCCTTCAATTCGATCTACATGATGGCGGACTCGGGCGCGCGCGGCTCTGCGGCGCAGATTCGCCAGTTGGCGGGCATGCGCGGCCTGATGGCCAAGCCGGACGGTTCCATCATCGAGACGCCCATCACGGCGAACTTCCGCGAAGGGTTGAATGTGCTGCAATACTTCATTTCGACCCATGGCGCCCGCAAGGGTCTGGCGGATACGGCGCTGAAGACGGCTAATTCGGGCTACCTGACGCGTCGCCTGGTGGATGTGACCCAGGATCTGGTGGTCACTCAGGAGGATTGCGGCACCTCCAACGGCGTCGTGATGAAGGCCCTGGTGGAAGGGGGCGAGGTCATCGAGGCACTGCGGGAGCGCATCCTCGGCCGGGTGCTGGCCAGCGACGTCATCAGCCCGGAACATCAGGAGGTCGTCTATCCGGCGGGCGTGCTGCTCGACGAGAACGCGGTCGACGCCATCGAGTCCCTGGGCGTCGACGAGGTGAAGGTGCGCACCCCCCTCACCTGCGAAACCCGCTACGGCTTGTGCGCCCAATGCTATGGTCGCGACCTGGGACGCGGTGCGCTGGTGAACGTGGGAGAAGCCGTGGGTGTCATCGCGGCCCAGTCGATCGGCGAACCGGGCACGCAATTGACCATGCGCACCTTCCACATCGGTGGCGCCGCCTCCAGGACCGCGGTGATCAGTCAGGTGGAAAGCCGGTCCAACGGCGTCGTCCGCTATTCTTCCACCATGCGCTATGTCACCAGTGGCCGGAACGAACTGGTTGCGATCTCCCGCAGCGGGGAGATGGTGATATACGACGACAATGGCCGGGAACGCGAGCGCCACAAGGCTCCCTACGGTGCGACGCTGTTGATACGCGACGGAGAGACCGTCAAGGCAGGGCAGGTGCTGGCGACATGGGATCCGCATACCCGTCCGATCATCACCGAATATGCCGGCAGGATCCGCTTCGAGAACGTTGAGGAAGGTGTGACCGTGGCCAAGCAGATCGATGAGATCACCGGCCTGTCCACGTTGGTGGTGATCGATCCGAAGCGCCGGGGCGTCACGCAGACCAAGGTCTTGCGGCCTCTGGTGAAGCTTCTAGACGACGACGGCAAGGAGGTGCGCTTGGCGGGTGGCAATCTGTCGGTCAGCATCACCTTCCAGGTGGGATCGGTCATCACGGTGCGCGATGGGCAGCAGGTGGGGGTGGGCGAGGTGCTGGCCCGGATTCCGCAGGAGAGTTCCAAGACCCGCGACATCACGGGAGGGCTGCCTCGCGTGGCGGAGCTGTTCGAGGCGCGGTCGCCCAAGGACGCCGGCGTGCTCGCGGAGGTGACCGGAATCGTGTCGTTCGGCAAGGACACCAAGGGCAAGCAGCGTCTCGTCATCACGGATCTGGATGGTGTTTCCCATGAATACCTCATTCCCAAGGACAAGCACGTCACGGCCCACGACGGCCAGGTGGTGAACAAGGGCGAGAGCATCGTCGATGGTCCCGCCGATCCCCACGACATTCTGCGCCTGCTGGGTGTGGAAGCGCTGGCGCGCTATATCACGGACGAGGTTCAGGACGTGTATCGCCTGCAGGGGGTCAAGATCAACGACAAGCACATCGAGGTGATCGTGCGCCAGATGCTGCGCCGCGTGCAGATCATCGATTCCGGCGACACGCGCTTTATTCCGGGCGAGCAGGTGGAGCGGGCGGAATTGCTGACGGAGAACGAGGAAGTGGTGGCGGCGGACAAGAAACCCGCCACCTACGAGTTCATGCTGCTGGGCATCACCAAGGCATCGCTGTCCACCGACTCGTTCATCTCCGCAGCCTCCTTCCAGGAAACCACCCGGGTGCTGACCGAGGCGGCGATCATGGGCAAGAAGGATGATCTGCGCGGTCTCAAGGAAAACGTCATCGTGGGCCGGCTGATTCCCGCAGGCACCGGGTTGGCGTTCCACAATACCAAGAAGAAACAGAGGCAGTTGCTGAACGCCGGCGAAGGTCTGGAATTCAGCGAGGAGGGCAGCGGCGAGGCGCACAGCAGCGGGTACGCCCTGTGAGGCTTCTGCTGGTCCGCCATGCGCCGGCCCATACGGGGTGGCAGGAAGAGGGAGCGGAAGATGAGATCACGATCGTGGATTGACCGGGGATCGATGCGGCGGATGCCCCCGATGGCGGCACTGCCGGCCTGGGCGGGGTAGGCGGATACCATGCCGATCGATATCGACAGCATATTGAACGAGACCCGGGGCAGGAATTTCGAGCTCTACGAGGCGCACATCAACCCGGTGTTCGTCAAGGTGTTGCGCACGCTCGGATTCAATCGTACCTGGGTCCGTGGCGAGGGTCCCTATCTGTGGGATGATGCGGGAACGCGCTATCTGGATTTTCTCACCAACTGGGGCGTGTTCAATTTCGGGCGCCGCCATCCCACCATCCGAGGCGTATTGCAGCAGGTGCTGGATTCCGATTTTCCGGGATGGATCGGCTTCGACGCGCCGCCGCTTGCCGCTGCGCTGGCGCACGAACTCGTCAAGCGGATGCCTCCCGGCCTGGATACGGTCTATTTCAGCAATTCGGGCACCGAGGCGGTCGAGGCGGCAATCAAGTTCGCGCGGGCGTATACAGGGCGCCCGAGCACGGCTCATCTTGCGAAAGCGTTCCACGGCCTTACCATGGGCTCCCTGTCATTGAACGGAGAACCCAGTTTCCGCAGAGGTTTCGAGCCCATGCTGCCCGGCAGCTCGGAAGTCATGCTGGGTGATCTCGCCGGACTCGAAGCGCGCCTCGCGGCAGGTGACGTCGCTGCCTTCGTGCTGGAACCGATCCAGGGAAAAGGCGTCAACATCGCCAGCAACGAGTATCTGCTCGGAGCCCAGGCGCTCTGTCGCAAATATGGCACGTTGATGATCTGCGACGAAATCCAATCGGGCATGGGCCGCAGCGGACGCTTCCTGGCCAGCCAGTGGGTCGATGGCCTGCATCCGGATGTCGTTTGTCTGTCGAAGGCGCTGTCGGGTGGCTACATTCCGGTGGGAGCGACCATCACGCGGCGCGCGGTCTACGACAGCGTCTACGACACCATGCATCGTGCCATCGTCCATGCCTCGACCTTCGGCATGGGCAACATGGCCATGGCGGCAGGCCTGGCGTCGCTTGCGGTGCTGGACGACGAGAACCTCATCGAGCGCGCCAACGTGCTCGGGGAGCGCTTCCGCAAAGGAATCGAGGCCATGGTGCCCCGTTTCGAGTTCCTGAAGGGCGTACGCCAGCGGGGCCTGATGATCGCCGTCGAGTTCGGACCACCCAGTTCGATCTCCCTGAAGGCAGCGTGGGCAATGGTCAATAAGATGGACGAGAATCTTTTCGCCCAGGCGATCGTGCTGCCCCTGCTGGATGACCACCATATCCTGACGCAGGTGGCCGGTCATGCCATGCCCATCATCAAGATACTGCCGCCGCTGAACATTGCGGACAGCGACGTTGACTGGTTCCTGGACGCGCTCGAGGACGTGATGGTCAAGCTGCACAAGTTTCCGGGTCCCGCCTGGGAAGTCCTGAAGAAGCTGGGCAGCCATGCGTTGACCGCGAAGCAGCGTGAAGGCCGTGCCGCCACCACCGCCAACTGAGGCGTTCGCATTGCCGTACCGGAAGGTCTGAAGGCTGCCGGGCCGGGGCAGGAAGCAGCGCCGAAATGGCGATGCCGCCTGTTTTATCCTGAAAGCCGGCAACTTGACAGGGCAATGTAAACCCCCTAGAATTCGCAGTCTTTTTAGTCGCCCCCCGGGGCTGAGATCCGGGGAGGGCGCAAGCCACGATCCATTACGGGTGACGGTGACCGCGCCGCCTGCTCGTCTCTTAGGTAAAGAAATGCCAACAATCAGCCAGTTAGTGCGCAAGCCCCGTGCGGCGAAGCGTATAAAAAGCAAGGTTCCGGCACTGGAGAACAGCCCGCAGAAAAGGGGCGTCTGTACCCGGGTCTACACCACGACGCCCAAGAAACCCAACTCGGCCTTGCGCAAGGTGGCGCGGGTGCGCCTCACCAATGGTTTCGAGGTCACCAGCTATATCGGCGGAGAGGGGCACAACCTTCAGGAGCACTCCGTGGTATTGATTCGTGGCGGCCGCGTGAAGGACCTGCCGGGGGTACGCTACCATACCGTGCGCGGGAGCCTGGACACGGCCGGCGTCAAGGATCGCAGACAGGCCCGCTCCAAGTACGGCGCCAAGAAGCCCAAGGCTGCCTGACGCGCATACTGAATATCGAGGAAGGATATGCCAAGACGCAGAGAAGTGCCCAAGCGCGAGATTTTGCCGGATCCCAAGTTCCACAACACCGAGGTGGCGAAGTTCGTCAACGTGCTGATGACACGCGGCAAAAAGTCGGTTGCGGAGCGAATCATCTACGGCGCAATGGATCAGATACAGAAAAAAACCGGCAAGGATCCGGTAGAGGTGTTCACCCAGGCACTGTCCAACGTGCGCCCCATGGTGGAGGTGAAGAGCCGTCGTGTCGGGGGTGCGAACTATCAGGTTCCGGTGGAGGTGCGTTCTGTGCGACGCAACGCGCTGGCGATGCGCTGGCTGCGGGATGCGGCGCGGAAGCGGGCTGAGAAATCCATGGGTGCGCGTCTGGCGGGGGAATTGGCGGAGGCAGCCGAAGGTCGTGGCGGCGCAGTCAAGAAGCGTGAAGAGATACATCGCATGGCGGAGGCCAACAAGGCATTTGCCCACTATCGGTTCTGAGGTGATCGTCGGGTCGGTCCCGACCCGACGGATGGATACTTCAGTCCGGATTCCGTCAGATTTCGGGTAATCGTCGCCGATGGAGGCAGGCACCTGCCTCTTGTCGCAGTCCCCGGAATTTGGTGTTTGCAGCATTCAAATATTAAGGTTTATTACCGTGGCGAGGAAAACCCCCATCGAGAGATATCGCAACATCGGTGTCATGGCGCATATCGACGCCGGAAAAACCACGACCACCGAACGCATCCTGTTCTATACCGGTGTATCGCACAAGCTCGGGGAGGTACACGACGGTGCGGCGACCATGGACTGGATGGAGCAGGAACAGGAACGCGGCATCACCATCACGTCCGCCGCCACGACCTGCTTCTGGAAGGGCATGGAGGGCAACTATCCCGACCATCGCATCAATATCATCGATACCCCGGGGCACGTCGACTTCACGATCGAGGTGGAGCGGTCGCTGCGCATCCTGGATGGGGCCTGTACCGTATTCTGTGCAGTGGGCGGTGTGCAGCCTCAGACCGAGACCGTGTGGCGACAGGCGAACAAGTACAAGGTGCCGCGACTGGCTTTCGTCAACAAGATGGATCGCTCGGGCGCCAATTTCATGCGCGTCTACGAACAGATCCAGTCGCGCCTGAAGGCGCACCCCGTGCCCGTCCAGCTGCCCATCGGGGCGGAAGACAAGTTCGAGGGCGTCGTCGACCTGGTGAAGATGAAGGCCATCTACTGGGATGAGTCGAGCCAGGGAATCCGCTTCGAAGAGCGCGATATTCCCGCGGGCGTGCTGGAAGATGCGAAACAATGGCGCGAGAAGATGGTGGAGACGGCGGCCGAGGCGAACGAGGAATTGATGAATAGATACCTCGAGGAAGGAGACCTGTCCGTCGCCGACATCAAGAAGGGCCTGCGCATTCGTACCATCGGCAATGAAATCGTGCCGATGCTGTGCGGCTCGGCCTTCAAGAACAAAGGTGTGCAGGCCATGCTCGACGCCGTGCTGGATTATCTGCCGTCACCGGTCGACATCAGCGCGATCAATGGCGAGAAGGAGAATGGCGAGCCGAGCGAGCGTCATGCGAGCGACGAGGAGTCGTTTTCCGGCCTGGCATTCAAGATCGCGACGGATCCCTACGTGGGCCAGTTGATTTTCTTCCGGGTCTACTCGGGCGTGGTGACCTCGGGCGACACCGTCTACAATCCCGTCAAGGGAAAGAAGGAGCGGATCGGCAGGTTATTGCAGATGCACGCCAACCAGAGAGAGGAAATCAAGGAGGTGCGTGCCGGGGACATCGCGGCGGCGGTGGGCCTGAAGGAGGCCGTCACCGGCGACACCCTGTGCGATCCGAGCGATGTCATCACGCTCGAGCGCATGGTGTTCCCCGAGCCTGTCATCCATGTTGCGGTCGAGCCCAAGACCAAGCTCGATCAGGAAAAGATGGGCATTGCACTGAACCGCCTGGCACAGGAGGATCCGTCCTTTCGCGTGCGCACCGACGAAGAATCCGGCCAGACCATCATTTCCGGCATGGGCGAGCTGCACCTCGAGATCATCGTCGACCGGATGAAGCGCGAATTCGGCGTAGAGGCGAACGTGGGCGCGCCCCAGGTAGCCTACCGCGAAGCCATCAGGAAGCCGGTGGAGGTCGAGGGAAAATTCATCAAGCAATCCGGTGGACGCGGCCAGTACGGCCATGTCTGGCTCAAAATGGAGCCGAACGAGGCGGGCAAGGGTTTCGAGTTCGTGGACGCCATCAAGGGTGGAACGGTGCCACGGGAGTATATTCCCGCGGTCGAAAAGGGATTGCGCGACACTCTGCCAAATGGCGTACTGGCGGGTTTTCCGGTGGTGGACGTCAAGATCACGCTGTTCGATGGCTCGTATCACGACGTGGATTCCAACGAGAACGCCTTCAAAATGGCGGCTTCCATCGCCTTCAAGGACGGGATGCGCAAAGCCAATCCCGTGCTGCTGGAGCCGATGATGTCGGTGGAGGTGGAAACACCGCCGGATTTCATGGGCAACGTGGTAGGGGATCTGTCTTCCCGGCGCGGCATGATCCAGGGCATGGACGACATGCCGGGACTCAAGGTGATACGGGCGGAAGTCCCGCTTGCGGAGATGTTCGGCTATTCCACGGTGCTGCGTTCGGCGACCCAGGGGCGTGCGACCTACACCATGGAATTCAAGCAGTACTCCGAGGCGCCCAAAAATGTCGCCGAAGCGGTGATCAACAAGAAATAATCGTCATTCAGTAAAGGGCACAACATGGCAAAGAGCAAATTTGAGCGGACGAAGCCGCACATCAATGTTGGGACGATCGGGCACGTGGATCATGGGAAGACGACATT
>NZ_FPIQ01000007.1 GCF_900119085.1 Nitrosovibrio sp. Nv17 | reverse complement strand
CTGGAGGTTCGCCATGTCTGTCGTCATCAATGACTCCTGTCTGGAGTCACTTTCCGATATTGCCGCTCAGCACGAAGACTGGATCGTTCAGCAAGCCATCGTGCTGCTGGAGCGACGGGTTTTCAAAGCCGGGCCACGTCTTGAACGGCCCGCTGCGGTCAGGGACTACCTTCGCTTGAAGCTGGTCGCCGAGTCCAACGAGATCTTCGTCGTTGTATTCATGAACAGTATGCACGACGTGCTGGCCGTGGAGCCGATGTTCCATGGAACGATCAATGCGACCTCGGTTTATCCGCGCGTCGTGTTGCAGCGCGCTTTGCAACTGAACGCCGCTGCGGTCATCTTCGCCCATCAGCACCCCTCGGGCTCCACCGAGCCATCCAATGCGGATCGCGTGCTGACCGAGCAGTTGAAAACCGCCTTGGCGCTTATCGACGTGCGGGTGCTCGACCATTTCGTGATTGGTCAGGGCACGCCGTACTCGTTCGCCGAGTCGGGTCTTTTGTAGGAAAGCACGTGGTTCACTGATCACAGCGGGGGCTTCGGCCTCTGCTTTTTTCCATGCGGCAGCACCGAACAGGTATGTGGGGTGCCCGCGATGCGCATTGTTTGTTGGGGCGGCAGCGGGTTCGCGTTCGACTATGGCTCTGATCAACTTCCAGGGCACGCGACATGCCAGCATCTTTACTCCGCTTCACAGCAGGCTGGCGAACCCTTGGCCTGGCCGTTGCACTACCGGCATCCTTGGCTGTTTTCAGCCCAGCCACCTTCGCCGCCGATGTGGTGGTCATCACCGATAGCCGCCATCCAGTCAAGACCATGGGCGGCGAGCGGCTGATTGAGCTGGATGAAGGTCCGCGCATCGAAGCCGAGCTTTCCGCACAACTGCCCGTCGATCCCGAGCAGGCCACGGCCATCGTCAAGCGCCAACTGAATCAAGGTGGCGCTGACCTTCAGCGCCGCATCGCTTCCGCCTACCAGGGCGTCACCGACGCTTGGAGTCTGGGCGTCACCAGTATTCCGGCGGTCGTGGTGGATCAGCGTTACGTGGTCTATGGCGAGCCGGATGTGGCCCGTGCCGTCGTGCACATCGAGCAACATCGGAGGTCGCAGCCATGACCCGAGCCTTCGAGCGGATGCGCCGCCTGCGCGCGGGCGTGGCCTCAGTGCTGCTGCTCAGCGCCACGGGCAGCTACGCACTCAACACCGCCACCATCGTTGGCTCAGTGGCATCACCAGATTGCCTCGAATACCGCGTCGTCGGCATCTGCTACTGGCTCTACTGCACCTGGAC
The DNA here is from genome assembly GCF_900119085.1 of Nitrosovibrio sp. Nv17. Taxonomy (GTDB): domain Bacteria; phylum Pseudomonadota; class Gammaproteobacteria; order Burkholderiales; family Nitrosomonadaceae; genus Nitrosospira. The sequence continues at coordinate 134,119 of NZ_FPIQ01000007.1, read as the reverse complement.
GGGCTGCACGGTGCGCACGTCCATCAAAGTCCGCCACTACGTCCCCGATGCGGTCGTCTCCAGCTACAGCAACACCGGCGAGAACCCCTGGGTCGAAGTCCGGGCGATGAGCGTGCCCAACCCGTCCGCACAGGCCGGCGGAGACGGCACCACCAACGAAGACCACGAAAACAATCTCGCCAAGTTCAAGAACGCGGACGTCATCGGCCATCCTGGCGTCGAGGTGTTCAACCAGTTCGTCTCGTCTTCGGGCTATTTCTGCGAGGGCGCGGGCACGGCGTTCATGCCGTACCTGCTCAGCACCCTGGACACACTGGCCTGGCGCTACAACGTGCCCGAGATGGCCTACCCGGAGGCGCTGATTCCGGGTAGGCGCGAGGTCGGCGCGCGCACCACGATGAACCTGTGGGGCAATGTGTATCCGCGTGGCGGCTTCCTGCACCAGGCCGACGACCACAAGGCCGGCGCTGTGGTGGCCCAGCGCGCCGGCGATGTCGTCACGCGCCGTGGGCAAATCCACGTCTATCAGCCGCTGCTCGCCAACTCGCGGCCTGGCTATTGGCCTGCCGGCGCGCTGATGGAAGGCGATGCCTCGACGGGCAAGTGGCAGGAACTCACGCCCGTCCTGTCTTCGTCCTGCACGGTCTTCCCCCGCAGCGGCTTCCTGACTCAGGCGCAGCAAGGCGACTACGCCTGGGCACTGTGGCGGCCCTATGCGTGCTGCGAACGTCGCGGCCAGGTGTTCCTCGGCAGCGTCGATTTCCAATGAGGGTACGGCGATGAAGCGTCCTGAACTGACAAACCTCTCCACCAAGGCGTGCCGCCTGCTGCGTCCCACGGTATTGACCGGGGTGCTGTCTGGCGCGCTCGTTCTTGGCGGCGGCCTGGCGTGGGCGCAGACCGGCTTTCAAACCGGCGGCTCCGTGATCGGCGACGAGGTGATGTATTCGATTGGCGGCGGCAGCGCAGTGTCCATGGGGCGTGCGGCCGGCATGCGCTCGATCGGCGTCGGCGTGGGCTGGAACAGCAACCTGATCTGCGGCGACATGAGCATCCAAACTACGCTGCGCAACCAGCTCAACGGCGTCACGAACGGCTTTCAGCAGATCATGAGCAACGTGATCCAGAGCGCCACCAGCGCGGTGGCATCGCTGCCTGCGCTGATCATCCAGCGCGCCGATCCGGGCCTGTACAACCTGCTGACCAACGGCGTGCTGCAGGCACGGCTGGATTTCGACCGCTCCAAGCTGACGTGCCGCGCCATGGCCGAGAAGATGGCCGACACAGCGGGCGGACAGCTTGGCTGGAGCCAAGTCGCCGAAGGCATGGCACTGCGCGATGCAGTGTCGAGCACCGATGCCGTGTCGGCAATCGAGCAGGCCGAGACGCGCCGTGGCAACGACGGCGTGCCCTGGGTGGGCGGCAACAACGCGGGCGGCGCAGGTCAGTCGGCCATCCGCGTGGTCGGCGACGTCACCCGCGCGGGCTACAACCTGGTCAACGGTCGCAGCGTAACCGACACGTCGTCCATCGCTTCCGCCAGTTGTGCGAGCCTGTCCTGCCAGACCTGGACTTCGCCGCAGCAGGCGACCGAATGGGCCACGCGGGTTCTTGGAGAACAGGTGCAGCGCACCTGCGATGCCTGCACCAAGACCGAAACGGTGCCCGGCGTCGGGCTGACGCCGCTGATCCAGGAGGAGTACGAGGCCAAGCTGGAGGCCTTGCAGGAGCTGGTCTCGGGAACGCGCAATACCACCTTTGAGAACCTGCGCGCGGCCGGCAGCACCTCGCTGCCCATCACCCGTGGCGTCATCGAGGCGCTGCGCGACGAGCCTGACCAAGACTTGCTGGCGCGGCGCCTGGCCTCGGAGGTTGCGCTGGCGTCGGTGCTGGAGAAGGCACTGCTGCTCCAGCGTACCCTGCTGACCGGCAAGAAGGAGCCCAACGTCGCGGCGAACCAGTTGGCGGTCGAGGCCGTGAACCACGAAAGCGACACGCTCGACCAGGAGATCCGCAACCTCAAGACCGAACTGGAGCTGCGCCGCGAGCTGGCGAATAACTCGCCCATGGCCATCATCCAGCGCCACGGCACGCGCGCGGCTGGCTCGCGTGGCATCTACGAAGGCGATCCCATTCCCGACCGCCTCGACCGGCTCCAGAAGGGCAATCCGGGAGGCAACCCATGAACCTGCCGTGCGCCAGTTGGCTGCGCCCACGCTGGCTGCTCAGCCGGCGCGCGGCGAAGGCGTTGCTGTGGGCAGTGGTGCTCGTTGCCGTCGCGGTGGGCACCAACATCGTCGGCATTTATCTCGTTGGCAGTGTGGCCGGTTGGGAGCGGTGGCTGACGGCCACGGCGGGCTACTTCCTGGTGTGGCGGCTGTGCCTGTACGGCGCAACCGCCTACGGCTGGGTCTGGATGCGTCGCCGGCTGCTGGCGCGTGAGGCCCAACGCGGGACGGATAAGCAGGCGCGGCGGCGACTGCTGCGCAGCGAGATCGCTGGCGTCGCCGCCATTGTGGCGCTGGAAGCCAGCCTGTTGATGCAGGCCGCTTGAGGGGAGATCAGGGTCATGACGCTTTTTACGACCGACTACCTGGAGTACTACCTGACGCTGGTGTCGTGGATTGTCCATAACGGCATCTGGGCGGTGCTGGTGGCAAGCGGTGTCTTCGCGCTGCCTTTCATTGCCATCATCGTGCAGGAATGGCTGAAGGCCCGCGCGGAAGGTGCCGACGAAGGCAACAAGGGCGTGCTGAGTTCGGCGCGCATCGAGAACCGCGTCTTCGTCGCCATCGTGGTGGTGATGTTCGCCGGCATCCCATTTATCGACGTGGACCTCAACACCATCCGGTACGACAGCGCGCGCTCGGCCCAATGCCAGATCAGTGTGCCGCAGCCCACGGATACCGGCTGGTCGCAGTCCTTCAGCACCATCAACAACCAGTCGGCAAAGGTGCCCGTCTGGTGGGCCTTCCTGCACACACTCTCGCGCGCCGTGACCGGTGCCTCGGTGGCGGCGATTCCCTGCGGCACCGACTTGCGGCAGATGAGGATGGAGATCGACGCCACGCGCATCGACGACCCGGTGCTGGCTCAGGAAGTGGCGGATTTCTCGCGAGACTGCTACGGACCGGCGCGCGCCAAGCTCTTCATGCAGCGCCCAAACCTCGATGAGGCGCAGATGCACGACGTGACCTGGATCGGGTCGAGGTTTTTCACGGACACCGGCGGCTACTACGACAGCTACCGCTCCAGCACACCACGCGATGACTGGCCCTACGACAGCACCCGCGACGCGGGGCTTGCGCAAGTGGCCAGCGGTGGCGGTTATCCGTCCTGCAGGCAGTGGTGGGCCGATGGCAGCAATGGCCTGCGCGCACGCCTGCTGGGGCAGGTAGACGCAAGCCTGCTGAATCGCTTGGCGGGCTGGGCCGGCTTTATGAGCCGAGCCGAGGTGGACGACTCGGTGATCCGCACGATCGCCTCGCCGAGGCAGCAGAAACTGAACCAGGGCAGCGTCTATACCGACTACGGCGGCCAGATCGACAAGACCCTGCCGAACATCGTGACGCGGGCCACCGGCGACGTCGGGATGGCCGTCGGTGCGATTGCCGCGTTTCCGGCCATGGACGTGGTGCGCCAGGCGCTACCCATGGTGCTCGCCTTGCTCAAGATGGCGCTGGTCATCTGCCTCCCGCTGGTGCTGGTTGTGGGCACCTACGACCTGAAGACCGTCGTTACTGTGAGCGTCGTGCAGTTCGCGCTGTTCTTCGTCGATTTCTGGTTCCAGCTCGCACGCTGGATCGACAGCACCATCCTCGATGCGCTCTATGGCTGGGGCTTCGGTTGGAACCGGCCACACGCCAACTTCGATCCACTCGTGGGGCTGAACAACGCCTTTGGGGATTTGCTGTTGAACTTCGTCATGGGGACGATGTTCCTTGTACTACCGGGATTCTGGCTCGCGAGTCTTACCTGGGTTGGAATTCGAGCCGGGCACGCCATCCAGGGGCTTTCAGACGGCAGCAAGAGCGCTGGCCAAGCGGGCGGTAAGGGTGCAGGGGCACTTACCGGAGGTAAGCTGAAGTAGCGCAAGGCCGGTCAGTCGTCGGTGTATAGCTCGTGGGACGTGTCGTTGTACAGACTCGGATCGTAGCCCGGCGTCTTGCGCAATTCGGTGAGATCGGTGAAAGACCACTCGTCGTCATCCGAGGTATTGGCAGCAGCAGCCCATCCTGCCGCCACAACGCCCAGCAACACGAGGGCGAACCAGAACGCAACGTATAGCAGCAGCCCCAGCACAGCCAGCTTGACCGCCCACAGCAGCACGGTGGTGCCGGCCACCGGCACTCCCTTGGATACCAACCAGCTCGATGTACGCCGCTCGCCCCGCGCATAAGCGCGCCATCCACGGCCAAAGGGGCGGCCGATGCGTTCTGCAGTGCTGATGCGGGTTGTCGTAGTCATGGTCGTCTCCTGCTACATGAGGAATGCCTATTCCAGTTTGCTCCAATCTTGCTTGCTTGCCTCTACCAATGCGCTCCAGTCGTCCGGCGGGTTCCCGCGCCCGAGCATCTTCTCGAACATGGCATAGGGGTCTGATTTGCTCCCCGAAGACCGCAGGGTCTGCTCATCGTTGACCCAGGCGTACACGATGACCTTGGCCTTCGAGTCGTAGCGGAAGAACAGTCGGTATCGCCTTCCGAGCTTGGCTCGTCGCCAGTGGCGATAGGCAGGCCCCATGGTATTGCCTTGACGGTACTCGTCGCGTGCTGGATCACTCGGCACCACGTCCTGTATCAACTGAACCAAGGCCCGGAAGAACTTGACGTTGGCGTTCGATCCGAACCCTTCCGGGTCGTTCTCTTGGGCCCGCAGCACAGCCGCTCGCAGCTTCATCATCTGCTCGATCAGGTTGTCGTGGAACAGCAGTGTCCAGCCATGCTGTCGCATCAGATTTTCACGTCCTCATCGAAATCATCGCCCAACTCCACCTTGTGGCCCGCGTGCTCCAGCATGGTGCGAGCCAAATCCTCGGGCAGGCCGCGCACATTCCGGCCCGCTTCAATGTCGTGGGCCAGCAGGGTCAGGAACGCGGCAATGGCAGGGTCCTCGTGCTCGGCATCGGCGCGGGTCACGACGACTTCACTGCCACGAAGCTCGAACGCGAGCTTGCTGCCGGTATCGGCACCCAGCGCCTGCCGGATGGATTTGGGCAGCGTGATCTGACCTTTGGAGGTCAGCGTGGCAACTTCGTGAATGGCAGGCATGGCGGCTCTCCTGATCGCAATGCCTGTATTGTAAGGAAATATCCTTACTTCGTCAATCTGTGGTCTCACCGTGGCTCTCCAGCATCCAACAATGGACCGCATCGTAGAGCGGGAACAGCCAGCCTTCCCGCATCAATCCGGCCCCGCCATACCCGCATTGACGATGGACGACACATGCTCACCGCTCTATATCCAAAGGCTTCTAAAGGCCAAAAGGTCAAGGGCAAGGGAATGGGGTGCAAGGGGAAAGGCCCTACCCAAAAAGGCGAAAAGGCCTCCCGCTTGGCCAGCCACCAGGACACCCACATGCTCTCTCTGTTCCAGCGGAAACGGCCTGCGGTCGCTGCCGCTCCATCGCCAGCACCCACCACCGACCTCCCGAAAAGGCTGATCTGGCCGGAATCGGCCGCATCGCTGCTGGCGACACCGCGCCGGCAGAAGCTGCTGGAACACATCTGGCAACGCACCTCGCTCTCGCGCAAGCAGTTCGCCGCGCTGTACCGTGCGCCGCTGGAACGCTATGCCGAGCTGGTCCAGGCTTTCCCTGCCTCCGAAGCGCATCACCATGCCTACCCAGGCGGCATGCTCGACCACGGTCTGGAAATCGTCGCCTACAGCCTGAAGCTGCGCCAGTCTCATCTGCTACCCATCGGCGCCAACCCCGAGGATCAGGCCGCGCAAGCCGAGGCGTGGACTGCTGCCATCGCCTACGCCGCACTGCTGCACGACATCGGCAAGATCGCCGTCGATCTGCACGTCGAGTTGGCCGACGGCAGCACCTGGCATCCGTGGCACGGCACGCTGCACCAGCCATATCGCTTTCGCTACCGTGACGATCGCGAGTATCGCCTGCACAGCGCCGCGACAGGCTTGCTCTACCGGCAACTGCTTGACCGTGAAGTCCTGGACTGGCTCAGCAGCTACCCATCACTGTGGACACCGCTGCTTTATGTCCTGGCCGGGCAGTACGAGCACGCTGGGGTGTTGGGTGAATTGGTGGTGCAGGCCGACCGTGCTTCGGTGGCCCAAGAACTGGGTGGCGATCCTGCGCGCGCCATGGCTGCGCCCAAGCATGCGCTGCAACGCAAGCTGCTGGACGGGCTGCGTTACCTGCTCAAGGAGGAACTGAAGCTGAACCAACCCGAGGCCTCCGATGGCTGGCTCACCGAAGATGGCTTGTGGCTGGTCAGCAAAACGGTCTCGGACAAACTGCGGGCGCACTTGCTGTCACAGGGTATCGACGGCATCCCTGCGAACAACACCGCCGTGTTCAACGTATTGCAGGAACATGGCATGTTGCAGTCCACGCCGGACGGCAAAGCGATCTGGCGTGCGGTCGTGACCAGCGCCACCGGCTGGACTCACTCGTTCACCCTGTTGCGCCTCGCGCCCGCGCTGATCTGGAATTCTGGCGAGCGACCGGCGCCATTTGCCGGGGCGGTGGCAATCGACATGCCTTCCGCAGGCGAAGATTCCGTAGCAGCGGCCATCCTTCCGGCGGACGGCGCGGCGTCCGCCTTGGAGATTCAAGATGCTCCGCCAGAAGCACAGACCATCCCTGACGCCATGGAGGACATGCTGGCGATGGTGGCAATGGAAAGTTCTCCAGCTACTCAACAGGATGTGGAAACCGCCCCGGACGAAGTACCCACGGCGCTCCCCGATAAGCCCCTGCCGGCCTTGGGCGCCGCTGAGCCTTCGCAGCCTGCCTCCATGCCCTCGACGACACAGCCATCAGGCGAGCACTTCATGGCCTGGCTGAAACAGGGCATCGCCACGCGCCGGCTCATCATCAATGATGCGAAAGCGCTGGTGCATACCGTGAGCGATACCGCCTACCTGGTCAGCCCGGGCGTGTTCCAGCGCTATGCGCAGGAACACCCGCAGGTCAGCAAACTGGCCAAACAGGAGAACCTGCAGGATTGGCAGTGGGTGCAGAAGCGCTTCGAACGGCTGCAATTGCATCGAAAACAACCCAGCGGTTTGAACATCTGGACATGCGAAGTCACAGGCCCCAGAAAGTCGAGGAAGCTGCACGGCTACCTGCTGCTTGAGCCTCGTGCGATATTCAGTGATGAACCTCTAAACAACCCGTTCTTGAAGCTGGCATAGCCAACCAAAATGGCGAATTGCAGTAATCGATCTACTGCTGCTTCGTATCTCATGGATTGTTCCAGCAACCCGGGCTCTGCGAATCGAAGAACGTCACATCTGTGGCAGGCAAGGATCGGCCCGCAGCCTTCAGAACCTGGTGGCAGAACGCTTGCTGATCTCCAGCTGGCTGACCAGTGAAAACCGAGACGGCCATTCGCTTTGGCTGATTCGCCGCGATGGCACCAAGCACGTGTTGGTCTCGTTCGTCAAAGCTCCAGCCATAGACGACCAGCCCATCCCCGAGCGCCGGCAGAACCTCCTCATACACGTTCGTCAGATAGTGACTCCGGCGGATTGCAGCGACTTTCTCCTTGCTGGTTCCTTCGCTAACAAAGACCGGCACATAGTGCCCGGACGCCCACCTGCGGGTGATCGTGTCAAGCAAGTCACCTGCAGATCCCGCTCCAACCGCGAGTTTTGTTTCACCACCGAGGTAGTCACGCGCAACTGCGAGACTGCCGTGAGGATAGAAAACCAATGTTGCTCCTCCTGCATACCCATAGGGCCGCCGCAAATATCCCCAATCTGTCTGGAACTCACCGTCGTGGAACGCGTCCTTGAACCAGCTACCTTTTGCCGTATTGAATAGCAGCATGGCCCAGTACAAGGTGAGGTCGTAGTTCAGACTGACGACTGTCGAAAACCCGCTCGCGAATGTACCAACCCGTTGTAAGTCGGCGGCGACATCGGCATGTACCGGATGCACACTGTGCACAGCTTCGATCAATGCCGTGCGCACTTCACCATAAGCCGCAGAGATATCGGCAGACGGGCTTCCCAAGGCGACGTTGACGTGCTCCGCGTACCAGCATGCAAGCAGAACATGCTCGAAGTCAGTCGTTCCGAGCTTGGCGAAAATTGGCGCGGTGGTTGCGAGTAACCCTTTTGCGTCGGCAACGCCGTGGAGAGTTGGATATGCAAACTCCTTGTGGATGGCGATGCTGGCACCGTTACCCAGAACGAGCGAATTCCAACCTTCCGCGCTGATATTTGCCCAAGTATCGATTCCGATTCTGTCCATGTTCTTTCATGTTTCCGTTTTCACCACGCGGTTTGGCACGCAGAGTCTCAGATGCAAGCAACTCACCTCATACCATGCTGCGCAGCGCCACGAACTGGTTACTCGGTCCTTCCGCACGAAGGCTCAGGCTCGCACTGTTCGACACCACGTAGCCCAGTGGCTGTGTCAGGGTGAACGGAAACAGCACTGGCAGCGATTGCAGGCTGGGCAGGGAAACAGGCTTGCCGGAGTAGCGCACTGTCGCCTCGATCAGCCATGCCGTGAGTTCGTCGTTGTCGATGACGGTTGGCGCAAGCCGAATGACTCGCTTACCTTTCTCGACCCGCTTAACTGCCCCCCAGCTCGCCTGGCTCTGGATGACCATGTTGGTCATGCGACGGGTGCCTTCGCGCTCGCCGTAGGTTTCACTCATGCGCCGGTGCACCTCGGCGGAAGCACAATCGCCTTGAATGGCGGACAGGCGCCCCACCAGTTCGGCCACCTTGCCAAAGAACGGATAGGTTGCCACGGCCGTGCCCCAGCACAGCGCCGCTACCGGAATGTCCGGCTGTGCCTTGTGGATGGCCACGCCGCGATCGACGTAATCGACCAGTTCGGCGCGCGGCTCCAGCCACAGCCGGTTCAGTACGGTGCGGGTTTTCTTCTTGGCTTCCACGCCAAGCTCGCTGGCGTCGAGCAGTGCATTCAGATCATCTAGCCCAGCCGCACCTGCACGAACGTTCAGTGCTGCGGCTGCCCAATCAAGCTGAATGAACCGATCAAAGCCAATTTTTGGGGCTGATGCGTTCATTCGTTACCTATCAAATAACTGACTTTCACAAAGGGTACGATCAGTTCTTCGACCGAAACCCCGCCGTGGACGACCACTTGGTCGCCCTCCGGCACAAAGGCTGTCCGCCCGCCTGCGAACAGCGGCATGAAGTTCGCGGGAAGACCTGCAACGTCCAAGCGGACGGTATTGGGATAGGCCGCTGCTGAATCAATCAGCAATGGCTCACTCCGGTAAACCCGCACACGCTCGCCGCGCGTTTCGGCAATCACGCCCTGGTTGGGCCTGCCAACGCCAGTGGCTTCCACGTTGCCATGGTCCGCCGTCAGGTAGATGTGATAGCCCTTGTCCAGCAGCATCGAAAACAGCCGGTCAACGAAGCCGCTCCCCAGCCAGTTGCCGATCCACATCGCCACGTCTTTCTTGGATCGCTCCTTGTGGAGCCGCTCGTCCACCTCGTCGATGACCAGGCCCACCACCTTCGGATGCTGGTCAAGCAACGCTGCTTCCAGCCCGTCGAGTTGATTGCTCTGGCGCAGTGCGCGTCGATACATCACCTCGTTGGGGTTGACGCCTTCGTTCTGCCAGAACGTCTTCCACAAGGATTCCTCTTTGTCCGTGCGGTCGATGGAATCCTCGAACTCACGCGGCTTCAGGCCAGAGAACAACGCCTGGCGCGACACCGATGTCACCGTCGGCAACCATGCGAATGCGGTTCCCTCGTCAAACGCGAATCGCTTTGTAGTGGCGACCAGTTGCTCGCGAATCTGCACCCACTGGTCGAAGGCCAGCCCGTCGAAAACCAGCAAGGCCAACTTGGTTTCCCCGGCGGACCGCCGATGCCGCAAAAAACGCGGTACGTGGTGCACCATCACCGGGCCTTTGGTCACTGGTTGCAGGATCAGGTCGGCGTAATGCTTGGCGGCCACCCAGGCTTGCAGATGCTCGTCTGACCGCGCCTGCAGGGTCTTGATACGGTCTCGAATGGCCGGAAAATGCTCGCTGCCTTCCTTGCCTGGCAGACCATGCGTGCGGGTCAGGACCTCACCGTAGCGCTTGGCGAACTCGCTCCAGTCCTTGTGCGAAGAAGCTGCCGTTGGCGTTGCCTCGATCAGGCCATCGATGCCTTTGAGCACCAAGGCCTGCAACGCCGTCGGGTCCTGGATGACCCCGGCCTTGACCCAACTCGGTATCCGTGCGGGAACGCTGTGAACCGCCAGCGGATGCAAGCTGCCGTCGAGAAACATGGAATCAACCAGCACCTGCACATCGGAATGGTCGAATGGAATCTCGATCTTCGCCACATAGTCAGGTGGCGGCGGCTCCCCTGTACGAGTGCCATCCAGCCCCAATTTCGACAGGTAGCGATACCACGCATCCTGCACTACGCGCAGCAGTGCACTCTTGGACGTCAGCCATGTGGCAACGGGAAAATCCGCAAACAAGCCCTTGCCTTGAATGATGCTTGCCGCGTGCTGGGCGAACAGAGGTGGCAACGAACGGTTGGCGAAGTGCATTCGCAGCAGCTCGCGCCAGAAATCCACCGGGTTGCGAATCGACCTCGGCGCAAGCTGGTAAACGTGTTCAAGGATGAAGTCCTTCGACTCGTTCTCGCCCCGAGCCGACTGCAACTCAGTCTGATGGGCGTGAAACAGCTCGGCAAAATGCTCCGGCTCGACTTGCTGCACCGCGCTGTATGCCAGCCTGGGGAAAATTTCAGCAAGACTGAGCCGAACTACTCGCCCGTGATGCACGATGTCCCACGGCAAGGCGTTCGCATCGGCACTGCGCAAATGCAAAACCAGCGAAGGCGCAGGTCCCGGTTCACCCCGATCCCATGCGGCGCGATAGCGCTCTTCGTACTCCGCACGGAAGGCAAACGGGTCTTCGTACAGCATCAGCTCGAAGCCCCGGCTGCGCAGCTCAGACAACAGCTTTTCGTCCAGCAGTACATCGTCGGGGTCGCACGCCACCCACAGCCGGGTGAGATCGGCGGTGAAAGGCTGAAGGATGCGCTCCGTCCACAGGCTCATGCCTCACCTCCGACGCGCACCATCATCACGGCGTTCAAATCCGGCACGCTGGCCTCCATGTCGTCCAGCGCGGCCATGCGGGCCTCGTGTTCCTGTTGCAGCCGCTTGCGACGGTGTTCGCGCACGGCAGGCAGGCCGATTCGCCCGATAGCCTGGCCTCGGGCCTCAAAGGCATACAGCGCACGCTCGCGCTCTTCCTTCAACCGGGCGCGGTGTTCGGTCAGCAGTTCGGTGAAGATCCGTTCACCCTGGGTACTGGCCGCAACATGGGATGCCTCAAACCACTTCGCCGACGCCTCGGTGTCGGTCACGGCATACACGTCCACCGTTTCAGTCAGCAGCAAATCCCATACGCGCTTGGCGGTCGGTACGAAGGAGCGGCCTTCGTCATTGATGAACATGGGCAGGAAGCGCTTCCGGCTCAAGCCTTCAGCCGCCAGACTGATCTCCCACAGCGACCAGATGCCGCGCACCGAATCCGGCAAGCCGGTGACGCGGATCACCGGCAGCGGTTGCCCGGTGACAAAGCGCGGCAGCTCGCTGATCACCGCCCGAGCGCGCGGGTCTTCCATGGTGATCCATTCCAGCTCCGGGTTCTCATCCGCCGTGCGGGCGTCGAAACAGGCCTGCGCCGACTCGCTGCCATCCACCCATTTCACCTGCCACGCCTTGCCAGCTTTCGTAGCCGAACCACCGCGCACAGCCAGCCCGCTGGTGATGGCCCGCTCCAGCCAGAACTGCGCCGGGTGGTCGCGCCATTTGCGGGCGTCGTCGGCGTCCAGATCGTGTTCAGTGGTGAGCAGGTCGCTGCTGTTCTGGGACTCTGCCAGTGTGGATCGCAACTGAGACACCGCGTCATCGCACTCCTGCTCGATGGCGTCCGGGTTCTGCAGGCCGCGCACGAACAGTTCGTCGAAGATCGGATCGGCTTCGACCGAGTCCATCACATCAGCAGCCTTATCGACGCCGAACTCCTGCGCGATGACCTCCAGCTTTTCCTCCAGCACCTGACGCACGCGGTGCTCTACCGTGTCCTCAAGCACAAAGTTGATCGCACGCACCACATGCTTCTGGCCGATACGATCCACCCGGCCAATGCGCTGCTCGATCCGCATCGGGTTCCACGGCATGTCGAAGTTGACGATGACGTGGCAAAACTGCAGGTTCAGACCTTCGCCACCGGCATCCGTCGAAATCAGCACGCGCACATCCTTGGAGAACGCCTGCTGCGCACGGGTGCGGCTTTCCAGGTCCATGCTGCCATTCAGCGTCGTCACCGAGAAGCCACGGCTCTCTAGGAAATCGGCCAGCATCGCTTGCGTGGGCACGAACTCGGTGAAGATCAGCACCTTCAGCGCCGGGTCGCTTTCCTCCTGCTGCAGCTTGTAGATCAGCTCCAGCAGCGCCTCGGCCTTGGCATCGGTGCCGGTGGCCTCAGTTTCCCTCGCCAGCTCCAGCAACATCTCGACTTCAGACTTCTCCATCTCCCAGCCACTGGACTGCATGGCCAGATCCACCTGCGACTGGCCATCGAGGTCGGCCCACTCGTCCTGGCTGGTGTTCTCGAACAGATTCGCCTGCGGCTGCGGCGCATCAAGCAGGGCCTGGCGCTTCTCCAGCGTGGCGCGGATGGCTGCCGTGCTGGATGTGACCAGCCGCTGCATCAGGATCATCAAGAAACCGATATGGCGCTGCTTGGCGGCCAATGCCTGGTTGTAGCCGTGGCGCACGTAGTCGGTCACTGCTTCGTACAGGCGCTGCTGTGCGCCGTGGCGCGCCTGCCAGTCCACCGCCTGCAACCGGGTAGCGCGCGGCTTGAACAGGGGCTGGCCCTCGGCGTTGATCGATGCACGCTTTTCGGTGCGGATCACGAAAGGCCGCACGCGCTCACGGTTGACGCTGCTCTCATCCGGGAAAGCCTCCCGGTCGAGCAACTGCATCAAGCGCATGAACTGGTCGGTCTTGCCCTGGTGCGGCGTGGCCGATAGCAGCAAGAGATACGGTGACGCCTCGGCCAGCGCCGCGCCCAACTTGTAGCGGGCGACCTGCTCGGTGCTGCCGCCCATGCGATGGGCTTCGTCGATGATGACCAGATCCCAAGACGCCGAAACCAAATCCTCGAAGCGCTCGCGGTTGTAGGTATTGAGCTGCTCCAGGCTCCAACCACGCCGGCTTTCTATGGGCTTCACGGAATCCAGTGAACAAATCACCTGATCGTGCATGCGCCACAGGTTCTCTTCCTCGCCCGCGCCACCGCTGCGCCACTGGCGGAAAGCAGCCAGCTCGGACGGTTCGATGAACTGAAACGCCTCGCCAAAATGCAGACGCATTTCCGCCTGCCACTGGCGCACAAGCCCCTTGGGAGCCACCACAAGAATGCGCTTCACCCGGCCCCGCAACTTCAGTTCGCGCAGCACCAAGCCAGCCTCGATGGTTTTGCCCAAGCCCACCTCGTCGGCCAGCAGGTAGCGAATGCGATCTCGGCTGATGGCGCGGTTCAGCGCGTAGAGCTGGTGCGGCAGCGGCACCACGCTGGACTGGATCGGTGCCAGCAGCAGGTTGTCTTCCAGCGCATCCAGCAGCTTGGCTGCCGCCGTGGTGTGCAGAATCTGCTCCACACTCGGCCGCACGCTTTCCAGCGAGGCCAAGTCCAGCGCTCGGGCACGCACCACGGCATCCTTGGAGGGCAACCACACGCGGTAGGCCACCTCGCCCCACACATCTTGCCGCTCGATCACCCGGCACGGCGACGCCTGCCGGGTAAACCAGCACCAATCGCCGATGGAGAAGCTACGTTCGGCTTGCGTCATTGACCCGCCTCATCACGCAGCGCTCTGCCTTGTGCAGTCAGGCGATAGCGCTGCTTGCTGCTGTTGCGGCGACCAACCCACTGCATCAAGGTGGCAACATCGTGTTCATCGGTCATCTGGGCCAACAATGCCTGCTGCTCGGCACTGAGCCCCGACTTAGGCCCAACTTGGTCCCGACTTAGCCCCGACTTGGCCCCGGCTTGATCCCTGGCCTGCGCTTGCGCCTCCTGGGCAAAGCGCTGGCGAATCGCCTCGCGGGCCTGAAACTGGTTCTCGCCGAGCCGATCAAGCAACTGCTGCCGTACCAGATGGTCGGCCACTGCGCGGGCTTGCTGGGTGGTGCCGGTATCGAACTGTCTGATCATGGCTTGCCCAGTTCCCGTTCGATCTGCTCAATGCTGGGCAGATTGGTTTGCAGCTCCTTGGGCAAGGATTCCAGCAATTTGTATTCGGCCACGCCCATGGGCTGGGATGTGTCGCCCAAGGCGTATTCGGCCACCACTTCGTTCTTGCTCTTGCACAACAGCAAGCCGATGGTGGGCGCGTCCTGTTCGGCCTTGACCTGCCGATCCACCGCCGTGATGTAAAAGCTCAACTGCCCCAGATGCTCAGGCTTGAACTTCTCGGCCTTCAGCTCGATGACCACATAGCAGCGCAGCTTGAGGTGATAGAACAGCAAGTCGATGAAGAAGTCATCGCCACCCACTTCAAGATGCACCTGACGCCCGACAAAGGCAAAGCCTGCGCCCAGCTCCAGCAGAAACTGGGTGATGTGCTTGACCAGCGCCGACTCGATCTCGCGTTCGTCGGCCTCGCTGCCCACATCGAGGAAATCGAACAGGTAAGGGTCTTTGAGCGACTGCTGAGCCAAGTCGCTGCCCGGCATGGGCAGGCGTTCCACAAAGTTGGTGATGGCCTGGCCGCTGCGCTCCAGCCGCCGGGTTTCGATGTGAATGTTCAAGACATTGCGCGACCAGCCGTGCTCGATGGCCGCCTGTGCATAGGCCAGGCGCATGTCCTGCGTTTTCAGTTTGGTCAGCAGCACCAGGTTGTGGCCCCAGGGCAATTGTCCAACAGCCTGTTGGACAATTTCGGCATCCGGCCACGCCTCGGCAAACGCCCGCATGTACATCAGGTTGGCGCGTGAAAACCCCTTCATGCCCGGAAATGTCACCCGTAAATCGTGCGCCAGCCGCTCGATGACCTTGCTGCCCCAACCCTGCGCGGCTTGCCGTTGCAGGATGTCGCGGCCAATCTGCCAGTACAGCAGCACCAGCTCCCGGTTGACAGCCAGCGCGGCGCGTTGCTGCGCCGTGTGGATGCGGCTTTTCAGCTCCTCCAGCCACCGTGCGTAGCCTTCGGGCACGGGCAGCAGCGACACGGCCTGATCACGCTGGGCAGGGCGCTTGGCCATGTCAGTTTTCCTCGCTGCGCGTCAGCGCCATGTCGTACAGGGTGAGCAGCTTTTCGTCTTCTTGCAGGGTTTCGTCCGGCAGCTTGTGGGCGATGGCGAGGATGGTGGCGTAGTCCTTCCTGGCCCACGCATCGCGGAAACCGGCGCGCAGCACTTCCAGGCGCGATTCCTTGATCTTGCGGACTGTGAGCGCCTTGTAGGTCTCAAACTCCTTCAGCAGCGCCTTCTCGCGCTTCTTCTCCAAGTCCTGCGCCTTGTTCGGGTCGGGTACATACCAGCGGTCTTGCGCCTTGGCAATCAGGCGCGGATCGTTCTTCTCCAGGCTGCGCAGGTCGTGGTAGTTGGAGGAAAGGTAGCGGTGAATCTGGCTGGGCACTTCGCCCGTGCCGTCATAGCGCAGGAAGTTGGCTTCCAGCAGCGCGGAGAGTTCCGGGCGGGTTTCGTGCTTCTTCCAGCCCGCGCCCAATTGCTTGATGAACTCCGGGTGGATGTCCTGATAGGTAGAAGGCCGCGCCTTCAGGTAGTCCGCCGCCCAGTCGATGGCGCTGCGCTCGTCGGAGACGAACAGCTCCATCTGCGGCGCTTGCGCGGTCTGCGCGCGCTTCTTGTCGTATTCGGTGACTTGCTCCGGCAGAAAGACCATGCCGTCGCGGTCGGGGAAGCGGCTGCGCAGGCCGTCTTGAAACTCCTGACTGGAAAGCGGCACGGGCGCGCTGTGCCGCACGAACCACGCCACCATCCGGTCGAACAGGATGCGCGGATCGCGTTCGGCAACGAATTCCAGCTCGCCGCCCCTGACCTTCACGACCGGAAGCTGCTTCAAGTGGGTCTGCACAAAGTCCCACGCGGATTCCGGCGTTGCGCCACGCTCTGCGAATCGCTGCTCCAGCCCGCCGTTGGGCTTGTAGGCAGAAATCACGAGGTCTTGTTTGACCGCTGTGGTAGTCATGACGGCTTTGAAGCTTCCTTGCTTCTTGTCCAAAGCAGACACGTTCGCCACCACAAACCCGGCCTCCTGCAACGAGGTCTGGATTGCGTTCCAAACAGCCGCCTGCGTGTTGGAGAACTCGACCGTTATCCACCGGCCCGGTTTCAAGACACGATAAAACTCCTTGAACGACGCAATCAGTAATTTCCGGTAGTCATCAAGCTGCTTTGCTTGAGATGAACTGACGATCGCTTCCGACGACTGACTGGTTACGACACCAAGCAATCCCTCCCAGAAGAAGTTCAACTCTGAATAGTCGAAATTCGCACCGAACGGAGGATCAACGAAGATGTAGTCAATGCACTCGCCGGGAACTTGGAACAGCGATGTGGCACTTTGAGTTGAAATGATGCTATTTCGTGGAACTCCTCTCTGATATGACAGGCTACCCGCGATGGTCTCCGCATTTCTTAGAAATGAACTAAGAACGTTTGGTGGGGTTATCAATGATCCTACGTACAAGGTTCCAGATAGAGGTCCACCGCCTTTCCTGTCAGCACGGAACCTCCTCATCCTCGACGCATAGGGGAGGCACGCAGTGAGTGCAAACAGCAACGCCTGCCCGATGGACTCAGATTTTCTAGTTCTAATTTTTTTGAGAAGCAAAGAGACAGCGTAAAGCTCCCTCGGCGTGAAGAAGTGATGAAGATAGGTAATGCCACGCGAAGCATTTCGTTGAGTTTCCTTCCCGGCTATCAACTCAACAATCGGAAACCCGGACAGCCGAGCGTTTCTTTCACTGTCTTGGATGGCCGAAAGATCGGCTTCGTCAGGGATTTTTTCGTAGCGGCTGGTTCCTATCGAATAGTTGATTAAAACAGGAACAATCTTGACCTGCTTGTGTGGGACATCTAGCAGAGGATCAATCACGGTCTCATAAACCGAATCCCAAGCCGCTTCTCGTGCTGCCGCACCGCACTCGGGGCATTTCAGTTCCGAACGCAACGAATCCTCAATCTCGTCCACGGCAATGGAGTAAAAAGAATGTTGAGAGCCGCAGTTCGGGCAAGCCACGACATCCGAATAAAGCATAAACTCCACTTCACCCTTCTGTTCTCCGGGGTGTTGGTATTGCTTGTGCTCAACAGACTTCCGATCCCGTACTCGCCAACCTGTATGAGAGGTGAGGTAGAGATTCTGGTTCTCCTTTTTGATCTCCGAAACAATTGAGTTCGCTGCATCCATGAAGGCGATGGAATCGAGAGAGCCGTTCAGGTTTTTTGCAATGAACGTCGCTACTGGAGAAAGATCGACGAGAATCGTAGTTCTACCGCCACCAACGTGTGCATTGGCGACTCCAGTCATTCCAGTACCGCAGAATCCATCAAGCACCACGTCGTTTTGCGAGGTGTAGTGCGCCAGGTACCTCATGATTGCCTTGTGTGGCACTTTCGTGTGGTAGCTGTGCGCGTTGTAGATGGGGTCGTTTTTCCCCTCACTAACGTCAGCCACAAACGGCTCGCGGCTGTATTTCACCGCCGAGTCATAGGGCTTGCCGTAGTGCGCCACAAACTCCGCCAGCCACGGGTTCGGGCAGGCGGTGTAATACGGCGGATCGGACATGGCGAGGATGGCTTCGTCCGTGCCTTGCGGGAAACCTTCCTGCTGGCGGAATGCTGGGGCTTGCAGCTTTTCGGCCAGCAGCTTGAGGTAGTGATCGCGCCGGGCGTCGTCACTGGCGAAGGTTTGGCCGAGGCATTCGACGGGGCCGGTGGCTTTTTTGTCGTGATTACTGAGCAGGTCATTCATGTTCGTATCGCTCCCCGCCACATTCAACGGCGCAAAGTTGGGCGTTTGCATTCGGCAGGAAACAGATTTCCTTGCGTTTGAGTTTCAGGTTCATTGGCAACGTCTTCGTCATGCTCGCCTCACATGAAATTGAGCATGAGACGCCCGATGGAATTGGTCAGATCACGGGCAAAGACGGCAAGCCACCGTTGAGAGTCGCCGCCAAAGTGAGATTCGCTGAAGCCGTTTCTTGAATTTGCAATCGCGTTGGTCAACGTCGGCATGGCGTTGACGATCTCGACAGGAAACGGGCCTTGCGCCTGAAGTTTCTTGATGATGTCGTCCTTCACCACTTTGCATAAGGGCATCAAGTCCGTCAGTGCGGCCTGATCGGGGACGTGCTTGCGCACGTAGGCTTTGTAGAGTCCCTCAAGGCAGGTGTAGCTCAGCGTCGTTGCGCGGTTGTAGTGGTGAGCATCAACGGCTCGGTCAATGTCCTTGAGGCTGTTGTTCAGTTTTTCCGAGTTCCAGAGATCGACGGGAACCACGGTGGTTGGCACTGCATAGCCGCCGCCAAAAACGATGCCTCTGATGGCATCCACCTCGTTCTTGGCGTGGGGTTCAAGCACATCAATGAACAATCTGAACAACTGGAACCGTTGCTGCTCAGGTAGCTCGCGAATCACATCCCAGTAATAGTCTTTGCGGGATGTGCTCTTGCCTTGCTGCTGCCTCAGGGGAATGAGCTGGTTGTAGCTGGGTGAGCCGGGATCGACCTGTTGCACGATGCGCAGAAAATCCCCGCCGCTGTGGTAAGCCGGGGTGTCTTTCCTGTCCAACAAGGAAAATAGCTGGTTGTATGCCGCTATCCAGTTGACGGAGGTGTTCATGGCGCGGCCTGTTGTTGTTCGTGCAGCAGCTTGAGCTGCATGCCCGCGTCGGTGAGCATGTAGCGTTGCTGCCACGAATGCGACTTGTTGGAGGTGGTCAGGCGCATTAGATTCACGGAACCGCGTCCTGTCTAATCCAAAAAACCATTCAACGCTTTGAATACCTTCTCAAAGCAATCCAATGTTCCAGTAACTGGCTCACTGTCTCCATCAAGAATCTGAGGGTTTCTCATCAAGTAATCGGCAGGAACATAATGGCCGAAGTCCAGTGTGTCAGCAGGCAGTGTTCGACACAGCGCCTCCACCTGCTTGACGATACGGCATGTACTCTGATCCGCGGCTACGGCTTTCTCGGCTGTGATTTCACCTTCCTTGAGTCCTAGCGCTTGGTTAACCAAAGCGCAATAGAAAGTGCTATCGAATAAATCCTCGACATCGCTTTCAGTTTTTTCCGTGAAATCAGATGTCGTTAGCACTCTCTCAGATTTCAGAATCTGGCTTTGCCGAAGTCTCTCAACTTTATTCTTATCGCCTTTGCCATAATCGCACAGCACAGCGATATTCAGGTTATTGCCTCGGAAGAGCGACGAGAAAGACCACACCTTATCCAGGCCGCCGGTAGGGCAAATAGTCCAGCGCTCATCCAAGCCAGCTCTTCCTCTGGCTTGCAATGCTCTCGATACCACTTGCAAATAAACCACATCGGATGGACCCTCGACCAATAGACAGTTTTGGCCAACAAATAGGGACTGAGTGATTTCGTAACCGAGGTGGGCCTGCAGCGGGAAAAGTGTGTCCTTGTCAACGGAAAGAACGTCAGCGGAGACCTTCGTCCCTTTTACTATGGGGCGACGTGGATCACGGTAGTCGATAACGTCTTCGACAACACGGACATCCTCCAGACGCTGAGCTGGCACCATGAATGGTGAGTGCGTGGTGTAGATAACCTGGTGCTCGGGCAGAATTCGCTCTTCGATATACCGCAGAAGATCGGATTGAGCTTTGCCATGAAGCGTCAGGCCCGGCTCATCAAGAAGTATGATGGCTTTGCCGGCAGATTTTTTGAGCTGCTTGAATTGCGCCAAAAAGGAGAAAAACCAAACAAAACCTGCGCTTCGTTCAGACAAAGGCACCGTCACGCGATGATGCTTGTTTTCTATCCGAATTTTTGCGATTTTCCCGCTGTTGAACGGGGGAGGATCATTGGGCCTCCCTTCGTTAATTTCAATTTTGATGGCCAGGGCATCGTTCTGGCTCCAGAACTCGAAGATTTCATCAGTGATGTCGTTGGATGCCCCTTCGCACTGGGCTACCAGTTCTTCGTGCTTTGCAGCATCACGGAGTTCTTCTATGGTCGTACCCGCATACTCTAGAAAGTCGAGAAATATCTTGTCTCCAGAGCTGATCTTTCCACTTTTCTTGTCCGCAGCAAGTTGATTCAGGGATATTTCACCTGACATCCGTTCAAAGTGAGAAGTATAGAAAAAAGTCAGCTTTTGCTTGTTGAGAAGATCAATAGCGGCAAGCACCGGATTTCCGTCACGGAATTTCTCAATGGCTTGCATGAATGCAGTCTGTGCTTCTGACCGCTCGGTCAGCGCTTTAAGTACTGCCAAGGCATCCTTTATTGTCTTGGCCTGCTTGATGTCACCTTTTTCTTTGGCATTCAGACCGTGGCGCGCCTGAAGCTTGCGAATGCACTCCTCTTCGTTAAGCGGAATGCTCCAGGTATTTCCGCGACCGATATAACTGGTGATGATCACTTCGGTTTTTTCTAGAACATCTGCTCCTAGAAGATCTTCCAGGGCTTCGATGTCATCACCCTCCAGTTGCCACCAGCTTTTGGCAACCGGAGATTCCCCATTGGGATGACGCTCCTGGAATTTGCTTAAATATCGGCGCGGGTAGTCCCGCGTCTTGTCGTATGCATAATCACCATCAGAAGGGGCAATACCTTGGATGGCATGTAATATCGCGGTCTTTCCCGCCTCATTCTTTCCGACAAGGCATGTCAGATCGCCGATCTGGAATTCGCCGCTGTCTTCAACAGATCGGAAGTTGATAGCTTGGATTTTTATTAGCTTCATATCTGTCGCCCTCTATATAGTCCTGAGTTGCCTTCACTCCACAACAAACCGCAGCTTGCTGGCATCTTTGCCTTTGCTGCGGTCGCTGATGAGCGCGTCGAAGCGCTTGCGCAGGTCGTCCGGGGTGGCGGGCGAACCACCTTGCAGCAACGCCTGCTTGATCTCGTCGCTCTTGACCTCGATCTTTTCCAGTCCCGACAGCGCCTCTTGCACGGCGTTAGCGAACTCCTGGGTCAAGGGGGCTGGTAGCGTGCGTGAGGCCAGGAAGGCGTCGATCAGTTTTTTGCTTGCTGCAGGCAACAGGCCCAGGCTCTCCTGGGTGAACGGGTCTTCCAGGTTCTCCAGCAGGGTTTGCTGCCAGTTGGCCAGCAATTCGTCCAGGTCATCGTCCAGCTTGTGCAGTCGGTTGGCGGCGGGCAGCAGTTCCAGTTGCTCGGCGGAGGGGCGGAACTGGCAGTGCGGGCAGACGGCAGCCGTGACCAGCGTTGGCTCATCCAGCGAGGAGCAGCTCTTCAGGCCGTTGAGGGACTCTTCGAAGGCGGTGAGCTGGCTGGTGGGCATCAACGACACGCCGGCCAATACGCGCAGCGCCAGCAGGCGCTCGTCACGGCGCAGGGCATTGCGGGTCTTGTCTTCGGCCACGCCCAGCCGTGCCTTGCTGTGGCTGGCGATGTAGGCGGTGATGTAGTCCTTCTTGAGCTGGCCCAGCGTTTGCCGGTATTCAGAAGCGTGCTCGGCGGTGCGGTCCTGGCTCAGCTTGTCTTGCAGGGTTTTGCGGGCTGCCTCGGCTTGCTTCACCCACGGGTGATCGGTGGGCAGCACCATTTCGGCCTGGGAGAGGTAAGAGGCTGTGCTGCCCAGATCGGCCACCAGTTCGAGCAGGCGCTCGACGGCGGCGAGGATTTCCAGATTCTTCTTCTGGCTGTCCAGATCGTCCGGCGTGACGCGCAGGTTCTTGAGCTTGCCGACGGTGTTGTACGGCGTCAGCGATTCGGTGAACTTTTTCAGCGAATCCAGTCGGGCGTACCAGTCTTTGGCTTCTTCTTCGCGCAGCAGGTTCTGGCCCCAGAAGCCGAGCTTGCCTTGCTGCAGGTCGGAGCCGGCCTTGA
The DNA here is from genome assembly GCF_900119085.1 of Nitrosovibrio sp. Nv17. Lineage (GTDB taxonomy): Bacteria > Pseudomonadota > Gammaproteobacteria > Burkholderiales > Nitrosomonadaceae > Nitrosospira. Next base: position 111,846 of record NZ_FPIQ01000007.1, on the reverse strand, counting down.
GCACGCGCGGCACCAGCGCGCTGACCTTCTCTTGCAGCTTGACGACGGGTTCGGTGTCGCCTTGGCTGGCCTTCTGAGCCAGGCCGGACGGCAGATCGAGCAGCTCGAACAAGGTGCGCAGCACGGTGAGGTTGACCTCCTTGGGTGCCTCGACGTGCTTGAACTGCTTGAGTTCCTCCAGCGAGCGTTCAGCCAACTGGGCCAGCTTGCCGGAGTCGATCTTGTCGCCGGTGATCGACAGCACAAGTTCGCCGGAATAGACCAGGCCGCCCAGCACGGTGACCAGCAGATCGGGTTCCAGCCGGTACTTGAGCGGCGCAAAATATTCGATGTCGGACGAGCCCGACAGCAGTTCATTGCGGTTGAGCACCTGACCGTGGCCTTTGGCCTTGAGGCGGTTCAGCACCTCTTGCGCGTAGCGGGAGTTGGCGGGGTCAACGCGGTCGCCATCGAGCAGCTCCAGAGCATCGAGAACGGCTGCGGCATCCTTGGTGCGCGTTCCGCCTGCCAGTGCGCGCAGCGCATTGCCCACCAATTGCTTGCGGTTGGCCTCGGTGACCAGCACCGAGAACGTGGGGTATTCGGGCGCGATGTCGGCAAAGCGCTGGCCCAGTGCCAGGCCAGAGACGATGTTCACCACGTCACGGAAGTTGATGCGCTCCTCCGGCCCCAAGCGTGCCCGTTCGCGCAGGGACACGCCCTTGGCCCAATCCTGCAGCGTCTTGGTCTTGCCCTGATAGGTGACCTCGAATGCGGTCATCTGCTTTTCTTGCAGCCACTTGCTCATGGACCGCAGCGAGTCCTGGGCTTTGGACAGATAAACGGCCTTCGCGCCACCGCTGGCGGTGGACGCCAAGTCCAATGCCGCCGCGTATTGGGACAGGTAGCGCTTGTAGTCTTCGTCGGGGGACTTCAGTCGGAAGAACACCTCGTCCGCCAGGTTGGCGTCGCTGAACTTCGGCCGGTCGAAGGGCTGGATGAAGTAGATGTAGAAGTCGCGTTCGGGCTGTGCCGTGGGCCGGTCATTCGGGGCACCAAAGAACAGGTAGCCCATGCGCTCGACGCGGCGCTCCTGCCACTCGATCTGGTACTGCCAGATTTGGAAGCCGGGGTAGCGCAGGTCGTCGCTGCACTCCATCAGTGCTTTGATGGCGCTGTAATAGGCGCGGTCCAGAGCGTCGTCGGACAGGGCTTCGGCACGCTTTTCGATCTGCGCGTCGTAATCGATGTCCTTCTTGAGGTCGAGGTAGTACTGCTCGGTGTCAGGTGCCTTGGAGATGAACTGACCGTTGACGGTCTTGAGCACCTCCCGCATCACGGTTTGCACCATCGACAGCAGGTTCTCGGCCGGATCGCCGGGCATGTCCTCCACGCCTGGCTGGAACAGGCACAGGGCATCGCGCAGTTCGGCGGCCGTGGGGCCAATGGGCACGTGGATGTCGCCGCCGGTGGTCAAGCGGTGCACGGCCAGTGCGTTGATGACGCGCAGCGCCATGGCCTTGTAGGTTGGCCGTGTGAAGGCTTGCTGCACGCGTGACTCCAGCACTTCGGAGACGCGCATCACCTCCTTGATGTTGGGGTCGGCGCGCAAGACCGAGTTGGCCTTGATCGTGTTCCAGAAGCTTTCGTAGCTGATGAACAGCGGCTTGTCGGCGGGCACTTCCTGATCGAGGATGGCCAGCATGGCGGCCTCGATGGTCTTGAGCGCGCCACGCTTCTCGGTGAAGTGGATCTGCTCGAAGGTCTTCAGGTAGTCCGGGTGAACCGGGAACAGCCGCACGTACTCGTCCATCCGCTCGTTCATGGAGCCGTAGAACTTGGCGAACGGCGTGAGGTATTCGCGGATTTTGTTTTGCTGGTCAGCGGTCTTCTTGAGAAGACGCGCGGAGACGACGAAGCTGACATCCTGGCGGTCGATCAGGATTTGGGTGAAACGCTCGTTGACCCGGCGCATGCTGTCGGCCACATGTTGGAAGCGCACGCTGTCGAAGATGGCTTCCTGCACGCCAGCGACAAAGCGGAACTTGAGATGTTTAGTGATTTCACCGATCTGCCGCAGGATGGCCAAGTCGCGAATCAGTTCGTTGTCCTTGCGCGACTGCAGGTATTCCAGGAACTCGTCAACCACCAGCAACAGGCCTTGGTCTGGGTAGACCTCATGGAAGGCGGCCATCATTTCTTCAAGAGACTCTTTGTTGTTGAGTTCCTGATCTGCCGCCGGGAAGCTGTAGCTGACGCCCAGCTTGCCGAGGAAGCGCTCAAGCTGCTGGGTGATGACCTGGCGTAGCGGCATTTCCAGGCCGCCCACCTCGATGCGAAGAACCTTGAATTTTCCTGCGATGGAGGCAACCGCCTCGGCGACCTTGGGGTGGCGAATCATCGGCGCATAAGCGGCGTCTTCTGCCACCAGCGACAGCACCGACATCAAGTGCGACTTACCGGTGCCGTAGTTGCCGACGATCAGCACGCCTTTGTGATCGACCGAATCCTCGAAACTGAGCTGGGGAACCATGAGCTTGGAGATTCGCTCGGCCATGTCATCGGAGATGACGTAGGTCGCGACGAGCTTCTTGGCCTCGTCCGGGCGCCCGGCATCGAGCAGTTGGATCACTGATTCGATCTGCTCGAATTGGATCAGATCTCCGTATTTCATGTTCGTGCCCATATGCTTTTCTCTTCCCGCAGTTTTCGTTAATTCGGTCAAATTTCGAGTACGACCACGCCGTCCTGGCTGTAGTCACGATGTTCTGGATGGCTCATGTCGGCATAAATCAGCCGATCACCGCGCAACTCGCCAGGCCAAACGGCCACGACGCGCCTGGAGTGAGCCAGCCGCCTGACGAGGTCAAGCGGGTTGATCTGTAGGCTGGGCTCGAACAGCAACTCAAGATTGTCGAGCAGCAGCGGGGCTTCGCCTCGTTCCCCGAATGTTTCAAGCAGCGCAATCTCACGCAGCAGTTCGCCTGCCGAGAAGCCGCGCTTGTTGTTCGGCGTGGCGGCCAATCGGCGCCCCAGTTCCAGGCCGACGTTGAGTGGCTCGATGTTGAGCTTGTTGCCGAGCTGGCGCAGCAGTTGGGTTTTGCCACTGCGGCTGGAGCCGACCAGCAGGATCAACTTGCTGTTGAGGTCGCCAATTTCGCTGATGAGTCGTTCGAGTTTTGCGAGCATGCTTATCCCATCAGTCCATCTCGGCTTCGAGCCGTTGTTGATCAGGGGAGCGGTAACCCGGCGCCAGCACCGCATTGCGCACGCCGTAGATCGCCAGATGGTCCTTCAACCAAAGCCGGTACTCCGGGCCGCGCAGGCGATGGTCGGGGGAGCAGTCCACACTCCATTTGCGCAGGATGTAGCCCGCCGTGGCGGCGCGCAGCTTCATGTGCAGTGCACCACCCTGCATGCCGTAGTCCATTTCGGTGATTTCTGGCCGTGGCTGGTCGGGATGAGGAACCAGCTCCAGCTCGACAATCCGGGTCCACTGGATGTCTTGACCGCTCATCTCGTGGGACTCTACGGGCTGCCCCTTGCGCACCACAGGGCGCTTGATCCGGGTGAGGACGAAATCGCGGAACTCCTGCGATTTGCGGTCGAAGGCGCGGACGTGCCAGCGCAGGCCGTTGTCGATCAGCGCGAACGGGACGATCTCCCGCGCGGTGCGACCGCTGGAGATGGAGTGGTACTCGATGCCGAGCGGGCACTCGTAATGAATGGCCCGAGTGACGCTCGCCAAGATTGTTAGGTCAGGGTGAGTGAGCCGGGACGGGCTCTCGCTGGCCACCCACGCCTTGATGTGCATCGGTTCACCGTCGCCAAACCCCTGGGTCAGCCACGACAACACTCGCTCGGGTGGGAAATCGAAGATCGGCTGGAAGCTCGAACCCAGGACGTAGAACTTGCCTTTGCCGTCGTAGTCGATATTGCCCGGAGCCAAGTCCTTGTACAGCGCCAGGTCCCTGGACGCGGCAGCGGACTGGATACCAAAACGCGCGACCAAGTCCTGGCGGCGCATCTCCCCAATGAAGCGCAGACGCAATTCCACGAACGCGAGACGGTCACGCTGTGGCTGGGTGAGATCGGCAAGCTGTTGGTGGGGCATCCTGACTGGCTCATTCGGGTTAGCGAATGCTCGTGTAAATTTCTGCAGAAAGTATATGGTCTGCGTGGAAAGACGTCTATAAATCTAAGTTGATTCACTAGTTAGCTGCATTATGATAACCATTTTTGAGATGCAAATGAGTGATCCTGCGTGGACTGGCAGGCGCTTCAGTCCAGCGCAGCGCGCCAGGAGTGACGTGGACTGGACGTGCATCCAGCAGGTCACTGCGGACGAGAGCTGGTGCGAATAGATCGCTGATACGGAACAGGAGCACGGCCCATGGAACTGCGACACCTTCGCTGCTTTGTGGCTCTCGCAGAAGAGCTGCACTTCACACGGGCCGCAGAGCGCCTGCATATCGAACAGCCACCCTTGTCCCGCGCCATCAAAGAGCTTGAGGATGACCTGGGCGTGGTGCTCTTCGAGCGCAACCGCCGAGGCACGGTACTGACCGAAGCGGGTGCAACGTTCCTGCAAGATGTGCGCAGGGTGTTCGCCGTCCTCAAACAGGCTCAGGAGAACGTCCGGGCGGTCGCTGCGGGCTTGAGCGGAAGCCTTCGCATCGCCGTGTCCGACGGCGCAATCGATCCCAGGCTGTCGGCCCTCCTGGCCCGCTGCCGCGAGGAAGAGCCGGAGATCGAGATTCGCCTGTCCGAAGTGCCGTTGGCCGATCAGTTGCGTGGTTTGCGCTCAGGTGACTTCTCGATCGGGTTTGCGCACACGGCGGAAGTCGGCGACGACATCGTTACCGAGCCACTCTGGCACGATCCGCTGGTGGTAGCCGTGCCCGCCCGGCATCCTTTACTTTCACACAAGGCTGTTCCGCTGCATCAGCTTGCGATCTACCCACTGGTCTTATGTGACCCGCAGGCATGCGAAGGCTACCATCGTGAACTGGCGCGGCTGCTGCGGCCTTTGGAGCGTCCACCCGACGTCGCCGAGCACGTGTCGTCATTGGACATGATGCTCACCCTGGTCGGTGCCGGCTACGGGGTAGGCTTCATCACCGAAACCAGGATCGCGGCGTGCCTGCGCCCCGACGTGGTGATCCGCCCTCTGGCCATGGATTCCGCAGTCATCACGACCTACTTGCTACGACCTGCCGGCGAAGGCTTGCCGGCATCGGTGGAGCGGTTCATCGCACGCCTACGCGCACACTCGGACGACTGATCCGGCGGCAACAAGTGCCGTAATTGAAGTTCGCGGCCGCTATGGTGAATCTTGCGGCTCACTGCCAGCGCTGAGGTTCTTTTCAGTCGCTGCCATCAATTCGCTGGCGCTTATCCCGAGTGCGGCAGCAATTTTCAATATCAAAGGCAGCGTCGGCACATGCTCCCCGCGTTCGATCTTGCCCATGTGCGAACGCGATATTCCCGCCTGATACGCAAAGTCGTCTTGAGCGACCCCTTGCGCGACGCGAGCGGCACGCACGGCCCGCCCGAAAGCTAATGCTGGTTCGGATTCATATGTGGGTGTGCCAGGTGGACGACCTGGCTGAATAGTAAGCTTCTGCATCAACAGAAGCGTCAAATAATCCTCTTAAATTAACCACGTTAAATATATAGACGTTAAACTTCTCTCTTTACTATGATGCTGGTTTGCCCTTGACCTGCTTCGTCGCTTCTGTAGGTTCTCCGTGGACAACATCACCAGCCAACCCGCCCAGCTTAGGCTTGCGATAGCGCCAGGCGTATCGTCATCTCAGCTCTCGGCGCTGCTCGCGCTGCAACGAGCGGAAGAACCAGAGGTCAGCATCGCGTTCTCTGAGGTGGCAGGTGACGAGCTGCTTGATGGACTTCGTGAAGGCCGCTACGACGTGGGAATGTCGCTTCAAGGAGCGAGTGATCCAGCCCTGGAAACCCAGTCCTTGTGGATTGAGCACATGGCCGTTGCGATGCCGCTGCGGTTTCCCTTGCTTGATCAGGCATCGCTCACCATCACCGACCTCCAGAACTACCCGATCTTTCGCTGGAGGGATGAGGCGTGTTCTTCGCTGGATCGTCGGCTGCTCTCGCTCCAGGCGGCTGACCAGCAGAATCTTCAGTACGTCACTTCCTTCGAGATGATGGCGCTATGGGTTTCTGCCGGCTACGGTGTTGGGGTATCCGCACAATCGCGTATCAAGCACGCCCATGGATGGGGAGTCAGCATGCGACCACTGGACGACGGTTCCCACGAAATCGTGACGCACCTGCATAGGCCCCAGGGGCAAGCGAACCCTGTTTCCGAACGGTTCGAACGCAGAGCGCTGCATGTAGCACAAGCTCAGGGCGCCTGATACCACTTCGCTTAGGAACAAGTCACTGGGCACACAACTCAGTGGCTGCCCGTGGCTGCCCTAAGACAGCAGTGGATGCATCTATCCATCAGGAGGGCAAAACTGGTATCATTTATGGCCCAAACCGGACATCCGAACTGGGGAAACCCGTTATTAATCAATGGGTTGAATGATTGGATCGATTCCCTTCACCCGCTCCACTTGGATTTTCAAAAGACTTTCCGCACGTCACCCTGCAGACGGCGTGCCAGCGCGTTGGCCGCAACCATAAATAATGTACAATACGTACAAAATTTACAAAGGTGATATATGCGTACCGTAACAGCGAGTGAAGCCAGGCAGGGCTTGGCAGAGATCATCGAGGCCGTCCGGCGCGAGCCCGTCATCATTCAACGTCAGAAACGGGACGTGGCCGTGGTGATGTCGATGGACGAATACGAGCGCCTGGTCAATCTGAACGTGGCCGAGTTCCGGCGTTTCAGCGATCGCGCCGGCGCCAAGGCGCGGGAAGCCGGCATGACGGCAGAGGTGCTGAAAGATTTGCTGAGCAGTGAGGGCTGATCGCAAGCTGGTGATCGACACCAATCTCTGGATCAACCGCCTGCTCATGCCAGGCGATACGGCAGCCAGGGCTGTGGATCACGGACTCTCATGGGGCATTCCCCTGATGTCAGAGGAAACGCTGACGGAGTTGAGCGACGCACTTTTCCGGACCAGATTCGACCGCTATGTCTCGCGCGAGGACCGGCAGCATTTCCTGCGTCTGCTCGGTGGCATCGTTCGGGTGATTTCCGTCACTCAGAGGATCGCCGCGTGCAGAGATCCGAAGGACGACAAATTCCTCGACGTGGCGTTGAGCGGCGAAGCGCAGACAATCCTGACGGGAGATCACGACCTCCTGGAACTGCATCCTTTCCATGGGATCGAGATACTGACCCCGGCAGCGTTCCTGAGCTGCCCGGTCGATTGAGAGGATGCCGGAACGATTCGGGTGCACGCACGAATCGGCTCACGATGCACCCCCTACCCAAGGCAGCTTTGGAATTGATTATCTTTTAAATCAATCTGTATCGGACGCCGCTCTCTTCGTCCATGCCATCCCGCCCCGGCCATGAATCCGTATCTCCGATACGCGCTGATCGCATCCGCAGCCGCTGCATTCCTGCTCGCCTGCCTGGCGATCCTCCTCGCGTTCATCGTCGATCCCAACGCCTACAAGCCATTGGTCATCCAACTGGTCAAGGAGAAGCAGCGGCGCAACCTCGGGATCGGGGGCCACATCGCGTTGTCCTTTTTCCCCCGCCCCGGGGTGGCCATGCATGCCGTCTCGCTGAGCGAGCATGAGGATGACGTGGAGTTCGCGAGGGTGGAACGCATCCATGCATCCCTTGCCCTGGTGCCGTTGCTTCGCGGGAAGGTCGTGGTGGATGGCATCGCCATCCGCGGCCTGCAGGCACGGCTGGTGCGCTTTCGCGACGGCCGCACGAACGTGGACGATCTGCTCGCGTCGGGTGATGAGCCGCCGCCCTTCGAACTCGACCTCGACGACGCGCGGGTGGAAGGAGCGACTCTCGTCCTGCGCGACGAGCCGAGCGAACGGGAATATACGCTAGGTCGTCTGGATGCGCGGATCGAACGCCGCTCCGGCTCCTCCGAGGCGGAGGCGGCCCGGCATGCCGTCAGTCTGTCGTTCCAGGCTGTACGATCCGGCCGGCCCGATGTGGTGGACGTTCGCCTGGGATTCGGGCTGGCGGCCGGCGCCGATGCATCCTACAGGGTCGACGGCCTCGAACTGGAAGCCACGGGAAGCATGGGCGGCGCCGATCCCATCACGATGCGCGCCAGCGGCCACGCCGGCCTTCATTCGTCGAGCGGCGGATTCGCGGCGGACGGGATGGCGCTGGACATCACCGGTGCGCAGGGCAGCCGCCACGTCGACGTCAGGCTGGAGATACCGCACCTGAGCCTGGTCGACGGCGGGCTCGCCAGCGGACTGTTGAAGGCGAACGTGAAAGCCGCCGATTCCGCGAATCCGCCGGACAATGGAAATGCTGAGATTACCCTCTCCGATCTGAGCGGCACACCCGGCGATTTCCGCAGCGATGCGCTGACTCTCGGGCTCGAATCCCGGTTCGGGGAGCGCCGCATCGTGGCGACGCTGGCCTCGCCGCTGCGCGGCAGCGTGGATGCCCGCCGCCTGGAGCTTCCCGACCTCTCCGCCAGGATTCATGCGGAGGGGCCGGACGTGCCCGGCGGTCTCGACGGCGAGCTCCAGGGCAACGCCATCCTGGAAAACGAACGGCAGCGGATGCAGATCCATCTTGCAGGCAAGGCCATGGGAAGCAACGCCATCGCCCGGCTCACGGCCACGGGCTTTTCGGAACCGGACCTGGAAATCGACGCGCAGATCGACCGGCTGGACATCGACCGTTTCCTGCCCGATCCGCGAACTCCGCCGGGACGGACGGGAAGCGCGGAGAACCCATCCCTGGAAGCATTGCTGGACACGCCTCTGCTGCGAAATTCCCGGATGCGCGGCTCGATCCGCATCGGCACGCTGACGAGCGCCGGTTTCAGGTCTTCCAACGTGAAGCTGGAACTGCAAGCCGCGCCATGACGCCGGCGCCGGACCTCCCCACCTTTTCCGCCAGGCTGATACGCTGGCAGAAGCTCCACGGCCGTCGCAACCTGCCATGGCAGGGCGTGCGCGACCCGTATGCCATATGGCTGTCCGAGGTCATGCTGCAGCAGACGCAGGTCGGCACCGTCATCCCCTATTACCTGCGGTTCCTGGAACGCTTTCCCGACGTCGCGAGCCTGGCCGCGACCGGCATCGACGAGGTCCTGGCACTGTGGAGCGGGCTGGGATACTACTCGCGCGGCAGGAACCTGCATCGCGCGGCCCAGGTGGTCGCCACGGACCACAGCGGCGTCTTTCCGCGCAGCGCCGAAGCCCTGCAGCAGCTTCCCGGCATCGGGCGCTCCACCGCTGCCGCCATCGCGGCGTTCGCCTACGGTGAGCGCCGCGCCATACTCGACGGCAACGTCAAGCGCGTGCTCGCGCGCCACCTTGGGCTGGAGGGCTATCCCGGCGAGAAAGGAAACGAGGCGCTGCTGTGGCGGCAGGCCGAGGCGCTGCTGCCGGCGGATGCCGGCCCGGAGGCGATGGCGGTCTATACCCAGGCGCTGATGGATCTGGGCGCGACCGTCTGCACCCGCGCCCGGCCGCGCTGCGCTGCGTGCCCGCTGCGGCAGGACTGCATGGCCCTGCGGGAGGAGCGCGTGGCGCAGATCCCCGCTCCCCGGCCCCGCAGGGCATTGCCGGAGCGGGAAACCGCCATGCTGATGCTGAGGATGCAGGACAAGGTGCTGCTGCGGAAGCGACCGGCCACAGGGATCTGGGGCGGATTGTGGTGCTTTCCCGAGATGCCGGTGGATGGCGACGCTGCCGCCTACTGCATCCGGCACTTCGGCCTGGAGGTGTCGCCCTTGGGGCACATGGGGCAGGGGGCGCCGCTGGACCATGTCTTCACGCACTTCAAGCTGCGCATTCATCCGCAGCCACTGCGGGTCGTTTCCGCGCCCCCGGCGGCGATGCGGGACGAAGCCCGCTGGATGACGCTGGACGATGCGCTGGCCGCGGCCATTCCGGCGCCGGCCCGGACGCTGCTCCTGCGACTCGGGCCGCCGGGACGCGCGCAGGCGGAGCAATCGCATGGATGACTGGCAGGACTGGAGGAAGCAGCGGCGCGAGGAACTGCTGGCGTTGAGGGAATCGGTGCCGGAAACCGAGCGCCTGTGCTGGAGCACAGCGATCACGCGCCTGCTGCGGGAGGGCTTCCCCATGGGGAAGCATCGCGTGGTGGGCGGCTACTGGCCTCATCGCGGGGAATACGATCCGCGGCCGGCGATGGAGCACTTCCGCGCAGGCGGGACCATCCTGGCGCTGCCGGAAGTCGTGCGGAAAGGAGGAGCCCTGCGCTTTCGCGAATGGCGGGCAAGTGCGGCCATGAAGCCGGGGGCCTACGGTATCCCGGTACCCGACGACGCCGAGGCGGTGGAAGTCGACGCGCTGCTGCTGCCCATGGTGGGCTTCGACCGGCTGGGCTTCCGGCTCGGCTACGGGGGCGGCTATTTCGACCGCACCCTGGCCGCCTCCGCCGTTGCAGGGCGGCGGCCGCTGGCGATCGGGGTGGCCTTCGAGATTCAGAAGCTGGACAGTGTCCACCCCCAATCACATGACATTGCCATGGATTACGTCGTGACCGAGGCCGGGATCCGCCAGGTCACGCCGGAAGGCCTGGTTGCGCTTGCGGCCGCAGACTGCGCACGAGGGCAGGCCGCAAGATAGCGGAAGGTGGCAGTATGTCAGTCGCCGGATTCGGACTCCGTCCCCCAGCGCGGCATCAGGTCGTGCGCCACGTCCAGGTGGTCCAGCACGCGCGCCACGATGAAGTCCACCACGTCCTGCACGTTCGCGGGATGGTGGTAGAAGCCGGGATTGGCGGGCAGGATGATGGCACCGCTGCGCGCGAGCCGGAGCATGTTCTCCAGATGCAGCGCGGAGAAGGGGGTCTCGCGCGGCACCAGGATGAGCTTGCGATTTTCCTTGAGCGTGACGTCGGCGGCGCGCTCGATCAGCTTCTGGCTGAGCCCCGAGGCGATGGCGGCGAGCGTCCCCATGGTGCAGGGACAGACGACCATGGCATCGGCCGGGCTGGAGCCGGAGGCCACCGGTGCGAACCATTCCTCCCGTCCGAACACGCGCAGCTGGCCCGCGGCGGCGCCATAGCGGCGGGAAAACAATTCTTCCGTTTCACGGGGACGCGACGGCAGCGTCAGCTGCATTTCCTGCTGCGCCACGATCTGCGCCGCCTGGGAATACAACAGATAGACGCGATGGCCGCCGGCCAGCAGCAGCTCCAGCAGGCGCACGCCGTAGGGCATGCCGGAGGCGCCGGTGAAGGCCAGGGTGATGGTTTTCGTTGTGCTCATGTCTCGGTCGAGGACAGGGAAACGCGCCGGGTTACGGGATCGTCGCGCAAGGGGAGCATCGCCGGTCTCCTCAGTCCGCGGATTCAGGATGGTCCAGCTCCCGGTGGCGCACGAGAATCTGGGTATTCGCCGCGAAATGGCGCGCCAGCCGCTCCACGAAGTAGACCGAGCGATGGCGCCCGCCGGTGCAGCCGATGGCGACGGTCAGGTAGCTGCGGCTGTCGCGGATGAAGCATGGCAACCATCCTTCGATGAACGCCCGGATGTCGCCGAACATGCGATTGACGTCGGCATTCTCGTCCAGGTATTCGATCACCGGCCCATCCCGCCCGGTGAGCGGCCGCAGGCGCATCTCGTAGTGCGGATTGGGAAGGCAGCGGACATCGTATACCATGTCGGAGTCCAGCGGAATTCCGTGCTTGAAGCCGAAGGACTGGAACAGGAGCGTGAGGTTCGCCGGATTGAGGCCGATGAAATCCCGCACCCATGCGCGCAGCGCGCTCGCGCTCAGGTCGCTGGTGTCGATGCGGCTGGCGAGGTTGCGCACTTCGCGCAGCATCTCGCGTTCCATCTGGATGGATTCCGGCAGCGTCGAATGGTCGTCGCTCAGCGGATGGCGGCGGCGGGTCTCGGAAAAGCGCTTGACCAGGGTGTACGTCTTGGCTTCCAGGAACAGCAGGTGCACGTCGATGCCCTGGCGCCTCAGGTCGGCCAGCTGTTGCGGCAGCAAGGGCAGGGTCTCGCGGCTGCGGGCATCGATGCTGACCGCCACCCGGTCGTGCGCCGACCTCTTGAGGTAGAGCGTGACTTCCAGCAGCAGGCTTGCCGGCAGATTGTCCACGCAGTAGTAGCCGCTGTCCTCCAGGGCGGTCAGGGCGATGCTCTTGCCGGAACCGGCAAGACCGCTGATGACGATCAGCTGCACTTGTTTTCCGGATTCCCCGGATCGGAGTGATGCTGCGGATTGCCGGTATTTTCGCGGCTTTCCATTTCCCGCTGATGGCGTGCCAGGAATTCCCCGGCACTGTCGATCCCCCGTAGCTGCAGGACGTAATTGCGCACCGCCGCCTCCACCAGCACGGCCAGGTTGCGTCCGGCGGCGACGGGGATGATGACTTTGCGGACGCTGACGTCCAGTATGCTCTCGGTGACGTCCCCGAGCGGCAACCGCTCCATGGAATTGATGTCCATGCTGGGCTTTTGCAGATGCACGATGAGCTTCATGTTCTTCTTGCGGCGTACTGCGGTCTCGCCGAAGATGGTGCGGATGTTCAGCATCCCCAGTCCGCGCACCTCGAGAAAATCACGCAGCATCGGCGGGCATTGCCCCTCCAGAGTCTCGGGGGCGATGCGATGCAGCTCCACCACGTCGTCCGCGACCAGACCATGTCCCCTGCTCACCAGTTCCAGCGCCAGTTCGCTCTTGCCCACGCCGCTCTCACCGGTGATCATGACGCCCAGCCCCAGGACGTCCAGCAGGACTCCGTGCAGGCTGATGAAAGGCGCCAGCGCGCGCCCGAGATAGGGCCGCAGCAGCCAGATCACCTCCAGGCTGGGATAGGGCGAGGAGAACAGGGGAATGCCCATTGTGTCCGCGAAGGTCCTGATTGCATCCGGCACGGATGCACCGCCGGTCACGATGATGCACCACAGGTTGCTTTGCGCAAGCCTCTCCATATTCTGCCGCAGGATGGCCGCATCGAGCCGATCCAGGTAGTCGGCCTCGGGATCGCTCAGCACCTGTATCCAGTTGGGATGGATGAAGTTGAGATGGCCGATGATCCCCTGGGTCGAGGCGGCGACGGCGCGCTCGTCGATCTGCCGGCCGCCGCCCTCCCTGCCCGCCTCCCACACCAGGGACAATTTTTCCCGCTTTTCTTCGAACAACTGGGTGACGTCGATGCGTGACATGGACTTGGGGTGCGATGTGAGCAAATGGGTTCCCGGATTGCGCTGAAACGCGGCTAATCCAGTTGGTCCGTCTCCTGGCTCCTGAGCGCGCCGCCGTTGCGGCGGCTCTCGCCTTTTTCCTTGTGGCGGAGAATCTGCCGGTCGAGCTTGTCGACCAGGTTGTCTATCGACGCGTACATGTCGGCGCTGTCGGTTTCGACGAAGATATCCCTACCTTTCACGTGTACGTTGGCCTCGGCTTTCTGCTTGAGCTTCTCTACCGACAGGATGACGCTGACGTCAATGATGTGATCGAAGTGACGCGTGATCCTGCTCATTTTCGTGGTAACGTAGTCGCGCAAGGCAGGGGTGACTTCCACGTGGTGACCGGTAAGGTTGAGATTCATCATGTCTCCTGGGTTGAGTTAGAACGATTTGCGAAGATTGACGGGGGGAATCTGGATCGACTCCCGGTACTTTGCGACGGTACGGCGAGCCACGACGATGCCCTGCTGTCCCAGGATCTCCGAGATCTGGCTGTCGCTCAGCGGCTTTCTGGCATTTTCCGTACTGATCATCTGCTTGATCAGCGCCCGGATCGCGGTCGCCGAGCAGGCGCCGCCCGCTTCGGTCGCTACGTGGCTGCCGAAGAAATACTTCAGTTCGAATATGCCCCGAGGGGTGCGCATGAACTTCTGGGTGGTTACCCGCGAAATGGTGGACTCATGCAGATCGAGCACCTCCGCGATCTCCCTCAGCACCAGGGGACGCATGGCGACCGCACCGTGCTCGAAAAACTGGCGCTGGCGTTCGACGATGGCGGAGGAGACCTTCAGGATGGTATCGAAGCGCTGCTGTATATTCTTGATGAACCATTTCGCCTCGTGCAGCCGGTTCACCAGCTGCCGCGTGGAATCATCCTGGCTGCGCTTGAGAATATCGGCGTAAAGATGGTTGATCCGCAGGCGCGGCATCGCTTCGGGATTCAGGCTGGCCACCCACGTGCCGCGAACCTTCGTCACGACCACGTCCGGAATGACGTAGCGGGCCACCGAGGAGCTGAATGCCATGCCAGGCCTGGGATTCAGGCGAACGACGAGCTGCTGGATGGAGCGCAGGCATTCGTCGTCGCAACACAGCAGCCTCTTGATGGCGGCGAAATCCCGCGACGCCAGGCTGTCCAGATGATGCTCCACCAGCAGCAGGGCGCGGTCGAGAAACGGCGTGTCCCCCGGCAGCGCACGCAACTGCAGGGCCAGGCACTCGCTCAGGTTGCGCGCGCCCACCCCGGGCGGATCGAGGTGCTGCAGATAGCCGAGCGCGATGTGCAGCGCGTCGATGTCGATCTCCAGTTCCGACGGCAGCAGGGCGACAAGCTCCCCGAGATCCTGAACGAGGTAGCCATCCTCGTCCAGGCTGTCGATCAGCAGGCCCGCGATGCGCCTGTCGCGCTCGCTGATCTGGCTCAGGCTGAGCTGCATGTTGAGGTGCTCGCGCAGGCTGAGCGACTCCGCAGCCTGCTGGGAAAAGTCGCGCTCATCGTCTTCGTCGCGCGCCTCGTGGGAGCGGCCGTCTTCGACCGACCACCCCGATTCCTCGGAAAAGCGGGCGTCTACGTCGAGACCGTTCGCGGCATCGGGCATCTCCGCCGCGGCGGTGTCGGCGCCTCCTGGACCCAGCGATTCCGGGAGGCCGTCCTGTGCATCCGATGCATACTCCGCCAGACTCTGCCCCGGCCCATCATCCAGTTCAAGCAGGGGATTTTCCTGCACGATGCGTTCGATCTCCTGCCCCAGCTCGACGGTGGAAAGCTGGAGCAGCCGTATGGACTGCTGCAGTTGGGGAGTGAGCGCCAGGTGCTGGGAGAGTTTGAACTGAAGAGTGGGTTTCATGATATGAAAAAACAGCAGCCCAACCGGATCACCATGAGGCGGTTCAGTGAATCTATACTTTCACAACCTGAAATGTTCTCCCAGATATACCTTTCTCACGTCCTCATTATAGATGATTTCGTCGGGGTTACCGCTGGCCAGCACGGTACCGTCGCTGATGATGTAGGCCCGATCGCAGATTCCCAGCGTTTCCCTCACGTTGTGATCGGTGATGAGTACGCCGATGCCGCGCTCTCTTAGAAAGCCGATGATCTTCTGGATGTCCAGCACGGCGATAGGATCCACCCCGGCGAACGGCTCATCCAGCAGGATGAACCGCGGCTGCGTGGCTAGCGCCCGCGCGATTTCCACACGCCGGCGCTCCCCACCCGACAGGCTGATGCCCTGGCTGGTACGAATGTGGCTGATGTGCAGGTCATGCAGCAGATTCTCCAGGCGCTGCTGTATTTCCTCGACCGAATAGCCCTTCAGTTCCAGAACCGCCCGGATGTTGTCGGAAACGGACAACCGCCGGAAGATCGATGCTTCCTGTGGCAGGTAGCTCAGGCCCAGGCGCGCCCGCTGATGGATCGGCAGCAGGGTCAGGTCGCGCTCGTCCAGGTGGATGCGACCACCATCCAGCGGCACGAGGCCCACCATCATGTAGAAGCAGGTGGTCTTTCCGGCACCGTTGGGTCCGAGCAAACCCACCACCTCTCCGCTGCGGACGGACAGCGAGACGTCCTGCACCACCGTGCGGGACTTGTAGCGTTTTTTCAGGTTGTCCGCCCTTAATTCACTCACGCCCGGCGGCCCTCGGGATGGCGTCGCGATGGTACCCCATCCTTCATACCCTACTCTTTCTGCTTCGGCTGGATCACCGCGCGAACCCGACCGTCGGCATGCGTCTGGGTGTTGGCGCCATTGTTGCTCGTGACCTGAAAGAATTCATTGATGGAGTCGTAGGAAATGTAGTCCCCGTGAACTTCATCGTGCCCTCTCCTCAACCTGGCCTTCCTGAAGAGCTGCAGCCGGTCGACCTTGCCGTCGTACTCCATCCGCTCGCCCCAGCCCTCGATGTAATCGTCCTTGCCATCACGCTTCTGCCGGAAGCTGGCGAGATTGCCGAACGCGGTGGCGTACTGGAACCCCTCGGCGTCCTTCTTCACGATCATCTTGTCCGCGTGGATGACGAGCGTACCCTGGGTGAACACCACGTTCCCGATGAAGGTGGCCAGCTTGTTGGCATCCTGCACCGTCGCTTGATCCGCTTCGAGATGAATGGGCTTGTCGCGATCCGCGCGCTCGGCCCGCGCCTGCGGCATGAACGGCGCGCCTGCCACCATGACGACAAGCAGCAAGGCCGACCGGAAGGTATGTTCGCCCATCGATGCCGGCTCCATGCCGCGCCGATCAGCGCGCCTTGGCATGGACGACCTTGACCTGCGACAGCAGACGGGTGACCTGGGTGCGGTTGTCGATCTCCATGCCGATCGCCCTGACGACGGCATTGGCCTCGGTGATCACCACGGGGCGATCTGTCCTGGCGATGCCCTCGTCAGGGAAAAAGTGCAGGAAATCGGTGGTCATGATGGTCTCTCCACGCTTGTCGCTGGCGCTGCGCAGGATCCTGACGTTGTCCGTCAACTGGACATCCTTGCCGTCGGCGGTCATCCTCGCCCGGTTCGCATCCACGCGCAACGGCGGCTTTCCAGGCTCCGTGTCGAAAAAGACAGGGAACTCCAGGTCGGTGACATCGCCGTCCGAATAGTGCACCATCCGCTTCGCGGACAGCAGATGGCGCGTCACCCCGTCGCGGTTCGTGCGCATTGCCGAAAAGTCTTCCAGTATATAGTCGGGCAAGGCGGAACGGGCATTCTCGTCCTGGATGCGGGAAGGCAGTTGCGCCGAGCGGCTTATCCAGTACAGCAGCACCACCAGCAGGGTGAGCAGCAGGAGGGAATACCTGGACTGCAGCCTGACGATCATTCCAGATAGGTCGCCAGGTGGGCGTCCAGCGTATCCTGGGCCTGCATGATCAGCTCGCAGATCTCGCGCGCTGCACCGCGTCCGCCTTCGGCACGCGTGACGTAGTGCGCGTGCTTCTTCACCAATGCGGGCGCGGCCGGGACGCAGATGCTCAGGCCACAGCGCAGCAGCACAGGAAGATCGATCAGGTCGTCCCCCGCGTAGGCACAGGCGGAGGCATCGAGGTCCACCTCGCGCAGCAGGGCCTCGAACGCAGGCAGTTTCTTCTTGGCGCCCTGGTAGAGGAGCGTGATTCCCCAGTCCCGCGCCTTCAGCTCCACACAACGGGACTGCCGACCGGTGATGAGGGCGACCTTGACCCCGGTCGCCTTGATCATCTTGATGCCATGGCCGTCAAGGCTGTTGAAAGCCTTGATCTCCTCGCCGCCATCCGTGAGATAGAGGCTTCCATCCGTCAGCACGCCATCCACGTCGAACGCCACCACACGAATCTTCCGGGCTTTTTCAAAAATATGCTGCATCAATATCGCGGCAGCTGGCCGCCATGGAACAGCCTGAACACCGGCCCCGGAAGCATCCGAAAATATGATGATGACATCAACTGGCGCGCGCAGCCGGCAATGGCCTGCAGACTGCGATATCGCCCGCCCCCACGGAATCTGCTGCGTCAGTTCTTGGGCAGGGGAAACACGACTGACTCCACCACGCCGCTGAGCTCCTCCACCACCACCTCCCGGCCGGCCTGTTCCGCCCCGATCTGCCTGAGACGGGCGATGACCTCCTGCACCAGCACCTCCGGCGCGGAGGCACCGGCGGTGATGCCGATGCGATGCTTATCCTCCAGCCAGACCTCCTGCAGCTGCTCGGCACGGTCGATCATGAAGGCCGCCACACCGGCATTGCGCGCCACCTCGCACAAGCGATTGGAATTGGAACTGTTGGGGGAGCCCACCACGATCACCAGGTCGCACTGCTTCACCATCATCTTGACCGCATCCTGGCGATTCTGGGTGGCGTAGCAGATGTCATCCTTCTTCGGACCGACGATCGTCGGAAAGCGTTTCTTCAGGGCGTTGATCACGCGCGTGGCGTCGTCCACCGAGAGGGTCGTTTGGGTGACGTAGGCCAGATGACCCGGATCCTCGACCTGCAGGGCCTCGACATCCTGCTCCGTTTCCACCAGGTACATGCGCGGACCGTCCCCTTCCGCCTGGCCCATGGTGCCCTCCACTTCCGGATGGCCCAGATGCCCGATCATGATGATCTCCCTGCCCTGCTCGCGCATCCTGGCGACCTCGATGTGAACCTTGGTCACCAGCGGACAGGTGGCGTCGAACACCTTGAACTGCTGCGCCTCGGCCTCCCGGCGAACCGCGTGGGAAACGCCGTGCGCACTGAAAATGAGGATGCTGCCGACTGGAACCTCGTCGAGATTCTCGACGAACACCGCCCCCTTTTTCTCCAGGTTCTCGACCACGAAGCGGTTGTGCACCACCTCGTGGCGCACATAGATCGGCGCACCGTGCATCGCCAGCGCCCGCTCGACGATCTCGATGGCGCGATCCACGCCGGCGCAGAACCCCCTGGGATTGGCGAGCAATACCTTGATCATGGGCTGCTCTCCCTGTAAATCGTTCATGCTCCTTCCATCAGGACGCCGATACAGTGTCTGTTCCAATGTGTGCTCCTTTGCTAGTGTACCTTCAATCCGCCATCCCCGATGCAGGGTTCGCGCGCGCCGGCCTGGAATCGACGAATGGCACAGGACGGATGCCGGAGAGACGCTATGGCTGCGATACGGGCTGCAGCTCCGCCTCCTGGTGGCGTCTGGCGAGGGCGGCACGCTGCTCGTACGCGGCCCGCGCGATACGGATGTCTTCCAGGAAAAGCGGCAATTCCTTGAGCAGCAGCGCCTGCGGTCCGTCCACCAGCGCCTTGCTCGGCACCGGATGAAAATCCACCAGTACCATGTTGGCGCCCGCGATCACGCCCTGGGCCGTCACGTGCAGGATATCCAGGATGCCGTCCGGCGACGACGCCCGCAACCCGACCGAATGCGAGGGATCGATGCAGACCGGCATGCGCGTCAGCCGCCTCACCACTGGCACGTGGGAAAAATCCACGAAGTTGCGGTGCGGATCCCCCATGTTGGTCTTCATGCCGCGCAGGCCGAAGACAACCTTGCGATTCCCTTCGGAGGCGAGGTATTCCGCCGCATTCAGCGACTCGTCCAGGGTGATGCCGAAACCGCGCTTGATCAGCACGGGAAAATCCTGCTGGCGCCCGACGATCTTCAGCAACTCGAAATTCTGGGTATTGCGCGTGCCGATCTGAAGCATCACACCGGTGGCATTGCCTGTGCGGAACAGGGCATCCCGGATTTCCTCGACGTGGGACTCGTGAGTGACTTCCATGGCGATGACTTTGATGCCATACTTTCCGGCAAGCTCGAACACGTACGGGAGGCAGGCCTTGCCATGCCCCTGGAAGGAGTACGGACTGGTGCGCGGCTTGTAGGCGCCCATGCGCGTACACACCTGGCCGTTGTCGCGCAATGCCGCCATCATCGATTCTACATGCTCCAGGGTATCGACCGCACACAGGCCGGCGAACACATGAAGGGTATCCTGACCGAAACGCACGCCGTTGTAATCGAAATGAGTCGACCGGTGGTCATCGTGGTGCCGCCCCAGAACCCGGTATTCCTCCGAAACCCGGACCACCTGCTCGACACACGGAAGGTTCCGCATTTCCTCCACCGGCAGAGCCTTGGTATTGCCGATCAGATAGACTTCCGTGAGCGTCTGCTCGATGCCCACCTCGTTGTGCACGCGCGTGGCGATACCGGTCAGGCCGGCCAGATGCGCCATCAATTGCCTGTATTCGGCGCTGTCGGTCCGGGTGTTCGGACTCAGGACGAGAATCATGGGGTCGTATCGGGATCGGGAAGCCGGCGCGGAAAATCGGATTCTAACCGAAAAAACCGGTGCTTGCCACGCAATCGAACGCGCCGCCCGGGCCCTGATCCGCATCGGCGCGACGTCCGTCCCGCGTGGTCATGAATGCCGGGAACGTGCCGTCCCCCGGGCACGATTCGGCTGTCCGCCCGCCCGCAATTTTCCTCATGGGGCCTACCGCCACCGGAAAAAGCGGTATCGCGCTCGACATTGCCGGCTACCTGCCGGTGGAGATCGTGAGCGTGGACTCGGCGCAGGTCTATCGCCACATGGACATCGGCACCGCCAAGCCCGATGCACGCTCCATGGCGGCGGTCCCCCACCACCTCGTCGATCTGATCGACCCGCACGAGCACTACTCGGCAGCCCGGTTCACGGAGCACGCGCGGATCGCGATGCGGGAAATCACTGGACGAGGCAACATACCGCTGCTGGTCGGCGGCACCATGCTCTACTTCCGTGCGCTGCTGGAGGGCCTGTCCCCGCTTCCTGCCGCCGACGGCGGCCTGCGCACGCACATCGAGGAGCGGGCGGAGGCGAACGGCTGGCCCGCACTGCACGCCGAACTGCAACGGCTCGACCCGGCCAGCGCAGCGCGCATTCGGCCCACGGACAGCCAGCGCATCCAGCGCGCGCTGGAAGTGTGCCATCTCACCGGAAAGCCGATGTCGAAAATCCTGGATCAACCCAGGCATGCCCGCTTCCCCTACCATCCGATCCGCATGATTCTGAACCCGGGCGACCGCCACATGCTGCATCGACGCATCGCGCAACGCTTCGACCGGATGCTGGAACGAGGATTGGTCGACGAAGTCCGCACAATCCGTGATAAATTTCGTCTGAATGACGCCAGCCCTTCCATGCGCTGCGTCGGGTATCGGCAGGTACGGATGTACCTGGACGATGAAGTCGGCCTGGAAGCCATGCGCGACATGGCCATAGTCGCCACGAGACAACTGGCCAAGCGCCAACTGACCTGGCTGCGCCCGATGAAGAACGTGCAGACGTTCGACTGCCTGGAGGAGGATTTGCCGTCGCAGGTGCGGGAATATCTGCGCAACGCGGGCCTGGCCGTCAGGTTTCGATCAACCTTCAACTGGGAGGAAAAGCATGAACGATGGGTGTAGATGCAGAAAACTGATCCTGGCGATGGCGCTGATGAGCGCCATCGCCGCTACCGGATGCACCAAGCCGGAAGAGAAAGTGCATGAATCCTGGATAACCCCTCCCGAAGGCGCAGCCATCGACGATACCTCGCTCGCGAGCAGTATACACGCGGCGTTGCGTGCCGACCCGAGCGTCAGCAACCTGAACGTGAAAATCGAGGCCAGTAACGGCGAAATCCTGCTCAGCGGCTACGTGAACAGCCAGGAACAGATGGATCGCGTCGTCATGCTCGCCTGGATGGCGGAAGGCGCCAGGAAGGTGGAGAACAAGCTGACGCTGGGCAGCGGCGGCACGGTCGAGGACGACTGATATCCGGATGGCCGCATGCATGACATGACCTTGCGATGGATCGCGATCCGGGCGGAGCGTCTGCCTTGATCACCTCGGCGCTGCTGCTCCTGGCCGCCGTCGCCGGTACGGTATTCTTCCTGGCCCCGCTGCGGCGCATGCTGGTATCGAACCATCTGCTGAAAGTATTCCGCAAAATCCTGCCGAGCATCTCGCAGACCGAGCAGGAGGCGCTGGATGCCGGATCCGTATGGTGGGACGGCAGCCTTTTCAGCGGCTCGCCCGACTGGAACAAGCTGCTGGCCTACCCCAAGCCGGCGCTGAGCGTGGAAGAAAGATCATTTCTGGCCGGGCCGGTGGAACAGCTGTGTGCCATGCTGGACGAATGGCACATCACGCGCGAACTGCACGATCTGCCCCCGTACGCATGGCAGTTCATCCGGGACAACGGCTTTTTCGGCATGATCATCCCCAGGCAGTATGGCGGCCACGGCTTCTCGGCGCTGGCACACTCCGAGGTCGTGATGAAGCTCGGTTCGCGCAGCGGCACGGCGGCGGTGTCGGTGATGGTGCCGAATTCCCTGGGGCCGGCCGAACTGCTGTTGCACTACGGTACGGACGAACAGAAGAATCACTACCTGCCGCGCCTGGCGAAAGGGCAGGAAATACCCTGCTTCGCCCTCACTGGACCGGATGCGGGCTCGGACGCGGGCGCAATCCCGGACCTCGGCATCGTCTGCCGTGGCGAATACGACGGCCAGCGCGACGTCCTGGGCATGCGGGTCACCTGGGAAAAGCGCTACATCACCCTGGGTCCGGTGGCCACCCTGCTGGGACTCGCGTTCCGGCTCCGGGACCCGGAGGGGCTGCTGGGAGACAAGGAGGATCTCGGCATCACCCTGGCGCTGATTCCCACCGACACGCCGGGTGTCAAGATCGGGCGCCGCCATTTCCCGCTCGACGCTGCGTTCCAGAACGGCCCCAATTCCGGCAAGGAGGTGTTCGTACCGATGGAGTGGGTGATCGGCGGACGCAGCGGCGTCGGCTGCGGCTGGCGCATGCTGATGAACTGTCTGGCTGCCGGTCGCGCGATTTCCCTGCCCGCCACCAGCACCGGCGCAGCCAAGCTGGCAGCACGCAGCAGCGGTGCCTACGGCAGGGTACGAGCGCAATTCGGGGTGCCGATCGGTCGCTTCGAGGGCGTGGAAGAAGCTCTGGCGCGCATCGGCGGCAATACCTACATGATGGATGCGGCGCGCGTGATGACGGCGGGTGCGGTGGATCTGGGCGAGAAACCCGCGGTAATCTCGGCCATCGTCAAGTACCATCTGACCGAACGCGGGCGCCAGGCCGTCAACGATGCGATGGACATCCACGGCGGCAAGGGCATCTGCATGGGACCGAACAACTACCTGGCGCGCACGTACCAGCAGATCCCCGTCAGCATCACGGTGGAGGGCGCCAACATCCTGACCCGCAACATGATCATCTTCGGCCAGGGCGCGATACGCTGCCATCCCTACGTGCTCAAGGAAATCCACGCTGCCGCCGACAGCGATCCGGTACGCGCCTCGGTGGAGTTCGACCGCGCACTGACGGGACATCTCGTCTTCAGCATCGGTAACGGCTTGCGCTCCCTGCTGCACGGATTGACCGGCGGCCACCTCGCCCGGGCTCCCGGCAACGTGGCCCCGGAAGCCCATGGCTACTACAGCCAGCTGACCCGCTTCTCCGCCGCCTTCGCCCTGCTCGCCGACCTGTCCCTGCTCATCCTGGGGGGGACCCTGAAACGCAGGGAGCGCCTCTCGGCCCGCCTGGGAGACATCCTGAGCATGCTCTACCTGTGCTCCGCGGCCCTGAAGCGCTTCGAGAACGACGGACGGCCCGCCGCCGACCTGCCACTGCTGCATTGGTCGGTTCGGGATGCGTTCTATCGCATGCAGGAGGCCTTCGACGGCCTGCTGAGCAATTTCCCCGTGGGAGCCATCACGGCACGGCTGCTCCGATTCCTCGTCTTTCCCTGGGGAAAACCGTTCTCCCCCCCCTCCGACCGGCTCGACCATCAGGTGGCCGGGCTGATGTTGGCGCCGGGAGAGGCGCGAGACCGCCTGACTGCCGGCATCTATCTGCCGCAGTCGGCCGACGAGCCACTGGGTATCCTGGAGCAGGCGCTGCAGTGTGCGGTCGTCAGCGAAGCGGTGGAGACCAAACTGCGCGCGGCAGTCAAGGCGGGGCGGGTTCCGGCCCAGCGGGAAGAGAAGATCGCAGCCGCCCTGAAGCAGCGGGTTATCACAACCCAGGAGCTGGAGCTGATGGGAAAAATGGAGACGCTGCGCCGCCGTGTCGTCATGGTGGACGACTTCGCGCCGGACTTCGGCAACGAAACGCAAGCGGATGCCGGAACGGCCGCACCCGGAACGGCGGGCTGAGCCCATCGTGCCGGATCTTCTCGAACCCGGGGGCAGGAGCAATCCATGAGCAGGCAGCGGGAACAAACGGACATCATTCCGGTGGAGACCGCCGGCACGCTGGACGGCCTGTTCAGGGAGCGGATGCGACGTTCGCCGGATGGCGTCGCTTACCGCGACTACGAGCGCTCGAGCGGGAGGTGGCGCGATCTCACCTGGAAGCAGACGGACGAGGGTATCTCGCGCTGGCAGGCGGCGCTTTCGCGGGAAGGCCTCGCCCGCGGCGACAGGGTGGCGGTGATGCTGAGAAACTGCCCCGAATGGGTGATGTTCGAGCACGCTGCCCTGAGGATGGGACTGGTGGTCGTGCCGCTCTATACCGCCGACCGCCCGGAGAATGCGGCCTACGTGCTGTCCGATGCCGGGGCCAGAGTGCTGCTGCTGGAGGAGCTTGCCCAGTGGCGCGCGCTTGCTGGAAGCGGCATTCCCCTCGACGGCCTGGTGCGCGTGGTGACGATACAGAGCAGTCCCGGCGAGACCGGCGACGACCGCGTGCGGGCGATGCACGCATGGCTGCCGGAACGGGCCGTAGAGCTGCCACAGGTCGACAACGATCCGCACCAGCTGGCAACCATCATTTATACCTCCGGTACGTCCGGACGCCCCAAGGGAGTAATGCTGAGCCACCACAACATCCTCACCAATGCCTTCGGCTGCACGTGGGTCGCGCCGCTGTCCCGGCAGGATCTGCTGCTGTCATTCCTGCCCCTGTCGCACGCCTTCGAACGCACGGCCGGCTACTACGTCCCCATGATGTGCGGCGCCACAGTCGCCTATGCCCGCTCGATCCAGCAGCTTGCCGAGGACCTGCTGACCGTCCGCCCCACCATCCTGGTCTCGGTTCCCCGAATCTACGAGCGGGTGTATGCGGGTGTGCGCGACAATCTCGCGAGCGGACCGGGCATCGGCCGCCTGCTGTTCGAGCTGACGGTCGAGATCGGCTTCGGACGCTTCGAACGCCGCCAGGGCCGCGGTGGCTGGCGGCCCGCGCACCTGCTGTGGCCGCTGCTGGAAGCACTGGTAGCGAGGAAGGTGATGGCCCGGCTGGGAGGGCGGCTGCGTGGCGCGATGAGCGGCGGCGCGGCCCTGTCGGCCGAGATTTCCCGCGTGTTCATCGGCCTGGGCTTGCCGCTCCTACAGGGCTATGGCATGACCGAAAGCAGTCCCGTGGTCAGCAGCAATACCTTCGACGACAACGTGCCGGGCACCGTGGGACGGCCGATCCCGGGTGTGGAGGTCAGGCTGGGCGAGCACGACGCGCTGCTGATACGCGGCCCCAACGTGATGCTGGGCTACTGGAACAATCCGGAAGCCACCCGGGCCGTGCTGGCACCCGATGGGTGGCTCAATTCCGGGGATATCGCCCGTATCGACGCACGCGGCACCATCACCATCACTGGCCGCCTCAAGGAAATCATCGTCATGTCCACCGGGGAAAAGATCCCGCCTGCCGACATGGAAGCGGCGATCCTGCGCGATCCGTTGTTCGAACAGGCGATGCTGGTCGGCGAGGGGCGCTCGTACCTGGGTGTGCTGGCGGTCCTGGATTCCGCGCAGTGGGAAGAGGCAGCCAAGCAGCGCGGCCTGGACGCCGACTGGCGCCGGCTGGCGCACGACCGGAATCTGGAGGAAATGCTCCTGCAGCGAATCGCACGCCAGATCAGCGGCTTCCCAGGATACGCCAAGGTTTACCGTGTGGCGCTGTCGCCGGAGCCGTGGACGATCGACAACGGCCTGCTCACCCCCACCCTGAAACTGCGCCGAAACCGGGTGCTGGAACGCTACCAGGCCGAAGTGGACTGGCTGTACCAGAAGGTGCCGGCATGAGCGATTCACCCCGGTCTTGCGACTTGCTGCCGGAAGGGCGCGAGCCGATCCTGCGCCTGGTGCCCATGCCCACCGATACCAATTATGCGGGGGACGTGTTCGGCGGCTGGATCATGGCGCAGGTGGACATCGCGGGCAGCCTTCCGGCGATACGCCGCGCCCGCGGACGCGTGGTCACCGTGGCGGTCAATTCGTTCGTGTTCAAGCAGCCGGTGTTCGTTGGCGATGTGGTGAGCTTCTATGCCGACATCGTCAAGGTCGGGCGCAGCTCGATCACGGTGGACGTCGTCGTCTACGCCCAGCGCGGGCTGCGGCAGGGCGGAGAGGAAATCTGCATCAAGGTCACGGAAGCCGTGCTGACCTACGTGGCAGTCGACGAACACCGCAGGCCGCGGGCAGTTCCCGGGGAATGATCCAGATCGAACAGGAGACAGCATTGGCTCACGATACATTCAGGGTGCGCAAGGCCGCCGTTCTTGGCGCCGGCGTCATGGGAGCGCAGATCGCCGCGCATCTGGTCAACGCCGACGTGGAAACGCTGCTGTTCGAACTCCCCGCCGAAGGATCCGATCCGAGCAGCCCTGTTGTCAAAGCGATCGAGGGGCTGAAGAAGCGGGAGCCCGCCGCACTCTCCCTTCCGGCCAGGGCGGCCTTCATCCAGCCCGCCAACTATGCCCAGCATCTGGAGCGGCTGCGCGACTGCGACCTCGTGATCGAGGCCATCTCCGAGCGCATGGACTGGAAAACCGAACTGTACGCGCAAGTGGCCCCTCATCTGGGAGAACGCACCCTCTTCGCCAGCAATACTTCCGGCCTTTCCATCGAAAACCTGGCCCGCGCCATCCCCGACAGCCTGCGCCCCCGCTTCTGCGGCATCCACTTCTTCAATCCGCCGCGCTACATGCACCTGGTGGAGTTGATCCCCTGCGCGGCAAGCGATCCGGTGCTGCTCGACGCCCTGGAACAGTTCCTGGTGACCCGCCTCGGCAAGGGGGTGGTGCGCGCGAAGGATACGCCCAATTTCATCGCCAACCGCATCGGTGTCTTCTCCACCCTCGCCAGCGCGCACCACGCGCACCGTCTCGGTCTTGGGTTCGACCTCGTCGACGCGCTGACCGGCCCCCTGATCGGGCGCCCCAAGAGCGCGACGTTCCGCACGGCCGACGTGGTGGGCCTGGACATCCTCGCGCACGTGATCGAGACCATGCGCGACGCCCTGCCGGACGATCCCTGGCACCGCTACTTCGTGGTGCCCGGCTGGCTACGGACACTGATCGAACAGGGAGCGCTGGGGCAGAAAAGCCGGCGCGGCGTCTACGAGAAGAAGGACGGGGAGATATTCGTGCTCGATCCCGCCACGCAGGCGTACCGGCCATCGGGCGCGCCGGTCGACGACACCGTCGGGGAGGTGCTTCGGCGTAAGGACCCGGCGCAGACGCTCGCGGCGCTGCGCACCCTTCCGCATCCCCAGGCCCAGTTCCTGTGGGCCGTGTTCCGCGACCTGTTCCACTACTGCGCAGTACACCTCGCAACGATCGCCGGCAACGCGCGCGACCTGGACTTCGCCATGCGCTGGGGGTTCGGATGGAACCAGGGGCCGTTCGAAACCTGGCAGGGTGCGGGCTGGAACGAGGTCGCCGCATGGATCGGCGAGGACATCGCCGCCGGCAGGAGCATGGACGCCACGCCGCTACCCGAGTGGGTGTGGCGGGTGGGGCAGGCGAAGCAGAGGGACGTCGCCGCAGACGAAACCGCGGGGGTGCACCGGGCGCAGGGCTCCTACGCTCCGGCCGCGGATGCCTTCCAGCCGCGCTCGCGGCTGGCGGTGTACCGGTGCCAGCTTTTCCCGGATCGGCTCCTGGGGGAGGCGACGCAGTACGGCAGCACCATCCTCGAGACCGACGCGGTACGCATGTGGCACGTCGGCGGAGGCGATCGCGGAAAGGGGGACGGTATCGCCGTGCTCAGCTTCAAGAGCAAGATGCACACCATCGGCAGCGACGTGCTCGACGGCATGCAGGCCGCCATCGAAGAGGCGGAACGCAACTGGCGCGGGCTGGTGATCTGGCAGACCGAGCCGCCTTTCTCGGCGGGCGCCAACCTGCAGAAGGCCACGGAGCGGCCGAAAGGCGGCGAGCCGCCCTCCACCCTCGACGTCCTGGCGAAGAAGCTCAGGAAGAAAGCGCAGTCCGTGGTGCTCAAGGCGGCGCGCAGCCTCAACCTCGCCGACGCCCTGATGGCGGGCAAACTGGCTGAGGTGGAGGCCATGGTGGCCCAGTTCCAGCAGGTCTCTCAGGAGCTCAGGTATTCGTCGATCCCCACCGTGGCCGCCGTGGACGGACTGGCGCTGGGCGGCGGCTGCGAATTCGTGATGCACTGCGATCGCGCCGTGGCGACGATGGAAAGCTACATCGGCCTGGTGGAAGCCGGCGTGGGCCTGCTGCCGGCGGGGGGCGGATGCAAGGAGCTGGCATTGCGCGCCGCCCAGGAAGCGGTGGAGGGCGATCCCTTCCCGCTGCTGAAACGGTATTTCCAGAGCGTGGCCACCGCGCAACTGGGAAAGAGCGCCGAGCATGCGAAGGAACTGGGCTACCTGCGCCGCGCCGATCCGGTGGTGATGAACCGCTTCGAACTGCTCCACGCCGCTCTGGCGCAGGCCGCAGCGCTGGACCAGGCCGGCTACCGACCGCCGCTGCGCACCGTGGGCATTCCGGTGGCAGGCTCCACCGGTATCGCCACCCTGAAGGGCATGCTCGTCAACATGCTGGAAGGCCGCTTCATCTCCGAGCACGACTACCTGATCGCCGGCAAGATCGCGCACGTCATGTGCGGCGGCGACCTGACACCGGGCAGCCTGGTCGACGAGGACTGGTTCCTGGAACTGGAACGGATCGCGTTCATCGAACTGCTGGCCACCGAAAAGACCCAGGCGCGCGTGGCGCATACCCTGAAGACGGGAAAGCCGCTCAGAAACTAGGAGACCACCATGACCAAGCAGACCCAGGACGCCTACATCGTCGCCGCGGTGCGCACCCCCGTGGGGAAGGCCCCCCGCGGCATGTTCAGGACGGTGCGCCCGGACGACATGCTGGCGCACGTGCTGAAGGCGGCGATGGCGCAATGCGAGGGGCTTGACCCGGCCGCCGTCGACGACGTCGTCGCCGGATGCGCCATGCCGGAGGCGGAGCAGGGCATGAACGTGGCGCGCATCGGGCTGCTGCTGGCCGGCCTGCCGGACAGCGTGCCCGGCATGACCATCAACCGCTTCTGCGCCTCGGGACTGCAGGCGGTGGCGATCGCCGCCGACCGCATCCGCCTGGGAGAAGCGGATGTCATGATCGGCGCGGGAACCGAAAGCATGAGCATGGTTCCCATGACCGGCAACAAGATGTCGCTGGACCCGGCCATCTTCGCGCGCGACGAGAATGTCGCCATCGCCTATGGCATGGGCATCACCGGGGAAAAGGTGGCGCAGCGCTGGCACGTCAGCCGCGAGGCGCAGGACGAGTTCGCGGTCACGAGCCACACCCGGGCGCTGGCGGCGGCCGAGCGTGGCGAATTCCGCCAGGAGATCGCCCCCTATCCCGTGGTGGAGAAGCGGCCGGACCTGGCCGCGCATGAGGTGCGCAGCGTCTCCGTCCTGCGCGATGCCGACGAAGGACCGCGCCCCGGCACCAACCCGGGGACACTGGCCACCCTGAAACCCGTGTTCGCCGCCGGCGGCTCGGTCACGGCGGGCAACAGCTCGCAGATGTCCGACGGTGCGGGTGCGGTGATCGTGGCCAGCGAAACGGCACTGAAGCGCTTCGGCCTCACCCCCATCGGGCGCTTCGTGGGGTACGCGGTCGCCGGCGTCCCGCCGGAAATCATGGGTATCGGCCCCGTCAAGGCGATCCCCAAGGTACTGCAACAGACCGGCCTGAGCCTGGACGACATGGAGTGGATCGAACTGAACGAGGCGTTCGCGGCGCAAAGCCTCGCGGTGATCAACGACCTGGGACTGGATCGCACCCGCGTCAATCCGCTGGGGGGCGCGATCGCCCTGGGCCATCCCCTGGGGGCAACCGGCGCCATCCGCGTGGCCACGCTGCTGCACGGCCTGCGCCGGCATCACCGGAAGTACGGGATGGTGACGATGTGCGTGGGTACCGGAATGGGTGCCGCGGGAGTGTTCGAGGCGCTGTGACGCCTGTTGTGAAACCTGGAGGAAAGCCCTACTTGCCGAAGTAGACGTAGGCTTTCTGCGGTACGGCCGATTCCTTGAAGCGCTTGCGCTCGTCCCTGTCCAGCTTCTTGTCCCACCAGATGGCGCGGGCCTCCCTCTGGGCATCCGCCAGCTGGGGATTCTTCTCGAACAGTTCGCGCATGAAGCGGGTATGATCGGATTCGTACAGCTTGGTCATGATCTGATGCCCCCTTTCATCCTTCCCGCCTGGCCGGAGCGGCCGGGTCCTCATGGCCGCCACTGTACCATTTCATGCACGGCGGGTAAAGCGCCCGCAGCGAACCGCCCAAAAGCCGTGGACATGATGGCTGGCGCGGGCTCAGGGTCCTTTCCGGCGCAGCCTGCGCGCGTACTCCGGAAACGGGAGTGAGAACTCCGCCTCCAGGCGGGCTGCGCGCTCCCCGAGTCTCTCCCATGCCCGCCTGCCGGGATCGCGCTTGAAGGCAAAGGCGACGAGGTTGCCATGCACCTCCGCCATCATGGTCGACACGCGCCCGCCGAAGCTGCGCTCCATGCGCTCCAGGTACTCCTGCAGCCGCCTGTCCCGGCTGAGCAGATTCACCACCATGACACCGCGCTTCCCGAGCGCCTCGCGGGCATGGTCGTAGAACGCCTGGCTGCACAGCGCAGGCATCTGGCTGCCGCCGTCGAAACCGTCTACCATCAGCACGTCCGCGCTGGCGGGATGGCGGGCGACATAGTCGCCGCCTTCCGCGACGACCACCTGCAGGCGATCGTCGTCTTCCGGCAGGAAAAAGTGGCTGCGCGCCACCGCCACCACCCGGGGGCTGATCTCCACTGCGGTGATCTTCGACTGCGGCAGCCGATGATAGGCGAACTTGGCCAGCGATCCGCCCCCCAGGCCAAGCATCAGGATCTGCCCGGGATCGGGATGAAACAGCATGAAGCCCATCATGCAGCGGGTATAGACCAATTCCAGGTCGTTGGGCGCGGACAGCCGCATGGCGCTCTGCACCAGAAAGCCACCCCCCATGTGCAGTGCACGCACGCCCGCCTGCTCGCTCAGCTCGATATCCGGCTCATCCGGCGAAACGGCACGCCGCCTGGAAAAATTCTGCACGTATGCGCATCCTTGAGTATCATGCCTGACTATCGGCACAGCCCCGGATCGGGGAACCGATGCGGACGCCGGCCCTCCTATCCAGTACCATGAAAATACCGATCGCGATTCTAACCCTCCTTCTATCGGCGTGTGCCAATTCCGGCACTTTCCAGCACAAGCCCCAGCGTCATGCGGACCGGTTCGGGGGAAACCGGGCGGCACTGGCCGACTGTACCATCGGCAGGCTCCAGGCCGACAGCCGCTGGGTCATCAGCGGGCTGGGATATGAGGTGCGCTCGTACCCGGACATCGACGCCACGGAAGTATACGCCTTTCCCCTGGGGGCGCTGCCGGGCACCTACCCGCGCAACATGCCCACCAATCCCGATGCCGTGGGGGTGCAGGAGAAACCGGTGGTCAAGGTCCTCGACTACGCGGCGCATCCCTACACCGGGCCCAGCTATTCCTTTCTCCTGATGCTCAAGAGAATCGACGACGACTCGGTGCTCGCCACCGTGAAGGGAAACGAGTACGAAGGCGGCATCGCATGGGAAAGCCTGGCCGCGTGCGCCGCCGCTTCGAACCAGGCCGGACAGAAGTGAGGACGGGGATGATGCTGCAGCGCTTGCTGATGGCGTGCCTGCTGGCGGTGTTCCTGGTGCCGCGCGTATCCGCCGCTGATTTCGAGGACGGCATGCGGGCGGCGATCGACGGCGACCACGCCAGGGCGGCGGAATCCTTCAGGAAAGCGGCGCAGCAGGGCAATGCGGACGCGCAGTTCAACCTGGGCGTCATGTACGCCAGAGGCCGCGGCGTGCCCCAGGACCCGGCGCAGGCGGCCGTCTGGTACCGCATGGCCGCCGAGCAGGGAGATGCGGCCGCCCAGGTCGCGCTGGGACTCATGCACCTCAAGGGCCAGGGCGTGGAGCAGGACGACCGGCAGGCGCTCGCGTGGTACCGCAAGGCCGCCGAACGCAGCCACCCCGTCGCGCTCTACAATCTGGGCGTCATGCACGCCAAGGGCCAGGGCGTGGAACAGGACTACCGGGAGGCGCTCGTATGGTACCGCAAGGCCGCCGAGACGGGATACCCTCCCGCGCAGTCCATCCTGGGATTCATGTATCTCAAGGGCCAGGGCGTGGAGCAGGACGACGGGACCGCCGCATCCTGGTATCTCAAGGCGGCGGAGCAA
The DNA here is from genome assembly GCF_900119085.1 of Nitrosovibrio sp. Nv17. GTDB lineage: Bacteria > Pseudomonadota > Gammaproteobacteria > Burkholderiales > Nitrosomonadaceae > Nitrosospira. Next base: position 79,543 of record NZ_FPIQ01000007.1, on the reverse strand, counting down.
GGCCTGGCGGAGGCGCAGTATGCGCTTGGCGTGCTGTATGCCAAGGGCCGGGGCGTGGTGCAGAACGATCTGGAGGCCGCCTCCTGGTACCGCAAGGCGGCGGAGCAGGGCAACGCCGACGCCCAGTACAGCCTGGGCCGGGCGTACGCGAACGCACAAGGCACGGCCCAGGATGAGCGGCGCGCGGCGTTCTGGTATCTCAAGGCTGCCGAGCAGAAGCACCTCGGCGCGCAGTTCAAGCTTGCCGTCCTGTACGCCAGGGGCCGGGGCGTCGCACGCAGCAACGAGGAAGCGCTGGCCTGGTACCGCAAGGCAGCGGAAGCCGGGTACGCACCCGCGCAGTTCAACCTGGGCGTGATGTACGCGACCGGTACCGGCGTGGCCCAGGACGACCACAAGGCGATATCATGGTACAGCAAGGCGGCCGAACAGGGCGATGCGGACGCCCAGTACAACCTCGGCGTGCGCTACGACGAGGGACGCGGCGTGCACCGGGACGAGCAGGCAGCCTTCGCGTGGTATCTCAAGGCAGCCGAGCAGGGCTACGCCAAGGCTCAGTACAGCCTGGGGGTCAAGTATGACAGCGGCACCGGCGTGGCCCAGAACTACGAGCAGGCCCTGTCCTGGTATCTCAAGGCGGCGAAGCAGGAACACCCGGGCGCCCTGACCAACCTGGGCGTGATGCACTACGCCGGCAACGGCGTGGAGCGGGATCCGGTCGAGGCGGAAAAATGGTTCGACCTGGCCAGCGCAGCGGGCTACGAGGACGCCCGGCTGAACAGCGAAGTCATGAAGAAACTCCTGACGCAGGAGCAGGTGGCCGAGGCGCACCGGCGGGCAGGGGAATGGAAGCAGGCCCTCCGGGAATGAGGCCCGAGCTGCTTGCCAAGCCAAGTGCTAGTCGGACGCTTCCTTGTCGCCCTTTTCCTTGACGACGGGATTACGCAGCGTGTAACCCTTCTCCTTCATCTTGTAGCCGCCGTACGCTCCGACCCCGCCCGCCGCCACGTACCAGCAACCGGACAGCGCCGGCAACAGCGCCAGCACCAGCCCGGTACAGATCATTTTCTTCATTTTCATCCGCATGGCAGGGTCGAAATGGAACGGAAACGGCGGCAATCGCCGCAGGCGACTTTACCTTCCGGCACGAAAACCTGTCAACCGCATTTCCATGTATCATCCCGCTTTTGGAACCCTCTCGCATAAAGGAACCCTCATGAACCGCACAATATTCACGAGAACATGGGTCAGAGGATCGGTGGCCGCCCTGCTGATCGCATTCCTGTCGGGCTGTCAGACCGGGGATTCTCGCCGCGTCGGCGGCGTGATCGGCAGCGTGACGGGCAGCTACCTCGGCTACCAGCTTGGCGGCAGCAGCACGGCAGGCCGACTGGCGGGCGCCGTGGCCGGAAGCCTCGCAGGCTACTACCTCGGCACCACCATCGCCGGCTACCTGGAAGAAGGTGACAGGAACAGGATGTCACAAGCATCGCAGGCGGCCTTCGAGACGAACCAGACACAGACCTTCAGCAACCCGGACAACGGCGTGCAGGGCAAGGCCGAGGTGGTCTCCCCGACGCAGGCGACGCAGCAGGGCCAGGAATGCAAGACAATCAGGCAGACCATCGTGCTCAAGAACGGCGATACCGTCACCGAGGACGTCAAGAGCTGCAAATAATCCGGGTAATTCCCAAAGCCTGCTAATACTTGCTTCATGCTCGCGACGGTGACGGATTTCAGCTGGGACGAGGCGCGAGCCGCGCAGTAGGAGTCCGGATGGGCGGAGCGCAGCGCAACCCATCGTCTCTCGGAGAACGCCATGCGATGGGGTGCATTTCATTTCCCATCCATTTGGCCGAAAATCCGTGCCGCTTTCTCCGATCGGCCAAAGAGGTGCGCAGGCGCTCTTTCATCCTGACAACGGCTGAGCACCGGGAATCGGCAGGGCGGCCAATGGAGTGCATCGGCAGCCCTGTACCCTGTACTCGCCGGTATAATGGACGCCTGCGGAGCCATGCCTTGACCAGCACCTCTCGAAGGAATTCCATAGACGGGTGGCCAGTGGGAAGGGTGGCAAGCGACTCGACCGCCATGAGTGCAGTAGGGGATGTTTCTCCAAAGGCACCTGGGGTACCGCTAAATCGGGCCAGCGATCATGCATCGTCGCATATCTGCGGGAACTTTCATCATATTGATGTTTTTTAAAGAGGAAAATTGAATGAAGGCCAGACACGCTGCAGTAATCATTTCCCTGAGTGCCATCTTGACGAGTTGCGGCGGCGACGGCCCGCCCGAGGTCAATTCGACGAACTGTTCCGGCGCAGGCATGCAGGCAATACTGCCGAATTTCACCAGTGAAGCCGAACGGCAGGCATTCATTGATAAGTGCCAGTCTCTGGCGGAAAAATAGCATCCACGCCGAATCGGGGCGTCATCGTTAATCTTCGGGTCAGGCCGTGCTGCCGTCTGGCCCAAGCAATGCAATGTGGAAACATTCTCTCCCGTAGCTGTATTCGACTCCGGTATCGGAGGATTGAGCGTCCTCCAGGCGCTGAGAAGGCGGTACCCTCAGGAATCCTATGTATATCTGGGCGATACGGCGCGCCTGCCCTACGGAACCAAGAGCCCTGAAACCGTGCAGCGCTACAGCCGGAATCTGTGCAGATTTCTGCTGAACTACAACCCCAAAGCCATCGTGATCGCCTGCAATACCGCCTCGACGCATGCGCTGGATGCGGTACGCGCGCTGGCGGCTCCGCTGCCCGTGATCGGCATGATTGGGCCGGCCGCAGCCGCGGCAGTCCGGGAAACCAGGAATGGGCATGTCGGCGTCATCGCCACCCCCGGCACGATTCGAAGTGGCATATATGAAAAGGAACTGAAAAAGATCGATCCTCGCGTGAGGGTATCCTCCCAGGCTTGTCAGATGCTGGTGGCGCTTGCGGAAGAAGGCTGGTCCTCAGGCCCGATCGCCGCCGCGACCATCCGCCAGTATCTCGATCCCATATTCGACACAGCCGAAGTGCCGGATACGCTGATTCTGGGGTGCACGCATTTTCCTGTTTTTGAAGCTCTCTTCAGGGAAATCTTGGGGCCATCGGTCACGCTCATCAACAGCGGGGAAGTGGCTGCCCTGCAGCTTTCAGGCATGACGGGAACAAAGGGCCAAGTGAAGATACTTGCAACCGACGATCCCGAGCGTTTTGCTGCCAATGCATCCAAATTCTTCGATCAAGGATTGGTGGCGACCGACATAGGGCTGGTCGACGTGACTGCGGTATCCTAGCGCCGGCCAAGCGGGCTTTTCCTCGAGCCAGCATCCTTTCGATCCGAGTGCTTCAAACCTGCAGATCCTGTAATGCTAGGGCGGAGAACTTTGTGCCTGGCTTCTTCTCAGTTGCTGGATCAGTGACGTTCCCCCGGAAAATTGATACAGGTTAGAACTGGAGGTAGGATTGCTTCCCGAAGCCCTGCAGAGGCAAGGAGAAGCGATGAAGAAGTCGAGATTTACGGAAGAGCAGATTGTTTACACGCTGCGGTTGACCGACAGCGGCAAGACAGTGGTCGTATGTGCAGGCAGCTTGGCGTGTCGGAGGCCACGTTCTACACATGGAAGAAGAAGTCGCAGAGTTGGGCGTCAGCGAGTAGCGCAGGCTCAAGCAGGTCGCGGAGTACTTGAAGGTTACCGAGCGAACAATTTACAGGCTCGCGGCGGCCAAAAAAATGCCTGCGTTCAAAGTCGGAGACACATGGAGGTTTTCACGCACTGACATTGATAGTTGGATTAAGCATCAGTTTGTATTTGTCTCAAACCAACCCCCCCATGTCTACAGATGAGGGGTACTTAACAAATGAATAACGAGAAATGAGATGACTGACTCTTACCTATTGACTCTCTTACATATGCGCTTGCTTATTGGTTTCCTCGGTGAGCGTACTCAGTGCGAATGGTGGCCTACAGCGTTCTATGACGCATCAAGCAAGCCTTTCCTGGAGCCTGCTTTTTCCAAGACGTCTCACCTTGCTCAGTACCATGGGGTGTTAGAAGCAGCTAGGCGGCTGCATGACGAGCATCTAAGTGTGGGGAGCTACCACCTGTTCCGTTTGCCCGAAGAAATCGAGCAAGACCTGCACGCAGCTGTTCAAAGTAATGAGGGAGACGAACTCTCCAGCCAGACACCGCAAAGCAAGGGTGCAGCACTTGATGTGTTGGCGCGTTTGACCGGCACCGGATGCATGCTTAGAGTGGGCCCAACTGCGGTCGGAAGCGTCAAAGATCTCTATTCCACCGATACGCTGAAGGCCATCGCAGCAACCTATCTGTCGGCGTTCACACAGGACGCCAAAACCTATCCATATCTGCTGGGGTGATCGTGGCTTACAACAAGCTCTATACGAGCCAACTAGGGGCAGGGCTCGGCTTGGTTGATGAGACAAAAACGCTGCTCGATCTATGGTCGTCTAGCATGACGATAAATCAGCTACATCAGGTCGCACTGGAGTCGGGACGATTCCCGAATGTCACCGCACGTCGGTTGCGCAACATCGTCGTTGAATGCTTTGCTCCTCGCTACTTGGTGGCAGCCGGCGCCCCGGCGGCACACCTCAAACGACTAGCCAAAACGATTCCTACTGCAGACCTGACGCAGCTCATGCTCGTTTTTACGAGTCGAGCTAATTTGATACTTGGAGACTTCATCCGTCAGGTTTATTGGATTCAGTACGCAGGGGGATACACACAGATCACTAATGCCGATGCCCGCATCTTTGTTGAACGTGCCATCGGCAATGGCTTGACGACCAAACACTGGTCAGAATCGATGATTCAGAACGTTTCGGGATACCTGACCGGTTGCTGTGCAGACTATGGGATGCTCGAACAAGGCCGGAGAACGAGTCGCCGCATCCTGCCGTTCCGTATTTCTCCAGCTGTGGCCACCTACTTGGTTTACGAACTGCATTTTTCCGGCATCAGCGACAACGCGCTGCTGATCCACGACGACTGGAAACTATTTGGTCTGGCGCGCGAAGACGTGCTAGAGGAAATCAAACGACTCTCGCTGAAAGGGTTGCTCATCGTCCAGGCCGCTGGCGATGTGATCCGCATCAGCTGGAAAAAAACAGATATGGAGGCGCTCTGCGATGTCCTCAATCAAAGCTGATTTTGACGAATTGCGCGAGCGCATTCGGCATGGGCGGGAACTCGGCCATGCGAGCTTCGAGCCGATCTACTACCTGGTCTTCCCGCCAGAGCAAATTCTCGAAGTGAAACGACAAACGCCTGCCTGGGTGGCCAAGCTGCACCAGGAAGGCTGGGACGTGCATACCTTCTCCATCGTCGAGCAAATCTGGGCTTTGCTCAAAGAAGATCCATTCTGGACACTTTGCGTGATGGAAGACAAGTCCGCACCACTGGACTGGCCGCGTACCAACAAGGCATTAGCGGACATCCTGACAACAGAGAACGGCTTGCTCAATCGGCTTGAGGCTGCCTTGCAGCCTCTGGAGGGACAGCAGAACACGCTCTTGCTGGTCACTGACCTAGAAGCACTGCATCCGTTCATGCGGATTGGTGCTATCGAAAGCCAGCTTCAAGGCAAGTTTCACCTACCGACGATTTTTCTTTACCCCGGCGTGCGAACCGGCAAAACGCGCCTGAAATTTCTCGGCTTCTATCCGGAAGATGGAAATTACCGCTCCGTACACGTTGGCGGCTGAACAGACAAAAGAATCCTGGGACAAATCTATGACGATTCGCTCACTCTTCGATCCAAGCAAGGACATTTACCGGACCATCGAGAAGGTTATCACCTATGGCGCCTCGCAAGAAGGTCGCCTCAAGGCCGAGATCTCCGAGTACGTGGTCACCGAAAGCATCGAGGAGCAGTTCCGCAAGCTCCTCGATCGCATGCAACTCGCGATGGAATCCGGTGGCGAAAACGAAGTGGGTGTTTGGGTCTCTGGCTTCTACGGTTCGGGCAAGAGCTCGTTCACCAAGTACCTCGGCCTGGCGTTCGATGATCAGCGCACCATCGACGGCACGCCGTTCATCAACCACCTGCAAGACCGTCTTCACAAGCCGCAGACAAGAGCGCTCCTCACCACTGTCGCGAAGCGTTTCCCGGCCGCGGTGGTCATGCTTGACCTTGCCAGCGAAATGCTCGCCGGCGCCACGATGGAGGATGTCTCCACCGTTCTTTATTTCAAGGTACTGCAGTGGGCTGGCTACTCGCGCAACCTCAAGGTCACCGCATTCGAGCGGATGGTCGAGAAAGATGGTCGAACGCCCGAGTTGCACGATCGCATCGCCCAAGCGCTGCCAGGCGCAACCTGGACGCGCGTGCAGAACAACCCATTGGCTATCGACGGGCTGATCCCAAAAATCGCCCACGAGATGTATCCCGCACTCTTCCCGGAAGCCAAGTCCTTCTCGTCCAGCACCGAGGGGTTCTTCCAGTTCGAAGATCAGCGCGTGCAGGAGATGATCGACATCGTTCGCGAAAAGAGCGGCAAGCAGAACACCATCTTCATCGTCGACGAAGTCGGACAGTACGTTGCCTCACGCGACAACCTGATTCTCAACCTCGATGGCCTGGCGAAGAATCTCAAGCGCCTGGGCGACGGAAAGGCATGGATCATCTCTACCGCGCAGCAGACGCTAACGGAGGACGACCCGCGCGCCGCACTGAACTCCGACAAGCTCTACAAACTCAAGGACCGTTTCCCGATCCAGATTGACCTTGAATCGAGTGACATCAAGGAGATTTGCTACCGCCGCCTGCTCGGCAAATCGCCAACGGGGGAGACTGAACTGGGCAAGCTGTTCGATGCCCACGGCCAAGCGCTGCGACACAACACCAAACTGCAAGACGCCAAGTATTACGACGCGGACTTCAGCAAAGAAAGTTTCACCAATCTGTACCCGTTCTTGCCGGCGCACTTTGACATCTTGCTGCACCTGCTGGGTGCGCTGGCTAAATCGACCGGTGGCATCGGTCTGCGCTCGGCGATCAAGGTGATCCAGGACGTTTTGAAGGGCGAAGGTGGCTCCAAGGCAATGGCCGATCAGCCCGTAGGCTGGCTGGCGACCACTGTCACCCTGTACGACGAATTGGAAAAGGATATCCGCCGCGCCTTCACGTCCATCCACCAGGCGGTCGGCAAAGTACAGATTCGCTTCCCGGATTCGCAACTCCATCAAGACATCGCCAAGTCCGTCGCTGTACTGCAGATCCTGGGTAATCTGCCTGTTTCGGTGCAGAACGTCGCCAGCCTGATGCACCCATCTGTTACCGCGCCTTCGCAACTCGACATGGTCAAAAAGGCCGTCGAGGAAATGCTTGGCGACGTGCATGTGCCGCTGAGCGAGAAAGATGGCAGCTTGGTCTTTCTCAGTGAAAAATTGCGTGACATCGAACAAGAGCGCGGTGCCATTGCGCTGCGTACCGTCGATGTGAAGCGTATTTTCAACGATGCGCTGCGCGAGTCCTTCGACCCGCTTCCCCGAGTCAGCCTTCACGGGACTATGGCCGTCGCAACGGGCCTGAAAGTCCAGGCTGGCAGCGCCACCACCAGCCTGACTGGTGACAACAATGCCATCCAGACTGTTGTAGAACTGGTGCCTGCCAGTGATTACGAGACATCCAAGCATCGGATGCTGGACGACTCCCGTAGTCGCGCCGGTCGCAATGTCATTGGTCTGCTGGCCCGCTCCAATGCCGACCTCGACGACCTGGCAAATGAAATCTACCGCTGCCAGCGCATCGCCGAGCTGCATCGCAACGAGCCCGACCAAGAGGTCAAGGACTACTGCTCAGGCCAGCTTGATCGCGCCGCCAAGCTTGCGACTCAACTACAGAGCAAGATCAAACAAACCCTGCAGGCTGGCTCGTTCGTATTTCGAGGCCAAGCCACTGCCGTATCGGCGTTGAACGCCGACCTGCTGGAAGCCGCCAAGAAGCTGCTTGCAGACGTCGCAGACCAAGTCTTCGACCGTTATGTCGAAGCGCCGGTGCGTGCCGGGACCGACACCGCCGAGAAATTCCTGAAGATTGCCAACCCCGCAGCCATCAGCAGCACGCTGGACCCGCTTAGACTGGTGCAAACCGTAGCGGGGCGCGCCTCGTTCAAGACCGGTCACAAGGCGATGATCAGCATCCGCGACTACATCGATAAGCGCGGTACGGTCGATGGAAAGCGTCTGCTTGACGACTTCGGCAGCGACCCGTTTGGTTGGTCACCCGATACAACACGCTACATCGTGGCCGCCATGCTCATGGCCGGTGAAATCAAGCTCAAAGTCTCTGGGCGTGAAGTCACGGCGGCTGGGCAGCAGGCGATCGACGCCCTGAAAAACAACAACTCGTTCAAGCAAATCGGTGTTTCACTTCGCGACGAGCGTCCATCCATCGAAACCCTGGGCAGGGCGGCTGAGCGCCTCTCTGAACTGATCGGTGACATGGTGATTCCGCTGGAACAAGAGATCAGCAAGGCGGCGACGAAGCACTTCCCACGCTTTCAGCACGACTACGGCTCCTTGGCCGAAAAGCTTGTTGGCCTTGGGTTGGCAGGCAGTGACCGTATTCGCACCTTGAACCAGGACATTGCCGACGTCCTGTTCACCGATGCCTCTGATGCTCCGCAGCGCCTGGGCGCCGAAACCTCCGCCATTTACGACAACCTCAAGTGGTCGCTGGAAGTGAAACGAGTGCTGGACAACGGCCTTGACGTCACCCTGCGCGACTTGCAAGCCCATCGCCGCGACATCGAAGTCTTGCCGGACACCGGCGTGCCAGGCGAGCTGCGCCGCGAACTTGCCGAAGACCTGGGAACCCTGTCGGAGCGCCTGGGCAAAGAAGATTTCTACAAACACACCGCAGACTTCAACTCACAGCTCACTCATTTGAAGAGCCGCGTGCGCGATGCGGTCATCACGCTCTCAGACCAGCAAAAGCTGCGTTTGAAGGAAGGCGTAGAAGACCTGCAACGTATCCCCGAGTGGGAAGAACTCACCCAGGAGGAGCGTGGCAATGCCGTGAATCGTCTGGACGGGCTCACGCTCGCAGCGCAGCAGGATCTGGCCGGACTCAAGAAACTGCTGGCACGCGACTATGACATCAACAGCACTCTCGACGATCTGAAGCGGTCGATCCAGCGTCAAGGCCAGGAACGCCTGCGCCAGCGCATGGAGGAAGAGAGGGCCAAAACTGGCGAGAAAGGTCCGGCCAAACTCAGCAAGTCAATCGCTGTGCCAGTGAAGATGACCTCTGCCGCAGACATCGACGCGTTGATCCAACAGCTCAATGAAATCAAGGTACAGCTTGGCCTCTACTCCGAGATCGAGGTGTCTTTGGTGCTCAGTGATCAACCAGGAACGGGCGGGAGCTAACGATGGAAGTGTCCAAAGAGTCCAGGCAACACATCGAACACCTTGCAGAGGAAGCACTGACCCAGCTTGGCAGAATCGCTGCTGCTGCAAAAAGCAAGCTGCACGATGGGCGAGCCCTCGACTTCGATGTCATGGCGAGCATCAACACCATGACGTCCACCACCCCGCAGCGCCTCGACCAAATTAACCAGGCCAACCGAGACAGTTATGCCGTGCTGGAAAGGGAGCCAGCGATTGCTCGTGTTGTCGTCGCGGACGAGGAAGGTGAAGAGCGCACGTACTACATCTGCCGCACTACGCCGATAACAGGCTTTCCCAACCTGGCCAGCTATCGCGCGCCAGTCGGTCGCCTGGCTTCACTGTCAGTGGGTGCCGAGTTCACCCTGCCGAATGGCGATATCGTCGAAGTTCTAGAGCGCGCCCAACTCCGACCCTCAGCACTGGCTAGCGGCTGGGATTCGCGCAGCACCGTAGTGGAAGCCGAACACTTTGGCCCACTCACCATCGAGTCGCTGCGGGCGCTGTTGACTGAAGTTGTTGGAGAAGAGGTCACTGAAGACCTTTTGGGCCAACTGCTGGATGAAGAAACCGTCAAGGCCAACATCATTGACGGCGTGCGTCGCAGTGTCATCACCAAGATGGGGCTGCGCGACCAGCCCGTTCTGGATCAATACCAGGATGAGATTTTCCGCCTTCCACTCGACAAGCGCTTGCTGATTCTTGGCCCACCTGGCACAGGTAAGACGACGACCCTAATCCGTCGCCTGGGCCAGAAGCTAGACACCGCCTTTCTGGAAGAAGGTGAGCAGCGCTTGGTCGAGATGGTGGCTACCAACCAGGGCACCGTCCATGCCAACAGTTGGCTGATGTTCACGCCCACCGAGTTGCTCAAGCAGTACCTCAAGGAGGCTTTCGCTCGTGAAGACGTTCCAGCGTCCGATCAGCGCATCAAAACCTGGCAGGACTATCGGCGCGAACTGGGCAGAAACGCTTTCGGCGTTCTCAGAACCGCATCGGGTGGCGGCAGCTTTGTCCTGAAAGACGGCCTGCCGAGTCTGAGTGAGGAGGCGCTGGAGCGCCCGATTCAGTGGTTCGACGAATTCAATACTTGGCAGCGCAACGCCTATGTGCAAGAGCTGCATGAAGCGGCCAGCATGCTCCGCGAGGCCAAGGTGCCAGAAGTCCAGAGTCTGGGTGAGCGGCTGCACGGTATCCTGACGCAAGCCAGTGATGGCGCGTCGGCGTCCACCTTCGGATCGCTGGCAGCCGAAATTCCCAAAGTACAGGCGCTCGTCAACAGCCTGAAGGAAGCTTCAGACGGCAAGATCAAAGCCGCGCTCAACCTTCAACTCAACCGCAACCGGGCATTTCTGGATGAGTTGGCACGCTTTATCGACGGCCTACAACAAGTCCAGACCACCGACGCCGATGAGCAAGACGACCTCGATGCCGACGAGGAGGAAGACAGCACCACACCGCGCACCGGTCGTGCCGCGGCTCTCAATGCTTACATGCAAGCCGTGCGTGCCCAAGCGCGGGCCGCAGCCTCGAAGCGAACGGTCAGCAAGACGTCGCGCAACGGCAAGATCATCGAGTGGCTGGCCGATCGCGGCCTGACGGAAACCGACCGTGGCGGTGTGGGTGCGAGTCTGCTGGTGCAGAGTAGCGCACGCCGATTCGTGAATCCGGTCAAGCGCTATCTCGACGGCATTCCGAAACGCTACCGCGCGTTCCGGCGCGATCGCCAGCAAGCCGAGAACTGGTATCGCAACGAAGGCTTCGAAGCCCGCGATATCCATCCGCTCGAACTGGACATTGTGCTGCTCGCCATCCTGCGCGCCGCAGGCGACCTGATCAGCCGGCCTAACGTCCTGCGGGATATCGACAGCCCCGCTTGGTCGGCACTCCAGCCCATCCTGGGGCACTACCGCAACCAGGTCTTGGTGGATGAAGCGACCGACTTTTCACCTATCCAGCTTGCCTGCATGGCTGCCCTGGCGCATTCACGGCTGCGCTCGTTCTTTGCCTGCGGCGACTTCAACCAACGCCTGACCACTTGGGGCACGCGATCTGCTGACGAAATGAAGTGGGTCTTTGCCGACTTCGACATCAAAGAGATCACCGTATCCTACCGGCAGAGCAAGCAACTGAACGATCTCGCTCGCGCCATGATCCGCGCCGTCGGCGGCACCGAGCAGAATGCCAGCTTGCCCGCCCATGTGGACAGTGGCGGCGTCGCGCCCGCGCTCCTGGAGCACGCCGCAGACACAGCAATCGTGGTCAGTTGGCTGGCAGATCGCATCCGAGAGATCGAGCGTTTCGTCGGCCAACTGCCGTCCATCGCAATCTTTGTAAATTCCCAAGACGACGTTCCCGCAGTGGCAGAAGCGCTGAATGCCGCCTTGGCCGAGCACAACATACCGGTGATCGCATCGGATGGGCGAACGGTGGGCCAGGAAAGCAATGTGCGCGTGTTCGACATCCAGCACATCAAGGGCCTGGAATTTGAAGCGGTGTTCTTCGTTGGCATCGACCAGCTCGCCGCACTGCATCCAGCGCTTTTCGACAAATACCTGTACGTGGGTACCACACGCGCTGCCACTTACCTGGGGGTGACCTGCGACGGCGCTTTGCCGCCCGCCATCGAGAGCCTGCGCGCTCACTTTGGCCAGGATTGGCAAGCGCCCGGTTCACAGCAAGCAGGCACAGAACAATAGGAATCGATTGATGGCTTTCGACCAAACAACAAGAAACCGCCTGCAGCGCTTCGTCAACGATGCGCGCCGGGTGCTGGAAGAGGAATTCACCCGCCAGCTCCAGAACGATTACGGCATGGACCCGAACGCGGGCACCGTGGCTGACCTGGCCAGCTTGCGCCACATCAACGACGCCCAGCGTGAAACCGCCCGCATCCTCCGCGACACTCTGGCGCACTACACCGCCAGTGGCGACATGAGCGCCACGCAGGGGCTGGATCGCATCGTGCGCGAGCAGGCCTTCACGGTGCTCAACCGCTTGGCGGCCTTGCGCATGGCGGAGGCGCGGGGTCTGTTGGTCGAATCAGTCGGCAACGGTTTCCAGGCCAAGGGCTTTCAGCTTTACGCACGCCTGGCCGGCACCGGCCTGGGCGAAACCGGCGATGCCTACCGCGTGTACCTGTTCAGCGTGTTTGATGAACTCGCCCAAGACCTGCCAGGCCTGTTCGACCGCTACTCACCGCAGAGCCGCCTGTTCCCGCGCGAGGCGGCGCTGCTGCAAGTGCTGAACCTGATCAACGATGCCGACATCGCCCCGCTGTGGAGCGAGGACGAAACCATTGGCTGGATCTACCAGTACTTCAACTCCAAGGAAGAGCGCAAGGCCATGCGCGATGCCAGCCAGGCGCCGCGCAACAGCCGCGAGCTGGCGGTGCGCAACCAGTTCTTCACGCCGCGCTACGTGGTCGAGTTTCTGGTGGACAACACCCTCGGGCGTCTCTGGTTCAACGCGACCGGCGGACAAACGGGTTTGCGTGACCGCTGCCAGTACCTGCTGGTCAAGCCAGACGAAACGCCCCAAGCCGCCACCAAGCTGCGTGACCCGCGCACCCTCAAGTTGCTGGACCCGGCCTGCGGCTCCATGCACTTTGGTCTGTATGCCTTCGATCTGTTCGCCGAGATATACCGTGAGGCATGGGCCTGGGAACAACAGCACGGCCCGGGCTCGCTCGATGTTTCGACCCAGCCCCAGGCAGTGCTCAAGCCACTGAGCCAGACCTACGAGGACGAGGCAGCGTTCCTACGCGATGTGCCGCGCCTGGTCATCGAGCACAACATCTACGGCGTGGACATCGACCCGCGCGCCGCTCAGATCGCCTCGCTGGCGCTGTGGCTGCGGGCGCAACGTGCCTGGCACGATGCGGGAGTCAAGGTCAAAGACCGCCCACTGATTGGGCGCGGCCATGTTGTCGCCGCCATTGCTCCACCGGCTGAGCGAGAGTTGCGCCAGCAGTTTGCTGCCAATCTCGACGAGCGTGACGCCGAGTTGTTTGAGAAGACCCTGCAAATGCTCAAAGGCCTGCCGGAGTTAGGCGTGCTGCTCCAGGTCGAACGCGAGTTACCTAACTTGATTCGTCAGGTTTATGTGGGCAAAGGCACTGGTCTGTTTGCTGAGCAGGAGCAGGAGAGCTGGCAGCAAGCAGAGGCACGTCTGCGTGAAGCGCTCACTGAATTTGCCCAGGCTGCGAGGTCGACTTATCAAGGACGCCTGTTTGCACAGGACGCGCTGCAAGGGCTGCGGCTTATTGATCTGTGCCGTGAAGTGTTCGATGTGGTTGTAATGAACCCCCCATTCGGTTTGGCTAACAGAGACCACTTTGAACAGTTGAAGAAGGCATATCCCGATGCCTACGTCGACTTGTATGCATGTTTTGTTTCTAGGGCTGTTTCTCTCTGCAATGGCTGGGTTGGTGCTATTTCGTCTCGCTCCCTCTTGATTACCAAGAAACTCGAACGTCTTCGCTCAAACTGGGTGCTGCCCAGAATTGAATGCCTTTTGGACTTGGGCTGGCCTGTGATGGATGATGCGACAGTTCAGTCTGCAGCCTATACATTGAATTGCACTCAAGTGGGGCCAGCTAGTGCCTTCGCCGTGATCGATAGGAAATCTTACGATGACAAATCCGCCGACTTAGCTGTTGCCACCTCCGATATCGCTAATTCTCCGCACTGCTATGTTGTGGACAGAGCGGTTTATAGCACCATTCCGCGATCAAAAATCCTTTATAACCTGCCGGCTTCAGCGCTTCGCCTTTTCTCAAAACCAACTCGCATGGGAGATCAGGTTCTTCTCGCCAAGCAAGGTATGAAATCTTTCAGTGACTTTCGATTTCTTCGCCTTCGCCATGAAGTCGCACCTGAAAAAATTGGCAGAGGAAAGCAGTGGGTTTCGTTATCTAAAGGCGGCTCCTATGCAGTCTTCTATTCGGATCTCCCCCTTCTGCTCAATTGGGAGAAAGACGGTTCACAGGTCTGCGAAGTTAATCGACAGGTAAACGGACAAGTCGCACAAGCAAGGCAAGCTTCAGTGCATTACTACAAGCCGGGTGGAACGTACTCACGAAGGTGTAAGGACTTCGGGGTTCGCGTTCTCCCGGCAGATTTCGTAATTGGAGAGAAAGGGCCAGCTATCCTTCCACTGGAGGAGCACTCTCCTTCCTTCGTTGTTGGATTAATGAATGCCCGTCTTTTCAGGGCACTAATAAACCTTCAGGCGAATGCAAAGCAATATGACACTGGGCTTGTCGAATCTTGTCCGCTCGCAGAGTTCGATAAGCAAACGATTATAGATATTGATAATGCTGCAGTGCGATCAATCTCCGAGATTATGGAGCTCTCCAAGCGCACCGAAGGGGATGCACTATTTGTAAGTCCCATCATAAAGAAATCGATAGCTGAGATGGCTGAATCGTTGTCGTCACTCCGTGACTCAGCAAATCGAGCAATTCAGGCTTCACTCGAAAAAATTGATGCGCTAGTAGATTCAGCCTACCAGGTGGACTCAAAGGAACTAGAAAAAATAGTCTTGGCGGAATCGCTTGATGGCAATGATGAAGACGAGGCTGATGATGGAAGTGAAAACGAGGAAGAAGATGAGGGTCGGGGAATTTCTGGGGCTCAGAATGACATTGCCACCCAAATAATTTCATATCTGGTGGGATGCGTTTTTGGTAGGTGGGAAATCCGATTTGCCACAGGCGAAAAGTCTGCGCTGTCTCCCAAGGAACTATTTGCTCCCTTGCCATCGCATCCTCCAGGGGCACTTCTTGATTGGAGTGCGCATTTTTATTATCCCCAGGAAATTGCCAATCTAGGGATTCTGGTTGATGACGAGGGAAACAGTCACGACATGGTCGCCCGTATTCGTGAAGCCATAAGGATCATCTGGAAAGAGCATTCCGATACCATAGAAGAAGAACTTCTTGAGGCATTGAGTGCTGATTCGTTACGCCAATATGTAAATGGCCAAAACAAGTTCTTCTCTGATCATTTCGGGCGATATACAAAGAGCAAGCGTAAGGCCCCTATTTACTGGCCGCTGAGCACGACATCCGGCAGTTATACGCTGTGGGTCTATTACCCCAGCCTCAGTAGCCAGACGCTGTACACGGCGATCAATGACTTCGTCGAACCCAAGCTCAAACAAGTCGGTGCTGATGTGACGGCGTTGCGCAACAAGGGTTCGGCACGCACTCGCGACGACGAAAAACAGTTCGAGGCATTGCAAGCCTTTGAGCTGGAGCTGATCGAGCTGCGCGACACCCTACTCAAGCTCACGCCCACCTATAAACCCAACCACGACGATGGCGTGCAAATCAGCGCCGCGCCGCTGTGGCCGCTGTTCCGCCACAAGCCCTGGCAGAAGGTGCTTAAGGACACCTGGGCCAAGCTGCAAAAAGGCGACTACGACTGGGCACACCTGGCCATGAACTACTGGCCCGAGCGCGTGCGCGAGAAGTGCAACACCGACAAGTCGCTCGCCATCGCGCACGGCCTGGAGGATTTGTACATCGAGCCGGAGGCCGCTCCGAAAAAGGCACGTAAGAAGAAGGCTGGGGGCGACGAATGATCAGCAGTGTTCAGGATTACCCGGTCAGCCACTACTTCAATCCGGACGCTGCGCAGCGGTTCTTTATCCCAAAGTATCAGCGCGAGTACGTGTGGAAACCGAGGGACTGGGAGGCGCTGTTCAATGATCTGGAAGATTCCCCCAAGGGACATTTCCTAGGCTCAATCATCTGCGTGAACAACCAGAAGGATTCGATGGCGGGAGGACGTTTGGAATTGATCGATGGTCAGCAGCGTTTCACCACCATCAGCCTGCTGTTCTGCGCACTCTACGACCGGCTGAAGGCCCATCCAGACCCGGATGACGACTTCAATGTCGAGATCGTGAACCTCAAGAACCGGCTCTTTATCAAGTCGACCAATCAGTGGCGTTTTGAGCCCAGCGAGCAGGCGCAGAACAAGGCCGACTTCCAGAAGGTACTGAGTGACCTCTTCCCGAAGCTAGTCTCCGCGCCCAAGGGCCTGAGCTATTTCGGCAACCGCCGTATCGCCAAAGCGTATAGCTATTTCCGCGAGCGCCTGCAGCCGCTGAGTATCGAGCAAACATTGGCGCTGCTGGATAAGCTGAAGGCGGCAATCCTGGTCAAGATCGAGGTGCCTAGCCACTCGGATGCCTTTGTGCTTTTCGAGACGATCAACAACCGGGGCATCCCGCTCTCGGCCATCGACATCATCAAGAACAACCTGCTAGCCGAGTTGGATAAACGCCCGGACTATGGCATTGATCGGGCGTTTGACGAATGGAAAGACCTGATTGACCTGTTGCCCGACCCAGCAGTGCAGGAGCGCTTCCTGCGCCAGCTGTACAACATGTTCAAGTACCTCAAGCGGGTCGAGGTCAAAGGCTGCACACGCGCCACGCGCTCGAACCTTATCTCCATCTACGACACCCTGCTGCGCAAGCGTCCGGTCTGGCTGTTCGGCGCGCTTCAGGCCAAGGGCAAGACCTACTCGGCGCTGCTCAATCCCATGGTTGCACGCGCGGAATGGGGCGACGCTACCGCCGCGGCCTTGCAAGACCTGCAGCGCCTGGGAGCCGCGCCGGCTTACGCATTCTTGCTGTGGGCCAGCCAGGTGGCGCAGAGCAAGAAATGGACTGAGGGTGATGTAGTGAGCCGTCTGGCCACTTTGCTCACCAAGTGGTTCTTTTGGCGCAACCTCACCGATATGCCGCCCACCCGCGAACTCGACCCGATGTTCATGGAACTGGTCGGCTACTTGCTGACGCGGATTCGCAGTGGCGAGGTCACGACGCTGGACGGCTTCATCCAGCAAGCCAGTGATTGGTTGCTGGCACGGGCAGCCCCGCAGGATGTTTGCGAGTCGCGCCTCAAGGGCGACGTGTACCTAGAGAATTACGACGCCACGCGGTTCATGCTTTGCAAGCTGGAAGAGACACACCAAACCCGCGAGACCAAACGCGACCTGTGGGCGCATGACGCCAATGATCGCCCCGTATTCACTGTTGAACACATCCTGCCGAAGACCGAAAACTTGGGGCCGGGCTGGGTGACGATGCTCGAAGGGGATCAGACAGGCACTGCGGCTGCCATTCGCGAGCGCTGTGCTCACCAGCTCGGCAATCTGACACTGAGTGGCTACAACTCCAAGCTCGGCACGATGGAATTCTTGAAAAAGCGGGATCGCAAGAACGAGCAGGGCGACTTCATCGGTTACCGCAACGGCTTGTACCTGAATGCCGACTTGGCCAGCCGAGATGATTGGAACGAGGCCGCCATTACGGCGCGCACAGACGAGATGCTCAAGGAGGTGATGTCCATCCTGAGCCTGCGGGAGGACAAATGACGATTGCAGAATTTATCCGAGAAGGCGTACTGCGGCCACGTCTGATGAAAGCTGGCGCCTTGGTCGTGTACGACGCCGACAAGCGCTACCGTGAGCAGTGTTTAGATCTGGCGGCTGACAAGGTGCGGGTGGTGGATGCGTCCGAGAGCAGCATCGAAAGCCGCGAAGCGGCTTTGTTGGCACTGCGCGATGTGGGCCAACCCAAGGCGCCGCTGGGGGCTGTGCTGATCTATGTGCCTGCCAAGCGCCCGGAAACCGACGAACAGAAGCAAGTAGATCCATTTGCCCTGTATGCAGAATGCGGTGCGGTGTTCCCGCAAGATGATGGTGACGATTACTTGAGCTTGTGCTTGCGTGCGAGGCCGGACCACACCACTGAGATCCGCCAGGTGTTTGCGACGTCGCCCTCCGGGCCGACTTTTGCAGTCATCGACGCGATTGGCGGCGGCGTAAGCTGGCCCCAGTTGCGAGCCACATTGCAGGTGGAATCGGGCCGCGAGATTTTGGCCGCTCTTCTGGTACCCAGCGCCAAGCAGATCGACGCATTGAAGGTCCAGGAAGGATGGGTACAGGAGGCACGCGACTTCCTGCGAGCGACCCTAGGATTGAGCGTGAAAACGCGTGGCAAGACTTGGGGCGCACTGGCGGACGAACTGTGGCGCTATGTGCTGTTCAGTGAGTTCGTTTTTGATTTTCCCCTGGCCTTGCCCGATGCCCTGAATGGCGTGCCGCACGCGCCGCCGGAGGCCAGGCCTATCGTCGAAGGGGTGTGCGATCAATTGCGCAATGATCCCAAAGCACGTGCGGCCTACATCGACCGGGCAGAGACCATAGAGAAGGAACTCAATCTCGTTGAGCTGTGCGGTTCTCTGGAAGACCTGGGCGAGCGGGATACCTTTCCCTTTGAGGAGCGGACGTTCCTGCGCGCCGCCATCAAGGGCATCGTCACGGACGACACGGATGCCACACGCCGAGTGCTGGCCAGACACAAGGGCTCTGTCTGGCTGGGTAAAGGAGAAAGCCAGGCACAGTGGGAACTGGTGCGCTCGGGCCTGAGCTTGGTGGAAGCCTGCGACGACTTCGAACGCCAGTTGCCTGGTCATGCGCGATCGCAGGCGGAGTTGATCGACTTCTATCTGAACAGTTTGCGCGAGGCAGATCGTCTGCAGCGTGAGTTTGAGCAGGCCGCAGGGGATTTTCTCGATCAGCATGGGCTGATGCACGAGGTCATCAACCAGGCACGTGCGCGCTATCGCCACCTGGCGGAAAAGGTGCAAGGCATCTTCGTCAAGCACAT
Organism: Nitrosovibrio sp. Nv17; assembly: GCF_900119085.1. Taxonomy (GTDB): domain Bacteria; phylum Pseudomonadota; class Gammaproteobacteria; order Burkholderiales; family Nitrosomonadaceae; genus Nitrosospira. The sequence goes on along the minus strand of NZ_FPIQ01000007.1, from coordinate 60,447 downwards.
CGAGACGGCAGGCTGGCCGCCCACTGGTCGACTGGCCAACGCCGATGTTTTCGATCGCCTTGTGGCTGACCGCCTCAAGGAGCGTGGCCGCAAGGTGGCGTATTTGATGGTAGATGCCTTGCGCTACGAATTGGGCGTGGCGCTTGAAAAGCTGCTGACCGAAGATGGCCCTGTTGAGTTACAGGTGGCGTATGCGCAGTTGCCCTCCATCACCTTGGTCGGCATGGCCAGCCTGTTGCCCAATGCCCGCACCGGGCTGGCCCTGGCGCTGGAGAACGATTCGCTGGTGCCCAAGTTAGACGGTGAACCTGTGGGAAGCGTGGCGCAGCGCATCGGTGTGCTGGCCAAGCGGTATGGCGATCGCTTCGAGGAAATGCCGCTGGGCGAATTTGTGCGTGGCAAACCGAAGATCGCCGAGACCGTCGATCTACTGGTGCTGCGCTCTACGGAAATAGACAGTCAACTGGAAAACAATCCCGAGACAACCTTGGGGCTGATCCCCGGCACGCTCAAGCTGATCCGCGTGGCACTGCACAAGCTGCGTGGCATGGGCTTTAAAGAGGCTGTCATCGTGACCGATCACGGTTTCTTCCTGAACGCGCAGGCAGAGGCTGGCGATGTGTGCGTGAAACCGCAGGGGAAATGGCTGAATGCTCATGACCGCATGATGCTGGGCAACGGCACAGCGGACAGCCACAGCCTGGTCGTCAGCGCAGACAAGGTTGGTATTCGCGGCGATTTCACCGAGGTGGCGTTGCCACGCAGCATGGCTCCGTACCGCGCTGGCCATCTTTATTTTCATGGTGGTGCGTCTTTGGCGGAGGCGGTCGTTCCCGTTCTGGTTGCTCGTCTTGACCATGGTGCCAATGCGGAACCACGCAAGGTGCTGGTGGAGCTGAGCTACAAGAACGGCGCCAAGCGCATCACCACCCTGCTGCCCGTGATTGAAGTGGCCTTGATATCCGATGACATGTTCATGCAGGACATGAGCGTGGAAATCTTGCTTGAGGCCCAGGACAGCAAGGGTAATGTCGTGGGAGAGCCGCGCCCCGGTGGTGATGTGAACCCTGCGACGAGAACGGTGACCCTGATGCCGAACCAGCGCAAACAGATTGCATTGCGAATGGATGAGGATTTCAGGGGCAAGTTCAAGGTTGTGGCGTTGAACCCGACGACCTTGGCGGCCTACAGCAATCTGGCGCTTGAAACGGACTATACGGAGTAAGCCCATGGACGAACTCGACCAAAAACTGAACGCCACTTTCGATGGCAAGGTGCTGCGCAAGGACTTGCTGCACCGGATCAAGAAAGGCACCAACGTCCCGACGTTCGTCCTGGAGTTCCTGCTTGCCAAGTACTGCGCCAGCAATGACCAGGCTGAGATGGACGCCGGCATGGAAGCAGTGCTCTCGTCGCTGCAGGAGAACTATGTGCGGCCAGATGAGGCCAATGCCGCGCAGTCCAAGGTGGCCACAAAAGGCAGGCACCGCTTCATCGACAAAGTGCATGTGCGCTATGTCGAGAAGGAGAAGCGCCATTGGGCTTCCCTGGAAAACTTCAACTCGCAACGCATCGCCATTGCCGAGAAGTTCTACCAGGATAACGATCGTCTGCTGGAAGGCGGAATTTGGGCCGAGGTCACCCTGGCGCACAACGACATTGATGAAGACGATTATGCGTTTTCTATTGAGGACTTGCGACCGATCCAACTGACGCGATTCGATTTTGAACGCTACGCAGAAGGCCGATCAGCCTTCACGCGTGATGAGTGGATCGCTGCGGTATTGCGCTCAGTAGGCCTGGAGCCAAGCAAGCTCTCGAAGCGCGTGCAGATGCACTTCATCGCTAGGTTGGCCGCTTTGGTGGAGCCCAACTACAACTACATCGAGTTGGGGCCACGCGGCACGGGCAAGTCCTACTTCTTCAGCGAGTTTTCGCCTTACGCCACCTTGATCTCGGGTGGCCAGGCCACCAAAGCCACGCTGTTCTACAACAACGCACGTCGCAAGGTGGGACTGGTTGGCTTTTGGGACACTGTTGCGTTCGACGAAGTTGGCGGGATCAAGGTGCGCGACCCGGACACCATCCAGATCATGAAGGACTTCATGGCCAATGGGCGCTTCTCGCGCGGAGCCGAAGTCATCGCGGATGCCAGCTTGAGCTTTGTTGGCAACATCGACGTGTCAGTACAGCAAGTGGTCAATTCCAACGAACACGACCTGTTTCAGCCCTTGCCGCCAGAGCTTGACTTGGCAGTGATGGACCGATTCGCTGCGTACATCCCAGGTTGGGAGATGCCCAAGAACAGCAGCGAGTTCCTGACCAGAAACTACGGATTCATCACCGATTACTTGGCCGAAGCTTTCCACTACCAGTTCAAGCACACGAATCGGTATGAGGAAGTGAGCAAGCGCATTCGACTCGGAAAATCGATTGAAGGGCGCGACGAGAAAGGCATCAAGAAAACCGTCTGCGCATTCTTGAAGGTGCTGCATCCGAACGGGCCGCCAACGGACGAGGAGTTCGAGGAATACGTGGCCTATGCGACGGAATGCCGCCGCCGCGTCAAGGAGCAGATGAACAAGCGCAAGCCGGATGACGAGTTCGCCCGGATCAACCTGTCCTACTTCAAGGCCGGTGGTGATGAGGTGGTGGTGTTCTGCCCGGAGTCGAAGGATGCACCGGCGACGCAGAAGCCGGCCCGTCGCAGACTGACTCGGCCGGATCAGCAGCCCGGCGAAGTAGCTGCTGTGCAGCTAGGCGTTCAACCCTCGCCAACCGGCGAAGCGGTACCTTCCGTCGCTCCACCTCCGATTACACCGACACCTACTGCTACAGCACCGGCCCCGGCAGAACTGAAGGAACAGCACTTCACGATCCTCTATGGAGACACCGGCTATAGCTATGAGTCGATCATCGGACCCTATCTACAAGGCGCGAAAGCCGTTGTCATTGAAGATCCTTACATCCGGCTCCAGCATCAAATTCAGAATTTCGTGCGCTTCTGCGAGACGGTGCTGAAGGCTGGCACGGTGAAGAAAATCGACCTGATCACGGGGTATGACGTCAGAACCCAACTGGCCGACATTGCCGAAAAGCTCGATGAGTTGAAGCAAAGCCTGCTGGAGTTGGATGTGGAGCTAGAGGTGAAGCTCAATCCGAACATTCATGACCGTGAAATCCGCCTGGATAACGGATGGGTGATCAAGATTGGACGCGGCCTCGACTTCTATCAGAAGCCAGGGGGATGGTTCGAGGTTGGCGCAAACGATCTGAGTTTGCGCAAATGCCTGGAGACAAAGGTGGATATTTTTCGCTCACAGTAGAGTGAGACATTTTTTTGTGCTGGAGAAATCATTGTTATCAAAACTATTCCTTTGAAAATGAATCCGTAAATCCATAAAGGTTGTAAAGGGAATGGGGCTCAAGGAACAACGGCCCTACCCAAAAAAGGAAAAGGCCATCTGCGCCTCAGACGGACTCACACCACCAATTAGCTGATGGTGCTAGTCTGTTGATGTAGATCGACCACGCTGCAACATCTCCCGCCGCTGCTCGGCGTACGCGGCCCGGTTGTAGACACCGCGCACGCCGCCGATGGTGTGGTTCAGCGCCTTCTCTACCACGTCCGAAGGCCAGCCCTGTTCGTGCAGCAGCGTTGAGGCGGTGCGCCGCAAATCGTGGATAGTGAAGGCGGGGATCTCCTGCCCCTGCAATGACACCTTCAGCGCCTGGTTCAGCGCATTGCTGGCGAAGGGCTTAGCCAGGGTGCCACGCCCCGGCAGCACCCAGTCGCTGCTGCTGGCCAGCGGCTTGAGTTCCTTGAACAGCGTCTACGCCTGGGTGGACAGGTAGACGATGTGCGGCTTGCCGGTCTTGGAATTCTCGACCGGGATGTGCCATTCGCCTTCGTCCAGATGCACGTCCTTCCACTGCGCCAGCATCAGCTCAGACTTGCGCACCAGGGTCATCAGGATCAACTGGAACTCGATCTTGATCTGGTGGCGGATGTTGGAGGCCTGCATGGCGCGCAGGAACTGCCGGATTTCGTCCGGCGTCAGCGCCCGTTCGCGAGCGGCAGCGCGGTAGGCGTGCCGCATTGGCAAAGCCATGACCGCTGTTGCGCGCAAAGTAATAATGAGCCACTTTGTGCGAAGTAAAACTGAGCCACTTTTCTGTAAAGTCAGCTTTTTTTGCGCGAAGGCCGACGATGCTTCAGAAGGATCAGTGGATGACCATACATGTACTCAAGGGCCAGGGTTTGTCGGTGCGCGAGATTGCGCAGCGCCTGGGTATTTCCCGCAACACCGTGACTCGCTACCTGGTCTTGCCGGACGTGCCCCGTTACAAGGCACGTGAAGCTCGGCCCACGAAGCTTGAGCCGTTTCACGCCTACATTGTGCAGCGCATGCAGGCGGCCGAACCCGATCGGATCGCTGCGCCGGCGCTTCTGCGAGAACTCAAGGCGCAAGGCTATCAGGGACAACTGCGCAGCGTGCAGGCATTCATGCAGGCGCATCGCCCGGCACCCGGGCTCGCCGATCCCGTCGTACGTTTTGAGACGGCACCCGGGCGTCAGATGCAGTGTGATTTCGTGGTATTTCGTCGGGGAAATCATCCCCTTTATGCCTTTACGGCCACACTGGGCTACAGCCGGTGGCGCTGGGTTCGATTTGCCAGCAATGAGAAGGCCGCCACCCTCATTGCCTGCCACCATGCCTTGTTCGAAAGCCTGGGTGGTGTGCCCAGGGAGATTCTCTACGATAACGCCAGGACGATCGTGCTCGATCGTGATGCATACGGGGCGGGCCATCACCGCTGGCATGCGGGACTATTGGATCTGGCCAAGCACTATGGCTTCATGCCGCGTCTTTGTCAGCCTTATCGTGCGCGCACCAAGGGCAAGGTGGAACGCTTCCATCGTTATCTGCGCGGTAATTTCTATATGCCCCTGTCCAGCTGGCTCAAGCAGTCCGGCATGATGCTGGATGTGGATACGGCCAACGCCGAAGTCGGCAAATGGTTGCGCGACGTGGCCAACCAGCGCATTCATCCGGTCACCCACGCATCCCCTGCCTGAGTTTGGCACATCGCTGCAGCATCCATTGTCGATCTACCAGCAGTTGCTGACCGAGGTACGCTCATGAATCTGCAACATGAACGCATCGATGCGCACTGCCAGACGCTCAAGCTTGAAGGGCTGATGCAGAATTACCGGGCACTGGCCGCCGAAGGGGCAAGCAAGGATTGGAGTTTCCTTGATTACCTGGAACAGGCATTGGCCCATGAACGGGACACCCGCCAGGTACGTTCTCGTCAGACGCTGGTGCGCATGGCAGGGTTTCCGGCTATCAAGACTCTGGATCAGTATGACTACAGTTTTGCAACAGGTGCACCTAAAAAGCAGCTCGATGAGCTGGCAAGCCTGCGGTTTGTCGACCACAGCGAAAACGTCGTACTGCTGGGCCCTTCGGGTGTGGGTAAAACCCACCTGGCCATCGCCTTGGGCTACGCCGCAACCCAGGCCGGAATAAAAACGAAGTTCATCACTGCAGCCGATCTGATGTTGCAATTGGAGGCCGCCATGCGCCAGGAGCGATATAACACCGTGCTGCGCCACAATGTGCTGGGGCCGCGCTTGCTCATCATCGATGAAATCGGGTACTTGCCTTTGACCGGCGGCCAGGCAAACCATTTCTTCCAGATCGTGGCCAAGCGTTATGAGAAAGGAGGATCCATGGTACTGACCAGCAATCTGCCATTTACGCAATGGGATCAAACCTTCGGGGGAAATACCACGCTGACGGCAGCAATGCTCGATCGCATCCTGCACCATTCTCACATCGTCCAGATAAAGGGTGATAGCTACCGACTCAAGCAGCAACGCAGGGTTGGACTCTCCTCCTCCTCACCCCAGTAATAAGCAATGGCTCAGATTTACTTTGCGCAATATCGCCCAATCTGGCTCAATTTTCATTTGCGCTTGACACCGGGTTGGCCTGGATCAGGCCGCAGGTCAACGCATAGTCGAACATGCGCTTGAGCAGGCCCCGCACCTGGCCGGCGGCGGAGTCGAAACCTTGCGCCTTCTTGCGCCAGATGACGCTGCGCACGTCCTCGGCGGTAATGTCCCGGACCGGCTTGCTGCCGATGTGCGGCAGGATGTCCTTCTCCAGGTAGCGGCGAGGCATTGTCACGTCCTTGCGGTCGCGTGACTGGATGTCCTTGAGGAAGCGTTCGGCGAACTCGGCGACTGTGGTGTCTTCCAACCCCGCCACCTTGGCCAACTGCTTCTTCTTCGCCGGAGACTCACCCAATGCGACCTGCTGGGCGGCTTCGTCCCGTTTCATACGGGCATTCTTCAGGGTCAGCGCCGGATACTTGCCCAAGGTCAACTTCTCGTACTTGTCGTTCAGCCGGTAGCGGTAACGTTAGACGACGCCCCCGGTCGGGAACACCTCCACGTACAGGCCACGGTCGTCGGTGACGATATAGGTCTTGTCCCTGGGCTTGAGCGCCTTGAGGGCAGTGTCGGTCAGAGCCATCATATCCTCCGTATGTCCAAGTACAGAATATAAAGAAAATCTCTGGCTACTTGGACCCAAACTTGGACATATAAGTGAATGGCTCTGACTGTATCAGCGAAGCACTTAAAATACAAAAATTCCTTTATTTATAATAGTTTTTATATGTTTAGCAGACTTCCTTGGACGTCTATGGAACTCGACTCATTTGCCGATGCAGAACCTCGAAAAAATCTCTCCTAGCAGGTCGTCCGCGGTGAATTCGCCGGTGATGGACGACAGCGCCTGTTGGGCAGCACGCAGGTCCTCCGCCAGCAGATCAAGCTGCGATTCTTCGTCGGTCAAGGCTGCCGCACTATGCAAGTAATCTTCCGCCATCGCCAGCGCTTCCAGGTGGCGCTGGCGCGCGAGAAAAAGGCCGTCGGATTCCAGGTCACTCCAACCGGCAAGCTCCAGCAGTTTTTCGCGCAGCAGGTCCACTCCGGCACCGGTTTTGGCCGACAAGCGCACCGACGTGCCGATCCCGTCGTCATGAATGGCGGGAGCCTCATCCAGCAGATCGATCTTGTTGTACAGGCGCACGACCGGCAGCGCCGGCGGCAGACTCTCCACGATGGCGCGATCCTCCGGCGTCTCCCCCCTACGGCAGTCGAGCAGCAGCAGCGCCAGATCCGCCGCGGCGACGGCCGCACGCGTGCGCGCGATGCCGATCTTCTCGACCGGATCGTCCGTTTCCCGCAGCCCCGCAGTGTCTATCAGATGGAAGGGAATGCCTTCCAAGTCAATGGTGTCGCGGATGGCATCGCGGGTGGTCCCAGGGATCTCGGTGACGATTGCCGCCTCCCGGCCCACCAGCGCGTTCATCAGGCTGGACTTGCCGACGTTGGGGCGGCCGATTAGTACCACGGACACGCCTTCACGCAGCAGGCTGCCCTGGCGGGCCGCGCGGAACACTGCATCCAGCCGCGCGCGAAGGCTGTCCAGCGCGGCGCGGACGCCGGCCTGCCGCGGTGCGGGAAGATCGTCCTCGGGAAAATCCAGCGCGGCCTCCACCTCCATGCGCAGGTCGACCAGCCCTCTCACCAGGCTGTGGACAGCCTCTGAAAATGCACCCTGCAGCGAGCGTGCGGCGCAGCGCGCCGCCTGGGCGGTGGTGGCGTCGACGAGGTCGGCGACGCTTTCCGCCTGGGCGAGATCCAGTTTGCCATTGAGGAATGCGCGCAGGGTGAATTCGCCCGGCGCGGCGACGCGCGCGCCAGCAGTCAGGCAGCGCGCCAGCAGCAGGCGCATGACTGCCGGGCCGCCGTGGCCCTGCAGTTCCAGCACATCCTCGCCGGTATAGGAGTGTGGCGCCGGAAAGTAGAGGGCAAGCCCCTGGTCGATGACCGACCCATCCGCGTCGAGGAAGGTGCAGAGGGTGGCCTGGCGCGGTGGTGGAACCCGGCCAACCAGCGCCACGGCGAGCGTGGCCAGGTTCCTGCCGGACACGCGCACCACGCCGATGCCGCCGCGGCCAGGCGGCGTGGCGATCGCCGCGATGAGATCGGTGTCACCCATGCAGGCTCAGGTTCCCGGGAACATCCGTACCACGCCGCTGCGGCCGCCGCTCAATGTTGCACGGCGGCACGGCAGTACGGGCTATTTCTTCTTGGCCGGTGCGGCGACGGTCTTGTCGGCGCTGCCTTCGATCATGCGTGTGATCTGCCACTGCTGGGCGATGGACAATACGTTGTTTACCAGGGAATACAGCACCAGGCCTGCCGGGAAGAAGAAGAAAAAGACGCTGAATGCAAATGGCATGATCTGCATCACCCGCGCCTGGATCGGGTCCGCCGCGGGCGGACTGAGCCTGGACTGCACGAACATGGAGATCCCCATGATGACCGGCAGCACGTAGTAGGGATCCGGCGACGACAAATCCTCGATCCACAGTGCGAAGGGCGCGTAGCGCAGCTCGACGCTGGCGAGTAGCACCCAGTAAAGCGAGATGAACACCGGGATCTGCACCAGGATCGGCAGACAGCCGCCCATGGGGTTGATCTTCTCCGCCTTGTAGAATTCCATCATCGCCTGGTTCAGGCGCTGGCGGTCGTGGCCGTGCTGCTCGCGCAGCCGCTGCAGCTTGGGAGTGACCACGCGCAGCTTGGCCATGGAGCGGTAGCCGGCGGCGGACAGGGGGAAGAAAGCGAGCTTGACGGACATGGTCAGGAGGATGATCGCCACCCCCCAGTTGCCCGTCCACGAATGGTAGAACGACAGCAGCCAGAACAGCGGCGCGCCGATCACGGTCAGCCAGCCGTAGTCTACCGTGAGGTCCAGCCCCGGCGCCACGGCCGCGAGCTTGCTCTGTTCTTCCGGCCCGGCGTAGAGCGGCACGGTGACGGTCGCCGTGCCGCCGGCTTCGACCTGCCCCACGGGCACGATCACCCCAGCGGCGTACTCGTTCTCTCCCAGGCGCTTGGCATAGTATTCGCGCGGCGACTTGTCCTTCGGCAGCCAGGCAGCCAGGAAGTAGTGCTGCAGCATGGCGATCCAGCCGTTGTCCGCATTCTTCGGATAGCTGGCGCTGCCTTTGTCCAGCGCCGAGAATTCGATCTTCTTGAACTTCTCTTCCTCGGTATAGAGCGCGGCACCTGTGTAGGTCGGGATCATGAAGAAGGAGCCGGCCGGCGGCTGGCTGTCGCGCAGCATCTGGAAGTAGGAAAACGGCTGGATCGCCGCCTCGCCCTGGTTGACGATCTCGAAGCTCACGTCGACGAGGTAGCTGTGGCGGTGAAAGGTATAGACCTTGTTCACCTGCACGCCGTTGACCTCGGGCGCCGCGAGGCGGACCTCGATGCGGTCCTGGCCGTCCGCCAGCTGGTAGGCAAGCGTGTCGGTGGTGTAGCGCGTCTTGTGGGTGGGCAGTCCTTCCCCGATCAGCCCCGACTGTGCCACGTAGACGTGGCCGTGCTGGCTTTGCAGCAGTGCGAAGGGCTTGCTGCGATCTTCCTTGTCCGGGTGGTCCAGCAGTTCGAGTTGGCGCAGGTCGCCGCCGGCGGTGTCGATCTCGGCCACCACCAGGTCGGTCTTGACCACGACCTTCTCTCCCGATTCCAGCTTGCCGGATGGCGATGGCGCAACATTCGCATCGTTGGCGCTCCCGTTCCCCGGGCGCGACGATATGAGGGCTTCTCCCGGAGTGGGCGTGTCTTCGCCGGCCCGGGGCGAGGTCCCGGTGCCGGGACCCTGTGCGCCGGGACCCTGGGTCGTGGTCCCCGGCGGGGAAGGCATCTGCTCCTTTTGCCACGCGTCCCACAGAAACAGCATCGAAGTGGAGAAAATCAGGAAAAGTACGAATTTTTGTATGTCCATCTTGCTCCGCTACGTTATTTTCTCACGACATGCATACAACATATCGGTACCGCTTGTCCGTCACATCCCCCCTAGGGAACCGGATCGTGCCCGCCGTGATTCCACGGGTTGCAGCGCAGTATCCGCCACGCACCGAGGCGCGCGCCGCGCAGCAGCCCATGCCTGGCCAGCGCCTCGCAGGCATAGTGCGAGCAGGAAGGGCTGAACCTGCAGGACGATCCCAGCAGTGGGCTCAGGCAATACTGATAGAGCCGGATCAGCCCGATGATCACCCTCGACATCGTTGCACCCGAAGCATGAGCATTTCAGCCTCCTCCACCAGTTGCTGCGTGTCCTGCCGGAGAACCTTGCAACGCAGGCGCACCACCAGATCCAGTCCTGCCAGTTCACTCTGCCGCGCACGAAACGTTTCGCGCAACAGCCGTTTTACCCGGTTGCGCGAAACCGCCAGACGCTCGATTCTCCCTGGAATCACCATTCCCAGACGGGAATGCGCAAGCTCGTTGGGGCTGGCGAACACCTGCAGAAATTTCCCGCTGACAGAACACCTGAACCGAATCACCGATGAGAATTCATCCGCCCGATGCAGCCGGCAACTCTTCAAAAAACGAATCGTGCGATCCCCTGTGATTTTGCGTCCAGTCCCGCGCGGACTACACTCCCAGACGGGCGCGCCCCTTGGCGCGACGCGCCCGGATGACGGCGGCCCCGCCCACGGTTTTCATGCGGACCCGAAAGCCATGGGTGCGCTTCCTCCGGGTCACGGAAGGCTGGTAGGTACGTTTCATCGCTGCCCCTTTTTCCCCTTGAGATCAATAAATAAAACCCCGCATTACAACTCTTTACGGATGTCTGTGTCAACCTATATTTTTTCCCGGCCCTGTGGATAACTGAGTGGGAAGTGTCTAGAATAGGGTACCCCGCACTGCCCCGAACCTTGCTCTTCTTTTTCCGTTCAGGTGCACCTCAAATGATATCCGCAATGCAAAATTTCTGGCTCGCCTGTCTGGGATATTTCGAGAAGGAACTCAGCACCCAGCAATTCAACACCTGGATCAAACCCCTGCACCTGGATCTCTCCCACAAGGCGGACGAACCCATACTCATCGCGCCCAACCGCTTCGTCATGCAGTGGATCAAGGAGCACTTCCTGCCGCGCATCGAGCAGATGGCGGAGAACCATTTCTCGCACAGCGTACACTTCCAGATCCGGCTCGCCAACCAGAATGACGCCAAGGAAGCCGTGCCCACGAAAAACAACGCACCGGCCACATCTCCCGCATCGGTCGCCGCGGAGAGTCCCTCGCGCTCGTCCCCGAAGCCGTCACTCAAGAAGGAGAAGAATTCGAGTCGCCTCAATCCCTCTTTCACCTTCAACAGCTTCGTCACCGGCAAGGCCAACCAGCTAGCCCGCGCAGGCGCCATGCAGGTCGTGGAACATCCCGGCATCGCCTACAATCCGTTCTTCATCTACGGCGGTGTCGGCCTCGGGAAAACCCATCTGATCCAGGCGATCGGCAATGCGGCCCTGAAGCACAACAGCTCCGCAAAAATCCGATACATTCATGCGGAACAGTACGTTTCCGACGTAGTGAGGGCTTACCAACACAAGGCATTCGACGACTTCAAGTGGTATTATCACTCCCTGGATTTTTTGCTGGTGGACGACATCCAGTTCTTCGGCGGCAAGAGCCGCACGCAGGAAGAATTCTTCTATGCCTTCAATGCGCTGATCGAAGCCCACAAGCAGGTCATCATCACCTGCGATTCCTATCCGAAGGAAATCTCCGGCATGGAGGAACGGCTCATCTCCCGCTTCGGCTGGGGCCTGACGGTCGCGGTGGAACCACCGGAGCTGGAAATGCGCGTAGCCATCCTGCTCAAGAAAGCCCTGGTGGAAAAGGTCGCCCTGGACGAGAACATCGCCTTTTTCATCGCCAAGCACATACGCTCCAATGTACGTGAACTGGAAGGCGCGCTCAAGCGGGTGCTGGCCTATTCCCGCTTCACCGGCCACCCGCTGTCGCTGGACCTGGCGCGGGAAGCGCTCAAGGATCTGCTCGCAGTGCAGAACCGCCAGATTTCCATCGAGAACATCCAGAAGACCGTGGCCGACTACTACAAGATCAAGGTAACCGAAATGTATTCCAAGAAACGGTCCCGCATCGTCGCCCGGCCCCGGCAGATGGCCATGGCGATATCCAAGGAACTCACCCCCTTGAGCCTGCCCGACATCGGGGAAGCGTTCGGTGGCCGGGACCACACCACGGTATTGCACGGCTATCGTAAAATCACCGAACTGCGGGCATCGGACCCTTCGATCAATCGCGACTTCAATACCTTGCTGCACATCCTGCGCGGATAGGCCGTCGAGCCGACAGGCGGCAAGCGGCGAGAAATGCAGCGAGAAATCAGGTGGACAGTTTGGGGATAACCTGCTTCTTTCACCCGGCTGAAATTTTCGTGCACAAATCATCCACAGGCCATACCGTTTCGATACACGCTCTTGGAATCCTGCAACTGACTGATTGAAATCGATTTCAGACACTCATACCGGACTTGACCGACTTTTATTAACTATTATCTGGATTTTAGATAAATGAAACTGATACAGGCTGACAAGGATACTCTGCTCAAACCCCTGCAGATGGTCATCGGCATCGTCGAACGGCGCCACACCCTCCCCATCCTTTCCAATGTGCATATCGAACGGCGCAACAACGAAATTTCCTTCGTCACGACCGACCTCGAAATCCAGATCGCGACCACCGCGCAGGACGAACAGGCAGCCACTGAAAGCCATGCGATCACGGTTGCGGCGAAGAAGCTGCAGGATATCCTGCGGGCCTTGCCGGACAATACCAGGGTGGTATTGAAATCCAGCGAGAACCGGCTCCTGGGCCAGGCTGGGAAAAGCCGCTTCAGTCTGCAGACTCTGCCTGCCGAGGACTTTCCCAAGTTTCCTGAAAATACCGAATCCCTGGCGCGGGTGACGATCAAGCAGAGCGAACTGAAGCGGCTCCTGTCCCTGGTGCAGTACGCCATGGCGCAACAGGATATCCGCTACTACCTGAATGGGCTGCTGCTGCTGCTCGAGGGGGAGAGCCTCAAGGTGGTCGCCACCGACGGCCACCGCCTGGCGTTCGCGTTGCTGGCGTTGCCGGCGTCCCAGGAAAGGCGGGAAGTCATCCTGCCGCGCAAGGTAGTACTCGAGCTCACCCGCCAGCTGAGCGACAGCGACGAGCCGGTCGACATCGAGATTCTGCAGAATCAGGTGCGCTTTTCCTTTTCCAGTGTCGAGCTGATCTCCAAGGTCGTGGACGGGAAGTTTCCGGACTACAACCGCGTCATTCCGATCGACCATCGCAAGCTGATAGATGTCGACCGCCTGCTCCTGTTGCAGACCCTCCAGCGTGCCGCCATCCTGTCGAACGAAAAGTACCGCGGAGTACGCCTCATCCTCACGCCTGGAAACCTGCGCATCGTCTGCACCAACGCGGAGCAGGAGGAAGCGGAGGAAGAACTGGATGTCGAATACGATGGCGAGCCTCTCGACATCGGATTCAACGTTACCTACCTGGTGGAGGTCTTGAACAACCTGACCAGCGAGACGGTGCGGTGTGCGTTCGGCGATGCCAATAGCAGCGCACTCATCACGATTCCCGGCGACAATCACTTCAAGTACGTCGTCATGCCGATGAGAATATGAGACAATCCGGCAGCAGCATCCGTATCCCTGGATTCCGTTTTACCTGAAACACCACCTGGCGACCCCATGAACGAGAAAAAATCCCCCCGGCAGCAATCCTTCGAAAACCTCGCCGACGACTATGGCTCCGACAGCATCAAGATCCTGAAGGGGCTCGATGCGGTGCGCAAGCGGCCGGGCATGTACATCGGCGATACCAGCGACGGCACCGGCCTGCACCACATGGTGTTCGAGGTGCTGGACAATGCCATCGACGAGGCGCTCGCGGGGTATTGCGACGAGATCAACGTGGTCATCCACCCGGACAACTCGGTGACGGTGCAGGACAACGGGAGGGGAATTCCGACCGGCATCAAGCACGACGACGAGCTGAAGCGCTCCGCCGCGGAGATCGTCATGACCGAGCTGCACGCGGGCGGCAAGTTCAACGACAACTCCTACAAGGTATCGGGGGGCCTGCATGGCGTGGGCGTGTCCGTCGTCAATGCGCTGTCGGAGTGGCTGCGCCTGACCATACGGCGCGGCGGGCAGGCGCACCAGATCGAGTTTCGCATGGGGGTGCCCGTCGCCCCGCTGGCCATTACCGGCAAGACCGAGCGCCGCGGCACCGAAGTCCACTTTCTCGCCAGCAGGGAGATCTTCGGTGACATAGAGTATCACTATGACATCTTCGCGAAGCGCCTGCGTGAACTCTCGTTCCTCAACAACGGGGTGAGGATCCACCTGGTGGACCAGCGCAGCGCCCGGGAGGAGAATTTCGTCTTCAGTGGAGGTATACGCAGCTTCGTGGAGTACATCAACCGTTCCAAGTCCGTGCTGCATCCGAATATCTTCCATGCCACTGGGGAAAAGGACGGCATCAATGTGGAAGTTTCCATGCAGTGGAGCGACAGCTATTCCGAACAGGTACTGTGCTTCACCAACAATATCCCGCAGAAGGACGGCGGTACGCATCTTACCGGGCTGCGCGCCGCCATGACACGCACCCTGAACAGCTACATCGAGAAGAACGAACTGGCGAAAAAGGCCAAGGTGGAAACGTCCGGGGATGACATGCGCGAAGGGTTGTCCTGCATCCTTTCGGTGAAGCTGTTCGAGCCCAAGTTCTCGTCGCAGACCAAGGAAAAACTCGTGTCGTCCGAGGTGCGTCCGGTGGTGGAGGAAATCGTATCGGCAAAACTGGCGGATTTCCTGATGGAGCGTCCGAATGACGCCAAGACCATCTGCGGCAAGATCATCGATGCCGCCCGGGCGCGGGAGGCTGCGCGCAAGGCGCGCGAGCTGACCCGACGCAAGGGTGTGCTCGACAGCATGGGGCTGCCGGGCAAGCTGGCCGACTGCCAGGAAAAGGATCCCGCCCTGTGCGAGCTGTACCTAGTGGAGGGCGATTCCGCCGGTGGATCGGCCAAGCAGGGGCGCGACCGCAAGTTCCAGGCGATCATGCCCCTGAAGGGCAAGATCCTGAACGTGGAAAAGGCCCGTTTCGACAAGCTGATCTCGTCACAGGAGATCATCGCCCTCATCACCGCACTCGGCACCGGCATCGGGAAGGACGAATACAACCCCGACAAGCTGCGCTACCATCGCATCATCATCATGACCGACGCGGACGTGGACGGATCCCACATCCGCACGCTGCTGCTCACCTTCTTCTATCGGCAGATGCCGGAGCTGATCGAGCGCGGCCATGTCTACATCGCCCAGCCGCCACTCTACAAGGTCAAGCACGGCAAGCAGGAACGCTACGTCAAGGACGATCACGAACTCAAGCAATATCTTCTGGGCCTGGCGCTGACCGGCGCGACGCTGCAGCCGCGCGCGGGCGAACCGCCGATCTCGGGCGAAGCGCTGGAGAGTATCGCCAGCGAATACCTGCTGGCCGAGGCGGTCATCGACCGCATGAGTCAACTGATCGACCGCGGCGTGATGCATGCGCTGCTCCATCATCGGGAAGTGAATCTGGTCGGTGAAGAGGCTGCCGCGGAAGCTGCGGCCCGATTGGCCGCCCTCGTTCCCGGCACGCAGATCCTGCCGGAGTATGACGCTGCTTCCGAGGAGTATCGGTTGCGCATACTTCGAACCCATCACGGTAATACGCGTGTAAGCCATCTGGACCAGGATTTCCTCCAGAGTGGCGACTATGCGCAGATTCGGCAGACCGGCCAGTTGCTCGACGGCCTGATCGGCACAGGAGCGTTCGTCGGCCGCGGCGAACAGAAGCAGCCGGTCAGCGACTTCAAGCAGGCCCTGGACTGGCTGCTGCGGGAAGCCAACCGCAACATCGGCATCCAGCGCTACAAAGGCCTGGGCGAGATGAATCCCGCACAGTTGTGGGAAACCACGATGGATCCCGGCAGCCGCCGGCTGCTGCGCGCCCAGATCGAGGACAGCATTGCCGCGGACGAGATTTTCACTACGCTGATGGGAGATGTGGTCGAGCCGCGCCGCGCGTTCATCGAGGACAACGCGCTGGGTGTGAGGAATCTCGACGTGTAGCTTTTCCGCCAGCGTGTGATGGTAGAATGCAGCGTTTTTTATCTGTCCGAGGTATGAGTCATGCCCTTCCCCAATCCGACCCTCAGCAGCGTAGATCCGGAAATATGGAAAGCGATCAATGGCGAGGTACGACGCCAGGAGGAGTATATTGAACTGATCGCGTCGGAAAATTACGCCAGCCCGGCGGTGATGCAGGCACAGGGCTCCGTGTTGACCAACAAGTATGCCGAGGGTTACCCCGGCAAGCGCTACTATGGCGGCTGCGAGTACGTGGACATCGTCGAGCAGCTCGCGATCGATCGCCTCAAGGATCTGTTCGGCGCTGAATACGTCAACGTCCAGCCGCACTCCGGATCGCAGGCCAATGCGGCGGTTTATCTGACCACGCTGAAACCCGGCGATACGCTGCTCGGAATGTCGCTGGCCCACGGCGGACACCTGACCCACGGCGCCTCGGTCAATCTCAGCGGGAAGATATTCAACGCCGTGTCCTATGGGCTCACCGCGGACACCGAGGAACTGGACTACGACGAGGTTGCGCGCCTGGCGCACGAGCATAAGCCCAAGCTGATCGTCGCTGGCGCCTCCGCCTATTCTCTCGTCATAGACTGGAAACGTTTTCGCAAGATCGCGGACGAGATCGGCGCCTACCTGTTCGTGGACATGGCCCACTATGCCGGCCTGGTCGCCGCCGGATTCTATCCCAATCCGGTCGGCATCGCCGACTTCGTCACCAGTACAACCCACAAGACCCTGCGCGGCCCGCGCGGCGGCATCATCATGGCTCGTCCGGAGCACGAGAAGGCGCTCAATTCCGCGATCTTCCCGCAGACCCAGGGTGGGCCGCTGATGCACGTGATCGCCGCCAAGGCGGTCACCTTCAAGGAAGCCGCAACCCGGGAATTCAAGGAATACCAGAAGCAGGTCATCGACAATGCCCGCGTCATGGCAAAGGTGCTGCAGGAGCGCGGCCTGCGCATCGTCTCCGGACGCACCGACTGCCATATGTTCCTGGTGGACCTGCGCGCCAAGAATCTGACGGGCAGGCAGGCGGCGGAATCCCTGGAGATGGCGCACATCACCGTCAACAAGAACGCCATTCCCAACGATCCCCAGAAGCCGTTCGTCACCAGCGGCATACGCATCGGCTCGCCGGCGATCACCACGCGCGGTTTCAAGGAGATCGAGGCGGAGCAGCTGGCCAACCTGATCGCCGATGTGCTGGATGCGCCCGCGGACATCGGGGTGCTGTCGCGCGTGGCGCAGCAGGCACGTGCCCTGTGCGTCAGGTTTCCCGTCTATAGCGGTTAGGATGAAGTGCCCCTTCTGCAATGCCGACGACACGAGCGTGATCGACTCGCGCGTCAGCGAGGAAGGGAACCGTATACGCCGCCGCCGCCGCTGCCTGACCTGCGACAAGCGCTTCACCACCTATGAGACGGTGGAGCTGCGCCTGCCGCAGGTGATCAAGCAGGATGGCAACCGCTCCGAATTCAATCGCGACAAGCTGCTGACCGGCTTCATGCGTGCGCTGCACAAGCGCCCGGTTCCCACCGGGGAAGTGGATGCGGCGCTGGATCGTATCGTGCAGAAGCTGCTGAGCATGGGCGTGCGCGAGGTGCCTACTCGCAAGATCGGCGAGATGGTGATGCAGGAGCTCTACAGACTGGACAAGGTGGCGTATATACGCTTTGCTTCGGTCTATCGCAGCTTCCAGGACGCCGACGATTTCCAGAGCGCGATCGAAGAGGCACAGCGACCGCAGCGCAAAAGGCGATCCCGGGTTTCGTGATCCGCTGCAATCCAGGCCTTTCGCGAATGCGAAGCCGCTTGCTTCTCCGGAAAGCGTACCATTCTCCTGGCGGATGACTTTCGATGTTCTCGGCAGCCGATCATCTCCATATGTCGCAGGCGCTGAGGCTTGCCGAAAAAGGGCTCTACGGCACCAGTCCCAATCCTCGCGTCGGATGCGTCATCGTACGCGATGGCAGGGTGCTGGGCAGCGGCTGGCATGCCCGCGCGGGCGAGCCCCACGCCGAGATCAATGCCCTGCAGGCCGCCGGGGCGGAAGTGCATGGGGCGACCGCCTACGTCACGCTCGAACCGTGCAGCCATCACGGGCGCACGCCGCCCTGTGCGGAGGCGCTCATCCGGGCCGGGGTGGCCCGCGTGGTGGCCGCCATGACGGACCCGAATCCCGAGGTGGCGGGTAGCGGCTGCGCGGCCCTGCGGCGGGCGGGATTGGCGGTGCAGACCGGCCTGATGCAGGCGGAAGCGGCCGCGCTCAACGCCGGCTTCGTCTCGCGCCATGTGCGCGGGCGTCCCTGGGTGAGGGTGAAGGTCGCCGCCAGCCTGGACGGCGTCACCGCCCTCGCCAATGGCCGCAGTCAGTGGATCACGAGCGAAGCGGCGCGGCGCGACGGCCACCGGCAGCGCGCACGCGCGTGCGTCATTCTGACCGGCATCGGCACCGTGCTGGCCGACGACCCGCGGTTCGATGTACGCCATGTGGAAACCTCCAGGCAGCCGCTGCGTGCGGTGGTGGACGCCCGGCTGGACATGCCGGCCGGGGCGAAGATGTTGCGCGGCGGTGGCGAATGGATTTTCACCGCCACCGCCGACGAGGCCAGGCTTGCGCCATTGCGTGCCGCGGGCGCTCGTCCCGTCGTGCTGCCGGACGGACGCGGGAAAGTGGACCTGGCCGCCATGATGCGGACGCTCGCGGATTACGAGGTCAACGAGGTGCTGGTCGAGGCGGGCAGCGGGCTGAACGGGGGGCTGATCCAGGCTGGACTGGTTGACGAGGTGGTGATCTATCTTGCGCCGTGCCTGATCGGTAATGCGGCCCATGGCATGGCGAGGCTGCCGGAACTGACGGATCTTGCCGGCCGGCGGGCGTTGCAGATTCGCGACCTGCGCCAAGTGGGGCCGGACATCCGTATCGTGGCCCGCATGGATGAACCGTAAAGGGGGGCGGGTCAGGTCTTGGCGGGATACTTGGTGAGCTTTCGCTGCAAGGTGCGCCGGTGCATCTTGAGCACTCGGGCGGTGACGGAAACGTTGCCATTGTTCTCGGTCAGGACCCGCTGGATATACTCCCACTCGAGCCGGTTCACCGAAAGCGGATGCGCGCTGATCGGCACTTCCGCATCTCCCGAGGTGCGCTCGAACGCGGCCAGGATCTCGTCGACGTCGACCGGCTTCGCCAGGTAGTGGGTGGCGCCAAGCTTGACCGCCTCCACCGCCGTGGCGATGCTGGCATAACCTGTCAGCATGACGATGCGGGTTCCCGGGTCGAGTGCCCTCAGCTTCTCGACCAGGATGAGACCAGAGGTCCCGGGCAACCTCAGGTCGATCACCGCGTACTCCGGAGTGCAGGTTTCGGCGCACGCCAGGGCCTGCTCCACGGTATGCGCGCAGGTGCTGTCGAATCCGCGCCGCGTCATGGCGGTGGCGAGCACACTGCAGAACGTGGCGTCGTCGTCGACGATCAGGAGCGCAGGCCGGTCGTCCGGTTCGGGATTTGGGGAAGGGGTTGCGTCCGTCATGCGGAAGGCCTGATCAGTGGAAGCACGACACGGGTGCAGGCGCCGCCTTCCTGATTGGTGAGGCGCACGCTACCGCCGAAGCGCTCGATGTTCGCGTTGGCAAGAAATAGACCGATGCCGAAACCGTGACCCGGCGCCTTGCTGGTGAAAAATGCCTCACCCGCACGCTGAGCCGCTTCGCCGGTCAGTCCATCGCCGTCGTCGAGGATCTCGAGTCGCAATTCGTGTTCGTTCCAGCGGGCCTCGATCTCGATATGCCTGCGCGATGCATCGGCCGCGTTGTTCAGCAGATTCAGGATGGATTGGCTCAGCAGCTGCGTATTGAGGATCTGCGGCGCCGGCTGCACGCCTTCGCCATGATAGGTGAATTTGACCGAAGGCCGCATGAGCTGCCATTTGTCCAGAACCTGACGCAGGAAGCGATCCGCAGTCTGTCCGCTGCCTTCCTCGGTACGCGCCTGCCCCGCGTCCGCCAGCATCTGGGTCAGCGTGTGCTTGCAATGCGTGATCTGATCGCGCAGGATGCGGATGCTGTTCTGGAATTCGCGGTTGTCGGTGTAGTCGTTCTGCAACTCTCCGGTGAGGATCGCCATCGTTGCCAGCGGCGTGCCGAGTTCATGCGCCGCTCCGGCCGCCAGCGTGCCGAGGGCGATGATCTGCTCGTTGCGCAGCGCCTGTTCCCGTGCCCGCGCCAGATCCCGGTCGCGCTCGCGGATCGATGTCCCCATCTTGACGACGAACCACGCGATCAGCACCGTGCTCAGCACGAAAGCCAGCCACATGCCGGAAACGTGCAAGTTGAATTCCCTGAGGTGTTCGTCATGATCGTGCGGCAAGGGTATATAGTAAAACAGCAGCAACGTGTAGCAGCTGATCGTGATCGCCGCCACCAGCCAGGTGTAGGTCCATGGCAACGCGGCGGCGGCGATGGTGAGCGGCAACAGATACAGCGAGATGAACGGGTTGGTGGATCCTCCGCTGAAGTACAGCAGCGCGCTCAGTGCAAAGATGTCGATCAGGAGTTGGGAAAAAAACTCGATGTTCGACACCGGCCAGTTGCGATACAGACGCAGCCACGTGGCCAGATTCACCACGGTGAGGAGCGCCGTCACAGCGATGATCTGTGACCACTGCAGCTCCATTCCGAGCCCCCAGTAGGCCAGGGCGATGGTCAGACACTGTGCGGCGATCACGATGTTCCTGAGCAGGAACAGGCGCTGCAGGTTCTTGCTCAGCGGCGACTGATTGAGACGACTGAACATGTCGAGATAGTCCGTTCCCGTTTGACCGCCCGTCACCGAGCCTGGAACCTTAACGCAAATCGCGTGCCGCGGCCATGCGGCAAATTGCCGCAGGGACCGGTCCTGGTGGGATCATGTTTTCCATGGAGACAGCTGTGTCGCCGCATTGGGCCCATTATTATCCCCGTTGTGCCCCGAGTCTGATAGGCTAGAGGGTTCGGGTTCATTGTATTGGAAAACGGGGAACGGCGGATGTTCACGGGGATCGTCGAAGCAGTCGGTGAACTGGTGCGCACGGTCCCTGCGGACGGCGGGCTGCGTCTGCTGGTCGCGCCGGGTGCGCTGGATCTCGGCGACGTGCAGGTGGGGGACAGCATCGCCGTCAACGGCGTATGCCTTACGGTGGCGGCCCTGGAGGAGGGCATGTTTCATGTGGACGTGTCGCAGGCCACGCTGGATTGCGCACGTATTCCGGACATCCCTGGCGCTCCGGTCAATCTCGAGCAAGCCCTGCGGCTGTCGGACAGGCTGGGCGGGCACCTGGTGAGCGGGCACGTGGACGGCATCGGCGAAGTGGTCGCATTCGAGCCCCGTGGCGACAGCCGCCTCCTCCGCGTCCAGGCGCCGGCTGCGCTGGTGCGCTATATCGCCCTGAAGGGCTCCGTCGCGGTGGACGGCGTGAGCCTGACCGTCAATGCGCTGGAGGGGAATGCGTTCGAGGTGAATCTCATTGCGTACACGCTGGCCGCCACCACGCTGGGCGGGCTGCAGGTGGGTACGAGAGTGAACCTCGAGGTGGATCTGCTGGCCCGCTACGTGGAACGGCTTCTGGACGTCCGCCAGGCTGACGAGGCGTGGCACATGAGGACCCCATGACCATCAGTTCGATACAGGAGATCGTCGCCGACATCAGGGATGGCCGGATGGTGATCCTGGTGGACGAGGAAGACCGCGAAAACGAAGGCGATTTGATCCTGGCGGCGGACTTCGTCACCCCGGCGGCCGTCAATTTCATGGCCACCCATGGCCGCGGGCTGATTTGTCTGACGCTGACCGAGGAACGCTGCCGGCAGCTCAATCTTCCCCTGATGGTTTCCACCAACCGTTCGCCGCTGGGCACCAATTTCACGGTCTCCATCGAGGCCGCGAGAGGCGTCACCACCGGCATCTCCGCCGCCGATCGTGCACGCACCGTCCAGGCAGCGGTGCGACACGACGCCAGACCCGAGGACATCGTCCAGCCGGGGCACATCTTTCCGCTGATGGCGCAGACCGGCGGCGTGCTGGTGCGGGCGGGTCATACCGAGGCCGGCTGCGACCTGGCGGGCCTGGCGGGGCTGTCCCCCGCGTCCGTGATATGCGAAATCCTCACGGAAGACGGCAGCATGGCACGCCTGCCGGATCTGGTCGAGTTTGCCGCAAGGCATCGTCTCCGGATCGGCACGATCGCGGACCTGATCCACTACCGCAGCCGTACCGAAAGTCTGGTGAAACGGGTGACCGAACGCTCCATCCAGACGCTGTACGGGGAATTCCGGCTGATCGCCTATCTGGACAAGGCGAGCGGCGCCACGCATCTTGCGTTGGTGAAGGGGACCCTCGACGCCGGAACCGAAACCCTGGTACGGGTGCACGAACCTCTTTCGGTGATCGACCTGCTCGACATCCAGGACGACACCCATTCCTGGAACGTGAACGATACCCTCCGTATAATCGCGAACGCGGCGACTGGCGTGATCGTATTGCTGCACCGCAGGGAAAGCCCAACGGAACTGATCGAGCGCATCATGCCGGAAAGATCTCCAGCCCGAGCCGGTTCTGCGACCGACCTGCGCGACTATGGCATCGGTGCGCAGATACTGAGGGACTTGGGGGTGGGCAGGATGCGGCTGCTGGCCATTCCCCGCAAGATGCCGAGCATGGCGGGCTTCGGTCTGGAGGTGACGGGATACCTTGAGCCGAAAGACAGGAAGAAATGCGGGATCAACTGAACTTCGGCGGGGGGCGCATGGCAAGATATGAGGAGATTCTGGAAGTCGAGCCGGATCTGGACGGGACTGAACTGCGCATCGGCATCGTGATGGGACGTTTCAACATCAATGTGAGCGAAGGCCTGCTCGATGCCTGCGTAGCGGAACTGGTGAACCGCGGCGTGCAGAAGTCGGGGCTGGTGCTGGTGACCGTTCCGGGAGCGCTGGAGATTCCGCTCGCGCTGCAACGCATGGCCCTGACCGACCAGTTCGATGCGCTGGTGGCGCTCGGTGCGGTGATACGGGGCGAGACCTATCACTTCGAGGTCGTTGCCAACCAGTCGGCGGGGGGCGTTGCTGCGGTACAGCTGGATACCGGCGTGCCTGTTGCAAATGGCATACTGACTGCGGATACCGATGACCAGGCGCTGGCCCGCATGAGCCAGAAGGGTGCGGAAGTCGCACGGGCCGCGCTGGAGATGGCCAATCTGCTGAAAATGCTCGACGAAGTCGTGCAATGAACCCTGATCCGACGGACGGCGCACCGAGCGGCGCCGGACGCAGGACCCGTCGCCGCCTCTCCCGGGAACTGGCGTTGCGGGGACTCTATCAGTGGCGGGTGGCGGGCGGGAACGCGGGCACCATCGAGGCCCAGTTGCGTGAAGCCCGGGAGGACGGCTCGCTGGACGAGGCATACCTGTCCGTCCTGCTGCGTGGCGTGCTGGCGCATGCCGCCGAACTCGAGGAGCGCATCGCGCCCCACCTCGACCGGACGTTCAATGAACTGAGCCCCGTGGAAGCCGGCATCCTCCTGCTTGGTACCTACGAACTCGCCCATCAACCGGAAATCCCCTATCGTGCGGTCATCAACGAAGCCGTCGAGCTCGCCAAGACCTACGGCGGAACCGACGGGCACAAGTATGTGAACGGCGTGCTGGACAGGCTGGCCTCGACCCTGCGCGTGATCGAGACCGGTGCGGATGCGCGTGCCTGAACCACCATGCCCGGCGAGTTCGACATCATCCGGCGTCACTTCAGCCGCCCGGCACCGGGCGCAATACTGGGCGCGGGGGACGACGCTGCGCTGATCCGGCCCGGCGAGGGCATGGAACTCGCGGTTTCCGCCGACATGCTGGTCAGCGGACGGCATTTTTTCGAGGATGCGGCTCCGTACGGGCTGGGATGCAAGAGCCTGGCGGTCAACCTGTCCGACCTGGCCGCGATGGGCGCCACGCCGCGATGGGCCGTGCTTTCCCTGGTGCTGCCCGATGTCCTGGCGCGTGCCGGTGACGACTGGCTGGCCGCGTTCGCCGAGGGATTCTTCGCCCTCGCGCGCGAGCACGAGGTGGATCTGGTCGGGGGCGATACCACCGCGGGTCCGCTCGCCATCGGCGTGACTCTCCTCGGCGAGGTGGCGTCGGGACGGGCGCTGCGCCGCAGCGGCGCGAAGCCGGGAGACGACGTATGGGTCTCGGGGCGATTGGGAGATGCCGCGCTGGCCCTGGCGCACCTGCAAGGCCGCCTGGCGCTCGAGCCGGACGAGGCTGCGGCATGCCTGCAGCACCTGCATACACCGGTGGCGCGGGTCCGGCTGGGGCAGGCGCTGCTCGGCCTCGCCACCAGCGCCATCGACGTATCCGACGGTCTGCTGGCGGATCTGGGCCACATCCTGGATCGTTCCGCGGTCACAGCCAGCCTCCACCTGGATGACATTCCCTGTTCGGCGGCGATGCGGCGGCGCCTGCCGCAGCCGCTGGCGCTCGACTGCCTGCTGGCCGGCGGCGACGATTACGAACTGTGCTTCACCGCGCCGGTATCCGAACGCGGGCGCGTCGAGGCGCTCTCGGGCGCGCAGGCGCTGCCGCTGGCCCGCATCGGCACGATACTGGAGAGAAATGAAAGCGCGGAACTGATCGTGCTGGATGCATCGGGCCATGCGATCACACCGAGCAAGCGGGGATATGACCACTTCCGCGATTGAACCCTACCGGCCCAGGCCAGACAAGGCGTTCGTGCGCAGCCATCCCGCGCACTTCATCGCCTTCGGCGGCGGCGCGGGGCTGAGCGCCACCGCACCCGGCACGGTGGGCACGCTGGTTGCGTTTCCCCTGTTCTGGCTGCTGGATTTCGTGTTCGATCCGACGGCGCTGCTGGGCCTCGTCGCCGTGCTGTTCCTCATTGGCGTCTGGGCCTGCGGCGTCACCGGCAGGGCGCTCGGCAATCCCGACCACGGCGGCATGGTGTGGGACGAGATCGTCGCCTTCCTGCTGGTGCTGGCGTTCACGCCCTCCGATCCGGGCTGGCAGGCCTGCGCCTTCGCCCTGTTTCGTCTGTTCGACATCCTCAAGCCGCCGCCGATCCGGTACTATGACAAAGCCCTGCGCGGTGGTTTCGGCGTGATGTTCGACGACCTGCTGGCCGCGTTCATCACGCTGCTGTGCCTGGCCGCATGGAAGGCATTCGTGGATTGAGGCCGGGGGAGGAAGACATGGATGATCGGACGCTCGAGGATCTTGCCCGGCAGGCAGGCGAGGCGCTTGCCGCCAGGGGGTGGATGCTCGCTACCGCCGAGTCCTGCACCGGCGGCTGGCTGGCGCAGGCCGTGACCGGCATTGCCGGCAGCTCGGCCTGGTTCGAGCGCGGTTTCGTGACCTATACGGACGCCTCCAAGCGCGAGCTGCTGGGCGTGGGCGGCGGGACGCTCGGGCAGCACGGCGCGGTGTCTGCTGCGGTGGCGCGCGAGATGGCCGAAGGCGCCCTGGCGCGCAGCCATGCGCAGGTGGCGGTGGCCGTGACCGGTATCGCCGGGCCGGGGGGCGGCACGTCGGCGAAGCCGGTAGGAACGGTCTGCTTCGCCTGGGTGGCGCAGGACGGCAGCGTCAGCCGCGACACCCGCCTGTTCGCGGGTGGCCGGGAGGCCGTCAGGCGCCAGTCGGTGGCCTGGGCCCTGCAGGGGATCCTCGCCCTGCTGCGGAACTGTCCCCCGGGCACCGCCTGAGGCGTGGTGCTCAGTGCGACTCCTGGACGTTCTTATGCGTGCCCATCATGACGCGATCGCTGTAGGCGATGGCAATCGCCGAGAGCAGGAAGACAATGTGGATGCCGGTCTGCGCGAGGATCACTTTCTCCTCGTAGGCGTTGGCGTTGATGAAGGTCTTGAGGAGGTGGATGGACGAGATGCCGATGATCGCGGTGGCAAGCTTGACCTTCAGCACCGAGGCGTTGACGTGCGACAGCCACTCCGGCTGGTCGGGATGGCCCTCCAGGTTCATGCGCGAGACGAAGGTCTCGTAGCCGCCGATGATCACCATGATGAGCAGGTTGGAGATCATCACCACGTCGATCAGGCCCAGCACGACCAGCATGATGGTGGTCTCCCCGATCTTGCCGGGCTTGGGGGCGCCCTCGACGGCGACGGCGTCCAGGATATGCTGCAGCGCCGCCCGGTCGCCCATCACCGCGCCGATCAGGTCGATCAGCTCGACCCAGAAGTGGTACACGTACACGCACTGGGCCAGGATCAGCCCCAGGTACAACGGCAGCTGCAGCCAGCGCGTGGTGAAGATGAAGTAGGCGAGCGGATGGATCGGTCTCCCTGAAGAGGGATTTGCCGGTTGTTCTTTGGCGGGGCTGGTTTCCATCGGAGTCGGGCTTTCGTGCGGATGAGCGATCCGCTATTTTACACTTTTTGAGAGGCGCGATTATTGCCGGGTTTACGGTATCGCCTGCGCTGATGCCATCCAGGGTCGCGCGTCTGGCGTGCCATGCGCACTACGTTGTCATTCCGGCGCGGCTTTCCCGCGTGCCGGCACCTGTGCGATAATCCCGCATCGATCGGGAGGACGACCCATGGACGACAACAGGAGCAAGGCGCTGGCTGCGGCACTTTCGCAGATCGAAAAACAGTTCGGCAAGGGCTCGATCATGCGGCTGGGCGCAAGCGAAGCCACTCGCGACATCGAGGTGATCTCCACCGGCTCGCTCGGGCTCGATATCGCGCTGGGCGTGGGCGGCCTGCCGCGCGGACGCGTCATCGAGATCTACGGGCCCGAATCGTCCGGAAAGACCACCCTCACCCTCCAGGTCATCGCCGAGATCCAGAAGGCGGGCGGCACGGCGGCGTTCATCGACGCAGAGCACGCGCTGGACCCGCAGTACGCGCAGAAGATCGGCGTCAGCGTGCAGGATCTGCTGATTTCCCAGCCCGACAACGGCGAGCAGGCGCTGGAGATCGCCGACATGCTGGTGCGTTCGGGCTCCATCGACGTGGTGGTGGTGGATTCGGTCGCCGCCCTGACGCCCAAGGCGGAGATCGAGGGCGAGATGGGGGAGCCGCAGATGGGCCTGCAGGCGCGGCTGATGTCGCAGGCCCTGCGCAAGCTCACCGCCAACATCAAGCGCAGCAACACCATGGTGATCTTCATCAATCAGATCCGGATGAAGATCGGCGTGATGTTCGGCAACCCGGAAACCACCACGGGCGGCAACGCGCTCAAGTTCTATGCATCCGTGCGCCTGGACATCCGCCGCACCGGCGCCATCAAGAAGGGCGACGAGGTGATCGGCAGCGAGACCCGGGTCAAGGTGGTCAAGAACAAGGTGGCGCCGCCCTTCAGGCAGGCCGAATTCGATATCCTCTACGGCGAGGGCATCTCGCGCGAGGGCGAGATCGTCGAGCTGGGCGTGCAGCACAAGCTGATCGAGAAATCCGGCGCCTGGTATGCCTACAAGGAAAACAAGATCGGCCAGGGCAAGGACAACGCCCGCGAATACCTGAAGGAGCACCCGGACGTCGCCGCCGAGATCGAATCCCGGATTCGCGCGGCCGTGGGGGTGGGCGGCCAGGCGAAGGTTCCGGCCGCCGAAACCTGATTTCGCTCGCCATGAAGCCGCCCTCCGCCGCCGGGACGGACCTGGAAGCCCGGGCCCTGGGCCATCTGGCACGGCGCGAGCATTCCCGGGCCGAACTGGAGAGAAAGCTTGCGCCGCATGCGGTGCCGGAGGCGATCGCCGCCCTGCTGGACGGGCTCGAGCGTAGCGGCGCCCTGTCCGCCGAGCGCCTGGTGGAGCAGGTGGTGCATGCGCGCAGGGGCCGCTTCGGCAGCCGGCGCATCGCCTACGAGCTGCGCGAAAAAGGCGTGGCGGAGGATCTGATCGCGGCCGCCCTGCCCGAGGTCCGGGCGGCCGAGCAGGCGCACGCGCAGGAGGCGTGGCGACGGAAGTTCGGCACCGTGCCTGCGGACGCCAGGGAATTCGGCCGGCAGATGCGCTTTCTCGTCGGGCGCGGCTTCACGGCAGACACGGCGCGCCAGGTGTTGCGCCAAGCCGGCGAGGCGTGCGCGAGCATGGAAGGCACGCCATGAAGAGCGGCGAAATCCGGCAAAGCTTCCTGGAATTCTTTGCGGCGCGCGGCCACACGGTCGTCGCCTCCAGCCCGCTCGTGCCGGCCGGCGATCCCACCCTGCTGTTCACCAATGCCGGCATGGTGCAGTTCAAGGACGTGTTCCTCGGCCAGGACCGCCGTCCCTACGTGCGCGCCGCCAGTTCGCAGCGCTGCGTCCGGGCGGGCGGCAAGCACAACGACCTGGAGAACGTCGGCTACACGGCGCGGCACCACACCTTCTTCGAAATGCTGGGCAACTTCAGCTTCGGGGACTACTTCAAGCGCGACGCGATCCGGTACGCCTGGGAATTCCTGACAGTCACGCTGCGGGTGCCGCAGGACAGGCTGTGGGTCACGGTATACGCCGAGGACGACGAGGCCGCCGCTATCTGGCTCGACGAGGTCGGCATCGACCCCGCGCGCTTTACGCGCATCGCCACGTCCGACAATTTCTGGCAGATGGGCGATACCGGCCCCTGCGGCCCCTGTTCCGAGATTTTCTACGATCACGGTGCGGAGATCGCGGGCGGCCCGCCCGGCACCCCGGAGGCCGACGGCGACCGCTACGTCGAGATCTGGAACCTGGTGTTCATGCAGTACAACCGCGATGCCGAAGGCATTCTTCATCCCCTGCCCCGTCCGTCGGTGGACACGGGAATGGGTCTGGAGCGCATCGCCGCCGTGATGCAGGGGGTGCACAGCAACTACGACATCGACCTGTTCCGCGAACTGATCGCCGCCGCAGCCGAGGCCACGCACGCGGCGGATCCCTCCAGCAACTCGCTCCGGGTCATCGCCGACCACATCCGCGCCTGCGCCTTCCTGGTGGTCGATGGCGTGATCCCCGGCAACGAGGGGCGCGGCTACGTGCTGCGGCGCATCATCCGCCGTGCCATCCGCCACGGCTACAAGCTGGGGCAGGAGCGGCCGTTCTTCCACACGCTGGTGGATGCCCTGGCGCGGACGATGGGGGACGCCTACCCGGAGCTGGTCGAAGCCAGGGCGCGCGTGGCGGCGGTGCTGAAACAGGAGGAGGAGCGCTTCGCCGAGACCCTGGAGAACGGCATGCAGATACTGGAGGCGGCGCTCGTGCAGGAAGGCGGCATGCTGGACGGAGAAACCGCGTTTCGCCTCTACGATACTTTCGGCTTTCCGCTGGACCTCACCGCCGACATCGCCCGCGAGCGCGGCGTGGCCGTCGACCTTGCCGGATTCGAGCAGGCCATGGCGCGCCAGCGCGAGCGCGCCCGGGCCGCGAACCGATTCGCGACGCAGGAGGGCGTCGCCTACAGCGGCCTGCCGACCCGGTTCCATGGCTACGAGACGATCGAGCACGAAGGCCGGGTGCAGGCGCTCTACCATCAGGGCAGCCGGGTGGATTCCATCGGGGCGGGAGACGAGGCGGTGGTGGTGCTCGACCATACGCCGTTCTACGCGGAATCCGGCGGCCAGGTGGGCGACCGCGGCGAACTGGCGGTGCCTGGCGGCGTGTTCGACGTGGCCGACACGCAGAAGATCCAGGCCGACGTGTTCGGCCACAAGGGCCGGCTGCGCAGCGGGCGGCTCGCCGCCGGCGACACGGTGCTGGCCCGGGTGGACGCCGTGTCGCGCGCGCGCACCGAGCGCAACCATTCCGTCACCCACCTGATGCACAAGGCGCTACGCGAAGTGCTGGGCGCCCACGTGCAGCAGAAGGGCTCGCTGGTCGATTCCGACAAGACGCGCTTCGACTTCGCCCACAACCAGCCGCTGGCGGACGACGAGATCCGCAGGGTGGAAGCGCTGGTCAACGCCGAGATTCTCGCCAATGCGCAGACCGAGGCACGCATGATGGCGCTCGACGAGGCGCGCAAGACCGGTGCGATGATGCTCTTCGGCGAGAAATACGGCGACGAAGTGCGCGTGCTGGACATCGGTTCCTCGCGCGAACTGTGCGGCGGCACGCACGTCAGGCGCACGGGCGACATCGGCTTCTTCAAGATCGTCTCCGAAAGCGGCGTGGCGGCCGGGGTGCGGCGCGTCGAGGCGGTCACCGGAGAGGCCGCGCTGTCCCACGTGCAGCGGCAGGAGGCGCAGCTGCGGGGCGTGGCGGAAGCGGTGAAGGCCTCGCCGCAGGAGGCTGCGGCGCGCATCGCCCAGATGCTGGAGAACGTGAGGCACCTGGAGAAGGAGTTGGCGCGGGTGAAGTCGAAGCTGGCCGGATCCCGGGGCGGCGACCTGGCGGGACAGGCGCTGGAGGTGAAGGGAGCGAAGGTCCTGGCGGCGCAGCTTGAGGAGGCCGATGCGCGCACCTTGCGCGAGACGCTGGACCGGCTCAAGGACCGGCTCGCGCCCTGCGTGGTGGTGCTGGCGACGGTGGAGGCGGGCAAGGTCAAGCTGATCGCGGGCGTCAGTCCCGGCCTCACGGACAGGATCAAGGCGGGCGACTTGGTCGGCTTCGTCGCCCAGCAGGTGGGCGGCAAGGGCGGCGGCCGCGCCGACATGGCGCAGGCGGGCGGCACCCGTCCCGACGACCTGCCGGATGCGCTCGCGAGCGTGTCCGCCTGGGTGGGAGAGCGGCTGTGACGCTCGTCGTCCGGGTTGTTTTCCGGCATGGTGCCCCCATATCGATGAACACGAATTCCCTTTGACACGCTTGCCACAGGCCCTGCCATGACGACTTCCAAGCACGCCCGCCTCATCATCCTCGGTTCCGGTCCCGCCGGCTACAGCGCGGCGGTGTACGCCGCGCGCGCCAACCTGAAGCCGGTGCTTCTTACAGGCATGGCCCAGGGCGGCCAGCTCATGACCACGACCGACGTCGACAACTGGCCGGCGGACGCCATGGGCGTGCAGGGCCCCGAGCTGATGGAGCGTTTCCAGAAGCACGCGGAGCGCTTCGACACCGAGATCATATTCGACCACATCCACACCGCCCGGCTCGCCGACCGGCCCATCACGCTCGTCGGCGACCAGGGCACCTATACCTGCGACGCACTGATCATCGCCACTGGCGCCTCCGCCCAGTATCTCGGGCTGCCCTCGGAGCAGGCGTACATGGGCCGGGGCGTGTCCGGCTGCGCCACCTGCGACGGCTTCTTCTACAAGGGGCAGGATGTCGCGGTGGTGGGCGGCGGCAATACCGCGGTGGAGGAGGCGCTCTACCTTTCCAACATCGCGCGCACCGTCACGGTGGTGCACCGGCGCGACAAGTTCCGCTCCGAGAAAATCCTGATCGACAAGCTGATGGAGCGGGTGCGGAGCGGCAACGTCAAGCTGGAACTGAACCACGTGCTGGACGAGGTGCTGGGGGACGACGCCGGGGTCAACGGCATGCGCATCCGGAGCACCGCGGACGACGGCGACAAGACCGTGCCCCTGCAGGGTGTGTTCATCGCCATCGGCCACAAGCCCAACACCGACATCTTCCAGGGCCAGCTGGAGATGAAGAACGGCTACATCGTGACGCACAGCGGAAACGAGGGCAACGCCACCGCGACCAGCGTCCCCGGCGTGTTCGCGGCGGGGGACGTGCAGGACCACGTCTACCGGCAGGCGGTGACCAGCGCGGGCAGCGGCTGCATGGCGGCGCTGGACGCCGAGAAGTACCTCGACGCATTGGGCTGAGGAGCCCGACCGGTGCGGCGCGACGTCCGGCTCCCCGCACGCGGGAGCCTTCGATGAAGCGTCGCGGCAGGAAACCCGCAGACGGTACCCCACCGGCGCCTTCCAGCGACGACGTCGCGCTGTTCCGCAGCGCGGTGGGAGAGGTGGTGCCCCTGCCCGATTCCGGCAGGGTGCTTCATGAAGGCGAGCCGCCCCTGCCCATTCCGCTGCCGGGTTCGCCCGAGCCGGATGCGCTGCCTGACGATGCGCTTTCCGATCATCTGCCGCTGGAAATGGAGGCGGGGGACGAATGGTCGTTCCTGCGGCCGGGCGTCTCGCGCCAGACGTTGCGACGGCTGCGGCGCGGCCACTGGCGCATCCAGGCCAAGCTCGACCTGCACGGCCAGACCCGCGACCGCGCGCGGGGCGAGTTGGTTGTATTCCTCGATGCCTGTGGACGGCGCGGGCTGCGCTGCGTGCAGCTGATCCACGGCAAGGGGTTGAGCTCCCCCTCCCGCGCGCCGGTGCTGAAAAACCTGATCGGCGGCTGGCTCGCCCAGCGCGGCGACGTGCTGGCCTTCTGCCAGGCGCGGCCGGAGGATGGCGGCGGGGGTGCCGTGCTGGTGCTGCTGAAGGCTGCGGCGCCGACCTGACGCCGGCACTGTAGCCCGGGCGTCAGGAACCCTTCAGCTTCTTCAGATCCTCGATGACCTCGGTCGGATTGTTCGCGGGGCTGACCGACAGGTAGATCCGGGCGATCCTGCCCTCGGGGTCGATCAGGAAGGTGTTGCGCTTGGCCATCTTGAGGTTCAGCAGGCTGCGCAGCGAATCATAGCGGGCCGCGGTCTCGCCCTTCGTATCCGCCAGCAGGGTGAAGGGCAGGTTGTACTTCCTGGCGAATGCCGCATGGCTTGCGCTGTCGTCCACGCTGATGCCCACCACCTCGGTGCCCAGCGCGGAAAGCTCCCCGATCTCGTCGCGGAAGGTGCAGGCCTGCTTGGTGCAGCCGGGCGTGTCGTCCTTGGGGTAGAAGTACAGCGTGAGCCACTTGCCGCGATAGTCGGCCAAGGCGTGGAGCTTGCCGTCCTGGTCGGGAAGGCTGAAGTCCGGCGCCGCCTGGCCTACTTGCAACGGCTCGGCGCGCGCCGCGGGGCTTCCGAAAAAGAAGATCATGGCGATGAGTGTCGTGGACAGGAAGAATGGGTTCATGGCTGCCTCCTCGTTGGCTGCTCGGTCTTTCCTCGGGTAAGCTCCATCCCCGCCGGCCATGCCCATGCGCGCAGCAGGATCGCTGCCACGGCAGCCACCGCGCCGGCGCTGCAGAATGCCGTCGCAGCACCGTGGAACTGCCACAGCGAACCGAACAGCAGTCCCGCCGGAATCGCTGCGAGCCCCGTCACCAGATGATACCAGCCGAAGGCCGTGCCGCGCTCGCGCGGATGGGCATGGTCGCTGATAAGGGCGCGCTCCGCGCCTTCGCCCATGCCCGCGCACAGCCCGTACGCGACGCTCACCACCCAAAGCTGCATGCTATCAGTAATCGTCCCCAGCAGCAAAAACGACAGCGAGAACGCCACCCAGCCGACCAGCACCGGCATGCCGCGTCCGCGGCTGTCCGCCAGCAGCCCCCCGTGGGTGGCGGTGGCCGACTTGGCGAGGCTCAGGGCCGCCCACAACAGCAGCAGCTCGACGGTACTCGTGCCCAGCTCGTGCCCGCGCAGCAGGATGAAGGTTTCGGATGCGCGCGCCAGCGTGAACAGCCCCAGCACCAGCAGATAGCGCCGCATCGGCGGCGACAGCGCCGACCAGCGCAGCGGCGGCAACGAAGATGCCTCTGCCGCCGCGACCGGGTGCGGCTCGCGGACACCCGCGCCCAGCAGCAGCACCGCGACGAAGCCCGGCACCGCCGACCAGAGTATCACCTCGGTCAGGCTCAGGCCCGCCCAGGCCAGAGCGGCCGCGGCGACCAGGCTGCCCGCCACCGCGCCGGCGTTGTCCAGCATCCGGTGGAAGCCGAAGGCGTAGCCGCGCATGGCCTCGGGCGTGACGTCCACCACCAGCGCATCGCGCGGGGCGCCGCGCAGGCCCTTGCCGGCGCGGTCGACGCTGCGCAGCAGCAGCACCATCGGCCACGAACCCGCCAGCCCCAGCAGCGGGCGCGCAATGTTGGAAAGCGTATACCCTGCCACGGCCAGGCCCTTGCGCCGACCGCGCATGACGTCGGAATGGCGTCCCGACCACAGCTTGAGCAGGCTCGCCACCGCATCGGCCACTCCCTCGACGAGCCCCAGCACCACCGGCCCCGCGGCGAGCACGCTCGCCAGCAGGATGGGGATGAGGGGAACGACGATGTCCGAGGCGAGATCGTTGAAGAAGCTGACCAGCCCGAGAACGACCACCGTGCGCGGCAGTCTGCGGGAAGGAGCGGAATCGCCGCCCGCGGCGCGTGTGCGTTCATGCATGCCGGCATATTAGCGTAAAATGCCGCTAGCGCCCTGGTAGCTCAGTGGATAGAGCGACCCCCTCCTAAGGGGTAGGTCACACGTTCGATTCGTGTTCAGGGCGCCATCCCCTGGGAAAGCGGAACATGCTTTCCAACCCGTCCTTCCTTTGTTGCAATCTTGACAACTCATGTCATGAATGAATGCCATTCATGATATTAAGACTCTGCCTCGCTTCGTCGGCCCTGCTGAGGGTGATGCGGGTGCTCGTAGTCACGGGTCACGGCAGACCGGCAAAAGCGCCCTGGCCGAACGTCTGGTGCAAGGCGAGCGACGCTACCGCTCGCTCAGCAAAGTGCAGCGCGAGTCCGGTCTGCTTCTGGCGGTGAAGTCGGCTATCGATAACCGTACGCCTGGACGCTTTTGTTGACAGATTCGATCGACTGACGCGGCCGCAGGAGGCGATAGACGAGGTTTGCCTTCGTATCCCGCATGCGCTGCTATAAAGCTGGACGCCGGCATCAGCTTGGCAGTAAACTGCACAGTATGAAACCTGAAGCGTTTTTGCCTATTTTTATCCTCGTGCACCGAGCCGAGTGATGAGTACTTTACTATCCATCGACATGCGTCCTCAGAAAGTAGCCCTGCTTGTCGGTTCGAACCCCCTGCCCAACTACCTGGCAGCAGCGGTCCTCTCACCGAAGGAAGTTGTCTTGCTCTACTCGCCGGAAACGCTTGATCCGCGCGACCACCTGCGGGCGGCCTTGTCGGTGAAGAGCATTGTCGTATCGGAGGTCTGCATTGAGGACGCGACCGACGTCCGCAAGATCCACGATGCGTGCAAGTCGCTCCAGGTGGATCACCTGCATTACTCCGGTGGAACGAAGCCGATGGCAGCGCATGCACGGGCGGCAGTCAACCTAGACGAGTCACAGGCCTCATATCTCGATGAGCGCAAGGGCCTCCTGCGTTACGACGACGGGTACGATGAGAAGCTTTCCGACCGCGATCTCGGGCTAACGCTCGATCTCGTGCTGGCGCTCCACGGAGCAGAGCGCATCGGAAGCGCGAGCGCAACGGACGGAGACCCGAGCGGGAGCGACGTTGATGCGGTCTGCGCACGAGTGCTGAGCGAGCAGGGGCTCTCGCGCAAGCTGTTCGAACACTTCCGGCCGAATGGGAAGCGGAGGAACGTCACGCAAGCGAAGGGCTCTCTTTGGAAGGCGTTGGACCACGGCTTCGCGCTCACCGCCGCGGCGATCCCCGACACGGACTGGACGAAGGCACGCTACGAAGCTTGGGACGACTTCCTGTGCGGCGGCTGGCTCGAGCATTGGACAGCGAACGCTATTCGCCATTGCCTTGACGGATCGACGGCAATCGAAATCGGAGTTCGCTGCAAGAGGAGCAAACCGGTCGCTACGGAGTTCGAGATCGACGTCGCGCTGATCCGAGATCACAGGCTCCACGTCATCTCGTGCACGACGGAGCACGAGAAGAAGGTTATCTGCAAGTCGAAGCTCTTCGAGGTGGCCATGAGAGCGCGCCAGATGGGCGGCGATCTGGCGCGGAGCGCTCTCGTCTGCCTGCTCGATGGTAATGACGCGAAGGGCACGTACGTAGATCAACTCCGCGCCGACATCGCAGGCGTCTGGGACGCCCCCAATATCCCGAGGGTCTTCGGCTTGACCGACCTCAGGGAATGGGCGGGCACGTCGGGAGAGCCGAACCTCAGCTCACTCAGGGAGTGGCTCGACTCATGATGGGAGGCGCCACATGCCAGTGCTGACGGCCATGGACGTGCTAGGTGTCCAGCGCTACGTGTTCGCATCGAACCGTCTGCGCGATGTGATCTCGGCATCGTGGCTGGTGCACTGGGTCACCGCCACCGATGGTGCGCTCCGAGGAAGTGAGGGCGATGTCTTGCTCGCCAGCGGCGGAAACGTAGTCGTCCGGTTCACGGACATCGACGCGGCCAAGTCCTTCGCTGCGCGATACACGCGCCGGTTGTACGACGATGCGCCAGGTCTTGACGTGGTCGTCGCGCACCGGAACTACGAGAAAGGCGGACTCGCCGCCGCGCTCGCTCAGCTCCAGGTCGATGTTGCGCGCGCAAAGCTCGAGCGCATTCCCTCCGTGCCACAGCTCGGCATCTCGGTGACGACACCTTGCCGTATCACAGGTCTGCCCGCGACCAGGCTGGATCCGCAAGACGCCAGTATCCCGCTCTCCAGCATGGTGCTCCGGTGGCGGGACGGCGACGTGCGTGCCTCTGCAACGAGCCGCTGGGATGCGCTGCTTACGGACTCACAGCGCTACGCCTTCCCCCCGGAGATCGACGACATGGGGAGGACGCGCGGCGACACGAGCCTCGTCGGTGTCGTCCATATCGACGGCAACGGGATCGGGCAGCAGATCCAGTCATGGCTGGCCCAATGCGTCGAGCAAGCACGACCCGATGTCATTGTGGAAGAGGATCTCCGCGCATGGTCGACGGGCATCGACCAGATCGGTCTCCGTTGCCTCCAGAGCGTCGTTGCTCGGGTCGCTGGGGCAGTCACCAGCGAGGCTCACATTGAGGGGACACTGCCTGACCTAGGCTTTGATCTTCGCCGGTCGAATGGCCGGATCATCTTGCCGCTGCGGCCCGTCCTGCTTGGGGGCGACGATCTTACGTTTCTCTGCGATGGCCGGCTCGCACTCGATCTAGCGGAAACTGCACTCCGCGAGTTCGACAGTGACGTTTCGAAGCTCGGCAGGGTGACGGCCTGCGCGGGCGTAGCGATCGTTCCTGCGCACACGCCGTTCGATCGCGCCTACGATCTCGCCGAGGCGCTCGCAGCGAACGCCAAGACCCGCCGCCGCGAGAGAAACGACAGCGGGAGCTGGATCGACTGGCACATCGGTGCCCCACGCCGGGGAGAGAGTGTCGGCGATCTGCGCGCCCGCAGTTTCACGCAACGACTCGACGGCACGCAGCTCCACCTCACGTGCAGACCGTACCGCCTCGGGCTGGACACTCGCGAGCGTGAGACGTGGCGCTGGTTGTCGGGGATTGTCCTCGGAACCGGGCCAGAAGGATTCCGCGGGGAGCGTTGGAGCCGGCATCGCAATAAGCTCAAGGAGCTCGTGCAAGTCGTGCGGGAGGGTGCGGATGGCGTTCGGCGCGCCCGCGAATCGTGGACAGCGGCGGCAAACCTCCCGTGGCCCGATAGGCTCGATCAGACCGGAGGCTTCTTCGACGCCACTCGCACCCCTCTCCTCGATGCGATCGAGCTCCTGGATGTGCACCTGCCGCTCGGGCTGGAGGTTGCTCCATGACCATCGCGCCGGTACCCGGCCACATCACCATCGAACTTCTTTCGGACACGACTTTCGGTCGCGGCGAGGGTATGCCTGGTGCCGTTGACGTTGAAGTCGAGCACGACGCCCACGGCTTGCCGATGCTCGGCGGCAAGGCGCTACGAGGGCTGCTGCGGGATTCATGGCTCTCCATGCAAGACCACTTCCCCGAGCTTCGAGACGCAGCACCGCGCGTGCTCGGTCCGCATGAGGATCTGGCGGAGACGTCCATTCTCCGCATCGGCGACGCGGTGATCGAGAAGGCAGCGCGGACCTTCTTCGTTGCTGCCATCGAACGCGAGCAACACCCGCTGGCGCCCACCATGATTCTGTCAGCGCTCACTGGGGTACGGCTGCAGACATCTGAAGAGCGCGCGACTGGCGCTCCAGCCCGGACGACGCTGCGGTCCAGTCGGGTCGCGTTGCGCGGATTGAGGCTCGAAGCGCCGCTCTCCTGGCTCGAACCACCGGCGGCGGCCGACCTACAGTGCCTCGCACTCGCGGCGCTGGCGACGAGGCATGGCGGCCTGGTACGCAACCGTGGGCGAGGTCACCTGCGTCTGACCGTCGATGGTGGCCTCGAGCGAACGCGAGCGCTCGCACGGGGGACTCCATGATCTACCACTATCTGCCGTACACGCTGTCGTTGCGCGCGCCCGCCGTGTTGACGTCTCTTGGCGACGACCCCAACAGCTCACGCACGCTTCCCTTTGTGCCGGGTTCCGCGCTTCGTGGCGCCGCCGCGCGGGGACTCGGTGATCCAGGAAGCGACGCCGACCGGTTGGAGCGGTTCCGAGCCGTGTTCCTCAGCGGTGGAGTGTGTTTCCTTAATGCCTATCCACGCGCGGGCGGACGCAGGACACTGCCGACACCCGTGTCGTTGCACGCCGAGAAGAACGGTTCGGTAGGCCCCGCGGGCGAGATCAGCGCCTGGGATCTCTCGGCGTTCTCGAACGCGCAAGATGATGCGGGCACTTCGTGGCCTGAAGCCGCGCTCATGCCACTTCCTGATCCCTTTGTATCGATCGGTGGCGCACAGCCGCTTCGCGTGAGCCCGGCTCGCACGAGCCGCGTGCATCAGCAACGCGACCGCGCACGCGGGCGGGCGTGGAAGGAGGAACGCAAGGGACGCGAAGAAGCTCACGGCGCCATCTTCTCCTTCGAGTCCCTCGACGAGGGTCAGGAGTTTGACGGGCTGATCCAATTCCACGCGCAGAACGAGGCGGAATGCGACGCGCTCGTGGCGACCATCAAGAATGCCCTTCCCGGACCCGTGCTTTTGGGTCGGTCGCGCCGGGCCGGCTACGGAGGCGACGCCGCGATTTCGTGGAGCAACGTTCGTACTCGCGAAGTCGAGGGCACCGGGCTCGTCAGCACGGATCTCCCTGTGAACATCGAGTTCCGCGCTCTGCTCGCATCGGCGTGTGTCACTCGCGATCCCGAAACGGGCCAGATCGATCCGACTCAAACGGTAGCGGAGCTGGTAGAGCGTTTCGCAGGTCGCGTGGAGGTCATTGCGCGGCGATGGGCCTTCGAACTGGTAGGGGGCTTCAACCGAAAGTGGCGGCTCGAGATTCCCCAGGCGCTGGCCTGCGCCGCGGGATCAGTGTTGGTGCTCAGGACCACCGCACCGATCCCGTTCGGCGATCTGCTCGCCATCGAGAACGCCGGCCTCGGTGAACGACGGGCCGAAGGGTTCGGGCGCGTCGTTTTTATCAAAGCTCCGACACAGAGCTTGATGCTGCGTAAGCCGTCGGCATCCGGTGCCACCACACAGGGTGGTGACGTCCCGGAGCTGGTGCGCTTCGCCGAGGGGCGCATCGTCGACGCGGCGCTCGAACGGGCCATCCAGGAGCACGCTGCGCGAATCGCTCGAAACGCCTCACGGCTGCCTGCGCCGAGCCTGCTTGGACGCTTGCGCACGGCGCTGCGCGCGGAGCCCTCCGCCGCGTTGGCGACGCTCCGCACGTGGCTGGGCCAGGATGGCCCTCGCCGTTTGAAGCGCCCTGCCATGGATCAACTCGAGCGATGCCGGGTCGATGACGGAGAACGGCTGGCAGCCTGGCTACGAAAAATGATCGACGGTACCGAGCAGGTGCTCGTGGCCTCCCTCAGGCTCGACGCCCTGGTCCAGCGTGCACACGTGGTTTCCGAGGTAACAGCACGTGCGCATTGGGTCCAGCAAGCGCCTTGGATCCGCGCCCGGCTCATCGACGCTACGCTCGCGTCACTCGCACGAAGGCAGCGCCAACGGAGGTCGCCATGACGGCAGGGCTCAGCGATCCGGGAGGCGTGCGGCCGATTGTGGGCCGATGGACCATCACCGGCGAGCTGGTCCTCGAGACGGCGGCTCACTTCGGGAGCGGCGTCGGCGACGCTGCCGATATGGTACTCGTACGAGATGCGCGGACCGGCTGGCCTCTTCTGCCAGGCACATCGATCGCTGGTGCCGTACGCTCGTATCTTGCCGATGTCCTCGGCGGCTATCGAAGCCAGGAGGATCCGCGAGTTGCGCGGCTGTTCGGTGGGACGCGTGGCGACGACCTCGGTGCTCAGAGCTCTCTCATCGTCTTCGACGCTCTGGCCAGCTCGCCGTCCGTCGTCGAGATTCGCGACGGGGTGCAGATCGACGCATCCCGAGGGGTCGCGGAGGAGCACAAGAAGTTCGACCTTGAAGTGCTTCCTGCCGGCGCGTGCTTCCCGCTCAGGTTCGACTTGATCATATCGACGCGCGACCAAGAGGCCGCTCTGCTGAGTCTCCTCGTTGCAGCGCTCGGTGGACTCTCAGCCGGAGATGTCGCACTCGGCGCACGGCGTTCACGCGGCCTCGGCGCAGTGCGCGCCACCAAGTGGCGGGCGACACGTCATGACTTGTCGAGTCGCGCGGGCTGGCTGGCGTGGCTTCTGAGCGAAAAACTATGCTCCGCCGATCCAACCGCGGAGACAAACGACATCACCGAGGCATGCAAGCGCGGTTTCAGTGGGGGTGTGCTGCCCGAGCTGCCCGATCAGCGACGGCGGGTCATCGTCGATGCGGATATCTCGTTGACATCAGGTCTCCTGATTCGAAGCGCACCAGATGCTCCCGATGTTCCCGATGCGGCGCATATCCAGTCGGCGGGCCGTTCGGTTCTTCCCGGGACATCCATGGCAGGGGTGCTCCGAGCCCGGGCGCTGCGCATTGCACGCCTCGTACGCGATGGGAAAGGGGACGCCGAGCACTGGGTCGACCAAATCTTCGGACCACGAACGCAGAGTGACGAAGCCGACGTCGCTAAGCTCCACGCATCCAAGCTACGTGTACACGAAAGCCTCATCGAGGATGGCATTCGTACGCGGCCATCCCGTGTTCGGATCGACCGCTTCACCCAGGGCGTCGTGCCGGGGGCGCTGTTCGACGAGGAGCCGGAGCATGGCGGGCGTGCTCGGCTCCGCCTCGAGCTGTGCGATCCGGTTCCGGGCGAGTTGGGCCTTTGCCTTCTCGCACTGAAGGATCTCCTCACGGGCGATATCGCCGTTGGCGGTTCCTCCTCGGTCGGACGCGGCGTGTTCGCGGGAACGGCCACGTTATGCCTTGATGACGGACGGCGAGTGGCCTTGGATCCCGCGAGATCGGCGGATCCGATCGTGGATGAAGCCATCGGGCAGTTCTGGTCGACAGCTGCCCTTGGAGGTGAGCAGTGAGTCTCGTCGAACGATGTCAGATCAACCGACTCGATGGCCCGTCGTGCCGCGCATGGCTGGACCACGTGTTGGGCCGCTCCGCAGCCCCTGTGTCCGAGTTGATCGAGCCGCCCGCTTGGCTCCTGTGCCACTGTGATGACGGCGTTACGTGGGGTTTGATCGACGGCAGCGGATGGCAGCTAGGGTCGACAGTATTCCCGGACCTCTGCCCACCTCCGTTGGTCACGACCCTTCAAGAGCTACGCATCTTCTCACGGAAGGGCGAGATCCTGATCTGGCGAGAGGCTGACGGACCGTCAGGTCGAATCTTGCGCGAGTCGGCGCAGCCCGTGGACGACGACCCGTGCGCTCCGCACGACGAACAGCGCCTTCTGCTCGCCGGACGCGTTGGCGAGCATCGGGACGGCTTCACACGTATCGGCGATGGCACGGGCGCGGAGCAGGCTCTGCCGGTTCGCGTCACGGAAGGTCCGCCCCATTCGTGGCCCCGGCTTCGCGTCCGCCATTACTTCACGCGCGATATCGAAACCGGCGGCGTTCGGGTGGCGGTTACGCGCCTCATGGAAGTGACATGATGCCTCGACATGTGAACCCCACGAGTGCGGATCGTCCCGCGACCGCACCCTACAACTTCGTGCCGCTGCCCGAACGCATCTTCGATGTCGCGGACGGGATTGAAGTCGACGGCAAGCAGATCAAGCCGTGGGAGATGCATGATTGCTTCGTCGCCGGCACCTTCAGCGGCCACATTGATCTTACGATCGAGACGCTGACACCACTCTTCGTCCGCGGCGCGGTCCGAAAGAAGCGGGACGGAAGCTGGGACGACCGCGATTCAAGGCGTCGCCCCGAACCGTACATGACGCCGGACGGGCGGCCGGCCATCCCCGGATCGAGCCTTCGCGGGATGGTGCGAACCCTCGTCGAGATCCTCTCGTTCTCGAAGATGCAACCCATCAGCGATGCGAAGCCATTCTTCCGGACAGTCGCTGACGACCGGATCGGGCGTACGTATCGCAGCCGCATGACAGTCGACGGCCAGAAGCCGCGTGGTGGCATTCTTCATCTGGACGGCTCGGGCGCGAGCATTCAACCGCGCGAGGTTAGGCGTGTGCAGCGCGACGCGCTGACCAGTATCCAGTTCGACCCCCGTGACCCGAACTACACGCCACCGTGGCCTCCGCAGCATGGCCGCTGCTGGGTCAGGGTGATGGATGCTTCAGACGTCAGCGACATCAGGCTTCAGGACCAGCAGCCGGTGGGCACAGGTTGGCGTGCGGCGACGCTGGTGCTGACCGGGAACGCGCCAAGGAAGAAACGCGAGTTTGTGTTTCTCGATCCAGAGGGTGACGGAGCCACGCCGGTTCGTATTCCCGATAGCCTTTTGGCTCGTTTCCATGACGACGACCAGATCACGAGTTGGCAGGAGCGGGCCTTCCCTCGCGATCGTCCCCAGCGTGCGGGGCGAGCGGCGGCCGGTCGCCTGCGACAAGGTGAGCCCGTCTTCTTCGTGCTCTCGGAGGCTGAAAAGTCTGAGGACAATCCGGATGGTCTCGTCTTTTTCGGGCGTGCCGGCATGTTCCGATTCCCTTATGACCGGACGCCGCGCGATCTCGTGCCTGCCTCACTTCGCGAGAGCCCGCTGGACCTCGCTGAAGCGATGTTCGGCAAGGTCTCTGGTGGAGAAGCGATCAAAGGACGCGTTCACTTCTCCGATGCCGTCGCGACTTCAGGTGGTCCGCCTTGGTGCGAGGCTGTACTGGTGCCGCACATCCTGTCCGCACCCAAGCCGACCACGTTCCAGCACTACATCACGCAAGACGGCACGAAGGGGAGAGATCAGCTCACGACGTACATCGACAGAGACCACACGACGATTCGCGGCCACAAGCTCTACTGGCACCGTGATGACGGCAGTGGCCTCGCACAGATCAAGGAAGCCCAGAATCACGATGGCCTGCTGCGCGATCTCTGGAGCGCGAATCCCGGCGACACGCAACATACGATCATCCAGCCCGTGAAGAAGGGGGTCACCCTTGCTGGCAAGATCCGGTTTGAGAACCTGACGCCAATCGAGTTGGGTGCGCTGCTCCACGCTCTGGATCTCCCGGACGGCTGCGCCCACCGACTCGGCATGGGCAAGCCGCTAGGCCTCGGGAGCATTCGAATCGGCGCGCGCTTGCAGCTTTTCGACTCCTTCGCCCGCTACCGGAGCTGGCACGCAGCCGGCCTCCAGGCGAGCGACGGTAACGATTTTTGCGACGCGTTTGAGAAGGCAATCCTCGGGCACGCGCAGCAACACGGCGAGGCAACGCTGGACGGCCAGGAAGGGCTTCAAAAGCTCGCGCGACTCGACGCGCTCTTTCGGCTTCTCGAATGGGAGGGGCGCCCAAAGAACCCGTCGACCGCGTACATGGAACTTGCTCGCTTTCGCGATCGGCCGGTCCTGCCCACTCCGCACGCCATTGCGGGAGCAGGTGAACCGCCGTGGCCTGTCGATCCTCCGCGGCCAGGCGGTGGGGGCAGAGGCAGCGGTGCGGTGATGCGCCGTCCCGACGGAGACCGCTCGCGGTCTACTAGTGCTCACGACATGAATGTTCCGCCACGTCCGGCACCGTCAGCACCCGCGGCGCCGAAGTCGATCCAGAAGGGACAGACTCGTCCGGGAACGCTCAAGCGCAGCGGGACGGCATGGGTAGCGGTATTCGACGGTGATGCCCGCGAAGCAGAGGTCATCAATTCCCAGAAGATTGACCCGAGCTGCGTCGACGGTACGAACGCTGAGTTCTATATCACCGAGCAAAGCAAGCGCACTGGTATCAAGTGTCGGTTCGAGCGGACGACGAAGGGATAGAAGGCAGCGCTCTATAACGTAATAATTTTTCAATGTATATTTCTTCCATAAAAATCTCCCGTCGAGTGCCGAACTTCTTTGCGTCAATAATCAAGGCAAAGCCAGATCGGCGTGATATGACTATATGATGTGAGAAAAATGATACCCCAGCCTTCTGGCTTCATCCATTGAAAGATGAAATGAAGGGTCGCTGGTCCATCTTCGTCAACGGAAACTGGCGTCTGACTTTCGAATTCATCCAGGGAAATGTCTACGTTCTGGAATACGAGGATTACCACTGATGACCATGTACAACCCACCACATCCGGGCGAGTTCATCTCGGAGATCTATCTTGAGCCCCACGGGCTTAGCGGACGAGAGCTCGCCCAGACGCTGGGCGTGGCGGCATCGACGTTGAGTCGCGTGCTCAAGGGTAGCAGTCGAGTCACTCCGGAGATGGCGCTCAGGCTTTCGAAGGCGCTTGGCAGGTCTGCAGAGAGCTGGCTTGCGATGCAGGATGCACACGATCTCTGGAAGATCCGACAGCAGGTTGA
The DNA here is from genome assembly GCF_900119085.1 of Nitrosovibrio sp. Nv17. Taxonomy (GTDB): domain Bacteria; phylum Pseudomonadota; class Gammaproteobacteria; order Burkholderiales; family Nitrosomonadaceae; genus Nitrosospira. The sequence continues at coordinate 15,782 of NZ_FPIQ01000007.1, read as the reverse complement.
TCTGCGGGGAATTGCAAGGCTCGATCTGTCCGAAGCATGATGGATGATACTGAGCTACCGGTTCAGTGATATGTCATTAAATCTCGATCAATTCGCCAATGCAACCGCTCGTGCGAAGTTCATGAACTTGCCGACCGATATGCGTTTTGCGGTCATGACCTGATGGACGCCCAGGTATCCGAGTGCTTCGGGCTGCCGCAGGCGCGGGTGCCCGATGAGCGCTCGAATGGAGGAGAGTGTGGCGGGTTCGCGCCAGATCGGCCATGAGAAGGAGAAGCCGTCCACATTGAAGTGCCCGCCGATGATGCTTGGGCGTACGCGCCCGGTGCGCTGCTCGGGGACGAGGGTCAGGGCGGCCAGCCCCACCGCGGCCAGGCGGTTGGCGCCGTGCTGGGTGCCGCTCTTGTACGCCGAGTCGGTGGGGTCGCCGGCCATCAGGGCGTAGCGAACGTCTTCCTCCGGATCCCATCGGAAGGAGGACATCGGGTCGGTTCGATGCCAGGGCTGGAACAATGCCTCGGCCAGGCATTCGGCTTCCGACAGCGTGACCGCTTTCTTGCCCTTGCCGCGTGGCGGGGGGGCCGGTTCCCGAGGCACCGCCGCCAGCCGCTGCAGGAAATGCTGATGGCCCTGCCCGAAAAGCAGGCAAAGCGGGGTCGGGTTGATGCACGCTTCCTTGTCGTCCTTGACGGCGGCATCTGTCATCAATGCGGTCAGCAGGTCGGCGCGCGCGCGTTGCCCCGGCTGGGCGGATTCCGCCGCGTGCGTCAGCAGCGCGCGGCACTCTTCCTGCGCATAATTCGGATCCTTCCTGCCGGCGAAGTCATGCGTGGCGTACAGGGTCGCCAGGCCGTGCGCGATGTATCCGCAAACGTCGTCCGGCGGCACGGTGCGCGCAAGGAGCAGCCGGGGCCGCAGAGGTGGGGCACCGATGTCCCACGCCACGCGTGGCAGAAGTTTTTCGCCTTTTGCATGGCGTTCGTCCGCGCACTCGATCGCGCGCAGCAAGCCCAGCAGCGCAAGAAAGGCAAGCAGGTTGTCCGGTTCCAGCCCTTCGAGCCGATGGGAGGCGGTGGCCGTCATTGTATGTTCTCCTTGGCGTCTTCCGAAGCGCGGTGATCGGCGAGCCGGAGGATCGCTTCCATGTGCGCGAGCCCCCATGGGCCGTAGCGGGCCTTGACGCGCTCGAACAGTTTCGGCCAGTCGAGACCGTTCCAGTCGAAGGCGATCGACTGGGGGCCTGCTCCGGAAGGTAGCTGCTGCGGAAGGCCGAGCACGTCCGGCAGTTCGCGGGGCGTGGCGTCCAGAGGGTCCATGTGCGGGAAAAACGGACGGCCATGCCCGTGGTGGATTCCCACGAGCCAGAGTACCAGCTCGGGATCCCTGGCCTCGCTGAACCGTGAAACGTGCAAGGCCAGCCGCACGGACAATGCCTCATGCCGCCAGTTGTCCGGCAGGCCCGACATCATGCGGGCGGCAGGCGGCAGCGGGCGCCCCGACTTGGCGAGAATGTCCGCCGCTTCGTCCGGATCCCACCCCAACGGATCTCCGTGATGAAGCCATTTCTGGAAGCGGGGATCGGCCTTGCCGAAGTCATGCAGAAAACCGGCGAGCCTCAGGTCTTGCACCCGCGCCTCGGGAAGCCCCGCCGCCCTGGCGAACAGATCCGCCTTGTGCTCCACGTCCTCGCTGTGCCGATCAAGCGCCAACGGCAGTCCCAGCAGGGAGCCGCTGGTGTCGTCCTCGGTTGCGTTGGGCGAACCCTCCTCGTCCATGGGCTGGTTCCTGATCCCGAACGGCGCGATAAAGACGACGCCGCGAGGGCGGCCGTCTTCCGTCGTGCCGTACAGATCCAGGTAGGCCGTGACGCTGGCTGGTTTTTTGGCTTCGCGCAGCGAATCGAGATCCTGCCGGATCTCCGCTGGCAATGGCAGTTGCAGGAGCGCCGTGGCCACCTCCTTCCAACCTTGGGACTCGGTGCTAGCCAGGGTGTCCGCCAGCGGTTCGTCGAGTGCAGGGTCGATGAGGCCGGGTGTGATGCGGATCGCAAACCGGCATCCCTTGAACAGTGCCGCCGTCTTGTGTGCAACGTCGCTCGCGGCCTCGGTGGATTTCGGCGCCCATCCGAATCTGTCGATCCCGCCGTAGCGGGCGGGGACCACGATGGCGTCGCCTGCGCGAATCTCATGGGAGTAAATCCATCGCGAGCGCTCGTCGTTGCCTTTCCAGACGAATACACAGCCTTTTTTTCCGGGAGAATTCACACGATCTTCCTCCGGCGCTTCCGTTGCAGCATCCGCGAGCACGTCCGTGGCGCCGGCGTCGTCCAGCCAGCGGCGGACGGCCCATAACGGCAGCTCGACGGCCTCTCCCGATCGCGGCGGAACGAGCGTCAGGCGGCGGCGGATTCGTTGGACGTCGCCGTCGGCCATTTCGCCGGGATCGATGTCGGCGCGCCAGACGACCGATATCGAATCCGGCTGGCGATCGGGTCCGTGGAGATAGAGCGCAACCTCCGGATCGGCGGCCGGTATGGGCGAGGTCTGGCTCAGCAGATCCAGATGGCCGGGCATGAGCACGGGCGCATCCGGCTTGGGCGACAGCGCCTCCGGCACTATCTCGACGTTGAAGCGGGCAAGCCCGAAATCCACGATGGATGCCGAGCCTTCCTTCGCAGCGGCCTGGATCAGGCCATCCCAGGCATGCTTTATCGCCTTGCCGTAGACCGGGTCGACGTTTCTCGGCGACAGGTCATCCCTGGCTGCCACGATCGCGGCATAGGGAACGATATCGCGCCCCGCGCGGTTGAGCCGGCCGAAACGCTGGCGCAGTGCGTCCAGCGCGGCCGCTTCGGTGATGAGCGCGTCGAGATCGATATCCACGCCGGCCTCGATGCACTGCGTTGCGACAAGGACGACGGGTCTGGGCAGGATGCGATTCTCACCATCCTTCCATGGTTTCGTACGAATGGACCGGAGCGTGTCGGCGAGTTCGTCCCTTTCCACGGGCCGTGCCGGCCCTATCATCAGGGTGATCTCGGCGGACGGAATCTTCGGCTCGAGTTCTTTTTTCAGCCTCGAGAACACGGCGCGCGCACGTGCGACGCGGTTGACGACCACGCCGATGGCGGGAACGGGCACGCCATGGGGGGCCGTCTCGAAATGCCGGAACGCGCGCTCGACTTCCTCGACGATTGCGGACACGCGCCGGATCAAGATTTTGTCGCCATCTTCGGTTTCGCTGCCGTCTTCGGCCATTTCCTTCTTTGTTTTTCCCAGTTCCGCGAGGCGCGCCGGTTTGCCGGCATTCAGACGTTTCTCCAGAACCGGGTGGTGCCTGTCGTCGTCATCGAGCGCGAAAGTTGCCGGGATTTCCTCGCCGGGCGTGGCGGTGAGAAGGGCCATGCCCCAGGGCGGGGCATGCTTTTCTTCCCTCCAGCCTTCGCCTCGATAGCGCTCCACCCAGTTCAGCGTCTGATGGAACGGCTCCGCGAGGTGCGCCTCGTCCAGGAGGATCAGGCAATCGGATCCGATCAGGCCGGCGTGCACGGGTTTCATCGAGTCCGACACGCCGTAGCCGCGAAACAGAAGACGCGAGCCGATCTGGTCAACCGTCGAACAAAGTATGGTCGGCTGCGACGGGGTGCGCGCCCAATCGTCCTCCCTCGGCAGGCCGCCACGCAGGCGGCGCGCGATCAGCGGACGGCGGCCCCTGGACTCGTCGCATGCAAGGGAAAGAAGCCGCTCGGCGGCGCGGCGGGTGACCGGTCCGCCTGGCGATGCGAGGGCCCCGGCCAGGGTCTGCGCGCGTGCAAAGGCGTCATCCACCACGAGGCGCCGGTCCACCACGAAGGCGATGCGTACCGGCGCGCTGCGCCTGCTCCCGCGATCCGCTTCCAGGGCGAGGTGGAACACGGCGACGTCGATCGCGGCGGTCTTGCCCGAACCCGTAGGTAAATCGAGTATCCGCGGCCATGTTCCCTGCGCGGCGACATATTCGAGCAGGCGTTTCTGCCAGGGGAACGGCTCATAGCCGTGGATTTCCTGGAAGAATGCGCTGAAGTCATCGAGCGACAGAGTCATCGTGCCTCCCTGTCGAGAGGTCTGCACAGGCCGAGTCCGACGAAACGTCCCGCGCCGAGGATCACCGGTCCATCGACGGGGCTGGGGAACTGAATCACGGCGTGCACGAGGAGTCGGCTGGCAAGGGAGGAAGGCAGATGCCACCGCATCCATGCGGGCGCCTTTCCGGAGGGATACGCCGAAGGTGCGCCCTCCAGGGCCGAGTGCTTGTCGGTGGCGATCCTGCTGGGTTCCGGCAGTCCGATATTGATGCAGGCAGCGGCGATCAGCGCTTTGATTTCATCCTCGCGCGCGCCGTCTTCCTTTTTGAGATGCCGGTCGAGTGCGATCGGCGTTAGGGTCGCAAAGGTTCGCGATCGCTGCAGGTATAGGCCGGGGTCGAGCGAGCGCTTGCTCGCGGACGGCTCCTGCGTCAACGAGAGGTCGATGGAAAAACCGCGGCGGCGACCCGTCCCCTCTCTGGGTTTGACCGTCAGGATGCGCCGGCTGCCGGTCAGGGGCGCGATGGTTCTCAGCGCCTTCAGGAAGACGGGATCGAAATTCGAGCCGTCGTGAAGCCCGCCGTCGCGGGGCGGAATGAGCGCATAGCCCATCACGTGCCCATCGGCGTAAGGAAAGCCGGCAAACGGCAGCGGGACAATCGCGAGATGGGGTGCGCGGCTCGGTTTCCCGTCCGGCGTATGCCCGCTGACGGCTTCGGGAATGGCGTTTTCCCGGCCGATGCGTTTATAGCCGCTGAGCAGGGCATCGCGAATGGTCTTCGCCACGATGGCGCACGCGCGCAGATCGGGCATGTCCCCATCGACGTGCTCCAGGAGCAGCCAGCGGTCACCGAACGCGTTTGTGCCGGCCGTGACCGGGCTGGAAGGGGTTGCAGACGCCGTGCTGCGCAGGGGCCGGCGGCCCGCCGCGAACTCGCGCTGCAATTCCGCGAAACGTCCGGGATAGATATTGCGTTGCGCAGTCGATTGCGAATCCGAGCTTGATTCGCCGCACTCGGTGGAAAAGCGGCAGCGCGTGAGGCTGGCCGAATGGCCGACGTAAGCGGTGTCGTGCGCCAACCGCTGCAATGCGGAGAGCGTCGTGCCGTCCGGGACTGCGTCGTCCCATGCGAAGCGCGCGACCGGCTTGGCGGGCCGTGCTGCAGGGAAGCGGCGCGGCTGGCGACCGCGCAACGGCGGAAAGACGCCTCGTGCGTTCTTCTGCTTGTCGCTGCGGGGGTCGTTCGGCGGCACGAAAACAATCGCACCCGTGCGCGTGCAGGCGGAAGATGCGAGGACGCGGGGCGGTGTCTGTCCTTCCAGCCATTCAAGCGCCTGCGCTTCGTGCCTGTGTTGTCCTCGCCCTGCCCATGCCGCGACGAGGGCCGAGAAAACGCGGTCGGGCTGCGGCGGCCAGTCGGGCGCGGCACTGTCGGGGCCGATCGCTGCGAACGAGACGCCGGACAGGTATTCGATTTCGAGGACGAGGCTCATGATGATGGATCGTCGGAATCTCCATCCTCGCCGCCCGCTCCATGAAGTGCAAGATCCTGGCTTTTGCGAACGATTTCGACCAATTTGTCCTGCGGCGTCAGGGCCAGGGGGGTTCCCGAAAGCTGGAAGCCTGCGGCCCGGGCCGCTTCAAATGCGTCCATGTAGAGTTTGTGCGCGCCTGCACGATCGATCGAGACGGCGTCGGTCGTCCCGTCGGGATGCACCAGTTCGAGCGCCGCGCGCCCATCGCACACCAGGTCGCAGCGCGAACGCAGCGCATAGCCTCGCGCATCCTGCTCGGCGAGCGCAAGGAGGCCGAGCGCGGCGAGGAAGGCGCGGGCCGCGGAATCCCGTTCTTCGCCACCGCCAAAGCGCAATCGACGCAGGGCGGCGAAACTGAGCACGAAACTGTGTTCCAGATGATCGCAGGTGACGCCCAGCGGTTGCACGGACGGCGCGATGTTGCCATGGTTGATTTCAGATGGCCTGACCTTCTTCGCCTTCTTTCCCGCTGCAGCGTCACTCGTGCTCCAGCCGTACTCGCCTTTGAAAACCTCTACCTTCCTCAGAATCCCCAGCGGGTCCATCCTGCTCCCGGTACGGCGCCCGGTCGTGCGAAAGTCGATCTCTCCGGTTCTCCGGTCCGTCACTTCTTCCACGGGGACGTCGATCCCGGTGATCTCGGATATCAGGCACCGCGCGAATTTGGCGCCGATCCCGCCCCCTTCCCCGGTCGAGTGCCAGGCGCCGAACAGGAGCGCAGTGGGCGAGATCTCCAGCAGCGCCGAGGCGTCCTCAGCCTTGGCCTTCGCAAGCCGCCTGCCGACCTCGCTTTCCATGAACGGCTCTTTCCCGAGCAGGCTGTCGCGCAGGATCGCGTCGTAGACGCGGTGCGGAGCGTCGAGCGAGGTGATGCTGGAAATCCCTTCCAGCCTGGCGTCGCTGAAGTCCACCGCGACGTGCGGGATCGGAATGCCGTCTGCCATCGCCTGGAGCAGGCATTCCTCCAACCGGTTGGCCTGTGATTGGACGCTGTCGACCAGGACACACCAGGTATCCTGCGTCTCCAGCCGCCGCTTTTCATACACATGGCGGGGCGGGGCATTGCGTCCCTCACCCGGGTAGGTGGGCGGAAAGATCTTGTCGCCTTTTCCACCCACCGGCTGAAGTGCCTGGCGGCGGCGCAGGGCGGCATCCTCAATTGTCGACGCTACAAGTGTGTTCAGAGCTAGCGGAATCATGAAACCCTCCTGTAAGCAAGCTGTTCTATTATGCTGATCGATGCGGCCGCGGCATGATGTCGCGGAAATATATTACGATGCATATAAACTGATCCGTTTATTATGCAAATAAATAATTGTGTTGGCTATCAATAGTTTCGTAGCTACCATCTTTGACAATCCCTGTATGTACCTGCACGTTACTCAGTTTTCCATCATTCAGCTCCCGAAGATGAAGCCTTGCAATGCGGGAGCCCCTACCTCCTGACTCATGAAACCACAGCCATAGCCAGAACAGTGGCCAGGCAATGCGCTCACGCTTCAAGGTTCCGCCGCCAGCAACACTTCGAGCCGCACCCGGTCCCAGTTCGACTTCCATCCGTGGGCATCGCGTTTCTCGCTCAGCGCGGCGATGCGTGCCGACAGTTTGGCACCGCGGTCGAGCAGCTCCGCAACCGCATGGTTTTCGCTTCGTGGCACATAGCCGAGTTTGTGGCCCAGCCAGTCGACACGCACGGCCTTGCCGTCATGGGGGTTGCGCGACTCGCGCACCAGTGTGAGCGCCTGCCCGACGCGCAACCCTGTCCACACCGCTTCGCCGTCGTGATACTGGAATCCGGCGATTGGGGAGGTCTGGATGAGCACCACGCGGGATGCCGTGGAGGCCCGTGGCGCGAAGGGAGCGACAGTCAGCAGCCCCGCGAGCCTGCCGAGGAACCGGCGTTTCGCGCGATCGGTTCTCCCATCGTGAATCTCGGGCAATCTGATCGGAATACCCATGTTGGACCCCTGTCATTGCGATGTGCATGTGATACGCAAATGGAAAGATACAGGGTGCCACTCGCAAATCGCGATAGTGGCGGCAGGGATTCGGGCGATGCAGGATGCTGGTGGCTGTGGCCATGCCGGGAGCCGCTATCCAGGCTCGATTGAGATCTCCCTGGGTAACGCGGTACGTGCCATGGAAATTGCTGGACGTTCATATTTTCTGACTGAGGGTTCAGGAGGGGCCGAAGCGAGGACAGGTACCTCTCCGCCATTCCCATTGTGTCAGCATTTACGCTGGTGACGGGTTTTGGAGCGAGGATGATGCAAGCCGGTTTCTGTCCGGCCTGCATGAGGGACAAGTTGTCCCGTATGAGATCGGGGCCCTCCGAGGCTATCGGTAAATTGGAAACACCTTGCTCGACCGGATCGAGAAGGATGGGGAACGTCTCGTCGCGCGGAATGACAGAATCATTACTTGGCTTGAGTCTGCCGAACCGGGCTTGGCCGTGCGAAGGCTTGTCAGGTGGGACGGGGCCTGTCGGATGCCGGCCGTGGGTTCTTGACGGTTCGGCCGTCCGGCCTGATGCATCTATAGATGGGAGGTGCGCGCCGAAATTTTATTCCAGCAGTTGTATCCGAAGGCCGTATCGTTCATACACCGGCAACGCGCGCCGGTCGCATGTGACGAGCTCGGCCCCGTGCGCCACGGCGGTGGCAGCCACCAGCGCGTCATACGCGGAACCGCCTGTAATCCCGCGCTCCGCCAGTTCCAGGATGAAGCTCTTGTAGCTTCTTTCATCCAATCGCAGAAGCGGTTCAGTGAATCGTGCCGTCACGAAATCCCGCACCACCATACCTGGCGTACGATGCGGAGGAGGCAAGCGAGTCAGTACGGAGTAGGTTTCGAGCGCGCAGTGGTCGATCAGACGTGCGCCTTTCTCGAGTATGCGACGCGCGGGTTCGTGGCTTTCGTGCCAGGATGCGAAGGCGGCCACGACCAGGCTGGTGTCGACTGCGATCAACGCCGCACGCGTTCCAGCGTATCTCGAACCTGAGCGGCGGTGAGTGCGGGCAATTTCGTGGTGGGAACGGCGACAACGCCTTTCCCCTTCTTTTCCAGACGCATGGGTGTCGGCACCACTTCGATTTCGAGGCGCCCGTTTTCCGCTCGTATCTCGAGCGGCTGACCGGGTGTCAGGCCGAGCGCCTGCCGCAGCGGCTTGGGCACCACAATCCGCCCGGCAATATCCATGGTAATTTTCATGGCATGAATAATGGCATGAAAATGGGAGATACTCAAGAGTGCAATGCATACCGCCCTCTGATTGCAGCCCGGTAATGAACGTCCTGGTCTCGGAATCCAGGGCCGGTTCCCTTGGCGCGAAAAGCCGCATGAAGGCCGGCTTCCCCTGCGCTGATTGGTTCACGGCGATGTCATTCTCGCATCATGTTCCTGCTGTAGCGTTCACGGATACGGGAGCACACTCGCGCCCGCAACGCAGAGGAGGACCCAATGATGCGCGAAGTCATACAGGTTGCCGCAGTAGTGGCTGCACTTGCCTTGTTTCCCGGTTGCGCGTTCGCGGACCGGGATGATGGTCATCGCGGGAACCACGGTCATGATCGGGATCATGACCGTGGGGGCAGTCAGTCGATCCAGCTTGGACCCCGCCCGTTCCAGCTGGTGGAGAGCATGGAGAATGGACCGCTGAAGAAGCGGCTGTTGCAGTGTGCGAACGGTCCTTTCCGCCGTACCGGTTTTTCCATCGGGCACCGCGGGGCTGCCTTGCAATTTCCCGAGCACACGAAGGAATCCTACCAGGCTGCTGCGCGCATGGGCGCGGGCATCGTCGAATGCGACGTGACGTTCACCAAGGACGGCGATTTCGTGTGCCGGCACGCGCAGAACGATCTGCACACGACGACCGACATACTGGTCACGCCGCTTGCCGCCACCTGCATCAAGCCGTTCACGCCGGCGAGCTTCGATGCGGACGGCAATCTGCTGACACCGGCCAGCGCCGAATGCCGTACGTCCGAACTCAGCCTCGAGGAGTTCAGGAGCCTGCGGGGGAAGATGGACGCATTCAATCCCGCCGCGCGCACGCCCGAGGAGTTCCTGGGCGGCACGGCATCGTGGCGTACCGACCTCTACACCGGCCGCGGCACGCTGATGACCCTGCGCGAGAGCATCGAGCTCAACGAGAGGAATGGCGTCAGGCACACTCCCGAGTTGAAGGGCGGCGATCCCGCCACGATCGCTCAGGTATTCGGTGGCCAGGAGCAGTACGCGCAGAAGCTGGCGGACGAGCTGCGGGCGGCCGGTGTCAGGCCGCGTGACGCGTGGCCCCAGTCGTTCGACGTGAACGACGTGCTGTACTGGGTGCGGAATACGGCGTACGGCAGGCAGGCGGTCTTCCTGATCGATTACGATGCGGACAGGGACAACATCCTGCTCTTCGACATCGCCGGCAGGCAATTGGTGAGGAGAGAGGATCAGTTCAGGTTCCTCGCGGAGCTGCGCAAGGCCAGGGTGGAGATCGTCGCTCCCGCCATGCCGGCGCTCCTTGCGGTGAGCGGCAATCGTGTGGTGCCTTCGCGTCTGGCGCGGGATCTGAAGGCGCTGGGCTTCGACATCATCACCTGGACCTTCGAGCGATCGGACCTGCGCCAGGGAGCGTCCGGCGCGGGTTTCTACTACGATTTCGATCCGTCCGGCGCGGTGATCAGGAAGGACGGCGACATGTACAAGGCGCTGGACGTGCTGGCTAAGGAGGTAGGAATCCTGGGCATCTTTTCGGACTGGCCGGCGACAGTCAGCTACTACGCGAGCTGCATGAACCTGAAATAGCCCGAATCCCGGCCGCAACAAGAGGCCCGTCGACTGTCCTGGCCGCCGCTGTGGCATCCAGCCGTCAAGGCGAACGAGGTTCTTTTCGGCACGTCGATTTCCGACGTGCCGAACATTTCGCGCCGACGATGCTGCGTGTGGCTTCATCGGCAGTCGTTGTATGGAACGGGCCAACTCGAGCGTTCCTGTGCACGGACTGAATCCATGCTGCCTTCAGGATCATGAGCGGTTCGATGTGGGCATGATAAGGCAGGGCGGTTCCGTGGCCGCGCGGGTGCCGTTGAGATGTCGTTCCCGGCACAAGCGCCATTTCCGCGTCTTCCGAAAGAAGCCGGCAAAGTCATGGGCGCCGCTCGCGACAATGATCTGCGGCACCTGCCGGCGATGTTTCACGTGAAACATCGCCTTCTCCTTACCCTTCCCGCCTTTTTGCCGTAGAATGCCGCACTGTGCTTGCGTGCCGATCGCGGTCGGCGCAGGGAGTGTGGGTAATGAATTTTTCCGAGAGTTTCGACGTCATCGTCATCGGCGGCGGCCATGCCGGCACCGAGGCGGCGCTTGCGGCGGCGCGCATGGGGTGCCGTACCCTCCTGCTGTCCCACAGCATTGAAACGCTGGGCCAGATGTCCTGCAATCCCTCCATCGGGGGGATCGGCAAGGGGCACCTGGTGAAGGAAGTGGATGCGCTGGGGGGCGCCATGGCCGAAGCGGCCGACGAGGCCGGGATTCAGTTTCGTATCCTCAACTCGAGCAAGGGGCCGGCGGTGCGCGCGACGCGCGCCCAGGCGGACCGCGTCCTGTATCGCCAGGCGATCCGGCACCGCCTGGAGAACCAGCCCCGTTTGCGGCTGTTCCAGCAGGCAGTCGACGATATTCTGGTGCAGGGAGACCGGGCCGTAGGCGTGGCGACGCAGTCAGGCGCCCGGTTCTTCGCGCGCGCCGTGGTGCTGACTGCCGGCACTTTCCTCGGCGGAGTGGCGCATGTCGGTTCCTCCAGCTTCCGGGCGGGCCGCGCCGGGGATCCGCCTGCCACCACTCTCGCTGCCCGCCTGCGGGAGATGAATCTGCCCGTGGGACGGCTGAAGACCGGTACCCCGCCACGGCTGGACGGCCGCACCATCGATTTTTCCGTGATGGCCGAGCAGCTCAGCGACTCGCCGCTCCCGGTGTTTTCGTTCATGGGGCGCGCCACATCGCATCCGCGCCAGCGGCCGTGCTGGATCACCCACACCAATGTGCGCACGCATGAAATCATACGAGGCGGCCTCGACCGCTCGCCGCTGTACACCGGGGTCATCGAAGGGGTGGGGCCGCGCTACTGCCCATCCATCGAGGACAAGGTCGTGCGGTTCGCCGAACGGGAATCGCACCAGGTTTTCCTGGAACCCGAAGGGCTCGACACCCACGAGGTGTACCCGAACGGAATCTCGACCAGCCTGCCCCTCGATCTGCAGGTGGAGCTGGTCCGCTCCATCCGGGGCCTGGAAGGCGCTCACGTCACGCGTCCCGGCTATGCCATCGAATATGACTATTTCGATCCTCGCAGCCTGAAGCGTTCGCTCGAGACCAGGGCGATAGAAGGACTGTTCTTCGCCGGCCAGATCAACGGTACCACCGGCTACGAGGAAGCGGCTGCACAGGGCCTGCTGGCCGGCATCAACGCGGCGCTCCGGACGCTGGAGCGGGATCCCTGGTGTCCCGGCCGCGACGAGGCCTACCTGGGCGTGCTGGTGGACGATCTGGTCACGCGCGGTGTCACCGAGCCGTACCGCATGTTCACCAGCCGTGCCGAATACCGCCTGCAACTGCGCGAGGACAATGCGGACCTGCGCCTGACGGAGGCCGGGCGTCGGCTCGGCGTCGTGGATGATGTCCGCTGGCGCGTCTTCGAGACCAAGCGCGAAGCCATCGGGCGCGAGCAGGCGCGGCTGAAGGCCATCTGGCTGAATCCGGGAGAGTCGGGCCTGCAGGCCGACGTTCAACGGGTGCTGGGAAAAGCCATCGGGCGTGAATACTCTTTGAGCGAACTGCTGCGCCGCCCGGGCGTGACCTACGCCGATCTCATGGCCTTGCCCGGCGCCGGGGAGGCAGTTGCAGATCCGTTGGTGGCGGAGCAGGTCGAAATCCAGGCCAAGTACCAGGGCTACATCGCGCGCCAGCGGGACGAGATGGCGCGCAATGCGCGCTATGAGGAGGCGAGATTGCCGCAGGATCTCGACTATGCCGCAGTGCCCGGTCTTTCCAGCGAGGCGCGCCAGAAGCTGAATCAGCACAGGCCGGAAACGGCGGCCCAGGCGGCACGCATTCCCGGCATCACGCCCGCGACGATTTCGCTGCTGCTGGTGTACGCCAAGCGGGGATTTCCATCCGCGCCCTCCCCGCGTGACCGGAAGAAAAGCGCGTAATGCTGGCGAAGCGGCTCGACGCCGGACTGGAGATTCTCGACGGGGTGTTTCCGAAGGAGGTGCGGGGGCGATTGCTGAAGTACCTGGCACTGATCGGGAAGTGGAACCAGGTGTACAACCTCACCGCGGTGCGCGATCCGGAAATGATGCTGGTCCGGCATCTGTTCGACAGTCTCGCGGTGCTGCCGCATGTCGCGGGTCCACGAGTCGCGGATGTCGGCAGCGGCGCGGGGCTGCCGGGTATTCCCTTGGCGTTGGCGCGGCCGGATTGGCAGGTGACGCTGATCGAGAGCAGCCACAAGAAGACCGTGTTCCTGCGGCAGATGCTCATCGAGCTGGAACTGGGCAATGCCGAAGTGACGATGGGACGGGTGGAAGCATCCCGTGCCGGCAAAGGATATGATACTGTCATTTCCAGGGCGTTTTCCGACCTGTGCGACTTCATCAGGCTGGCGGGACACCTGGTGGCGGAGAATGGACGGATGGTGGCGATGAAAGGCATCTATCCGCATGAGGAACTGGCGCAGATACCGGCGTCCTTCGTAGTCGAAAATGTATTCCCGATCACGGTGCCGGGTCTTGATGCGGAGCGGCATCTGGTGATGATCCATCCCGCGCCGGCAGCGACCGGTAAGCACGACGAGGCAAAATAAAGTGAGTGCTTACTTACATTTTAATGGCTTCAAATCTGGAGTTTTCTTCCATTTCCCCAGTTCGCATCTGCGTTGCCGATCGGTGGGGGCCGCGGGGTGACGCGCATACTGGCGGTAGCCAACCAGAAGGGCGGGGTGGGAAAGACCACCACCAGCGTCAATCTTGCGGCCAGTCTCGCGGCCGCCGGACGGCGCGTGCTGCTGATCGATCTGGATCCGCAGGCAAACGCGACCATGGGCAGTGGTGTGGACAAGCGCGGCCTGGCCCATACGGTCTACCATGTGCTGCTGGGCAGCGAGTCCATCGCGGCGGTACGCGTGGCGGCGGCCGATTGCAAGTACGATCTGATTCCTGCGAATCGCGACCTGGCCGGGGCCGAGGTCGAGATGGTGAATCTGCCCAGGCGCGAGATGCGCCTGAGAGAGGGATTGCGGGAGGTGGCGGACGAGTATGATTTCATCCTCATCGACTGCCCGCCCGCGCTCAACCTGATCACGCTCAACGGCCTGTGTGCCGCCCGCACGGTGATGATACCGATGCAGTGCGAGTACTATGCGCTGGAGGGCCTGAGCGACCTGGTCAACACCATCCGGAAGGTGCGAGCCAACCTGAATCCGGTGCTGGAGATCGAGGGACTCCTGCGCACCATGTACGATCCGCGCAATATCCTGGCGCAGCAGGTGTCGGAGCAGCTGCAGCAGCATTTCGGCGAGAAGGTGTACCGCACGGTGATCCCCCGCAACATACGGCTGGCCGAGGCTCCCAGTTTCGGCGTGCCGGTGCTTTATCACGACAGGCTGTCGAAGGGCACGCAGGCCTATCTGGCCTTGGCGGGCGAGATACTCGGTGGGGAGCCCGGCAATCCTCCCGTATCCGGCTGAATCACGATCAGGAAAACGAAGACATGCGACAGGGCAAGGCATGACGAGAACAAAGACAAAAGGGCTGGGCAGGGGGCTGGACGCGCTGCTGGCGGGAAATGACGAGAGTCTTCGAGGCGAGGAGTCGCTGCGCAACCTGAAAGTCACCCAGTTGCAGCCGGGCAAGTACCAGCCGCGCACCCGGATGGACCAGGAGTCGCTGGCCGAGCTCGCCGACTCCATCAAGTCCCAGGGCGTGATGCAACCGGTGCTGGTGCGGCCCGTATCCACCCATGCCTTCGAGATCATCGCGGGTGAGCGGCGCTGGCGTGCCGCGCAGATTGCCGGGCTTGTAGAAATCCCGGCGCTGGTCCGCGAAGTGCCGGATGAAGCGGCGCTGGCCATGTCGTTGATCGAAAACATCCAGCGCGAAAATCTCAATCCCCTGGAAGAGGCGCTGGGAATACAGAGGCTGATCAAGGAATTCGGCATGACCCACCAGACGGCCAGTCAGGCGCTGGGCAGCTCCCGCAGCGCTGTGTCCAATCTCCTGCGGTTACTCAACCTGTCGCCGCCGGTACAGCAACTCCTGATGCAGGGGAAGATCGACATGGGACATGGGCGCGCCCTGCTCGCGCTCTCCCCCGTCCGGCAGGCGCACGTTGCCAATCTGGTGGTGCAAAGGCAGCTATCGGTGCGCGAGACGGAAAAGCTGGTGCAGCAGATGGAGCATTCGGCAGCATCGCGACAGGCTCCCAGGCCGGACCGGGATCTGTTGCGCCTTCAGGAAACGCTGTCGGCCAAACTCGGTGCGCGGGTGATCATACAGCCGGGAAAAAAGGGCAAGGGCAGCGTAGTCATCCACTACAGCAGCCTGGAGCAGCTGGATGGAATATTGTCCCGATGGTAGCGGTACGAAGGCAGGTGGCGGACAGGTTCTGATTTCCCTACCTTCCGTGCGTCTGGACGACCCTCGCGCAATAGCTCGCGCCTCTTCCGTCGTTCCGCCCAAAAGCCCCGTGCATCGGGCTGATGGCGTCTTTTCCTCTTCGATTCGCCCGACAAAACATCTTGACTTGAGGACGGAAAGAGGGATAGTCTTTGCAAGACTGCGGGCGTGTATCGGATGGCAGTCTGTCAGATCAATCTGTCAGGCTGGGCAGACCGGGACGTAAGAGGTCGGTCGCCGGACGGTAACGGGCGGTTGGCTCGGCTCCGGTCGATACAAAAAAGCAAAAGCAGTGGACGAGGGTACAGGAAAGAGTAAGATCCGCTCCGGACAGCGCCGTGACGAGATATTTCCGGCATGGCGGCATCGAAGGAGCAGGACGGGTTGTTTAGGTTTGGAGATTTGGAACAGGCAGTAGAACAGCAAGCTGTGATGCAAGAGAGAGTGGGCCCGCGGGCGGACAGAGGCTGCTGGCGGGTCTGATCAACGAAAGAGGAGAAATCGATGGCAACAACACT
>NZ_FPIQ01000012.1 GCF_900119085.1 Nitrosovibrio sp. Nv17 | reverse complement strand
CCGGCGATTCGTCCGTGTGACACTTCACGCACTCCGGACGCTCCACCACTTCCTTCATCGAGGACGGCGGCTTGTAAAATGACGCAGGATCCATGTACATGCTGTACGGTATCGGCTCCCAGTACTGCGCCAGCGCCCCCGGCCCCGACCCCGTCGCCGGATCCTTGTAGCGCTTCTTCACCGCTTCATACAGCTCCTTCGGACTCGCATCGTCCTCCAAACTCAGCGCCTTGTACAACTCCCGCGGTACGCTCGGAAAATCCGCCCACGACGATGCCGGCAACAACAAACACAGCACCACCCCCAATAGCCTGCACAATCCCACAGACATCTCTTCTCTCCTTTCCGTGTCAAAAGAACCGCAGACCGGCTGCGGCCAGTGTACATGTCACGGGATTATCCCCATGGCTTCCTTGCGAATACCCACTACGACCATGCACAAGGAGGTGCATCCATTGTTGTTGGTAGCCACGCAGTTTTATTGCGCCCGTACTTTATCGCCGGTTGATCCAAACAGGTAGCACCAGTCTTATGACTCTATGTGGTACCACGGATACCATTTTATTCACGCAAGCAGCCAACCACTGCAAACGAGAATCACTTACACCTCGCCATCCCTCCACGCCTCGAAGGAGTCGATGCTGCGGCACTCTCGTCATCCCCCTGCCGCCAGCCACACGATCCCCCCTGCCAGCACACCCATCAGCATGAGACAGATCGCCAGCAGCAGCCTCGCCCGGAGCCGGAGAATCCCGATGGCGTCGACAATGAGGGCATTCTGCTCGGCGAGCGACTTGATCAGTTCGGTGGAGGATTCCTGCTCGCTTCGCAGTTCCGCGATCCTGCTCTCCAGCAGACGGATGCGCCGCTCCAGGCGCCCGACCCGCTCATCCGCCGATGACGCCGGGGGTTCGGCCGCAGACTCGGCGAATGCGCCGGCATCTTTTCTGGTTTCGGAGAAGAGGTGCCTTGCGGCCTTGACGAGATGCGGGGCCGATTCCAGTACCTGCCCCCACGGAATGATCTTGAGCGCCGCCATCCAGCCAATCGCCATGCTCCACTCCTCCTCTTCGACAGGACGAGCCGAACGGATCAACCCGCCATGCCCGCCAGTACCGATGCCACGGTTTTTCCCATCGCGGCCGGTGTCGGGCAGATCGTGATGCCCAGCTCCTTCAGCATGGCCACCTTCTCCGCGGCGCTTTCCCCCGCGGACGAAATGATTGCGCCCGCATGCCCCATGCGCCGCCCTTCCGGTGCGGTCAGGCCGGCGATATAGGCGATGAGCGGCTTGCTCATGCTTTCCCTTGCGAAGATACCCGCCTCCACCTCTTGCGGCCCGCCGATCTCGCCTATCATGATCACTGCACGGGTGTCGGCATCCACCTCGAACTTCTCGAGGATATCGCGGTGCGAACTGCCGATGATCGGATCGCCGCCGATTCCCACCGAAGTCGATATGCCGATGCCGAGCCCTCGCATCTGGTCGGCCGCCTCATAGCCCAAGGTGCCCGAACGGGCCACGACGCCGACGTTCCCACGCAGGTAGATGTGCCCGGGCATGATGCCGAGCATCGCACGTCCGGGGCTGATGGTGCCGGCGCAGTTCGGCCCGGTCAGCACCATTCTTTCTTGGAGGGGAAAGCGGCGCAGGAAGTTCTTGACGGTCACCATGTCCTGGGTGGGAATGCCGTCGGTGATCGCGACGCAATAGCGGATGCCCGCATCGGCAGCCTCCATGATCGAATCCGCCGCGAATGCCGGAGGCACGAACACGATGCTGGCCTCCGCACCCGCCTGCTGCACCGCTTCCCTGACTGTATTGAACACGGGCAGGTCGAGGTGCCGCTGCCCTCCTTTCCCTGGCGTCACGCCTCCCACGACGTTGGACCCGTAGCGGATCATGTCCTGTGCGTGGAAGGTTCCGATCTTGCCGGTGAATCCCTGAACGATGATGCGTGTACGCTCGTCAACCAAGATTGCCATCTGTCTTCCCTTCGTTTTCTTTTTCGATCACCGCGTTGCAGGCCTGGACGACCTTCTCGGCAGCCTCGGCCAGGGTATCCGCGGTGATGATGGGCAGGCCGCTCGCAGCGATGAGGCGCCGCCCTTCCTCGACGTTGGTGCCGGACAGGCGCACTACCAGCGGAACGTGCATGCCGATGTTCCTGACGGCCTGGATGACGCCTTCCGCGATCCAGTCGCATCGATTGATACCGGCGAATATATTGACCAGCATGGCCTTGACGCCCTGGTCGGCCAGTACCAGGCGGAAGGCCTTCTCCGTACGCTCCGGCGAGGCGCCCCCTCCCACATCCAGGAAATTCGCGGGCTTGCCTCCAGCCAGCTTGATCATGTCCATGGTGGCCATGGCAAGGCCTGCACCATTGATCATGCAGCCGATGTCGCCGTCCAAGCCGACATAGTTCAGGCCCTGATCCGCCGCCGCCACCTCCCGGGAATCCCCCTGGCTCTTGTCGCGCAATTCGGCGATCTCGTGGTGGCGGAACAGCGCATTCTCGTCGAAACTCATCTTGGCATCCAGTATGATCAACTCGCCGCTGCCGGTGACGGCCAGGGGATTGATCTCCAGCATGCTGGCATCCAGATCCCGCAGGGCGCGATAGCAGCCTTTTATGGTTTTGACGGCATGGATCAACTGTGCGGTATCCAGCCCCAGAAAAAATGCCATATCGCGTACCTGGAAATCCTGGAGTCCCACCGCCGGCTCGATGTGTATCTTCTTGATCGCCCCGGGATCGGTCCCGGCCAACTCCTCGATATCCATGCCCCCGCGCGCAGAACCCACCATGACGATGCGCTCGGAACTACGATCGATCAGAAAACAGAGGTACAGCTCTTTTGCGATATCCGTTCCTGCTTCGACGTACACCCGCGAGCAGATCTTGCCCGCGGCGCCCGTCTGCCGTGTCACCAGATGCCTGCCCAGGAGGCCCTCGGCAGCCGCCTCGACCTCTTCATGCGTTCTGCATACCTTGATGCCGCCCGCCTTGCCACGGGCGCCTGAATGGATCTGAGCCTTCACGACCCAGACCTCTCCTTCGATCTCCCGGGCGCGCTGGACACTCTCTTCCGGACTGTAGGCAAGCCCTCCCTCCGCGATCTTGGCACCGTACCGTGCCAGAATTTCTTTCGCCTGATATTCGTGTATGTCCAATATGCCTCCTTTATGTATTACAGGGCAATGGAAGCCCGTCCTCCTCAAACCGGATCCTCAGCAGGTCCAGTCGACCCCCACGATAGCAAACGAATCTGAAATGACCGGTAGGGCGCTGGCACATGCGGTTGCATCCCTGCCGGAAAAGATGGTCGCGGCGATACTCTATTGGCTTCCTGCCGCGATGGCTTCCGCTGCCTGGACAACGTTGTTGGCCATTCTTGCCGAGGCGGCGTCGATCATGCGCCCGTCCAGCGCCGCGGCCCCCTTGCCCTGGGCGGCCGCCTCCGCCAGCGCTGCCAGAATACGCCTGGCCTTCTCGATTTCGGCAGCGGGTGGCGTGAACACTTCCTTCGCCAACGCGATCTGTGTAGGATGGATGGCCCACTTGCCTTCGCAGCCCAGCGCTGCGGCCCGCCTCGCTGCAGCCTGGTAGCCATCCGGATCCTGGATGTCGCCAAAGGGACCGTCGATCGGGCGCAACCCATAGGCGCGGCAGGCAACGGTCATGCGGCTGATGGCGGCGTGCCACTGATCTCCCGGATAGTCCGGATTGAGTCCGCCGATGTTGGTGGTACGGGCACGGTTGCTGGCAGCGTAGTCCGCCACTCCGAAATGCAGCGCCTCGAGGCGTCCCGAGGCGCCATGGCGGGCAATGTCCTCGACGTTGGCCATGCCCAGTGCCGTCTCGATCAGCGCTTCGATGCCGATCCTGTTCCGCAGGCCCTGCTGCATCTCCAGCTGACTCAGCATGGCCTCGACCATGTAGACGTCCGCATATACGCCAACCTTGGGAATCAGGATGGTATCCAGCCTGCTGCCGGCCTGCTCCACCAGATCGACCACGTCACGCACCATGAATTGGGTATCCAGGCCGTTGACGCGTACCGAGACGGTAACCCCGTGACCTTTCCAGTCGAGATCGTTGAGCGCCTCGACGACGTTCCTGCGCGCCCTTATCTTGTCGTCCGGCGCGACGGCGTCCTCCAGATCCAGAAACACGAAGTCGGCGCCACTTTTCAGTGCTTTTTCGAACATCGCCGGATTGGATCCGGGAACGGCCAACTCACAGCGCTGCACGCGTACCACGGATGCTTCGTAGAGTGTATGACTCATGCTCTCCTTCCTGATTGGGGGCAATTGAAATTCACAGGGAATGAATTTTCCGTTTGCCGCCACAAACCAGAAAACGCCACCTCCCACATTATTTTGCCCGTCATTTTACGTTTGAAGACGCCAATGTCAATTTTTTGCACCCATTTCCAGCATCTGGATACTGCAAAAACCGGTGACATCGGATTTCGCCACGCTGTCCGGCACAGGGATGTCCCGGTCTGCCTGCCGCTGCCGCATGCGCTGCCCCCAGCTCGCAAACAGGCGCGTCGAATCCTTCCGTGGACCAAGCGCCAGTAATGCGGATCACGATCCTTGCCGCTTCTGGTACTTCCATACGGCACGGTTGTGATCGGCAAGATTGTCGGAAAAATGGGACTCCCCATTACCCTTGGCGACGAAGTAGAGCGCAGTGGTCACGGCTGGGTTGAGTGCCGCCCGGATCGAAGCTAGGCCTGGCATGGCGATGGGCGTGGGAGGCAGGCCCACGCGCGTATAGGTATTGTATGCCTGGTCGGCAAGCAGATCCTGTTTGCGCAGATTGCCGTCGAATCTCTCTCCCAGACCATAGATGACGGTTGGGTCGGTCTGCAGCAGCATTCCCCGCCGCAGCCGATTGATGAACACACCCGCCACCATGGCGCGGTCACTCTCCCTGCCGGTCTCCTTCTCGACGATGGACGCCAGGATGAGCGCCTGATAGGGCGTCTCCAGCGGCAGGTCCGCGGCACGCGAGGCCCACGCTGCGCCCAGGTGTTTCTGCATCGCATGATAGGCGCGCCTCAATATCGAAAGATCGCTGCTGCCTCGTACGAAGAAATAGGTATCGGGAAAGAACAACCCCTCCGCCGATGCCTCGTCGGCACCGATTCCCTTCAGGATCTCCCCTTCGTTCAGCTCCGCCATGTCGTGCCGGATGGCCGGATGCGCGTCCAGGCTCTCCCGGATTTTCGAGAACGTCCAGCCCTCGATGAACCGGATATCCTTCTGATTGACTTCCCCGCGGGTGATACGCTGCAGCAGCTGCCAGGGTGAAATGCTTCCGGTGATTTCATAGTCGCCGGCCTTGAGCGACGACGAGAGATTCGTCGCCCGGGACAGCAGGATGAAGGACCAGGCGTCCGGCACCATGCCCGCATGGGCCAGCTGCTGTGCGACGCTTCTCAGGCTGCTGCCCGGCTCGATGGAAAACTCGTAGGGAACGACAGGAGGCTCGAAGGGCGTGACAACCCGGTAGCCCAACCATCCTGCAAACAGTATTCCACCCGCCAGCAGCAGAATGATGAGGCGTTTCAACGTTTGCATGTGCCGCAAGAGTGATGGGGCACGATCCGGTCGATCAATCGCCCGTATATCCGCCCGAGAAAATGATGGAGTGGGTCGGGTGCCATGGAAGCCGGCGCGCAGACGAATCCATGAAAGGACGGATCGTAGCGATGACTATTCATGCAGCGCCGGCAATACCGTCCATGGAAAGATTCACAGCAATCGATTCGCATCCGAAGCGGAGGGCAATCCGTGGTGATGCCCCCCGATACCGCCGTGGGTCAGATCCTGCGGAACACCAGCGTACCGTTGGTACCGCCGAAACCGAACGAGTTCGATATCGCCACACCGATCCTCATGTCCCGCGCTGCACCGGCGACGTAATCCAGATCGCAAGCCGGATCCTGATCGAAGATGTTGATGGTGGGCGGCGACACCTGGTGATGTATCGCCAGCGCACAGAAGACCGCCTCCACTCCCCCTGCGGCACCCAGCAGGTGTCCGGTCATGGACTTGGTGGAATTCACCGCCAGTCTCCTCGCGTGCTCGCCGAAGCAGCGCTTCACCGCGACGGTTTCCGCGAGGTCGCCCAGTGGGGTGGAGGTGCCGTGGGCATTGACATAATCCACCTCGTCGGCTTCGACACGGGCGTTTCTGATTGCATTGACCATGCAACGGGCAGCCCCCTCGCCATCTTCGGAGGGGGCGGTCATGTGGTAGGCGTCGGCACTCATGCCGAATCCCGCCAGTTCGGCGTAGATCCTGGCTCCGCGCTTCCTGGCATGCTCCAGTTCCTCCAGCACCAGCACCCCTGCCCCTTCTCCCAATACGAAACCGTCCCGGCCTTTGTCCCACGGCCGGCTGGCGGTAGCGGGATCGTCATTCCGGGCGGAAAGCGCCCGCGCCGAAGAAAAACCGCCAACGGTAAGCGGCGTCACACAGGATTCGGTACCCCCTGCAACCATGATGTCGACATCACCGTACTCGATCAGGCGTGCCGAATCGCCGATACAGTGCGTGGCGGTGGTGCAGGCGGTAACGATCGCAAGATTCGGCCCCTTGAACCCGAACATGATGGACAGATTTCCTGCAATCATGTTGATGATGGTGCTGGGAATGAAGAACGGCGAGATTTTCCGGGGACCGCCCGCATGGTAGGCGTCATGGGTCTGCTCGATCATCGGCAGCCCGCCGATCCCGGAACCGATATTGACGCCGATGCGCTCGCGGTCGAAGCCGGCGTCCGTGATCTCCTCGATGCCGGCATCCTTGACCGCCTGGATCGCCGCTGCCATGCCATAGTGGATGAAAATGTCCATCCGGCGCGCATCCTTGGGAGAAAGGTAGTCGGTGACCTCGAAGTTCCTGACTTCTCCAGCGATACGGGATGAGAACTCGGAAGCGTCGAAACGGGTGATATGGTCGATGCCGGACTTACCCGCGATCACGCTGGCCCACGCATCCGGAACGGTATTCCCAATGGGCGAGATGATGCCAAGCCCGGTGATAGCGACCCTACGCCTCGACAAAACGGCTCCGACAGGGGGATGCGTCTATATGAAGATTAGCTGGAGTGGGAATTGATGTAATCAATGGCTTGCTGGACGGTATTGATTTTCTCTGCCTGTTCATCGGGAATTTCGCACTTGAATTCTTCCTCGAGCGCCATGACCAGCTCCACGGTATCCAGTGAATCCGCACCCAGATCATCCACGAAGGATGATTCGCTCTTGACATCGGCCTCGTTCACTCCCAGCTGTTCGGCCACGATTTTTTTTATGCGTTGCTCTACATTTTCCATCTAGATACCTCTTCTCCGGTAAGAAAACGCCGTCATTCTAGCAAGTTTTCGATGTTAATAGAATTACCACTCCGACAGGCCGAAAATAACCCTATGACATATGGCCGACATCCGGATTCCATCCAGGAGCCAAGATGCCTTCCCGTCAATCCATGTACATCCCGCCATTGACATGCAGCGTCGCTCCCGTGATGTAGCCCGCATCCGGCGAGGCGATGAATGCGACGGCCGCGGCGATCTCGCCGGGTTGCGCCAGCCTGCCCAGAGGTACGAGCCCGATCAGTTCATGGCGCTGCCGTTCGCTCAGCGCTCGCGTCATGTCCGTATCCACGAAACCCGGTGCGACGCAATTGACCGTGATGTTGCGGCTCCCCACTTCGCGCGCCAGGGACTTGCTGAAACCCGCCACCGCCGCCTTGGCCGCGGCATAGTTGGCCTGTCCGATATTTCCGGTCGACCCGACCACCGACGAGATATTGACGATGCGTCCGTATCTTGCCCTCATCATGCCCCGCAGCACCGCACGGCTCAGGCGAAAAACCGCCCTGAGATTGGTATCCATGATCTCGTCCCACTCTTCGTCCTTCATGCGGACGAGCAGATTGTCACGGGTGATGCCTGCATTGTTCACCAGTACGGAGACGTCCCCAAACTTCCGACGCACCTCATCCATGACAGTGTCGACCTGAAGGGCATCGTTTACATCGAGCACCATGCCGCCGCCCGCGATCCCCGCCTCGTTCAGATAATGGTCGATGGCCCGGGCCCCCCCCTGGCTGGTGGCGGTTCCAACCACCGCGGCGCCCCGCCTGCCGAGCTCGAGCGCGATTGCCTGTCCGATGCCCCGGCTGGCGCCGGTCACCAATACGACCTGATCTAGCAGCGGCATGAGCCTCCCGCCCGGTTATACATTGATGAATCGGATGCACATCATGCCAGCGCCTCTGCCGTCCGCCGGATCGCGACATCATCCGTCAGGGCGCTCCCCCGCATATTTGGCTCGATACGCTTGATCAACCCCGACAATACCTTTCCCGGGCCGCACTCCAGCACCTGATGGATTCCCGCGGCTGCCAGCGCATGAACGGTTTCCGTCCAGCGTACCGGTTCACACAGCTGGCGCACCAGAATACCCTTTATTTCTGCCGGATCCGCATGCCACCGCACATCCGCATTGTGCAGCACCGGTATCCGGGGAGACATGAAGGTCACCTGCTCCAGCTTCTGCCGCATCCTTTCTGCCGCCCGGGACATCAGCGAGCAATGCGAGGGGACGCTCACCGGAAGCATCAGGGCTCGCCTGGCCCCAGCCGACAATGCCAGCTCCATGCCCCGCACCACCGCGTTCCTGTGGCCCGAGATGACCACCTGCCCCGGAGAATTGAAATTTGCCGGCTCCACCAACTCCCCGTGCGACGACTCCACCACCTGCCTGCATACCCTGCGCACGCTCTCGTCGTCGAGTCCCAGGATCGCCGCCATGCCACCGGCCCCCTCGGGTACCGCCTGCTGCATCATCTCCGCCCGAAAGTGCACCAGCGACACGGCATCGGCAAAGGTCAACGCTGCCGCGGCTACCAGCGCGGCATATTCCCCCAGGCTGTGCCCCGCCACGAACGATGGTGGCGCCTTCCCCAGGCTTTCCCATGCACGGTATACCGCAACGTCTGCCGTCAGCATCAGGGGCTGGGTATTGACGGTCAGATCGAGCCTGTCGGCCGGCCCCTCATTGACCAGGGTCCACAAATCCTCTCCCAGCACCTCGGATGCCTCGTCGAAGGTGGCTCGTACCACGGCAAAGCCGGCATACCCGTTCATCATTCCCGGCGATTGAGACCCCTGACCGGGGAACACACACGCGTATTTCATGGCAACCGCGGCCGTTGCCCGCCCCCCCGGGCGCCTGCGGGGGATACGAACCATCCGCTGCGGATGAGCTCCGGACAGGTGTGCATATTCAGCCTCTTCCGTCGATATCCCGGCCCTACCAGCGAATCAGGGCCGATCCCCAGGTGAATCCCCCGCCCACGCCTTCCAGCAGTACATGGTGCCCGGGCTGGATGCGCCCGTCGCGCACCGCGGCGTCGATCGCCAGGGGAATGGAGGCCGCGGATGTATTTCCATGCCGATCGAGGGTGACGACCACCTTCTCCATCGAAATGCCCAGCTTGCGCGCGGTCGATCGAATGATGCGAATATTGGCCTGATGCGGAACCAGCCAGTCGATATCGGAGACCTGCATGCCGTTCTCCGCCAGGGCCTCATGCACCACTTCCTCCAGGACCCTGGTCGCGAACTTGAAGACCGTGTTGCCATCCATCATGATGAACGGATTGCCCTGCACCTTGCCGCCCCCGATGCTGCCGGGGACCGACAGCAACTTGCTGTAGCTGCCATCGGCGTGGAGATGGGTCGACAGGATTCCCGGCTGGTCGCTGCGGGAAAGCACGACCGCACCCGCGCCATCGCCGAACAGAACGCAGGTGCTGCGATCGCTCCAGTCGAGGATGCGCGAGTAGATCTCGGTACCCACCACCAGCGCGGCACGACACTTGCCGGCACGAATGAACATGTCCGCCGTGGCCAGCGCGTACACGAACCCGCTGCACACCGCCTGCACGTCGAACGCGGGGCAGTCCCCTATCCCCAGCTTGTCCTGCAGAATGCAGGCGGTGCTGGGGAAGACCATGTCGGGTGTCGTGGTGGCGGCAATGACGAGATCGATATCGGCGATCGACACGCTCCCCGCTTCCATCGCCGCCCGGCTGGCATTGAGCGCCAGATCGCTTGCCGCCTGATCGTCTGCTGCGATTCGGCGCTCGGCAATGCCGGTACGTGTCCGGATCCACTCGTCGCTGGTATCCACCATGCGCTCGAGATCATGGTTCGTGAGGATCTTTTCGGGCAGATAGCTTCCCGTTCCCACGATACGCGAATACGTCATGTGGGATACTCCTCGAGCGCGGACTGGCGATACGTGAGCGACCCCCCCGATGGGCGCGACAGTCCCGCCGCACGTTCGCTCAGACGATGCAGCATTCCCCCGCGCACCTCGTCCGTGGCACGGGCGATCGCACACGAGAACGCATAGCCGTCGGCAGCCCCGTGACTCTTGATGACGACACCTCGCAGACCCAGCAGGCTTGCACCGTTGTACTGCCGGTGATCCACCCGGCGCTTGAACGCATTGATGACCGGCAGCGCGATCAGTCCCGCGAATCTGGTGAGGGGATTTCGTCCGAATTCCTCGCGTAGAAAGGTGGACAGCATTTGCGCCACGCCTTCGGATGTCTTCAGGGCCACATTCCCGACGAAACCATCGCACACGACCACATCGGTCGTTCCCTTGTAAATGTCGTTGCCCTCGATGTTTCCATAAAAATTGAGTCCGCTGTCGCGCAGCAGCTCCGCAGCCCGTTTCACGACTTCATTCCCCTTGATCTCTTCCTCGCCGATGTTCAGCAACCCGACGCTGGGCCTTTCCTTGCTCTCGACGGAAGAGACCAGGGCCGCTCCCATGACGCCGAACTGTAGCAGATGCTCGGCCTCGCAATCCACATTCGCCCCCAGATCCAGTACATAGGTACGTCCCCGCATCGTGGGCAGCACCACCGCAAGGGCGGGACGGTCGATGCCCGGCAGCATCTTCAGCACGAAGCGCGAGGTGGCGATCAGGGCGCCGGTATTGCCCGCACTGACGCACGCCTGGGCTTCGCCACGCTTTACCAGATCGAGCGCGACCCGCATGGACGAGTTCTTTTTATTGCGCAATGCCAGGGCGGGAGATTCGTCCATGCCCACGATCTCGCTCGCGGCCTGGACCCTGAGCCGGGGATCCGATCCAAGCCGGGCAGCATGCAACTCCAATTCGATGGCGTCCGGCATGCCCACCAGTATGACGTGCGTGCCGGAATGGCGGTGGAGGTAATCGACAACCGCAGGAACCGTCACATGAGGGCCATGATCGCCGCCCATGCAGTCTATGGCTACGGTGATATCCAATATGAGCGCCTTTGGGACTGGCGACCTGCCGGATCACGCAGGGACATCAACGCCCTGGAGCAACCGGCGAGGCCCTAGTCTTCCTTGGTCTTGATGACCCTCTTGCCACGATAATAGCCATTGGGGCTGATATGGTGGCGCAAATGGACCTCCCCGGTGCTGGAGTCCACGGTCAGGGGCGAGCGGGTCAGGAAATCATGCGAGCGATGCATGCCGCGCTTGGAGGGGGATTTCTTGTTTTGCTGGACTGCCATGACGCTTCTCCTTCAAATGGGTCTCAATGCAGCATCTTCATCTTCAGCTGCGACAGCGCCAGGAAGGGAGAGGATCGATCCATCCCGCCCCCGTCTCTGCCTCCGATCGTACATGTGCCTTCGGCGTGGCGTGGCGAAGCCGGCAGATCGAGTATGATCTCATCCTCGATCAGTTTCAGGATCTCCAGATCCGGCTCCGCCAGAATGACGTCCAGCGCCTCGTCCTCGTTCAGCCGGCAGAGCTCTGTCTCGTCCCTGGCCAGCAGCAGAACCGACCGCAATTCCAGCTTACGGCCGATCGCCTCCAGGCAACGCTGGCATCGGAGGCTCAGCAGGCCCTGCACCACCATGCGCACCACCGGTCTGGCGGATTCATCCAATGCACCTTCGAGCGTATATGCCAGTTCACCGCCCCGGTCCACCAGATAATCCCGCAGACGCTCGAACTCGGAAACCGGGATTTTACCATGATGCCGCCCAGCATTACGGGCAAAATCGATCACATCGGCAATGACGAATCGTTTCGGCATGGTTGCAGGTACTGTAGGGCTTCTCGGGCCCATCCCGTGGGAACCTTCCACCGCGAGGCGCCCCTGTTTGATGGCTCGGCGGCTTTGGTATTAGAATTCGGGGCTATTCACACGGCGCGCATATTATATCCTTTGCATCCAGGTGTCAAAATCCCCCAGGAATGGAATTGAGCCCGCACTCACCCGCCCCGCCTCTCATACTGGGCTCCAGTTCCATCTATCGCCGTGAACTGCTCGGACGTCTGCAGATCCCGTTCGAAGTTTGCAATCCGGAAATCGATGAAACGGCATTGGCTGACGAAGCGCCGGAGATCACCGCATCCCGCCTGGCGGTAGCCAAGAGCCGCGCGGTCGCCGCGCTTCATCCCGGTGCACTCATCATCGGCGCCGACCAGGTGGCGGTACTGAAAGGCCGGCACCTGGGCAAGCCGCTGGACCGTCCCAATGCCATCCGTCAACTACGACGGATGCGTGGCAGGGAGGTCGTATTCCACACCGCCCTGTGCCTTCTCAACGCCGCCAGCGGCCACATGCAGGCACGGGTGATCGATTCGCGCGTCAAGTTCCGCGCTTTCAGCGATCGGCAGATCGAGGGTTATCTGGATAGAGAACAGCCCTATCACTGCGCGGGCAGCGCCAAGGTCGAGGGATTGGGCATCGTCCTGATCGAACGCATCGTCAGCGACGACCCCACCGCACTGATCGGCCTGCCGTTGATCGCACTGGTGCAGATGCTGGAACGGGAAGGCGTAAACATCGTATGACGCCCGGCACCCTCTACCTCATTCCCACCCCGCTGGGAGAAGAGGACGGGGCCTGGACGATTCCGTCCGCCGCCAGGCAGTGCGTGGCGAGACTCGATCACTATGTCGTCGAACACCCCAGGACCGCCCGGCGATTCCTGAAGCGGATCGGCTGCGCCCTGCCCCTGCAGCAGATCAGCATGCAGGTACTGGATGAGCATACCCCTCCCCGGGAGGTGCCGGATCTGCTGGCCCCTCTTCTATCCGGCCATGATGTGGGGCTGTTGTCGGAGGCGGGTTGCCCCACGATCGCCGACCCTGGCGCGGAACTCGTACGCCTGGCCCACCAGCACCACCTCCGCGTGGTGCCGCTGGTGGGCCCCTCTTCCCTGCTTCTCGCCCTGATGGCGTCAGGACTGAACGGCCAGCGCTTCGTGTTCCACGGCTATCTCCCCCGGGATCGCAGTCGACGCACGGAGGCCATCATGCGGCTGGAGCGGGATTCGATCGTCCATGACCGTACCCAGATATTCATCGAAACCCCCTACCGGAACCAGGCATTGCTGGAATCCCTGATCTCGGTCTGCCGCGCCGGCAGCGCGCTTTGCATCGCCTCCAGCCTTACGTTGAAAGACGAGTATATCTCCACCCGGAGGATCGATGCATGGCAGCATGCTCCAGCGACACTCGACGGCAAGCCTGCCATCTTTCTGCTGCAGGGCTAATCCTTCCGGACGCAATCCACCCGCCGTCACCGCAGCCCCCAGCTGCCTCCCGCACCGACCAGCGCCTCCGCCATCACCGCCCCGAAGCGCTTGGCAAAGCGCTCGGCAAACCCCTCGCGCGTCGTGTAGTCCACGATGCGCTCCGCCTGTATCACCTCGCGCGCCACGTATTCCGCACTCCCCATGGCATCGGCGAGACCGAGTTCGATACTTCTCTGACCCGTCCAGACGATACCGCTGAACAGTTCGGGGATCTCCTTCAGCCGATCCCCCCGGCCTTCCCGGACCACCTGGATGAACTGCGCGTGGATATCGCCCAGCATTTCCCGGGCGTACGCCTCCTCCTCGGCATTCGGTGGGGAAAAAGGATCGAGAAAACCCTTGTTTTTCCCGGCCGTGATCAGGCGCCGGTCGATGCCGAGCTTTTCCATCGTTCCGGTAAAGCCGAATCCGTTCATGAGCACGCCGATGGAACCAACTACACTGGCCTTGTCCACGAAAATCCGGTCGGCCGCGACCGCAACGTAGTATCCTCCCGAGGCGCAGATGTCCTCGATCACGGCGTAGAGCGGTATCTGCGGATACTCGGCACGCAAGCGACGGATCTCGTCGTTGATATGACCCGCCTGCACCGGGCTGCCGCCAGGGCTGTTGATGCGCAGGATCACGCCCTGCGTTTTCTGGTCCTTGAACGCGCTCTGCAGGCCGGCATTCACGTTTTCCGCACTACTGACGGTATCGGGCGCGATCACACCGCGCAGGTCGACCAGAGCGGTGTGCTTCCCCGACAGGGATATCTCGCTGTCACCCAGCCATCCCAGGCCAAAAAACAGCAGCAGAAACAGGTAGACGAAAGTCAGCGACTTGAAAAACACACCCCATTGCCGGGTCCTGCGCTGCTCTCGCACGGAAGACAGCACGAGCTTCTCCAGCAATGCCCTGTCCCCCTCGTGATGCTTGTCGGAATCCGCCATGATTTGTCCTCGAGATCAGGCCCTGTCCAGCCCATCCAGAAATTCCTGCAGTTCTCCCGCCAGCGGCGTCTCCAGCAGCAGGCGCCGGCCCGTCACGGGATGTGTCACGTCGAGTCGCAGCGCATGCAGGAACATGCGCCCCAGGCGCGGCGGTTCCCCGCTTCTAGCGAGCTGGCGGTTCCATGCGAAATCCCCATACTTGTCGTCGCCCGCAATGGGAAAACCCAGATGCGCGAGGTGCACCCGGATCTGATGCGTGCGCCCTGTCTTCAGCTCCGCCTCCAGCAGGCTGAAGCCGCCATGAACGCCTCTCAGCGTGAACACGGTGTGGGCCGCCATTTTGCCGGGCAGGTCCCCGCGATCCGGCGCCACCACGGCCACGCGCCGCTCCCCGGACGACGTCAGGTACCTGCCGAGAGGCAGTTTAACGCTTTGCCTGATGTTGCGCCACTTGCCACGCACCAGTGCCATATAGTACTTTCCCACCGAGCCGACGCGAAACTGCCGGTGCAGCTCGACCAGCGGCCCCCGACTTTTGGCGAGCAACAGGATGCCGGAGGTTTCCCTGTCGAGGCGATGCACCAGTTCCAGGAATTTCCAGTCGGGATGCTGGGCACGCAGTTGCTCGATGACTCCGAAACTCAGGCCGCTGCCGCCGTGAACCGCCAGCCCCGCCGGCTTGTCGATCGCCAGCAGCGCCCTGTCCTCGTACACCACCCTGAATGCAACGAACGCGGATCTGTCGATGCTCCTTCGGGAAACAGCGCCATCGCCCGCCATCCTCACCGGGGGAATGCGCACGACGTCTCCGGGTCGAAGCGCCTGGTCCGCCCCGACGCGCCTGCTGTTGAGCCGCACCTGCCCGCTGTGCAGCAACTGGTAGATATGACTCTTGGGCACCCCCTTGAGATGCCTCATCAAAAAATTATCGATGCGTTGGCCGCTGCTCTCCTCGCCCACGATCTCCCTGGCGACGGGGCGCACGTGAAATTCTTTGCGTAAATCCCTCATTCTACTTATACTTGTCAATTCGAAGTGCCAGTACGCCCCTGATCCGGTACGCAACATGGTGCCGTCGATGGAATTCTGTCCAAGCAGGATGGGGTTGACTTCGAGAATCTGGTTAACATCGTTCACCAATGCAAGTAACGATGGTAATTGATTTGCGCGCTCAAAGCACACGTAGATTTCAGTCTTGGTTTCGCGGCACCCGTCCGTACGATGGAACCGCCGTCATCGAAACCTGATCGACGTTTAAATTTTCGGATCCTGCTTGCCGAACAAGCAGGATCCCTGGCAATCCGCCGGATTTGAAGAATCGAAGCAGCAAGGCGCCCGGACGCAATCTACGTATCACCCGGATCCCTGCAACGGATTTCTTGGCCCCGGCAGTCTGCTAGCGACCAGCCAGAGAAACAGTCATCGTCCGATAAGTCATTGTTCATCGTTCACCAACATAGCCAAGTCCCATATGATGAAGCTGCCCGACTGACAATCTCGTATACGCGCGCCGGATGCAGTCTCCCCGCGCGTAGGCTGTCCCCCCGTGAACTGAGCGCGGGAGACATATAATGAAACGCATGCTATTCAATGCGACACAGCCGGAGGAACTCCGTGTCGCCATTGTCGACGGTCAGAAGCTCATCGACCTAGACATTGAATCCGCCGGCAAGGAACAACGCAAGAGCAACATCTACAAGGCGGTAGTCACCCGCCTTGAGCCCAGTCTCGAGGCCGCCTTTGTCGAATATGGCGGCGAACGTCACGGTTTTCTCCCGTTCAAGGAAATTTCCCGCTCGTACTTCAAGGACGGCGTGGATTCGGCATCCAGCCGGGTACGCGTGCAGGATGCATTGCACGAGGGGCAGGAGCTCATCGTGCAAGTGGACAAGGACGAGCGGGGAACCAAGGGCGCCGCACTCACCACCTACATCTCGCTGGCGGGCCGCTATCTGGTGCTGATGCCCAACAATCCCCGCGGGGGCGGCGTGTCGCGCCGCATCGAAGGCGAGGACCGCGCGGAACTCCGCGATGTCATGTCGAAGCTGGATGTTCCCCCGGGAATGAGCATCATCGCCCGGACCGCCGGCATCGGACGCAGCGAGGAGGAACTGCAGTGGGATCTCAACTATCTCCTGCAGCTGTGGCGGGCCATCGAGGATGCGTCGAAGAGCCAGAGCGGCGCTTTCCTGATCTATCAGGAAAGCAGCTTGGTCATCCGTGCCATTCGGGATTATTTTCACCAGGAAATCGGCGAAATCCTGATCGATACTGAAAGCATTCACGAACAGGCCTGCCAGTTCATGAGCCATGTCATGCCGGCCAACGTGAACCGCGTCAAGCTCTACCGGGACGACGTGCCGCTGTTCTCCCGTTTCCAGATCGAGCACCAGATCGAGACCGCCTACTCGCGGCAGGTGACGCTGCCTTCCGGCGGCGCCATCATCATCGACCATACCGAGGCCCTGGTATCGATCGACGTCAATTCGGCGCGTGCCACGCGCGGCACCGACATCGAGCAGACCGCATTGAATACCAATCTGGAAGCCGCCGACGAGATTGCACGGCAGCTGCGCCTGCGCGACCTGGGTGGGCTGATCGTGATCGACTTCATCGACATGGAAGTCGCGCGCAATCAGCGGGAAGTGGAGAATCGCCTGCACGAGTCGCTGCGCTACGATCGCGCCCGCGTTCAAACGGGAAAGATCTCCCGCTTCGGGCTGCTTGAATTGTCGCGCCAGCGGCTGCGTCCCTCACTGGGCGAAAGCAGCTACATTTCCTGTCCCCGCTGCCACGGCACCGGACACATCCGCAGTACCGACTCCTCCGCGCTGCACATCCTGCGGATCATTCAGGAAGAGGCGATGAAGGAGAATACCGCGGTGCTCCACGTCCAGGTGCCGGTCGACGCCGCCACCTACCTGCTGAACGAGAAACGGGCCGATATCCACGCCATCGAGGCACGCCTGAAAGTCAATATCGTGCTGATCCCGAACCTGCATCTGGAAACCCCGAACTACAGCGTCACGCGCCTGCGCCACGACGAGATCAAGCCTGGCGGTATCCAGACCAGCTATGAGCTGGTGGAAAACCCCAATCCCGCGCCAGAAGCCATTTTGCCGGCAGCACAGGAAGCCAGGCCGCAGCGGCCGCAGGCGGCAGTACGCGGCATCACGCCCTCACAACCTGCACCGGTACGTGAACTTGAAGGGATTCGCCCTGCCCCCGTGGAGCACTCTCTCCTGGACCGGATGCTGGGCTGGTTCAGGCAGATAGGGGGCGGGGAGCGGACATCCTTGCCACCGCCCGTTCCGGCCGTGGCACCACGGCCGGAACGGGGACACGGTCGACGTGACCGCAGCCGTGATGGCGAACACTCGAGCAAGCCGGTTCGTGCCGGCCAGCGCACCCGCGACGGCCACGGCAGCGATGCGGCGCCTGCTTCCGCCTCAGCCATGGAGTCGGCACCACGGCGTGAAACAAAACCCCAGGGCGAGCGCGCCAGCCAGAAAAAACCCCTCCGCGCACCTCGTGAGGAGAAGAAGCGCGAGGTCAAACCCTCAGCAGGCGAGGAGCAGCGATCCGCAAACGGCGAGCCGGTGTCATCCGGGGAGGAAAGCAGCCGGCGCCGGCGCCGTGGCGGAAAAGCACGGGAACGCTCCGAGCATACCGCCATCGAAAGCAGGCAAGCCAATGGGCAGAATCTCCCATCCAGATCAAATGTTCACGCCCCGGCTGGAAAAGACCCGGCAACCACAGCCGCTTCTGCCACATCCCCGGAGAGTATAGCGGCCACAGCCACATTGCCGACGACCCATCCGCATCCCGGGACGGCGGCAGCCCACACCTCGGCAGCCGGACCAGAAACGGCACCGAGGCATCCTGTCGAACCCACCACAGCGGTATCGGCCGGGGCCATCGCCGGACACGGCACGCCCCGATCCCTGGGAGAACCGGTGACGGAATCACCACTACCGAAAGCCTTGCCCGCTGCGGAAGCCGCACCCGTTTCGATCGAGGAGATCACGGAGATGCGGGATAGCGCACCCATATCCATGCCAGCGGCCGCCGGCGAATCCGTTCCTGAATCACGCGCATCCTCGCCGGAGCCGCTCCCGGTCCCCGCCGATGTCGATCTGGCGGGAAGCGGCCTGATCATGATCGAGACCCTGCCGGACAAGACCAGCGTGATGGAGACCGACAATGAAACGCCACCCGTTGCTGGCGGCCGGCGGCGCAGGCGCACAACCCCTGCCCCGCGAGTGGAACACGACGAACCACTGGTACAGGTCGAAACGCACGACTAGATATTCCTTCAGCCGCAAGCACTGCCGTGCTTGCGGCACCTCTCACGGCCCGGCCGGATCAGGGAAGACGCGTCATCCTTTCGCTGCAAATCTGGTCGAGCAGATTCCTTCCTGCTTCCTCCACCAGGTCGAGAACATGCTCGAAACCCTGCTGCCCGCCAAAATAAGGATCCGGCACCTCCTTCATCCCCTGGGAGAATGTGTTGCTGTACTGCATCAGCAATCCCAGCTTGTGGCTGTGCCGGTCGGGACATTCCCGTTCGAGCACGGCGAGATTGTCCTGGTCCATTGCCAGGATATAGTCGAACGTCTCGAAGTCCCGCCGGCTGACCCGGCGCGCCTGCAATCCCCGGGTATCGTAGCCACGCCGCTGCGCCGCCTTCTGGGCACGCTCATCCGGCGGATTTCCCACGTGGAAGTCATGGGTGCCCGCGGAATCGACATGAATGGCATCACCGAGCCCTGCCAGCCTTACCTGGTGCCGGAATACCGCTTCCGCGGTCGGTGAACGGCAGATATTGCCCATACACACGAAAAGAACCTTGATCATGCCATGCTTCCGATCGATATGTTATGCTGGATTCTCAAGCCACCGGAATTCCTGTACGCCTGCCGCGAGAGTTTACCAAAGATGGGATGAAGTTTGGGTGATCGAAACGGCGGGCCATAGCGAAGCAGGGGAAACCCGGCCGTATCGCCGCTCGGAACGATCCGATGAAAACCCGATCCCGCTACCCCACCCTGCTCCAGATCGATGTCCGCCACTACCTGTCCGAGCGTGCTGCCGCACTGGGCCGCCCCGCCACGCTGGACGACATCCCCGATATCGACCTCGGCGGCTGGGCCGAGGCCGGATTCGATCTGATCTGGTGCATGGGCGCATGGCAGACGGGCCCGGCCGGCCGGCGCGTATCGGCCACCCATCCAGAATGGCTGGAGGAGTATCGTCGCGCGCTCCCCGATTTTCAGGCGTCCGACGTCTGCGGATCCTGCTTCGCGATCCAGGACTACCGGGGACACGCAGCCCTCGGCGGCGACGAGGCACTTGACCGCCTGCGGCGCCGGCTCAACCACCGAGGGCTGCGCCTGATCCTCGATTTCGTACCCAATCACACAGCCCTCGACCACCGCTGGACAATCAGTCACCCGGACTACTACATCAATGGCAATGAAGCGCAACTGACGGATTCTCCCGGCGACTACTGCCGCATCACGACACCCGAGGAGGTCCGGATTCTCGCCCACGGGCGCGATCCGTACTTCCCCGCCTGGCCGGACACGCTCCAGCTGAACTATGGCAATCCTGACCTCCGGGCCGCCATGCGCCGGGTACTGCACGCCGTCGCCCTGCGCTGCGATGGCGTACGCTGCGACATGGCGATGCTCATCCTGCCGGAGGTCTTCGAACGCACCTGGGGCATCCGCACCGAACCCTTCTGGCCAGGCGTGACGCAACGCCTGCACGCGGAGATGCCGGGATTCCTGTTTCTCGCCGAAGTGTACTGGGATCTGGAATGGACGCTGCAGCAGCAGGGATTCGACTACACCTACGACAAGCGGCTCTACGATCGGCTGCGTGCCCTGCACGCCCGCCCGGTGCGCGAACATCTCCTGGCTGGTTCCGATTTCCAGGACAGGCTGGCGCGCTTCCTCGAAAACCACGACGAGCCGCGTGCGGCGGCGGTGTTCACGCCGCCCGCCCATCGGGCCGCGGCGACCGTCACCTACCTGGCGCCGGGGCTGCGCTTTTTCCACCACGGCCAACTCCAGGGGCGCAAGGTGCGCGTTCCGGTTCACCTGGAGCGTGGACCGGCGGAACCTGTCGATGCCGCAGTTGCGGATTTCTACCAAAGGCTGCTGGCATGCCTGCGCGACCCTGCCGTGCGCGACGGCGGCTGGGTGCTGCTGGCATGCCGCCCGGCATGGGATGGCAACCACACGGCAGAGGATTTCGTCGCCTATGCGTGGAGCGGGCGGCATGGAGAGAAGTACCTGGTCGCTGTCAATCTCTCGGACCACCCCGGCCAGTGCTATGTCACCCTTTCGTCCTGGAACGACCTTGGAGGGAAGACATGGCGGCTGCGCGACCGCATGGGCATGGAAACCCACCTGCGTGACGGAGACGACCTGCAGGCAAGCGGACTCTACCTCGACGTCCCGGCATGGGCCTGCCACGTGTTCGCAATCGGAGAGGCGCGCGACACCGGGGAAACGCCGCAGCGGGATACGGATCAATAGGGCAGCACCGCGTGCGGCGCGGCCTGCAGGATGGCGCGGCGAAAGTCTTCCTGGATGCGCCTCAGGGCCGCTTCGTCGTCGGCCTCGAAGCGCAGCACGATCACGGGCATGGTGTTGGACGAACGAGCCAGGCCGAAGCCATCGCGGTACTCGACCCGCAAGCCGTCCGTCGTGATGATGCGCTGCGGATCGTCGAAGCGCGCCGAAGCCTGCAGTCGGGCGATCACCTCGTAGTTCTCGCCCTCATTCAGCCGAATCTGCAGCTCAGGCGTGCTGACGGCGTCGGGAATGCCGTCCCAGACGGCAGCGCCCCCCTCCTCGTGGCGACTGAGCAGTTCCAGCAGGCGCGCACCCGCGTACAGGCCGTCGTCGAATCCATACCAGCGCTCCTTGAAGAAGATGTGCCCGCTCATCTCGCCCGCCAGCAGCGCACCCGTCTCCTTCAGCTTGCCCTTGATGAAGGAGTGCCCGGTCTTCCACATGACCGCCTCTCCGCCATGCCGTTCGATCCACGGCGTCAGGTTGCGGGTGCACTTCACGTCGAAGATGACGCGAGCTCCCGGGTTCCGGGACAGCACATCGGCGGCGAACAGCATCAGCTGGCGATCCGGATAGATGATGCGGCCATCGCGCGTGACGACGCCCACCCGGTCCCCGTCGCCATCGAAAGCCAGCCCGATCTCCGCGCCAGTGCGCGAGATCGCCTGGATCAGATCGCGCAGGTTCTCCGGCACGGAAGGATCGGGGTGATGATTGGGAAAAGCGCCATCCACTTCACAGAACAATTCCACCACTTCGCATCCCAGTCCGCGATACAGGGCAGGGGCATAGGCGCCGGCCACGCCGTTGCCGCAGTCGACCACGACCTTCATCGGACGCGCAAGCTTGACATCATCCACGATGCGTTGCAGATAGGCGCCCGCAATGTCGTGCTCGCTATATCCCCCCGCACCATGGAGCAGATCGCGGCCCTCGATGCGGCGGCGCAGCGCCTGGATCGACTCGGCAGCCAGGGTCTCGCCTCCCAGCACCATCTTCAGGCCGTTGTAGTCCGGCGGGTTGTGGCTGCCGGTCACCATCACCCCCGAGTACCCGCACAGGGTATGCGCCGCAAAATAGAGCATGGGCGTGGCGACCATGCCCACGTCGATCACATCGACCCCGCTCCTGAGCAGCCCTCGCGCCAGCGCCTGCGACAGGTCGGGACCCGACAGACGGCCGTCCCGCCCGATCGCGATCGAGGCGAGCCCGCGGGCCCGCGCTTCGGAACCGATGGCATGCCCCACCGCCTCGACGATCGCCGCCGTCAGCGTGCTGCCGACAACTCCGCGGATGTCGTAGGCCTTGAAGATCTCTGGCGGTGGGACTGGCATGGAAGGCATGATCGGGCCGCGCTCAGTGATGGCCGCCGGTCGCGCCGCCCTTGAGCGTGTAGTACGTGCCGCAGTAGGGACATAGTGCCTCTCCCGTCTTCTCTATCGGCAGGAAGACGCGGGGATGGGAGTTCCACAGCAGCATCGACGGCATGGGACAGTGCAGCGGCAGGTCGTCCGCCGTCACCTCTATATGGCGCTGCCTGTTGTCGGTGGCTGGTTTCTGCATCGATGGGTTTCCGTTAGGGTGTCCGCCTGCCTTCAGCCCACGTGGGTCAGCCAGTTACCGTGCCGTTCCGCCCTGCCGTTGACGCAGTCGAAAAACATGGCCTGCAGCCTGGCGGTCACCGGCCCGCGCGTTCCGTTGCCAATGCACCGGTTGTCCAGTTCGCGGATGGGCGTGACCTCGGCCGCAGTGCCGGTGAAAAAGGCTTCGTCGGCACAGTAGACCTCGTCCCGCGTAATCCGCTTCTCGATTACGGGGATGCCCGCCTCCGCGGCCAGTTCGATGATGGAGGCCCGCGTGATGCCTTCCAGGCAGGAGGTCATGTCCGGCGTGTAGAGCCTGCCATGCTTGACGATGAAGATGTTCTCGCCCGAGCCTTCCGCCACGTAGCCGTCCACGTCCAGCAGCAGCGCCTCGTGGTAGCCGTCGTGGGCGACCTCCTGATGCGCCAGGATGGAATTGGCATAGGTTGCGACGGATTTCGCGCGGCACATGTTGATGTTGACGTGATGGCGGGTGAATGACGAAGTCTTGACGCGGATGCCGTTCTCGAGACCATCCGCCCCCAGATAGGCTCCCCACGGCCATGCGGCGATGGCCACATGCACCGTGAGCGTCTTGGCGGAAATGCCCATGGCTTCCGATCCGTAGTAGGCGATCGGCCGGATATAGCATGACTCCAGACCATTGAGCCTCACCATGTCGCACTGGGCCTGCATCAACGTCGCCCTGTCGTAGGGTATCCGCATCATGAAGATGTGCGCCGAATTGAACAGGCGATCGGTATGCTCCTGGAGCCGGAATATCGCGGCACCCCGCGCAGTCCGGTACGCACGCAGTCCCTCGAAAACACCCAGGCCATAGTGCAGCGTGTGAGTCAGCACGTGCGTGGTGGCCTCGCGCCAGGGGATGATTTCCCCGTCGCTCCAGATCACGCCGTCGCGGTCGGCCATGGACATTCGAGCAGTCTCCCAGAAAGATGCGTATCCCGCTATTCTAGCGCATTTTCGCCTGAAAGAAGGGACACATCCGCGGGGCGCGCCGCACGGTCCGGGCGGCGGATCAGGCAGGCCACCGGGTACCGAACACCGCTTCCCACAAATCCAGCACCGCCTCGATTTCCCGCTTCAGGCCGGCCGACTCGACACGCACGGATGATGGCGAGACGTTTCCCACCCGCGATTCTCCCGCGACCGCCGGTTCTCCGTCCAGCCGTATCCGGTGCTGTATCCTGCGGAATTCACGATAGGCGTCGAGCACCCGCTGCGCCGCGTCACGTGGGATCAGCCCAAGTTCTCCGGCCGTTCTGAGCAGCCCGATGTTGCCGATATTGCCAAGCAACCGGGGATGTTCGCATGCATGGCCCAGCACCAGGTACTGAACGATGAACTCGATGTCTATGATGCCGCCGCGGTCATGCTTGACATCGAACAGCCGCGTCGGATTGGGATGTGCTTCCCGGATCTTGCCACGCATGCGCAGGATCTCGGCTGCAAGGAGCGCCGGATCGCGCCGCCGAGACAGCACTGCATCCCGGGTGGCGTCGAAAGCCCGCCTCACGCCTTCGTCCCCCGCCACGAACCGGGCCCGGGTAAGGGCCTGGTGCTCCCACACCCAAGCCTGGTGCTTCTGGTACTGGTCGAAGGCCTCGATGGAACTCACCAGCAGGCCGCTGCCTCCATTGGGGCGCAGCCGCAGGTCGGTTTCATACAGCAGGCCGGCGGAGGTGCGGCTTGTCAACCAGGAATTCATGCGCTGGCACAGCCTGGCATAGATCTCCTGCGCGTCGGGATGCGCGTCGTCGTAGAGGAATATGATGTCGAGGTCGGATGCATAGCCCAGCTCCTTGCCGCCAAGCTTTCCATAGCCGATGACACCGAAGGCCGGGACATCCCGGTGCCGCCTTCTCAGCCCCGCCCAGGCCAGGCGCAGCACGGTATCCAGCATCAGGTCGGCCAGATCGCTCAGGCGATCGCTCAGCGTCTCCAGCGGCAGCAGCCCCGCCACGTCCCGGGCCAGCAGGCGGAACACCTCCGCATGCTGGAAATGGCGCAGCACGTCCATCTTCTGCTCGGTGTCGTCCTCCGCGGCGGCACCGGCGCTCTCGAGCTGACGCATCAGCCTCTTTCCGGATGCAAGGGCGTCGGGAGCCTGACCGGCATCTTCCGTACCCAGCAGTTCGTCCAGCAGGATGGGATGGCGGCACAGATAGTCGCCCGCCCACCGGCTCGCGGACACCAGCCTCGCCACGCGATCCAGCGCCTGGGGATACTCGCGCAGCAGTGCGAGGTAGGCAGCACGGCGGCTGACGCTCTCGAGCAGCAGCAGCAGGCGTTCCAGCGTCGCATCGGCAGCAGGGAATCCTGCGGCTGCCTCGATCACGGCAGGCACCAGCGCATCGACCCGCTTCGCGCTGGATCGGGGCAACTGCCGGTAGCGGACACTGGCACGGAATGCCCGCAGGCGATCGAGGACGCGGTCCGGATCGGAGAACCCCATCCTGGCCAACCACGTGCGGGCATCCTCTCCCCCTGGCGCTCTCCCGTCCTGGTCCTGCCACAACCAGGCCACCGAGTCGGATGCCGGGGTCTCGAGCGGTGTCGCGAATATCTGCTCGAAGTGGAGCGTCACGTTGCGACGGTGGCATTCAAGCGCACGCTGAAAATTGCCGAGCTCGGAGAATCCCATCGCGGCGGCAATCAGCCCCTGGTCGTTGGCATCGTCCGGCAGCGACTGGATCTGCTGGTCGTCCAGGTATTGCAGGCGGTGCTCGAGGGCGCGCAGGAAGCAGTAGGCCGTGGCAAGTTGTGCGACCGCGCTTTCCGGCAGTTGGCGCTTGATCCTAAGCTGCTCCAGTACGGCCAGGGTGGGGCGGACCCTCAGATCAGCGTCGCGCCCGCCGCGTATCAACTGGAACACCTGGGCGATGAACTCGATCTCACGGATGCCGCCCGGCCCCAGCTTGATATTTCCACGCATTTCCCGTCGCGCGACTTCCCGGCGAATCTGTGCGTACAGGCCGCGCATCGATTCGTAGGCGCCGAAATCCAGGTACTTGCGGAAGACGAAAGGTTGCGCGATACGCTCCATGAGCGTTCCCCCCTCCACGTCGGGACCCGCCACGACGCGGCCCTTGATCCAGGCGTAACGCTCCCATTCCCGTCCATGACTGATGAAATAGTCCTCCAGCATGGCGAAGCTCACCGCCAGCGGGCCACTCTCCCCGTGCGGCCGCAATCGCATGTCCACGCGGAAAACATACCCATCGGACGTCAGATCGTTCAGGCTGGCGATCAGCCTGCGGCCCAGACGGGCGAAGAAGTCATGGTTCGAGATGCGGCGGGCCCCGTCAGTCTCGCCATCTTCCGGATAGACGAATATCAGGTCCACGTCCGAAGAGACGTTGAGTTCGCCCCCCCCCAGCTTGCCCATGGCGACGACCACCATCTCCTGGGGCATGCCATCCACGGCACCTCGCGGCTGCCCATAACGGTCCGGGTCGGCTAGCCAGGCGTGATGGCGCACCAGCGCAAAATCGATGAGGACTTCCGCCAGATGCGTCATGCAGGCCATCACCTCCTCCAGATCCGCCGTCCCCACCAGGTCACGCACGATCAGGCGCAGCATGACGCGCTTGCGCAGATGACGCAGGACGCGATCCAGTCCCTCCTCGGTGCGCGCCTCTTCCGCATGCGCTTCGAGGAAATCCTCCATCTCCTCCCGTGCGAAGGAATGTGGCAGTCCAAGCACGAGATCCTCCCGCAGGCCAGGCTCGCCCGCCAGCAGGCGCTGCAGGTAGCGGCTGTACGGCAGCACCGACTCGACTATCTCTCCGGTACGCGAATGATCGGCATGCATGGCTGAGAATTCGGGGTTACAATGAGTTTCCCGGGGACAATATATTCCGACAGCATCAAACGGCCGCCCTGACGCGCAAACGGCACGGGATCCGCCACGATCGATCCCGATCATTCATCCTGCGGGCACACCTGAAACCGCACATCTTCCCAGCTGCATGAAAGGGACGTTGCCATACACGACACGGGAACGATCGATTGAACCTAGCCGCCATTCTACCTCTGGCACAGAGAAGCAGCCGTCTATTCCGCTGGGTTGCATGGACATTGATCGTGGCGGCGGCGTGTTTTGCCTGCCTGCTGCTGTTGTTGCGCTACTGGCTGCTGCCCGATATCGAGCGCTACCGTGAAACCATTGCCGCCGCGATCAGCCACGCCACCGGCCAGCACGTCACCATCGGCGGCATCCGCGCCAACTGGGACGGATTGCGTCCCCACATGCTGCTGCACACGGTCAAGGTGCACGACCGGGCGGGCCATCCCGTGCTGCTGCTGCAGCAACTGGAAGGTACGCTCGCCTGGCGCTCGCTCGCGCACGCCGAGCTCCGTTTCCGCACGATCGAGATCGACCGGCCCGACCTCATCGTTCGCCGCGACGCTTCGGGTGCCATCCATGTGGCCGGATTCCTGGTCGATGCCGAGCCGGCGGACGGGGAAGACGGTTTCTCCGATTGGTTGCTGCGCCAGCGGCAGGTCATCATCCGGAATGCCACCATCCTCTGGCGCGACGAATTACGCAATGCGCCGGCATTGCCGCTGCGGGTCGACCTGAGGCTCAGG
This sequence comes from Nitrosovibrio sp. Nv17, assembly GCF_900119085.1. Classification (GTDB taxonomy): domain Bacteria; phylum Pseudomonadota; class Gammaproteobacteria; order Burkholderiales; family Nitrosomonadaceae; genus Nitrosospira. The sequence goes on along the minus strand of NZ_FPIQ01000012.1, from coordinate 46,832 downwards.
AACAACGGCGACCGCCACCGGTTCGGGATACGGGCGACACCGCCGCCCCATCTGTCCACCCGGCTGGATCTGCGCGGCGACCTGACCGGAAGGTCGCTGGGCGCGCCGGAACGATGGCAGGGGCGGATGTTCGTCCAGATCGACCATGCCGACATCGCCGCTGCGCTCGCCTGGCTGCCCGTGCCCGGCGAGATCGGACTGCGCCGCGGCGTCGGGGCGCTGCGCATATGGTCCTGGATGGATCAGGGAAGAATACGTAGACTGACCGCAGACATCCACGTGCACCACGTCGGCATGCAGCTGGCCGGTGAGCTGCCGGAACTGGAGCTCGATCACCTGCGCGGCAGGCTAGGCTGGCAGGCCGAGCACGACGGTACGGGCATGGAGGTTTCCGCCCAGCGCCTGGGCGCGTCCATGCATGGCCAGGAAGTGCTGCAGCCCATCAGCTTTTCCTTGAGGCTGGCCTCCGCCGATGCGGGGCTCGCGGGTGGAGGAAGGCTGGACGTCGACGTCCTCGACCTGCAAACCCATGGAAGGCTGGGCAGATATCTTCCCCTCCCTCGGCCTCTGCGCGAACGGATCGACCAAGCCTCCCCCCGGGGTACCCTGCGGCATCTGCAGGTTAAATGGGGTGCCGCGCAGCCCCTGCCCGCCCGCTTCAGCGTGGCGGCGGAGCTTGCCGGCCTGTCCACGGAGGCGTACGCGGATCTTCCGGCTTTCGGCGGATTGAGCGGGCGCGTTCGCTTCACGCAGCACGGAGGCAGCCTCGACCTCGACGCCCGTCATGCCAGCCTGGCGCTGCCGGACGTGCTGCAACGGCCGCTCGCATTCGAAACCTTGTCCGGCCAGGTGGGCTGGAGCCTGCCGCCCGAGGGAGGCGCCTTGCTCCGAATCGGCCGTCTTGCCTTTATCAATCCAGATGCGACCGGGTCGTTCTCCGGAAACTACCGCCTCCTCCCGGGATCGCCGGGAACGATCGATCTGACAGGGCGCCTGGCCCGCGTCAGTGCGGACAGCCTGCGACACTACACGCCCCTGGGGATGAATCCGGCGCTCAAGGCCTGGCTGGATCAGGCATTCTTGAGAGGAGAATTGCGGGATGTACGGCTGCGTCTCAAGGGCGATCTCGCCCGCTTCCCTTTCGCCTCGAACGACCCGGGCCTATTCCAGCTCCAGGCCGGCATGACCGGAATCACCCTGGACTATGTTCCAGGATGGCCCCCGATCGAAGACATATCGGGGGACCTGCAGTTCCGCGGCAATGAAATGAAACTCGCCGCCACGGACGCAGCCCTCCACGGCACACGTCTGAGCCACGTCAAGCTGCGGATCGCGGACATCGGTGCAGCGGATGCAGTCCTGGAAAGCGAGGGAGAAGCCGAGGGCCCCACCCGTGAATTCCTGAGGTTCGTCGACCGCCACCTTCCCGGCAACGCCGGCAATCGCTTCTACAGCGGATTGGATGTCGGCGGCAGCGGCAGGCTGTCGCTCAGGCTCGCGATTCCACTGCATGAGGACGGCGGGATCAGGATGGCGGGACGATATCGCTTCATCGGCAATCGGATCGAGCCGGGGAAATACCTGCCCGGTGTTGGCGACATCAATGGCGTCCTCGCATTCTCCGACGCCGGGATAAGCGTGGAGCAGATCACTGCCCAATTCCTGGGCGGACCGATGACGATGAATTCCCACGCCACCCCGAACGGTGACATGCACTTCTCCGTCGTCGGGCGCGCCAGCCCCGGCGCTCCATCCGTATCCCTGGCGGGTATCAGGACGAAGGCCGCGCCCGCATGGGTGCAGCATCTGCACGGTACCGCGGACTGGAGCGCGTCCGCTCGCATACGCGAGGGCCGGGTAGCAGGCATTCTGGTCGAGTCGTCGCTGCAGGGCCTGACCTCGACCCTGCCGGAGCCCTTTTCCAAAGCCACCGCGGACGGCACGCCGCTGCGCTTCGAGCGCACGATTCTCGAAACCGCGGATATCCTGGCGCTCGACTATGGCAAGCAGGTCACTGCACGGCTCCGGCGCGATCGTAGCGAACTGGACCATCACTACGAAACACGCGGCCATATCCATTTCGGCGATACACCCATTCCACCCGCATCCGCGCAGGGCATATCGCTGACCGGCACTCTGCCCCGGCTGGATCTGGACGACTGGCAGGCCTTGCTCGAACGGGCAGCAGGCGACACGGCCGCCTTCCCCGAACCGGCGAGCATCCACGTCCGCATCCAGGCGCTGGATGCGCTGGGCAAGCGCTTCAATGACATCGTGCTGAACGCGGACAGGCAGGGCAGACAATGGCTTGCCAGCGTGGCCGGCAGGGAGGCCGAGGGCAGCATCGAGTGGAATTCGTCAGGAAGCGGAAAAATCGTGGCGCGATTGAAGACGCTGGTCATTCCGCCGGACCTTCCGGCTTCCCCCGCTTCCGCGCCGACCCTGTCGCACCTGAAGAAAAGCGGACCCGCTCTCGACATCACTGTCGATCATTTTTCCGCGGGCAACAGACAGTTCGGCGCATTGGAGCTGATAGCGGTTCCCCAGGCCCAGGGATGGCGTATCGACACCCTGCGCTTCACCCAGGAGGACGGCTTCCTGGCGGCACATGGAATCTGGCGGAGCCGTGCCACTCCACCTCAGGTGGAGGCATCCATCACTTTCAATGCCACTGACATCGGCGGATTCCTGGCCCGCATCGGTTATCCCGACCGCATCAAACGGGGTCAGGGCAGGCTTTCGGGTGAGCTGACCTGGAATGGAAGCCCGCAGTCGATCGACTATCCGACGCTCGTCGGACATGTCACCCTGACTGCAAAACGGGGCCAGTTTCCCAATTTCGAACCTGGAATCGGGAGGCTGTTCGGAATGTTCGATCCACGCACGCTGCCTCGAAGAATCATGCTGGACTTTCATGACATCTTCAGCGAGGGCTTCAGTTTCGACGATCTCCTGGGCGACGTCCGCATCAATGGCGGCATGGCGACCATCGATGGTTTCAGGATCGAAGGACCTGCGGCGAAGGTCATCATGGATGGCGAACTGAATCTGGAAGCCGAGACGCAGAAACTGGAGGTGACGGTTACCCCCTCGCTCGGACCGGCCACGCCGGTGGTCGGCATCGTCAGCCAGGCACTCCAGCGCAACCCGCCTTTCAGGCGGTACAGCGTGGCCGGCTCCTGGCTGGATCCGGTCATCACCCCGATATCCCGCTAGAAGGGATGCCCAAAGCCGCTTGCCGGAATGGATCCGGCACGCTAGACTACGACGTACCGACCCGTATCTTCCCGCCGGGCCGAAGCGGTGCCAGAGTGCACCCTCCGGCCCGGTGCATTGCGGGAACCGATCAACGTGAAGACAGCCTCCACCGGCGTGGAAAAACCGATGTGCCACCGATGTCCGGCGATGCTGCGAGACCCGTGAACGACATGCTCCACGGCAGTTCCGTGCGCGTTGCCGCGATCCAGATGGCGACCGGCCCCAATGTATCCGGCAACCTGGAGGAGGCGGGGCGGTTGCTCGACATGGCGGCGGCCCAGGGAGCGAAGCTGGCAGCGCTGCCGGAATACTTCTGCATCATGGGCCTGCAGGACGCGGACAAGGTGGAGGTGCGCGAGCGGGACCATCACGGCCCGATCCAAATGTTCCTCAGCCAGACGGCCCGGCGTCTCGGGATCTGGCTGGTGGGCGGTACCGTGCCGCTGGAATCCTCCCGGCCCGACAAGGTACGCAACAGCTGCCTGGTCTACGACGACCAGGGACGGCGGGTGGCACGCTACGACAAGATGCACCTCTTCGGCCTCGAACTCGGCAACGAGCACTATGCCGAGGAGCAGACCATCGAGGCCGGCAGCGAGGTAGTGGCCGTGGACTCGCCGTTCGGCCGCATCGGTCTTTCCGTCTGCTATGACCTACGCTTTCCCGAGCTCTACCGCTCGATGAAGGACGTGGACATCATCGTCGCGCCTTCCGCCTTCACCTCGACCACCGGCAAGGCCCACTGGGAGACCCTCATACGGGCCCGCGCCATCGAGAATCTTGCATACGTCATCGCCCCTGCCCAGGGCGGCTATCACGTCAACGGCAGGGAGACGCACGGCGACACCATGATCGTCGATCCATGGGGGGTCGTGCTGGACCGCCTTCCCCGGGGATCGGGCGTCGTCATTGCCAGCATCAATCCGACCTACCAAGTCAGCCTGCGCAGCAGCCTGCCCGCGCTGAGGCATCGCACCCTGCACCACTGCTGAAGCCTTCCATCGTCCCTCCATCGGGCCCACATATGACCCTCGCAGACCGCCTCCTTTCCCCCGACGACTTGTTCGCAACCGCCGACCGGTGCCTGCTCGCGCCCTACGAGATCGACACCGAAGGACTGCAGCAGATCTTCGGGCGGATGTTCGCGCACCGTCTCGACCACGCCGACCTCTACTTCCAGTACAGCCGCACCGAAGGCTGGGCGCTCGAGGAAGGTATCGTCAAGTCGGGAAGCTTCAGCATCGACCAAGGTGTCGGGGTGCGCGCGGTGAGCGGAGACAAGACCGCATTCGCCTACTCCGATGACATCAGCATGCCTGCGCTGGTTTCCGCGGCGCAGGCCACCCGGGCCATCGCCCGTCAGGGAACGGCTCAATCGGTACAGGCGGTCAGAAAAGGCAGGGGCCGCGAGCTCTATCTGCCGCAGGATCCCATCGCCAGCCTCCGCGATAAAGACAAGGTGGCCCTGCTCGAGAAGCTCGAAGGCTATGCGCGTGCACTCGACAGGCGCATCATCCAGGTCATGGCATCGATGGGCGGGGAATTCGAGATCGTCCTGGTCGCGCGTAGCGACGGCATCCTCGCGGCGGACGTGCGTCCACTGGTACGCGTGTCCCTGCAAGTCATCGCCGAGGAGGGCGGCAGACTCGAACAAGGCGTGGCCGGGGGCGGTGGACGCTTCGGCTACGACTATTTCACCGACGAGATCCTGCGAGACTACGCCGCCAAGGCAGTGCATCAGGCCCTCGTCAACCTGGAGGCGAAGCCCGCGCCTGCCGGCACCATGACGGTGGTGCTGGGATCGGGATGGCCTGGAATACTGCTGCACGAGGCCATCGGGCACGGACTGGAGGGAGACTTCAACCGCAAGGGCAGTTCTGCATTCTCGGGACGCATCGGCGAACGCGTCGCCGCCCCGGGCGTGACGGTGGTGGACGACGGCACACTCGTCCGCCGGCGCGGGTCGCTGAACGTCGACGATGAAGGGAATCCCACCCAATGCACCGTCCTGATAGAGGACGGCGTACTCAAGGGCTACCTGCAGGACAGCCTGAACGCGCGTCTCATGCACGCGTCCGTCACCGGCAACGGCAGGCGCGAGTCGTTCGCGCACATTCCCATGCCGCGCATGACCAATACCTACATGCTGAACGGCGACAGGAACCCGGAGGAGATCATCGCCTCGGTCAAGCACGGCCTGTATGCGGCCAACTTCGGCGGTGGCCAGGTCGACATCACCAGCGGCAAGTTCGTCTTCTCCGCAGCCGAGGCCTACATGATAGAAAACGGGAAGATCGCCCACCCGGTAAAAGGCGCCACCCTGATCGGCAACGGCCCCGACGTGCTCACGCGCGTCTCCATGATCGGCAATGACATGACGCTCGATCCCGGCGTGGGAACCTGCGGCAAGGATGGCCAGAGCGTACCGGTGGGCGTGGGCCAGCCCACCCTGCGCATCGACGGACTGACGGTGGGCGGCACCGCATAGCCCGGTTCAGGCGGAGTGCCCGCCGCTGGATGCCGCCGCCTCCATCTCGCAGAGAATCACTGTCACGTTGTCCCGGCCACCGGCCGCCAGTGCTGCCTGGATCAGGTTCTCCACCTTCTGCCGGATTGATTCCTCCGAAGCGAGCACATCGCGGATCATGGAATCATGCACCATGTCGGTCAGCCCATCCGAGCACATCAGGAACAGATCGCCGGACCTTCCGACCCCCTCGTGCGTATCGCAGAAGGCGTGGCTGTCGGTGCCGAGCGCCCGCAGGAGAATGTTTTTCTTCGGATGCACCCTGGCTTCCTCCGCAGTGATCACCCCGCGATCCACCTGAAGCTGCACCAGGGAATGGTCCCGGGTCAACTGCCGCAGGTCGCCGTCGCGCAGCAGATAGATCCTGCTGTCGCCCACGTGCCCGATCACGTAACGCTCGCGATGAAAGAGGAGGAGATCCCCGGTGCATCCCATGCCGCAATCGTCCGGATGGCGTCTCGCATGCTCGAATATGCGCGCGTTGGAACGATCGAATATTTCCTGGACCAGTGCGGGCAGGCCGGCTGCCGAAAGCCTGGCCTGGCCCTCGAACAAGGCCTGGGTCGTCTCGATGAAGTAACGGCTGGCCACCTCACCGGCCGCTGCGCCTCCCATTCCGTCCGCAAGGGCGAACAAGCCGAATCCGGGCATGGCCAGGTAGGCGTCCTCGTTGTTGTCGCGCCGCAGGCCCAGGTGGGTTGCTCCCGCCGAGTGGAGCCGGATCTCGCCGCGCGCCCTCATCGTAACCGGATTGTGCGGATTCCCGGATGCCGGGCGGAAAAAACGATACAGAACAATAACAATTTGCCGTGTGTTTAGCGATATGATCTGGATTGATTTCCATCCCCGTCCCGTTCATGCCCGGTACCAGGAAGCACCGCGGATGCCCCGAATCCCCATTCAGGAGCAAATGAAGCATGAAATTTCCATGGCATCTTATCAAGATTATCCCGGTTGCAGCGCTGTTTTTTCTGGCTGGATGCGCCGGCAGATCGGGCGAAATCGGGGCGAGCAGCGCGTCAATGTCCATCGGTGCCTGTCTTTTCGTTGCCGGTTCGAGTCATGCCGAAACCGATCCGGGTGGAATACATTGATAGTATAGCTTGCGCGCCAACAGTCAACTCCTCGCGAGGGGGAGCGGCGTCCCGCCCTCCAGCCTGACGATCAGGGTGCCTGCCAGCCGGTCGTGCAGGAACTGGCGGTTGCGGTCGAACAGCGCCCAGACGATGCCGCCGCCAAAGAGAAAGATGCCGATCACCGCGAACAGATAGCGCGCCACCGCCTGCTTCAGGGTGAGCGGCGCCCCGTCCGCGCTCACGACCCGGAACTTCCAGGTCTGCATGGGCAGGGTCTGTCCCCCATGGGTCCAGAACCAGGTGAAGTAGCCGCCCGCCACCAGCAACATGTAGCACTGGAACGCGGGCCTGAAGAGGATGGAGCCGGTGTCGCGGAACGCGAGATGAAAGATGAAGCCCGCGATGAACAGGATCGCAAGCAGGAGCATCGACTCGTACACCATGCTCATCAGCCGCCGCAGGAACCCGGGTGCAGAGACCTTCACCTCCCTCGACGGAGACGCCGCGATGCTATCACGCCCATCAGGATCCTTGGGCGCTCCAGTCCTGCCCTCCATTCTGCCTCCGTTCGCCCGCACCCCGCCGGGTTGAGAATATTATAGTATAGCAACTTCCCATCCCCGCCTCCCTGCTCTCCAGTCCTCGCCCGCCTAAAGGGATGCCTTTCGTGCCGCCGGGCTTTTCCTACAATACGTCGCGCCATTTCCCTACAGAAAGGGCATACCGGCAATACTACTATTTATCCATTAATCGGATATAAAAATACTGCTTAAACCGGAAGGGCTCATCCATAATATCGAGATCCGCCCCGTTGTATCGCCACACGTCCCTTGCAGGCTCATGCGCGCATCGCCCTCCAGACGCGCGCCGCCATCGACGATTTCTCACCGCATAAAAACAAATCATCCTCTCCAAATTTCAGAATCTATGCTGGAAAGGCGCTACAGCATGGGATGTTGCCGATGTCGCCAGCCATCCTTTCCCGTCCGCACCTCGTGCCAGGTGATGCATTTATGTGCTAAAATGTAAGTGCAACTGATTCTTAGTCAATATAATTGATCACACTTGATGGCCTATCGGTCCAATCGCATCTCTCCATGTCCCGCTTCGGGACGGCCGGGCCTTTTGCCATGGCTTCCGTCTCTTCTGCCATGAAACGCCTTCTGCGCCACCCGCTGGCGAAAGCATGGCTGGCCGTACTGATGCTGCTCGCCGCGCAGGCTGGTGGCGCGGCCGATACCGTCCGACCGTTTGCGTCGGGCAGCCTGGAGGGCATTCTCGGCGCACGCACGGGCAAGCCCTTTGTCCTGGTCTTGTGGTCTCTCGACTGCCAGTATTGTCCGACCGAACTGAAGATGCTCGGCGATCTCAAGCGGAGCAAGCCGGCGCTGGACATTGTGCTGATCGCCACGGACCCGGTCAGCGAGGCGTCACGGCTGGTGTCGCGGATCAAGGGCTACGACATGGGCAAGGTGGAGCAGTGGGCCTTCGCCGACGACATACCGGAGCGCCTGCGCTTCGAGATCGACAGCCGCTGGTATGGCGAAGTCCCGCGTACCTACTTCTACAATCGCCAACACCAGCGTGAGGCCAGGACCGGCCTGGTCAGCAGGCAGTTCGTCGAAGACTGGCTGGTGCGTACCGCCGTCTCCAGCCGCAGCACCCAGAGTCGCTGAACCTTCATGATTGCCCGCCAGAATCCAGTCTCCCTGCCCGGCCTGATGTTCGTCCTCGCCGTCCATGGTGGGCTGCTGTACTTTCTGTTCACCCAGAAACTGATTCCGCCCCCCGAGAAGCTGGCGACCCTGATCGTCAATTTCATTCCTGCAAGCAGACCCAAGGAAGAACCCAAGCCGGAGCCTCCCCCACCCAAGCCGGAACCCGTCAAGAAACCCCCCCAGGCGCGCCAACTGGTGGCGGAGGCGCCGATCATCGCCCCGAGCGAGCCCGTCGCTCTGCCGATGGCACCCGACCCGGAACCGGATCCCGTCCCGGAGCCCGTGGTCGAGGCGCCCCGCCCGCAGATGGACGCGGGGCCGATCACGTTGTCGTCGGAACTGTCGGTGTCGTGCCCTGAACTGAACGCACCCGCCTACCCCCCACTTTCTCGCCGGCTCGGCGAAGAGGGCAAGCTCGTCATACGGGTGGAAATGGACAAGAACGGCCTCATCAGCGTGGCGCAGATCATCAGCAGTAGCGGCTTCAAGCGCCTGGACGAGGCCGCACTGGCGGCGGTGAAGACCTGGCGCTGTGCGCCGCCGCAACGCAACGGACAGCCGGTGCGCGCCATCGCGCTCCAACCTTTCAACTTCGCACTGCAGGGAGACTGATTTCTATGGAACAGGGTATGGGGTTTTCGAATTTTCTCGCCCAGCTGGACGCGGTGGGAATCAGTGTGCTGGCGCTTCTGCTGGCCCTCTCGGTGTCGAGCTGGTATCTCATACTGACCAAGGGCATTTCCAACTACCTGGCCCGGCAGCGCGCGGAAGTCTTCCTCAAGCACTTCTGGAGTGCGAGTTCCCTGCAGGAGGTCAATTCGACCCTGAAGAACTGCCCCGATGACAATGCGTTTGCCCAGCTTGCGCAACTGGCCATGAACGCCGCGGCCGATTCCGAGAAGCACGGCGTGCAGAAGCTGGCAGCAGCGGGCGGAACGAGCGAGTTCATCACCCGCGTGTTGCGCAACGGTCTGGACCAGGAAGCGACCCGTGTCGAAAACGGCCTGACGGTGATTGCCTCCGCAGGCTCCGCCGCACCCTACATCGGGCTGTTCGGCACGGTGTGGGGCATCTATCACGCGCTGGTGCAGATCGGCCTGTCCGGCCAGGGCACTCTCGACAAAGTGGCGGGCCCGGTGGGCGAGGCGCTGATCATGACGGCGCTGGGATTGGCGGTGGCGATCCCGGCGGTACTGGCTTACAATACGTTCGTGCGCCGCAACCGCATCTGGCTGGCACGCCTCGACACCTTCGCGCATGACCTGTTCGTGCTGATTGCTGTGGGCACCAAGGCCAATAGTTCCGCGGAAGACGAACGGCAGTTGCGCATCGTCGCTCCGGCGGCCGCACCTGGGGACAGGAGGCCATAATGGCATTTGGCGGCGTGAACGGGAGCAGCGCGCAGGCTCCCATGACCGAGATCAATGTGGTGCCGCTGGTGGATGTGATGCTGGTGCTGCTGGTGATCTTCATCATCACCGCACCCCTGCTGACACACTCGGTCAAGGTGGATCTGCCCAAGGCGACGAGCAGTCCGAACATCACCAAGCCGGAGCATGTTGAATTCGGCATCCGCGAGGATGCGAGTCTCTACTGGAATGGAGAGGCCGTCACCCTGGACCAGCTCGCGCCACGATTTGCCGCAACGGTGCAGCACGATCCCAATGTTGAGCTTCATATACGCGCGGACGGGCACGTCCACTACGAGCACGTGGCGCGCGTCATGTCCATCGCGGCCAAGGCCGGACTGGTTCGAATCGGATTCGTGACGGATCCGGCGGTACTGGATGAGTAGCATGATCGAATAGCTGGCTCATGCGCGCCTGATCCCGCGACGATCCTGCGCTGAGCTGCCCCTGGAAATGTGTTCATCGACGCGACCATGACGACATGCCCACGGTGATACGGTTACGCAGCTGGCGGGGACTCCTGATCAACCTCTGTATCCTCGCCACGGCGGCGTTCCTGGGGATCATGTCCTGGCTCATCGCCAGCCCCTCGGCAACACGGCTGCACGAGACCTTGCCGGGAGAACGTATCACCTTCGCAGCCAACCCGGAAATCGATGTCAGCCTGGATACGGACAGCAGCGTAACTGTCAGTGACACCCATCCTCCTCACATCGAACTGCTGCGCGGCAACGCATACTTCGATGTCAGGGGCGCAAACCCGGGCACGTTGCAGATCAAGGTGGGTACCGCTCACATCCGCGACCTCGGTACACGCTTCACCATCAGCAAACACCCGGGGGGCGGCAGCGTCGCCGTGGCGAGCGGACAGATCGAGATTCGCATCGGAAACAACATGTATCTCGTCGGCGCGCACGAGCGGGCAGACTTCAGCAATACCAACATCATTGGACAGCGTGTGATTCCGGATGCGGACATCGCACCCTGGCGCCGCCGGTAGCCAGGAGGAATCGATACCATTTCCGTGAAACCCGTCGCCATCTTCAGGCACGCCTCCATCGAGGGTCCAGGCTACCTGTCGACCTTTCTAGATCTGCACGCGATCCCCTGGCAGCTCATCAGGATCGATGCCGGCGAGGTACCTGCGGATCGGGCAACATCGTTCAGCGGGCTGGTATTCATGGGAGGACCCATGAGCGTGAACGACAATCTTCCCTGGATCGCACCGGTGCTCGCGCTGATCCGGGAGGCCGTGGCCGGCGACATCCCGGTGCTGGGCCACTGCCTGGGCGGGCAACTGATGGCCAAGGCGCTGGGCGCAAGAGTGGACAGGGATCCTTCCAGGGAACTGGGCTGGGGCCGGGTCGACGTTGCCGACCACCCTGTGGCGCGCGCCTGGCTCGGCGATCTGTCCGCCTTCGAGCCCTTTCATTGGCATGGGGAAAGCTTTACCCTTCCAAGTGGCGCTGTCCGCCTGTTTTCCAGCCCCTACTGCCCCAACCAGGCGTTCGCGCTGGGGGCGCACCTGGGCCTGCAGTGCCATGTGGAAATGACGGAAGAGATGGTCCGGACCTGGTGCCGCGCAGGGGCCGACGAAATCACCGCCTACCCCGGGCCCGCGGTTCAGTCGGCTGAAGCGATGCAGATAGACCTGCTTCAGCGTATATCGGCCCTGCAACAGGTCGCCCGCCGCCTGTACGGCAGGTGGATCACCGGCCTGCGCCGACCTCCAAGATGACGATGCAGCCTGCATCGGAGCGATTCATTCCCGGAAGTTCTGGAACTGCAACGGAAAGTCGGTCACGGACTTCTTGACCAGCTGTATCGCTTCCTGCAGGGTATCGCGCTTCGCACCCGAAATGCGCACCGCGTCGCCCTGGATGCTGCCCTGCACCTTGAGCTTGCTGTCCTTGACCAGCCTGACGATCCTCTTCGCCAGATCGGTCTCTATCCCGGTCCTGACCGTGATCTGCTGCCTGACCTTGTTGCCCCCGATCTTTTCGGTCGCACCCCTGTCCAGGCAGCGCACGTCGACGCCGCGCCGGGTCAGCTTTCCCATCAGGATATCCCCCACCTGGTCCAGCTTGAAACCGTCGTCCGCGTACAACGTCAACGTGTGGCCCGACTGCTCCACGCGCGCATCGGAGCCCTTGAAGTCGAAGCGTGTGCCGACCTCCTTGTTGGCCTGGTCGACCGCATTCCTGATCTCCTGCCCGTCCACTTCCGAAACGATGTCGAATGATGGCATACGTCCGCGCCTCCCTCCCGGCATTGCCCGCCCGGCACGATGATGGCCCGGGCAGAAGCCTCGATCATCCCCTGCTCTTCATGTTTCCCGCAATGCGCATGCGCAGGGCATTCAGCTTGATGAATCCGGCCGCATCGGCCTGGTTGTAGGCGCCTTCGTCATCCTCGAAGGTGGCGATGCGGGCATCGAACAGCGAATCCGTCGAGGAATCGCGCCCAACCACGGTCACATTCCCTTTGTAGAGCTTGACCCGCACCCGGCCGTTCACCGTTTCCTGGGACGCATCGATCATGCCTTGCAGCAGCCTGCGTTCCGGGCTCCACCAGTAGCCGTTGTAGATGAGGGCAGCATAGCGCGGCATCAGTTCGTCCTTCAGATGCGCCACCTCCCGGTCGAGCGTGAGGGACTCGATGGCCCGATGGGCCCGCAGCATGATGGTGCCGCCGGGCGTTTCGTAGCAGCCGCGCGATTTCATGCCGACGTAGCGGTTCTCGACCAGATCCAGGCGCCCGATGCCGTGCCTCCCCCCCAGCTGGTTCAGCCGGGCAAGCACGTGCGCGGGAGACAGTCCCTCGCCGTTCAGCGCCACGATGTCGCCCCGGCTGAACTCCAGATCGAGGTATTCCGCCTCGTCCGGGGCCTGCTCGGGGGAAACGCTCCAGCGCCACATCGACTCCTCCGGTTCCCGGGCGGGGTCCTCCAGGATGCGGCCCTCGTAGGAAATGTGCAGCAGGTTGGCATCCATGCTGTAGGGAGAGCCCTTCCTCTTCTTCATCTCCACCGGGATCCCGTGCTGCTTCGCGTAATCCAGCAACCGCTCCCGGGAGGTCAGATCCCACTCCCGCCACGGGGCGATCACGCGAATGTCGGGCTGCAGTGCGTAGTAGCCAAGCTCGAAACGCACCTGATCGTTGCCCTTTCCGGTCGCTCCATGCGCCACCGCATCGGCACCGGTCTCGCGCGCGATCTCGATCTGGCGCTTGGCGATCAGCGGACGCGCGATGCTGGTGCCGAGCAGATACTCGCCCTCGTAGATCGTATTCGCCCGGAACATGGGGAAGACGAAGTCGCGCACGAACTCCTCGCGCAGATCGTCGATGTAGATCTCCTTCACCCCGAGCTTCCTGGCCTTCGCACGGGCAGGTTCCACTTCCTCTCCCTGGCCGATGTCGGCGGTGAACGTGACGACCTCGCAGCCGTACGTATCCTGCAGCCACTTCAGGATCACCGAGGTGTCCAGCCCTCCGGAGAAGGCCAGAACGACCTTATCCACCCCCGACTTGCCCTTTCTTCTCTTCATGCCACGCTCGCTGAGTAATGAATAGCCGGTTCACGCATGTGATTCAGTTGCCCGTAACAGGGGATGGCCCGGCAGGATCGTCCACGCGCCCCAGGAGCAGGTATTCCATCAGCGCCTTCTGGGTATGCAATCGGTTCTCGGCCTCTTCCCAGACAATCGACTGCGGTCCGTCGATTACCGCCGCCTCCACCTCTTCTCCCCGATGCGCGGGAAGGCAGTGCATGAATACCGTACTCTTCCTCGCACACGCCATCATCTCGCTGTCCACGCGGAAATCGGCGAAGTCCTTCTTGCGCTCCTCGGTCTCGGCCTCGAAGCCCATGCTGGTCCACACGTCCGTGGTGACCAGGTCGGCATCCCGTACGGCGTCATGTGGATCGGCGAACTCCTCGTAATGATCGGTGCCATAGAGCCCCGCGCGCTCCGGCTCGACTTCGTAGCCGGGCGGGGTCGAGACGTGCACGTTGAAGTCGAATATCTCCGCCGCCTGCAGCCAGGTGTTGCAGACATTGTTCGAATCCCCGATCCAGGCCACCGTCTTGCCGGAAATGCTGCCGCTGTGCTCGATGAACGTGAAGATGTCGCCCATGATCTGGCAGGGATGATACTCGTCGGTCAATCCATTGATGACGGGAACCCGCGAGTGCGCCGCAAACCGCCGGACAATGTCGTGCTCGTGAGTACGGATCATGACGATGTCCACCATGCGCGAGATGACGCGCGCCGCGTCCTCCACCGGTTCGCCGCGACCCAGCTGAGTATCGCGCATGGAGAGGTAGATCGCCGCCCCCCCGAGCTGGTGCATACCCGCCTCGAACGACAGGCGGGTGCGGGTCGAGTGCTTGTCGAAGATCATCGCCATGGTGCGGTCCACCAGCGGCCAGTAGCGCCGATACTGCTTGAATTCATGCTTGATCCACCGGGTGCGCTCGAACAAGTACTCGAACTCTTCCCGGGAAAAATCGTTGAACTGCAAGAAATGATTGACCTGCATCATAATTTCACATGGATAGCCGGGCGACAGGATCCATCCGTCGACTCACTTCGCCAGGAACGCTTCCACCAGCGCGACCAGGGTATCCACCACCTGCTCCGCCTCGCTGCGCCGCATCACGAGGGGAGGGAGCAGACGCACCACCTTATCCGACGTGACATTGATCAGCAATCCCTGGTCCAGCGCTTTTCGCACCAGTTCGCCGCACGGGCGGGACAGCTCGAGCCCGATCATCAGCCCCTGCCCGCGAATCTGCTGCACGCCGGGCAAGCCAAGCAGCCGCTCCCTGAGTGTGCCGCGTATGAAGTCCCCCACCGCCCTCGCGTTCTCCAGCAGGTTCTCTTCCTCGATGACTTCGAGGGTGGTCAGTGCGGCGGCACAGACCAGCGGATTGCCGCCAAAGGTCGAGGCATGATTGCCGGGCCCGAAGACCGTGGCGGCAGCACCTTTCGCCAGGCAGGCACCGATGGGGACCCCGGAGCCCAGTCCTTTCGCAAGGGTAATGACGTCCGGCATGATGTCGCTGTGCTGGAACGCGAACCACTTGCCGCTGCGGCCGATGCCGCACTGCACCTCGTCCAGCATCAGCAGCCAGCCGTTCCGGTCGCACAGGCTGCGCAACCCCTGCAGATAGTTCGCTTCGGGAACGTTGACACCGCCCTCTCCCTGATAAGGCTCCACCAGTATCGCAACCACGTTCTTGTTGTGCACGCCCACCTGCGTCACGGCGTCCAGATCATTGTAGGGACCCCGCGCGAACCCCGTCAGCAGCGGTTCGAAACCCGCCTGCACCTTGCGGTTGCCGCTGGCGGTCAGGGTTGCCATGGTGCGTCCGTGAAAGGATTTTTCCATGACGATGATCGTGGGCTGGTCGATGCTTCGGCCGTGACCGTAGAGCCTTGCCAGCTTGATCGCCGCCTCGTTCGCCTCCGCGCCCGAGTTGCAGAAGAAGGCATTGTCCATGCCCGACAATGTCACCAGTCTCTCGGCCAATTGCTCCTGCCGACCAATATGGTACAGATTGGAGGTATGCATCAGGGTCCTGGCCTGCGTGCAGATCGCCGCGACCAGCCGGGGATGACAGTGGCCCAGGCCGCACACGGCGACCCCTGCCAGGGCATCGAGATAGCGCTTCCCTGCTTCGTCCCACAGCCATACCCCTTCTCCCCGCGCAAACGTGACGGGAAGCTGCAGGTAAGTGTTCATCAAGCTTGACATGGATCCACCACTCCATACTCTGGATTCGACAGCTGACCGCCCATGGAAACATGGCACCATGGACTGCGATATCCTTTTACACGGTAAACGAAGAATTCCCGCCCGGGACGGGATGCGCCCGGACTCGGAGGGTACGCATCCGAATCCTCAAACCGGAAGGAAATCCCGTACGGCAGGCCTTGACTGCGGGTTTCCCGCATCCAGAATGCAGTACGGCGGCCCCAGCCGCCGTGTTTGCACAATCTCATATCTTTACCTATTTGACCAGCTTTTTCAAGCCTTTTTCCTCTGATGCCCGCAGCAGCCGCAAGCACGGCAGGTATCCGTCGTACACGATGCCATGCACTTCGACCCGCTTCTGCGAACGCAGCATGCCCACGAGATACTGCACCACCGCCTGCGTGATGACCTGCCCCGGCACCAGCACGGGGATGCCGGGAGGGTATGGAGTGATCTGATCCGCGCAGACCCTGCCGTCCAGATCGTGGCTGACCTTTTCCTGCTCATCGAGCAACGGCGCCAGCTCGCCGCCGCAGTAGAACGCATCGCGCGGAAGATATCTCAGTTCCGTGAAACCGGGAATCTCCGGCGTCTGGTAGAGCCGACGGGGAGCGCGCCCCTCGCGGGCGATGCGCATCAATGCGTCGTAGAGCCGGGAAACCTTGCTGCGGGTGGTGCCGATGGTGAGCAGCAGCGTCAGGGTATTGAAGGTGCTCTTCTCGACCTGGATGTTGTAGCGCTCGAACAGTTCCCGGATCAGATCCTCCACCGTGAAGCCGCAATGGGAGATGTCGACCGTTACCTTGGTGGCATCCAGCTGGATGTTGTCGTGCCTGACTTCCTCGGGCAGCAGATCCGACAACTCCAGCACACGGAAGACCCCGGTGGAATTGATCTGTGTGCGCACTTCTTCCGCCAGTTCCAGCGTACGCGAAAGCAGTTTGTATCCTTCCAGCGTCGCCTGCTTGCGCGCCACGTCGAGGCTGGCGATCATGCTGTACTGCGGGCTGGTGGAGGTGTGCATGTTGAAGTTCTCGCGAAACAGATGCTCCCTGAAATCGGGATCGTTGACGTGGATCATGCTGGACTGGGAAAACGCCGACAGCACCTTGTGGGTGCTCTGGGTGGCGTAGTCCGCCCCTGCTTCCATCGCAGTGGGGCGAAAGGCCGGATGAAAGCGGGCGAAGCCATACCAGGCCTCGTCGATGATGACCTTGATTCCCCTGGCATGCGCAGCCTCGATGATGGGCGGCAGGTCGTAGCGCAGGCCATCGTAGGTGCAACTGGTGAGGATGAGCGCCTGCGCATCCGGATGCGCCTCGATGGCGTCGAGCAGGATCCGCTTGGGCACTGGGCCGTATACGCTGAACTTCTTGTTGACCGAGGAATCCAGGTAGATCGGATGCGCGCCGGACAGCACCACGCCGTGATGCACCGACTTGTGGCAGTTGCGATCCAGCAGCAATTTCTCGCCGGGCGCCAGCAGCGTCTGGAATATCACCTTGTTCGCGGTGGAGGTGCCGTTGGTGGCGAAGAAGGTGCGCCGCGCGCCGAATGCCTTGGCGGCGATCTTCTGTGCCTCCGCGATCACGCCCTGGGGCTCCATCAGAGAATCCAGCATCGGGACCGATACCGACAGGTCGGCGCGAAAGATGTGCTCGCCGATGAACTGGTAGAAATCGCTGGCCCAGGGACTGTCGCGCAACGAATCCCCGGACGAGTGCCCGGGGGTGTGCCAGGCATCCTTCGCCATCAGCACATAGTTCTTGAGCTGGTCGTAGAACGGCGTGCGCGCCTTCTCCTGGAGCTGGGCGTTGAGAATGCGGTACATGCCGCGGTAGTCACGCTCCTCGCGATAGAAATAGCCGTCCACCGTTTCGGAGAACAGCGCGTCGACGACCTCGTCCTCCTTTTCCTGGGCGATCAGTATGTAGATGTCGAGCTCGGGACGAAACCGGTTGATCTTCTGCACCAGCGTCAGCGCCGTCATCTGGAGGTCACGTGCATCCTTCCCGCCGTTTCGCAGGGTATAGAGCGTATCGTCCACCACCACCGACTGGATGTCCCCATCCTCTTCGATCGCCTGCAACGCCTCGCGGGCGGTGGTGACGCCATAGAATGTGATGCCCAGGGGATTTTCCAGCGACTTGGCGGCGGCGTTCAATCCCTTGATGAACTCCTTGAGGATCAGCTTCTCGTCGTTGATGACGAGAATCCGGCTGACAGGTCGCCTCATAGAACGCTGCTCCGATGTAAAAACCGCTTTTATGCGCCAAAACGATGTCCTTTGCAACGCCTGAATGCAGCCGGGACAAAGCCCGAATGCAGCCGGTAGCAAAGCGGTTCATATGGACGTCATGGAATCGGCCAGGCGTTCACCGGCATCCCGGGGCGGCATCGGCGCTGCAGCCGCCGGCTCCCTTTCCGGCACCTGCATCTCACCCCTGATCCGACACATCGCAGCAGTGGCACCGGGCATCCACCCCGAAGCCACCACGCCGATGCGGATCGGGCATGCCCATCTGTCCCCTGGGCCTCCGCCATTCCGGTTCTTCCTCGGTTTGCGTATGGAATAAATGCGCGCGTGGGCAGCCGCCCAACCATCCTGAATAGGATCTGAGCGCTGGCGTGCCTTCGTGTGGCCGTCCCGTGAAAAACCAGCTTCCAGAAGGAGAACGCCCTTGACGTCACCTGCCAGCAGGAAGCGAGAAGCAACGCAGCTGCGCTATCCTGCGCTCATCCATATCTGCAATGACAACTCCAGCATCGTCATCTTTCCCATCCTCATCGACCTGCTCTCGGCATTGACCGACCGCTGCGCCCACAACAGCGGCGAGGATGAGGAGCGAGCCTTCCACTGCTGGCGGGCGAGTTTCTGGCAGACCTGGAAATGCGGTGACGGCGAACTGATGCCGGTAGCGGATGAAGAAACGGCGGGAGAGCCCCGCCGCATGCGCCTGAATGGCGTGATGGAACGCTCAGGCGAGCGCCTTGACGGCGGCGGACAAGCGGCTCTTGTGGCGAGCTGCCTTGTTCTTGTGGATGATACCCTTGTCGGCGATGGAATCGATGATGCCGACGGATGCCTGGAATGCTGTCTGGGCAGCAGCCTTGTCGGCGGCCCCCACAGCCTTCCTCACGTGCTTGATCGCCGTACGCAACCGTGAACGCAGACTGGTGTTGTGATTGCGCTGCTTGGTATTCTGTCTCGCACGCTTTCTTGCTTGCGCACTATTGGCCATATGAAATTCCTCGAATTGCGGATGAATGACTGTCGATTCTCTTGCGCCCATTCCAGAGACTTAACCTAGCAATAATACGGATACTTCCAGCATATTGCAATACCGGCCGCCGGAATCGGGCCAGGCATGCGGCGCGATATCAATACACGACTCCAACAAAAATATTCGGGGTAACATAGCCGCCGATGAATCTGCTCAAGACCCTTGCCACCGTCAGCGGGATGACACTGGTGTCCCGCATACTGGGATTCGTGCGCGACGCACTGATTGCCCGTATCTTCGGCGCAGGAATGGGGACCGACGCATTCTTCGTGGCCTTTCGCATCCCCAATCTGCTGCGGCGGCTGTTCGCCGAAGGGGCCTTCTCCCAAGCGTTCGTGCCGATACTGGCGGAGTACACGAATCGCCGGACCCGGCAGGAAACGCGCCATCTCATCGACCACGTCGCGACACTGCTGTCGCTGGCCCTGTTCGTCGTCACGCTGCTGGGCATCGTCGCCGCGCCCCTGATCCTTTACGTGAGTGCGCCGGGATTCACCTCCGATCCGCAAAAATTCCAACTGACCACGGAACTGCTGCGGATCACCTTTCCCTATATCCTGTTCATCTCGCTGGTGGCGCTCGCAGGCGGCATCCTCAATGCGCATCGCGCCTTCGCGATACCTGCCCTGACCCCTGCCCTGCTGAACCTCTCCTTCATCGGCTGCGCGCTGTGGCTCGCTCCGCTGGTGGATCCCCCGGTACTGGCGCTCGCCTGGGCAGTTGTCATCGGCGGCCTGTTGCAGCTCGGCTTCCAGATCCCTGCCCTGATGCGCCTCGGACTGCTGCCGTGGCCCCGGCTCCGCACCGCCGACAACGGTGCCTGGCGCGTCCTCAAGCAGATGGGGCCCGCTGCATTCGGTGTCTCCATCGCGCAGATCAGCCTCCTCATCAATACCATCTTCGCCTCCTTTCTGGTGACGGGCAGCGTGTCATGGCTCTACTATGCCGACCGGCTGATGGAATTCCCCGCCGGCCTGCTGGGCGTCGCGCTGGGTACCGTCCTGCTGCCGTCGTTGTCCCGCCACCATGCGGAGAATGGCACCGAGGAGTATTCCCGTCTCCTGGACTGGGGCCTGCGCCTGACCATGCTGCTGACCTTGCCCGCGGCGCTGGCGCTGGCGCTGCTCGCCGTTCCCCTGATCAGCACGCTGTTCCATCACGGCGAATTCTCCAGCCATGACCTGTGGATGACGCGCGACGCACTGCTGGCCTACAGCCTGGGGCTGCCAGGGCTTATCCTGGTCAAGGTGCTCGCGCCCGGATTCTACGCGCGCCAGAATATCCGGACCCCCGTCAGGATCGCCCTGGTCGCACTGGCCGCGACCCAATTGATGAATCTGGCATTCATCGTTCCACTGCGCCATGCCGGGCTGGCATTGTCCATCGGACTGGGCGCCTGCCTCAATGCCGCGTTGCTGTACGCCAGGCTGCGCAGTCAGCAGATCTATCGGCCGCAACCCGGATGGCCCGTCTTCATGATCAAGACGTCGACGGCACTGGCCGTCATGGGGATCACGCTATGGTTTGTTTCGGACAATGACGCAGCATGGCTCTCTGCGCCGGCAACGGAACGCGCTATTCGACTGCTATGGGTCATCCTTGCCGGAGCTGCCGGGTACTTCGCGACGCTTGGACTGCTTGGCTTCCGTTTCCGGGATTTCGTGCGACGCGATGCACCGTAAAAATGTTCTTTTAAAAACAAATTGATTGGCCCTATAATGGCAACGGCCATTTTGGCCTGTCTGGACGTATAAACCACCCACTCTCACACACATATTCAAATATGGCTCATTCCATCAGATCCTGTGCCCTGTCGGTTCTACTCCTGGGTATTTTTCTCGGTGGCTGCGCCACCACCAGCCAGACCCGGAGTACGGGGCTCGAGACCGAGACAGCGGGTGCGCCACCCTCGTCCGCCGCGGCGACATCGCCCGACACGCATGCACCTGCGGTGGAAACGGCGGATGGAGTGGAGGAAAGCGTAGAGGCCGCAGCCACGCCCGTCACGCCTGTATCCGTGGCGGCCGCCAAGGAGGCCGGCGACGCCCCTGGCGAACGTCCTGCGGGTCCCGTGTTCAGGAACAGCGAACCCCCCGCCACTCCAGTCTACGTCGATGAGCGGGATCCATGGGAGCCGGTGAACCGTAAGATTTTTGCGTTCAACGAATCCGTGGACGACTATGTGTTCAAGCCAGTGGCACGGAGCTACCGATGGATCGTCCCCGATCCGGTCGAAATGGCGGTAGGCAACGTTTTCTCCAATCTGGGCGACCTGCCCAACACCGTCAACAATCTCCTGCAGCTCAGATTCGATCGTGCGCTGACGAGCAGCATGCGTTTCGTCGTCAACAGCACCTTCGGTTTGGCGGGTCTCGTGGATCTGGCCAGCGACATCGGCCTGGAAAAACGTGACGCGGACTTTGGCCAGACCATGGGGCACCACGGTGTCGCCAGCGGCCCCTACCTGGTGCTGCCCTTCCTCGGTCCCAGTACCGCACGCGACGCGGGCGGGCGCATGCTCGACATCGCCTCCGACCCGGTATTCATCGGCAGCTTCTTCGTGGCACCCTTCATTGGCCCGATCGTGGGCAGCGTGAAACTTACCGACAAGCGTGCCGGGCTGCTCAAGTCGGAAAAAACGCTGGATGAAGCCGCGCTGGACAAGTACGAGTTTGTGCGCGACGCCTACCTGCAGCAGCGGCGCAGCCTGATCCATGAGGACGGCCCGCCTCCGACGGATTCGGAGGAATAGGCAGCCGGTTCGGGCGGTGGCGCAGCATATGGCTGCGCCACCGCCCCGCTCCGAAATCAGGATGCGGAGCGCAATGCGGCGATGCGAACGTCGAGCGGCGGATGCGACAGGAACAGGCCCCGCAGACCATCGCCACCTCCGGAAATGCCGAAGGCCGCGAGCTTCTCCGGCAATTGCGGGGCCTCATGCCGCTGCTTGAGCCGCTCCAGCGCGGCGATCATCTTGCCCCGCCCCGCCAGTTGCGCCCCCCCGGCATCGGCACGGAACTCGCGCTGGCGGCTGAACCACATGACGATCATGGTGGCGAGCACACCCAGCACCATCTGCGCGATCAGGGACGTGACCAGAAAGGCAGGCCCATGTCCGCGCTCGGTCTTGAACACGACCCGGTCCACGAGGTGGCCCACCACCCGCGACAGGAAGATCACGAAGGTATTGACCACCCCCTGGATCAGGGCGAGCGTCACCATGTCGCCGTTCGCAACGTGGGTGACCTCGTGCGCGAGCACGCCCTCGATCTCGTCCTTCTGCATCCCGCGCAGCAGGCCGGTGCTGACGGCCACCAGCGCGTCGTTGCGATTCATGCCCGTGGCGAAGGCGTTCACGTCGGGCGCATCGTAGATCGCGACTTCCGGCATGCCGATCCCCGCCTGTTCCGCCTGGCGCCTGACGGTCTCCAGCAGCCAGCGTTCGGTCGGATCGGTGGGCCGCTCGATCACCACCGCCCCGGTCATGCGCTTGGCCGACCACTTGGACATGGCCAGCGACACCAGCGAGCCGCCGAAGCCGATCACCCCGGCCATGACGAGCAGGGCATTCAGATCCAGTCCGGTGCCTTCCGCATCGAGGATGCGATCCACGCCCAGGAGGCGCAACGTGATGCTCAATACCAGCAGTACCGCCAGGTTGGTGATGACGAACAGGAAGATTCGCTTCATGGGAATATCCGTTGGGTTGTTATGGATGACACGGGGCAAATGGGGCCGCGCCCGCAGTTTTCAAGTCAGCGGACGACCCGCTCCGCAAGAAGGACATGGATCGCCAGTCCACCGAGAAGCAGCAGGCACAGCGCCGACCAATCCGGAAGATAGAGCGATGCGAATGTCCAGGCCGCATCCGCGCAATCCCCGTTGGCTTCGAACATGGCGGGCCACCAGCGCGCGATGGGAAGCGCGTTCAGGAACCGTTCCTCGGGGCTGATGCCGCACTCGAACGCCTCTGGGTGACGAATCAACCAGGCCTGGCGTAGCGCCACCGCCGCCCCGATGAACGCCGCCAGTGCCATGAAAGCGCCGTATCCACGGCGCAGCGCCACCGGCGAATCGTGCAGTAGCGCCAGCAACGCGAGTACGCCCACCAGCCAATAGGCCACGCGTTGCACGACGCACAACGGGCACGGCAGGAGGTTTTCCGCATGCTGAAGATACAGGGCGGCCCCGATCAGACCGGCGCAGCCCAATCCCATCATCAGCAGGATAGCCCGTGTCGGCCCTTTCATTGACCGCCCGGGGCAGGAATCCACCGTACTCGATCTCGCTTCCCAAAATTTCCCATGTCGTCGGCTCGTCAGGCAGGCAGTGGTCCTTCATCCGATCGCCGGACGCCGCGCATCCCGCCTGCCACCATCCTGTACTCCAGCAGACGGCACTCGCGCGCGCCGTTGAACAGCGGTATACGGCGCGAGGCTGCAAGACGGATGTGCTTCGGCAGGAGCGGATCGGCGCTGAACAGATAGACCCGCCAGCCGCTAAAACGTTTCTTCAGCACGCTGCCCAGTGCCGGATACAGTACCAGCAACCGCTCCGGTTCTCCCATGCGTACGCCATACGGTGGATTGGCGACCAGAATGCCGGAGGCGGCAGGCGCGGAAATCTCCAGCACGTTTGCCTGTTTCAGCATGACGACCTCCGCAAGCCCGGCTGCGGACAGGTTGGCCCGCGCGGCCGCCACGGCGGTGCCATGAAGATCGCTGCCGAACAACGGCTGGCGCACCGGAGGCCGCTGCCGCGCCAAAGCCGTCCTGCGCACGCCGGCCCACAGTCCGGGATCGAACCCCTTGAACTTCTCGAAGGCGAAGCGCCGTCCCGAGCCAGGTGCGATATCCAGCGACCTTTGAGCGGCTTCCAGCAGAAACGTGCCGCCGCCGCACATGGGATCTAGCAGCGGAACGCCCGGCTGCCAGCCCGCCAGGGCGAGAATGCCGGCCGCAAGGTTTTCCCGTATCGGTGCGACGCCGCCCTCGTTTCTGAAACCGCGCTTGAACAGGGCGTCGCCCGAGGTATCCAGGTACAGGGAGAACGTACGTGCATCGAGGAATCCGTGGATGCGCATGTCGGGCTGCAACGTATCCACGCTGGGACGGCTGCCGCTCGCCGCGCGAAACGCATCGCAGACCGCATCCTTGATGCGCAAGGTAATGAAATCGAGGCTGCGCAGGGGACACTGGATCGCCGCAACGTAGACCCGCAGGGTGAGCGCAGGATCGAACCAGTCGCTCCATGGCAGCGCGCGGGTTGCCTCGTAGACATCGTTCTCGCTGGCGTAGGGCAGACATGCGAGGCGCCAGAGGATACGGCTGGCGATGCGACTTTCGAGATTGGCCCGATAGCAGGTGCGCCAGTCGCCGCGGAACCGTACCCCCCCTCGTCCGCTACCCTCATGCCCCTGCACGGACGACGCCCCCAGTCCCTCCAGTTCCGCGGCGAGCACGGATTCCAGTCCCCGTGGACAGGGTGCGAAAAAATCGTGCAACGTCACCGATGCGATGCAGGCATGAACGCCTCGATCCGTCGCGATGCCGTGTGGTTCACCGTGTCGACCATGCGCCATAGGCGAGCGACGCCCATGCGAGCAGGAATGCCACGCCGCCGACCGGCGTGACTGCTCCCAGCCCGCGTATGCCGGTCAGACTCAGCGCATACAGGCTGACCGAGAACAGGACGATGCCCGCCAGCATGAGCCAGCCCGAGAGCACGATCGGCCGGGACGCGGGAAAGCGCTGCAACGCGAGGCCCACGGCGAGCAGCCCCAGCGCATGGTAGAAATGATACTGGACCCCTGTCTGGTAGACCGCCAGCATGTCGGCGGAAAGACGCTGCTTCAGGCCGTGCGAACCGAAGGCCCCGAGCGCGATGCACAGCGCCGCATTGATCGCGCCCAGCACGAGAAAGATCCTGGCCATGAAAACGCTGTTCCTCAATAGATACGACCGATGTCCGTGGTGGCCCACGGGTCCGCAGTGATGCCCGGCGACAAGGCCTGGGTGCAGGCTGCGCAAGTCTGCATGACCCCGCCGCAAATGTCCAGAGCGGGCTGCCCGCGCCGGCGTTCGACCGTCCGGCAAAACACGCTGTCAGCCCTTCTCGACCACGCTGGCCTTGCTCCAGCCGCGGGCGAAGGTCACGCGCAGGATGTCGCCCGCATCGATCTGGCCGCTGTCTCTCACCACTGTCCCGTCGGCCGCACGGGCAATGCTGTAACCGCGCCTCAGCACGGAGTCGGGATGCAGGTGGGCCAGGCTGCCCTGTTGGCGCTCCAGGCCTAGGACGAGAGTCGCGAGGCGCGCGACGGCGCTCCGGTTCAGGCGCAAGGCCAGATCACGCAGCCGATCCGCCAGGCGGGGGATGTCGGGCCGGATCGCGCCCATGCGCCGCCCGAGATCCTGCAGGCTCCAATGACGGGCCTCCATGGCTCGCCTCGACGAATTTTCCAGGCGTTCACCAAGATGCCCGAGGTGCAGGGATAGCGCATCGATCCGCGCACCGGGGCGGCCCAGGCGGGCTGCCAGCATGTCGACCCCCTGCAGGCGGTCCTCGATGCCGCGCCAGGTCTCGCGACCGATGCGGCTGTAGAGCATCCTTACCCGATGCGCCAGTTCCACCCGGTGCGGACAGGCAAGCTGGGAGGCGCCGGTTGGAGTCGGCGCACGCAGATCTGCGACGAAGTCCGCAATGGTGAAGTCGGTCTCGTGCCCAACGCCGCAGATGACGGGCAGCGTGCACGCGGCAATCGCGCGCGCCACCTCCTCCTCGTTGAACGCCCACAAATCCTCGATACTGCCACCACCCCGGCACAGGATCAGCACGTCGCATTCGGCACGACGGGCCGCCTCCCGGATGGCTGCTGCAATCCTCATGCCCGCCCCGGCCCCCTGCACCGGCGTGGGATAGACGATCACGGGCACGGAGGGCAGGCGCTGCCGCAAGGTGGACAGCACATCCTGCAGCGCCGCCGCAACCGGAGAGGTGACGATTCCGATCTGCCGCGGGAACATCGGAGGCGGAATCTTCCGGCCGGGATCGAACAGCCCCTCCCTGCCCAACCGCTCCTTGAGCAGTTCGAAGGTCTCGAACAGCGTCCCCTTACCCGTACGCCGGATCGTCTCGACGCTCAACTGAAAATCGCCGCGTGCCTGGTACAGGGTTACCAGCGCGCGCACCTCAACCTGCATGCCATCCTGCGGCGCCCAGTCCAGATACCGGCTCTTCTCGCGGAACATGACGCAACGCACCTGGCTGCCGGCATCCTTCAGGGAGAAATACCAGTGTCCCGAACCGTAGCGCTTGATGTTCGAGATCTCGCCCCTCACCCATAGCAGCGGAAAGGTCCGTTCAAGGATATCCTTGACACTGCGGTTGAGCTCGCTCACGCTCAGGATGGTGAACGCGTGCTCCATTTTCACGGGAGGATCCATCGGTGGCATTCTACAGTAATCCACATTTGTCACAAGAATTGCATATTTGTGTCATCCAAACCCGCATGGATACTGAATATTCATGTAACATGATGTTTTTAATAGAATTATATGAAAGATCAAAAATTGAACTTTCTACCGAAAATTGTTGCAGAAGGTTGACTTAGTGCCTTTCCCCGCCAGTCTATCCACATACTTATCCACAGCAATTGTGGACAAGAAAAACCCGGGCGGCCCGCTTCCCGTCCTTGCTGAAATCACGCCGCCACGATACATTACCGTGGTCCGGTGACCGGGTACATGCGCATTCACATGCCCGCGCCCGGCGCGAATATCCAACCCACCAGGAGAGTGTCGAGTGTTCGCTCTGGTCCAAGCCGCCGGCTGGCCCATCTGGCCCATCATTCTGGCTTCCGTCATCGCCCTGGGGATCATCGGCGAGCGTTTATGGACGCTGCGCATAAGCGTCGTTGCGCCGCCGCACCTTCTCACCGACGTGGCGCGGGAATATCGGGAGCACGGTGTCAGGGAAACCATGCTCGCTCGTCTCCAGGGACATTCTCCCCTGGGACAGGTATTTGCCGCAGGGCTGAGAAACGACTGCAGCACGCGTGAAATCATGAAGGAATCCATCGAGGAGGCAGGACGCCTGGTGGCTCACGATCTCGAGCGCTATCTCACCACGCTGGGAACCATCGCCTCCCTGAGCCCGCTGATGGGCCTGTTCGGAACCCTGGTCGGCATGATCGAGATCTTCGGCGCGAGCACGCCCTCGATGGGAAGCGGCAACCCGGCGCAGCTTGCGCACGGCATTTCCGTGGCGCTCTACAACGCGGCCTTCGGCATCCTTGTGGCCATCCCCAGCATGATCTTCTACCGCCACTTTCGTGCAAAGGTGGATCTGCTGGTGCTGGAAATGGAACTGCAGGCACTCAAGCTGATGGAGATCGTCCATGGCGAGCGCCGGGACTGAAAACACCCCTGACGACACGGCGGCCTCATGAATTTCCAGCGCGGCAGGCACAGGGAGGAGCCGGAAATCAACCTGGTGCCCATGATCGACGTATTGCTGGTGATCCTGATCTTCCTCATGATCACCACCACCTACTCCCGGTTCTCACAACTCGAAATCCACCTGCCGCAGGCCGCTTCCGGAGAGCCTGCCGGCAATGCCCGGATCATCGAGGTCTCGGTCGATGCCGCCGGGCGCTACGCGATCGACCGGGCGCCCATCGAGCATCCCGATGCCGCCCTGCTCGGGGAGGCGCTGCGCGCTGCCGCGCAGGGGCGCCTCGACCCCATGATCGCCATCCATGCGGATGCACGCGCCACCCATCAGTCCGTCGTGACAGTAATGGAAGCCGCACGCATGGCAGGCTATAATCGCATCACCTTCACCACCGAGAATTCACGGTAGCAGCCAGCCGGACAATCCGGCGAGGCGCACGCCGCCAATGCCACGGACCCCTATGGACGCAAAACTGCTCGACATCCTGGTGTGCCCCCTGTGCAAGGGACCCCTGCTTTACCGGAAACCGGAGGGAAGGCTCATCTGCAAAGCGGATCGCCTCGCCTTCCCCATCAAGGATGGTATCCCGGTGATGCTGGAAGATGAAGCGCAGAAGCTTCCGGCCGAGGAAGAAATCTAGCCTCGGTTCCCAGAAAACCGCCGAAACCATGAAGAGACCATCCAGTTCCGCCATCGTTGGCGCACTCGTCGCCGATGCCGCTGCACTCGGCCTGCACTGGCTGTACGATCAGGAGCGGATTGCGCACATCGAAGCGAAGGAAGGCCTGGCATTCCTGACCCCGGATGCCGGCTACTATGCGCAATCCAAAGGATACTTCGCCCATGGCGGAAAACGCGCCGGAGATTCGAGCAGCTATGGGGAAACGTGCCTGCTGGCGCTGCAACACTTGGCCGCCCACGGCACCTTCGATCGCATCGCCTACCAGACAGAGTACCGTGCCCGCTTCGGCCCGGGGGGCGCCTATGTCGGTTACATCGACACGCCCACGCGCGAGACGCTGCGCACGCTGCTGCCGCTCGACCCCGCGCAGTTTCCGGCCGCCTCCGGTGCGGACGACGACCAGCATCCGGCCCTGGCAGCACTCGTGCCCCTGGCTGCGACCCATGATGGACCGCTGGAAGCGCTGCTCGAACATGTCGAACTGCTCGTGCGCATCACCAACGACAACGAGGTGGCGGCAGCCGCCGCACGCTATGCCTGTGCCGCCCTGTTCCATGTGCTGGGAGGCGCCCCGATCGAACAGGCCCTGAGCCGGCCCCTGCCGCTCGCAGGCCCCGCCCTCGCCCCCCTGTTGGAAGAGGCGCTTGCCCTGCCGGCGCTGGATGGCGCTGCCGCGGCACAACGTTTCGGCATGGCCTGTCACGTGACCGATGGGCTGCCCGTCATCGTCCACATCGCGCAGCATGCGCCCGGCTATCGCCAGGCCGTCGAGGCCAACATCCGGGCAGGAGGCGACAGCTGCGGCCGCTCGGTCATGCTCGGTGCGTTAGCGGCGGCGCACGCGGCAGCCCGGGGTCATGACGAAGTCATTCCTTTGGCATGGCTGGCGCGCTACCGCGGGCTCGTGACGGCGGCCGACGCCTTGGCCGCGTTCTGAATCCCCGCATGGCCCACCCCAACCGGACAGCGAACCCGCCCGAGGCGGGCGGCCGCACAGGCGCACACTGCGACCGGGAACTGGACGTGCGCGGCCTGCATTGTCCGCTCCCGATCCTGAAAACGAAAAAAGCGCTGTCCGAGCTCTCTTCGGGCCAGATTCTGCGGATTCTCGCCACCGATCCCGCCGCAGTCATCGACTTCCAGGTCTTCGCCGACCAGACCGGGCATGCGCTGCTGTCATCCACGGAAGACGCCGGGACATTCACCTTCCATCTGAGGAAAAGATAGATGCCCGCCAATCTCGTCCCTCCCCGTCCGGAGGAGTTGCTGCCGGTCGCCGGCGTTTCGCTGGGAGTGGCGGCAGCGGGCATCCGCAAACCGGGTCGCAAGGATCTGCTGGTGATCGCGCTGCGGGACGGCGCGCGAACCGCCGGTGTCTTCACCCGGAATGCCTTCTGCGCCGCACCGGTCGTCATTGCCCGCGAACATTTGTCGCAAACCGGACCCGTTCTCCCGATCCGCGCGCTGGTCGTCAACACCGGCAACGCCAACGCGGGCACCGGGGAGGAGGGCATCGCCCGGGCACGCGCCACCTGCTCGGGCCTGGCCCGTTTGCTGGCGTGCGACGCCCGCCAGATACTTCCCTTCTCGACCGGCGTGATCATGGAGCCCCTGCCGCTGGAAAGCATCATCGGCGGCCTGCCCGCGGCAATCGCCGATCTGCGGCCGGACAACTGGTTTACGGCTTCCCAGGCGATCATGACGACCGATCTCGTTCCCAAGGCGGCCTCCAGACGGATCACGTTCGACGATGGCACCGTCGCCACCCTCACGGGCATTGCGAAAGGTTCCGGGATGATCCGACCCGACATGGCGACGATGCTGGCGTATGTGGCGACCGACGCGACCGTGGAGCAGCCGCTGCTGCAGGAGATCCTGCACCACGCGACCCGGGCGTCCTTCAATCGCATCATCGTGGACGGCGACACTTCCACCAATGATGCGTTCATGCTGATCGCCACGGGCGCCGGCACCGGCAGGCCCATCCTGGACGATGCGGATCCCCGCTTCCTCGCCCTGCGGGCAGGCGTGACGGAACTTGCGGAGCAGCTGGCGCAGATGATCGTGCGCGACGGCGAAGGCGCCACCAAGTTCATCACCATCCGCGTCGAAGGCGGCAGCACCGAGGACGAGTGCGATCGCGTGGCGCACGCCATCGCACGCTCACCGCTCGTCAAAACCGCATTCTTCGCCTCCGACCCCAATCTGGGCCGCATCCTGGCGGCCGTCGGGTATGCAGGCGTCGAGGGGCTAAACGTGAATGGAGTGAGGCTGTACCTGGATGACGTGCTGGTGGCGGAAAGCGGCGGCCGGGCGGCCGGGTACCGGGAAGAGGATGGCCAGCGGGTGATGCGGCAGACCGACATCACCGTCCGCGTGCTCCTGGGACGCGGCACCGCCGGCACAACCACCTGGACCTGCGATCTCTCGCACGACTACGTCGACATCAATGCGAGCTATCGCAGCTGAGGGCCGGTCGGGGCTGTGCCCTCTCCAGGGTACAGCCCCGACCGTGTATAAAAGGAGTGGAGGAACCGCCTACTCGCCCATGGGCTTCATGTGCTGCAGATTTCTTCCGCCCCACTCCGCTTCGTACTCCGCAGCCAGGGGAGACTGGCCGGGCGATCCGTGCCCATGGCCATGCCGATGCCTCGTCCTGGCCCGGCTCACCTCGTCCTTGTCGATGTAGCCGTCGCCATTGACATCGAGCTTGTCGAACATTATCTGGCTGTGGCGGGCATGCTCTTCCTTGCTGACCCGGCCGTCCTTGTCGGTATCCGCCATGGATATTCCACACCGGCCCTCGCCGGCCCGCTTCTCGCCATATCCATCCTTCTTTTCGCCCGCGTGATATTCAGCCACCATGAAAGTGGCCTTGCCCACGGATTCCACAGAAGGTTCCCCCGCGGAGACGACCGAGGCTGTACCGAGCGTCGCAGCCACGGCCGTTCCCAGGGTGAGGAAAGCGATGGATTTCTTCTTGGGTGCTTGATTCATGGTATGTTCTCCTGTAGGTCATGCCGGATCGTTGATAGAGAAAATCTTCAAAGAGCATGCTGCGATGGCGTGATGGCAAGGCCGATAACCCCCGCACCGGCACCGGGCACGGGCCCGACACCCTTGCGGACACTGCTGCAACACCTTAAATTATCATGTATCCTCGCCCACCATTCCGTACGATAGCGCACTTAGTGCACAGGCTCAAGCAGTACCGGGGCACCGGCCTCCGTATCCCTGCCGCCGCCGAATCCAGCCTGGAAGGCGACCCTCATGCATGATCCGGATATCCTCTATCGCCGCGCCGATCTGCTGCTCGCCCGCCTGGAGAAGCTCCTGTCATTGGAACGGCCCGAGCCCGACTGGGACGCCGCCACCGCATTCCGATGGC
This sequence comes from Nitrosovibrio sp. Nv17, assembly GCF_900119085.1. Taxonomy (GTDB): domain Bacteria; phylum Pseudomonadota; class Gammaproteobacteria; order Burkholderiales; family Nitrosomonadaceae; genus Nitrosospira. Next base: position 15,276 of record NZ_FPIQ01000012.1, on the reverse strand, counting down.
GCAAGACCGGCCATGCCGGGACCCTGCAGCCCATCCTGCGCCCTCATCGCATCGCCCTCGATGCGCTGAGGGGCATCGACCGGCAGAAGGAGATCCTGGAGCGCAACACCCTCCAGTTCGTGCAAGGATACCCTGCCAACAACGTGCTCCTCACCGGCGCGCGCGGCACGGGCAAATCGTCGCTGATCAAGGCCATGCTCGACAGGCATGCCCCGGCCGGGCTGCGCCTGATCGAGGTGGAGAAACACCACCTCACCGACCTGCATGACATCGTGGAACAGATCGGCGCACGCCCGGAACGTTTCATCTTGTACTGCGACGACCTGTCGTTCGAAACCGGAGAACCTGGCTACAAGGCCCTGAAGGTAGTGCTGGACGGCTCCATTGCCACCGCTTCCGACAACGTGCTGATCTACGCGACGTCCAATCGCCGCCACCTCATGCCGGAATCCATGCGCGACAACCAGGACACACGGCATGTCGACGGCGAGATTCATCCGAGCGAAGCGGTCGAGGAAAAAATCTCGCTCTCGGAACGCTTCGGCCTGTGGCTGTCATTCTATCCTTTCGACCAGGAGCAATACCTGGACATCGTTGAGCACTGGCTCGATCATTTCGGCATAGGGGAGCGGAGCGACTCCATGCGTGAAGCGGCGCTGCGGTGGGCGCTGGGGCGCGGCTCCCGCAGCGGGCGTGTCGCCTGGCAGTTTGCGCGCGACTGGGCGGGCAGGCAACGGGCACACCCGGACGCGCAGCCCTAGCGATCGCGACGCCGTGCATCGCCCTGCAGACTCTGCCGGCTCCACCATCGACGTCGCTGCAGCCGTCATCAGCCGGTGTGATGGCAGCTTCCTCCTGGCGCAAAGGCCAGCAGGCAAGCCCTACGCCGGCTACTGGGAATTTCCCGGCGGCAAGGCCGTAAGCGGCGAGGCGCTCCTCCAGACCCTCGGGCGCGAGATGATGGAAGAGCTGGGCATACGCGTCCGGCATGCCTGCCCCTGGATTACCCGCATTTTCGCCTATCCCCATGCCACGGTGCGCCTGCACTTCTACCGCGTCACGCAGTGGCATGGCGAGCCTTATCCGCGCGAGGGCCAGATACTGGCGTGGCAATATGCGGACAAGGTATCGGTGGCGCCCCTGCTTCCGGCCAACCTGCCTGTGCTGCAGGCGCTGTGCCTGCCGCCGGTGTATGCCATCACGAATGCGATGGAGACCGGCCCCCGTCTGGCGCTGGTGCAGATCGAACAGGCCTTGCGGTCAGGGCTGAGGTTGCTGCAAGTGCGCGAGAAGGGCATGAAACGCGAACTGCTGCGCAGCTTCGCGGCCAGCACGCTGGCGCTGGCGCGCCGCCATGACGCCAGGGTATTGATAAACGACGACGACGCCCTGTGCCGCGAGATCGGAGCGGATGGCGTGCATCTTCCCGCTGCACGGCTCATGCAGATGGATCGTCCCCTGGATGGGGATTTCTGCGGCGCCTCCTGCCATAATGCGGAGGAACTTGCCCAGGCCGAACGCATGGGCGTACGCTTCGCGGTCCTTTCGCCGGTGCTGCCGACTCCGAGCCACCCGGACCTGCGACCTCTGGGCTGGCGAAGATTCTCACGGCTCCTCCGGGAGTATCCGCTCCCGGTGTACGCACTGGGCGGGCTGCGGCACGGCGACCTGGCCACCGCCATGACCCACGGCGCCCATGGCATCGCCATGATGCGGGCAGTGGCTGACACGGATGCCTCCGCGCCGGAACCGCAGGCGACGATCCGCTAGCGGCCTGCCGGGCTATTCCCCGTCTTCCGGCGGATCCTCCCCGTCCGACTCCGGGATGCGATAGGACTCCGCAGCCCACTGCCCCAGATCGATCATGCTGCAGCGCTCGCTGCAGAACGGCCGGTAACGGTTGGCGGCATCCCACACCACTTCCTTCCCGCATTGGGGGCAATTGACGACGCGCTGCCTCATCGGAGCGTGCATCCACTCGCACCCGGCCAGCCGGAACCTTCGGCCGGGATTCGTCCCTTATATTCGCATGCCATGATATGAAGCGATTTTCACAGTTCGATCAGTATATTCCACTGCCGATATTTATTTTCCAATACATACTATGATAAAATGGTCAAGTTTTACATAAATATTCAGAACGACACATCCGAACCGAAAACGGAGCTGCAGAATATGGCGGATAGCTTCAAAACGCAGGAAACAATGAGTGGCCGACGACGCTTTCTCATCACCGTGACATCGGTGGCGGGCACGGTCGCGGGAGCGGCAGTGGCCACCCCGTTCGTCATGAGCATGCTGCCCAGCGAACGTGCCAAGGCAGCGGGGGCCCCTGTCGAGGTCGATCTCAGCAGCCTCGAACCCGGCATGCTGCTGCTGGTGGAGTGGCGCGGCAAGGTCGTATGGATATTGAACCGTACGCCGGAGATGCTTGCGACCCTCACGAAACTCGATGGCCAGGTATCCGATCCCAAATCGGAAAAACCCCAGCAGCCCGCCTACGCTCAGAACGAATCGCGCTCCATCAAGCCCTCGATCCTGGTGGTGGAAGGCGTCTGCACCCACCTCGGCTGCTCGCCCGTGTTCCGCAAGGACATCGCTCCCGCGGACCTGGGAGCCGACTGGCTGGGCGGATTCTTCTGCCCGTGCCACGGCTCGAAATTCGACCTTGCCGGACGCGTCTACAAAAGCGTTCCCGCACCGACCAACCTGGTTGTCCCCCCGCACACCTACCTGAGCGATAATCTTCTGCTGATCGGGGCTGACCGTAAGGAGTCCGCATAACATGAGCAAGCGACTGGATTCCATGCTCGAATGGGTGGATGCGCGCTTTCCCCTGACTTCCAACTGGAAGGCGCACCTCACCGAATACTATGCGCCGAAAAATTTCAACTTCTGGTACTACTTCGGCTCGCTGGCGATGCTGGTTCTGGTCAACCAGCTGCTCACCGGCATCTTCCTCACCATGAACTACAAGCCGGACGCCAGCCTGGCGTTCTCGTCGGTGGAATACATCATGCGCGACGTGAACTTCGGCTGGCTGATCCGCTACATGCACTCCACCGGGGCTTCCATGTTCTTCGTGGTGGTCTACCTGCACATGTTCCGCGGGATGATGTACGGCTCCTACCGGAAGCCGCGGGAACTGCTGTGGCTGATCGGCATGGGAATCTTCTTCATCCTGATGATGCTGGCATTCACGGGATACATCCTGCCGTGGGGACAGATGTCCTACTGGGGCGCACAGGTGATCATCAGCATGGTCGGCGCCATCCCGGTCGTGGGCGACACCCTGTCGAGCTGGATCCTGGGAGATTTCATGCTCTCGGACGCCGCGCTCAACCGCTTCTTCGCCTATCATGTGGTCACGCTGCCGATCGTGCTCGTGATACTGGTCATCGTCCACGTCCTCGCGCTGCACGAAGTCGGCTCCAACAATCCGGACGGCATCGAGATCAAGGCACACAAGGATCCGGTCTCGCACATTCCCGTCGACGGCATCCCCTTCCATCCATACTACTCGGTGAAGGACATCTTCGGCGTCATCATGTTCCTCATCGTGTTCTGCGGGATCATATTCTTCGCCCCCGAAATGGGGGGCTACTTCCTCGAATACAACAACTTCGTCCCTGCCAACACGCTGCAGACGCCGGACCACATCGCCCCGGTATGGTACTTCACCCCGTACTACTCGATGCTGCGGGCGGTCACCGTCAACTTCCTCTGGATAGACGCGAAGCTGTGGGGCATCATCCTGATGGGAGGCTCCGTCGCGATCTTCGCGCTGCTGCCCTGGCTGGACCGAAGCCCCGTCAAATCGATCCGCTACAAGGGTCCCTACTTCAAGATCGCGCTCACGCTGTTCGTGATCAGCGTCCTGGTGCTGGGCTGGCTCGGCACGAAGTCGCCGACGCCGCTCTATACGCTGCTGGCACAGATATTCACGGTGATCTACTTTGCCTTCTTCATTCTCATGCCATGGTACAGCAAGATAGACAAGACCAAGCCCGAGCCCACCCGAGTGAGATAAGGTAGAAGAATGAGAACGATTGCGTATATTCTGCTCGCAGCCTTCCTGGCTCCCGTCGTGGCACACGCCAGCAGCGAGGAGGCAAGGCTGGACCGGGCGCCGATCCAGCGAACCGACACGCTGTCCCTGCAGCGCGGCGCCCAGGCGTTCGCCAACTACTGCCTGACGTGCCACAGTACCGAGTACATGCGGTACAACCGGCTCAGGGATCTGGGGCTCAACGAGAACCAGATCAGCGACAACCTCATATTCACCGGACAGAAGGTGGGCGAACTCATGACGGTTGCCATGAGAAAGAAGGACGCCAAGCAGTGGTTCGGCGTGATTCCGCCCGATCTGTCGGTGATCGCCCGCTCCCGCGGGCCGGACTGGCTCTACACCTACCTGCGCCAGTTCTATCGCGATGAAACCACGGCCACCGGATGGAACAACCTCCTGTTCGACAAGGTCGCCATGCCGCACGCGCTCTACCAGCTCCAGGGGATACAGTCCGTCTCTGTCAGGACCGAGGACGACGGCCATGGCGGCACGCACGAGGTCAAGGAGTTGAAGCTGGACACCCCCGGCACGCTTTCCCGGATCGAATACGACCAGTACGTCGCCGACCTGGTGAACTACCTCGTCTACGTGGGCGAGCCCGCGGCAACGAAGCGCACGCAACTCGGAATCATCGTGATGCTCTTCCTGTTCGTCATGCTGGGATTGACCTATGCACTCAAGCACGAGTACTGGAAGGACATCCATTGATTCCGTCTCCGCCAGGAATGACTGGCGCGATCCAGCCGGACAGCCCCACGCCATGATGACATTGTATTCAGCCACCACTTGCCCGTACAGCCATCGCTGCCGCATCGTGCTGTACGAAAAGGGGATGGATTTCCAGATCATCGACGTCGACTTGCACAACAAGCCGGAGGATCTGGCGATCATGACGCCCTACAGCCGGGTCCCCGTGCTGATGGAACGCGACCTGGTGCTGTACGAATCGAACATCATCAACGAATATATCGACGACCGCTTTCCCCATCCGCAGCTCATGCCTGCCGATCCGATCGTGCGTGCCCGCGCCCGGCTGTTGTTGCACCGGTTCGAACAGGAACTCTTCTGCCATATCGACGGTATCGAGAGCAGCAACCAGAAAGCTTCGGAAAAGGCCCGCGTGGCGATACGCGACAACCTGACGGTGATCGCACCGGTGTTCGTGAAGCAGAAATACATGCTGGGCGATGAGTTCACCATGCTGGACGTGGCCATCGCACCCCTGCTGTGGCGCCTGGATCACTATGGCATCCAGTTGCCCAAACAGGCGGCTCCCCTGCTGAAGTTCGCCGAACGGCTGTTCAGCAGGCCGGCGTTCATTGACGCGCTCACCGCCTCGGAGAAGGCGATGCGCAAATGAAGACACCTTCCACGAAACCCTATCTGATCCGGGCCATCCATGAATGGTGCTCTGATAGCGGCCATACCCCCTACCTGTCGGTCAAGGTGGACGCCCGGACCCGTGTTCCGCTGGAATTCGTCCGAAATGGCGAGATTGTGCTCAACATCAGCCCCGAGGCGACCCATCGCCTGACACTCGGCAACGACCTGATCCAGTTCTCTGCCCGCTTCAATGGCGTATCGCACGAAATCTCGATACCGGTGGACGCGGTCCTGGGCATCTTCCCCAAGGAAACCTCGCAGGGCATCCTTTTCCCGGTGACCGAAGAATCCGAGACGGCGCAATCCGGGGCGGATGCCGGAAACGCGGATGGAATCCAGCCGTCCTCGTCCACTGTGCAAACGGGTGGAAAACCCCACCTCCAAGTCGTCAAATAGAATCCTTCAAACCCGGTTTCCCGGGTTTGCCCCCGCGTTACCCAGTCTCTATAATGTCACCCGCGCCGGCATAGCTCAGTTGGTAGAGCAGCTGATTTGTAATCAGAAGGTCGAGGGTTCGAATCCTTCTGTCGGCACCGATGACCCTGGTTTCAAACCTCATGGTTCCGCAATCGAATCTTCGACCGTTGGGACTGCCAGGTACCACACGCCGTCCTCCCCTTCTCGCCATGACGGCAACCGGGCGTCTTCACATGCCGGTGGACTGCAAAGGCCGCGTGATGGAGACAGCCGGGCGTGGCTCCGCAGGGAACAGGCGCAGGATAGGTGGTGGGTCTGGTTGGACTCGAACCAACGACCAAGGGATTATGAGTCCCCTGCTCTAACCGACTGAGCTACAGACCCCTATCGTCGCTGGAATCGATCAACCCTCGGTATCCAGAAAGCTGCGCAGGCGCTCGGAACGCGAGGGATGGCGCAGCTTGCGCAACGCCTTTGCTTCTATCTGCCGGATGCGCTCACGCGTCACGTCGAACTGCTTGCCAACCTCTTCCAGCGTGTGGTCCGTATTCATCTCGATGCCGAAACGCATGCGCAGCACCTTGGCCTCGCGCGGCGTCAGGGAATCCAGAATGTCCTTGGTGACGTCGCGCAGGCTGGCGTAGACCGCGGCATCTGCAGGCGCCATGGTGGCGGAATCCTCGATGAAATCGCCCAGGTGGGAGTCCTCGTCATCCCCGATGGGAGTCTCCATGGAGATCGGCTCCTTGGAAATCTTGAGGATCTTGCGGATCTTCTCCTCCGGCATCTCCATTTTCTGGGCCAGCAGCGCGGGCTCCGGCTCCTGCCCGGTTTCCTGCAGAATCTGGCGCGAAATGCGGTTCATCTTGTTGATGGTCTCGATCATGTGCACCGGAATGCGGATGGTGCGCGCCTGATCCGCGATGGAGCGCGTGATCGCCTGGCGGATCCACCAGGTGGCATAGGTCGAGAACTTGTAGCCCCTGCGATATTCGAACTTGTCCACCGCCTTCATGAGGCCGATGTTGCCCTCCTGGATGAGATCGAGGAACTGCAGCCCGCGGTTGGTATACTTCTTGGCGATCGAGATCACCAGCCGCAGGTTCGCCTCGGTCATCTCGCGCTTGGCGCGCCGCGCCTTGGCCTCACCGGTCGACATCCGCCGATTGATCTCCTTGAGATCCTTCAGGGGAATGCCTACGCGCTTCTGCAATCTCAGCAGGTTCTCCTGCTGCTCGAGTATCGCCGGCTGGTAGCGCCCCAGCGCCGCCGCATAGGGCCTGTTGGCATCGAGTTCCTGTGATACCCAGTCGAAATTGCTCTCGTTCCCGGGAAACCCCTTGATGAAATGGTTGCGCGGCATGCCTGCCTTGACCACGCACAGTTCCATGATCTTGCGTTCATAACCGCGCATCTCATCCACCAGGCCACGCTGCGTGTCGCACAGCCTCTCCACCATCTTCGCGGAAAAGCGGATCGTCATCAGTTCGGCCGAAATGCTCGCCTGTATGCCCTGGTACGCCTTGTTACCCGCTCCTTTCTTCTGCAATACCTTCTGCATCTCGGCATAGGCCCGGTGAATCACCGCAAACCGCTCCAGCGCATCATTCTTCAGCTTGAGCAGATTGGCACTGGCGATCGCAGCCACATCCTCATCCTCGGCGTTCTCCGCGCCCAGTTCCCGCTCCATCGCCTCCTCGGAGACTTCGTCGCCGGTCATTTCCTGATCGTTCGGGTCCAGCAACCCATCCACAAGTTCATCGATGCGCATCTCATCCCGCGCCACCTTCTCGGCCAGATCGAGAATACCGGCGATGGTGGTCGGACAGGCGGAGATCGCCTGGATCATGTGCTTCAGGCCATCCTCGATGCGCTTTGCGATTTCGATCTCGCTCTCGCGCGTGAGCAGTTCCACCGAACCCATTTCGCGCATGTACATGCGTACCGGATCGGTGGTGCGGCCGAATTCCGAATCGACGGTGGAAAGCGCCGCCTCGGCTTCTTCCACCACGTCCTCATCGGCCACGGTAGGGGCGGTCTCGGACATCAACAACGTTTCCGCGTCGGGGGCCTCGTCGTAGACCGAGATGCCCACGTCATTGATCATGCTGATGATGTTCTCGATCTGCTCGGCATCCAGCATGTCATCCGGAAGATGATCGTTGATCTCGGCATAGGTCAGGTAGCCCCGCTCCTTTCCCTGAACGATGAGACTCTTCAGCCGCATGCGCCTTGCCTCGATGTCCTGCGGTCCAAGCGGAGACTTCTCGGCATCCTTTGCGGTTACCTTACCCTCCTTCCCAATCCTGGCCTTGGCAATTTTGGTGGTCAGCAGGTCGGAGTCCGTCGCCGCCAGCACCACGCGCTCGATCTCCACCACGCGCGCCGAAGCCTTGGCGGGGGATTTCACGATGCCCCCCTTTTCCGCCGTCTGCCTGGTCGTCCTTGGCACGGCTGTTTTCGCCGGCGCCTTGCTCGGCTGCTTCGCGGGTTGCCTTGCGGCAGGCTGCGCGCCTTCGACCTGCTTTGCAGCCACTGCGCTGGCATCCCTTCCAGCGGGACGTCGTGCCGTACCGGTTCCTGCGGTACGCCCCGTGCTATCGGAAGTTCCCGTGTTCCGCGCGTCCGCACCTTCCTTCTCTTTGACTGCCACCTTGGTTTGCGCCTTTGCCTTGACCATGTCGATTCCCGGAAATGAAACTGGTTTCGAAACCTGAAAAACTTTTTATTTTATCAAAATCTTGCTGTGGTGCCTGATTTATCGTACTCAGGAAAGCAAGGCCAGCCGCTGCAGTTCCCGCTTTTCTTCCGCAGTGAGCGTGCTCAGCGGCCTGCTGTGCAGACTGGCCATGCGCTGCTTGCGGTGCATCTCGCGCAGGCGCGCAAGCGCACCGGTGAATTCGGCCTCCAGATCGATGCCGTCATCCCAGGCAAGCGTCTCGCTCTGGGTCTTGTAGATCAGGGAACGATGCGGACTGTCCTGGAAATAAACGATCGCGGACGGTACCACCCTCTCTTTTTCAAGATGGGGATGCGCATCGATGAATTCAACCAGCGCCCGCAATGCACCTTCCTCTGCATGCCCGAATTGCTGGGCAAGGAGCGCCCTGTCGAGCTTCCGTGCGTAACCGGGATCGTGCATGAGTATCTGTATCAGCCAATGCTGCGGTGACGCGGGTCGCGGTCGCGGTGCTTTCTCACGAGATGAGGGAAATGCGGGGCGCCGAATCTTCAGCAGATCCTCGAGTTCCCCCTGGCTGGTGCCGCTGATTTCCGCGAGCTGCTTCAGCAGCATCAGCGTCAGCCCTGGGGCAACCAGCCGTGTCAGCAAGGGCTTCGCATCCCGCACCAGCCGGGCACGACCCTCGCTGGTTGTCAGGTCGGTCCGTGCCTCAAGTTCCCTGAGCAGGAAAACCGACAGGGGCAGCGCCTGGTCGAGCAGTCCCTCAAAGGCCTTCCTGCCCGCCTTGCGCACGTAGCTATCCGGATCTTCACCCTCCGGCAGAAACAGGAAGCTGACCTGCTTCCCGTCCTGCAGCTGCGCAAGGCTCTCCTCCAGGGCGCGCCACGCGGCCTTCCTGCCCGCCTTGTCGCCATCGAAGCAGAACACCACGATGTCGGCATGACGCAACAGCTTCTGGATGTGAAACGCGGTCACGGCGGTTCCCAGGGCAGCGACGGCGTAGCCGATGCCATGCTGCGCCAGTGCCACGACATCCATGTATCCTTCCACCACGACCACCCTCCCCGCTTCGCGGATCGCCCGGCGCGCAGCGAACAGGTTGTAGAGTTCACGGCCCTTCTGAAACAGCGGCGTCTCGGGAGAGTTGAGATACTTCGGCTCACCCTGCTCCAGTACCCGTCCGCCAAATGCCACTATTCTCCCCTTGAGATCGAGAATGGGAAACATGATACGGTCACGAAACCGGTCGTAGCGGCCGCCTTCGCCGCTTTCGACGACCAGCCCCGCCGCCGCCAGCTGGCTCGACCTGGACGCTGCGGCATAGTCGGGGAAGGCTGCCTCCAGGCCACGCCAACCCGCAGGCGCGTAGCCGATGGCGAAACGGGCAGCCGTCTCGCCCGTCATGCCGCGCTGCTTGAGATAGGAAATGGCGCGCTCAGAACGCCTGAGTTGCTCGCGATAGTATCTCGCAGCGACATCCACGGCCTCAAGCAAGCGCTCCAGGGAGTGACCGGCATGGCCGATGGCGGAGTTTTCGGTGGGGCTTTTATCGCCCCCCCGGGACGGGAAGGCCGGTTCCTGGACAGGCACCTGCATTCCAACCCGACCCGCCAGATCATGGATCGCCTCGACGAAGCTCATTCCACCGTGCTCCATCACGAAACCGATGGCGTTGCCGTGCGCGCCACAGCCGAAACAATGATAGAACTGCTTGGCGGGGGCCACGGTGAACGACGCGGTTTTTTCACTGTGGAACGGGCAGCACGCGGTATAGTTTGCACCTGCTTTCCTGAGGGGAACGTCCCGTTCAATGACATCCACGATATCCACGCGCCCGAGTAAATCCTGGATGAATGATTGCGGGATCATTGGTAGCGGATATAGGCCAGTAGTTTCTCAGGTGCTGCGGACAAGGCGGTCCAAACCGGGCTGTACCATTTCTTATTAGGAGATGTTCCCCGAAAATGCAAGGCAGCCCGATCGCCACCACCTCGCTGCCCGCAGCGAGAAGCTCAATCCGCCAATTGCGCCCTGACCCGCGCTGATACCCTCCCCATGTCGGCACGCCCCGACAGTGCGGGCTTGAGCAGCGCCATGACACGCCCCATATCCTGCTGCCCCCTGGCTTCGGCAACTCGAATCGCGTCGGCGATCGCTCTTTCGATCTGTGCGTCATCCAACGCTTCCGGCATGTAGGCACGCAGCACTCCGGATTCGTAATGCTCGACATCCGCCAGATCCTGGCGCCCCGCAGCCTCATACTGCCTGATCGAATCGCTGCGCTGCTTGAGCATTTTCTCGATCACCGCCACGACCGCGGCATCATCCAGCACGATGCGCTCGTCCACCTCCCGCTGCTTGATGGCTGCCTGCAGCAGACGAAGGGCATCACGCCGCCGGGTGTCGCCCGTACGCATTGCATCCTTCATATCCTCGGCTATCCGCTGTTTCAAGTCAGCCATGAGACTCCCTCCGCATCCCCCGGGGGACCGGTGAAACGTTTTTATGACCAGCCTGGGCTAATAAAGTTTCGGGGGCAACAGCTGGCTACGCAGCCGCTTGTAGGTGCGCTTGACCGCGGCGGCCAGCTTGCGCTTGCGTTCGGCCGTGGGTTTTTCGTAGAACTCCCTGGCGCGCAGCTCCGTCAGCAGGCCGGTTTTTTCTATGGTACGCTTGAAACGCCGCATGGCGACTTCGAATGGCTCGTTTTCCTTGACTTTGATCGTGGTCATGAAAATGCTGTTCCTTTCCTTGTATGAGCGATGGATGAACGGCATGCGGCAAGCCCCTGCATGTGCCGCATGGAGAAAGCCTGTTATTATATAACAACATACATTTCCATTGTAAAAGTCTGAGAATTCGCCTGATCGATATCGATGCAGAAGGGAACCATGCCCCCATCCCGGCTTTCATGTCGCCCGGCCCAGACCTCCTATCGCCGGCCAACCGACCATCCGGGCATTCCACTGCTGGTACTCGGCATCGAGACATCCTGCGACGAAACCGGCGTCGCCCTTTATCACACCCGTGAAGGCCTGCTGAGTCACGTGCTCCATTCGCAAACTGATATGCATTCTGAATATGGGGGCGTTGTCCCGGAACTCGCTTCGCGAGATCACATCCGCCAGGTACTGCCGCTCGTGCGGCAGGCGCTCGCGGCAGCCGGCCGGAAGCTGGAAGATCTCGACGCAATCGCCTATACCCGCGGCCCCGGACTGGCAGGCGCATTGCTGGTGGGGGCCAGCATCGCGGCAGCCCTGGGATTTGCATTGAATCTCCCGGTGCTGGGCATCCACCATCTCGAAGGCCACCTGCTGTCGCCGCTGCTGTCCGATCCGGCGCCGACCTTCCCGTTCGTGGCGCTGCTGGTATCGGGCGGCCACACCCAATTGATGGAAGTGAACGGTCTGGGAAAGTATGTCTTGCTGGGCGAGACCGTCGACGACGCGGCGGGCGAGGCTTTCGACAAGGTGGCAAAGCTGCTGGGACTGGCCTATCCCGGCGGCCCGGCCCTGTCACGGCTCGCCGACGCGTTTTCCAACTCGGGCCAGCCACGCCGCTTCACGCTCCCCCGCCCCATGCTCCACAGCGGAGATCTCAATTTCAGCTTCAGTGGCCTGAAAACGGCGGCGCTCACCCTGATACGCGCACACGGCGTCACGGAACAAACGCGTGGTGATATTGCACTTGCTTTCCAGGAAGCCGTGGTGGAAGTGCTGACGGGAAAATCATTGGCGGCGCTGGAAAAAACAGGACTGACGCAACTCGTCGTCGCGGGCGGCGTGGGGGCCAACCGGCAACTGCGCGCAAGCCTGTCACGCAAGACGGAAGAAACAGGAGCCGAGGTCTTCTTTCCGGCGCTCGAATTCTGCACCGACAACGGCGCCATGATCGCATTTGCCGGGGCCCTGCGACTGCAGTCCCGGCATGCCCCGCATCCGGAATACGATGCCTTTGCGGTCAGGGCCCGGTGGGATCTGGAAGCCGCGGCGCGTTCGCCCGAATCAGCGGGAGCATCGCCGGATCGAGCAGGGATCGATGACCGGTCATGAGGCAGTTGGCTTGCCGATCCGCGTTTCCCTGCCGGCGATCAGGTTGGCGATATTCATTCTGTGCCGCCAGATGATGATCAGCGACATGAGGGAAACGATGAGCGTCCTCCCCCCCATGCCGAGAAAAAGGAATGCATAGAGCGGTGCCAACCCGGCCGCCACCAGGGCAGCCAGCGACGATATCCGCCAGATGGCCGCCACGAGCATCCAGATGGCCACGGCCACGAGCCCCATCCAGGCATTGAGCCCGAACAGCACGCCAACAGCCGTCGCCACGCCCTTGCCTCCCCTGAACCGCAGAAATACCGGAAATATATGCCCCAGAAAAACCGCCAGGCCCACAAATGCGATCGCCATGTCGTCCGCAGCCAGGACGGGGCCAGCATGCCGGGCCAGCATCACCGCCACCCAGCCCTTTCCCATGTCACCCAGGAGGGTAAAGGCTGCTGCAGCCTTCTTCCCGCTGCGCAGCACGTTGGTGGCCCCGGGATTCTGCGAACCGTAAAGCCGGGGATCGGGCAATCGGAAGAGATGGCTCGCCAGCACTCCAAAGGAAATGGACCCCAGCAGGTACGCCGGCAGGACGAGAACCAGCCATGTCGTCATGTCATGTTGTTCGCATCGTCGTGACAAATGGAATAGAATCCACCACCATGCTCGCGAGAGATCCGTTTTTCACATCACGGCAGGGCATATCCCGCCTTTCCTTCCGTCACCATGGACATCATTTTTCTGCAGGAATTCAGGACCCGGGCGCTGATAGGCGTCTATCCATGGGAGCGCAGCCACTCACAAATCATCCAGCTCGACCTGGAGATCGCGATGCCGTCAAACCGGGCCTGCCAGACGGATGACCTGGTCGATGCGCTGGATTATGCCGTCGTCGTCCAACGCATCGAAACGATGCTCGCGGAAGAGCGCTTCTCGTTGCTGGAAGCCCTGGCCGGACGCGTCGCACGCCTGATCCTGGAAGAATTCGGATCACCATGGGTCAAGGTCAGCGTGGCGAAGCTGGGTGCCCTTCGTGGTGTAAAAAGACTGGGAGTGTGCATCGAACGTCGATCGGGAGCGTGATCCGTCATTTAACAGCAAGTCGGCACAAAATGCCAGGGCGAAAAAACGGAATTCCCCAATCCGCCACGGCAACCGGCAAATTCATCTGCCCGACGGACATACAGGATATCGGGCATTTTTGATACACTGTCGCCCATGGCCAGGAAAAACCAGACTCCTCGTTCCATCTGCCCGATCAGCTGCGCCCTGGAGATCATCGGGGACAAATGGACACTGCTGATCCTGCGCGACATCATCTACAAGCGCAAGCAGGGATTCCGGGAATTCCTCGCATCTTCCGAAAGCATCGCATCCAATATCCTTTCGGATCGGCTGAAGCGACTCGAGGCCTGCAACATCGTGTTGCGCCGCCGCGACCCGGACAACAAGCGCAGAATAGTCTATTCGCTCACCGAAAAGGGACTGGATCTGATCCCGGTGACGCTGGAATTGCTGCGCTGGGGTGCCAAGCATGAGACCGAAAACAGGAACCATGACGAACTGATCCATCGATTCGAAGCCGATCCCGGAAGAGTGATCGCCGAAATGCGCTCCTCCCTGCATCAGGAGGGCCTCAGCGATACGGCGTAATCCGATGCCGGAATCCGGTCTCACCACGCATCCAGGGATTCAGCCGTCTTTCCGTCTCGACCTCAGTATCTGATATCCCAACAGCATCAATACCGCTGCCGTGATGAGCGGTGCCACCAGGGATCGCAAGACTTCGGCATAGTTCACCATTTTCACGCGCAGCGGATACTGGTAGCGTACGGGCGGCACCGCATCGCCCGTGATGAACACGGTGTACAGGCCCTGATCCAGGCTGGCTTCCCCCCTGATGACCCCATCGGGATGGTGACTCGGGTGCAAGTACGCCACCGTTTCGGCTTCCGCCTCGTGAATTCCCCGCACCACGCGCACAGCGACTGGAATGTCGCGCAGTGCCTGATCCACGAGATCCACGACCAGAAACGCCTCGCCTTCCCGGGGTATCTCCGTACAGTACTCGTCACCCGGCTCATACTGCGGCTGGTAGACACTCAGGTGCACCAGGCTGTTGTCACCGCCCCGTCGAACGCATGCATCCTCTTCGATGGTCACCTTGCCGTGTGCGCCCGCCACGCCGCAATGAAGCAATACGGTCATGGCAAGCGCACCCATGCCCGCCTGGATCGCTCGTCCGGCCTTCATTCATTCCTCCTCGTTCTGCGCGCCCGGGATTCCTGCCGCCACCGACAGCAAACGGCAGGGATTCCACGAGCGATTCATCGGTATGATCAGTGCTGCCTGATCCCCTCCGGAAAGCCTTCTTCGCCGAATGCGGTGACGTCGTTCTTCATGCTGACGCGCCCGCGCGGGCCTTTCACGTAGTAGAACGCGGTGCAGTACAGTTTGCCAAAGTACCACCATACCGTGAACATGAGCATGGAGACGAATGCCGCAAAGAAGGAGGCAATCACGGTGGTGTGGCCTCCGAATGTGCGCAACGACCCTTGTTCGATCAGCCGCACGTATTCCGGCGTGCCGGTGCGCACGTACAGGAAGCCGGTGTAGTCGGCCACCGACAGCAGGACCCCTTCAGCCACCAGCGGCAGGTGCGTCGGCCCAAAGATCGGCCA
>NZ_FPIQ01000048.1 GCF_900119085.1 Nitrosovibrio sp. Nv17 | reverse complement strand
CCGGTGGGATACGAGAGCGACCTCAACCTGTATGCGTACGTGGGGAATGATCCGGTCAATTTGGTCGATCCAACCGGAACCGTAGGAATCAACCTGGGCGCTGCCGGAATTGGAGCAATTATTGGCGGGGTATCAGCTGGTATTACGGCTTATGGTAAGGGGGCCAGTCCACTGGGTATTGCAACTTCAACACTTTTTGGCACTGTTGGAGGAGCCACTGCTGGTTTAGCCGTTGGCCCAATAGCAGCCATAGTAGTAAGTGGATTTGCGGGTGGAGCAGGTAATCTTCTAAGCCAAATAATTTCTTCTGATAAAAGTATAAATCTCGGTGAGGCCGCTGTGGCAACTCTTACCAGTACAGCAGGAGGAGGTGCCTCTGTCTTGGCAAGAGCAGGAAGCTTTGGAACGACTGTTCAAGCTGGGTTTGGCGCGAGTGTTACAGCCCTATCTCAAGGATTGATTGATTTGAGAGCTGCGGCGAATAAGAACTATCCAGCGTCTGGAATGATATTAAACAACCCCGACAACATATCGGTAAATAATTTTGGCAGCGCGCCAGCAAGCCAGTCGAGCGGCCGTCCACCCAAGCCATGAGTATTGGAGATACATCCGCAATAAGAGCATCGGTCATTGGTATGAGGCGGTCTTCTCGATTAACAATTATGATGGAAACATCATATATATATTATTCATCCCAATAGCCGAAAATGAATTAATTCCATGGAATTGGCATAGATGCTGCCCATACTCTTGACTATTTCTGCTGCATATTTTTTCGTTCAGGGAGTTATTGGATGCATGTTTTTATTTGGATTACTCCAACTAAAACGTGAGCATGGAAAACTGAATGGCTTGGTAACGTCAATACTGACAGGGCTTCTCTACTGCCTAACTATGGGCGGAGTATTTGTGGTGGCAATATTGTATAGAAAATATGACGTTGATATGAATGATGGAATGCGTTTTGCTTTTGTGATTACAGGTTTTGCAATGCTTGGTCTCTTATTTGTCGTTATAAAGGAGTGGAACCGGTTGTTACAAAAATTAAAGTAATGCAGAGAGGCTTATAAGACTGGATAACGCACTCCAATTGTTAGGGGTTTCGCAGGCTCTATGAGAGTTCCGCAAAGCCATCCTATGAAAGATGAAGTCCTCAGAAGATATGTTTTATTCTTCGTGGTCGGCCCCTTTTTTTTGTCACCTATCTTTGCACTGGCATTTATCGATACGGACATTTTTGCGTTATCCGATGAAAGAATTTTTTATATAGCGGTATTCTTCTTTTTTATCTTGCTTCTTCTCCTAATGATACCCCTGTTTTTACGATCGCTGCCGCAAAAACCGTCGCTCGTGATCTGGATTTATCGGACTTTCGGATTGGCTGTATTTGCCGCATTTTGTGCATATCTCAGCGGGATAGGATATTTTCCATTCTGGAATGCGGTAAGCAGTAGCGGTGAAAGTGTATTGGTCAGCGGTCCCGTTGTTCACATGATGATAGGTAGATGTCGCATCCCGGACGATCATATGGTCGCTTGTTAAACAGATGCGGGTGCGACTGATACCACTGTTTCATGGCCTGCATGGGCGTACTGCTCTTG
>NZ_FPIQ01000049.1 GCF_900119085.1 Nitrosovibrio sp. Nv17 | reverse complement strand
CCCGGTTCTCCACCCCGCCGATGCGCAGTCCCCCCGGCGTCGCCGCCTGCAGGGCGCTGTCCACCGGGTAGTTCTCGAATACCAGCAGGGTGTCGAACAGGCCCTGCCCCGCCTGCCCCGCCCAGCGCTGGATGTCGTACAGGGGGGTGTGCTCGTGTTCGCGCAGGGCCAGGTTCTGCGCCTGCAGCGCCTGCAGCCAGTCGTCCACACGGCGCCACGGGTCGATCTCCACGATCACCGGCAGGGTGTTGATGAACAGCCCCAGCAGGTGTTCGGCCCCCGCCAGGTCCTGCGGCCGCCCCGCCACCGTGGCGCCGAAGGCGACCACGTCCTGCCCGGTGTGGCGCCGCAGCAGCAGCGCCCATGCCGCCTGTACCAGGGTGTTGGGGGTGATGCGCGCGCGCCGCGCCGCCGCCAGCAGGCGCCGGGTGCGGGAGGCGTCCAGGATGCGCTCGTGTTCGCCGTGCCCCGCGTCCGCATCTCCGTTCGTCGGCTGCGTCGGCTGCGCCAGCCGCGTCGGGCTCTCCAGGCGCTGCGTCTGGGCGCGCCAGTATGCCTCGCTCGCGCCGCCCTCGCGCGCCGCCAGCCAGGCGATGTAGTCGCGGTAGCGTCCGCCGTGCGGCGCCAGGGCCTCGCCCGCGTAGCGCCGCAGGACTTCGCCCAGCAGCTGCGAGGTGCTCCAGCCGTCGAGCAGCAGGTGGTGGGTGGTCCAGATGAGGTGGTGGCGGGCCGGCCCGGTGCGTACCAGGTGCAGCCGCTGCAGCGGCGGCTGCGACAGGTCGAAGCCTTGCGCCAGGTCGGCGCGCGCCAGTTCGTCCAGGGCCGCGCCCAGGTCTTCTTCTCCAGCGCGTGCGCGCCAGTCGTGTTCGGCAAAGGGCAGGGCCACGTCGCGCGCCACCCATTGCAGCAGGCGCTCGCGCTGGGTCAGGAAACCAGTGCGCAGGATGTCGTGGCGTGCCTGCAGGCCCTGCCAGGCTTCGCGGAAGCGCGCCGCGTCCAGGCCTTCGATGTCGAGCCGTATCTGGTTGAGGTAGGCGCTGCCGTCGGGGGCGTACAGGCTGTGGAACAGCATGCCCGCCTGCATCGGCGAGAGGGGGTAGAGGTCTTCGAGCTGTGCCGCCGCCAGCGGCAGGGCGTCCAGCTGGGCCTGGCTCAGGCCCGCCAGCGGGAAGTCGGAGGGGGTCACGCCCGCCGCGCCTTCGCTGCAGTGGGCGATCAGGGCTTCGAGTTCGGCCTGGTACGAGGCCGCCAGCGCCGCGATCGTGTCCGCCCGGTAGCGCGCCGCGCTGTAGCCGATCTCGAGCCTGAGTTCGCCTGCGTGGATCTGGCCGTTGATGGCCAGGGCGTGGCTGCGCGGGGCGTCCTCGTCCATGCAGGCGCCCACCGGTTCTTCGCTCAGGCGCCAGGGACTGTCCTGCTCGAAGCTCGCGTCCAGCTGGCCCAGGTAGTTGAACAGGACTTCCCGGCGCGGCAGCGCACTCAGGCGCCGCCGCTGCGCCGCATC
>NZ_FPIQ01000050.1 GCF_900119085.1 Nitrosovibrio sp. Nv17 | reverse complement strand
GAATCCTCCCCCCCGGGCGGGGGGAGGGGTATCAGGATGTGGGGAGGCAGCGGCCGGGACGTGGCTGGCCCCGGCCGCCGGTGCGGCCGGCATGGTCAATGCCGGGCCTTCTCCCGGCGGCGCCAGCCCGCCAGGGCGAGCGTGCCCGCCAGCAGCATGCCTCCGCCCAGGCCGCCCAGGGAGAGCTTGCCGTCGCGGCTGTCGATGTCGAGCAGGCTGGTCTTGCGACCCTCAAGCTTGGCCACCCGTGCTTCCAGCGCCGCCGCCTCGCGGATGCGGGTGTTGCCGTCCTGCACCTCGACGTAGTCGCGGTTCATCGGGCCCCAGCCCTCGCTGTAGGTCCATCCCCCAGGGTTGACGTGCGCTAGGCCGACGTGCAGCTTGGGCAGGTTGTTCTGGCTCATCTCCACCACCCGAAGCTCCAGCGCCGCAGGGTTGTTGTCCTTGGACCAGTACAGCTGGGTGAAGCCCGCGAACATCTCCTTGTCGGGCGGCAGCGGCAGCGGCCGGTTGGTCTTCTGGCCCGGCAGCAGTCCATCCTGGTAGAGCTTCTCGACCACGGCGTGCGTCTCCTGGTACTTGGCAATGCCGTGCAGGGTGCCCTTGTCCATGAATTCCAGGTAGGAGCGGGCAAAACGCTCGGAGTGGCAGTTGGTGCAGGTCTTCACCCACGATTCGAGCCGCGCCTCCGACCATTCGCTGTCGATGTTCTCGGCTACGCCCGGTACCGACGGGTAGTTGGCCCAGCGGATCTTGCGGGTGACGTTGTGGCTGTACTTGCCTTCGTACTCGAAGTGGCAGCCAGCGCAGGTGGGCGCGGTCTGGCCGCCCTTGGCAAAGGCGTCCTTGAGCGGCACTTCCCAGTTCCAGTTGCTGCCCATGATCTCCACGACCTTGCCGTGCTTGCTCATGGAGTACGCTTCCCAGTTGTTGTGATCCACTCCGCTGTGGCAGGTGGCGCACGTCTCCGGCCGGCGCGATTCCGCCGCCGAGAAGACGTGGCGCGTGTGGCAGTTGTCGCACTTGTTCTGGTTGGTGTGGCACATGCTGCAGCCTTCGGCAATCTCGCGCTGCGGCATCGCCGCAAACACCGCCACTTCCACGTTCGCCGTCCAGTCCAGTGCGTGCGAGGGCCGGCTCGTGGGCCAGGCTATCCGATCCGTGGGCCACACCATGGTGTCACGCTCGGACTCGCGCTCCGCAAATTCCGCCAGATGGCACGTGCCGCACACGTCCGCCGTCGGCATCCGGATGTCCTTCTGGTGATCCGCCTTGCCCTTGGCGTTGGGCTCCACGTGACAGTCGATGCACCCCACTTCCTTGAGCTTCTCCTTCGCCCCAAGACGTCCCATCGAGCGCAGGTTGTTCTCGATCTCTTCCAGCTTCGCCTTCTTGTAGTAGATCGGACTGTCCGCCTTCAGGTTGCG
>NZ_FPIQ01000051.1 GCF_900119085.1 Nitrosovibrio sp. Nv17 | reverse complement strand
CCGGGGGGCTGCGGATTGCGGTGGCACTCCCGGCAGGTGCGGCTGTCCCACTTCTTCAGGTTCAGCCGCGCATCGTGCGCCATGATCAGCCTGCGCTCGTTGAACTTCTCCAGGGTGGAGTAATCATTGGCAAACTCCAGGTACAACTCGCGCGCGCCATCGACCACATGGGTCGCCACCGCCAGATGGAAGTTCTTGAACCCCTGCGGGATGTGACAGTCCTTGCAGCCCGGATTGACCCCCAGCGCCCCGTAGTGGGACGACTCCTTGAGTTCCTCCAGGGGATAGGACATGGAGTGGCAACTGGTGCAGAACTCGGTGGTGGACAGGGCCGCCTCGCCCCCGAACACCACCGCCACCATCACGATCCCCAGCAAGGCACCCGTGAGCAGGGTGCCGCCCGCGCGCAGTCCGGCCATCAGTCCTCCGAACCCTTCTCGCCCACCTTGGCGCTGGCCTGGAACTCGTCATGGAACTCGAACTTGGGATCACCCTCGAAGGTGCCGTCCAGCTTGTAGTGCTCGTGCATGGCCTTGACGTCCTTGACGTACTTCTTGAAATCGAAGGTGTACTTCTTGTCCACCTCCGGCGTATACGGCGTGTAGGGCTCCTTGGCACCCTTCCAGGGCGAACCCTTGTAGTTCAGGTGGCAGGCGTTGCAGCGCTCCTCGAACGAGAAGTCCTGCCCGGCATCGGCCAGGGTCTTGCGCGGCGTGGTCTTCTTCGACTTCTCGAAGGATGCCCCCGCCTTGCGGTGGATCCCCCGGAACTTCGAACCCGGCCCGTGGCACGACTCGCAGCCCACCCCGGTGGTGAACTTGCTCGGGTCGGCTATGGTGTAGCCGCCCTCCTTGCCCCAGCCGTCCACGTGACAGCCGACACAGTCCTTGTCCTTGGTGTAGTCCTTCTTCGGATCGAGCTTGGCCTTCTTCTTGGCCTCGGCCTTGGCATTGGGCTTGAGCGACTCCATCGCCTTGGCGTGTGCGGTCTGCCCCCAGGACTCGGCCTGGCTCTTGTGACAGGAACTGCACTTCTTGCGGCCTTCGAACGATTGGGCGGATGCGCCGCCGGCCAGCAGCGCAAAGACCGCCGCAGCCGCCAGGGCAAGTGTCAGGGATTGGCGCATGGTGTGTTCTCCTTCAGGCTGGTGTATCCGTTGATCCGTTGTTGTGGCTGCCGTATCCGTCTTGTCAGGGGTCTCATGCCCCTACTTATGGTACGGTACTTTATCGCCGACTGTCATCAACGGGTAGCGCCAGTACCTTGTCTCTTCGTGGTACCACTGGTACCGCAAACCCCGTCCATGTCTCGCAACCAGTT
>NZ_FPIQ01000052.1 GCF_900119085.1 Nitrosovibrio sp. Nv17 | reverse complement strand
GCGATGCTGTTGATGTTGCGATCGCCCGTGTCGCTCCAGGTCATCAGCAGGCCGCCAAACCGGCTCTCCGGGTCGCCCAGGAGCGCCATCAGCCGCTGTACTTCCCACAGCGCGTCCTTCGCTTCCATCTTGATCTCGCGCGTCTCTCCCGGTTGGATCGGGGTCTCGTTGTCAAACGACAGGCCGGTGGCCACCAACTCCTTCGGGTAGTTGCGATCCAGGTGCTTCAATCCCACCTTGTTGATGAATCTCACGCCCGCCGTGGTGAATTCGCCAATCCGGTAGGCAGCGTCGCCGCTGTTGGTCACCGTCATGGTCACCCGCAGCGCCCGCCCCGGTACGTCGTAGTTGGCGTGCGTCACCTTGATCGCGATCGGGTTGGGTTTCACCGGCAGCGGGTGCACCTTCGATTCGCCCGCCTGGATCGGTACCGTGTACGGGTGCTTGGTCTCGGTGTAGCGGTAGCCTCCCCAGACGATCGCAAAGGTGGCGATCAGGACGATCCACGCCACTTTCCGATCCATGGGATCCAGCAGCAGCTCGTCTCCGAATGCCAGCAGTACCCGGCTGCGCGGCAGGAACATGGGCCGGGCAACGTAGTAGCCAATCCAGAAGATCCCCAGTCCCAGCCATACGGCGTGCCAGAATATGCCGTTGCTGAAGTTGAAGGTCTCGGTGTCGATGGTCTCTCCCGTCAGCAGCTTGACCGGGTTCACGAAGTCGTCCCAGCTGCCCGTGATGTTCATCCATGCCGCAGGCCCCGCAATCGGGCCGGCATCCTTGATGTTCACCATGGCGTGCATGTGGTGGCGCCCAGGAATACGGGCCTTGAGCTTGACTTCGAATGCGTAGTCCCGTCCAATCTCCATCGGGCCCGAGATCATGGTGGGCTCGCCGTTGAGCTTGGTCGACAACCGTACGAATACCGGGCTCGGGCTGCCCACGTTGAAGAAGGCCCGTCCAGGCTTGCCCACCGCGCGCGGCCAGTCTTCGGCCAGGTGGAATTTGCCGGTCATGCTCGCCAGGTCGTTGACCTTGGTGGTCTCCGGCCCCCATTTCATGTCGTACCACTGGATGGTGCGCATGCGCAGGAACGGTTCCTGGGAACGCTCGCCATGGGCCGACGCCGGGGCGATGTCAAGCGCGCTCAGCGCCAGGGTCGCCAGTCCGTACAGGCCTACTACGCTCAGCTTGAGCAGGTGTCTTGCGTTCATTATTTGATCCCCTCCGGAAAGCCTTCTTCGCCGAATGCGGTGACGTCGTTCTTCATGCTGACGCGCCCGCGCGGGCCTTTCACGTAGTAGAACGCGGTG
>NZ_FPIQ01000054.1 GCF_900119085.1 Nitrosovibrio sp. Nv17 | reverse complement strand
CAGGACAACTTCTTCGAACTGGGGGGCGACTCCATCCTGAGCCTGCAGATCGTGGCGCGGCTGCGCCGAGCGGGCTGGAAAGTCACGCCGCGGCAACTGTTCGAACGCCAGAGCGTGATGAGCCTGGCCGGCGTGGCCGAACGCGCCGACGCGGCCGATGCCGCGGCAGGCCCGAGCCAGGCGCCGGCCAGCGGCGCCGTGCCGCTGCTGCCGATCCAGGCCGAATTCCTCGAGAGCGACATCCCGGCGCGCCACCACTGGAACCAGGCGATCCTGCTGCAGATTCGCGGCGTCCTGGATCCGGCGCGGCTGGCGCGCGCCCTGGATGCCGTGGTGCGCCACCACGACGCCCTGCGCATGCGCTACGCACAAGACGCGCAGGGACAATGGCGGCAGGCCTACGGCGCCCCGGGCGAGGTGGGCGAGGCCGAGCTGCTGTGGGTGCGGCGCGCCGACACCCCTGCGGCCGCGGCGGCCCTGTGCGAAGCCGCCCAGCGCAGTCTGGATCTCGAACGTGGCCCGCTGCTGCGCGCGCTCGCGCTCGAGCTGCCCGGTTCTGGAGCCTCCGGCACTGCCGATGCCTCGGGAACTGCCGCAACCCCCGCAACCCCCGCGAGCCAATGGCGTCTCCTGCTCGCCATCCACCACCTGGTGATCGACGGCGTCTCCTGGCGCATCCTGCTGGAAGACCTGCAGAGCGCCTACGCGTGCGCGCAGGACAGGGCCATCGACCTGCCGCACAAGACCAGCGCCTACCAGGCCTGGGGAGAGCGGCTGCAGGCCTACCCGGATGCGCACCCCGACGAAGCGGCCTGGTGGGAACGCCTGGCGGACGTTCCGGCGCACCTGCCATGCGACTGGCCCGACGGCGCGGACACCTTCCGCCACCACGTCGGGGCCAGCGTCACCCTGGATCGGGCGGCCACGCAGCGCCTGCTCAAGGACGCGCCGGCGGCCTACCGCACCCAGGTCAACGACCTCCTGCTGACCGCGCTGGGACGGGCGCTGTGCGCCTGGAGCGGCCATGCGCGCATCCTGATCGACCTGGAAGGGCACGGACGCGAAGACCTGCACGACGACCTCGACCTGTCGCGCACCGTAGGCTGGTTCACCAGCCTCTACCCGATCCTGCTGGATCCGCAGGGCGAACCTGGGGCGGCGCTCAAGCGCGTCAAGGAAGACCTGAGGCGGATCCCGCGCCGGGGCATCGGCTACGGCCTCCTGTCCCACCTGGG
>NZ_FPIQ01000056.1 GCF_900119085.1 Nitrosovibrio sp. Nv17 | reverse complement strand
GGGGGGGAATCAGGCCCGGCATCGCCGGAGGCGGCCGGGGCGTGTTCGCCGATGTAGCCGGTGGTGGTGCGGGGGTGGGAGCGCGGGCTGGCTGCAAGCGCCTCTCCCGCAGCCGGGATCTTGTAGACCCAGTAGCCGCCCTGCTGGTAGATGAGCTGCAGGGCGGTGAGGTTAAGCGGGGTGGAGCGGGTGAAGGGCAGCATCTGCGCCAGCAGGGTGCGGGTGCTGCTCTCGTCGCGCAGGAAGTAGCCGCGTACCAGGCTCTCGGACAGGGACTGCAGGGTGTAGGTGATGAAGTTGTTGTCCTGCGACCAGTTCTTGATGTAGCCGATCATGCCGTGCATGTTGTTTTCCATGGGGAAGTGCTTGTAGGTGATGTCGAACGCGTCGGGGCGCACCAGGCCGAGCTTGTAGAGGTCGGTGACGTGGATGACGACGTAGGCTTCGCGTGCAGGGGCGCCCGGGGCCTGGTCGGCGTCCGCCAGTTCGCGCAGGAGGGCCGCACCCTGCGCCGGTTCGCTCAGGAGGGCGTCGACGAAGCGCTCGAAGGTGCGCCGCTCTTCGGCCGGGGCGGGGTCGCCCCAGAACTGGGCTTCCTGGTGGCGGATGGCGTCATGGTATTGTTCCCAGGGGGTGGGGGCGATCAGGGGTTCGCCCAGGTGGTGGGTGAACAGGGTCTTGCGCCCGGACAGGAGGTCGAGTTGCCGGGAGATGTCCCACCAGGCGAGGATGCGTGCGTCCTTGGCGGCGTATTTGTCGATGGCCACGGCCAGGGTGGTGAGTTCTTCGAGCTTGCTGTCGAGGGAGACGAGCAGTTCGCTGGTGCGGTTCTCCCAGCTGATGAGGACCGGCGGCTGGCCGTCCCGGCGCGCGGTGGTGGCATGGGCGATGGGGTCGGGTACTGCGTCGGTGCGTATCTCGTACTGGGCCAGGGTGAGATCCGGCCAGGCTTCCATGCCAAGTTCGCTGAATTCGGAGATGTTGCCTTCCTTGGTCAGGATGTAGCGGTAGGGGGCGGTGCCGGGATGGGTCCAGAGGTAGGCGAACCAGGCCAGCAGGGCGAGTCCTCCCGTCACCAGGAGGATGCCCAGTGCCGGCAGGATTCGGGTCTGGAATCCTCCCCCCCGGGCGGGGGGAGGGGTATCAGGATGTGGGGAGGCAGCGGCCGGGACGTGGCTGGCCCCGGCCGCCGGTGCGGCCGGCATGG